>NZ_CP173717.1:3777500-3887500 GCF_051058005.1 Sphingobium sp. DN12
CCGGCGAAAAGGCGACGAAGCCGATGTCGAGTTCCGCGCAGGCGTCGAGCACGGCAACCTCCGGGTTGCGACTCCAGGGTGAATATTCGGTCTGTACCGCCGTCACCGGATGCACAGCATGGGCGCGGCGAATCGTCGCCGCCGACATTTCGGACAGGCCGATCGCGCCGATCTTGCCATCCTCCACGCCGCGCACCAGCGCGCCGACCGATTCCTCGATCGGTACCTTCGGGTCGAGGCGATGGAGATAATAGAGATCGATATGGTCGGTCCTGAGCCGACGCAGCGAATCCTCCAGCACGCGGGTGATCGCCTGGGGCGAGCCGTCAAGGCCGCGCTTGCCGTCAATCTCCGCCAGCACGCATTTGCTGGCGAGGATGAAATCGGCGCGGCGGTCCATGATGGTGCGGCCGAGCAATTCCTCATTGGCGCCGAAGCCATAGAGGGCGGCGGTGTCGAAGAAGGTCACGCCGACATCGAGCGCATGGCGCAGCAGCCGTTCGGCCTCGTCCGCAGACGGGCGCGGCAGATAGGCGTGGGAGAGGTTCATGCAGCCAAGGCCGATGGCGGAAACGGTGAGTGCGCCCAGGCGGCGGGTGGGAAGAGCGGTCGTCATGGGGTGAGAAACATCCTGTCGGTTGGGGCCGTGCGTGACGCATGAGATAGGTCCGCCTCTCCGCTCTGTCATGCCCTTGGTCATGCCCTCACCCGGCAGGACGAAAGAAGATGGGGTTTACCCGGCTTAACAAAGCCAATCTTGCCCGGCGGGCGCAGCGGGGTCATTTCGACGGCACATTATAGACCCTTATGCCGCCCTGCGGCGCGAGCGAGCCCATGACCCGGAACCTGACCCATTTGGAGCGCCTAGAGGCGGAGAGCATACATATATTGCGGGAGGTGGTGTCGGAGGCGGAGCGGCCTGTGATGCTGTACTCGGTGGGCAAGGATTCGGCGGTGATGCTGCATCTGGCGAAGAAGGCCTTTTATCCCTCGCCGCCGCCCTTCCCGCTGCTGCATGTCGACACCACCTGGAAGTTCCGGGCGATGTACGACCTGCGCGACAAGGCCGCGCGCGACGCGGGCATGGAACTGCTGGTCCATCATAATCCCGAGGCGCAGGCCCGCGGCATCAACCCGTTCGACCATGGCGCGCTCCACACCGACATGTGGAAGACGGAAGGGCTGAAGCAGGCGCTCGACAAGTTCGGCTTCGACGCGGCATTCGGCGGCGCACGCCGCGACGAGGAGAAGAGCCGCGCCAAGGAGCGCATCTTCTCCTTCCGCACCGCCTCGCACGGCTGGGATCCCAAGAACCAGCGGCCCGAACTGTGGAACCTCTACAATGCCCGCAAGGCCAAGGGCGAGAGCATCCGCGTCTTTCCCATCTCCAACTGGACCGAGCTCGACATCTGGCAATATATCCAGCTGGAAGGCATCGAGATCGTGCCGCTCTATTTCGCAGCCCCCCGCCCCACCGTCGAGCGCGACGGCATGCTGCTGATGGTCGATGATGACCGCTTCCCGCTGGCGCCCGGCGAAGTGCCGGTCGAGCGCTCGATCCGCTTCCGCACGCTGGGCTGCTATCCGCTGACCGGCGCGGTCGAGAGCGAGGCCAGCACCCTGTCGGAGGTGATCCAGGAGATGCTGCTCACCACCACATCCGAGCGCCAGGGCCGCGCCATCGACAAGGATGCCGGCGGCGCCGGCATGGAGAAGAAGAAGCAGGAGGGGTATTTTTGACGCGCCACGGAATGCGTAGCGTTCCGAAGCGTCAACCCCGGCGAAGGCCGGGGCCTCAGGCCTCCGGGCTGACCCTCTCCAAGATCAACCAGATCCCAGCTTACGCTGGGATGACGGGACAAAGCCAATGACCGATACGCTCACCCAGCCCGACAGCCAGGCCCCGATCTACCAGACCGATGCGCTGATCGCGCAGGACATCGACGCCTATCTCGACGTCCATCAGCACAAGACCATGCTGCGCTTCATCACCTGCGGCTCGGTCGATGACGGCAAGTCCACCCTGATCGGGCGGCTCCTCTATGATTCGAAGATGATCTTCGAGGATCAGCTCGAGGCATTGCAGGCCGACTCCAAGCGCGTCGGCACGCAAGGGGGCGAGATCGACTTCGCCCTGCTGGTCGATGGCCTCGCCGCCGAGCGCGAACAGGGCATCACCATCGACGTCGCCTATCGCTTCTTCGCCACCGAGAAGCGCAAGTTCATCGTCGCCGATACGCCCGGCCATGAACAATATACCCGCAACATGGTCACCGGCGCCTCCACCGCCGACCTGGCCGTCATCCTGATCGACGCGCGCAAGGGCATCCTCACCCAGACGCGGCGCCACAGCTACCTCGCCCACCTGATCGGCATCCGCAACATCGTGCTGGCCGTCAACAAGATGGACCTGGTCGGCTATGACCAGGCGGTGTTCGACAAGATCGTCGCCGATTATGCCGCGTTCGCGCAATCGATCGGCATCAGTGCCTTCACCCCGATCCCCATCTCCGGCTTCAAGGGCGACAATATCACCGCCCGGTCCGACAATAGCCCCTGGTATCAGGGGCCGACCCTGATGGCCCATCTCGAAAGCGTCGAGGTCGATGCCACCACCGCGGCGGCCAAGCCCTTCCGCATGCCGGTCCAGTGGGTCAATCGCCCGAACCTCGACTTTCGCGGCTTTGCCGGGCTGATCGCCAGCGGATCGGTCAAGCCGGGCGACGCCGTGCGGGTGCTGCCCTCGGGCAAGACATCGACCATCTCGCGTATCGTGACGATGCCGGGTGGAACCGGCCCGGCAAGCGGGACCGGTGGTGACGGCGACCTCGACGAAGCCATTGCCGGCCAGTCGGTCACGCTCTGCTTCGCCGACGAGATCGACTGTTCGCGCGGCGACGTCATCGCGGTCGCCGACAATCCGCCAGAGGTCTCCAGCCAGTTCGAGGCGACCATCGTGTGGATGGATGACGAGGCGATGCTGCCGGGTCGGCCCTATTGGCTCAAGATCGGCACGCAGAGCGTATCGGCCACCGTCCAGGCGCCCAAATATGTCGTCAACGTCAACACGATGGAGCATCTGGCGGCCAAGACGCTGGACTTGAATGCCATTGGCGTTGCCGAACTGGCGACCGACAAGCCGATCAGCTTCGAGCCCTATGCCGACAACCGGACCCTGGGTGGCTTCATCCTGATCGACAAGATCAGCAACCGCACCGTGGCGGCGGGCATGCTCCACTTCTCGCTGCGCCGGGCGCAGAATGTCCATTGGCAGGCGACCGACATCGGCCGCGAGGCCCATGCCGCGCTCAAGAACCAGCTGCCCCGCATCCTCTGGTTCACCGGCCTGTCCGGCTCGGGCAAGTCGACCATCGCCAATGAGGTGGAAAAGCGGCTCGCGCTGATGAACCGCCACACCTTCCTGCTCGATGGCGACAATATCCGCCATGGCCTCAACAAGGATCTGGGCTTTACCGAGGCGGACCGGATCGAGAATATCCGCCGGGTCGGCGAGGTCGCCAAGCTGATGGCGGATGCGGGGCTGATCGTGCTGACCGCCTTCATCTCCCCCTTCCGCGCCGAGCGCGAGATGGTGCGCGAGATGCTGCCGGACGGCGAGTTCATCGAGATCTTCGTCGATACCCCGCTCGAGGTTGCCGAGGCGCGCGACGTCAAGGGTCTCTACAAGAAGGCCCGATCGGGTGCCCTCAAGAACTTCACCGGCATCGACAGTCCCTATGAGGCACCCACCAGCCCCGAGATACGGGTCAACACCGTCGAGATGACGCCGGAAGAGGCCGCCGAGCATATCATCCGCAAGATCATGCCGCTCAAATGAGCAACGTCATGACCCCAGAGACCATGACGGACGCGGACCTCGCCGCCCATCTCGCCGAAACCGCCGGCCGCCTGTTGCTGGAGGTCCGCGCCTCGGGCCTGTTCAGCGCCAGGGCGCTCGGCAAGGCCGGCGACCAGACCGCCAACCAGTTTCTCGTCCATGCGCTGCGGGAACAGCGGGCACAGGATGGTCTCCTCTCCGAGGAAATGGCCTGCGATGGGGCGCGGCTCCAGCACAGCCGGGTGTGGATCGTCGACCCGGTCGACGGCACCCGCGAATATGGCGAGGCGCGCGCCGACTGGGCCGTCCATGTCGGCCTCGCCATCGACGGCGTGCCGACCATCGGTGCGGTTGCGCTGCCGGGCCATGACGACGGCATCGTCCTGCGCACCGACCAGCCGCGTGTCGTGCCGCCCGCGCCCGAGAAACTGCGCATGGTCGTATCCCGCACCCGCCCCGCACCCCAGGCGGTCGCGGTCGCCGAAGCGCTGGGTGCCGAACTGGTGCCCATGGGCTCCGCCGGCGCCAAAGCGATGGCGGTCATCCTGGGCCAGGCCGACATCTATCTCCACGCCGGCGGCCAATATGAATGGGACAGTTGCGCCCCCGCCGCCGTCGCACTCGCACACGGCCTCCACGCATCCCGCATCGACGGCTCGCCGCTCATCTACAACCAAGAAGACACCTACATGCCCGACCTCCTCATATGCAGGCATGAACATGCCGACATGGTGCTGGAAGCACTGAAGGGCTAGGCGCGGGTCGTCAGTCCGGCGCCGACATCAGCGCCCGCCCAGGCGCGCCAGCGATCGCCGTCGGGATCGATGTCCACCCGGTCCGTCAGATCGAAAATCTTCACCGCCGGCCGGTCCACCGTATAGGCAGGCCAGTCCGGCTCGGGCGCGCCATGACGGACGAAATGGGCGATATGATCGGTCATCCGCCGGCCCAGCGCCGCGCGGCGCCCGCGCATCGGCCCGCCCCGCGCAAAGGCGGCGCGCAGGCCCCGCATCGGCCAGGTCAGGGTCAGGTCCAGCCCATGGGCGGCACCGGCGATCGGATGGCGATAGTCGAAGCGATAGAACCAGGTCGGCGCCTGCCCCGACTGGCGATCGGCGAAATGGCGCGTCGGCATCAGGAAGGTGAGATCGGTGGCGAGCGCGCGGCGCCCCGCCTTGTCGCGCGGATAGGCGGCCAGGATGCGGGCCGCATGATCCGCCGGCAATTGGGCATGGAGCAAGGCTTCGAGTGCCGGCCAGTCGGTCGGCAGGATATCGCCGGGCATCAGTTCGAACAGACGGATTTCCTCGCGCGTGGCGCCGGCGAGCAACGGCACTCGCGCCGCCGGCTCAGCCACCGCATCCGCCAGCGAGGCGGGCAGCAGGTCGCCGTCGAACCAGGGGGCGGCGGGAATAGTGCCGGGATTGGCGGCGCCGGCTGTGCCCTGCGCCTCGAACAGGCGGATGAGGTCCATGCCGCGCAGCGCGGCGAGATCCGGGTTGCCGAGCGCCGCCATATAATCGCGCGCCACCTGTTCGCTACGGTCGCGGCCATGGATCAGGCTGACGGCGCCACTCTGCATGATCGCGCCGGCAAATAGGCCGCGCGCGGCAGGTGCATGGAGCAATAGCGAGACCGACATGGAGCCGGCCGACTGGCCGCCGACCGTCACCCGCGCCGGATCGCCGCCGAAGGCCGCGATATTGTCGCGCACCCAGACCAGCGCCGCGATCTGGTCACGCAGGCCGAGGTTGGAGGGGATGCCCGGCACGACCGCGCCGAAATTGACGAAGCCGAGCACGCCCAGCCGATAATTGATGGTGACGACGATGATGTCACCGTCGCGGGCAAGATCGCTGCCGTCATAGCTATGGCCGCCACCCGCGACGAAGGCGCCGCCATGGATCCAGACATAGACCGGCAGCGAGCCGGTCGCGCCGTCGGGCACATGGATGTTGAGCGACAGGCAATCCTCAGCAAAGTCGGGCATCGACAGCCGCGCCCGTTTGGCCTGATTGCCATACATTTGCGGACATTGCGGACCGGGGCGTGATGCGTCACGCACATCATTCCAGGGCGCCGGCGCCTCCGGGGCGGCAAAGCGACCGGCCCGCGCATAGGGGATGCCGCGCCAGCATCGCACGCCGTTCGCCTGGGCGCCGCGCACCGGGCCGGCCGTCGTCGTCACCGTCAATCCGTCCATGCCGCCCCTCCCGTCTTGCGGCGAAGATGCTAGGCGGCGCCGGATGAGGCGCCAACGCACGGGGCGCAGATAGCGGCGGGGCGATGCCCCTGCCCGATCAGGGCTGCATCGACGGGGTGACGACCAGCCGGTCGAGAATTTCCGCCATGCGATCGAGCGGATAATCGGGTTCCTGCTGCAGCCACCAGGCGAGAATCTCGACCGTGGCGCTGACCGCGAAGACGATGCGCAGTTCGTCGGGCAGCCAGCCGGCATCATGCGGCCTCTGCTGCGCCAGCTGGCGTGCCTGGTCGGAAAATTCCTGCTTGAGCATGGTCGCCGCGCCGCCGGTCAGGAAGGCCGACCAGAGCGCGCGCCGTTCGGCGACATAAGCGAACAGGGTCATGCAGGACTGGCGCGCATCATCGGCAAACAGGATCGGCAGCGCGCGTTGCAAAAGGTCGGCGATCTGTCCGGCCGCCAGATCATGCAGCAGCGCATCCTTGGACGGATAATGGCGGAAGAAGGTGGCGTAGCCGACCTCCGCCTCGCGCGCGACCTCACGGATCGTCACCTGATCATAGGGGCGGGTTTCCAGCAGGTGGAGCATCGCGTCGAGCAGCTGGCGGCGGGAGCGCAGCTGGCGCGCGTCGGTCGGCAGATTATCCATCGGGGCCATGGCTTAGGGCCTTCGCACCCGCCTGAACAGAGGGGAGGATCGCCGGGCCGATGATCCGCCCCCGCCCCATTGCCCGGCGCCCCTGCCCGACTAGGGTCCGGCCCGACAGGAGAGGAAGCACGCCATGGACAACCGGATCGAGACGCTGATCGCCAGGGAAGAGATCAGGGAACTGGCCCAGCTCTATTCACGCGGGGTCGACCGGCAGGATTTCGCGCTGATCCGGTCGCTCTATACCGACGACGCGACCGACAGCCATGGCGCCTATTATGACGGGCCGGTCGATGGCTATGTCGCCTTTCTCGAAGCGTCGCTGCCGCACATGCATATCGGCAATCATTTCGTCTGCAACCATCTGGTCGAGGTCGACGGCGATACCGGCGAAGGCGAGGTCTATGCCATTGCCTGGCACCTGATCCCCGACGGCAAGGGCGGGCTGCTGCACGATATCCAGGGGGTGCGCTATATCGACAGCTATCGCCGCGTCGATGGCCAGTGGCGCTTTGCCAAGCGGGTGGTGAGCTTCGACATGAAGCTGCTGCAACCCGCCGCCGACCATGGCGACAAACCGGTGCCGGTGAATGATCCCAGCTATGCGCTGCTGACGCCGCTTTTTGCGCGTGGGGCGGGCCGCTAGCCGCTTCGCCGCAGCGATGTCGCCGCCGCTTCCTTGACAGTCAAATCAACAATCCTGTTGATGACAGCCAAGAAGAGCGGCGCGACAGGCGCCCGCTGGAGCGGATGATGGCCTTTTCGACGATCGACCTGACGCCGCGCATTGGCACCGAGATCCGGACCGACGCGGCAACCCTGGTGTCGGGCAAGCATGCCGACACGATCCTGGCGCTGTTGCAGCGGCGCGGCGTGCTGATCGTGCGCGGGCTGCACATGAGTCGCGAAGATCAGCTGGCCTTTTCCCACACGCTGGGCCGGGTCCAGCCGCAGGGCGAAGGCGGCATCTTCA
Organism: Sphingobium sp. DN12; assembly: GCF_051058005.1. Classification (NCBI taxonomy): domain Bacteria; kingdom Pseudomonadati; phylum Pseudomonadota; class Alphaproteobacteria; order Sphingomonadales; family Sphingobiaceae; genus Sphingobium; species Sphingobium sp. DN12. Next base: position 3,785,164 of record NZ_CP173717.1, read on the forward strand.
AGGTGACGATCGATCCCAAGGAAAATCCGGGCGCCGAATATATCAAGGGCGCCTTCTTCTGGCATATCGACGGGGCAAGCGACGATGTGCCCAATTTCGCCGCCACACTGAACGCCAAGTCGCTGTCCAGGACCGGCGGCAGCACCTATTTCGCCAATACCTATGCCGCCTGGGACGATCTGCCCGAAGAAGAGAAGACTGCCTATGACGGGCTGCGCGTGGTCCACAGCTTCGAGACATCGCAGCGCTATGTGAACCCCGAGCCGACCGTGGCGGAACTGAATTTCTGGCAGATGCGCACGCCCAAGGTCCATCCCTTGGTCTGGACCCATGAGACCGGCCGCAAGTCGCTGGTGCTGGGATCGACCGCCGACCATGTCGAGGGAATGGACCCGGCGCAGGGCCGCGTGCTGCTGTCCCGGCTGCGCGAATGGGCGATCCAGCCGCAATTCGTCTATCGCCATGACTGGACCGAGGGCGACCTGCTCATCTGGGACAATAGCGGCACGATGCACCGGGTCGATCCCTATCCGCTGGAAGAAAATCGCATGATGCACCGCACGACGATCGAGGCGATCGAGCAACTGGTCGGCGCCTGAAAAGCGACACCGAAATTGACATATAGGAAGGAATTGCGATGACGAGGTCTCTCAACGGCCGCACGGCCGTGGTCACGGGTGCGGGTTCAGGCATTGGCCGCGCGATCGCGCTGCGCCTGGCCGAGGATACGGCCAAGATCGCGGTGTGGGACATCAATGGCGACGGCGCGGCCGAGACCGTCAAGCTGATCGAAGATGCCGGCGGCACCGCCATCGCCATCACCGCCGACTGTTCGGACAAGGCGGCGATCCATGCGGCGGCGGAAGAGACGCGCGCCAAGCTGGGGCCGATCGCGATCCTGGTGAACAATGCCGGCATCGCCCCCTTCACCCCGTTCATGGATATCGACGACGACCTGTTCGACAAGGTCATTCACATCAACCTGCGCGGCCCCTATCTGCTGACCAAGGAAGTGCTGCCCGACATGCTGGCGGCCGGCTGGGGCCGGGTGATCAACATCACCTCCTCCTCGGTCCAGTCGGGCTCCTTCGCCCAGGGCCATTATGTCTCGTCCAAGGGTGGCCTGATGGGCATGACCAAGGCGCTGGCGCTGGAATTCGCGCCGAGCGGCGTGACCTTCAACATGGTGCCGCCCGGCTTCATCGACACGCCGATGCTGCGCGCCGCGCCGATCGACGCCGACGCCTTTGCCCAGACGCTGCCGATGAAGCGGATCGGCAAGCCCGAAGATATCGCCGCGGCCTGCGCCTATCTGGCGTCGGAAGAGGCCAGCTACATCACCGGGCAGACGATCAGCACCAATGGCGGCCGCTATATGGGGTCGCATTAAGAGTTTACTGGAAAATGCGCGGAAAAACGCATTTTCAAGAGGCCGCACCGGCCCACACCCCCACCCGACCACCCAGCCATGATATCCTGATGGGCGGTCGGGTGGGGTTCAAACGAGTCACGTGCCTCGTTTGAAGGCTGGCGCAGACGCGCCAAAGGCGCCAGACGAAAGCGCAGACGCTTGCATGGGCGGCCCGGCCATTTATGCTCCGGCCATGGTCCAGAAACGTCGCGTCGGCGCCGAAAGCTCCGAAACCCGCGCCCGGATCGTGGAGGCCACCGAACAGGTGATCCGCGACGAAGGCTATGCCGCCGCCAGTTCGCGCCGGGTGGCGCTGCGCGCCGAGCTGCCGCCCTCGCTGGTCCATTATTATTTCCCGACCACCGACGACCTGCTGCTGGCAGTGTTCCGCCGCGGCGCGGAGCAGAGCGACGCAATGATCGAGGCGGCGCTGACCAGCGCCGATCCGGTGCGGGCGCTGTGGCGCTTCTTTTCCGACCCCAGCCGCAACGCGCTGGCGATGGAGTTCGTCGCCATGGCCAATCATCGCAAGGCGATCCGTGCCGAGATCGCCCGCCACAGCGAAGCGATGCGTGATCGCCAGGCGCAACTGATGGAGCAGTTGCTGGGAGATCGACTCGCCGATCACAAGGTGACGGCGGCAGGCCTCAGCCTGTTGCTCGCGGCGGTCGGGCGCACCCTGGTGATGGAGGCCGACATGGGGGTCGCGAGCGGGCATAGTGATGCCCGCGCTTCGGTCGAGGCGCTATTGGACGAATTGCTGCCGCCCGAAAAATGAGAGGCATTGACTTTTCTGTGCAGGCATGTTGAACATGTGTTCAAACGCGCAGGGATGCATAGGAGAGCAAGGCATGTCCGCCACCACCATTACCCGTTTCGTGCATGAAGATATCAAGCCGAGCATCGGCAGCCGCATCCTCAACAGCAAGGAGGAGCTGCTGGCCGGCGAACTGGCGCCGCAGATTCGCGAGTTGCTGGAACAGCGCGGCGTGCTGGTCTTCCCGAAGATCGACTTCACCGACGAGGAACAGATCGCCTTCACCAAGACGCTGGGCGCCTTTGCCCCCGAGCATCGCGGTGGCGAGGAAATCCACAAGATCACCCTCGACGTGAAGGAAAATCCGCAGAGCGCCGAATATCTTAAGGGCTCGCTCTACTGGCATATCGACGGCACGATGAACGATGTGCCGATCCTCGCCTCCTTGCTGTCGTGCAAGGTGCCCGCGACCTGGGGCGGCAATACCGGTTTCTGCAACACCTATGCCGCCTATGAGGCGCTGACCGACGAGCAGAAGGCCGAATATGAGACGCTGCGCGTGATCCACTCGGTCTGGGCGACGGTCTTCTATTATGAGCCCGAGCCCAGCCTCGCCAAGCTGAAGGGCATGCGCCAGGTCGGCGAGAATGAGCTGCCCCTGGTGTGGAACCACAAGTCGGGCCGCAAGTCGCTGGTGCTGGGCTGCACCGCTCAGCGGGTCAAGGATCTCGATCCCTATGACAGCGCCGAAATCCTGGTCGGGCTGCGCGAATGGGCGACCCGCGAGGAATTCAGCTACAGCCATGAATGGAGCGTCGGCGACCTGGTGATCTGGGACAATACCGGCACCATGCACCGGGCCGAGAAATATGATCCCGACTGCAACCGCATGATGCACCGCACCAAGCTGCAGGGCGAAGAACCCTTCGAATAAGGATCGGCCTCTACGGCCTTTCCACGCCCGCCGCCCAACCGGGTTGGCGGGCGTTTTGCCCTGCCCTCGGAGCATCATCATGACCACCCCGCTGACCTTCGGCTATCTCTATGATTTCCGGAACCCGCCCCAATGGGAACGGCGCCCGGCCGATCTCTATGCCGAGATATTGGATTTCGTCGCCTGGAGCGAGACGGCGGGCTTTGCCGGTGCTTGGGTGCCCGAACATCATGGCGCGCAGGATGGCTATATGCCCGCGCCCAATGTCGCGCTGGCGGCGATCGCTGCGCGTACCAGCAAGATCAAGCTGGGGTCGGCGATCGCGCTCGCCCCGCTCTATCATCCGGTCCGCTTTGCCGAGGAATGCGCGGTGCTGGATATCCTGTCCGACGGCCGGCTGGAGATGGCACTGGCGATCGGCTACCGCCGCCGCGAGACTCAGGCCTATGGCGTCGATTTCGGCAAGCGCGGCGCGCGCTTCGATGAGTTCCTCGCGATCGTCCAGCAACTCTGGGCCGGCGAGACGGTCGATTTTACCGGGCAGCATTACAGCATCGCCAGCGCGTCCCTACGCCCGGCTGCGCCGCGCGGCCGCATCCCCCTCTATATTGGCGGCTTTGCCGAAAAGGCGCTGGCGCGGGTGGCGAAATATGCCGACGGCTATTTCGGCAATGAGGAGGTATGCGGCCTCTATGCGGACAAGCTGCGCGCCGAGGGGAAAGACCCGGCCGCCGCGCGCATCCGCATCCAGAGCCTGTTCACCCTGGTCGCCGAAGACCCCGAGGCGGCGATGGCGGAGATGGCCCCCTATTTCCACCATGTGAACGAGACCTACGGCGCCTGGCTGGCCGAGGATCAGGCATCGGGCATCGACAAGGTGGCGCTGAAACCCATGTCGCTCGACGCCTTCAAGCGCAGCGGCATCCTGCAGATCCTCACCCCCGACGCGGCGATTGATCATTTCCGCGCGATGCAGCAGCGCATCAATGTCGAACATATCATGATGATGCTCCCGCCCGGCCTGCCCCCGGCAAAATTCCAGCCCTATGCCCAACTGTTCGCCGACAAGGTCATGCCCGCACTCTAATGGGCGGCGTCAGTTCCCCTGCAAGGCGCGGCGGAGGGCGGCGAGGCGCATCGCCTGGAGTGCCTGCATCTGCGGCGTATCGGGGCCGGCCAGGCCGAAGCCATGATAGGCGCCGGGCGTGACATGGAGTTCTATGGCGATGCCCAGCGCCAGCAGCCGGCGGGCGAAGTCGATATCCTCCTCCAGGAACAGGTCGAGCGCGCCGACGCTGATGAATGCAGGCGGCAGGTCGGACAGGTCGGGACAGCGGGCCGGCACGGCGTCGGTCGGGACATGGTCGGTCCCCGCTTCCTGCCCGAGCAGTGCCCCCCAGCCATAGCGATTCTGCACCGGGGTCCAGACGAACCGGCCGGTGATGGGGTGGAGCGGCGCGCTGCTGCCGGTGCGATCGTCGAGCATCGGCGCGTCGAGCAGCATGAAACGGATCGGATAGGCGCCCAGGTCGCGGGCATGGATCGCCAGCGCCACGGCATGGCCGCCGCCCGCGCTCTCGCCGCCGATGGCGATGCGGGTCGGATCGATGCCCAGCGCGTCGGCCTGTTCATGCAGCCAGCCGAGCGCCGCGTAGCAATCGTCGCGCGCGCCGGGAAACGGCGTTTCGGGCGCCAGCCGGTAATCGACCGACAGGACGACACAATCCAGCTGCGCCACCCAGGCCCGGTTGGACAGGTCGCTCATATCGGCCATGCCGAGCACGAAGCCACCGCCATGGATATGGAGATAGGCCGGACGCAGGGCATCCCCAGCCGCCTCGGCCGGACGATAGAGCAGGCAGCGCACATCGGGCGATCCGGGCGCGCCGGGCAGGAAGATTTCTTCGCGCTGCACGGCGGCCAGCGCTTCGGGCATCGGTTCGGCGGGCCGGTTAGCAAAGGGCTGGCGGAAGGCGGCGATACTCTGGTCGCTGAGATCGAGCGGCGGGAAGAGGTCGAGCGCCGCGCGCAATTCGGGGGCTACCAGTTGCCGCGCCTCGTCCATCGTCCCGTTTCCTCTATTGTGCGTCGCGCGGCCGGTCATAGGCGGCACCATCAAAATGGTCGAGCGGCACCAAAGGTTCGGCGGTGAAGTCGATCACCCGGCCGACGCGCTGCGCCTTGACCGCATTTTCCGGCTGGAAGGTGAAGCAGTTGGGCGGCACGCGGGTCGCGGTCGATTGCCGCTCCATCGGGATCAGCCGGCCATTGGCGAGGATCGTGCCCCATTGCAGCAGCCGGGCCGCCTCGCGCCGGGGTTCTTCCAGCGCATCGATCCACGGCCGCAGCTTCATCAGCGATTGGCCGGCAATGTCGGCCGGCGCGGTCATGACATGGCTGCGATGCGCCCATTGCAGCAGCGGCGTGCCGTCGCGCCGGATTTCCGCCACCGCCTCGTCTTCGATCGGATCGCAGGCCAATATCTCATAGCGGGTCGGCGTGTCATCGCCAGCGTGCGCCGCAGCCAGCACGGCCAGGTCGTGCAAATGGGTGCAGTTCGCCTTCTTCTCGCCGCGCGCCGCCGCCTCAGCCAGCGCGACACCGGTGAAGGTCGCCTGCAGCACCACCGGCGCACCCGGACAGGTGGTCCAGGGCACCCGCTCCATGATCGCGTCGACGCCACTGATGCGCGCGCCGTCATGATGCAGGATGACGGCCATGCTGTGATAATCATCCTCGACCGCCGCCGTCACCCGGCCCGGCAGCGGCGTCACCAGGAAGCGACGGCGAAAGCCGGGCAGCATGTCCAGCATGCCGCTGTCCATCGCGATCAGTCCTTCGCCAGCAGCAGCGCCGCCGCCATGGGGCCGCCACCCGATGTCGCCACGGCCACCTTCGGGTCGCCGGCGATCTGCCTTTCGCCGCCCTCGCCGCGCAACTGCACCACCGATTCATAGGCAAAGCCGAAGCCGTGCAGACGCCCCCAGCCAAGCTGGCCGCCGCCGGTGTTCATCGGCAGTTCGCCGTCGAGCGCGATGCGCTTGCCGCCTTCGAGGAACTGGCCGCCCTCGCCGACATCGCAGAAGCCCAGTCCTTCGAGCCAGGTGATCGGCTGGAAGGCGAAGCCGTCATAAAATTGGACGGTATCGACATCCTTGGCGCTGTAGTCGGTATTCTTCCACAGGTCGCGCCCGGTCGGATAGGCGCTCGCCCATTCGGCCTGGTCCCAGCTGTAGCGCTCGACCGATCCGGCGCTGGCGGCGATGCGGATCGGTGTCGTCTTCACTTCGCCCAGCGCATCGCCCGCCGACACGATCAGCACGGTCGAGGCATCGGTGAAGCGGTCGCAATCATAGAGGCAGAAGGGCGAACTGATCATCCGCGCCGCCATATACTCGTCCATGGTCAGCGGCTTCTTGACGATCGCGCGGGGGTTGCGCGCGGCATTGGCATGATCGTTCAGCGCCACCTGGGCGAGTTGTTCGCGGGTCAGGCCATAGCGCTTCATGTGGCGCATCGCGAATTGCGCGGTCCAGTTGGCGGCCGAAAAGGCGCCGAAGGGCGAGACCCATTGCGAATTGCCCGACACATCCTTGCGCCGTTCCATCGGCGGAAATTCTTCGGGGCGGGCCAGCGCCGCCGCTTCATAGACGGTGCGGAAGCACAGGACATGGCGGGCAAGGCCGGCCTTCACCGCCATTGCCGCCTCGGCGATCGCGCCCAGCTGCGCCGTCGCCTCGGCCGCGCCGATATGCCAGCGTGTGTTGAGGCCCAATATCTCGATCACATCGTCGGAGCTGACCGGCGAGAAGCCGAGGAAGGTCGACATCTTGCCGGGATAGGTGGCGACGCCATCGATCTGGTCGAGCGTCAGGCCGGCGTCGGCAATCGCCTCGCGCACGGCGTCCAGCGTCAGGCCGAGCGGCGACCGGGTCAGCCGCACGCCGACCTCCGACATGCCGATGCCGGTGATATAGGCTTCGCGCGCCATGCTCATGCGACCTTCTCGAACAGGGGGAACCAGATGCCGTCCTGCTCCTCGAAGGTGACGCGGACGCGGTCATCCATGTCGACGGCATCGACCGGGCAGTTGACGATATTGGTGGTCAGATAGACGCCGGGCACATCGTCGAGCCGGACGCGGGCGATGACGAAGGGCACCTCCATATCCTTGGCCCAGGCCTGATAGTTGATCGTATAGGTATCGACCGCGCCGGTGCCGGCGACCGCATGGGGGCCGACATTTTCCGACTGGCAATGGCGGCAGATCTCGCGCGGCGGATGGGTGAACTGGCCGCAATCATCACAGCGGGTGATGTTGAGCTTCCCCTCCGCCCCGCCGGTCCAGAAGGCGCGATTTTCCCGATCGAGGCGCGGGCGCGAACGTTGCCAGACCATCAGACGTCCCAGACCAGGTTCAGGCTTTCGATGCCGATCACATGGCCGCCATGGAAGACCGTGGGCTTGGCCGGATCGAGCCGGAATTCGGGCAGGCGCGCCAGCATCTCCTCATAGAGAACCTGCAACTCCACGCGCGCGAGGTGGGAACCCAGGCAGCGATGCGGGCCGACGCCGAAGGCGATGTGAACGTTGTTCTCGCGATCAAGATCATAGCTGTCGGGCTGCGGGAATTCCTGCGCATCCAGATCGGCAGCGGGCAGGAACAGCTTGAGCATGTCGCCGGGCATCATCTTGGCCCCGGCCAGTTCGGCGGGCTTCTTGATGACCCGCATCGGCACGGTGAAGGTATAGCGGCGCAGCATTTCCTCGGCCGCTTCGGCCACCAGCTTGGGCTCGGCCCGCAACTTCGCCTGCAATGGCAGGTCGAGCGCCAGGCCGCGCATGGCAAGGCCCATGCCGTTCATCACCGTGTCGAGGCCGGCGATGAACAGCAGCACGCCGTAATTTTCCATGTCGGCAAGCGTGCTCGGCTGGCCGTCCACCTCCAGCTTCCACAGCATGGAGATGATATCGTCCTTCGGATTATCCCTGCGCTCCAGCACGGTGTCGCGCATCGCCGCGGCAATGCGCTGCAAGCGGCGCATGGAGCCTTCGCGATCGGTATCGATCGCCTCCATATGCTCCTTCACGATCTGGCGATATTCCGGCAGCCGTTCGAGCGGCAAGCCCAGCATCTTGAGGAAGACCTGCACCGGCAGCGGCTCGGCCACGGTGCTCATGAATTCGCACTGGCCATCGGCCTTGATCGCGTCGATCAGCTCGCCGGCCAGTTCGCGGATGCTGTCCTTCAGGGCTGCGATCGTCTTGGGCGAGAAGACCTTTTGCAGCGGCTGGCGATATTTGGTGTGCTCGGGCGGATCGAGCGTGATCGGGATCGGCTGCGGAATATGCGGCGCGCCCGGCGGCAGCGAGGCGAGCAGCGCCTTCATCTTGTCGGCCGGCACGAACTCGCTGGAATAGGTTTCGGTGTCGCGCGACGCTTCATAATTGGCGGCATGGGTCAGCGCGACCCAGCCGCCGCCATTGCGCGGCGTCCAGAAGACCGGCGGCGCCGTCTTCAGCAGGTCGAGGATGCGCGCATGCGGATCGGCCAGCAGGCCCGGATCGGCATGGACATCGAAATCATAGACGAGCGCGTCGGGCACATGGGCCGGCTGTGGCGCGGCGGGGCTCAAGGTGGCGTGGGCCATGATTCTCTCCGTCTTCCCTGCTGGGGCGGGCGCGTGCAGGACGCGTCCCTTCTTGTCGGACCCGTTTTGCCCGGCGGCCCGGCAAAGGCAAAGGGGCTGGGTGCGGTGATGCCAGATAACGCACCGACGATCCGCATCGCGGCTCCGTATCGCGATGGCGATTGTGCCGGGCGCCACGTTGATCGGGGCCGTAATCTCCTTTCTAAGGAAGGTCAGAATAGCCGGAGAGGGCAGATGAGAATCCGCATCGAAAAGTCAGGCTGCGTGGGCAATGCCCGCTGCGCCGCCGTGTCCGAGGACATGTATCCGCTGGACGAGGACGGCTATATCGCGACCGAGGGTTTCGACGTGGCAGACGGCGAGCAGCAGACCGCCAAGCGCGGCGCGCGCGCCTGCCCCGAACGCATCATCGTCGTCGAGGAAGATGATGGCAGCATCAGCTGGCCGCCCAAGGCCAAGGCATAATCAGAGAATCCGGGAGAGCGAGATGAGCGACATTTTGGGCTATAAGGGCAAGCGCGTGATCGTGAGCGGCTGCTTCTCCGGCATGGGGGAGGCGACCGCCAAGCTGCTGCTGGAGCTGGGCGCCGAGGTCCATGGCCTCGACTTCAGGGACAGCAGCCTGCCGCTCGCCTCCTTCACCAATGTCGACCTGCGCGACCCGGCCTCGATCGAGGCGGCGGTGGCCGGCATCGGCGGCAAGGTGGATGCGCTGTTCAACTGCGCCGGCCTGCCCCAGTCCTTCCCGCCGCTCGACGTCATGAAGGTGAACTTCATCGGCCTGCGCCACCTGACCGAACAGGTGCTGCCGCTGATGGGACCGGGCGGCGCGATCGCCAGCATCGCCTCCACCGGCGGGCTGGGCTGGAGCCGCCGCATCCCGACCAACATGGAATTCGTCACCACCAAGGGTTATGACGCCGCCGTCGCCTGGTGCGAGGCGCATCTCGATGATGTGGTCAAGGAAGGCTACAGCTTCTCCAAGGAGAATGTGATCGTCTGGACCCAGTATATGGGCGCGCATCTCATCAAGAAGGGCATCCGCATCAACTGCACCCTGCCCTCGCCGACCCAGACGCCGATGATGGCAACGTTCGAGGCCGCATCCGGCAAGGATGTGGTCGCCGCCGCCGCCGAACCGATGGGCCGTTACTCGACCCCGGCCGAACAGGCGGGCGGCATCGTGCTGCTGAACAGCGATCTGGCCGGCATCGTCAATGGCGTGGTCTTCCCGGTCGATGGCGGCTTCATGGGCGGCGTCGCCACTGGCCAGGTGGACCTGAGCGTCATGATGCGGCGTTCGGCGCCCGCCGAGGCCTGAACCCCATGAATTTCGACCTGACCGACGATCAGGAGATGATGCGCGACATGTTCGCGCGCTTCCTGGACGAACATAGCAGCATGGCGCGGGTGCGCGCCGCCGCGCCGACCGGCTTCGACTCCGCTTTGTGGCAGGGGCTGGCTGAACTGGGCGCGCTGTCGATCCGCGTGCCCGAAGAGGCCGGCGGGCTGGGCCTGGGCCTGTTCGACGCGACCATCCTGATGGAGGAAGCGGGACGGACATTGGCATCGGGGCCGCTGGCCGAAGCGCTGGTGGCGGCGCGCTTGCTGGCGCAACTGGGCGGCGAGGCGACGGCCGACCTGCTCGGCCGGGTGCTGGCGGGCGATGCGGTCGCCAGCTTCGCCTTCGAGGATGTCGCGGACACACCCGTCCAGTGGATCGGCGGTGGCCTGGTAGCCGAAGCGGTGCTGGCCCGATCAGACAACGACATCATCCTCGTCACCGTGCCGGCACAGGCGCGCAAGGCGGAGGATAATCTGGCCTCCACGCCGATCGCGGAGATCGACCTGTCGGCGCATCCGCGCACGGTGCTGGCATCGGGGGCCGAGGCGCTGGCGACCTTCGCCGCCGGGATCGAGGAATGGAAGCTGCTGATCGCCGCCGGTCTGGCTGGCATCGGTCGCGAGGCATTGAAGCTTGCCGCCGCCTATGCCTGCGAGCGCAAGCAGTTCGACCAATATATCGGCCAGTTCCAGGCCATTTCCCATCCGCTGGCCGATATTCTCTGTGAGATCGACGGCGGCAAGTTCCTGGTGTGGAAGGCGATCCGCGACCTGGCCGATGGCGCGCCCGAAGCCGGGGGCGCGATATCGATCGCCGCCTGGTGGAATGCCCAGAGCGCGGCCAAGGCGGTGGCGCAATCGCTCCACACCTTCGGCGGCTATGGCCTCACCACCGAATATGACATCTTCCTCTATAATCTGCGGGCCAAGGCCTGGCCGCTGATCGGCGGCGATCCGCAGCGCTGGCTCGACGAGGCCGGCCGCCGGCTCTACGCCGATGGGGCCGCCGCCCTGCCCGACGCCGGGCCGATGCCGGTCGATTTCGACCTGGGCGAAGCCGCGCAGACGATCAAGGACGAGATCAACGCCTTCTTCGCCGCCAATGTGACGCCGGAGATGCGGGCGACCTTCCACTATAGCTGGGAGGGCTATAACCCCACCCTCAACCGCAAGCTGGCGGCGCAGAATCTCCTCTATCTCGGCCTGCCCAAGGATGTGGGTGGCCGGGGCCTGTCCGCCTATGAAAAGACCGCGGCGATGGATGCGTTCGAGGAGCAGGGCTATAATAACCCCGCCGCCAATGTGACGCAGATGGTGTCGCTCATCATCCACCGCTTCGGCACCGACGAGTTGAAGCAGGCGGTGCTGCCCGAAATCATGCGCGGCGAGGTGATCTGCTCACTCGGCTATTCCGAACCCGGATCGGGCTCCGACGTGTTCGCGGCGCAATGCCGCGCGACGCAGGAGGCCGACGGCAGCTGGCGGATCGACGGCACCAAGATGTTCACGTCCGGTGCTAACCTCTCCACCTATGTGCTGATGCTCTGCCGCACCAATCCGGATGTGGCCAAGCACAAGGGCCTCACCATGTTCATCGTGCCGCTGAAGGCCGATGGCGTGACGGTGCAGCCGGTCCACACCTTCCAGGACGAGCGTACCAACATCACCTTCTATGATGGCGTGCGCATCCCCGACAGCTGGCGGCTGGGCGAGATTGACGGTGGCGTGCGCACCATGAGCGCCAGCCTGGAGCTGGAACATGGCGGCGGCTTCGCCAAATATCAGCGCAAGATGCTGCAGGCCGGCGAAGCGCTTTGTCGCGAACATATCCACAGGGGCAAGCCGCTGATCGAGGATGGTGGCGCGCAGGCGCGGCTGGCCCGCACCGCCGCCAATCTGTGGGCGTCGGAACTCATCACCTATCGCGCCCAATGGGTGATGTCGGAAAAGAAGCCGAACCACGCCTATGGCCCGATGGCCAAGATGTTCAGTTCGGAGAAGTTCCTGACCGACGCGCGCGACCTGCTCGATCTTACCGCCCCGGCCTCGCTGTCCAAGCGCAAGGGGCCGGCGGAGGAGATCAACATGTTCTATCGCCACGCCCAGGGATCGACCATCTATGGCGGCACCAGCGAGGTTCATCGCAGCATGATCGCGGAAAAGGGCCTGGGCCTGCCGCGCACCCGCGCCTGAGGAAGATCGCATGACGGACGAAGCCCCCCATCTGCTGACGCAGGAACAGGATGGCATCCTCATCGCCACGCTGAACCGGCCGGACAAGCTCAATGCCTTGTCGGCCGAGACGATGGCGCTGTTCGAGGCGGCGCTGATCCGTTTCCGCGACACGCCGGACCTGAAGGTGATGCTGGTCCGATCGACCGGTCGCTATTTCTGTTCCGGCGCGGACATGAAGAGCGGCGGGTCGCCCAGGGAATATCCCCGCACGCCCAGCGGCATCCGCGAAAATCACCGGCTCCAGCTCAACGGGATGCAGCGCATCTATGACGAGATGGAGCATGTGGAAAAGCCGATCGTCTGCGCCATCCACGCCACCTGTGTCGGCGGCGGGCTGGAAATGGCTTTGTCCTGCGATTTCCGCCTGGCGGCCAAATCGGCCGCCTTCTCCTTCCCCGAAGGACTGTTCGGCGTGCTGCCGGCCTCCAACGGGGTCAGTCGCCTGACCCGCATCTGCGGCCCGCACTGGGCGCGCTGGCTGATCATGGGCAACCAGAAGGCCGATGCCGATCGCGCGCTGATCATGGGTCTGGTGCATGACGTGATGCCCGACGAGGGTTTCGAGGACGCGGCGCTCGCCTTCTGCCGTCACCTCACCAAGCAGAATGGCGAGCAGATGGGTGCCGCCAAGATCGCGATCGAGCTGGCGGCCGAAGTCGGCCCGTCCATGGGGCGCCATGTCGAACGCATGGCCAACAGCGCGCTGATGCTCAACCCCGCCTATCTGGAGGGGATGGAACGCTATCTGAAGGGCATTGGCGGCAAGAAGGAATAGGAGTTCGTTTGGAGAAATGCGCCTCCGGCGCATCGGCACCAGCCCACACCCCCAACCGGCCTCCCATCAGGATACCATGTCTGGGCGGTCGGGTGGGGGTGTGGGCTGGTGCGGCAATCCGGCTACGGCCGGATTTTCAAACACATGCCAAGCGCCTTCATCTGTCCACAAACTTATCCACAGCTTTTCCCACAGATAGGCGTGGGAAAAGCTGTGGATAACTTCTGTCGATAAGCCTGTGGATAAGTCGAACGCGCGCTGCTCTCAGACGCGCGCGTCGCGCAGCATCGCGCGATAGTCGCGGATGCCCAGTTCCATCAGCCGCGCCTCGGCCCGCAGCAAATGGGTGCGCGCCAGCGGATGGGGGGAATGGAGGATATTCTGCAGCGCCATGTCGGTGGTGACGGTGACGACACGCTCCAGCCCGGTCATCAGCGCGGTGCCCATGCTGAACACCGGCGATCCGGCCTCTTCGCTGCCGCCATCCATCTGGTCGACCAGCAGCCGCATCACCGGCTGGGCGGCATGGACGCGATGCAGCATCATCCGCTCATTCTGGCGATCGGCCATATTGTTGCGCAGGTGGAGCAGGCGGGAGTGCTTGACCCAGAAGCCATGATAGGCGGTGACGAAGGCCAGCGCCTTCTCGCCCAGTTCCTCCTCGCTCCATCGGGTCCGCAGCAGGCCGACATAGTCGGCCTCGGCCGTGGCCATCACCGGCTCCAGCACGGCGAGCAGCAATTCGGTGAGATCGGAGAAATAATTATAGAGCGACGTCATGCCGAGCGAGGCCTGGCGCGCGACCGCGCTCAGCGAGATTTCGACATCCACCGGCCCCGCCAGCAGTTCGTTGGTCGCCGCCAGGATGCGTTCGCGCGTGTCGCGCCCCTTGCGACCCAGGCGCTGGCCATTGAGATTATGGCTCAGCGCCTTGGTGGCCCGTCCCCGGCCCTTGGGTTCCGACGGCCCGTCCGCCGCAATCGATGCCTTTGCCGTCAAAACCCGTCCTATCCATGCCCCGTCGCGCGCCTCAGGCGGCGCGCCAGGCGATCAGCTTGGTTTCCAGGAACTCCTCGATCCCTTCGAGGCCCCATTCGCGGCCTACACCACTGGCCTTGTAGCCACCGAAAGGCAAGTCGCCGGCGATGCACATGCCGCCATTGACGCTGATCGATCCGCTGCGGATCTGCTTGGCGACATTGATCGCCCGGTCAAGATTGCCCGAACTGACGCCGCCCGACAGGCCATAGCTGCTTTCATTGGCGATGCGCACGGCATCGGCATCATCCTCGAACGGGATGACCACCAGCACCGGCCCGAAAATCTCTTCCTGGGCGATACGCATGTCGTTGGTGACGTCGACGAAGCAGGTCGGCTCGATGAAATAGCCGCCGCCCTTGTCCGGCCGCGCCTTGCCGCCGGCCAGCAGGGTCGCGCCCTCGGCCTGGCCGATATCGACATAGGACAGCACCCGCTCCATCTGCCGCTTGGAAATGACCGGCCCCATGATGTGCTGGGGATTGTCGAAATCGCCCCAATTGTCGCCGAAGCTGGCATAGGCATGTTTGAGGATCGCCTTCGCCTCCTCATAGCGGCTGCGCGGCACCAGCAGGCGCGAATGGACGGCACAGCCCTGGCCGGCATGGAAGACCAGCATGGTCTGGGCGACATCCATCGCGAAATTGGCGGAATCGTCGAGCACGATCTTCGCCGACTTGCCGCCCAGTTCCAGGAAGACGCGCTTCAGCGTGGCGGCGCCCTGTTCCATGATGCGCTTGCCCACGCCCGTCGATCCGGTGAAGGAGACAAGATCGACACGCGGATCGGTGACCAGCATCTCGCCGGCCAGCGCCGGATCGCTGCCGAACACGACGTTGATGACGCCCGCGGGGAAGCCCGCCTCCGCCGCCAGTTCGCCGAAGATCGCGCCCATGCCCGGCGTGTTGGGCGCGGGCTTCAGGATCACGGTGCAGCCGGCCAGCAGCGCGGCCACCACCTTGCCGACATTCACATAGAGCGGCACGTTCCACGGCGTGATCGCCGCGACCACGCCGACCGGTTCATAGACCGCCTTGCGCAGGCTTTCGAAGCCATAGCCGGTGCGGCCGCCATAATCCTTTTCCCATTCCAGCTTGGGAAAGACGGCGAGATAATCGTCCCAGCCGTCGAGCGCCATGTCGACATGGGCACGGCCGACCGCGCCCATGGCGGCGCCGGCCTCATGCCGGGCCAGATCCGACAGCCGTTCCTTGTTCGCCTGGAACAGGTCGCGCAGCTTCGTCACCAGCGCGACGCGCAGGTCGACATTGGTCGACCAGTCGGTGGCGTCGAAGGCGCGGCGGGCAGCAACGATCGCGGCCTCGACATCGGCGGGTGAGGCATCGGCGGCGGTGCCGACCGGCTCGCCAGTCCAGGGGCCGATCACCTCAAAGGTCTTGCCGCCTTCGGCACCGCGCAGCACGCCGTCGATATAGAGCTTGGCTTCGGGAAGAGTGGCCATGATTGCCTTCCTGTGGATAACTTCTGTGGATGTTGTGGATAAGTCGCCCGGTCAGCGCTTGCGCGCGCTCAGGGCGACCGATCCGATGTGCAGGTCCGCCGGCATGTCGAGCACGGCGCGGAAGACGTCGGTGACCGAATTATAATGGCTGATGCCGCGCTCGCGCAGGTTGAGGCCGACCTTGGCATTTTCCTGGGCGAAGCGGATCGCGACATCCATCGGCCAGCTGCTGCCGGTCTTGGTCTCGTCCATCATCATGCCGGCCTGGACCACGGTGACGCGCACGCCCTCGGGCTCCAGTTCGCGCGCCCACATGTCCGACATCAGTTCCAACCCCGCCTTGCCGCCGGCATAAAGCCACAGCATCGGCATTTTCAGCGGCACGGATTCGCTGGTGACATTGATGATATGGCCGCCCCCGCGCAGCAGCGGCAGCGCCTCCCGCGCGCAATGGATCGGGCCGGCGACATTGGTGGCGAGCGATGCTGCGATCTGCTCGTCGCGCACTTCGGCCAGGGTGAAGGGTTCGTAGATCGCGGCATTGTTGATCAGCACGTCGATCCTAGAATGACGCTGCGCGATCGTGGCAAAGGCGGCGCGGACGGAATCGGGATTGCCGATATCGCATGCCACCGCGAAATGGGGTTCGCCCAGTTCCTGCGCGACCGCCTCGACCTTCGACAGGGTGCGGCCCAGCAGAATGACGGTTTCGCCATCGCGCGCGAACCGCCGTGCCAATGCGCGTCCCAGCCCGTCGCCCGCACCGGTAATGACGATGACCTTGCTCACCTCTCGCTCCACCTGTTCTTGTGCTGTTGGCATTTACTTGCGCATGTCGTCCGCGGCGCGGCAAGATGGCGCCGCATCGCGCGCGCGATAGTTGGGAAATTCAGCCCGCCGGCCGGGCAAAATCGGCCGGGTAGACGGACAGGTCGCCATCATAGGCGATGCCGCCGGGCCAGAAGCGGGTGCCGCTGACCCTGGCGAAATAATGGACCGTGCGGGCGAAGGAGCCGGCCGAGGAGCGCGGCTGGAAGGCGACGCCGCTGGGGCTGACGCCGCGCGCGCGGGCGCTGAAATCCTTGACCGTGAACAGCAGGTCGTCGGTCTGCTGGGCACAGAAGACCAGGTCGCTGCCGGGACAATAGCGGCGCGGCTCGACCTGCAAAGGCGACAGCCGGCCACGCTTCATCGCCACCTTGCCCGGCACGCGGGTCACTTCGGGGCCATGAACCGTGTCATACCAGTGATGATATTCCGCCTCCCGCCCGGCGACGAAATTGGCGAGGATGATCGACACCCCGGAAAAGGGCTGGTCGGCCTGGTGATTGGGGCTGGCGACCCAGTCCGAATACATGGCGTAGCTGTGGATGCGCTCGCTTTCGTCGCTGTCGTCGATCAGCCCCGCGTCGCGCGCATCGGCCAGCAAGGGCGCTAGCGCCGGCAGGTCGATCTCCGGCGCGGCATAGTCGAACTCATAGACCGACAGGAAGCGCCAGGGTTGGGGAATGTCGGGCATGATCTGCTGCGGCGTCACCTCATAGCGATCGGCCGACCGAAAGCCGCGCAGCCGGGCCAGATCCGCCTGATGCGCGCCGTCGAACCAGCGGGCATAATCCTCCGCCCGGCCGGCCGCGACATTGTGCAAATGGATGGTGGTATACAGGCTCATTCCTCGTCCCCGGCTGCCCGGCCGGCTGGTCCCGACCCTGTGTGCGGCGGCAATCCAGCATGGATGCCCCGCACATGCCAGAGCCGCCGGCCAATGATCGCCGGGGCATTGAGAAGCGGGCGCGAATTGACCCTGTCGGCAGCGCTCCCCATCCTGGCGCGGCAATCATGCCGGAAGGACGCGTGATGACCGACCCTGTAGCCGCGCCCCGCTTCGCCCTGTTCCGCGCGAAGGATGCGACCGATTTCGAGGAAAGCGGCCTGATGGCGACGGTGCCGCCGACGCCGATCGAGATGGCAGGATCCATCGCCGCGGTCGAGGCGGGCATGCTGGAAGGCACGCGGGTGAGGCTGCTCTTTTCCATGCCGGGCCTCAGCCTCACCCATGCCTGGTTCCGCAGCGGCTTTCCGCTGCCGCGCCACAGCCATGATGTCGACTGCCTCTATTTCATCCTCGCCGGATCATTGCGCATCGGCACGGAGGAACTGGGCGCGGGCGACGGCTTCTTCGTCGGCGCCAACGTCCCCTACACCTATGTGCCCGGCGATCAGGGCGTCGAGGTGCTGGAATTTCGCGGCGCCGACAGCTTCGACATCAGGATGCTCGCCAACAACCGCGCCTATTGGGACCGGGCGGTGGCGCAGGTCGCGGCGCAGCGCGCGCATTGGACAGGCGAGACGCCGCCGTCGGGCCTGTCCTTCGGACCCGAGCCCGGCGGCGGATAGGGGCGATCAGCCCCGGCCGTTTGCCGCCTCATGCGCGGCCAGGCGGCGCCCGGTCACCAGCGTCTGGCCGACGAACAGGATGATCAGGATCACCCCGACCGTGCCGACGAAGATGTCGAAGCCGGACCAGCGCCCGAACAGGCCGGGCTTGTCGCCCAGCACCATCATCATCACCGTCAGCGCGATCAGCATCAGCCGCAATTCGGTCGGGCCAGCCGACAGATAGGAGAGCTTGAACTCCCCCAGCACGCGGGCGGAGAGATAGGCGTGGATCGACAGCAGCAGATAGCCGGCGAGCGCCACCAGGGCGACATCCATGGTGACATAGGGGCTGAGGCCGATGCCGGCGAGGATCAGCAAGGTCACCAGTCCATCGCAGCTATGGTCGATGAAATAGCCATAGGAGGGGCGTTCGATCCGGCGGTAGCGCGCCAGGCTGCCATCCATGGAATCGCCGAACCACTGGACGACATAACCCAGGATCGCGAGCAGCAGCCAGGATGCACCGACATTGCTGGCGGTATAACCGATGAAGGTCATCAGCGCGCCGATCAGCCCCAGCAGGGTCAAAAGGTCCGGCGTGACCTGTCGCGGCATATGCGCGCACAGCCAGGTGAGAAGCTGGCGTTCGGAGCGTGCCAGGAAATTTTGCTGGATGCGGTCCAGCGTCGTGGCCGCATCATGTCTTTGATCTGTCATGATCCCTTATCGAGGAGATATGTGGCGCGGACAAGGCAACATCCCCCACGCATGACGACATGGTGCCCGCCTTCCCGTTCAGGCCGGTCGCGCCTTCATGTCGATCGCCAGCCGGGTGAGGCGGGATCGGGCGATGCGCCATTGGCCGTCTTCGCGGCGATATTGTTCATGATAATGGCCATGGCCGATCAGGCTGCGGCCATCGGGCCAGACCAGATGGTCCTGCATCGCCCAGATGGCGGTCGCTGCATCGCCGTCTATGACGATTTCGGGCGAATGGACATGATGGACCGTGCGCGCGGCGTCGATCGAGGCGCGGACGCTGGCGATCGCACCGTCGCGCCCCTCCAGCAGCGGGCCGCCCGATCCGGTCGCGTCGAGCCGGAAATCGGGCGTGAACAGCGCGGCAAAGCCGTCCCAATCCTTGGTATCGAGCAGGCGACAATAGCGCGCCTTCACATTGGCGATGGCCAGCCAGTCGGCGAAATCGGGCGCGGCCATCAGAAACGGAAACCGCGCATCTGGTTGCCGCCATCGCACAATATCACCTGATTATTGATGAAGCTGCCCTCGTCGGAGGCGAGGAACAGGCCGAGATTGGCGATATCCTCGGCCGTGCCCTGGCGCTTGACCGACTGCATGCCCTTCAGCCGTTCCCAATTGTCGGCGGCAACACCGTCCTGCGCCGCCTCGGTCGCCATCAGGCCCGGCGCAATGCCGACGCAGCGTATCTCGTCCTGGCCGAACTGCATCGCCATCGCATGGGTGAAGATGTTGAGCGAGGCCTTGGTGATGCCATAGGCGGTGGCCGGGTTGTAGCTGGCCATCGACGATTTGTTGATGATGACGCCCTTCGCCTTCGCCAGCGCCGGTCGCAACGCTTCGGCCAGCAGCAGCGGGCCGATGGTGTTGACCGCGAAATAATGCTGCCATTTGGCCTGACCCAGACCGAAGAAACCGCGCGCAATCTCGCCAGCATGGAGGCCCGCATTGTTGATCAGCACGTCGAGGCGGTCATGGACGGCCAGCACATCAGCAGCGAAGGCCTGGATATCGGCCTCGTCGCTCATGTCGACGCGATGCACGGCGGCGGTGGCGCCAAGCTGTTCGACCAGCGCCTTGCTCTCGGCCAGCCCCGCTTCGTTGATGTCGGCCAGGATCAGATGCGCGCCCTCGCCGCCGAAGGCGAGCGCATAGGCGCGCCCCAGCCCCGCCGCGCCGCCCGTCACCAGCACGGTCTTGCCCGCGAAACGTCCCGCCATCCTCTGCCTCCTATTCTGTTTGAAACCCTATCGCCCGCGCAGATAGGCCATGGCGGCGCGTGCCGCCGCCAGCCCATCCTGGGGATTGTCCACCTCGACATAGCCGGTCGCGCGGGTCAGCCGGGCGAGGCGCGGCATCAGCGCGGCATAGTCCATCTCGCCACGGCCGGGGGTGACCGCATGGTCGGTGATCGCCGTGCCATGGTTCCGGTCGATGTCCTTGAGATGCATCGACACCACGCGCGGTCCCAGCGCGGCCAGCAGTTCGAGCGGCGCCACGCCGGCATACCAGGCCCAGGCCAGGTCGACCTCGAACGAGAGCAGATCCGGCGCGATCCGGCTGGCCATCAGGTCGAGCGGCCGGTCGCCGTCGATCGGCATCAGATCATACCAGTGATTATGATAGGCAAGCGTCAGGCCGGCCGCCTTCGCCTTTCCCCCCAGCGCCGCAAGCTGCGGGATATAGGCGTCGAGCGCGGCGCGGGTCGTCTGGCCCAGCGTGCGGCTGGCGATGAAGATCGGCGCGGTGGTCAGCGCGACGATGTTCGCGCCGATCGCCGCCGCCTGATCGAACTGCCGGTCATAGTCTGCGCCGCGCACGCCGAGCCGGACCACGCCCACCGTCATGCCCGCGTCGCGCACCATGCGGGCCTTGTCCTGCGGCGTGGGTTCGGACGGGTCGTTGGCGACATAGGAAGCGAGGCGGAAGCCGAACCGGCCATAGCCCATTGCCGCCACCGCACGCAGCGTACCGGCATAGTCGCGCGCCAGTTCCTTGCGCACGGTCGTGTCGGCCAGGCCCAGCGTCGATGCGCCGCGCCTCGCCGCCGTCTGGCCCGGCAGCAACAAGGCCGCGCCACCGCCCAGCAGCAGCGACCGGCGACCAAGGCATTGCGGCGCCGGCAAGTGCCCGGCCGGATCGGTCACGCCGCCTCGACCTCCAGCCGCTTCACCACCAATGTCTTGAGGTCGGCGGTCTTGATCTTGGCACTGCCGGTCAGTTCCAGATCGCTCTCGGCAAAGAAGAGGACGCGACGGGGCACCTTGAAGCTGGCCAGTTGCTCCCTGGCGAAGCCGCGAATGCCGTCCTCGTCCAGCGTGGCATCCGCATGCGGGACGATGCAGGTGACCACCAGCTCGCCCAGCGTCTCATGCGGGACGCCGACGGTCTGGGTCACCTTGACGCCCGGACAGGTCTTGATGACGCTGTCGATCTCGATCGGCGAGACATTGGCGCCGCCAGTCTTGATGATGTCGTTGAGCCGCCCTTCCCAGTGCAGCCGTCCTTCCGTGTCGAACCAGCCGCCATCGCCGGTGCGGAAGAAGCCCTCACCATCGACCGAGTCATCGAGCGGGATGCCGACATAGCCCAGCATCAAGGTCGGTCCCTTGACCGCGATCTCGCCCCGTTCACCGAGCGGCACGACCGCGCCGGTGAGCGGATCAACAATCTTGAAGATGTTGCCGGGCAGCGGCGCGCCATGGCTGCCGGCGATCCGCTCCTCGGGCGTGCCCGACGGGAAGATCGAGCTGATCGTAAAGGTTTCGGTATTGCCATAGGCGGCCATCGGCTCCTGCCAGTTTGTGCTGACGGTCGGATGGCGGCCGAGCGGATTGGCCGGATTGACATAATATAGCGAGGACAGATCGACATCGCCCCAATTGGGTGCGGCTTCCAGCTGCGCCCATTGATGCGGCCAGGCAAAGGCCATGGTCGCCTTTTCCGCTTCCATCAGGCTCAGCGCTTCCGCCGGCTGGAAGGTCTGTTGCAGGATCAGGCTGCCGCCGCCGGTCAGCGCGCCGCCGATCGCCATGCAGAAATTGCCCGACCAGAAAAAGCCGTTCGCCGACCAGGCGCGGGCGTCGGGCTTCGCTTGCAGGAAGCGTTTCCAGCGCCAGAGCTGCAGGGTCGGGCCGCGATGGGCGCTGATGATGCCCTTGGGCTTGGCGGTGGAGCCGGAGGAGAAGAAGAGCACGCCCGGATCGGCCGGCATGACGGTGGCGGCAGCGGCATCGACCAGCGCCTGATCGACCGCGTCACCGCGCGCGAGGAAGTCGTTCCAGCCCTCGATCCGGTCCATCGCTCCGTCGACGGCGGCGAGATGGCGCAGAAAGGGGAAGCGGGTGGAGACGAGCCGGCCGTCGCCGGCGACGCCGATCGCCGGTTCCAGATCGGCGAGGATCGCGCCGAAATCCTTCTTGAGGACATTACGCTCCAGCAGCAGCACGGAACAGGCCGAGGACTGGACCAGATGGTCGAGTTCGGCCGGGGTCGAGAAAGTGCTGAGCGTGGCGGCGACGCCGCCGGCGAGCGCCACGCCGAACACGGCCGAGAGAAATTCCGGCCGGTTGGTCATCAGCACGCCGACGCGCGTGCCCTTGCCCACGCCACAGGCGACCAGCGACCGGGCGACCGCATTGGCCTGCGCCCACAGATCGTCATGGCTCCAGCGGACCACGCCATCGGGTCCGTGGAAGACCAGCGCCTCCCGCCCGGCATGGGCCTGCGTGACCTCACGCAGCCAGCCGCCGAGCGTCAGCGTGCCCAGGCCCTCCTCTTCCGACAGAGGCGGGCCGGCGACGATCGAGAGCGCAGCCATCGGCTTAGCGGTTGACGTCGACGATGACGCGGCCGCGCACCTTGCCGGCGAGCAGGTCGGCGGCGACGCCGATCGCATCGCCGAGCGAGATTTCCTGCGCGATCACCTCCAGCAGTGCCGGATCGAGATCCCGCGCCAGCCGCGCCCAGGCGGCGAGGCGCACGGGCTTGGGCGCCATCACGCTGTCGACACCGAGCAGGCGCACGCCGCGCAGGATGAAGGGCATGACGGTCGCCGGGAAATCGGCGCCTTGGGCGAGGCCGCAGGCCGCGACCGCACCGCCATAGCGGGTCTGGGCGCAGGCATTGGCGAGGGTGAAGCTGCCGACCGAGTCGACCACGCCGGCCCAGCGCTCCTTCTGCAGCGGCTTGCCCTTTTCCGACAGTTCGGCACGGTCGATCACGCCGTCGGCGCCCAGCGTCTTGAGATAGTCGCCCTCGGCCGACTTGCCGGTGGAGCCGATCACGGTGAAGCCCGCCTTCTTGAGCAAAGCGACCGCAACGCTGCCGACGCCGCCGGTCGCGCCGGTGACGAGGATTTCGCCCTGGTCGGGGGTCACGCCCGCCTTCATCAGCGCCTCGACGCAGAGCGCGGCGGTATAGCCGGCCGTGCCGATCGCCATCGCCTGCTTCGGCGTGAAAGCGCTGGGCAGCGGCACCAGCCAGTCGCCCTTCAGCCGGGCGACCTGGGAGAGGCCGCCCCAATGGCCCTCACCCACGCCCCAGCCGTTCAGCACCACCTTGTCGCCGGCCTTCCAGTCACCATGATCGGAACTGCGGACGGTGCCGACCAGATCGATGCCGGGCACCATCGGGAATTTGCGCACCACCGGCGAGGCACCGGTGATCGCCAGGCCATCCTTGTAGTTCAGGGTCGAATAATCGACGTCGATGGTCACATCGCCCTCGGGTAGCTGCGCCTCATCGACCTGCGCGAGCGACACGCTCTGCTTGTCATCGGTCTTTTCGATCAGGATGGCGGAAAACATGCGGTCGGTCCTTCTTGAAGAGAGAAAGGGAAATCGGGCAGCCTATCCCTGGGCCACCCTGGGGAGCGGCGCGAGCGGACGGCCGAGCCGCTCGGCAATGTCGGGGAATTTGTCGCTGCGCATCGATCCGAACATGCACAGGCGCAGGCATTCCTGGGCGAGGCGACGGCCAAGGGCCCGCCGTTCCCCCTCTTCGCGCGCATGGCTGCGCGCCCAGATCGGCCAGAGAAAGGCACCGGCCAGCATCAGCACCGACAGGACTTCGGCATCGACGCCGTCTTCGGCGAGATCGCTGTTGGCGAAGCGCTGGAGCGAACCTTCATATTCGCGCCAGAAGGGATCGGCCATCGGATCGGGCGAGGCCAGAAGCTGGAGCAGCCAGATGCGGCACAGCTCGGGATTGTCCATCGCGAACAAAGCCAGCCGGTCGGTGGTGTCGGCAATGTCGACTTCCTCGACCCGGCGCTCGCCGATCGTCTCGGGATCGCCGAAGACCGAACGGAACATGCGTTCCGACACCCAGTCCGCAGTCGCCTCGATCAGCTTCTCGCGGGTTTCGAAATGCTGGTAGGCGGTGCCGCGATTGACGCCGGCGAGATGGGCCACTTCCGACAGGCTGACGCCATCCGGCCCATCCTTGGCCAGCAGCGCACGGGCTGCTTCCAATATGGCCTCACGGGTCGCCACGGGATCGCGGGCGCGCCTTTTCCGAATGTCCGTCATGCTGCCTCACCTAGGTTGATCGTTCAGAGCCTATAATGATCAGCCCTGTTGATCGGCTCCATCCCTGCCCGCTCCGGGGCCAGAGTCAATCGCTGCGGCCCGGCGGTCGCGCCCTCATCGCTCCCGCGAAGGCCATGGCCCCAAACGCCGATCGGCCGGACAACCCCCTGGGGCTGCCCGGCCGATCGTCTGGCCCTTGGCGCGGATGGATCAGCGCGAACCGAAGGCGAAGCGCAGATTGACGCCAAATTCGCGCGGCGGGGTGACCGTGGCACCGGTATAGGTGCTGGTATAGGTCGCCGCCGCCGTGGTCGCGCCGGTCGCGGTGAAGCCGGTGATCTGCTGATAGCCGGTGAAGAGCGGGGTGGTCCGCGTCAGCACCTTGGTCGTGTCGAACAGATTCTTGGCGAACAGCGAGATTTCCCAGCCGCCATCGGGATCGCGGATACCGGCATAGAGATTGACCAGCGCATAGGCGCTGACGTCGTCATAATTATTGCCCGGATCGCCCTTCGACTTGCCGTTATAATTGACGAGGCCACGGATGAAGCCGTCGGTCTTGCCCGAAATGGTCGTGTGGAACTCGCTCTGCAGCGTGGCGGTGATCGGCGGCAGGAAGGCCGCGCGCTGGTTCACCTGACAAGCCGAGAGATTGTCGGCACCGACCGCACCCTGCAGTTCCGCCAGGCTGGGCGCATTGCCGACCGGATCGGGGATGCCGTCGCCGTTCAGGTCGTTGCACGGGATGGTGCCGTTCTTGATCTTGCCGAGCGAATAGCTGCCGGTCAGGTTGACGTTCCAGCTGCGGGTGATGTCGAAGCCCAGTTCGCTCTCCACGCCGTTCACCTCGACCGGGACAGCGCCCACGAAGTTGAACGAGCCGACCTGCTGCGCGGTGCCGGTCACCTGGCCGGCCGCATTGCGGACGGCGACGGTGTTCACATAATAAACGCCGTTGTTGGGCACGCGATAGGGGAAATTCTTGTACTTCTGGTGATAGGCGGTGACGTTGAAGCGCATCCGCCCGCCCATCAGCGTGCTCTTGAAGCCCAGCTCATAGGATTTGGAGGTTTCGGGCGGCAGGTCGAGGAAAGACCGCTCCAGCGCCGACGGCGCGATGTTGAAGTCGCCGACCACGTTGATGCCCGGACGGAAGGAGCTGCCGGTGGCGGCATAGACCAGGAAGTCCGGCGTGAAATTATGCTTGATCGACGCGCTGTAGATCAGCTTGTCGGTATCCTGCGAGTCCGCGGCGATGGTGTTGCCATTGACCGCCAGATAGTTGTTCGACTTGTACTTGATCTGGCGCAGGCCGCCCGCCAGCTCCGTCGCCTCGCCGAAATGGGCGGTCAGGTTGCCGAAGAAGGACTGTTCGTGCGACTTGCCGGTGCGGTCGATCTCGGTCTGCACGACCGAGGCGATGCGACCGCCAAGGGCAGCAGGCAGGCGCACGATGGTCGGCGAGGTCAGGTGGGTCGGCGGGTTAAGCCGGTCGTCGAAGAAGCCGATGACATAGTCGAACATGTCGAAGACGCGTTCTTCATTCTGCAACCGGATTTCATGCGAGGTTTCCTTGGCCACCGTGTCGGTGACCTGATTGACGTCGCGGCCAATGAAGAAATTGCCATCGTCGACATTGTCGGTCGAATGGAATTTCTGCTTGGTATACATGCCCTGATAGATCAGGCGCTGGCCGGCAAAAGCCAGTTCCGACCGCCAGTTGAAGATGTCGAAGCGCTGGTTGATGATGCGCGGCTGTTCCTGGATCGACAGGCGATCCTTGGCCGTGATCAGCACCGGGCTGGGCGTGGCGTCGGGATTGGCTTCGCTGAAGGAAATCGCCTGGTCATAGGTCCGCGCATCGCGGTCCATATATTGATAGGTGCCCTCCAGCTTCAGCCAGTCGGTCGGCTCGATCGTGCCGACGATACGCGTGCTCTTGGTGCGCGACCAGGGGCTCGGCCCGCCGCTGAGCGGCCGCACGCGATCGGCATCATCCTCGTTCCAGACGCCCGACACGCGGATGCCGGCGATCCCTTCGATGATCGGCAGGTTGAGGCCGCCCTTGAAGTTGAGTGTGCCGATATCGTTGCCGGTCCAGTCGATGAAGCCGCCAAACTGGTTGAGGTCGGGCTTGCGCGTGGTGATGGTGATGGAACCCGACGGTGAGGCGCGGCCGCGCAGCGTGCCCTGCGGCCCGCGCTGCACTTCGATCTGGCCGATGTCGTACATCTGCTGCAGCACGGCGCCCGGCGAGAGCGGCGCGTCGTTGAAGTAGAATTGGATGGTGCCGCTGTTGCCGCTGGCATTGGCGTCGAAATTCACGCCGCGCAGGCGCGCATTGCCGCCGATGCCATTGGCATTGTTGGTCAGTTCAAGGCCCGGCGCCAGCGCCTGGACCTCGTTGAAGGTGCGGATGTTGAGGTTGCCGATCGCCTGTTCGGTGACCGCGTTGACCACCGCAGGCACGTCCTGAATGTCTTCGCCGCGACGACGCGCCTCGACGATGATGATCTGGGCGTCGAAACCGGTGTTGCTGGTTGCAGCCTGTTCCTCGGGCGCCTGGGCAAGAGCCGGCGTCGCGATGGTGAGTGCCGCGACACTCGCGCCGATCAAATAATAGGCCGACATGCGATTCATAAGTGAAGCCTCCCCAAATAAACATCATGTTGACTATTGAGTCACCATTGATGCAGTGATCTTTTTTGCTTTGGTTGATTCTCGTTATGCCTGATATTGGCGGCCCGAGAAGCCCGGCCGCCTTGCAGATGGCGACATATCGCCATCGCGATTCCACCAGATCGTCACTGATCCCCCAGGCGATTTGCGCCCGCCCATTCCCCCTGCATGATCGCCAGCCGATGGCGCATGAGAGGGGAGAGCGCAATGGACATGCAAATGACGGGCAGGGTCGCGATCGTGACCGGCGCGACCGCCAATATCGGCCGGGCCATCAGCCTGGGGCTGGCGGCCGAAGCGGTGAAGCTGGTCGCGGTGGGGCGCGATCAGGCGGCCGGCGCCCGGCTGGTGGAGCAGGCCATCGCCGCCGGCGCGCAGGATGCCCGCTTCGTGGCCGCCGACCTCAGCGATCCGGCCGCGCCGGGGCAGATACTGGCGGCGGCCTCCGCGCTGGGCGAGGTCGCGATCCTGGTCAACAATGTCGGCGGCAATATCGGCGCGGGATTCTTCGTCGATTCCGATCCGGCAAGCTGGGCCGGCGACATCGACCTCAACCTCGGCACGCTGCTGCGCATGACCCATGCAGTGCTGCCCGGCATGATCGCGCGCAAGGCGGGCGCGATCGTCAATATCGGCTCCACCGCGGGTATCGTGGGCGACTATATGCTGCCCGTCTATTCTGCGGCCAAGGCGGCGGTCCACGGCTTTACCAAAGTGCTGGCGAAGGAAGTCGGACCGCACGGCGTCCGCGTCAATTGCGTTGCCCCCTATGGCACGGTCTCGCGCGATCCCGCCGCCTTCTCCAGCGGCAGCCGATTCCATCCCGATCGCAACTTCTTCGGCCGGGCCTTTGCCAGCACCAGCCCGAAGGACATGGAGAAGCGATCGCGCCAGACGGTGCTGGGCCGCCCGGTCGCCTTTGCCGAGGAAGTCGCCTCGCTCGCCGTCTATCTGGCGTCGGACCAGGCCGGCTTCATCACCGGCCAAGTCTATCCCGTCGACGGCGGCAGCCTGCTGTAAATCAGGCGTCGGGCGGGCCGAAGCGGAAGATCGTCATCTTGTTGCCGTCGAGATCACGGAAATAGGCGCCGTAGAAACCGTTGGGATCATCGCCGCGAATGCCGGGCTTGCCCTCGCACTTGCCGCCCAATTCGAGCGCGCGGGCATGGACCGCATCAACCTGTGCCCGGCTGTCCGCCTGGATGCCGACCTGATTGCCATTGCCCGGCGTTGCATCCCCCTCGAACGGAATGCCGATCAGCAGCATGCCGCCCTCGGCCGTCTTGTAGGCGACCAGATCGGGCCGGTCATAGGCGCGCACCGCACCCAGCAGTCCGGCAATGCCGTCATAGAAACGCTTCGCGCCGTCGAGGTCGCGGGTGCCGAAGCGGGCCATGCTGATCATATTCGCTCTCCCTTTCAAAGCATCGCGCGCAAAAGTGGGAACCGGTTTTGCGCAACAGCGATGCGACAACAAAGACCTGGAGCGCGCTGCGCGCTCTAGAGGCCGCCCATGCCGCGCCAGCGGTCCGGACCCATCCACACATATTCGACATAATGGCCGAGCCATTCGCGCGTATCGAGATAGACGAATTCCAGCATGCCCGGCGTCCCGCCCTTCAGCACCACCGGATAGGGCTGGTCCTCGACCCGCGCCATGAAGGCGGCCCAGTCATCGACCCGGTTGCAGATATGGTGGAAGACCAGCCGATCATCGGCGGGCAGCGCATCGCGATAGAGCGCCAGCACGTCACCCGATATCGGCTGGATCAGTTCGAACTGCATGTCGTCGACCCAGACGAAGGCGAGCTTCTGCACGCCCTGCCCCTCGCCCTGCGGGGTCCAGAGCTGCACCGGCACCTCGATTTCGGAGAGGGTGCGGACATCGGCCTGATCGCGAAACTGGGCGACGGCCTTGTCGACATTGCGGGTGACATAGGCGTTCTGGAAATGATGGCCGGTCAGCATGGCTCAGCCCTCCCGCGCGACGTCATAGCGCGCCAGATAACGCTCGAAATGCGGCGCCAATTGCTCGACCGACAGGCCATATTGGGCGAGCTTATAGTCGTGGCGGCCGAACTTGCCCTGCGGATTGTCGTCCAGCCAGGACTGCATTGCTGCTTCTGCCTCTGGCGTGAACTCATCGCCCAGCGCCGCGTAGAGCCGCCGCATCGTGCCGATGGGATCGCTGGTGAGGTCGGCATAATGGACGTCGACCATGCTGTCCTCGCCCAGCCGCTCGCGCGCATCCATGATGCGGTCGGCATGGAGCCGCGCCTGATAGGTGCAGTTTTCCGCCAGCCACTCGCCGTCGACCCGGCCGGTAAAGGCCATCTGCCCCAGGCTGATGATCGAGCAGAAGCTGCCCATGGCGGTATAGGGATCGCGATGAGTCCAGATGAAGCGGGCGTCGGGATAGATTTTGCGGATCGTCTCGATCCACAGGCTGTGGCTCGGCATTTTGAGGTTCCACACGCCCGGCGCATCGGCCTGCAGCAATTGCAGGAAGCGCTTGTGATAGTCATAGGCCGACGTCATGTCGGTCGAGAACAGCCAGTCGCGATAATTGGGCAGCTTCCCCCGCGATTCCAGCGCCAGCGCCTTGAAATCATGCGCCATGAAGAAGATGCATTCATTGGGATAGACGGCCGAATTGCGATAATATTTGCCCATTTCCGGCCGGGCGGCGAGCATCGCCTTTTCCTGTTCCAGCCGGGCGATGGCACGCGGGTCGCTCTTGAGCGTGGCGCTGGTCGCCGGCGGCACCGGCTCGTCAATCTCCCAGGTCAGAGGCGAGCGCCGGGCCGGGTCGCAGGCGAGCAGATTGCTGAGCAGCGTCGTGCCGGTGCGCGGAATGCCGAAGACGAAGACCGGCCGTTCGACCGGCCGTTCCAGCAGTTCGGGCCGCTGCGCCAGATAGTCGGTGGTCCTGAGGCGATTGGACAGGAGGTCGACGACATTGGCCTCCATCCGCGCATGGCCGCTGTCCGACAGGCCGGCCTGGTTCGCATCGGCCAGCAATATGTCCAGCCCTTCGCGATAACTGTCGGAATCGAAGCGATCGAGGCCGGTGGCCTTGATCGCGCGGTCGATCAGCGCGTCGGCAACCAAAGCAGCGCCCATGGCATGTCTCTCCTGATGTCTTTTGCCGCCATCATGGGCAGCAGGGCGATGCGCGCCAATGCTGCCCGATCGAGCCAGCGGGACGGACTATCGATATCGGGCCATATCAGAAGCGCGCGGCCAGCCCCTATCGCGGGCGCGATGTCAGATGCTGGCGAAACTGGCGCGGCGTCGCCCCGGTGGCGCGGCGAAAGGCGAAGGCGAAGCTGGAGGGCGAGGCGAATCCGAGCGCAAAGGCAATCTCCTTGATGCTCTCGCTCGATCCCAGATAGCGTTTGGCGACATCGATCCGGCACTGGACGATATAGTCGCCGATCGAACAGCCCCGGCTGGCGCGAAAGCCGCGCGTCAATTGCCGCACCGACAGGTTGCACAGGGTCGCCAGCTCCTCCAGCGAAGGGGCGGCGCCGCCCAGTTGCAGCCGCTCGTCGATCCGCCGCAGCCGCCAGGTGGCAAGCCCGCCGGTCGCCGGTCCCTCGGCGATCGCCTGGCAATAGCGCGCCACCTCGATCGCCAGTTGCCCGGCGATCAGTTCGGTCAGCACGATGCTGCCCGGCCCCGGCCGGTTCACCTCCTCCGCCAGGCGGAACAGGCAGGCGCGCATATGCGGATGGGCGATGTCGAGACAGGCCGCCAGCCGACTGTCGGTCCATTCGATCGGGCCGTCGAGCCAGCGGTCGATCGCCTCCGCCTTGATCTCGCACACGACCGAGGATTGGCTGCCCTCTCCTTCGGTCCGCAACCGCAAGGCCTGCCCCGGCGGCACCAGGAAAATCTCGCCCAGCCGCTCATAGCGATGCGGCCCCCAATGGTCGGCATAGCAGCCACGCACCCGCTCGGGCCGGGGGGTCAGGCACATGTCGAGCCAATAATGGCGCTCGCGCCGGAAAATGCGGTCGGTCGGCCCCGCCAGGTCGAGCCGCATGATCCGCGCCTGCGCCTGCGGCACCGCAATCTCGGCCTCGAAAACCGACCTGGCATAGGATTCCGCCATCGCTCCCCCGCTCTCTCGCCATGTTTGGCCCTATCGCTGCACTATGGCTCATTCTCGATAGTCTGGTCAATTGCGTCGACGCCGGAGTCGCCCCCATCCTTGGGCCATCAGGCAAGCCGCCAACGATGCGGCACCCTATGGAGAGAGATGAATGGCTAAGGGTCTTTTCGACTGCACGGGCAAGGTCACGCTGGTCACCGGCGGCAATGGCGGCATTGGTCTGGGCTTCGCCATGGGCGTCGCCAAGATGGGCGGCGACATCGCCATCTGGGCCCGCAACGCGGACAAGAACGCAGCCGCCGCCACCGCCCTGCGCGAAGCCGGCGCCGGCCGGGTCGAAACCTATCAGGTCGATGTCGCGTCGGAAGAGGCGATCGTCGACGGCTATGCCAAATTGCTCGCCGATTTCGGCCGCATCGACTGCGTTTTCGCCAATTCGGGCCGCGCCTCGCGCTCGCGCTCGGTGCTGACGCTGGATTCGGCGGAATGGCATGACCTGCTGGCGGTCAACCTGCACGGCGCCTTCTTCACCCTGCGCGAAGGGGCCAAGGCGATGGTCGCCCGCGCCGAAGCCGGCGAGCCGGGCGGCAGCCTGGTCTATTGCGGCAGCCTGTCGATGTTCCATGGCATTGCCGGGATCAACAATTATGCCGCGTCCAAGGGCGGCATGGGCGCGGCCGTGCGCGGCATGGCGGCGGAACTGGGCAAGTACGAGATCCGCGCCAACAGCATTGCGCCGGGCTATATCAAGACCGGCATCGGCGGCGATGGCGAGATGAGCGAGGAGATGAAAGCCCGCATGGCCGCCGTCGACGCCCATTTCTCGGCCAAGACGCCGATCCATCGCCCCGGCGCGATCGAGGATTTCGAGGGCATCGGCGCCTATCTCGCCTCCGACGCATCGCGCTATCATAGCGGCGACACGATCGTCATCGACGGCGGCAGCCTCGTCTATCCGCCCTACGCCTTATGAGCCGATCGAAGGAGCGCCCCGATGCACCTGCTCAACATCCATGATGTGAACGATGTCCGGCTCGACGCCTATCAGCGGCCCGAACCGGGTCCGAAGGACGTCGTCGTGAAGATGAAGGCCTGCGGCATTTGCGGCAGCGACCTCAGCTATATCAAGAATGGCGGCATTCCCGGCCCCGGCAAGCTGACCGCGCTCGGCCATGAGGGCGCGGGCGAGATCATGATCGTGGGTGACGAGGTCGCGGGCGTCAGCGTCGGCCAGAGCGTCATCATCAACCCGATGATGACGCCCAGCTTCATCGGCAGCGGCGGACCGGAGGGCGCCTTTACCGAGGAATTGCTGGTCCGCGACGCGCGACTGGGCGACAGCCTGCTACCGATCCCGGACGGCATATCCTATGATGTCGCCGCCATGTGCGAACCGCTGTCGGTGGCGATGCACGGCGTCAACCGGGCGCAGGCCAAGGCGGGCGACAAGGTCGTCATCTTCGGCTGTGGCCCGATCGGTCTTGGCATGGTGCTCTGGGCGATCGACCGGGGTTGCCAGGATGTGATCGCGCTCGACCTGGCCGAGGAACGGCTGGAGCGGGCCCGCGCGCTCGGCGCCCACACCATCAATCCGGCGAAGGAAGATGTGATCGCCCGGATCAAGGCGATCCATGGCACCACCACCGTGTTCGGCCGCGAAAAGTCGCAGACCGACGCCTATATCGACGCGGCCGGCGCGCCCTCCATCCTGTCCGACGTGATCGCCATGGCCAAGACCCATGCCCGCCATGTCATCACCGCCGCCTATATGAAGCCGATCGAACTGCCCGCCGGCCCGATGCTGACGACCGAAATGATGATCACCACGGCGGTCGGCTATCCGACCGAAATGCCCGATGTGATCGCCGCCATGCCGCGCCTGAAGGACAAGATCGCGGCGCTGATCAGCCACAAGCTGCCCTTCGCGCAGGTGATGGAGGGGCTGGAGATCGCCGCCCGCCCGCAATCCGCCAAGGTCATGATCGAGTTCGAGGGAGCCGACGCATGAGCACGCCATCAGCCGAGAAACCGCAGACGCCGCCCCAAACTCCGCTCGGCGCCCTGGTCATGGCCGGGCAAGGCCAGACCGAGGCGGAAGCGATCACCGAGACCATCTTCATGGTGAAGGATATTTCCAACGCCTATCTGGTGACGACGGGCGACGGCGACCTGCTGGTCAATACCGGCTTCCTGGGCAATGGCGCGCGCAACAAGGGGCTGTTCGCGCCGCACCGCACCGGCGCGCTCAAACGCATCATCGTCACCCAGGCCCATCCCGACCATTATGGCGCCCTGCCCGATCAGGCGGAGGGCGGCACGGAGGTGATCACGGGTGTCAACTTCGTCGACACGGAGGATTATTTCGACCGGCTCGGCCCGTTCCTCGGCATCCGATCGGGCAAGCTGTGGGCATCGATGACCCGGCGCGATGGTCCGCCGCCAAAGCCGCCCCGCATCGTCCCCGACCGGATGGTCGAGACCGTCCATGCCTTCGAGCAGGGTGGCCGCAAGTTCGAGGTGGTGAAGACGCCCGGCGGCGAAACGCTCTGCTCGGTGTTCGTCTGGATGCCCGAGGAAAAGATCATCTTCACCGGCAATCTGTTCGGCCCGGTGTGGCGCTCCATGCCCAATCTGGTGACGATGCGCGGCGACCGCCCCCGGCTGGTGCGCGCCTATCTCCAGTCGCTGGAGCATGTCCGGTCGCTGGCGCCCGAACTGGTGATCACCGGCCATGGCGATCCGATCCGCGGCGCAGACACGATCCGCGCCGATCTCGACCGGATGCACGCTGCCGTCACCTATATCGAGCGCGAGACGATCGCCGGCATGAATGCCGGCCGGCATGTCCAGGATCTGATGCGCGAAATCACGCTGCCCGAGGATATCCGCATCGGCGAATTCCACGGCAAGACCAGCTGGGTGGTGCGCGCCATCTGGGAGGAGAATGCCGGCTGGTTCCATTATGAGGATGGCACCACTGCCCTTTATGGCGTGCCGCGCCCGACCGTCTATCCCGATCTGGTCGAACTGGCCGGCGGCGCCGGGGCGCTCGCCGCCCGCGCCCATGTCCATGCCGCCGCGGGGCGCCCGCTCGAGGCGCTGCACCTGCTCGACATCGCGCTGGGCGTCGCGCCCGACCATGAGGCGGCGCTGACCGTCAAGAAGGCCGCGCTCGAACAATTGCTCGCCCGCAGCGGCGGCACAAACCTATCCGAAACCATGTGGCTGAAGGCGGAAATCGCCGACGCCGACAAGCGGCTCCCGGCCGCCTGACACCCATTCCAGGAAGCATAATCATGGCACGCAGTCTTACCCATCTTGAGCGCCTAGAGGCGGAGAGCATACATATATTGCGGGAGGTTGTGTCGGAGGCGGATCGGCCTGTGATGCTCTATTCGGTGGGCAAGGATTCGGCGGTGATGCTGCATCTGGCCAAGAAGGCCTTCTATCCCTCGCCGCCGCCCTTCCCGCTGCTGCATGTCGACACCACCTGGAAGTTCCGGGCGATGTACGACCTGCGCGACAAGGCCGCGCGCGACGCGGGCATGGAACTGCTGGTCCATCATAATCCCGAGGCGCAGGCCCGCGGCATCAACCCGTTCGACCATGGCGCGCTCCACACCGACATGTGGAAGACGGAAGGGCTGAAGCAGGCGCTCGACAAGTTCGGCTTCGACGCGGCATTCGGCGGCGCACGCCGCGACGAGGAGAAGAGCCGCGCCAAGGAGCGCATCTTCTCCTTCCGCACCGCCTCGCACGGCTGGGATCCCAAGAACCAGCGGCCCGAACTGTGGAACCTCTACAATGCCCGCAAGGCCAAGGGCGAGAGCATCCGCGTCTTTCCCATCTCCAACTGGACCGAGCTCGACATCTGGCAATATATCCAGCTGGAAGGCATCGAGATCGTGCCGCTCTATTTCGCAGCCCCCCGCCCCACCGTCGAGCGCGACGGCATGCTGCTGATGGTCGATGATGACCGCTTCCCGCTGGCGCCCGGCGAAGTGCCGGTCGAGCGCTCGATCCGCTTCCGCACGCTGGGCTGCTATCCGCTGACCGGCGCGGTCGAGAGCGAGGCCAGCACCCTGTCGGAGGTGATCCAGGAGATGCTGCTCACCACCACATCCGAGCGCCAGGGCCGCGCCATCGACAAGGATGCCGGCGGCGCCGGCATGGAGAAGAAGAAGCAGGAGGGGTATTTTTGACGCGCCACGGAATGCGTAGCGTTCCGAAGCGTCAACCCCGGCGAAGGCCGGGGCCTCAGGCCTCCGGGCTGACCCTCTCCAAGATCAACCAGATCCCAGCTTACGCTGGGATGACGGGACAAAGCCAATGACCGATACGCTCACCCAGCCCGACAGCCAGGCCCCGATCTACCAGACCGATGCGCTGATCGCGCAGGACATCGACGCCTATCTCGACGTCCATCAGCACAAGACCATGCTGCGCTTCATCACCTGCGGCTCGGTCGATGACGGCAAGTCCACCCTGATCGGGCGGCTCCTCTATGATTCGAAGATGATCTTCGAGGATCAGCTCGAGGCATTGCAGGCCGACTCCAAGCGCGTCGGCACGCAAGGGGGCGAGATCGACTTCGCCCTGCTGGTCGATGGCCTCGCCGCCGAGCGCGAACAGGGCATCACCATCGACGTCGCCTATCGCTTCTTCGCCACCGAGAAGCGCAAGTTCATCGTCGCCGATACGCCCGGCCATGAACAATATACCCGCAACATGGTCACCGGCGCCTCCACCGCCGACCTGGCCGTCATCCTGATCGACGCGCGCAAGGGCATCCTCACCCAGACGCGGCGCCACAGCTACCTCGCCCACCTGATCGGCATCCGCAACATCGTGCTGGCCGTCAACAAGATGGACCTGGTCGGCTATGACCAGGCGGTGTTCGACAAGATCGTCGCCGATTATGCCGCGTTCGCGCAATCGATCGGCATCAGTGCCTTCACCCCGATCCCCATCTCCGGCTTCAAGGGCGACAATATCACCGCCCGGTCCGACAATAGCCCCTGGTATCAGGGGCCGACCCTGATGGCCCATCTCGAAAGCGTCGAGGTCGATGCCACCACCGCGGCGGCCAAGCCCTTCCGCATGCCGGTCCAGTGGGTCAATCGCCCGAACCTCGACTTTCGCGGCTTTGCCGGGCTGATCGCCAGCGGATCGGTCAAGCCGGGCGACGCCGTGCGGGTGCTGCCCTCGGGCAAGACATCGACCATCTCGCGTATCGTGACGATGCCGGGTGGAACCGGCCCGGCAAGCGGGACCGGTGGTGACGGCGACCTCGACGAAGCCATTGCCGGCCAGTCGGTCACGCTCTGCTTCGCCGACGAGATCGACTGTTCGCGCGGCGACGTCATCGCGGTCGCCGACAATCCGCCAGAGGTCTCCAGCCAGTTCGAGGCGACCATCGTGTGGATGGATGACGAGGCGATGCTGCCGGGTCGGCCCTATTGGCTCAAGATCGGCACGCAGAGCGTATCGGCCACCGTCCAGGCGCCCAAATATGTCGTCAACGTCAACACGATGGAGCATCTGGCGGCCAAGACGCTGGACTTGAATGCCATTGGCGTTGCCGAACTGGCGACCGACAAGCCGATCAGCTTCGAGCCCTATGCCGACAACCGGACCCTGGGTGGCTTCATCCTGATCGACAAGATCAGCAACCGCACCGTGGCGGCGGGCATGCTCCACTTCTCGCTGCGCCGGGCGCAGAATGTCCATTGGCAGGCGACCGACATCGGCCGCGAGGCCCATGCCGCGCTCAAGAACCAGCTGCCCCGCATCCTCTGGTTCACCGGCCTGTCCGGCTCGGGCAAGTCGACCATCGCCAATGAGGTGGAAAAGCGGCTCGCGCTGATGAACCGCCACACCTTCCTGCTCGATGGCGACAATATCCGCCATGGCCTCAACAAGGATCTGGGCTTTACCGAGGCGGACCGGATCGAGAATATCCGCCGGGTCGGCGAGGTCGCCAAGCTGATGGCGGATGCGGGGCTGATCGTGCTGACCGCCTTCATCTCCCCCTTCCGCGCCGAGCGCGAGATGGTGCGCGAGATGCTGCCGGACGGCGAGTTCATCGAGATCTTCGTCGATACCCCGCTCGAGGTTGCCGAGGCGCGCGACGTCAAGGGTCTCTACAAGAAGGCCCGATCGGGTGCCCTCAAGAACTTCACCGGCATCGACAGTCCCTATGAGGCACCCACCAGCCCCGAGATACGGGTCAACACCGTCGAGATGACGCCGGAAGAGGCCGCCGAGCATATCATCCGCAAGATCATGCCGCTCAAATGAGCAACGTCATGACCCCAGAGACCATGACGGACGCGGACCTCGCCGCCCATCTCGCCGAAACCGCCGGCCGCCTGTTGCTGGAGGTCCGCGCCTCGGGCCTGTTCAGTCCCAAGGCGCTCGGCAAGGCCGGCGACCAGACCGCCAACCAGTTCCTCGTCCATGCCCTGCGGGAACAGCGGGCTGACGACGGGTTGCTCTCCGAGGAGATGGCCTGTGATGGGGCCAGACTTACCCACAGCCGCGTGTGGATCGTCGATCCGGTCGACGGCACTCGCGAATATGGCGAGGCACGCGCCGACTGGGCCGTCCATGTCGGCCTTGCCATCGACGGCGTCGCCACCATCGGCGCGGTTGCGCTGCCCGGCCATGACGACGGCATCGTCCTGCGCACCGACCAACCGCGTGTCGTGCCGCCCGCGCCCGAGAAACTACGCATGGTCGTCTCCCGCACCCGCCCCGCACCCCAGGCGGTCGCGGTCGCCGAAGCGCTGGGCGCCGAACTGGTGCCCATGGGCTCCGCCGGCGCCAAGGCCATGGCCGTGATCCTGGGCCAGGCCGACATCTATCTCCATGCCGGTGGCCAATATGAATGGGACAGCTGCGCCCCCGCCGCCGTCGCACTCGCCCACGGCCTCCACGCATCCCGCATCGACGGATCGCCGCTCATCTACAACCAAGAAGACACCTACATGCCCGACCTCCTCATATGCAGGCATGAACATGCCGACATGGTGCTGGGGGCCTTGGCCGAGATCGCGGCGCAGGCCGCCTGAAAAACAGAAGGGAAGAGGATCATGACCACCGACACCATCGGCCTCGACGCCGACGCCCTGGTCGCCGCCGCGCGCGAACAGACCGGCCTCACCGACCTGGGCGACGACGCCATTTTGGAAGGGCTGGACGTGCTGGTCGACGCGATCAATCGCGAGGCCCATCTGACCGAGGCGGCGCAGGGCCGCTGGGCGCAGCAACTGACCGCGACGCTCGCCAACCGCCTGCAGGTCGAGGACTGGCTCGCCCGCCATCCAGACCTGCTCGAGGCGCCGATCGAGAAGCCGATGTTCGTCTTCGGCCTGCCGCGCACCGGCACGACCCTGACGATCAACCTCTTGAACGCCGATCCGGCTCGCCGCTCCTTCCTGCGCTGGGAAGCGTTCAATTCGGCGCCGCCCGCTGCGGCCGGCACGCTCAGCAGCGATCCGCGCTATGTCGCGGAGCAGGCGCGGCTCGACATGTCGCTCAAATATGCGCCGCATATTTCGGCGATCCATCATGAGGATGCCGACAGCCCGACCGAGTGCCAGTTCGCCATGGCGCCGTCCTTCTGCGCCCAATATTATGACTCGGTCCTGCACATCCCGAGCTATCAGAAATGGCTGTTCGCCACGAGCTACCTGCCCGCCTTCCGCTATCACAAGCGGCTGCTGCAATTGCTGCAGGCGGAAAATGGCGGCCGCTGGACGCTGAAGAATCCCTGGCATCCGCTGTTCCTGGACGACCTCACCACCGTCTATCCCGATGCCCAGCTGGTGATGACCCATCGCGATCCGGCCGATGTCGTCGGTTCGGCCTGCTCCCTCGTCTATCAGGTGCGCAAGATGTTCAGCGCCGATGTCGACCCGGTCGAGGTCGGCCGCTCGCAACTGCGCACCTTCGACCTGATGATCGAGCGGATGCTGGCCTATCGCGCAAAGCATGGCCAGGATGCGATCCACGACATCCAGTATGACGACCAGCTGCGTGACCCGATCGGCGAGATGCGCAAGCTCTATGCTCGCTTCGACGAACCGTTCACGGCGGAAGCGGAAGCCGGCATGACCGCGATGCTGGCCGCCAATCCACAGGGCAAGCATGGCAAGCACAGCTATGACCTGGCCGATTATGGGCTGGATCGGGCGCAGATCCACGCCCATTTCAAGGATTATACCGACCGCTTCTCGATCCCGACCAAGGCCTGATCCGATGACGCAGGCCCATCATGACCTGGCCCGCCGCTTCTTCGCCGCCCTGTCGGCGGCGGCACTGCCGGACGAATTGCTGACCGAGGACATGACCGCCTGGACGACGACGTCGGGCGTCGATGCGCCGCGCGCTGCCTATCAGCGCGGCGTGGCGATGCTGGGGTCGCTGTTCCAGGGCGGGCTGAGCTTCACCGTCGATTCATTGACGGCGCAAGAGGACCGGGTCGCGGCCGAGGTGCGGTCGGCCGGCACGCTGGTGAATGGCGAGCCCTTCGCCAATCGCTATGTCTTCCTGCTGCGCATCCGCGACGGCCGGATCGCGTCGGTCGCCGAGCATTTCAACCCGGCGCCGGTGGAAGCCCAGATCAAGCCGCTGATCCAGGCAATGATGGCGGCAAAACAGGGCTGAGCGATCAGCCCTGTTTCATGCCCTGGCTGGCCATGGTGAAGCTGTAGCGCAGATGGTCGAGATGGCCGGTCGGCACCGGCGGAAACAGCAACGCGTCCTGCGTGTCGCGTATCCCCTCCAGCCGATCGGCGATCTGCTCGATCGTCCAGTCGGGCTGGAACAGGCCGACGGTTTCCATCGTGTAGGCCCGCGCGACGCGCCCGGCCATGGCGATCAGCATCTCGCCACTGACCGCGCAATCCTGATGCGCGAGATAGCCGACGGCGGGCGCCACCAGCTCCGGGTCCATCGGCGGATAGGCGCTGGTATCGAGGCCCTCGGCCATGCGGGTGACGGCGCCGGGCAGGATGATATTGCTCTTCACGCCATGGGCCGCCCCCTCGATCGCGGCGACGTTGGACAGGCCGATCATCCCCGCCTTGGCGACACTGTAATTGACCACCCCGGCATTGCCGTAGAGGCCGTTGATCGATCCGGTGAGGACGATGCGACCATAGTTTGCTGCGCACATATGCGGGAAGGCGGCGCGCACCACATGAAAGGCGCCGCGCAGATGGACGTCGAGCACGGTCTCGAAATCGGCATAGCTTAGCTCCGCCAGGCCGCCGCGCCGGACGATGCCGGCATTGTGGATAAGAATGTCGATGCTGCCGAAATGGTCGCGGGCGAGGTCAATCATCGCCTGCCCGCCTTCGGGGGTGGCGACGCTGTCGGTCGAGGCGACCGCCTGGCCGCCGGCAGCGCGGATTTCGTCCACCACCGACTGGGCCGGGCCGGCATCTGTGCCCTCGCCCTGCATGCTGACGCCGGGATCATTGACCACCACCTTCGCGCCGCGCGCCGCCAGCAACAGCGCATAGGCCCGACCAAGGCCACGCCCGGCGCCGGTGATCAGGGCGACGCGGTCGTCAAATCGCAGCATGATAGTCTCTCTCCCGGATGATGATTGGCGGGGAGCTTAGCGGTGCGTGCGTCCTCTCCCCAAGCAGGAGGGGAAATGATCGCTCAGGCGACGACGCCCGCGCCGCGCAACCGGGCGATGGTCTGCGCATCCATGCCCAGCAGGTCAGACAATATCGCGTCGCTATGCTCGCCCAGCACCGGCGGGGCGCTCGGCACCGGCTGCTCTGCGCCGGGGAAGCGGAAGGGACGGTTGACGATCGGAATGGTGCCCAGCGTCCTGTGCTCGGTCTCCACCACCATGTTGCGGGCCAGCGTCTGCGGCTGGGCCAGCGCCTCGCTGATGGTCAGGATCGGCGCATGGGGCACCTGATGCGCGGCGAACAGGTCGGCGAGGTCGGCCACGGTGCGGGTCTGCGTCACCGCCGACAGCAGGGCATTCACCTCCGCCCGCCGCTCGCGCCGCTTGTCGAGCCTGTCATAGCGCGGATCGTCGGCCAGCGCGTCCAGCCCCAGCGCGGCGCAGATCTTGCCCCAGAAATGATTGGTGAGACAGGCGATCACGATCGACCCGTCGCTGGCCGGGAAGACGCCATAAGGGACGAGATTGGGGTGCTGCGATCCCTGCGGCACCGGATCCTGCCCGGTGAAGAAGCTCAATTGCGCCAGATAGCCGAGCAGGCCGATCATCCCGTCCATCAGGCTGATGTCGATCAGCCGGCCGCGCCCGGTGGCATGGCGTTCGTGCAGGGCGGCGAGGATGGCGATCGGCCCGTTGATGCCGCCGACCAGATCGCCCAGCGGAATGCCGAGCTTGGTCGGCAGCCCGCCCGGTTCGCCGTTGACGCTGAGCGCGCCGGACATGGCCTGCAGCACGATGTCGAAGGACGGCCGGTCCCTGAGCGGCCCGGTCATGCCGAAGCCGGAAATGGCGCAATAGATGAGGCCGGGGTTGATCGCCGACAGCGCCTCATAGCCAAGGCCCAGCCGGTCCATCACGCCGGGCCGGTAATTTTCGATGACGATGTCGGACTTGGCCGCCAGATCGCGGGCGATCGCCAGGCCCTCGGCGGCTTTCAGGTCGAGCACGATGCTCTTCTTGCCGCGATTGACGCTGAGGAAATAATGGCTTTCGCCTTCGCGCAGCGGCGGGAAGCTGCGGGTGTCGTCGCCGCTGCCGGGCGGCTCCACCTTGATGACTTCCGCGCCCAGATCGGCGAGCGCCAATGCAGCCGAGGGGCCAGCCAGGACGCGGGTGAAATCCAGCACCCGCACCCCGGCCAGCGGCCCTGCCCATATACTCTTGTCGTGGCTGTCCATCATGCATCTTTCGGTGGGCCGTCCCATCCCAAATCCTCCCCAGGGGGAAGGAACGGCCCGCCGCGCCCGGATCAGGCCGGGCGGCTGGGCAGTTCGGCAATCGAGGTGCCGAAGGCCGAGACTTCGCCGCGATGGGTTTCCGCGCGCTGCTGGATCTCGACATATTTCTTGCCGTTCTCCTCGAACTTGCGGATCACGCTGCCGTCGATGAAGATCACGTCGCCATCGGGATTGTGGCGGCGGATCTGGCACTTGCTCTTGTGCAGGAAGCCGTCGTCGCCGATCCAGTTGGTGACCTGATGGGTCAGCCAGCTGCAGCGTTCCGGACCATAGTCATAGGCGCCCGGCGCGCCGACTTCGAGCGCGAACGCCTCGTCCCAATGGACGCGTTCCGGGCAGTCGGGCACGTTGAAGCGGTTCTTGATGCCGGTGCCGGGATGCTTCTGCTGCATCTTCCAGGCGAGCTTGTTGGCGCGGATATAGAGACCGCCCCAGCCCTGCGCGTAGCAGATGAAGCCGGTGACGGTCATCGGCCCCTTCATCATGCGCGGCAGTTCATCGCCGACCTGCACATCTTCCCAGTAACGGGGCGTGGCGCCGCGAATTTCTTCCTTCTCGTACAGCTTGTACATCTCGGCCAGCTGTTCGTCGGTGAAGGGTTCCACACGACCACGGGCTTCGGTGTACTTCGTGCCACGCTCGCGCGCTTCGTCGCGGTCGGTGCGGAACACCCAGCTGTCGCCTTCGGCGACCTTGTCGCCCGACTGGTTGAAGAAATCGACATGGTAGATCTGCTGGAAGCTGCGACCGGCGAACTTGGTCTGATGCTCGACCAGATCCTTCAAATAGGCTTCGGTGCGGATCGTGTCGTTGCGCAGCACCGGCTTGTGCCAGGTCCAGTCGGCGCCCGCCCACATGGCATGGACGCCCGACAGGCCACCGCAATAGCCCGAGATGATGCGGCTGGTGGTGAACAGGAAGCTCGGCAGCGCGACCAGCGAACCATGCTTGGTCTTTTCGGCATAGGCCGGATCGCACCACAGCGGATTATCGTCGCCGATACCATGGGCATAATGGCGGATCGCGTCGCGCGTGGCTTCGTAGTTCCACGGTTCGACGGTATTCTCGATCTTGACGCCGATGCGCTTGCGCAGGTCGTCCAGCCCCTCCTCGGTGATCTTGGGGAATTTGTTCACGGGCGCGTCGGCCAATGTTGCCATCTCTCTTCTCCTGACTTCAGTTGGCGAGTTCGACCGCCTTGGCGGCCTCACGATCTCTCAAAATCTTGCGGTGGACCTTGCCGGCCGGCGTCTTGGGCAGGTCGGTCACGAATTCGACGATGCGGGGGAATTCATGCTGGGCGAGCTTCTCGCGGGTGAAGTCCTGCAGTTCGCGGACCAGCGCGTCGCTGCCGTCGCGATTGAGGATGATGAAGGCCTTCACCACCTGGCCACGCTTGTCGTCGGGCACGCCGATCACCGCGCATTCCAGCACCGCCTCATGCTTGAGCAGCGTATTCTCGATCTCGACCGCGCTCATCGTCCAGCCGGCCGAGATGATGACGTCGTCGGCGCGGCCGCAATGATAGAAATAGCCGTCACCGTCGATCTTCGCCCGGTCCTTGGTGGTTTCCCACCGGTCGCGGCGCCACAGCATCAGCTCGCCAATCTCGCCGGGGTCGCAGGCGCTACCGTCGGGGCGCTGCACTTCCAGCCTCTGGCCCGGCACCGCCTTGCCCAGCGAACCCGGCTTCACCATGAAATCCTGCGCGCCGGGATAGTTGACCAGCACCACGCCGATCTCGGTCGTGCCGTACATGGAACAGGCGGGCACCTTGAAATGGGCGTCGATGAACTCCAGCGTCGCCGGGTCGATCGGCTCGCCGGTGTAGGACAGCTTGTCGAAATGGAAGGCGAAGTCGGCGGCCCGGCCGCTATTCTTCATCATCCGATAATGGGTCGCAGCGGCCGACATGTTGGTGATGCCATAGGCATCCAGCGCCTGCATCAGCCGCACCGGATCGAACCGGCCGGCAAAGGTGCCGGTCGTCACGCCCAGCCCCAGCGGCGCCAGCGTGCCATGCCACAGGCCATGGCCCCAGGCCGGCGAGGAGGGGCAGAAAAACTCGTCGCCCGGCCGGATGCCGGTGCCGTAGAGGGCGGCGAACATCAGGGTCACCAGCGCGCGATGGCTGTGCTTCACCGCCTCGGGCAGTTC
The DNA here is from genome assembly GCF_051058005.1 of Sphingobium sp. DN12. NCBI lineage: Bacteria > Pseudomonadati > Pseudomonadota > Alphaproteobacteria > Sphingomonadales > Sphingobiaceae > Sphingobium > Sphingobium sp. DN12. The sequence continues at coordinate 3,829,343 of NZ_CP173717.1, forward strand.
GCGGGTGGTGCCCGACGTATATTGGAAGACGGCCAGGTCATTGGCCTTGGTCTTCGGGCTATAAGTCGCCGGGAAGCGGGCGAGATCGGCCAGCAATGCGTCGTCGGCGACGATCACGCGCGGGCCGTCCATGCTGCGCGCCAGCTCCGCCTTTTCCGCATTGGTGATGAGGATGGTCGGCTTGCAGTCATCGACCCGCAGCCGCAGCGCATCCGGGCCGAACAGGGTGAAGAGCGGCACCGAGATCGCGCCGGTCTGCATCGCCCCGAACAGACAGACATAGAAGGGCAGCGAAGGCTCCAGCATGAAGGCTATGCGTTCGCCTGGCCGAATACCCTCGGCATCGAGCCAATGGGCGAAGCGCGCGGCGCCCGCCGCAATCGCGTCGAAGCTCAGTATCTCGTCCCGGCCACCATCATCACCATTGGCGGCATGAGCGATGCGCACGGCGGCGCGGCCCGACCCGTCGGCATGGCGGGTGATGCATTCATGGGCGATGTTCAGGTCTTCGCGGTCGCCGTCGAACAGATCCCACAGCGCCGCTGAGGTCGCATGTGCCTGTGCATCGGCATAGCTGCGATAGTCGGTTAGCTTCGCCATCATCCCATCCCATCGGTCCGGCATTCAACCGGGCGAACGGGTCGAAACCCCGTCGCTGCTTGCAACAAGCGATGTCACAGCGACTCATTTGTTGTAAATAGTGAATGATGTTCTATATTTTGAATGACATCCCATCGGCGGCACGATAGAATGGCCCCATGCCTGACAGCCGCACCACGACCCGCCCGCCCTCCACCGTCCGCAAGGTCGCCAAGGCCGTGCAGGATAGCAAGGCGCCGGCCATCGCCCGCGCCGCCGCGATCCTGCGCCTGCTGGGCAAGAGCGACCGACCGCTCGGCGTGCAGGCGATCGCCAAGGAACTGGGGCTGGTGCCCAGCACCTGCCTCTATGTGCTGCGCGCGCTGGTGGAGGAGGAACTGGTCGCCTTCGATCCCGACACCAAACGCTATGCGCTGCAGGCCGGCGTGCTGACGCTGGCGCGCAACTGGCTGCGCCGCGACGCCTTCAACGACCTTGCCCAGCCGGTGCTGGATCGGCTGGCGCAGCGGTTCGGCCTCACCATGCTGGGGGTGCAGGCGGTGGGCCTCGATCATATGATCGTCGTCGCCATGGCGCAGTCGGGCAGCGGCTTTCAGCTGAGCGCCCAGGTCGGCAGCCGTTTCCCTGCCCTCATCAGCGCCACCGGCCGCTGCATCGCCGCCTTTGGCGATTATGGCGAGAAGGAGCTGAAGGCGCGGTTCGACACGCTGCGCTGGGACGATCCGCCGCCCTTCGCCGACTGGATGGAGCAACTGCGCCAGACCCGCGCGCAGGGCTTCGCGGTGGACGAGGGCCAATATATTGCCGGCGTCACCGTCGTCTCCGCGCCCGTATGGAAAGGCGCAGGCCGCCCGGTCCATGCGCTGGTGGCGATCGGCATTGGCGCCGCACTGCAACGCGAGGGGCTGGGCGCATTGCAGCAGGCGCTGGTCGAGGCGGCCGCCGCGCTCAGCGAGCAGCTCAGCGGCGACCGTCCCCTACCGGCGGCGTAGCGCCAGCACGCTGCCTTCAGCGTCGCCCGAGACATAGAGCGTGCCGTCCGGTCCCGCCGTCACATCGGCGAAATTGATCATCGGCCCGGCCATGTCGCCGATCGGCCCCAGGAATTTGGGCGTCACGCCCGCCGGTGCGCCGACCGGCAGGGCGCTGGCAATCGTCGCGCGCGCGCCGCCCGACAGGTCGGTGGCGACCAATGTCTTGGCCCGCGTATCGACGACGAACAGCTCCCCGTCATGGATCGCCAGCCCTTCCGGCCGACCGAGGCCATCGACGATCGCCTCGCTGCGACCGCCCGCGATGCGCAGCACGCGCCCAGCCCCAGCCTCGGCGACATAGGCTGTCCCGTCCGGCGCCAGCGCGACGCCCATCGGCTTGTCGAGGCCGGTGGCGAGTTCGCTGACCGCGCCCCCTTCGATCGAGAGCAGCCGGCCGGTGCCATATTCGGCGACGACCACCGCCCCGCCCGGCGCGACCGCCACCCCCATCAACTGGTCGAGGCCGGTGGCGAGGAAATCGCTTTCCCCTTGCCCCGGCCGATAGCGCGCCACCGCGCCAAGCCCGGTGCTGATGATCCACTCGCCCACCTGCGCGCCGGCGGCAACGCCGCGCATATATCCGGGGCAGCCGGGGTAGAAGATCATGCCGGCCAGGGTCAGGGCCTCGCCGGGTTGCAGCGTGTAACCGAAGGTGCCATCGGCGACGAACAGCGCGCCGTCCGCACCCATGGCCAGGCCCAGCGGCCATTGCAGTGCGCGGGGCACGACGGAGCGGACCTTGCCGTCGCCCAGCAATTCGGTGATCTCGCCCGGAATGCTCGACACGAAGATGCGGTCACCGATGAAGCTGACATTGTCGAGGCCGGGGCCAAGGTCGGCCAGCACTTCGCGCGTGCCGCTCACCAGATCGAGCCGCAACACCTGCCCGCTGGCCACCTGGGTCGTGACGATCCGCCCCTTGCTGTCGAACTTCACCGAATCCGGCACGCCCAGATCGCCGGCCACCACCTCGGGTGCGCCGCCATTCAGGTCCACCCGCCATATCTCGTTGGCGCCCATCACCGGGAAATAGAGCTTGCCGTCCGGGCCGACCTGAAAGGCGTTGGCCATCGGTATATTGTCGAGGATGACGCGCGGTTCGCCGCCATCCAGGTACAGTTCCATGATCCGCGCGCCGATGCGGCATTCGCCCGCGATCAGCCGGCCCTGATGCCAGGTGATCGGGTTGGCGACCGGAATATCGCCGCGGATCACGCGAACATCGCCCGATGGCGTGCGCATCGCGACACGGCCCTCGGTAATCTCGGTCAGATAGAGGTTGCCGGCATCGTCGAACACCAGATCGTCAGGCGCGACGATGGCGCCGCCCATCGCGCTGATCGTCTCGATCGCGCCGCTGTCGACATCGATCGCGCTGACCTGGCTGCCACCGACCTGCGCGACATAGAGGCGCCCGTCCGGCCCGGTGGCCAGACCATTGGCGCCATGCAGCCGGCTGGGCGGAGTCAGCCGCGCAAGGGACCAGCCCTCGGCAGCGACTGCAGCACTGGCAGCGCCATAGCGCCCGGACTGGACCGCCATCTCAGGCGTAGCCCAGCAGCGATTTCACTTCGAGATATTCGAGGAAGCCATGCTCGCCCCATTCGCGGCCATTGCCGCTGCGCTTGTAGCCGCCAAAGGGGGCGTGGAAATCGAAGCCGCCATTGATGCTGATCCAGCCGGTGCGCATCCGCCGGGCGACGGCACGGCACTGGTCCACATCCGTGCCGCTGACATAGCCGGCAAGGCCGAAATTGCTGTCATTGGCGATCTCGACCGCATGGTCGATATCGTCATAGCCGATGATCACCAGCACCGGGCCGAATATCTCCTCGCGCGCGATCACCATGTCGTTGGTGCCGACGAACACCGTCGGTTTCACGAACCAGCCCTTGTCGATCCAGTCCGGGCGCCCCGCGCCACCGGCGATCAGGGTCGCGCCCTCCTCCAGGCCTTTCTGAATATAGTCCTGAATGATGTTGTACTGGCTCTTCGACACGACCGGGCCCATGGCGACATTGCCGGTCGGATCACCGACCGTCACCGCGTCCGCTGCGCCCTTGGCCGCCGCGATCACCTCATCCATGCGCGATGCCGGCACCAGCAGGCGCGATCCCGCGCTGCAGGTCTGGCCCGAATTGCCCATCATGCCGCCGGTCGCGCCCGCGACATTGGCGGCCAGCGCGTCATCATCCAAGACGATGAAGGCGCTCTTGCCGCCCAGTTCCAGCCCGACCCGCTTGATCGTGGTCGCAGCATCCTTCTGAATCTGCACGCCGACCGGTTCCGACCCGGTGAAGGACACCATGTCGACATCCTCATGGGTGGAGAGCGCCGTGCCGATCACACTGCCGCTGCCCTGAACCATGTTGAACACGCCCGCCGGCACGCCCGCCGTGTCGAGAATTTCGGCCAGGATCTGAGCCGAGAAGGGGGCGAGTTGTGGCGGCTTGAGAATCATGGTGCAGCCGGTCGCCAGTGCCGGGAAAATCTTGACGCAGGTCTGGTTCATCGGCCAATTCCACGGCGTGATGAGCGCGCAGACGCCGATCGGCTCGCGCGCGATCATGGTCGCGCCATGCGGCTCGTCGAACTTGAACTCGCGCAGCACCTCGATCGCGGTCTGCAGATGCCCCGCGCCCAGCCCGACATGGAAGCCATGGGCGAGCGAGGACGGCGCCCCCATTTCCTCGATAATCGCATCGCCCAGCTCGGCCTGGCGCCGCGCATATTCGGCCTGAATGGCGAGCAGCAGGTCGAGCCGCTGTTCGCGCGTGGTCTGCGACCAACCGGCAAAGGCCTTGCGCGCGGCGGCGACCGCCTTGTTCACGTCGGCTACACCCCCGAGCGAAATGGTGCCGGCCACCGCCTCGGTCGCGGGGTTGATGACATCCGCGGTCTTCGGTTCGACCGGGGCGACCCACTGGCCGTCGATATAGAAGTTCCGATAGTCGCGCATGTCGATGTCCCATCCTCTCCAAAATCCTCCCCTTGAAGGGGAGGTGGCTGACCAAAGGCCAGACGGAGGGGGGTGTCCGCCGGGATGACACCCCTCCACCGCCTGCGGCGGTCCCCCTCCCCTTATCCGGGGAGGAAGGGCGTTTTACTGGGTGCCTTCGGCGTACCAGGTGCGGAATTCGGCATATTTCGGCATTTCTTCCGAATTGGCCTTGGGATCGATCACGACATGGACGACGCCCGGCTTGCCGCTGGCATAGGCGCGCGCGATCGCCGGCTTGATGTCCTCCGCGCGGGTCACATATTCGCCGTGGCAGCCAAAGCCCTCACCGATCTTGTCGAAGCGGACTTCCTTGCTCCAATGGGTGCCGGTTTCTTCCGTGCCTTGGCCGAAGGTGCGCTTGTAGACGCCCACTTCCAGGCCCCACTGATTATCCACGCCGACGACGCAGACCAGCGGCAGCTTGGTGCGCACCGCCACTTCCAGTTCGGCGATATGGAACATGAAGCTGCTGTCGGAGGTCAGCAACAGGCCCGGACGGCTGACGCCGGTGGCCGCCTTGTCCGCCAGCATCGCGCCGGTGGCATAGGGAATGCCGGTGCCGATATGGCCGAAATTCTGGTTCCAGATGACGTCGTTCGGCTTGCACTGCGAATAGGTCCACTGGAAGATCACGCCAGCGCCGCCGTCGCGGATCAGGATGCCGTCCTTGGGGAAGGCCTCGGTCGCCTCCACCGCCAGACGGGCGGGATGGATCGGCAGGTCGCCGGTGCCATCGCTCTTGGTGCGCGATTCCGCCGCCAGCTCGTCCAGTTCGGCCTGGCCGTCGCGCATGAAGGCTTCCAGCATCGGCGCAGGCGGGCGCGGCGTGTCCTTCAGCGCCTCGACCAGTTGCGGCACGACGCCGCGCAGGTCGCCGACCAGCGGCACGTCGATCGGGCGGTTGACGCCGATCGCGGCGGGATCCTGCTCGACATAGATCCATTTGCGGATCGCTTCATTCTTCATCCAGTAGCGCCACTTACCGAAATGAACCGGCTCGCCCAGTTCAGTGCCCAGCGCCAGCACCAGATCCGATTCCGTGACCGCCTCGATCGACGCCTTGGAGAAGACGTACTGGAAAGTGCGGTCTTCCAGCCCCTTGATATAGCTGGTGCCGCCCGAGGTCTGGATCACCGGGCAGTTCATCAGGTCCGCCAGCTGCTTCACCGCCGCGCCCGAGCGCGAGGTGTGGACGGCATGGCCGACCAGCAGGATCGGGTTCTTGGCCGCGCGGATCAGGTCGGCCGCTTCCTTGACCCGGTCGATGTCGGCGCCCTGATTGACCAGGCGATAGCGGTCCGGCGCCAGCGGCGCGGGCAGGTCCAGCTCCTCCAGGATGATGTGGCTGGGATATTCGATATAGACCGGGCCGGGGGTGCCGCCCATCGCCTTGCGAATGCCCTCGCGCACGACTTCGTCGGTCTGGTCGGCATATTCGATCGAGGCGGCATATTTGACGCTATTCTCGAACAGCGGCATCTGCTTCACGAACTGGATGCGGCCGCGACGGACGCGCTGTTCGGTGACGCGGGCGCGCTGGCCCGACAGGAAGATGACCGGCGAATTTTCGACCAGCGCACACTGGATGGCGGGCGCCATATTGGCGATGCCCGGCCCCAGCGTGCCGATGGCGACGGCGGGCTTGCCGGTGATGCGCGACGCGGCCTCGGCCATGAAGCCGGCAGCGGCCTCATGATGGGGCGCAACCACGGTCCAGCCGCGCCGTTCGGCCTCCAGGAACATGTGGACGAAATTGGGATCGGGAATGCCGAACAGCGTGTTGATGCCTTCGGCCTCGAACAGGTCCAGCATCCGCTTGTAGACCGGCGTGCCCTTCTTGTCGGTGGCGTTCACGTTGACGGCGGGCTTGGGATCGTCATAGCTCATTTGAGTAACCTCGGTGCGCCCGTACCCATGTACGTGGCTAGGTTGCGGTGGAAATTGGTGATCTTGCGTTCCTGGTGGGGGTTGGGCAGCGGCCCGCGGAAGCCACGCGACTTCATGCCCTTCTGCACCCATTCCATGTTCGAGAAATCCTGGGCGAGGACGGCGCCCCAGCCCTCGGCCGTGGCCTCCGTCTCTTCCCACTCGGTCGCCGGCACTTCGCCTTCGGGAAAGCGCTCGATCGCGTAGGATTCAAAGATGCACATGTCGGGATCGTCGCCATAGGGACGGGTGCGGTAGCAGAGCGCGAAAGTGATCCCCTGCAGCACCGACATGTTGGGAAAGACGTGCCAGGCAAGCCCCGCCTCGGCCATCACCTCGGGCGGGATTTCCGGCCAGATGACGCCGCGCGCGGCATCGTCCGCCTTGGCGGATTTCAGCCAATGGGCGATGACGTCGCCGGCCGCCGTGCCCTCGGGCAGTTCGTCGACCAGCCGGCTCGCCGCATTGACCAAAGTCTCGGTCGAGGCCGCATAGTTCAGCGTCTCGTAATTTTCGCGGATCAGCTCATAGGTGGAGCGGCGCGGATCGTCGCCCTTGCCCGCGCGGGTGACGCTGCTGCTCTGGCTCATCTGGAAGGCCGGGTCGCGCTGGTCGAAACCGCTCACCCCATGCAGGCCATAGGCCGCACTATATGCGTAATAATCGCCATAATCGAGCAATTGGGTATGGGTGCCCGCGACATGATAAGGCTCCATGAAAGCCTCCAGCGCGGTCTTCCAATTGGCCGGATAGACCACCCATTTGCGCCATTTGTAGCGCATCTTGTCCATTTCGAAGTGGGACAGGATGCGGCCGGCATCGCCCAGGAAATCGATCAGCGGCTCGGCATTGAGGTCCATATGGATCCAGATCCAGCCGCCCCATATGTCGATCTTAACATCCGACAGGCGGGTGCATTCGGCATTGAGCGCGCCCTGCCAGTCCTGCGGGTCGAGAATATAGGTGTTGTTGCCCTCGGTATCGAAGGTCCAGCCATGGAAGCCGCAGACGAAGCTGCGCCGGTTCTTGCCGCGCACCGAATGCACGTCCTTGGGCACGTCGACCAGTTGGCGGCCGCGATGCGGGCAGACATTGAAGAAGGCGCGCAACGTGTCGGGCGCGGTCCGCACGATGATGATCGACTCATCGCAAATGTCGTAGGTCATCCAGTCGCCGACATCGGGCAGTTCCTCGACCCGCGCCGCCATCTGCCAGACATGGGGCCACAGCTTCTCCTTCTCCGCCAGGGCATAGTCCTTCGACAGGAATGCCTCGGTCGGGTAGGTCAGCGGCTTGGCCAGCGCCTCCACATCGATATTGTCGATCTTGCTCATGGCATCCTCCTGCAACGTCCGCGTTGCCCGATGGGTACGGCCCGCGAGTCCGCTCGCCGGGTCCGCAAGGACAATATTTTCAACCTGCCTATCGCAACTGGCGGGAGCGCCCCAAGGGAAGAGCAGCGACCGCTACGAACCATCCCCGGGGCGATCCGGCCCATGGCTCAGGACCGCAATTCCATGCCGTCGAGATCGCCCTTCGCGCGCCAGTCCTGCACCAGTTTCTGGAATGCGCCCCAGCCCGGACCATAGCTGCGGAACAGCGCCCAGGGCGCCTTCACCTGGCCCTCATTGGTGAAATAGCTGGGGGTGCATTCCTGCTGGAAGGCGGTCATGTCGATTTCCATTTCCTCGAAATGGCGGACATAATCCTCCTGCCCCTGCAGGGTGGTCTCGACCACCTTGGCGCCCTTATCCATCACCGCATGGATGATATGGGCGATATGCTCCGCCTGGCGGCCGAACTGTTCGGTCACGCTGGCGTTGAGGCCGCCCTGGATATAGCCGATGAAGAACTGGTTGGGGAAACCATGGGTCATGGTGCCGTGCAGGGTACGCGGGCCATTGGCCCAATGATCGTAGATGGACAGGCCATCGCGCCCCTCCACCGCATCGATGCCCCAGCGGCGCTTCAGCTCGCTCGTCACCTCGAAACCGCTGGCGAAGATGATGCAGTCGACCTCATATTCGACGCCGCCCGACACGAAGCCCTTCTCGGTGATCTTCTCCAGCCCCTTGCTGTCGGCAACGTCGATCAGCGTGACATTGGGCCGGTTGAAGGTCGGGTAAAACTCGTTGCTCGACAGCGGCCGCTTGCACAGGAAGCGATACCAGGGCTTCAAGGCCTCGGCCGTCGCCTTGTCCTCGACCATCTCGTCGACGCGGGCGCGCAGCCGCTCCATCACGCGATAATCGACCACCTCGCGCTTGGCCATGAACTGCTCGATCGACATTTCCGGCCAGCCCTCGGCTTCCAGTTCGGCCGACAGGTTGCGGGCGATCTCGGTCCAGATGTCGCAGATCAGATCCGGCTCGCCCGGCGCAAAGGACTCCATTGCGGCGCGGTGGAAATTGGCCTGGCGATCGGCCTGCCAACCGGGCTGGAGCGATGCCGCCCAGTCGGCATCCGTCGCCGGATTGGGCCGCTCGTCCACGGTCGATGGCGTGCGCTGGATGACATAGAGCTGCTTGGCGTAGCGGCCGAGATAGGGCACCGCCTGGATCGCGGTCGCGCCGGTGCCGATGATGGCGACGCGCTTGTCGGCCAGTTTGTCGAGCACCGGATTGGCGTAGCTGCCGCCGCTATAATCATAGTCCCAGCGGGCGGTGTGGAAGATCTTGCCCTTGAAGCTGTTGATGCCGGCGATGCCGGGCAGCTTGGGCATGTTGAGCACGCCGCAGCCCATCACCACGAAGCGAGCCAGCAGTTCGTCGCCCCGGCTGGTGCCGACGCGCCAGCGCTGGATCGTCTCGTCCCATTTCAGCGAGGTGATGAGGGTGTGGAACAGCGCCTTGTCAGCGAAACCGAAGCTTTCGGCGATCTGGCGGCAATAGGCCTGGATCTCCGCGCCGTCGGCGAATTTCTTCGACGGCATGAAGCCGGTTTCTTCCAGCAGCGGCAGATAGCAATAGGCGTCATTATCGCACTGGATGCCGGGATAGCGATTCCAGTACCAGACGCCGCCGAAATCGCCGCCATGGTCGATGTTGCGGAAATTGGTGACGCCCTGTTTGGTCAGGTGATAGCCGGCGAGCAGGCCAGCAAAGCCCGCGCCCAGCACCACGACATCCAGTTCCTCGACGATCGGGTCACGGGCGACGACCGGCATATGCGGGTCGACGTCATAGCTGTGCGTCGTATCGTCGGTGGTCGGCTGATATTGGCCTTCCCGGTCGGCGCGCATCCGCTTGTCGCGCTCGGCGCGATATTTCTCGCGCAGGGTCGGGATATCGAATGTGTCAGCCGCAGGCGTCTGCGTCGGCTTGCAGGTCATGACCTCTCCTGGGGATCGCTGTTCTCGCCATTTTGTTAATCAACACATATGTTGACTTGCAATGGCGGAGCGGCGGGCCGGCGCTGTTAGCGCTGTGGCGATCCCTTGGCGGCCTTCTGGCCGCGGCGCTGCCCCGAAAATGGGCAGTCAGCGGGAGAGGTAGTCAGTCGTCAGCTGGCGCGCCGATCAGGCGGCGCGGGCCAGCTTTTCTTCCTTGGCGACCGGGAAGGTCACGACGTCGGCCGAAACCGGCTCGGTAGCGGGGGTCAGCGCGGCGATATAACGCTCGGCGGTGACGACGTCCCGGCGATAGGCGAAATAGAGCGAGATGAGCGAAAACATAAGAACCTCGGACAAGAATATTGCTGCGTCGCAGCATCGAGGTTCATCTGGTCCTCCCCGGCTTTTTTCGCAAATGCAAAGGCGCCAAGGCCAGTTGCACGAAACGCCATCGACCGGTTGCGCGCCTTGCAACGGCAACCGGTCGATCGCGATCAGACCCGGCCGGTGACCGGAATCAGCGCGCCGGTGATCGGCGCGGCGGCGGGCGACAGCAGGAAGGCGATCACCCCGCCCAGCGCCTCGGGCGAGACCCAGCGGCTGGCATCCGCGTCGGGCATGTCGGCGCGGTTGGCCGGCGTGTCGATGATGCTGGGCAACACCGCATTCACCCGCACGCCCGCATCCTTCAGTTCTTCGGCCAGCGCCTCGGTCAGGCGCGCGACGCCCGCCTTGGACGCGGCATAGGCGCCCATGCCGGCCGCCGCCTTCCCCGACGCCGCAGCGCCGATATTGACGATCGCCCCGCCGCCATCGCGCAACAGCGGCAACAAGGCGCGAGTCGCGATCAGCGTGGTGCGGACATTCATGCCATAGAGCCGGTCCCAGGTGGCGACCGAGCCATCCTCCACCGTCTCCCAGCTGAAGCCGCCGGCGATATTGACCAGCCCGTCGAGGCCGCCCAGCGCTTCGCCGATCTTCGCCGCCGCGCCGGCCACCGCCTGCTCGTCGGACAGGTCAATGCCGCCCAGCGCCAGGTCGACGCCATCGGCCGGCACATCGCCCAGGTCGATACCCGCCACCGTCCAGCCGGCCGCGCGCAGCACCTGCACCGCCGCCCGGCCCAGCGCACCGGCCGCACCGGTTACCGCCACCACTCCCGCCATCATCATCCCCTTTCGATAGTCTGCGTCAGATCCCGGACATGCACAGATATTTGATCTCGACATAGTCCTCGATGCCATGGCGCGATCCTTCGCGGCCCATGCCCGATTCCTTGATGCCGCCAAACGGCGCGACCTCGGTCGAAATCAGGCCGGTATTGATGCCGACCATGCCGACCTCCAGCGCCTCGCCCACGCGCCAGGCGCGCGACAGGTCACGGGTGTAGAAATAGCCCGACAGGCCGACCTCGGTGGCGTTGGCCAGCGCGACCGCTTCCTCTTCCGTGTCGAACAGGAACAGCGCGGCGAGCGGCCCGAACGTTTCCTCGTCGGCCAGCTTCATCTCCGGCGTGCAGCCGCTGATGATGGTCGGCTCGAAGAAACTGTGGCCCAGCTTGTGGCGATGCCCGCCACTCACCAGCGTGCCGCCCTTGGCCAGCGCGTCGGCGACATGTTCCTCGACCTTCTCGACCGCCTTCTCGTCGATCAGCGGCCCCTGGGTCACGCCGGCTTGCGTGCCCGGCCCGACCTTGAGCTTCGCGACGGCCGCCTTCAGCTTCTCGGCAAAGGCCGGCGCGACGTCACGCTGCACCAGGATGCGGTTGACGCAGACGCAGGTCTGGCCGCTGTTCCGATATTTGGACGCGATCGCGCCTTCGACCGCAGCATCCAGATCGGCGTCGGCAAAGACGATGAAGGGCGCATTGCCGCCCAGTTCCATCGACAGCTTCTTCATCGTCGGCGCGCATTGCGCCATCAGCGTCTTGCCGACCTCGGTCGATCCGGTGAAGCTCAGCTTGCGCACCAGCGGGTTGCCGGTGAGTTCCGCGCCGATCACCCGCGACGATCCGGTGACGACGTTGAACACGCCCTTGGGCACGCCCGCGCGCTCGGCCAGCACGGCCAGCGCCAGCGCGGTCAGCGGCGTCTGGGTCGCGGGCTTCAAGACCATGGTGCAGCCTGCCGCCAGCGCCGGCGCCGCCTTGCGCGTGATCATCGCGGCGGGGAAATTCCACGGCGTGATTGCCGCAACCACACCGACCGGCTGTTTGATGACGACGATGCGGCTGTCGGCGCGATGGCTGGGAATGATCTCGCCATAGATGCGCTTGGCCTCTTCGCCGAACCATTCGATGAAGCTGGCGGCATAGGCGATCTCGCCCTTGGCCTCGGTCAGCGCCTTGCCCTGCTCGCGGGTCAGGATCATGGCCAGGTCATCCTGATGTTCGATCAGCAGCTCGAACCAGCGGCGCAATATGCGCGACCGCTCGCCCGCCGTCTTCGCCTTCCACTCTGGCAGTGCCGCCTCGGCCGCCTCGATCGCCGCGCGCGTCCCCGCCTCGTCGATCGCGGGAATGCCGGCCAGCCGCTCGTCCGTCGCGGGATCGGTCACGTCGATGCTGGCGGTGCCGATCCACTGGCCGTCGACATAGCATTGTTCGCGCAGCAGGCTGGGGTCGGCAAGGGCTATGGTCATCGGATCACCTTCTTCGGCAGGAGGTAGGGCAGCGGGCACGGGGCGCGCCCGTCGCTGCGTCCAACGCAGCATGGCCCCATTTCGATGCGAAGGTGGGATGCGCGGCAGGCGGCGTCAACGTGGACAGAATGTCCCCGCCCAAGGATCGACCCCGCGATGCGCGCTATTGGGGAATATGCAGCGCCCGCCGGTTGGCCAGCGGCCGCTGATAGGAAGGATCGCTCGCGTCCCGTGCCGGCGCGCCATTGGCATGCAGGTCCGCTATGTCGCCAAAGGGGAGCGGCAGCGTCGGCACCAGCCCGGACCATTCGATCATGTTGGTGCGCAGCACAATCTTCCACTGGCCATCGCGCCGTTCCAGCCGGTCGAGATAGCGGCCCCCGGCGATCCAGTTGCTCTCGTCCCGGTTGCGGCCGACGAACAGATAATAGGTTTCGGCATGGGCGCTGTCGCCGTCGATATCGATCGTCATGTTGAGCAGATTATGATGGGTCGCCACCTGCCCGCCCTCGTGCAGGGCACTGGCCCAGGCATAAAGCGCATCGGGCGCGCCGACGAAGCTGCCCGCCGCGACCGTGGCATCATCATGAAAGGCCGACAGGAACAGGTTGCGGTCGAACCGGTCCATGCCCCGGCTGAACCGGGTCAGGCAGTCGACAATATCCTGCCGGTCGAGCAGCGCATCGATCCGCGCCTGGCGATCCGCGGCCATCCTATGCCTCCGTCCGCGGGGCGATCGGTTGCCAGATCGGTGCGCCGCGCTCGGCCCGCAGCGACGGGATGGTCTTCCCGTCGACATCGGTGATGCCATAAGCCTGCGCCAGCTCCGCGGTGATGAAGGTGCCACCCGATCGCGCCATGATCGCCGGATCGGCCAACAACGCGGCGATCACCCGGCCGGGAAATTCGGGCGAGCAGCCGACCAGCGGATTGGTGACGGTCAGCGCCTTCATCGCCGGATTGGCGGCAATGTTGCGCTGTGCCCGCTCGGTCATGGTCAGCCCCTGCCATAGCGAGAGCGAGGCGACGCCATGGGGCTGCAACTCGATCGCCATGTCGCGCGCCATGCGGTCGACCGCCGACTTGGCAGTGCCGAACACCACGCCATAGGTATAGGTCACGCCGACATAGCCCGATATCGCCACGATCAGCCCCGATCCCTGCGGCACCATCATCTGCGCGGCATGGCGCGCAGCGACGAAGTTGGAACGGACGCCGACATCGACCATGTCCCAGTTGGACAGCGGCTTTTCCCAGAAGCTGCCCGGTACGGTCAGATCCTCGGGGATCGCAAAGGCGTTGTTGACCAGCAGGTCGAGCCGCCCCTGCTCGCGCCGGACCTGGTCGAACAGGGCCGCCACCTGCGCGTCGTCGCCATGGTCGACCTGCACCGCAATGCCCCGGCCGCCGCGCGCATCGCACTGCGCCGCCGTCTCGCCGACCGTGCCCGGCAGTTCATGGTCGCCCGCATTGACCGTGCGCCCGGTGACATAGACGGTCGCCCCCTGCTCGGCGAGCGCCAGCGCCATGCCCTTGCCGATGCCCCGGCTCGCGCCGGTGACGATCGCGACCTTGCCGTCCAGCGGTTTCATGATCCTCTCCCTCAGTCGGTTTCGCGCGCAAAGAAGCGCACGCTGTGATCGCCGTTCGCGCGGCCGGTGAAATGCGGCGCGCTGAACGCCATGCCCATGACGCCCTGGCTCCAGTCGGCTGAGACGCCGATATCCTGCACCCAATCATAGAGCATGGTCCGCCGCGCGATCCGCCACTGGCCCTCGCGCCGTTCGAAAAGGTCGAGATAGCGGCCGCCGATCATGACGTCGCGCTGCGCCTCGCCCATGTCGATGCGATGATAGGATTGGACCTGCGTCTCGACCCGCGCCGTGTCGCCCGCCAGGTCGATGACGCCCTGTCCCAGCAGATGCTGGGTGCAGAGGATCGCGTCGGCGCCGGGCACCACCCAGGCAAGATAGGCATCGAAATCGCCGGCGAACACGCCATAGTCGGTGCTGCCGTCGGGCCAGCAACAGGCCCGGATCAGGTCGGCGTCGCGCCGGTCCTCACCCCGCGCCAGCCGCGCGAGGCAATCGCGGATCGCCTCCCGGTCCAGCATCGCCTGCAATGGCGTGGCACCATTCTCCATCCGGCCCTCTCCTTCCCGCCCGTCATGGCGGGCTGTCTGTCCATGGGCCGGTCATAGGCGTGCGCCATGGCGCGTCGCTTGACCAATTCGGACAGGAGAGAAGCGGGCAGCCTCAGCCGCGCGGGGCGAGCCCCGCGATCAGCAGGTCGACCTGCGCCGCCGCGATCGCCTCGGCGCTCATCGCGCCAGCGGGGTCGCGCCAGCGCGCCGACCAGTTAAGCGCGCCGGCCAGGGTGAAGGCCGCCAGCTTCACGTCGACCGGAGCGATCGACCCGTCCGCCACCGCGTCGGCGATCAGCCCGCGCATGGCCAGGTCGATGTCGCGCTTGCGCGACCGGAACAGGATCGCGCCCTCGGCCGACAGGCATTCGTCGCCCGTCCGCACCACGCAGGCGCCAAAATCATCCATGATCACCGCACCATAGCGGCGCAGGAAATAGCCGAGCCGGGCCAGGCCATTGCCTTCCCCCGCGCGCGCCTCATCGGCTGCCGCGCGCAGCATTTCCAGGCCGCGGGTGACGCATTCGATCAGCACCTGCTCCTTGTTGCCCAGATAATGATAGATGGTCGGCTTGCTGATCCCCAGGCTAGCGGCGACATCGTCCAGCGAGGTCGCATGGAAACCGCGCGCGTTGAACATGCGCACCGCCGCGCGCAGCACCGCCTCGCGCTTTTCCTCCCGCTCGCGCGCCTTCTCCTCCCGCGTGCGGAAGGGAGACGGGATCGCCACTGCGCTTTTCGCCGACACTCGCTGTTCCTCCATGCCGCCTGTTGACAAGAAATCGCAACAGGCGCAACCTACTCATGAGTATAGGAGAGACGCAAGGGTTTATGCTGACCGAAATCCAGAGCGCGATTCGCGACACCGTCCGGGATTTCGCCCAGGCGACGATCCGCCCGCATTCGGCCCGGTTCGAGGCGGAGGGCGGCTATCCCCGTTCGCTGTTCGAGGAGATGGCGGGCCTTGGCCTCTGGGGCATGACCGCGCCCGAAGCCTATGGCGGCGCGGAGGCGGATTCGGTTTCCTATGCCCTCGCACTGATGGAACTGGCCGCCGCCGACGGCGCGCTCTCCACCATCGTCTCGATCCAGAATTCGATCCTCGTCTCCGGCCTGCTCAAGGATGGCAGCGAGGCGCAGAAGGCCCGCTTCCTGCCCGATCTGATCGGCGGCCGCACCATCGGCGCCTTCGCCCTCACCGAAAGCGACGCCGGCTCCGACGCATCGGCCGTGCGCACCCGCGCGGTCAAGGTCGATGGCGGCTGGCGCATCACCGGTGCCAAGCAGTTCATCACCTCCGGCAAGATTGGCGGGCTGGTGATGATCATCGCCGTCACCGATCCCGACGCCGGCAAGAAGGGCCTGTCCGCCTTCATCGTGCCAACCGACCGCCCCGGCTATGCGGTCGACAAGGTCGAACACAAGATGGGCCAGGGCGCGTCGGACACCTGCGCGCTGCGGTTCGAGGATATGTTCGTCGAAGATGACCTGCTGATCGGCCAGCCGGGCCAGGGCTATCGCATCGCTTTGGCCAATCTGGAGACCGGCCGCATCGGCATCGCCGCCCAGTGCGTCGGCATGGCGCAGGCCGCGCTGGAGATTGCCGTCGCCTATGCCAAGGACCGCAAGAGTTTTGGCAAGGCGATCATCGAGCATCAGGCGGTCGGCTTCCGCCTCGCCGACCTCGCCACCCGGCTGGAGGCCGCGCGCCAGCTCGTCCTGTCCGCCGCCGCGATGAAGGACAGCGGCCAGCCGGCCCTGACCCAGGCGTCGATGGCCAAGCTGTTCGCGTCGGAAGCCGCCGAGGCGGTGGTATCCGGCGCGATGCAGACGCTGGGTGGCTATGGCTATCTTGAAGAATTCGGAATCGCGAAAATCTACCGCGATGTCCGCGTGTGCCAGATTTACGAGGGCACGTCGGACATCCAGCGCATGGTCATTGCGCGCAGCCTTTGAAGGAGTATTTCGATGCAGGACGATCCGGTAGTCATTGCGAGCTATGCCCGCACCCCCATGGGCGGGTTCCAGGGCGCGCTCTCGGCCGTCAAGGCCACGGACCTTGGCGCGACGGCGGTCAAGGCCGCGGTCGAGCGCGCCGGCGTCGCTACGGACGCCATCGATCGCATCTATATGGGCTGCGTGCTGCCCGCCGGCCTGGGCCAGGCGCCCGCGCGCCAGGCGGCGCTGGGCGCGGGCCTTGGCCTCAATACCGAGGCGACGACCGTCAACAAGATGTGCGGATCGGGCATGCAGGCGGCGATCATGGCGCATGAGGCGCTGGCATCGGGCGCGGCCGACATCGTCATCGCCGGTGGCATGGAGAGCATGACCAACGCCCCCTATGCCCTGCCCAAGCATCGCGGCGGCGCCCGCATCGGCCATGACCGCATCATCGACACGATGATGATGGACGGGCTGGAGGATGCCTATGAACCCGGCAAGGCGATGGGCGTCTTCGCCGAAGAGGCCGTGCGCGACTATCAGTTCACCCGCACCGATCAGGATGATTATGCCATCCGCTCGCTCGACCGCGCCAATGCGGCGATCGGCAGCGGCGCCTTCGTCCGCGAGATCACGCCGGTCACCGTATCGGGCCGGGGCGGCGACACCGTCATCGACACCGACGAACAGCCCGGCAAGGCCCGGCCGGAAAAGATTCCCGGCCTCAAGCCTGCCTTCGTCAAGGATGGCACCATCACCGCCGCCAATGCCTCATCCATTTCGGATGGCGCCGCCGCGCTGGTGATGACCCGCCAGAGCGTCGCGGAAAAGCAGGGCCTGAAGATCGTGGCGAAGGTCGTCGCCACCGCCGCCCATGCCCATGAGCCCGCCAAGTTCACCACCGCGCCGGTGCCTGCGATGCGCAAGCTGCTGGCCAAGGCCGGCTGGTCGGTCGAGGATGTCGACCTGTTCGAGGTAAACGAAGCCTTTGCCGTGGTCGCGATGATCGCCGCCAAGGAACTGGGCATTCCGGCCGACAAGCTCAACGTCAATGGCGGCGCCACCGCGCTCGGCCATCCGATCGGCGCATCGGGCGCGCGCATCGTCGCCACCCTGCTCGGCGCGCTGGAAACCCGCGGCCTCAAGCGCGGCGTCGCCAGCCTCTGCATCGGCGGCGGCGAAGCCACCGCCATGGCCGTCGAACTCGTATAATTCTGCCGGGAGAGGACAGATAATGGATATCAAGGGACTGGCCGCCATCGTCACCGGTGGCGCCTCCGGCCTCGGCCGCGCCACCGCCACCATGCTCGCGGCGCAGGGTGCCAAGGTCGCAATCTTCGACCTCAATGAGGAAGCCGGCAAGGCAGTCGCGGCCGAAATCGGCGGGCTTTATGTTGGCGTCAATGTCGCCGACGATGCCAGCGTCACCGCCGGGCTCGACGCGGCCGAAGCCGCCCATGGCACGGCCCGCATCCTGGTCAATTGCGCCGGCATCGCCCCGGCCGTGAAGACGGTGGGCAAGGAAAATCTGCCCCACCCGCTCGACAGCTTCGCCAAGACGGTGACCGTCAACCTGATCGGCACCTTCAACATGATCTCCAAATTCGCGGCCCGCGCGGCAGCGGCCGAGGAGATTGATGGCGAGCGGGGCGTCATCGTCAACACCGCCTCTGTCGCGGCCTATGACGGCCAGATCGGCCAGGCCGCCTATTCCGCGTCGAAGGGCGGCGTGGTCGGCATGACCCTGCCGATCGCCCGTGATCTCGCCCAGCACAAGATCCGCGTCATGACGATTGCACCGGGCATCTTCCTGACGCCGATGCTGGAGGCCTTCCCCCAGCATGTGCAGGATGCGCTGGGCGCGCAGGTGCCCCATCCCAGCCGCCTCGGCAAGCCGGCCGAATATGCCCAGCTGGTCGAATCGATCGTCCGCAACCCGATGCTGAATGGCGAGGTGATCCGCCTCGACGGCGCCATCCGCATGGCGCCGCGCTGATGAGCGGGTCGGGCAGCGGCGTGACGCTGGCGATCGCCGACGGCATCGCCCGGATCACGCTGGATCGCCCGGCGGTCGGCAATGCGATCGACCTGCCGCTCGCCCGTGCGCTGCTCGACGCCGCGATCCGGTGCGAGGGCGATGCGGCGGTCCGCTGCGTCCTCCTCACCGGCAGTGGCAAGCTGTTCTGCGCCGGCGGCGATGTCGCGTTGATGGGCGGCGCGGGCGCGCAACTGCCCACCGTCCTCACCGAACTCATCGCCACCTTCCACGCCGCCGTCACCCGCCTCGCCCGCATGGCCAAGCCGCTGGTGACTTTGGTCAACGGTCCGGCGGCGGGCGCCGGCTTCAGTCTCGCCATATTGGGCGATGTCGTGCTGTCCGCCCGCTCGGCCCATTATACCGCCGCCTATGGCGCGATCGGCCTGACCGCCGATGGCGGGCTCAGCTGGCTACTGCCGCGCCTCGTTGGCCTGCGCCGCGCGCAGGAGATCATCCTCACCAACCGCCGCATCAAAAGCGAGGAGGCCGAAGCGATCGGCCTCGTCACCCGACTGGTCGACGACGACGCGCTGGAGGCCGAGGGGCTGGCGCTCGCCACCCGCCTCGCCGATGCGCCGACGGCGGCCTATGGCGCCGCCCGCCCCCTGCTGCACGACAGTTTCGACACCGGCTTCGAGACCCAGCTCGACCGCGAACTCCGATCGATGGCGATCGCCGGCGCCGGTGAGGCGCAGGAAGGGCTTGCCGCCCTGCTCGCCAAGCGTCCCCCCAATTTCAGAGGAGCCTGACCCATGGCCGAGGCCTATATTGTCGATGCCGTCCGCACCGCCGGCGGCCGCGCCCGCAAGGGCGGGCTGATCGACGTTCATCCCGCCGATCTGGGCGCCACCATTCTCAACGCGCTGGTCGACCGCACCGGCATCGATCCCGCCGCCATCGAGGATGTGATCGTCGGCTGCGTCAGCCAGGCGGGCGAACAAAGCTTCGCCTTCGGCCGAAACCTCGTCCTCGCCTCCAAGCTGCCCGACAGCGTGCCGGCCGTGACGATCGACCGGCAATGCGGCTCCTCGCAGCAGGCGCTGCATTTCGCGGCGCAGGCGATCATGTCCGGCACCCAGGATCTGGTAATTGCGGCGGGCGCCGAAAGCATGACCCGCGTGCCGATGGGCTCCAACTTCCAGCTCCATGCCGCCGCCGGCCTGGGCGATGGCCCCTGGCCCAAAAGCATCCAGAAACGCTATGGCGTCGCCGAATTCAGCCAGTTCCATGGCGCACAGGCGATCGCCAACAAATATGGCTTCACCCGCGAGGATATGGACGCCTATGCGCTGGCCAGCCATGCCAAGGCGGCGGCCGCGATCGACAGCGGCGCCTTCAAGGCGGAGATCGTTCCCGTCCTGACGCCCGACGGGATTTTCGACACCGACGACGGCGTGCGCCGCGGCGGCACGATGGAGGCGATGGCCAGCGTCAAGACGCTGGAGGAAGGCGGCACCATCACCGCCGCCAATGCCAGCCAGATGACCGACGGCGCATCGGGCGTGCTGGTGGCGAGCGAAGCGGCGATCAAGCGCTTCGGCCTCACCCCGCTCGCCCGCATCGTCAACCTGACCGTCACGGCGGGCGATCCGGTCATCATGCTGGAGGAGCCGATCCCCGCGACCCGCAAGGCGTTCGAACGCTCGGGCCTCAAACTCGACGATATCGACCTGTTCGAGGTGAACGAGGCCTTCGCCTCCATCCCCATGGCCTGGCTCAAGGCGATCGGTGCCGATCCGGCCAAACTCAACGTCCATGGTGGCGCGATCGCGCTCGGCCATCCGCTCGGCGCATCGGGCACCAAGCTGATGAGCACGCTCGTCCATGCGCTCAAGGCACGGGGCAAGCGCTATGGCCTGCAGACCATGTGCGAAGGCGGCGGCATCGCCAATGTGACGATCGTGGAGGCACTGTGATGGCTTTGAAGACGCGTTTCACCGAATTGTGCGGCATCGAGCATCCGATCGTGCAGGGCGGCATGATGTGGGTCGGCCGCGCCGAACTGGCCGCCGCCGTCTCCAATGCCGGGGGCCTGGGCATCCTCACCGCCCTCACCCAGCCGACGCCCGACGATCTGCGTCGCGAGATCGACCGCTGCCGCACGATGACCGACAAGCCCTTCGGCGTGAACCTCACCATCCTGCCCTCGGTCAATCCGCCGCCCTATGCGGAATATCGCCAGGCAATCATCGACAGCGGCGTCAAGATCGTCGAGACCGCCGGCCACAAGCCGCAGGAACATGTCGATGATTTCAAGGCGCATGGCATCATCGTCGTCCATAAATGCACCGCCGTCCGCCATGCCCTCTCGGCCGAGCGGATGGGCGTCGACGCCATCTCGATCGACGGCTTCGAATGCGCCGGCCATCCCGGCGAGGACGATATTCCCGGCCTCATCCTGATCCCGGCGGCGGCCGACAAGCTCAGCATCCCGATGATCGCCAGCGGCGGCTTTGGCGACGGCCGCGGCCTCGCCGCCGCGCTGGCGCTGGGCGCGGAAGGCATTAACATGGGCACCCGCTTCTGCGCCACGGTCGAAGCGCCGATCCACCAGAATGTGAAGCAGTTCCTGGTCGACAATGACGAGCGCGGCACCAACCTCATCTTCCGCAAATTCAAGAATACGGGTCGCGTCGCCAAGAACAGCGTGTCGGACGAGGTGGTCGAAATCTCGCTGCGCGAAGGATCGGTCTTCCCCGACATCCAGCCGCTGGTGTCGGGCGCCAAGGGCCGGGTCGCACTCGAAACCGGCGATCTCGACGCGGGGCTGATCTGGGCCGGGCAAATTCAGGGCCTGATCCACGACATCCCGACCTGTCAGGATCTCATCACCCGCATCGTCGAGGACGCCACCGCGATTATCCAACGCCGCCTCGCCGGCCTCGTCACGCCGAAACTCGCGCCGGTAGGCTGACCTAATCCTGCGCCAGCAGCAGCGCCGCATAGGGCGGCAATGCCATCCCCGACGCCGCATCGCCGATCGCCGCGATGATCGCGCCGCGCCCTTCCACTTCCTGCGGCCAGGGCGCGAGGGTCGGCGACAGGTTGAAGATGCAGGTCAGCGCCTGATCCTCTGCCACCCGGCGGAAGGCCAGGCACTGGTCGTCGGCGCGCATGATATCCAGGCGCCCATGGCGCATCGCCGGATTGGCCTTGCGCAGCGCGATCATCGCGCGGGTGAAGTGCAGCAGCGAAGCCGAATCGCCATCCTGCGCCGCCACCGCTCGCGCGACATTCTCTGCGCCCAATGGCAGCCAGGGCTCGCCATCGGTGAAGCCGGCCTCCGCCGCATCGACCGACCAGGGCAGCGGCGTGCGTGCGCCGTCGCGCGACAGGGTCAGCGGCCAGTTGGCGATCGCCTCGGGGTCCTGCAATTTCTCGAACGGGATATCGACCTGGGTGATGCCCAGTTCCTCGCCCTGATAGAGGATGACATTGCCGCGCAGTGCCATCAGCAGCAGCATCTTGAGCCGGGCGAAGGCGGGCTGATCCTCCGGCGCACACCAGCGCGACAAGGCGCGCGGCGCATCATGATTCTCGAACGCCCAACTGGGCCAGCCCATGCCCGGCTCATCCGGCCAGCGCGCCAGCGTATCGGCGATCAGGCCCGGCGTCAGCGCCGGAGCATAGAGGAAGTTGAAACCATAGGCGCTGTTGAGGTGATCCTCGCCCGCCGTATAGGCCTTCATCTCCTGCTCGGCGAGGTCGCCGCCTACCTCCGCCACGGTGAAGACCGCGCCATAGCGATCGGTGAGGTCGCGGATGCGCGCGACGAAATCGACCACGCCGGGATGCGACTGGCTGTAGCGGCGAATCTGATAGTCGAACGGCCGGGTGCGCGGCCCTTCCCCCTCGGGCGCGGGTGGATTGTCGCGCAATTCCGGGTCGTGCATCGCATGGTTGAGCGCATCGAGGCGAAAGCCGTCGACGCCGCGGTCCAGCCAGAATTGCATCGCGCCCAGCAGCGCATCCTGCACCGCGACATTATGGACGTTGAGCTGCGGCTGGCTGGTCAGGAACTGGTGCATATAATATTGCCGCCGCCGCGCGTCCCAGGTCCAGGCCGGGCCGCCGAACACCGACTGCCAGTTGTTGGGCGGGGTGCCGTCCGCCCTGGGGTCGGCCCAGACGAACCAGTCCGCCTTGTCATTGTCCCGGTCCTGCCGGCTCTGCGCGAACCAGGGATGGAGGTCGGAACTATGGGCATAGACCTGGTCGATCGTGACCTTGATCCCGAGTTCATGCGCGCGCGCCACCAGCGCGTCGAAATCGGCGAGCGTGCCGAAGATCGGGTCCACCCCGCAATAATCAGCGATGTCATAGCCGAAATCGCGCATCGGCGAGGGGAAGAAGGGCGAAATCCAGATCGCGTCCACGCCCAGCCGGGCGACATGCTCCAGCCGCGCGGTGATGCCCGGCAGGTCGCCAATGCCATCGCCGTTCGAATCCTGAAAGCTGCGGGGATAGATTTGATAGAGGACCGCGCCCTTCCACCAGGGCCGATCGCCTGCATCACGACTGTCGGGAGCCATTTGCGCCACCCCATGTCCCAAGCCTGCGGCGCATCATGCCGCAGCGCCAGTCTACACGGCGGCGCGCGCAGGTGAAGAACTATGTTGCGGCTGCGAAGAGATCAGGGCGTATGTCGGGATCGCGTCACGCTGGAGATCAGCTGGTTGATGACGCACTCATCCTGCGCGGCGGATGCACAGATACCGCACAGCCAGTCCAGACACCGAGCCAGAAATGCCATGGCCCTCTCCTTCTTCTTTATGCGCGCAGAATAACAGGATTCGCGGGCATGGAAAAGCGGGAGAAGAGGGCGGATCGGCGCCTATTGGTCGGCGCCGATCACCCGGTAGAGCAGGATGCGATTCTGCACCGCCGCCAGCTCAGTCGCGATCGCCGACTGCTGGGCGCTGTAGAGCGAACGCTGGCTGGTCAGCGAATTGAGGAAGGTGTCGATGCCCGCCCGATAGCGCTGGTCCGCCAGCGCATAATAGCGCTGGTTCGCCGTCACCAGCGCCTGCTGCGCCGCCTGCTGCCGGTCGATCGTGCCGGCCCGCGCCAGCCCGTCCGACACTTCCTGGAAGGCGGTCTGGATCGCCTTCTCATATTGCGCGACATAGAGGTCGCGCTGCGCCTTGCTATAGTCCAGATTGCCGCGCGCCGCCCCGCCGAAGATCGGCATGCTGGCCGATGGTGCCGCCGACCAGGCAAAGCCGCCATCGCTGAACAGCGAGGATAGGGCCGAGCTGGCCACGCCGATCGCCGTGGTCAGGCTGATCTTGGGGAACATCGCCGCCCGCGCCGCGCCGATATCGGCATTGGCGGCTTTCAGTTGATGTTCCGCCTGCAGTACGTCGGGTCGCTGCAACAGCACGTCGGACAAGAGGCCGGCAGGCACCTTCGCGGTCGACTGCAACAGGCTGTCGAGCGATTGCGGCAGCAACGCATCCTCGACTGGCGCGCCGACCAGCAGTTCCAGCGCGTTGCGGTCCTGCGCGACCTGGGTGACATTCGCCTCGATGTCGGAGCGCGCCTGCTCCACCGTGGTTTCGGCCTGATGCACGTCCAGCTTGCCGGCGAGGCCCGATGTGTTGAGCGTCTGCGTCAGTTTCAGGCTGCGCTCGGCGCTCGCCAGCGTCTGGCGCGACAGCGCCAGCAATTCCTGGTCCGCCGCCATCGTCGCATAGGCGTTCGCCGTCTCGGCAATCAGGGTGATGCGGGTCGACCGCATGCCTTCCTGCGTCGCCAGATAGGATTCCAGCGCCGACCGGGTCAGATTCTTGACCCGGCCGAACAGGTCGATCTCGAACGCGCTGAAGCCGACATCGGCGCTATAGCTGTTCTGCCGATTGTCATTCTGGCGACTGAATCTCGCTGCCGCATCGCCGGTGATCGTCGGCACCTGCGCCGCCCGCTCGACCTTGTACTGCGCCCGCGCCGACTGGACATTGGCCAGCGCCACGCGCAGGTCGCGATTATTGGCCAGCGCCCGCTCGATCACGGTCTTGAGCCGCGCGTCACCGATCAGCGCGGTCCAGGGCAGGCCCGCAGGATCGGCACTGACCGGGGCATAGGCCTCACCCGTGGGGAAGGCCGGCGCCACCGGCGTTTGCGGCCGGACATATTTGGGCGCCATGTCGCACCCGGCCAGCACCAGCGCCGACAGCGGCATCATCATCCATGCAGCGCGGGTCATGCGGGCACTCCGTCCACGGGCGGTTCCTGGGCCGGCGGCTCGCCACCCGGCTTCTTCTTGTCCATGCCGAACAGCCGGGCGATCGAGACGAAGAAGAGCGGGACGTAGAAGATCGCCAGCACCGTCGCCGTCACCATGCCGCCGACCACCGCCGTGCCGATCGCGACGCGGCTCTGCGCGCCCGCGCCGGTTGCGATGGCGAGCGGAATGACGCCCGCGATGAAGGCCAGGCTGGTCATCAGGATCGGACGGAAGCGCAGCCGCGCCGCCTCCAGCGCCGCTTCCAGCGCATTGCGGCCATTGCGATGCGCCAGTTCGGCAAACTCGACGATCAGGATCGCATTCTTCGCCGCCAGACCCATGGTGGTCAGCAGGCCGACCTGGAAGAAGATATTATTCTCGAGCCCGCGCAGCGTCACCGCCAGCACCGCACCGATCAGGCCGAGCGGAATGACCAGCAGCACCGACAGCGGGATCGACCAGCTTTCATAAAGGGCCGCGAGGCAGAGGAAGACCACCAGCACCGACAGACCATAAAGCAGGGGCGCCTGCCCACCGGACAATTGCTCCTGATAGCTGAGGCCGCTCCAGGCATAGCTGGTGCCGGCCGGCAGCTGCTTCTGCAGCGCCACCATCCGGTCCATCGCATCGCCCGAGCTGGCGCCCGGCGCCGACTGGCCCTGGATCTCGAAGGAGGACAGGCCGTTGAAGCGCTGCACGCTGCTCGGCCCCATCACCCAATGGCTGGTGGCAAAGGCGGAGAAGGGCACCATCTCGCCGGTCGTGCTCGACCGCACCATCCAGTTGTCGAGATCGCTCGGCAACGCGCGATAGGGGGCGTCGGCCTGCATATAGACGCGCTTCACCCGGCCGCGATCGACGAAGTCGTTGACATAGGTGCTGCCCCAGGCGGAGCTGAGCACATCGTCGACATTGGCCTGGGTCAGGCCCAGCACGGTCAGCTTCTCGGTATCGATGTCGATCTTGAGCTGCGGCGTGTCCTCCAGCGAGGCCGCACGCACCCCGGCCAGCACCGGATCCTGCTGGGCAGACGCGATCAGCTGGTTGCGCAGCTCCAGGAAGCGCTCGCGGCTGAGGCCGCCGCTGTTCAGCAGCTCGAAGGTGAAGCCGTTGGATTGGCCCAGGCCGCGGATCGCCGGAGGCGTCATCGCCAGCACCTTGGCATCGCGGATCGCGCCCAGCTGCTTGGTCGCCCGGTTGGCGATCGTGCCGGCCTCGTTCGTCTTGCCCTTGCGATCGTCCCATGGCGCCAGGTTGATGAAGCCCTGGCCGACATTCTCGCCCTGCCCCTGGAAACTGAAGCCGGTCATGATGAAGGCGAAGGCGACATTATCCTTCTCGTCATTCAGGAAATAGCTCTGCACCTGGTCGATCGCCGCATTGGTGCGGCTCGACTTGGCGCCGGACGGCAGCGTGACCTGCACCATCACCTGGCCCTGATCCTCGACCGGCAGGAAGCTGGTGGGCAGGCGCATGAACAGCACGACCAATATACCCAGCACCACCACATAAAGGCCCCAGAAGATGCCGCGCTTGCCGATCACGCCCTGGGTGCGGCGGACATAGCCATTGGTCAGCCGCTCGAACCAGCGGTTGAACTTGCCGAACCAGCCCTTCTCGCGATGCGCCTTGTCGATCGGCTTCAGGATGGTGGCGCACAGGGCCGGTGACAGGATCAATGCGACCACGACCGACAACAGCATCGACGACACGATCGTGATCGAGAATTGGCGATAGATGACGCCGGTCGATCCGCCGAAGAAGGCCATGGGCAGCAGCACCGCCGACAGCACCAGCGCGATGCCGACCAGCGCACTGCCGATCTCCATCATCGACTTGATCGTGGCATCGCGGGGCGACAGCCCCTCTTCCTCCATGATGCGCTCGACATTTTCCACCACGACGATCGCGTCATCGACCAGCAGGCCGATCGACAGCACCATGCCGAACAGGGTCAGCGTGTTGATCGAATAGCCGAACAGGGCAAGGACGCCGAACGTGCCGAGCAGCACGACCGGCACCGCGATCGCGGGCACCAGCGTCGCGCGCCAGCTCTGCAGGAAGACGAACATCACGATGACGACCAGCACGACCGCCTCGATCAGCGTCTGCACGACTTCCTCGACCGACAGCTTGATGAAGGGCGTGGTGTCGCGCGGATAGACGATCTTGTAGCCGTGCGGCAGGTTGCCGCCCAGTTCGGCGACGCGCGCCTTCACCAGTTCGGCGGTCTTGAGCGCGTCGGCGCCCGGCGCCAGCTGCAACGCCATGCCCGATGCCGGATGGCCGTTGAGGCGCGCACTGGTGGTATAGCTTTCATTGCCCAGCTCGACGCGGGCCACGTCGGACAGGTGGACGACCGACCCGTCGCTCTGCGTCTTCACCACGATGTTGCGGAACTGGTCCGGCGTTTCCAGGCGCGCACGCGCCGTGACGGTGGCGTTGATCTGCTGGTTGGCCGGTGCCGGATCGGCACCGATCTGGCCGGCCGACACTTCGATATTCTGCGCCTTGATCGCGGTTTCGACGTCCGACGGCATCAGCTTGACCGCGGCCAGCTTATAGGGGTCCAGCCAGATGCGCATCGCATATTGCGACCCGAAGATCTGGGTCGCGCCGATGCCGTCGATACGGGCGATCGAATCCTGGAAATTATTGACCAGATAGTCGGCAATGTCCGCCTGGGTGGCATTGTCGGTCTCGTCATAGAGACCCACCAGCATCAGGAAGTCGGTCTGCTGCTTGGTGACCGACAGGCCCTGCTGCTGCACGGCGCTGGGCAGGCGGCTCAGCGCCTGCTGCACCCGGTTCTGCACCTGCACCTGCGCGGTGTCGGGATCGGTGCCCTTCTGGAAGGTGACGGTGATGCGCGACTGCCCCGTCGATGTCGACGAGGAGGAGAAATACATGAGGCCGTCGATGCCGGTCAGCTGCTGTTCGATGACCTGGGTGACACTGGTCTCGACCGTTTCGGCCGACGCGCCCGGATAGGTGGCGCTGATGCCGACGCCTGGCGGCGCGATGTCGGGATACTGGGCGACTGGCAGCGACAGCATGCCGCCCAGGCCCGCCAGCATGATGCCGATGGCGATGACCCAGGCAAAGATCGGCCGGTCGATGAAAAAGCGGCTCAGCACCGGGCCTCTCCTACTTCTTCGCCGCGACGGCGACGGGCTTTACCTTGTCGTCGGGCTGGACCTTGTCGGTGCCCTCGACGATCAGCCGGTCGCCGGCCTTCAGGCCTGCGGTGATCAGCCATTTGTCGCCGATCGCCTGCGCGGCGGTGACGGTGCGGCGCTCGACCTTGTTGTCCTTGGTCACGACCAGCGCGGTCGCATTGCCCTTGGCATCGCGGGCAATGCCCTGCTGCGGCGCCAGGATCGCGCCGGGCACGACCGACTGGGGCGCGACGACGCGCACGAACATGCCGGGCAGCAGCATGCCGTCAGGATTGGGGAAGCGCGCGCGCAGCGTCACCGTGCCGCTGTCGACATCGACGATCGGCTCGGCAAATTCGATCCGCCCTTCCAGCGGATATTCGCTGCCATCGTCCAGCTTCAGCCGGATCGTCGCGCTGGCCGGCAGCGTCTTGCCGGCCGCCAGCGATCGCCGCAGCTGCAGCAACTGGCTGCTCGACTGGGTGACGTCGACATAGATGGGGTCAAGCTGCTGGATCGTCGTCAGCGGATCGGTCTGGCTGGCGGTCACCAGCGCGCCGGGGGTGAAGAGGGTCCGGCCGATCCGGCCGCTGATCGGTGCGCGCACCTGGGTGAAGGTCAGGTTCACATTGGCGGTGTCGAGCGAGGCGCGCGCCTGGCCCACGGCGGCCGCTGCCTGGCGCGCCGTCGCGATCACATCGTCGCGGTCCTGCGCGCTCACCGCCTCGGTATCGCCAAGGCCGCGATAGCGCTGCGCCTTGGCCTGCGCTGCCACCGCCGTCGCCTGCGCGCTCACCAGCGCCGCCTGCGCCTCGTCGCGCGACGCGCGATAGAGCCGTTCGTCAATCTGGTAGAGCGGCTGGCCGGCCGTCACCATCGATCCTTCGGTGAACAGCCTTTTCTGGATCACGCCGGTGATCTGTGGCCGGACTTCCGACTGCATGGTCGACACGGTGCGCGCCGGCAATTCGGACGAGACGGTCACATTCTGTGCCGCCAGCGTCACCACGCCCACTTCCACAGGCCCTTTCTTTGGCGCCTTTTCCTGTCCGCAAGCGGTGATCAGGATGCATAGTGCGATCGGTGCGACCCGGAGGCTCCGGAGCTCTGCGAAAATGGGCATGGCTTCACATCGTTACCGCCGGCAGGCAGCGCCGACGATCGCCTGATCGCGATTTGGGCGGTATCCTGCTAGACCAAGTTGATATCCTGACGCATCATCATGTCGCGTGACATCCGGACGCGTATCGCTTTGTATCGCCCTGTATCATCCCCGGTAGAGGCACAGACTTTTGCAATATCCGCCGCTAGAAGCGCAACATGGCTGACCTGTCCGATCCCCGCCGCAACAGCGTCATCGTCGTCGACGATGATGCCGATATCCGCGGTCTGATCGTCGATCAGTTGCGGCAGGAAAATTACGACCTGCTCTCTGCATCCAACCTCGCCGAACTGCGCCAGGCACTGCGCGACCAGCCGGTCGACCTGATCGTGCTCGACCTCAACCTGCCCGATGGCGACGGCCTGTCGCTGTGTCGCGAACTGCGCGCCGAAGGATCGGGCATCCAGATCATCATGGTGACGGCGCGCGGCAGCGCGATCGACCGGGTGCTGGGGCTGGAACTGGGCGCCGACGATTATCTGACCAAGCCGTTCGAGCCGCGCGAACTGCTGGTGCGTATCCGCAACCTGCTGCGCCGCCCCCGCGTCGAGGCGCCGGCACCCGCCGACCAGTCCCGCTATGCCGTCTTCGGTCCCTGGCGGCTCGATCTGCTGCAACGCCGGCTGATCGCCCCGGACGACCGGCTGGTGATGCTGTCCTCGGCCGAATTCCGCCTGCTCTCCCGCTTCATCGAGGAGCCCAATGTCGTGCTCGCGCGCGAGACGTTGCTGCCCGAACGGCGCGCCACCGCTGCCTTCGACCGCACCATCGACCTGCAGGTCAGCCGCCTGCGACAGAAGCTGGCCGGCGCCACCGGCGGCGCCGACCTGATCCTGACCGTCCGTGGCGAAGGCTATGTCCTCGCCAGCCCGGTGCGCTACGAATGATCGGCCAGCCGGTGCAGCGCGTGCGGGATTTCTTCCGCTCGATGGCGGGGCATATCTTCGTGCTGCTGACCGTCGGCATCTCGCTCTCGGCCATCCTGGCGCTCGCCGTGTCGGAACAGGGCCGCCGCCATGATTTCGAACGGGTCCGCCGCCAGCGCGTGCTGGCCAGCGCCTTCGACGTCGCCGACCGGCTGCGCCGCGATCCGGTGCGGGTCCAGCAGATGCTGGAAAATCACGGCATTGTCGGCGCTTCCATCGCCCCTGACGGCATCTCGATCAACGAGCCCGATCCCGATCTCGAAGCCGCGCTCGCCCGGCGTTTCGGCCCCCGCGCCCAGCCGGAGGCGGGACAGGTGCCCTTCGGCCTCTGTTTCCCGGACAAGGATGCCGGGCGCAGCCGGGCTGCCGGCCTGATCGATGCGCCCCGACCCGATTGCTGGATCGTGCGCATGACCGACGCGACCGGCCAGCGCCGCGGCATGGCGCTTACCTTCCCGCGCCTCGCCCGGCCGCCCAGTTCGCTGTTCAGCCCGGCCTATCTGGTCGTCATCCTGCTCTCGGCCGCCGGCCTCTCGATCCTGATCGGCCGGATCGCCGCCAAGCCGCTGCGCCGCCTGTCCCAGGCCGCCGAGGCCTTTTCCGTCTCCCGCGACCCGGAGGAGATTCCCGAGCGCGGGCCGGAGGAGGTGCGCGCCGCCCTCTCCACCTTCAACCTGATGCAGCGCCGCGTCCGCGCCGG
Source organism: Sphingobium sp. DN12 (assembly GCF_051058005.1). Lineage (NCBI taxonomy): Bacteria > Pseudomonadati > Pseudomonadota > Alphaproteobacteria > Sphingomonadales > Sphingobiaceae > Sphingobium > Sphingobium sp. DN12. The sequence goes on from NZ_CP173717.1 coordinate 3,860,169, forward strand.
CTTCACCGAACGGACCCAGTTGCTGGCGGCGATCAGCCATGATCTCCAGACCCCGCTCACCCGGCTGCGGCTGCGGCTGGAACTGGTCGAGAATGAGGAACTGCGCGCCCGCCTGCTGCAGGATCATGAGGCGATGCAGAGGCTGGTGCGCGAAGGGCTGGACCTTGCCGCCAGCACCGAGACGCATGAGGAATGGTCGGTGATCGATCTCGACTCCCTGCTCGCCAGCATGGCCGAGGATGCGCAGGAACTGGGCGCGCCCGTCCAGTTCGCCGCCGGCTGCGGCGCGTCGGTCCGGGTCAAGCCCAATGCGCTGACCCGCTGCATGAGCAATCTGGTCGACAATGCCGTAAAATATGGCGGATGCGCCGAGATCAGCTGCCTGCGCACGCCCGGCCATGTAACGATCGAGATACGCGACCATGGTCCCGGCATCCCGCCGCAGGATCTGGACCAGATGTTCGAACCCTTCACCCGCGGCGCCAGCAGCCAGCCGGGCGGCCGGCACGGCACCGGCATCGGCCTCACCATCGCGCGGTCGCTGGGCCTCAGTTTCGGCGCGATCGTCGCGCTGCGCAATGCACCCGATGGCGGGCTGATCGCCAGTATCGAGATGAAGGCGGCCTAAACCGCGCCGACGACCATCAGCGCCAGCGCCACCAGCAGTCCCCCACGCGCCAGCCGGGGGCCATAGGTCAGCGCCAGCAGCACCGCCCCCGCCATCAGCGGCAGCAGCCCGCACCAGGTGACGACGCCGATCCCGTCCGCACCGGCCAGGATCGCGCCGAGCAGCGACAGGGCAATCGCGCTCCAGCCGAGCAGCGGCAGATGCCGGGCCAGCCCATGGCGCTGCCAGGGGCCGAGCAGCGCCGGTCCATGCCGCGTCATCGCCGCCGCCAATGCGAAGAAACCGATATAGAGCAGCCCCGCGACGATCATGCCGGCTGCTCCCGCATCCGTCGACGCGCCGGAGTCGGCGCATTGCGCCGCCGCACCTGCCGACGCACGATCAGCGCCAGCGCGGCCGCCATGGCCAGGAACAGAAGATTGCCGGCCAGAAGGACCGGTTCGGTCGACCAGACCGGCCCAAGCACCGCCGCCAGCACGCAGGCAAAGGCGAGCAGGCCCATCATCAGCGGCCAGCCGATGGCCGGACGCAGCGTCAGCCCGGCCAGCACGGCCGCCGCCGCCGTCCACAAGGCCACGGACACTTCCGCTTCGGGTCGCCCCGCCATGCCGATCGGCAACAGGCGATTGGCGATGAAATAGGCCACCGCGCCCAGCGGCACGCCGATGATCACGCCGACATTCAGCCGTTCGAGGATGCGATTGCCGATCGAGAGCGGCTGGCGCTCGCGTCGCTTGGCGATCCACAGCACCATGCCGGTCGAGATCGCCAGTGTCAGCATCGCCCCGCCCAGCACATAGAGCCAGCGCGTCGCCATCGGCGCGAAGCGCGCCATGTGTAGCCCATAGATGACCTGATAGGTCCGCATCGCCGGCCGCCGCTCGACCCAGCTTTTGAGCAGCCGGCCCGTGGTCCCGTCAAAACTCGCCTGCCCCCGCATATAGCCGATCGTGTCGGCATCGGACTGATAGACGGTGACGACCGATGCCGCATCACCGGGATTGAACACATAGACGCGGCCGACATGGCCGCCGCCAAATGCGCGCTCGGCCGCCGTCAGCATCGGTGCGATCGGGGCCAGCGACGCGGGCTTTCCGGCCGCCGGACGGGTCACCGAACCCGGTGCCAGCGCCTCGTACATCTCCATCACCTTGTCACCATAGCCGGCACTGATCGGCCAGGGCATGTTGAGCGACGCCAGCGTCAGCAGCCCGGTGAAGGTGATCATCAGGTGGAAGGGCATGGCCAGCACGCCGGTCGCATTATGCCCGTCGAGCCAGGACCGCTGGCCCTTGGCCGGGCGGAAGGTGAAGAAGTCCTTGAAGATGCGCTTGTGCGCGATGATGCCGGTGACCAGCGCCACCAGCATGACCATCGCCGCCAGCGAGGCGAGCAGCCGGCCCCAGGGATAGGGAATCTCCAGCTCGAAATGGAGGCGGTAGAAGAATTCGCCGCCCAGCGTCTCGCGCGCAACCGGCGCACCGGTCACCGGATCGAGCGCGCGATACAGATAGTCGCTGCCCTGGTCATAGGATGCCTCGACTGTATTGGCCCGGCCGTCAGGCGCGGTCAGATACCAGCCGGTGGAACCGGGCGCATGTTTCGACAGCCAGCCGGTCGCCGCGACGATCGCGCTCTTGCTGTCCGCTTGCGCCGTCACCTCGGGTCGCATCCAGCGGCCGATCTCCGGCTTGAAGACGCTGAGCGTCCCGGCCAGGCACATGACAAACAGCACATAGCCCAGCAGCAGCCCGGTCCAGCCGTGCAGCCAGGCCATCGCCTGCCGCACGCCATCCCGCACCATCGCCGATGCCCCACTCATGCAAAGCCTCCGCTGGTCCAGACCAGTCCGGCCAGCAGTGCGGAAAGAACTATCACGCCGCCCAGAGCGACCCAGGGTCCGCGCGCCAGAAAGGCCCAGACGCTGACCGCTGGCGCGAACAGATAGGATAACATGGTCGCCACCGTCACCGCCTCCAGCCGGCCCATCGGCAGGGTGCGGGCCAGCAGCATCGCCGCCAGCGCTGCAACCGCATAGGCGCCCACCGTGCCCGCGAGCGTGCGCAGCGCGACATTGCCGCGATAACGCCAGCCGCTACGGGCGCGAAGAATGGCTGCCTTGCTCAATAGTCGACGCTCAGCGTGAACACCGCCGTGCGCGGCGCCGCGTAGAAGGCCTGGCCCCACATCAGGCTGCCCAGATATTTGGTGTTGGTGACATTCTTCACGTTCACGCTCGCCCGCAGATGATCGACCACCCGGATACCCGCCATCAGGTCGAGCACGGCATAGCTCTTCTGCTTAACGACCACATCGCCCATGTAAACATCGCCATCATAGACATCGGTCAGCGTCGTCTTGATCGCGTTCTGCCAGCGCATCTGCGCGCCCAGCTTCAGGTCGTTGAGCTGCGGCACCTGATAGGTGGTGGCCAGTTTCAACGACTTGGTCGGCAGCCAGGTGCGGGTGTCGTTGCCCTCGTCATCCTCGATATCATATTGGGTATAGCCGCCGCTCAGCGTCCACTGGTCGGTGATCTTGCCCGCCACTTCCAGCTCGAAGCCGGTCGAGGTGGTATCGACGCCGGCATAATAGCTGCCGCCGGCCTTGCCCGGTCCATCCTCGCCAAAGGTGCCGGCATAATCGGCCAGCCCCTTCTGCTTGGCGCGGAACACGGTGGCGGTGGCATAGAGGCGATCGCCAAACCAGCTGCTCTTGATGCCGCCCTCGATGCTGGTGCCCTTGGCCGGGTCCAGCTTGCGATTATTGGCGTCGACCTCCGCCTGCGGATTATAGATGTCGGTATAGCTGGCATAGAGAGTGACATTGGGCGTCACGTCATAGAGCAGGCCGAGATAGGGGCTGATCTTGTGGTCGTCGCGCGCCTGGTCGGTGCCATAGGAATAGCCCGACGACTTGATCCACATCGCGCTGGCGCCGACCACGCCCTTCAGCTGGTCGGTGAAGTTGAGATGCGCCGCGCCATAGAGGCGTGTCAGCTCGTCGCTATATTTGGCGGCCAGATATTCGCCCGGATAATCCGGCTCGGTCACCTGCGCGCTGCCCCAGTCATAGACCGACGGATAGACCAGCGCGCTGTCCTCGGCGAAATTCTCCCACTCCTTGGCGTTCGACTTGGCGTAGGAGAGGCCCAGCACCAGCTTGTGCTCGCGGCCGAACAGGCTGAACGGGCCGGTGGCGCTGAAATCGCCCAGATATTGCTTATAGTCGGACGGGTAGATGCCCGCCATGCCATAGACGCCCTCGCCGGTTTCCTTGTCGGGATAGCCATAGGCATAGAGCAGCTTCGCATTCTCCTGGAAGCGCTTGTAGGTGAACATCCCGCTTAGCGTCCATTGGCCCATCGTATAGACCAGTTCGCCAAAGCTATTCTGGTCCTTCGTGTTCCAATAGGTCCAGTCGGCCGAGGTGGTGGCAGAGCGGGCATAGTCGATCCGCGTGCCGTCGGTGAAGACCAGCGGCATCGCCCCCCACAACACGCCGTCGGCGTCATTTTCCTGGCGGGTATAACCGACCGTCGCCTTGAGATCGGGCGTCACCTGCCAGGCGACAATCGCGCCAAAAACGTCGCGATTGATATGGTTATAGTCCAGATGCGTGTCGCGATCCTCATGGGCATAGATGAAGCGCGCCGATACCGTATCGGTCACCGGGACATTGACGTCGCCCTCGACCCGCCACAGGTCGCGCGAACCGACCTGGGCTGTGCCCTTGGCCTGGAATTCGTCGAGCGGCCGCTTGCGGACATAGTTGATCGTCGCCGACGGGTTGCCGATGCCGGTCATGATCGCATTGGCGCCGCGCACCGCCTCGACATTCTCGAACAGCGCGGTGTCGAGATCGCCGAACTGGATGCCCCAGGCGAGCGGCAGGCCGACGCCATCGACCTGGAAATTGGACACGTCGAAACCGCGCGAGTTGAAATAGGTGCGGTCCGTCTCGACGCGCTCGACATTGATGCCGATCGTCTGGTCGAGCAGGTCGTTGACGTTGGTGATCGCGAAATCCTCGATCCGTTCGCGATTGATGATCGTCACCGACTGCGGCGTCTCGCGCACCGACAGCGACAGGGCGGTGGCGGAACTGGACGGCTGGTTGGCCGCGGTCACGACGATCCGCGACGCGTCCTCTGCGGCATTGTCCGCTTCTGCCGCGTGGGCGGCATGCGGCATCACGACAAGGGCAAAGCTGCTGCTCAACAGGAGGTGGCGCAAGGACAGACGCATTTTGATTTCCCCGATGGCTCTCTATCTGCGCCGCGCGTTAGGCATGTCCAGAATGCGAGTCAAACGCATTAGCATTGCATGCGCGCTACAATCACGCCACGAAGATGAAATTTTGTTCATGTCTGGAACGAAGCTGGTCGGTTTCTCCTTTGTAAACCGGCACCTGCCCGTGCCTCCTGCCCAGGGAGTATCCGATCATGACAAACGCACCGCCCCGCCGATCGATCGCCGCCCTGATATTGGGCATCGTCTTCGGCCTTATCGGGCTGGTGCTGACCGGCGGCGGCGCCTGGCTGCTGATCTCGGGCGGCTCGCCTTATTATCTGGTCACCGGCATCGCCCTGATCGTCGCGGGCGTGCTGCTGGCGCGCGGGCGCAAGGCAGGCGGCTGGCTCTACATTGTCATCTTCGCTGTCACTTTGCTCTGGGCCTATTGGGAAGTGGGCCTTGATCCCTGGGCGCTGGTGCCGCGCGTCGTCGCCCCGCTGGTCCTCCTGATCGCGCTGCAACTGGTTTGGCCGACGCTCGACCGCAGCGCCGGTCGCTGGCGCCGTGCATGGGTCGGGGTGGCTGTCACTTTCGCTGTCGCGATCGGCTTTTTCTGGAGCATCGCTAGCAACTTCATCCCGCCGGTGCTGCAGGGTCTGCCCGACGCCCGCTATGCCATGGCCGATCCCTCGATCGGCACCACCGGCGCCGACTGGCCGGCCTATGGTGGCACCAACAGCGCCCGGCGCTACTCGCCGCTCGCCCAGATCACCCCGGCCAATGTGGGTAACCTCAAGCGCGCCTGGCTGATCCACACCGGCGACCTGCCGGCCTCGGCCCAGATCCGCAACACCTATGGCGCGGAAAACACGCCGCTCAAGATCGGCGACACCCTCTATGTCTGCACGCCCAAGAGCATGGTGATCGCGCTCGATCCTGCCACCGGCAAGCAGAAATGGCGCTTCGATCCCAAGGTGTCGGACGAGGCCATTCCCTATACCGCCGCTTGCCGCGGGGTCAGCTATTATGCCGTGCCCGGCGCTGCGGCCGACACGCCCTGCGCCCAGCGCATCATCCTGGGCACGCTCGACGCACGGATCATGGCGCTTGACGCCCGCACCGGCCAGCAGTGCCGCGACTTTGGCAGCAATGGCCAGGTCCGCATCACCGACGGCATGGGCCAAGTCCCTCCGGGCTATGTCTCCATCACCTCGCCGCCAACCATCGTGCGCGGCGTCATCGTCACCGGCCATCAGGTGCTGGACGGGCAGGATCGCTGGGCGCCGTCCGGCGTGATCCAGGCCTATGACGCGGTCACCGGCAAAATGCGCTGGGCCTGGGACATGATGCACCCGGAACGCAGCGGTCCGCCGCCCGCCGGCCAGACCTATGCCCGCGGCACGCCGAACATGTGGACGATCGCCTCGGGCGACGAGCAGCTTGGCCTCATCTATCTGCCGATGGGCAACAGCGCCGCCGATTATTACAGCAGCCTGCGCCGGCTGGAGGAAAATCGCTACGCCACCTCGCTGGTCGCGATCGACGTGATGACCGGCAAGCCGCGCTGGAATTTCCAGGCGGTGCGCAAGGATGTGTGGGACTATGATTTCGGCGCCCAGGCGACCCTGATCGATTTCCCGACGGCGCGGGGTCCGGTGCCGGCGATGCTGCTGCCCAGCAAGCAGGGTGACATCTATGTGCTCGACCGCCGCACCGGCCGGCCGCTGACCCCGATCGGTGATATCAAGGCACCACAGATCGGCGTGGAGCCGCAGCAGCGCGCCGCGACCCAGCGCATCTCGCTCTACCATACGCTGCGCAAGCCCGACCTCACCGAAAAGGACATGTGGGGCATGTCGCCGATCGACCAGATGATCTGCCGCATCCAGTTCCGCCGGGCGAGCTACAAGGGCTTCTTCACTCCGCCCGAAGCCGACAAGCGCTCGATCGAATATCCCGGCTATAATGGCGGCACCGACTGGGGTGGCATCGCCGTCGATCCGGCGCGCGGGGTGATCGTCGCCAATTATAACGATATGCCCAACTATGTCCGGCTGGTGCCCCGCAAGGAAGCCAACAAGAAGGGCTGGGCACCGCGCGACCAGGCGCGTGGCGAGATTGGCGGGGCGGAGGGCGCGGGCGATCCGCAGGCGCACACTCCCTATGCGATCGACGTCAATGCCGGCTGGCGCCTGCCCTTCACCGGCCTGCTCTGCAAGCAGCCCCCCTATGGCGGCATCCGCGCGATCGATATCGCCACCGGCAAGACCATCTGGGATCGTCCCTTCGGCACCGCGCGCACCAACGGGCCGTTCGGCATCCCCTCGATGCTGCCGTTGACGATCGGCACGCCCAATAATGGCGGGTCGGTGGTGACGGCCGGCGGCCTGATCTTCGTCGCCGCGGCGACCGACAATCTGATCCGCGCGATCGACCTCAAGACCGGCAAGACTTTGTGGCAGGACGTGCTGCCCGCCGGTGGTCAGGCGACGCCGATGACCTACAGCCAGAATGGCAAGCAATATCTGGTCATCATGGCCGGCGGTCATCATTTCATGCAGACGCCGGTGGGCGATGAACTGATCGCCTATGCCCTGAACTGAGATGCTTTAATGAGATACTCTGCCGCCGCCCTTTGCCTTACCAGGCGAGGGCGGCGGTCAGCATCAGTGCCTGCGCCTGATCCTCCGGCCGCGCCGCGCCGGAGGCATCGGCGCGGAGGAGCCGGCTGCTCGCCAGTTGGTCGGGGTCGGTGAGGTGCAGGCCGACCCGCATCGGTCGACGCCCGGCCAACGCATAATCGACTCCGGCCTCCAACCGCAGGCCGCCATCATCCTGCATCAGCGCCGGCGCGCTGCTCTGCGCCGCAGCAACCCGGCATCGCCATGGCCCCTGTGCCCACAGTCCTTCCAGCATCAGCTGCTGCTCCAGCACGCGGCCACCCCGGTCCTGGCGCAGTTGCGCCATGTGGTAGCGCGCCGACAGGCTGAGCGCGGGCGTCAGCCGATGCTCCGCCCGCATCGCCAGCCCCCGCACATGCGCCGACCCGCGATTGACCGGCAGATAGCTGTCCTCGACAAAGGCCAGCCGGTCCTCGACCTCGCCGTCAAAGGCATCGACCGCCAATGTCAGGTCCGGGGCCACCATCCAGTCGCTGCCCAGCCGCATGCGGCTGTCGCGTTCCGGCCGCAAACCGCCCTGCAATGTCCGGAACGCCTCCCGCGTCAGCCCCAGCGCACCCGACAGGCCGACCCCGGCATAGGCCTCTATCGTTTCGCGATAGTCCGCGCGCAGGGTGACGCCGGGCGCGGCGTCATAGGCCAGCCGCCCCGTCGGCAAGAACAGGTCGCGGCTCTTGATTGCGTCGCTGCCATAGAGCGCGGTCACATTGGCCCCGCGATTGTTGAGCTTGGCACCCTGCCAGCTCAGTTCGGCCTGCAAGCCGTCCGCCAGCGGCAGGCTGCCATGGGCGTCGACCAGCATCAAGCTGCTGCGCGGCTGGGCATCGCCGGACAGGTCGGCGGGCAGCGGCACCGCGCCGATCCGACGAGCCGGCAGCGCCACCATCCGGTTGCGCTTGCGCTGGACGGCGATGCCGATCGCTGCCGGCTCGGCCGGCGATGGCGCCAGTTCGATCGCATAGATGCGCGCCGGCTTCGCTGTACCGTCCAGCGGCGCGGGCAGCAGGGAAAAGCGTAAGGGCCGTTTCAGCACAAAGCCGCCATGATCGGGGGTAATCGTCTGCGCCGATGCCGGGATTGCGAACACCAGGGCTGCCAGCAGCACCACCATCCAGCGGATCATCGCCATGACGCCACCTGCGCCAATTGGAGAGCGGGCCCGGCGCGACGTTCCGGTTCATAGGCGATCATATAGCCGAAATGGTCGGACAGCGGCGCGCCCTCCACTTCCGTACCAAAGGGCACAGCCGCGTGGATGGCCCGCATCGGCCGGCCACTATGGTCGCGCGCGAACAGCCAGTCCTTTCCGCGCGCGCTTGCCTGTTCGAGATCCCGGTGCATGCCGGCATCGGCTGGCAGGCTGTCCGCCAGAGCCCGACGTGCGCCGCCCAGATGCACCGCGACAAAACCCATGCCGGCCCGCGCCCAATGGGCGAAGAAGGCCTGGATGCGGTTGCGATCGCCGCCGATATTGAGGTCACCGCCCAGGATCATCGGGTGTCCGGCCGGTACATGGGCACGCACGAAATCCGCCAGCAGCCCGGACTGCCGATCGAATGCCCGCTGCGACCGGGCGATCGCCACGCCCGCCGCCTTGCGCGCATTGAGATGGGTGTTGACGATGCTGACCGGTCGGTCGAAGCCCGGCACCGCCAGATGAGCGATCAGCACGCCCTTGTTCGCCAGGCAATCGAAGCCGGCGCAGGCGAAATCGGGAAAGGCCATGCGGTCGATGCCGGTGATCGGATAATCGGACAGGATCAGCAGACCGCTGTTCAACTGCTTGGGTGCTGTCTCGCCCCGGTCCCATCGCGCCGCCTGCACATAGGCACGGTCATCCGGTCCCGCCACAATCGCCGTACGCAACCCGCTGTCCGGGCCGATCGCGGCATGGGCATAGCCCGCACGGCGCGCCAGTTGTGCGGCCTGCGGCGAAAAGGCTTCCTGCAGCAGGACGATATGCGGCTGGCGCCCGGCCCGGCGCAGCGCCGCCAGCCGATCGGCGATGCGGCCCAGTGCCTCGTCCCGGCCAAGGGCGATCGGCCAGGGCAGGCCCATCACATTATAGGTCATCACCGACAGCGGCCTATCCGGCTGTGGCGCGGTCGCCGCCAGCCCGGCAGTATCGCTCCGCCGACTTTCGCCCTGCGATCCCGTGGCGGCCAACACCGCCAGGCTCGCGACCAATATGGCACGCAAAGGCTTCGCCATCCCTCATTCCCCTGCCTCCTCCCTAGCGGGCGCATGAGTCATGCTCGTGTCGTTCGCGCGGCAGTGGGGTTAAATTTTGAAGGCGGCGATCGTCATCCGACCGACGCCGGACTGTCATCATCGCCGTCAGCTTGCGGGCGGCCGGTTCCTGCTGATAGGGGAACTCCGGCCCGCCCAGACGGCAATGAAGAGGATCCCATGGCCTATTTCCGGCGGCTTGATGCCCGCCATTTCACCCCGACGGAACTGGTCGGCGGCGCCTGGAACGTGACGGAACAGCATGTCGCCCCCGCGATCGGCCTGCTGGCCCATGCGATCGAGGTGGACGCCAAGGCGCGCCGGCCCGATCCGCTGCAACTGGGGCGCCTGTCCTATGATATCCTGGGCACCATCCCGCTCGATACGGTCGAGATCGACGTCGCCGTCATCCGCCCCGGCCGCACCATCGAACTGGTCGAAGCGCGGCTCAGCCATGGCGGCCGGCCGGCGATCCTGCTGCGCGCCTGGCTGGCCCAGGCCTATGATACCAGCGCGATCGCCAGCGGCGGCTTTGATTCCATTCCCGGCCCGGAAACCATGGCGCCATGGGATGGCACCGGCGAATGGCCCGGCGGCTTCATCGCCAGCATCGACGCCCGCCGCCAGCCTATCGCGCCGGGCCGCGCCGTTGGCTGGATCCGCACGCCCCATGCGCTGATCGAGGATGAGGCGGTATCGCCGCTCGCCCGCGTCATGGGGCTGGTCGATACCGCCAATGGCCTGGCGCCTCTGGTATCGACCGCCGACGCCGCCTTTCCCAATCTTGACCTCACTGCCCATATCTTCCGCGCGCCGGTCGGCGAATGGCTGGGTTGCGATGTCACCGTTTCCTTCGGCGCCGACGGCATCGGCCTTACCCACAGCATCCTGCATGATCGGGACGGCGCCATCGGCACCGTCTCGCAATGGCTGACAATCCGTCCGCGCTGATCAGTTGGCGAACAATCCTGCCTCGAACGCGGCGCGCTCCAGTTGTTCGCGAAAATCGGGATGGGCGATGGCGATCAAGGCCTTGGCCCGCTGCCCCACCGACTTGCCCTTCAGGTCGGCCAGGCCATATTCGGTGACGATCAGATGCGTGTCCATGCGCGGCGTCGTCACCGGCCCGTCCAGACGCGGGGTGATGCGGGAAATCGTGCCCTTGGCGGCGGTGGAATGGCAGGCAATGATCGATCGTCCACCACGCGAAGCATAGGCGCCGCGCACGAAATCCACCTGTCCGCCGGTGCCGCTGAACTGTCGCCCGTTGACGAATTCGGAATTGCACGCGCCGTGGAAATCGACCTGCAGTGTCGCGTTCACCGACACCATATTGTCGTTGCGCGCGATCAGGAACGGGTTGTTCACATAATCCACCGGATGTGCCTCGACCGCCGGATTATCGTGCAGGAAATCATACAGCGCCTGGTCGCCAAGCGCGAAGGTGTAGATCGCCTTGCCGGCATGGATCTGCTTGCGGCTATTGTCGACCACACCCGACTGCATCAGCCCGGCGAGGCCCGTGGTCATCATCTCGGTATGGATGCCCAGATGCCGATGGTTGGCGAGACCCGCGCACACCGCCTCCGGCAGCGCGCCAATCCCCATCTGCAGGCAATCGCCATCGCGGATCAGGCCAGCGACGGTCGCGCCGATCGCATCGTCAACCGCCGTGCGGGTGATGGCCGGCAGGGTCGGCAGCGCGACATCATGCTCGACCAGCGCCGTCACCGCCGTCAGGGGGATCATGCAATCGCCCCGCACATAGGGCATATGCGCATTCACCTCCAGGATGATCCGGGTGCCCGGCTTGCGCGCCACCGCCAGTGCATAGTCGACATCGGTTCCCAGGCTGAAATTGCCGTCCGCATCCATCGGCGCGACCGTCGCAATCAGCGTGTCGACGCCGACATGCTCGACCATGGCGCGCGGCACCTGGCTGAAATGGCAGGGCAGGAAATCGACCATCGGCAGATGCGCGTCGCCATGCTGGCGATCCAGCATCCGTTCGACGCCGCCATGGAACAGGCTCATCGGCGTGATCCGGTCGCGCAGCGCAAAGTCGAATACGTTGGCCCCGGCGATCCCGGTGCAGAGCATATAATAGATACGCAGATCAGCGACAGAAGCGGACTGGGCGCGTTCGGCAAGGGCGGCGAGCAGGGCGGGCGGCTGACCGGTACCCAAAGCCATGCAGATCTTCGCACCCGACGGGATCAGCGCCGCCGCCTCCTGCGCCGAACGCCGTATCCGCTGATATAATGCCTGGTCGCCCTTTGGGGTCATGGATCGCCTCTCTCCTGTGGTCGATCCCTAACCTATAGCGGCCGGCGCGCGTTTCACCACGCGGCAAAAGGACCAAGGGCGGGTCCGGTTGCCCGGCCCGCCCTTGCCTTCTCCTACTCAGGAGAAGCGTCAGCCCATGGTCGGGATGACGAAGCTCTGATCCAGCACCGCGCCGCCGCTCGGCCAGCGCTGGGTCACGGTTTTGATCCGTGTGTAGAAACGCACGCCGTCCATGCCATATTGGTTCATGTCGCCAAAGCCCGAGCGCTTCCAGCCGCCGAAACTGTGATAGCTGACCGGCACCGGGATCGGCACGTTGATCCCGACCATGCCGACCTCGACATTGGCGCAGAAGCGGCGCGCGAAATCGCCATTGCGGGTGAAGAGCGCGACGCCGTTGCCATATTGATGCCTGGTCGGATAGCCGATCGCTTCCTCGAACGTCTCGGCGCGGACCATCTGCAGGACGGGACCGAAAATCTCCTCCTGATAGCTCTTCATCTGCGGCGTCACGCGGTCGAGCAGGGTCGGGGCAAGGAAGAAGCCATCCTCATAGCCCTGCAGCGCGAAGCCGCGACCGTCGATCACCAGCTCGGAACCTTCATCGACCGCCATCTGGATATAATTCTCGATCCGCGCCTTGTGCGCGGCGCTCACCACCGGGCCATAATGGGCATCGGGATCGCTCGGCACGCCGACGCGCAGCCCGGCGATACCCGCCTCCAGCTTGGCACGCAGCGCCACGGCGGTCTGCTCGCCCACCGGCACCACTACCGGCAGCGCCATGCAGCGCTCACCCGCCGAACCATAGGCCGCGCCGAGAATGTCGGCGACCGCCTGATCCAGATCGGCGTCGGGCATGACGATGCCGTGATTCTTGGCGCCGCCCATGCACTGCATCCGCTTGCCGTTCGAAGCGCCACGGCCATAGACATATTGGGCGATGTCGGACGAGCCGACGAAGCTGACCGCCTTGATCGCGGGATGATCGAGGATCGCGTCCACCACCTGCTTGTCACCATGGACGACGTTCAGGATGCCGGCCGGCAAGCCCGCCTCCATCGCCAGTTCGGCAAGGCGGACCGGGACAGAGGGATTGCGCTCGCTGGGCTTCAGAATGAAGGCATTGCCGCAGGCGATCGCCGGCGCGAACATCCACATCGGGATCATCGCCGGGAAGTTGAACGGGGTAATGCCGGCCGCGATGCCGATCGGCTGACGCAGCGAATAGACGTCGATGCCCGGACCCGCGCCTTCGGTATATTCACCCTTGAGCAGATGCGGGATGCCACAAGCAAATTCGACCACGTCCAGGCCGCGCTGGATATCGCCCTTGGCATCGGAATGGACCTTGCCATGCTCGACCGACAGCAATTCGGCCAGCTCGTCCATATGCTGTTCGATCAGCGCCTTGAGATTGAACATCACGCGGGCGCGGCGCTGCGGGTTCATCGCCGCCCAGGCGGGTTGGGCGGCCTGGGCATTGGCGACGGCTTCATCCAGTTCGCTGGGCGCCGACAGGCGGACCTGCGCCTGCACCTGGCCAGTGGCGGGGTTGAAGATGTCGCCCAGGCGCGTCGACGCCGATGCGCGATGCTGCCCCCCGATGAAATTGTCGACTATGCGCATGCTGCCCTCTCGAAACGGATCGGGTCGGCCATAAAGGAGGATCGGAAGGGTCGGAACCGGCCAGCCGATTTGATCGCGGGGACGGTGGATCAGCGCCGCGCTTGCCCGGTCGGCGCTTCTTTCGCATGGCTCGTCCATCGACAGCGGAGCGAGCATGGCCGGGACAGGAGCAAGACGGCGGATCACCGCCGCAGGATGGGACATACGCTGGGACGCCGATCAGGCAGCGCAGGCGTATGCCGATGGCTGGTGGCGATCGGACACCGCCGCCGATGCGCTGGTGAACGCCGCCCGCGACACGCCCGATCGCATCCTGCTGATCGACGGCGATCATTGCCTGACCGCCGCCGGCCTGCACGATCAGGCGCAACGGCTGGCGCAGGCGCTGCTGGTGCGCTTCCCGGTCGGCAGCGTCATATCCTTCATGCTGCCCAACTGGCAGGAGGCGGCGGTCATCTATATGGGCGCGACCCTGGCCGGCATGGTCGCCAATCCGATCCTGCCGTCGCTGCGCGACCATGACCTGCGCTTCATCCTGGCGGATGTGGACAGCCGGATGATCTTCGTGCCGGAACGCTTTCGCGGCCATGATTATGGCGCGATGCTGGAACGGGTGGCGGCGGAGATGGAAAACCCGCCGGAGATCGTCATCGTCCGGGCGGAAGAAGGCAAAGTTTGCGCCTATGACGCCCTGTTGACTTCGGCCCCGACCACCGGCCGGCCGCTGCCCGCGCTGGATGCCGACGAGGTGCGCATGGTGATGTACACCAGCGGCACCACCGGCCGGCCCAAGGGGGTGATGCACAGCCATAATTCGATCAATGCGCTGATCCGCCAGATTGGCCGGCACTGGCTGGTCGAACCGGGCGACCGCTTCCTGGTGCCGTCGCCGATCAGCCATATTGGCGGGTCGATCTATGCGTTCGAGACGCCGCTGCTGCTGGGCGCGACGGCGATCCTGATGGAACAGTGGAACCCGGACGATGCGGTGCGAATCATGGCCGATGCCGATTGCACCCATATGGCCGGAGCCACCCCCTTCCTGCAGCATCTGCTGGCGGCGGCGCGCGCGGCGGATACGCGACTGCCCGCCCTCAAACTGTTCATCTGCGGCGGGGCGGCGGTGCCGCCGGCGCTGATCCGCGAAGCGGCCGGCTATTTCGAGCAAGCGGTGGTCAGCCGCGTCTATGGATCGACCGAACTGCCGGTGACCACCGTCGGCGTGATCGACCGGGCCGATGTCGCCCATGCCGCCGAGACCGACGGCCGGCCCGGCATCGCCACCGTCCGCATCGCGCCGGATGGCGAGATTCGCGCGCGCGGGCCGCAGATGATGGTCGGCTATATCCACAAGGCGGATGAGGCCGCGAGCTTCGATCCGGACGGCTATTATCGCAGCGGCGACCAGGGCGCCTGGATCGATGGCGACCATCTGGTGGTGACCGGCCGGATCAAGGATCTGATCATCCGCAATGGCGAGAATATCGCGCCCAAGGAGATCGAAGATCTGCTGGTGGGCCATGACGCCATTGCCGAGATCGCGATCGTCGGCGTCCCCGACGCGCGCACCGGCGAGCGGGCGGTGGCGGTGATCGTGCCGCGGCCCGGCGCCACGCCCGACGTCGCTGCGCTGGCCGCGCATCTGGCGGGCCATGGCATCGCCCGCTTCAAATATCCCGAGGCGGTGGCGCTGTGGGACGCGCTGCCCAAGAATGACGCCGGCAAGGTGCTGAAGCAGCAGATCCGCGCCCGGCTGGTGGAAGAGGCCGCACCGGCAACGTCGTAGGACAATTGGTCCGCTGGCCGCGCGCCCGCCGATCGGGCATGGGCGCGCCATGTTGCGTCCCGCCTCCGCCGCCCTGTTGCTGACCCTGAGCCTGATCGGCTGTGCCGACGATCGCCGCGCCGAGCGGTTGAAGGCGGCCGGCCCCAATCCGACGCTGGAAAAGCTGATGACGGTGGCCGATGCCAAGGCCGGCGCCCGCCTGTTCGGCACCTGCGCCGCCTGCCACACCAGCAGCGCCGGCGGCCCCGATACGGGCGGACCCAATCTGCACGGCATTTACGGTCAGCCGATCGGCCAACATAGCGCCCGGTTCGGCTATACCGCCGCGTTGCGCGCCAAGGGCGGCGATTGGGACGACAAGGCGCTCGACGCCTGGATCGCCAATCCGCAGCGCTTCGTGCCCGGCACCAAGATGCAGTTCAGCGGTATCCCCGACCCGCTCGCGCGCGCCGACCTGATCGCCTATCTGCGTAGCCTGTCGGACTGACCGGCCCCGCCGAAGATACGAATTTTTTGGGGTAGCTGGCGCACCGGGGGCTTCGTACATCTGGTGCCATGACCAGCGGGATGACAGATGGCCTTTGGGCGCTGACCGAGAAGGAAAAGCAAACGCTGCGCCTGATGGTCCGGGGCCATGACGCGAAATCGATCGCGCGCAGCCTGGACCTGTCGGTTCATACCATCAACGAACGGCTGCGCGATGCCCGGCGCAAGATGGCGGTGTCGAGCAGCCGCGAGGCCGCCCGGCTGTTGCTGGAAGCCGAAGGCGCGCCCGAGGCATCGACCCCCGATTTTCTGGGGGACAGGCTATTGGGGGCAGACGCAGCCCCGGTCGAAGCGGATCAGGACGAGGCGCCGGTCGTCGGCGTGGGGCCGGCCGATCGCCGGCGCCCGATCCTTCCTGGAGTGCTTCTCATGACTTTTGTCCTTGGCCTGCTGGCGCTCGCCGCCCTGCCCGATGCCGCCCCCACACCGCAATCGGCGCCGGCCGCCGCTCAAGCTCGCAATGTCGAAGTCGTCGACGCCGCGCGCCAATGGCTGGCGCTGATCGACCAGGACAAATGGGCCGAAAGCTATCGTGGCACCGGCAGCGCTTTCCAGAAACTCAACACGGTGCAGGTCTGGACGGAGGTGTCGCAGACGATGCGCGGCCGGTTCGGCGCCCTCCAGTCGCGCAGCCTGCTGAGCCAGGAGGAACTGCCCGCCCCGCCCCATGGTTATGAAGTGGTGAAGTTCCGCGCCAGCTACGCCAACCAGGCACAGGCGATCGAGACGGTGACGCTGGATCGCGAAAATGGGGCCTGGCGCGTGGTCGGCGTGACGATCGAATAAGGCGGACAGGGGCGCGTATCGGCGCGCCCTTCATGCCCCCGCGGCCGGCGGCGGCCCCAACCGGAAGAACAGCGCGAGTTGCAGGCTTTCCGCGATCCGCTGTGCCTTGTCCTGCAAGGCGGCGGCCGCCGCCGGACCCATGACGGCATCGGTCGTCTGTGACCAGAGATCCAGCCAATGGTCGAACAGGTCGGGCGTGATCCGGTCGATATGCGCCATATGCACCGGGACAGGCTGTCCCTTGTAACGGCCCGACGACAGCATCACCGACGACCAGAAATCGACCAGCCGGTCGATATGCGCCGGCCAGTCGTCCACGGCGTCGTTGAAGATCGGACCAAGCCGGTCGTCCGCGCGGACGCGGGCATAGAAGCTTTCGACCAGCTGGCGCAGGCTGGCCTCGTCGATCCGTTCCGCCTTCATGGGTTCCGACTCCGCACGGGGATGTCCGATCCATAGCGCATCGACCGCCGGGATTCGATCGGCCGCGTTCGACCGGCCGGATACAACCGGAACGCGGCCTTTATTCCCCCGCTACGGCGCGGCCGAAGCTGTAGCGGATATGGTCGACATGGCCCTCCAGCCCGAAGACCAGCGGGTCCTGGCTGTCCATGATCGCGTCGATCCGGGCGCCGACATCCTCCGGCGTCCAGCTGGGCTGATAGACGCCCTTGCTTTCGGCGATGAAGGCGCGGGCGACGCGGCCGGCGATCGACACCAGCATCTCGCCGGTGACCGAGCAGCTTTCATGCGCCAGCCAGGCGACGACCGGCGAGACCAGTTCCGGCCCCATCGGCGGATATTGGGAGATATCCAGCCCCTCGGCCATGCGGGTGACGGCACCGGGCACGATGATGTTGGATTTGACCCCTTCGGCCTCCCCCTCCAGCGCCAGCACATTGTTGAGGCCGATCATGCCCGATTTGGACATGCCATAATTGACGCAATCGCGATTGCCATAGAGGCCGCCGATCGAGCTGGTGAGGATGATGCGGCCATAGCGCGCCTTGCACATATGCGGGAAGGCAGCGCGCGCGACATGGAAGGCGCCGCGCAGATGAACGTCCAGCACGGCATCGAAATCTTCCTGGCTGAGCGCCTGCATCGAGCCGTAGCGGACATTGCCGGCATTGTGGATCAGCCCGTCGATCCGGCCATAATGGTCGAGCGCCGCCTCTATGATGGCCCGGCCGCCCTCCGGCGTGGCGACGCTGTCGGTCGAGACGATGGCGTCGCCGCCCTGCGCCTGGATCGCGGCCACCACTTCGGCCGCCGGGCCGGCATCGATCCCCTCGCCGCGCACGGCGCTGCCCGGATCATTGACCACGACCCTGGCACCGCGTGCGCCCAGCAGCTCCGCATAGGCGCGGCCAAGCCCCCGCCCGGCACCGGTGATGACGATGACGCGATCGTCGTAGCGCAGTTCGGACATGAGCGGGCCTTTCGCTGGATTATGCAGATGATGGCGAAGGGGTGACCCGGCATGCGCGCGCGTTCAAGCCGGGGCGGCGAGGCATCGCCACGGCGGTTCGCCGATGCCCGGCGAAGCGGATAAGAGCGGGGGCAGGACAGAGTAGAGGACAGGATAGATGCAGGTAGCGATCATCACCGGGGCGGGCAGCGGCATCGGGCTCTGCACGGCGAAGATGCTGCATGATGCCGGCATGG
Source organism: Sphingobium sp. DN12 (assembly GCF_051058005.1). NCBI lineage: Bacteria > Pseudomonadati > Pseudomonadota > Alphaproteobacteria > Sphingomonadales > Sphingobiaceae > Sphingobium > Sphingobium sp. DN12. The sequence goes on from NZ_CP173717.1 coordinate 3,878,643, forward strand.
CGATCGTCGGCGTCGGTCGCGATCCGGCCAAGCTGGCGACGCTGGAGAGCGAAATCGGCGATCCGGCGCGGGTCGCCACCCTGTCGATCGACGTGACTCAGGATGATGCGCCGGCCCAGATCGTGCAACTGGCGCTCGATCGCTTCGGCCGCATCGATTTCCTGGTCAACAATGCCGGCGCAGGCAGCCCCAAGCCGCTGCACGAAACCGACGACGCCACGCTGGACGGGTTCCTGGACCTGATGCTGCGCGCGCCCTTCCGCCTGGCACGCGAGGCGATCGTCCATATGGGCGAGGGCTGTGGCATCGTGAACGTCACCTCCACCTATGCGGTGATCGGCGGGCGGCGCGGCGGCGCCTATTCGGCGGCCAAGGGCGGGCTGGACGCGCTGACCAAGCATATCGCCTGCGATTACGGCCCGCAGGGCATCCGCGCCAATTGCGTCGCGCCCGGCGTCACCATGACCGACATGGTGCGCCACCGGTTCGAGGACGAGATGTTCAAGCGGGTGAATGTGGAGACCACTCCCTTCCCGCGGCTGGGCGAGGTGGAGGATGTGGCAAGCACCATCGCTTTCCTCTGTTCGCCCGGCGCCGCCTTCATCAACGGCCAGACGATCGTCGTGGATGGCGGCTGGACATCGACCAAATATCTCTCGCCGCGCGCGCTGACGACGACATGGGTCGAGGCGGAGTAAGGCTACTCTTTGGCCGGCCGCTCGATTAGGGCGGGCCATGGCCGATGCTCCGATCCTCTATTCCTTCCGCCGCTGTCCCTATGCGATGCGCGCGCGGCTGGCGCTGCTGATGAGCGGACAGGCGGTGGCGCATCGCGAAATCCTGCTGCGCGCCAAACCGGCGGCGATGCTGGCCGCCTCGCCCAAGGGGACGGTGCCGGTGCTGGTCCTGCCCGACGGACGGGTGATCGACGAGAGTCTGGAGATCATGCGCTGGGCGCTGGGGCAGCATGACCCAGAGGCGTGGCTGGCGGGTGATGACGCGGCGCTGATCGCGACCAATGACGGGCCGTTCAAACGGCATCTCGATCGCTACAAATATGCCGAGCGCCATGGCAGCGACCCGATCGCGCATCGGACCGAGGCGGCCTGTTTGCTGGAGGCATTGGAGGCGCGGTTACGCGATCAGGCCCAGCTTTGCGGCGCGCGGCGGACATTGGCCGACATGGCGATCTTTCCCTTCGTGCGGCAATTTGCGGCGGTCGAGCCGGACTGGTTTGCGGCGCAGCCCTGGGCCGCGTTGCGCGGCTGGCTGACCGGGCATCTGGAATCGGATCTGTTCGCCCGCGCGATGGTCCGGCACCCGCTATGGGTGGAGGCGGAGGCCGGCTAGTCCGGGCCGCAACAGGCGTCGAGGCAGATCTGGCGCAGCAGGGCGATGACGTCGCGGCGCTGTTCGACCGGAATCGCGCGACCGATCCGCGCCTCATGCGCGTCGAACGCCGCGCAGACCTGGCCGTGCAGCGCCTGCCCCTCCGCCGTCAGCGTCAGCGGGATCGCGCGCCCTTTGCCCGCGCCCTTCTCCAACAGGCCAGACAGCGCCAGCTTGTTGATGAGCGGCACCAGATTGGCCGGCTGGGCGCGCAGTGCGCGGGCAATGTCGCTCTGGCTGCACCCTGGATTGGCACCGATCAGCCGCAGCAAGGTCGCTTCGCCCGGATTGAGGCCGAGCGGCGCCAGCGCCTCGCCCAGCGCGCCGGTGACCGCCGCCGCGGTGCGGCGCAGATGGAAACCCAGCATCGCGTCGAGCGGGTCGGTGAAGGCGCTGTCAGGATCGATCGTCACCCTGCCGATCTAGCCCCCTTGCCGTGCCGGCTCAAGGCGATATGTTATATACCATAATATAAGATAGAGAGGAGCGATATTCATGACGATGCGATTCGCCTTGCCCTTTGTCCTGCTGGCCCTGGCCGGGACGGCAGCGGCCCAGACGCCACAGTCCGATAGCCAGGCGGCTTCCGGCGCGATCGAGCCGGATGGCACGGTCCATGTCCCCGGCTTTCGCCTACCCCCCTCCATCTATCTGAGCGAGGCGGCGAAGAAGGCGCTGCCGCGCACGCCCACCGACCCGGAAGAGCCGATGATGCGCGCGGTCGCCGCCGGGCAGGCCGGCGCGCTGCGCCAGCTCATGCCGCAACTGGTCGCGCCGCGTATCGATGTGCTCAAGGCAATGTACAAGGTGACGACGCGCGAGGAACAGATTGCCGGCATAGCGGCCGTGCGTGCGACCCCGGCGGCCGGTGTGGCCGCGGGCAACCGCATGAAGATATTGCTCAACCTGCCGGGCGGCGGCTTCATCATGGGCGTGGCCGGCGGCACCGGCATGATGGAATCGATCCCGCTCGCGGGGCTGGCCGGGGTGGAGATCCTCTCCATCACCTATCGCCAGGCACCCGAAACCATCTGGCCGGCCGCGACCGAGGATGTGACCAAAGTCTATCGCGAACTGCTCAAGAGCTACCAACCGCAGGATATCGGCATTTTCGGCTGTTCGGCCGGCGGGCTGCTGACGGCCGAGGCGATCGCCTGGTTCATCCATGAGAAACTGCCGCTGCCCGGCGCAATCGGCATCTTCTGCGCCTCGGGCGACGCGCGCTGGGGCGGCGACAGCCAGAGCTTCGCCCGGCCCTTCCAGGCGCTGCCGCCGCGCGACGATGTCCGCGCCTATTTCAAGGGTATCGACCGCAGCGATCCGCTGGTGTCGCCGGCTCTGTCGCCCACAACGCTGAAACTATTTCCGCCCACGCTGCTGATCACCGGCACCCGCGCCTTCGAGATGAGCGCGACCGTCAACACCCATCGCGAACTGGTGAAGGCCGGGGTCGATGCCGATCTGCATATGTGGGATGGGCTGGGGCACGCCTTTTTCTACGATCCTGCCCTGCCGGAATCGCGCGAGGCCTTCGACGTCATGACCGCCTTCTTCCGCGATCGGCTGAAGCTGGCGCGCTAGGCCGCGATCGCCCGGCGGCAAAATTCCCATATCTCGACCGCCAGTTCGGATCGGCGCTGGCGGTCGGGAATGGCGGCCTCCTCGGCAAGCAACTGGCTGTGGACGGTGGTCGAGACCAGATTATAGACAAGCAGCGCCATCCACGACGGCGGTCCTGCGCGGACCTGCCCCTCGGCCATGCCGTCGGACAGGATCGTGGCAATCAGGTCGATGAGCGGGCTTACCGCCTTTTGCAGTTCGACCGGACGCGCCTCCGCCAGGCGCAGATGCTCGCGGCTGAGCGCCGCGCTCCGGCGCTGGCCGCCTTGCCAATCGCCATCAATGGCTGCGCGACCGATGACGATGGCCGTCACGATATGATGCAAGCGCGCCAGCGGGTCCGGCAGGTCGCGCACCTGTTCGCCGAACTGTTCCGCTGCGCGGCGGAGCGTATGGGCAAACACCGCCAGGACCAGATCATCCTTGCCCGCAAAGCGATCGTACAGCGCCCGACGGGCGAGCCCGGTGCGCTGCAATACGGCACGGATCGTCAGCCCCTCCAGCCCTTCCTCGTCGAGCAGATCATAGGCGGCGGCGACGATCTGCTGGTTGCGATCGTCCAGTTCCGTGATCGCGTCGTCGGTCTGCTGCGCCCGGTACATGTTCGGCGATCCTCTCTGCAATAATCGCTTTCCATCTAGCAGCCCGCGACTATAGTGCCAGCATTGAGAACAATGTTCTCATCACGAAGATATATGGGAGAGTGCGATGGCGACGGTCCTCTTTGTCGAGGCCAGCGGTGCGGAGCATCGGATCGATGTGAACCGCACCGGGTCTGCCGGAGGCATTGGGTTGTGAGTCACGCTGCCATATCGATGTTGGCCGCGGCAGCATAATATTGTTCTTCGGCTTCGGCAGGAGGGATGTTGCCGATGGACTCCAGCAGCCGACGATGGTTGAACCAGTCGACCCATTCGAGCGTGGCATATTCGACTGCTTCGAAGCTGCGCCATGGTCCACGCCTGTGGATCACCTCAGCCTTGTAAAGGCCATTGATCGTCTCGGCCAAAGCGTTGTCATAGCTATCGCCGACGCTGCCGACTGAGGGTTCTATCCCGGCTTCGGCGAGACGCTCGGTGTACTTGATGGAGACGTATTGCGACCCGCGATCGCTATGATGGATGAGGCCGCCCCGATGGGCCGGCCGACGATCGTGAAGCGCCTGTTCCAGAGCATCGAGCACGAAGCTGGCATGGGCCGTTCTGCTGGCCCGCCAACCTACAATCCGCCGAGCATAGGTATCGATGACGAAGGCAACGTAGACGAACCCCGCCCAGGTCGCGACGTAGGTGAAGTCCGACACCCACAGCATGTTCGGCGCTGGCGCGTAGAACTTGCGGTTGACGTGATCGAGAGGGCATGGCGCCGCCTTGTCACTGATAGTTGTGCGCACCGGCTTGCCCCGGATCACCCCTGCCAAGCCCATCTCCCGCATCAACCGCGCGACTGTGCAGCGGGCGACCGGAAAGCCTTCCCGCATCATCTGCCGCCAGACCTTGCGCACGCCGTAGACCGCGAAGTTCTCGGCGAATACGCGCGCGACCTCGGGCTTCAGGGCGACGTCCCGCTGCGCCCGCGCCGACAGGCGTGTCGGATCCTGCCGCTTTGCGACGCGCTCGTGGTAAGTGGATGGGGCGATCGGCAGGACACGGCAGATCGGCTCGACCCCATAGGCATCGCGGTGATCGTCGATGAAGGCGATCATCGCCGGAACGGGCGGTCGAGCTCCGCCTGGGCAAAATATGCCGATGCCTTGCGCAGGATCTCATTGGCCTGTCGCAGCTCGCGGACCTCGCGCTCCAGTGCCTTCATCTTGTCGGCTACCTCGGTCGGGACGCCCGCGCGCTTGCCGCTGTCGACCTCAGCCTTCTTCACCCACTCATGCAGCGTCTGCGGAACGCAGCCGATCTTCTCCGCAATCGAAACCACCGCTGCCCAGCGAGAGGGGTAATCACGTTCGTGATCGATCACCATACGCACCGCGCGCTCGCGGACTTCCGGCGCAAACTTGTTCGTTGTCTTGCTCATACAGGCTCCACCTTCTCAGGAGTTGGAGCCTCCGGCAAACCCGGGGCGGTTCAATGTGCCGACGGGCGAGAATCTGATGCGCGCGGCGCTCAACGAGGGGCTCGACGGCATGGTCGGCGAATGCGGCGGCGGCCTCGCCTGCGCGACCTGCCATTGCTATGTCGAGGAGGATTGGGCCGACCGTCTGCCCGCGCCTGCGCAGACCGAGCTGGACATGCTCGAATGCACCGCCAGCGAACGCCGCCCGAGCAGCCGCCTTGGCTGCCAGATCATCGCCAGCGATGCGCTCGACGGGCTGGTCGTCCACCTGCCCGCTGCGCAATATTGAGGAGCCCGATCATGGCAACCACCCAAGCGACGCCGGTGATGGACATTCCCGCCCATGTCCCGCCCGAACTAGTGCGCGAGATCGGCCTCACCACCGGTCCCGAATTTCTCGCCGCGCCCCACGCCTTCATGGCGAAACTGCACGAAACGCATCCGCCGATCTTCTACAGCGTCAATCCGTTGATCGGGAACAGCTGGTGTACGATCAAGCATGAGGATGCCTTCTTCGCGCTGCGCCATCCGGAATATTTCACCACCGCCGGGGCCACGCCCTTCCCGCGCGATCCCAATAATTATTTCCATTTCATCCCGCTGGAGATCGATCCGCCGCATCATCGCAAATATCGCGCGATCCTCGATTCGACCTTCTCGCCGCAAAGCGTGCTGCGGCTCGAATCCTATATGCGCCGCCTTTCCAACGAGCTGATCGATGGCTTCATCGATGCGGGCGAAGTGGAATTCACCACCGCCTTCGGCCGACCGCTGCCGGTGTCGATCTTCCTCGACCTGATGGGCCTGCCGCAGGAGATGCGCGACACCTTCGTTGGCTGGGCGGTCGACCTGCTCCATTCGCAGGATCGCATGACCGCCGGCCTCGCCATGCGCGGGATCGAAGCCTATCTGGCGCAGGTGATCGTCGAGAAGACGGCCAGGCCCGATGATGGCGTCATCAGCACGATCATCCAGGCGCGGCCCGGCGGCGAGCCGCTGAGCGAGCGGGAGATTTTCGGCTTCACCTTCTTCCTGTTCATCGCCGGGCTCGACACGGTGTTCGCGACGCTCAACAATATCTGGCTGTGGCTGGCGCAAAATCCCGATCGGCGGCGCGAGATCATCGCCCATCCCGACCAGATCAATGCCCAGGTGGAGGAACTGCTGCGGGTCTTTTCCGTCACCTTTTCCGGCCGGACCCTGACCCAAGATCTGGAAATGCGCGGGGTGCAGATGAAGAAGGGCGACAAGTTCAACAGCATCCTGCCCGCCTGCAATTATGACCCTGATGTCTTCCCGGATCCGACGCGCGTGGATTTCAACCGGCCACGCAAGCCGATCCTGGCTTTTGCCGGCGGGGTGCATAGCTGCATCGGCGCGCATTTGGCGCGTCTGGAGGTGAAGGTGGCGTTGCAGGAGTGGCTGCGACGGTTGCCGGACTTTGCGGTTCGGTCGGATGCGGTGATCAGCTACTGGCCTGGCGGAGTGGTTGGGCCGAAGTCGCTTCCGCTGTTTTGGTAGGGCGCGGACACGAAAAAGCCGCCGCGGAATGCTCCGAGACGGTTTGGTCTTTTGGTATATGGTTGCGGGAGTAGGATTTGAACCTACGACCTTCAGGTTATGAGCCTGACGAGCTACCGGGCTGCTCCATCCCGCGACACTGGGCTTTTGTGGCCCTGACATGCAAAAAGGGCGGCTTTGCGGGCCGCCCTGTTTTGTAACATTGTGATGGGTTTTTGATCCGTTGCTATGCGCGTGCTTCAATGCCTGGCGACGCCCTACTCTTCCAGTGCTTGAGCAATAGTACCATCGGCGCAGACTGGTTTCACGGCCGAGTTCGGGATGGGATCGGGTGGGTCACAGACGCTATGGTCACCAAGCAATGAAGCAGGCGCATAACTGCGGGTTTTTAATCGATACCGTGCACAATTTTGTGTGTTTGTATGTTCGTATATCTGGGCTGGCTTAAAACCACGCCATCAGCGTCCTAGCTGTTTCCAGCATTGTCGTTGATGGTGGGACTCTTAAGCGCGAACAGAGCAATTAGGACTGGTTAGCTCCATGCGTTACCGCACTTCCACATCCAGCCTATCAACGTCGTGGTCTACGACGGCTCGATGAAATCTTATCTTGAGGGAGGCTTCCCGCTTAGATGCTTTCAGCGGTTATCCCGTCCATACATAGCTACCCTGCTGCGCCACTGGCGTGACGACAGGTACACCAGAGGTATGTTCAACCCGGTCCTCTCGTACTAGGGTCAACTCCTCTCAAATTTCGACGCCCACGGCAGATAGGGACCAAACTGTCTCGCGACGTTCTGAACCCAGCTCACGTACCACTTTAATTGGCGAACAGCCAAACCCTTGGGACCTGCTCCAGCCCCAGGATGTGATGAGCCGACATCGAGGTGCCAAACGATTCCGTCGATATGAGCTCTTGGGAATCATCAGCCTGTTATCCCCGGCGTACCTTTTATCCGTTGAGCGATGGCCCTTCCACGAGGGACCACCGGATCACTATGACCGACTTTCGTCTCTGCTCGACTTGTCAGTCTCGCAGTCAGGCGGGCTTATGCCATTGCACTCTAACAGACGGTTTCCAACCGTCCTGAGCCCACCATCGCGCGCCTCCGTTACTCTTTAGGAGGCGACCGCCCCAGTCAAACTACCCGCCACAGAGGGTCCCTGCACCGGATAACGGTGCGAGGTTAGACATCAGAAAACAACAGGGTGGTATTTCACCTATGGCTCCACATCAACTGGCGTCAATGCTTCAAAGCCTCCCACCTATGCTACACAGTTCTTTCCTAATGCCACTCTGAAGCTGCAGTAAAGGTGCACGGGGTCTTTCCGTCTAACCGCGGGTACTCCGCATCTTCACGGAGAATTCAATTTCGCTGAGCATATCCTGGAGACAGTGGGGAAGTCGTTACGCCATTCGTGCAGGTCGGAACTTACCCGACAAGGAATTTCGCTACCTTAGGACCGTTATAGTTACGGCCGCCGTTTACCTGGGCTTCAATTCAGAGCTTGCACTCCTCCTCTTAACCTTCAGGCACCGGGCAGGCGTCAGGCCCTATACGTCGTCTTGAAGCCGACTTAGCAGAGCCCTGTGTTTTTGCTAAACAGTCGCTACCCCCTGGCCTGTGCCCCCCATCAAAAGTTGCCTTAAGATGGGGCCTCCTTCTTCCGAAGGTACGGAGGCAATTTGCCGAGTTCCTTCAGGATACTTCTCTCAAACGCCTTGGTATACTCTACCATTCCACCTGTGTCGGTTTAGGGTACGGTCTATACGGTGGGGCTATTTCCTGGGACCCCTTCACTGCCCGGAGCAATCCAATAAGCCCGAACAATTTACGGCATCCGTCACACACCACCAGGCCCACGAATATTAACGTGGTTCCCATCGACTACCCCCTTCGGGCTCGTCTTAGGGGCCGGCTTACCCTGCTCAGATTAGCTTTAAGCAGGAACCCTTGGAATTTCGGCGAGAGGGCATCTCACCCTCTTAATCGCTACTCATGTCTGCATTCGCACTTCCGATACCTCCACGGTCGGTTACCCTTCCGCTTCAACGGCCTACGGAACGCTCCGCTACCGCTCAGTCATAAGACTGAACCCTAAGCTTCGGTGCATCACTTTAGCCCCGTTACATCTTCGCCGCAGGATCTCTTATTTAGACCAGTGAGCTGTTACGCTTTCTTTAAAGGATGGCTGCTTCTAAGCCAACCTCCTGGTTGTTTTGGAAATCCCACATGCTTTCCCACTTAGTGATGACTTGGG
>NZ_CP173717.1:3892500-4897314 GCF_051058005.1 Sphingobium sp. DN12
CTTCCTGGCGGCGCTGATGCTGTGCGCGCGCGGCACGCTGATGGAGTTGGTGCGCCTGATCGTGCGCCGCGCGCCGCCGGTGCAAGCGCCCGCCTGACGGACCGGCGGACGCCCGGCCTTCGTCAGGCGGTCTGGATATAATCGCGCAGGGCGGCGGCTTCCGATTCGATATTGTCGATGCGGAACTTCACCAGATCGCCGATCGAGACCAGGCCGATCAGATCGCTGCCCTTCACCACCGGCAGATGGCGAATGCGCCGCTTGGTCATCAGCGACAGGGCGTGGATCACCGGCATCTGGTCGTCGATGGTGATCGCGGGCCGGGTCATCACATCGGCGACCGTGTGGTTCAACGCCTCTGCCCCTTGCTGGGCCAGACGATAGACAACATCGCGTTCGGAAAAGATGCCGACCACCTGGCCGCCATCGACCACCGGCACGCAGCCGATCCGCCGATCCGCCAGCAAGGTCACCACCGACAATACGCTGTCGGTCGACTGGACCTGGACGACGTCGCGCCCCTTGCCCTGCAAGATTGCCGCGATGGTCATGGCCGCTCTCCTTTTGTGGACTTACTGTCTCTGCGCTTGATGATCCCACTTTCGCGGCGCAAAGAAAAGGGAGGAGAGCAAGAGAATGACAGAGAAAAAGGGCCTGGACGATCCCCGGATCGCGGCAATCGCCTGGTCGCGATTCCGCCGGATCATGCTCTGGATGGCGCTGATCGGCGCATTATGCGTCGGCGCGGCCTTGCTGTTCCTGCGGCTATGGACCGGGCCGATGCCGGTTCACATGATCATCGCCACCATATTGGGCGTCTGGTTGACCTTCATGCTGGGAACGGGCTTGATGGCGCTCGTCTTCCTCTCCGCCGGGACGGGGCATGACGACCAGGTAATGGACCGGCTGAAGGACGAGGTGCCGCTTGACGATTGATCCCCATCGCGAAGTGATATTGCGGGTCGTGCCGCGCCCGGCCGACATCAACAGCAATGGCCATATCTTCGGCGGCTGGGTGCTGAGCCAGATGGATATTGCCGGCGGTATCGTCGCGGGCCGAATCGCCCAGGGCGCGGTAGCGACGGTCGCGATCGAGAGCATGAAGTTCATCTCGCCGATCCTGATGGGCGACCTGGTGTCGGTCTATGCCCAGGAAGAGAAACGCGGTCGCACATCGGTGGCGATCCGCATCGACGTGGTGGCGACTCGCGGCGGCGGCGCGGAAACGGTGGCGCTGACCAGCGGCGTCTTCACCTTCGTCGCACTGGACGAGACCCACCGCCCCCGCCCCATTCCCGGCGACTGAAGCTCAGCGCAGCTTCTGGTCGTAGCTATAGCTGACCTGCCCATTGGCAGGGATGATGGCGCGCCACACCCAGCTATTGCCGCGGCGCTCCATCTGCATCGGACGCGGCGCGATGTCGTGGGGAATGAGGATTTCCGCCGTCGCGTCGAACGGCCGTGCATTGGTGAGGGTCAGCGTCCAGCGCCGCGCCTTGGCCGACTGGCCGCCGATGACCGCCATAATGCGGACATCGGCGCTCTGGGCGATGTCATAATCGACCCGTTCCCCTTCCGCCTTGTCGCCAATGTCGGTTTCGCCCGCGAGCAGGCGCTGGCCGTCGATCATCTCGAACAGGGCGACGCGTCCCGAAGGCATGGCGAGTCCCAGGCCGTCGGCCTTGCGATTCTGGAGCCGCAAGCGGAGCGTCATCGGGCGTGAGCGGCCATTGCCGTCGCCATAGTCGATCGTCGCCGCATAAAGACGTTCGACCAGCACGTCGGGCTGGCGCAACAGGGCGACCTGTTTCTGGCCTTTCGCCGCAACATCCACCGTCACCGGGACGCGATAGAGTTTGAGGTCGCCGACATCCTCCGGCGGTGGAGGAGGTGGAGGCGGCGGCGGGGGTGGCGGCGCGGCCATCATAGGTGCGGGCACACGGCGCGCGGTCAGCACGATCTCCTGCGTCGAATCCATCATTGCCTCGGCCTGCGGCATGTCGATCGGGAACAGTTCCCACTGCGGATGGGTACTGGTGATGTCCATCGGCCAGCAGCGCAGCGACAGTGGGCCGCCGGTCGGGCGCGGTTGCGTCTTGCGCCCCTGCTTGTTGGGCTGGCCGGCGATGACGCTGAGCCGGGCGTCGGCAAAGCCGGTGACGCCGCCATTGGCCACGGTCAGCCAGGCCATGAGATCGAGATGGCGGCCATCATCCTGCATGTCGGCGACATAATTGGCGGCCCAGTCGAAACCCTCGGCCAGATAGGTGAGTTGCAGCGTGACGCGGGTCGACCGGGCGCTGGTGGCGATCACCGATAGCGTCGGGCGCGGCGACAGGTCGGTCGGCACGCGCGGATAGAGCATGCGTTCGGGCAGGCCGCTGCACCCCAGCGCCTCATAGCCCTGCGCCGTCTGGACGATGACGCCGCCCATCGGCCCGGCACTGATGATCGCATCCTGCTCGCTGACCTTGCCGGTCTTGCGATCGGTGCGGCGCAGGGTGACGCTGCGCTTGAGATAGGCGTCGACCAGACCAGCCGGCGAGAGCAGCCGGGCATCGCGATTCTTCTCCTGCACGCCCTGCGGCATGCCGGAGAGGATGGCGGTTTCGGGCATCAGCCCCTCTGCCACGCCCTCGAATCGCACCACCGAGTCGCCCTTCGGCAGGTCGATGATGCGCGTTTCGTTGATCAGCGCATAGCCGCCCGGCCATTTGGGATCGATCGCGCCCCTGACACGATCGGGCTGGCGATAGACGGTGACCGAGACCGAATCGGCCTTGGCGGAGATCACCGTCCCGGCCTGCGCCGGCGCGATGCCGAGACACAGCAGGAGAAGGACAAGGACGCGCAGCAGCACGGCGCCGGCCCGGTCAGTAGCGCGAATCGAAGGTGACGCTGAGATCGACCGAGCCATTGGCCGGCACCGGCACGCTCCATTCCATCCGGTCGGCGGAGATGCGCTTGCCTTCCAGACTTTGTGCGGTGACGCGGGTGTCGCCCCACAGTCCCTGCTGGGCAAGGTCGATCGTCACCGCTTCGGGCCGGGCATTGGTGAGCGTGTAGCGCATCCGCGTTTCCCAGCGCTGGCCGCCCTTCTTCGTGCGCTGCTCGACGGTCGGGCGCACCTTGACGTCGAATGCCTCGCCGGTGCGCAGCGCCATGGAGGAACCCATCGGCGTATGGTCGATGCTGTTTTCGCCGATGAACTGCGGATCACCGCGCGCGTCGCGCATATAGACGCGGATCGTGCCGGCCGGCAGCTGATCGCCAAGGCCGCCCTGTTTCGAGGTCGAGAATTTGAGTACGCTCGATGCGCTCATCGGCTCGGTCGAACTGCCCATCCAGCTATTGAGATATTCATAGGTGGCCCGCGCCGGCGCCCCCTTCACGTCGAGGAAGCTGACCTGCTTCTGCTGGGCATTGGCGATGGTCGTGCGATCGGCCAGCGGATAGAGATAATAGTCACCCAGCCGCTCGCGCGGGCCGCTTTCGGTGCCGGCCTGGTCGACCGCGCCGCTAGACGACTGCCACCAGTTACGCCGCCCCCCGCCATTGGCCGGATTGCCGGCGACCAGGATGGTCTTCGCATTGGTGAAGCTCGTGCCCGTATTGTTGGTGAGCGTCACCCAGCCCTGCATGTCCATCGCGCCCTTGGCTGCGTCGAACAGCGCGACATAATCGGCGGTCCAGCCGAGATTGGGCGTCAGATAGGATAGCCGGGCCGGCACGGTGCCGCCGCGCGCCGCCTCGATCGTCACCGACAGGGTCGGACGGGCGCGCAAATTGGGCGGCACCCGATCGAAAATCACCCGTACCGGCAGGCCGTCGTCGCGCAGCACCTCGATCCGCGAACCGATCTGCATGACGATGCCGCCATTGGCCGCGAGTATCTTGGCGCGCTCGCGCGTCTCGGCGCCGGTCGCTGGATTGGTGCGCACCAGCGTCACTTCCTGCCCCACCGCTTTGTCCATCAGCTTGTCAGGCGAGAGCAGGTCGAAATCGAAATTCTGTTCGACGATCGAGAAGCCGGGGCCGGAGAGATTGACCGTTTCGGGCCGGATGCGGGCCGAGACGTCAGGAAATTCGATGCGGTTGCGGCCGGCATTGACGCTCAATTGCCGGTCATCCTGCACCAGCGACGGACCGCCATTATAGATGGTGACGGCGACATCGCCCTGGGCAGTGGCGCCGGTGGGATCGACAGCAGCGGTCTGGGCAAAGGCGGCGGCCGGCAGCAGCAGCGCCAGACCGGTCAGCAGGCGGACAGTCGTCATCAGGTCGCACTCCCCTTATGCGACGATCTTCTGCCCCAAGCGGCTATATTTGCAAACAAAAAGGGCGGCGCCGGGATGGCACCGCCCTTTTTGTTTTTGGGGTTGCCCGAAAGCCGCGCTTATTCGGCGGCTTCGGTTGCCGGACGGGCGCGACGGGTGCGCTTGCGGGGCGCTTCCTCGGTCACGTCCGTGTCGCTGTCATTATCGGCGCGGGCGATCGAGGGCGGCAGGATGCTGACATCCAGGCCTTCATTCGCTTCGGTCGGCGCGGCATCGGCCTTGCGCGGACGGCCGCGGCGCGGCTTGGGCGCTTCGGCGGCCGGCTCGGCTGCAAGTTCTGCGGGCTGTTCGGCTGCCACCGGCTGCTGCTCGGTCGCGTCCTCGGCCACCGGGCGGTCGCGACGATTGCGGTCACGACGATTGCGGTCGCCCCGGTCATTGCGATCACCACGATCCTGGCGCTCGCCGCGCGGTTCGCGACGGTCATAATCGCGTTCGGCGCGCTCGGGCTGTTCGGTGCGGCCCTCTTCGGCGCCGTCCTCATTGCCCTCAAACTCTTCGCCTTCGTCGTCGAAATTCTCGTCATTCCGGCGGAAGCGCTGCTGCTGCTCCTCCTGGCGCGAACGATTGTCGGCCAGCACGCGGAAATAATGATCGGCGAACTGCAGATAATATTCGGCGTTCACACGGTCGCCGGCCATCTGGGCATCGCGCGCCATATTCTTGTATTTCTCAAGAAGCTGGGCCGCATTGCCGCGGGCGCGGTTGTCGATACGGTTGCCGTTGTCGCCACCACCCCGGTTACCGCCATTGGGACGACCGTTGTTGTTATTATTCCGGCCGCGATTGCGGCGACCGGCCTGCCGGTTGTTGATCAAGACATGATCCTTGCGTTCGCTATGATAATATTCACTGAAAACACTGTTCAGCTGCTATCCCCAAGCACCGCCCCTTCCGTGGGGCCGGATGTGGCTCCGCCGGACATGATCCGAACCGGACCACGCCCTCAGCCACCAGAGGCGCTTGCGCAGCAGCGCCATCTTGACTTTCAGGAGCAGGAAAATGCCTTATCCATCAATGGCCTGATAAGGCCATGTCGCCGGAATGGCGGTTTTCCTGATCCCGATGTAATGGCATTCACGCGATAAACCAAGCAATTTTCGCTGTGGCAGCATGAAATCCCGCCTTCTTATTCGCCCGGCGTGGCGACGAGGCAGCGATCATGCCCCGCAAGATCGCGGCGCAGCGACACGCCCAGCCCCTGCGCCCGCAGCAGCGCCGACACGCTTTGCCCCTGATCATAGCCGATCTCGATCGCGGCCATGCCGCCCGGCGCGATCAGCGCGGGCAGTTGCGGCGCGATGCGGCGATAATCGTCCAGCCCGTCGGCGCCGGCGAACAATGCGCTGGCAGGGTCGTGCAGCACATCGCCGGCGAGCGGCGCGTCGGTCGCGATATAGGGCGGGTTGATCAGCAGCAGGTCGAACGGTCCGGTCACGCCGGCCGCCCAATCGCCCAGCTGGAAGCGCGCGCGCGTCCCCATACCCAGCCGATCGGCATTGCCCTGCGCCACCGCCAGCGCGGCGGCCGAGGCGTCGATGCCCAGCCCCATCGCATCGGGCCACTGGTCGAGCGCAGCGAGCAGCAGCGCGCCAGATCCGGTGCCCAGATCCAATATGGTCGCGGGCGCACGATCACGGAAATGATCGACCGCCGCCTCGATCAGCGTCTCGCTGTCGGGGCGCGGGATCAATACGTCGGGCGTGACGGTCAGGCTGATCGTCCAGAAATCGCGGCTGCCCAGGATATGGGCGACCGGTGCGCCGGCCAGCCGCTGCTGCAGATGGACAGCGAAAGTGACAGGGACAGACAGGTCGCGCTGGCGCAGCAACAGGTCGTTGCGACCGATGCCCAGTGCATGGGCCATCAGCAGTTCGGCGTCGAGCCGGGGGGTGTCGCTGATCGCGGCTAAGCTGACAGTGGCGTCGCGCAGCGCATCGGCGACGCTCACGCCACCCCGTCCAGCTGGGCGAGGCGCGCGGCCTCATCCTCGGCCACCAGCGCGTCGATCACTTCGGCCAGGCCCGGCCCTTCCAGGATTTCGGGCAGGCGGTGCAGGGTCAGGTTGATGCGGTGGTCGGTCACCCGCCCCTGCGGGAAATTATAGGTGCGAATGCGCTCCGACCGGTCGCCCGATCCGACCATCGCCTTGCGCGCGCCGGCCTGTTCGCTCTGGGTGCGCTCGCGCTCTGCCTCATAGATGCGGGCACGCAGCACCTGCATCGCCTTGGCCTTGTTCTTGTGCTGCGACCGCTCATCCTGCTGGGTCACGACGATGCCGGTCGGCAAATGGGTGATGCGCACGGCGGAATCGGTGGTGTTGACATGCTGGCCACCGGCGCCCGACGCGCGGTAGATGTCGATCTTGAGGTCGCTATCGGCGATCTGGACATCGACCTCCTCCGGCTCGGGCAGGATGGCGACAGTCGCCGCGGACGTGTGGATGCGGCCGCCGCTTTCGGTGACCGGCACGCGCTGGACGCGATGCACGCCGCTCTCGAACTTCAGCTTGGCGAAGACGCCGGTGCCGTTGATGCTGGCCACCACTTCCTTGAAGCCGCCCTGTTCCGAGGCGTTGGCGGAGAGCATCTCCATCTTCCAGCCCTGCGTATCGGCATAGCGCTGATACATGCGGAACAGGTCGCCGGCGAACAAAGCCGCCTCGTCCCCGCCGGTGCCGGCGCGGATTTCCAGCATCGCCGGGCGGGCATCGGCCGAATCCTTGGGCAGCAACTGCAGCGCCAGCGCGCGCTCGGCATCGGGCAACTGCCCCTTGAGCAGCTGCATTTCCTCCTGCGCCATTTCGCGCATCAGCGGATCGGCATCGCTGTCCTCGCCGCCGGCCATCTGTTCGAGCGCGCGGAGCTCCTGGCGCAGCCGGCGCACTTCATGCGCGGCCCGCGCCACCGGCTCGATCTCGGCATATTCCTTGGACAGTTTCACGAACGCATCGGGCGCGAGGTCGGCGCGCGTCATCGACGCCTGCACCTCGTCCCGGCGCGCCTCGATCTGCGCAATGCGTTCGGCGGAAATGTGCATCAGGCCTTACGCTTCACCAACGAAATAACCCGAGTTTCTTCGTTCTCATCTATAATGAACCGCTGACTGAGCGCCTCTTTCAAGTGCTTCCGCACAGGCTGAGCTTCCTGCCATACATCGCGCAACCGGATCGATCCGATAACGTCATTTTCACTCCCGACTTCGACCATAACGACGCGAGCAGCGCTGAGATCGCGCTTCACTTTGTCAAAAAGCTTTTTCGGAGAGCCTCGGAACGCCATTTCAGCGCTAATGCCATTTCGACGAACTGCTGCCAGTAGTTCAGTTGCGAGCAGACGCGACTCTTCATTCGCCGGAATGAAGTTCAGTTCTGGTGTCGGTAATGCAGGTTTATCGATCAGCATCGCCAGCCGCTCGATCCCCGCTGCCCAGCCGACCGCCGGGGTCGACGGACCGCCCAGATTTTCGATCAGGCCGTCATAGCGGCCGCCGCCCAGCACCGTGCCCTGTGCGCCCAGCCGGTCGGTGATGAACTCGAACGCGGTGTGGCGATAATAATCGAGGCCACGCACCAGCCGCGAATTGCGTTCCCATGCGACACCGGCAGCGTCGAGGCCGCTGGTCACCTTGTCGAAGAAGCTGCGCGCCTCGTCGGTCAGATAGGCGTCGATGTCCGGCGCGCTGTCGGCGATCGGGCGGTCGCGCGGATCCTTGCTGTCGAGGATGCGCAGCGGGTTCTTCGCCAGCCGGTCGATGCTTTCTTCCGACAGTTCGCCACGATGCGCCTCGAAATGGGCGATCAGCGCGGCGCGCCAGGCTTCGCGGCTTTCCGCGTCGCCCAGCGTGTTGAGGTTCAGGGTCACGCCTTCCGACACGCCCAGTTCGCGCAGCAGCTGGTCGGCCAGTACCAGCAGTTCGACATCGGCCGCCGGCTCGCCCGCGCCCAGGATTTCGGCGTCGAGCTGGTGGAACTGGCGGAAGCGGCCCTTTTGCGGGCGTTCATAGCGGAACAGCGGACCATGGGTCGCGACCTTCAGCGGCGCAAATTGCTGCCAGCCCTCGGTAATATAGGCGCGCGAGATACCGGCGGTGAATTCGGGGCGCAGGGTGATGCTGTCACCGCCGCGATCCTCGAACGTGTACATTTCCTTCGACACGACGTCGGTGCTTTCGCCCAGCGAACGGGCGAACACCGCGGTCGATTCAAAGATGGGCACTTCAACCCGCTGGAATCCATAGAGTTTGCGCACCCGGTCAAAGGTGGCGACGACATGGGCGAAGCGTTCCTGGAACGCCTCCGCCGTGCCGCCCAACATGTCCTGCGTTCCGCGCACCGGGCGCGGCGTTTCGATCTTCGCCATGGGGCAGCGCCTTTAACGATAATCGCGGCCCAAGGAAACGCGCTTTTTATGGCGGCATAAGGGGTGGACGCGGGCGATTCGCCCCGCCATGCTTGGGACAGACGGGCCGTCCGGCCCCCGTTCCTTTTCTGGAGACCGTCATGATCCGCAGCCTTGCTGCCGCCCTTTGCCTTTCGACCGCGATTGCCAGCCCGTTGCTGGCGCAGGATGTCATCCGTTCCAAGCCGACCGCCCTGCCCGTCGACAGCGCCAAGCCGATGCCCAAGGATGTCCCCTATCCGGGCGGCACGATCCGCCTTGACGTCGACGCCACCGACACGGTGCAGCGCATCTTCCGCGTGAAGGAAACCATTCCCGTCGCGTCGAGCGGCCCGATGACCCTGCTGATGCCCGAATGGCTGCCGGGCAACCATGCCCCGCGCGGCCCGATCGAGAAGCTGACCGGCCTGACCTTCACCGCCGATGGCAAGCCGATCAGCTGGAAGCGCAATCCGCTCAACGTCTATGCGTTCGAGATCGACGTGCCGGCCGGCACCAAGCAGGTCGTGGCGTCCTTCCAGTTCCTGTCGGCAACCGCGACCAACCAGGGCCGCGTCGTCGTGACCCCCAAGATGCAGAATATCCAGTGGGAAGATGTCTCGCTCTACCCGGCCGGCTATTATACCCGCCAGATCCCGGTGCAGGCCAATGTCACCTATCCCGCCGGCTGGCAGGCGGCGACCGCGCTGCGCGGCAAGCGCACCGGCGACACCATCGCCTATGACGTGATCGACTATGAAGCGCTGCAGGACTCGCCGGTCTTTGCCGGCACCCATTTCAAGGCGGTGGACCTGGGCCATAACGTCACGCTGAACATCGTTGCCGACGATGCCGACGAGCTGGTGTTCAACAATGACCAGATCGCCAAGCACAAGAAGCTGGTGGCCGAAGCCGGCGCCGCGTTCGGTACCTATCATTTCGACCATTATGATTTCCTGCTGTCGATCACCGACGAAATGGGCGGCATTGGCCTGGAACATCATCGCTCGTCCGAGAATCAGGTCGAGCCGGGCTATTTCAAGAAGTGGGATTCGGGCGAGGCGCTGCTCGACCGCAACCTGCTGCCGCATGAATTCACCCATAGCTGGGACGGCAAGTTCCGCCGCCCCGACCTGCTGTGGACGCCCAATTTCGACGTGCCGATGCAGGACAGCCTGCTGTGGGTCTATGAAGGCCAGACCCAGTTCTGGGGCTATGTGCTGGGCGCCCGTTCGGGCATGTTCTCCAAGCAGGAGACGCTGGACGCCTATGCCCAGATCGCGGCGAAGCTGGACACCACGCGCGGCCGCGAATGGCGCCCGATGGTCGACACCACCAATGATCCGATCATCTCCGCCCGCCGTCCCAAGGGCTGGGCCAACTGGCAGCGGTCGGAGGATTATTATAATGAAGGCCTGATGATCTGGCTGGAGGTCGACGGCATCCTGCGCCAGCAAACCAGGGGCGCCAAGGGCATCGACGATTTCGCCAAGGCCTTTTTCGGCATCAAGCCGGGCGATTGGGGCCAGGTCGTCTATAATCGCCAGGACGTGATCGACACGCTGAACGGCGTCGCCCCCTATGACTGGGCCGGCCTGTTCCACAAATATGTCGACAGCCCCACCACGGAAACGCCCAAGGGCGGCTTCACCCTGGGCGGCTACAAGCTGGTCTATACCGATACGCCCAACGCCATCACCAAGGCGGCCGAAGGCGCGCAGAAGACGGTCGACCAGAGCTTTGGCGTGGGCCTGACGGTCAAGAATGACGGCGATATCGCGGCGGTGATCTGGAACAGCGCAGCATTCAAGGCCGGCCTTGCGGTAGGATCGAAGATTATTGCGGTGAACGGCAATGAATATTCGAGCGACGCATTCAAGACGGCGCTGACCGAGGCTAAGGACGCCAAGAAGCCGATCCAGCTTATCCTAAAGCAGGACAAATATTATCGCACCCTGACCCTCGCTTATTCGGATGGCCTGCGCTATCCGCACCTCGAAAAGACCGGCACCGGCGAAGGCAGCCTCGACAAGCTGCTGCAGCCGCGCACCTGAAGATTTCCAAGCAACCGCATGTAAAAGGCGAAGATGCATGAATATTGACCTGATCCCCGTCGGCGAAGATCCGCCAAACAGCCTGAACGTCATCATCGAGGTGCCGGTTGGCGGCGAACCCGTGAAGTACGAGTTCGACAAGGCGTCGGGCGCGCTGTTCGTCGATCGCATCCTGCACACGCCGATGCGCTATCCGGCGAATTACGGCTTCGTGCCGCACACCCTGTCGCCCGATGGCGATCCGCTCGACGCGCTGGTCATCGCCCGCTCGCCGTTCGTGCCCGGCTCGGTCGTGCGCGCACGCCCGATCGCCGTGCTGAACCTGGAAGACGAAGCCGGCGGCGACGAGAAGCTGGTCTGCGTGCCGGACAACAAGACCTTCCCCTATTATAATAATGTCGGCGAGAAGGACGATCTGCCCACCATCGTGATGGAGCAGATCGAGCATTTCTTCACCCACTATAAGGATCTGGAAAAGACCAAGTGGGTGCGCATCGGCACCTGGGGTGGCGCGGAAGACGCCAAGCGGATCACGCTGGAAGCGATCGAACGCTATCAGGCCGAGAAGAAGAAGGGCTGAGCCCTTCTCGGTATAGCCATCTGAAAGGGCCGCGCGGTGATGATCTGCGCGGCCCTTTTCTTATGGGTCAGATCAATCGGTCGGCCTCCAGGGCGAGGGCCAGCGGATCGCGGCCGCGCGGAGTGCGGGCGTGGAGCCGGGCATCCGCCTCCACCAGTCGGGCGACGCCCATGTCGAGCTGCGCTTGCGGCAGGGTGAAGGGCAGGCGCAGGAACCGCTCGAACGCGCCATTGACGCCGAAGCGCGGCCCGGCAGCAATGCGCACGCCATGATTGCCCGCCAGCGCGGCGAGCGCGCTTGCCTCCGCGCGGGGCAGTTCGGCCCAGAGCGACAGGCCGCCAGCCGGCGATTCCACCCGCCAGTGCGGCAGATGTTGTTCAAGCTGCGCCAGCAGATGGTCGCGCCGGTCGCGCAGCATCGCCGCGCGCGGCCCCAGCCCCTCGTCCGCGTCCATCAACTGGGCGACGGCAAGCTGCTCGACCACGGGGCTGGCCATGTCCATCGTCGTGCGGATGCGGCCGAGCGCGGCCACGGTCTGCGGATCGGCGCGGATCCAGCCGACGCGCAGACCGCCCCAGAAGATCTTGCTGGCCGATCCCAGGGTGATGACATGGCGACCCGACGTGTCATGGCAGGCGACCGGCGGCGGCGGCGATCCGTCGAGGCCCATCGCCACCATCGTCTCGTCGATCACCAGCGGCGTGTGGGTGCGCATCGCCACCGCAACCAGCGCGCGACGGGTCGCCGGGTCCATGCTGCGTCCGGTGGGGTTATGGAAATCGGCGATGATATAGGCAAAGCGCGGCGCGGTCTGGCGGAAGGCCGCGTCCATCGCGTCGATGTCCCAGCCATGGACCGGCAGGCCGACCGGCACCGGCACGACATTGGCCCGCTGCAACGCCTGGATCGCATTATGATAGGTGGGATGGTCGATCACCGCCCGGTCGCCCGGCCCCGCCAGCCATTGCAGCAGCAGCGAGAAACCCTGCTGCGCACCATTGGTGATCATGATCTGGTCGGGATCGGTCGGACAGCCGCGCCGCTCATAATGGGCGGCGATCGCCCGGCGCAGCACCGGCAGGCCGAGTGGGTCATAGCCAAGGTCGCCCAGATAGGCCGGCAGCGCCTCGACCGCATGGGCATAGGCCAGGCCCACGCCGGGGGCGGCCGGCAACGCGGCATGGGTCCAATTGAGCAGATTGTCGCCAGTGACCCCGTCGATGTCGGGCGTCGGCGTCTCGACCCGGCCGGGCGGCAGGCGGGTGACGCTGCCCGATCCCTGCCGGCTTTCCAGATAGCCCTCGTCGCGCAGCCGATCGAAGGCGGCGGCGATGGTCGTGCGGCTGAGCCCCAGCGCGGCGGCCAGTTCCCGTTCGCCCGGCAACCGGACATTGAGGCCGATCCGCCCGTCCAGCACCAGCATCCGCAGCGCCTGCGCCAATTGGCGATAGGCCGGCTCGGCACTGTCCTGCGCGCGCCAGGCGCCCAGCAACCGCAGCAGCGAGGGGGGCCGAAGGAAGGAAGTGGACATGACGATCAATCCAATCAGAGAGATTTGAAGGCCACTTACGCGCCATTGGTCCTTTTGTAAAAGGCCAATTTGGCTAGGTCTGATGCCCATGATGATGACCCGCCGCCTCTTCCAGCTCTTCTGGGGCCTTGTGCTTTACGGCTTTGCCATGGCGCTGATGCTGCGCGCCAATCTGGGGCTCGATCCCTGGGATGTGCTGCATCAGGGACTGGCGCCCAAGCTCGGCCTCAGCTTCGGCATGACGGTCAACCTGGTCGGCGCGGTCGTGCTGCTGCTCTGGTGGCCATTGCGGCAGCGGCCGGGGATCGGCACGGTCTGCAACATAGTGGTGATCGGCACGGCGGTGGACATCAGCCTCCATTATCTGCCGACGCCGGACGGCTATGCGATGCGCGCCGCCTGGCTGGGCGCGGGGATCATACTGAATGGCATTGCCGGTGGCGCCTATATCGGTGCCGGGCTTGGGCCGGGTCCGCGCGACGGGCTGATGACGGGCCTGTGCCGCCGCAATGGCTGGCCGGTCAAATGGGTGCGCACCGGCATCGAGATCGCGGTGCTGGCGACCGGCTGGATGCTGGGCGGCACGGTCGGCATCGGCACCATCGTCTATGCCGCGACGATCGGCTGGATCGTCCACCATGCCCTGCCCTTCTTCACGATCAAGCCGCCCGAGCGCCCGGCGATCGCCGCATAGGTTGCCCCCTGACCGGCCGACAGAAACCCGTCGGCCGGTCCTTTCCCCGTTGAAAATGCGTCGCACCTTCCTTGACCGGACCGGGCAGTCGGGCATGATCCCGCCTCCGCCATTCCCGACGATCAAGGAGTCCCCGCCATGCGCGCCTTCCTCGCCGCTGCCCTCACCCTGCCCTTCGCCGTCGCCACCTCCGCCGCCCCACCGGAACAGGCACTCGCCCCCCTCGCCTTCGAACAGATTGCGCCCGCCGGCACCAAGATGCCGCGCTTCAAGGTGGATGCCGCCTGGCCGGCCATGCCCGACGATCTGCTGCTGGGGCAGGTCAGCGGCGTTGCGGTCGGTCCGGACGATTCGGTCTGGGTCGTGCATCGCCCGCACAGCCTGACCGCGACCGACACGGGCCTTGCCGAATCGCCCGCCACCGCCGTCTGCTGCAAGCCGGCCCCGCCGGTGGTGCGCTTCGCCAGCGATGGCCGCTATCTGGGCGGCTGGGGCGGCGCCGACAGCGCCCCCACGGTCGATGGCGTCAATCAATGGCCCGCCAGCCTGCACGGCATCTTCGTCGACAAGGCCGGCAGCGTCTGGTTCGGCGGCAATGGCAAGGGCGACCATGTCGTCATGAACTATACGCCGGAGGGCAAATATATCCGCAGCTTCGGCCGACGCGACAAGACCGGCGGCAATGACGCGACCGACCAGCTCGGCAACCCGTCCGACGTCAACCACAGCGATGGCATGGTGCTGATATCCGACGGCTATGTGAACCGCCGGGTGATCGGCTTCGACGACCGGACCAACAGCTACAAGGGCCGCTGGGGCGCCTATGGCAAGCCGCCGAGCGGACCGGTGTTGCAAGGCACGTTCGACCAGAGCCATGCCGTCGATCCTAGCCGGGTCGCCGATCCCAAGTCCGCCATCTTCAACAGCATCGTCCATTGCGTGGTGCCGACGCGGGACGGCCACCTCTATGTCTGCGACCGCAACAACAACCGCGCGCAACTGTTCAGGCGGGAGAAGGATGGCGGCCTGACCTTCGTGCGCGACCTGGCGATCGCACCGGACACCGGCGGCACCCACACCGTCACCGACATCGCCTTCTCGCCCGATCCGGAACAGACCTATCTCTATGTCGCCGACATGATGAACGGGCGCATCTGGGTTCTGGAACGCAAGACCCACACCGTGCTTGGCGCCTTTGGCCGGATCGGGCGACAGGCGGGGCAATTCACCTGGCTGCACAGCATTGATACCGACAGCGCCGGCAATATCTATGCGACCGAAGTGAATACCGGCCGCCGCGTGCAGAAGCTGGTCTTCACCGGCATCGAATGAAGGGAATCCTCGCAACGTGGCGACCGAACTTTACGACCTGACCGTACCCGCCTTCCTGCGCGGCCTGCGCGTCCTCTCCACCCTGCTCGACAAGGGCGCCGCCTTTGCCGCCGAACAGGGGATCGATCCCGCCACGCTGACCGGCGCCCGCCTGATAGAGGATATGCGCCCGCTGACCGCGCAGGTGCAGCTTGCCACCGACAGCGCCAAGGGCGCGGTCATCCGCATCGGCGAGCTGGAGCCCTTCCCCCTGCCCGACACGGAGGAGACGTTCGCCGACCTGCAGGATCGCATCGCCCGCACCATCGCCTTCCTGGAATCGGTGCCGCGCGACCGGATCGACGGGCGCGAGGAGGCGACCGTCACCCTCAAGACTTCGCGCGGTGAATTTTCCTCCACCGGGCGCAGCCATGTGCTGACCTTCTCGCTACCCAATTTCTATTTCCACCTGACGACCGCCTATGCCCTGCTGCGCCAGGCCGGCGTGCCGCTGGGCAAGCTGGATTATCTGGGCGGGCTGTAATCAGCCCGCCACCAGCCGGACATAGGCGCTGGAGACCCAGCCGCTGACGCAGGGACCGGCATAGGCCTGTTTGCGGTCGACCGGTTCGCGCACGCCGCAATCGGTCGGCATCGCGCCTTCAGTCACTGGCGGCGGGATCACCACGCCCAGCCATTTCTGGTCGATGCTGCGGGTGCAGACATGCACCCGTGCGCCTTCGGCCAGCTGCGCCAGCGCCTTCGCCTCGGCAAAAGGCGCGGACCGGACGCTCAATCCCTGCGGCCCGACACGGGTCGCCTGTCCCATCGCGCCGCAGGCGTCGAGCCGGGGGCCATCCTCGCCGATCGTCACCGGCCGGGCCAGGGTCGCCTCGATCCGGGTTTCGGGCATCGCTTCGCGCGGGGCGCCGGCCAGCGAGCTGTTGGGCAATTCGTCGGCCACTTCGCTGCTGCGCGAGCAGGCGGAAAGCAGCATCAGGGCAAGGATCGGGACAACACGCATGAGCGCCTGATAAACCGCCCCAAAGCCGGGTGGAAGCCGCCATGTTTCGCTTTAGTTTCGAGGCGCCATTCCCTATATGCTGGGTATGAGCGACGAACAGCAGAACAGCCCCAACAGCAATGAATATGGCGCCGACAGCATCAAGGTGCTGAAAGGCCTCGACGCCGTGCGCAAGCGGCCCGGCATGTATATCGGCGACACCGACGACGGGTCGGGCCTGCACCATATGGTGTTCGAGGTCAGCGACAATGCGATCGACGAGGCGCTGGCCGGCCATTGCGACCGGATCGTCATCACGCTCAACCCCGACAACAGCGTCAGCGTCGAGGATAATGGCCGCGGCATCCCGACCGGCATCCACAAGGAAGAAGGCGTGTCGGCGGCCGAGGTTATCATGACCCAGCTGCACGCGGGCGGCAAGTTCGAGAACACGTCGGACGACAATGCCTATAAGGTATCGGGCGGCCTGCACGGCGTGGGCGTCTCGGTGGTGAACGCCCTGTCCGAATGGCTGGACCTCAACATCTGGCGCGACGGCAAGGAACATTGGATGCGCTTCGCCTATGGCGATGCCACCGCGCCGCTCAAGGTGATCGGCGATGCGCCGGAGGGCAAGAAGGGCACGCGCGTGACCTTCCTCGCCTCGACCGAGAAGGTGCCGGGCGATGGCGGTACGTTCAAGAACCAGACCGAATATGATTTCGACAAGCTGGAGCATCGCTATCGCGAGCTGGCTTTCCTCAACAGCGGCGTGCGCCTGTTCCTGGTCGATGCGCGCCATGAGGAGAAGAAGGAAGTCGAGCTTTATTATGAGGGCGGCATCGCGGCCTTCGTCAAATATCTCGACCGCAACAAGAATGCGCTGATGCCCGATCCGATCGCGATCGCCGGCACCCGCGACGATGTGACCATCGACGTCGCGCTGGAGTGGAACGATTCTTACTACGAGAATGTCCTCTGCTTCACCAACAACATCCCGCAGCGCGATGGCGGCACGCACTTGGCCGCGTTCCGCGCCGCGCTGACCCGCACCCTCAACAGCTATGCCGAAAAGACCGGCCTGCTGAAGAAGGAGAAGGTGAGCCTCACTGGTGAGGATATGCGCGAAGGCCTGACCGCGATCGTCTCGGTCAAGCTGCCCGATCCCAAATTCAGCTCGCAGACCAAGGACAAGCTGGTCAGTTCCGAAGTGCGCCAGCCCTTGGAAAGCCTGATGGCCGACAAGATGGCCGAATGGCTGGAAGAAAATCCCGGCCACGGCAAGAT
This sequence comes from Sphingobium sp. DN12, assembly GCF_051058005.1. Lineage (NCBI taxonomy): Bacteria > Pseudomonadati > Pseudomonadota > Alphaproteobacteria > Sphingomonadales > Sphingobiaceae > Sphingobium > Sphingobium sp. DN12. The sequence continues at coordinate 3,909,677 of NZ_CP173717.1, forward strand.
GATCGTCCAGAAGGTGATCGACGCCGCCGCCGCCCGTGAGGCGGCCAAGCGTGCGCGCGAACTGACCCGACGCAAGGGCGCGATGGACATCGCCTCGCTGCCCGGCAAGCTGGCCGACTGCCAGGAGCGCGATCCCGCCAAGTCCGAACTCTTCCTGGTCGAAGGTGACTCGGCCGGTGGTTCGGCCAAGCAGGGGCGCAATCGCCACAATCAGGCGATCCTGCCCTTGAAGGGCAAGATCCTGAACGTCGAGCGCGCACGCTTCGACAAGATGCTGTCGTCCAAGGAAGTCGGCACGCTGATCCAGGCGATGGGCACCGGCATTCGCGACGATTTCAACCTGGACAAGCTGCGCTACCACAAGATCGTCATCATGACCGACGCCGACGTCGACGGCGCGCATATCCGCACGCTGCTGCTGACCTTCTTCTATCGCCAGATGCCGCAGATCATCGAGGCAGGCCATCTCTTCATCGCCCAGCCGCCGCTCTACAAGGCGAGCCGTGGCCGGTCAGAAGTCTATCTGAAGGACGAAGCCGCGCTGGAGCAATATCTGGTCGACAATGGCGTCGACACGATGGCGCTGGAAACCACCGGCGGCGCCCGCACCGGCGACGATTTGCGCAGCCTGATCGACCATGCCCGCCGCATGCGCGCGGTGATGCGCTATGTGCCGCGTCGCTACGACCCGGCGATCATCGAAGCGCTGGGCCTGACCGGCGCGCTCGATCCCGAACTGTCCGAGGCGCAGCTGGCCGAACGGCTGGCAACCGCCGTCGCCTGGATCGCCTCGCATGATCCCGAGGGCAAATGGACCGGCCGCATCGCCGAGGGCGGCGGCTTCCATTTCGAGCGGCTGTGGCGCGGCGTGACCGACCATCATGTCATCGAACATGGCTTCCTGGGCTCGGCTGAGGCGCGCAAGCTGCACGGCACCGCCAGCGAAGAGGCGGAAAGCTATGCCAAGGGCAGCCGCCTGGTCTCGGCCAAGGCCGTCGCCGCGCAGGATGAACTGGGCGAGGACGAATTGCCGGCGGTTTCGGCCAAGGGCGTCAACATCTCACGGCCCAGCGAATTGCTGGAAGCGATCCTGTCGGCCGGCCGCAAGGGCCTGTCGATCCAGCGCTACAAGGGTCTGGGCGAAATGAACGCGGAACAGCTGTGGGAAACCACGCTGGACCCGGACAATCGCTCGATGCTGCGCGTCGAGGTGGAACAGGCCGACGTCGCCGACGAAATCTTCACCAAGCTGATGGGCGACGTGGTCGAACCGCGCCGCGAATTCATCCAGGACAATGCGCTGAACGTCGCCAACCTGGACGTTTGATCTTTCTTTCTCCCTCGTCATCCCAGCGCAGGCTGGGATCTCTTTTCTTTTTGGGACGAAGGAAAATAGGGATGATGAAGTGAGTCACGTGCCTCACTTCATCCTTCGCTGGCATGACGTTGGGTGAGAGATGAATAAAGTCGTATTGCCACGCTGCAGCTGGGTGGGACCGGACCCACTCTACCAAAGCTATCATGACGAAGAATGGGGCGTGCCCCAGCATGATTCGCGCATGCTGTGGGAAATGCTGATGCTGGAGGGATTCCAGGCGGGGCTCAGCTGGATCACCATCTTGCGCAAGCGTGAGGGGTTTCGCGCCGCCTTTGCCGGGTTCGATCCGGACAAGGTCGCCGCCTTCGGTCCCGACGATGTCGAACGGCTGATGGCCGATCCCGGCATCGTGCGCGCCCGTGCCAAGATCGAGGCGACGATCAGGGGCGCGCAAATCTATCGCGCGATGCGCGACGCCGGCGAGGATTTCGCCGCCTATGTCTGGTCCTTCGCGCCCGAAGGGCCGATCATCGGCGACGGCCAGACCTTCCCGACCCAGACGCCGCTGTCGGAGGCGATCTCCAAGGATCTGAAAAAGCGCGGCTTCAAATTCGTCGGGCCGACCATCGTCTATGCCTGGATGCAGGCGATCGGCATGGTTGACGATCATGCCGTCCATTGTTTCCGGCGGGCCGGCGCGTGAAAGTGACGGCGATGGTGACAGGGCTGCTGGCCCTCACCGCCTGCTCGGGCGATCCGGTGCCGCCGAACCGGAGCGACAATCGCGCCGACAATGCGATCGCCAACGCCGCCCCGGCGCTCAACCAGACGATCGTTGCCAATGAGAATGGCGCGCCCGAACCGGCCCCTGCCCCAACGGCACAACCGGTCGCCGCCACTGTTTCCCGTGAAACACCCGCCGCCCCTCCTCCCCCTGAGGAGTATCGCGCGATCGGCACCGAGCCTTTCTGGGCGGTGATCGTCAATGGATCGGTCGCGACCTTGCAGCGGCCCGATCATCGTCCGCAGCGCTATCCCGTCACCCGCACCGATGATCCCCGCGCCATCCGCTTCATCGGCGATGGCTTTGCCATGACGGTGACCGAAGGGCCGTGCAGCGACGGGATGAGCGACGCCATCTGGTCCGACCGGGTGCAGCTTTCCTTCGGCGAAGGCGTGCTGAAGGGCTGCGGCGGCTACAAGGACGGCGGCGAATAGGCGGGATCGCCGCCATCACTCGTCTAACCCCGCAAACAGGGAGCATGTGACGATGAGCGACCAGCCAAAAGCCGATGTTGCGCGGCGCAACTTTCTCCTGACCGCCGGAATCGCGCTCGCCGCGACCGGCACGACTGCATCGGCGCAACTTTCCGTGCAGCCGCCGGTGCCGCCGAGCGGGCCGAAGAAGAAGCTGGGCATGGTCCTGTTCGACGGGTTCGAGCTGCTCGACGTGTTCGGCCCGCTGGAAATGTTCGGGATGCTGAAAGACCGGGTCGAGATCGTCATGATCGCCGACAAGGCCGGACCAGTGCGCAGCGGCGCCGGGCCGCAGACGATCGCCGATCATGGCTTTGCCGATGCGCCCAAGCTCGACATCGTGATGATCCCCGGCGGCCTTGGCACCCGGCGGGAGGTGAATAACCCCGATTTCCTCGCCTCCGTCCGCACATTGGCGCAGGATACGCCGCAGGTGGCGACCATCTGTACCGGATCGGGCCTGCTGGCGAAGACCGGGCTGATCGACGGGGTGAAGGCGACCAGCAACAAGATGGCCTGGGCCTGGGCGACGGCGCAGGGGGCCAAGGTCGCCTGGATCCCCCATGCCCGCTGGGTGGAGGATGGCAAGTTCATCTCCTCCTCCGGCATTTCGGCGGGGACCGACATGGCGCTGGGCCTGATCGCCAAGCTCTATGGCAAGGAGATGGCCCGCTGGGTCGCCAACCGCACGGAGTATCGCTGGCAGGAGGATGCCAGTGACGATCCCTTTGCGCGATTGAACGGGCTGCCGGGGTAGGCCATCTTACATTCCGTTGGGACGGTCGCCCCCCTCAGTCCGCGCGCATGGCCTCCGCCACCAGCGCCTCGGCCTCGATCAGCAGCGCATCCTCGGCATCCTGCTGCGCCACCTGTTCGCGGCCGATCAGGATCAGGAGCGGCACGGCCAGCGGGCTGACCCGGTCGAGCGGCACATGCAGCATGGTCGACGCCGCCCGGTCAATGAGGTCGCCCAGCCGCCCGACATCGGTCATCCGTGCGCGGGCATCGGCCCAGGCAGCCTTGAGCAGCAGATGGTCGGGCTGATATTTGCGCAGCACGTCATAGATGAGGTCGGTGGAAAAAGTGACCTGCCGCCCGGTCTTGCGCTTGCCGGGATGCTGGCGCTCGATCAGGCCGGAGATCACGGCGACATCGCGAAAGGCGCGCTTCAAGAGGCTCGACTGCTCGACCCAGTCGACAAATTCATGGTCCAGGATATCGGCGGAAAACAGGCTCTGCGGATCGGTCACGGGCTTTAGCCCATAGACCGCCAGCGCATAATCGTTCGACACGAAGCCCAGCGGCATCAGCCCTTGGCTCTCCATCCGCCGGGTCAGCAACATGCCGAGCGACTGGTGCGCGTTCCAGCCCTCGAAACTGTAGCAGACCATATAATGGCGCCCCTCATGCGGGAAAGTTTCGACCAACAATTGCCCCGGTTGCGGCAGGGCGGAACGGGCGCGCTGCACCTCCAGCCATTCGCGCACATCGTCGGGAAAGCGGTGCCAGGCGTCGGGTTCGGCCAGGAAATGGCGCACCCGGTCGGCCAGCCGGGTCGACATCGCCATGCGGGTGCCGCCCCAGCTGGGGATGCGCGCGGTCTTGGCTGTCGCGCGGACCACCAGGTCGCTGGTGTCCATCCGCACCACCTCCAGCGCCATGCCGGAGAAGAAGAAGCTGTCGCCCGGCCGCAAGGTGGCGGCAAAGCCCTCCTCCACCGTGCCGAGCTTGCGCCCATTGGCGAAGCGCACTGCGAGTGCGGGCTGATCGACGATGATGCCGGCATTCATCCGGTGCTGCTGGATGAATTTGGGGTGCGACACCCGCCATGTGCCGTCCGCCTCGCGCACCAGCCGCTTGAACCGGTCATAGGCGCGCAGCGCATAGCCGCCGCCCTCGATGAAATGCAGCACATGGGCAAAGCCCTCGTCGGTCAGCGCGCTATAGGGGGTGGCGGAGCGGATTTCGGCCAGCAGATCCTCTTCGCGAAACGGCCCGGCACAGGCGATCGCCATCACATGCTGGGCCAGCACGTCGAGCGCGCCCGGGCGGAAATCATCGGCGTCCCGCTCGCCCGCCTCGACTGCGTCCAGTGCCGCCCGCGCCTCCAGATATTCGAAGCGATTGCCGGGAATCAATATCGCCTCCGACGCCATGTCGAGCCGATGATTGGCGCGGCCGATGCGCTGGAGCAGGCGCGAGCTGCCCTTGGGCGCCCCCATCTGGATCACGCAGTCGACATTGCCCCAGTCGACGCCGAGGTCCAGCGAAGCGGTCGCCACCAGCGCGCGCAGCTTGCCCGCCGCCATCGCCGTCTCGACCTTGCGCCGCGCCTCGATCGACAGGCTGCCATGATGGATGGCGATCGGCAGATTCGCGTCATTGACCGACCATAATTCCTGAAAGATGAGTTCGGCCAGGCCGCGCGTGTTGCAGAAGACGAGCGTGGTCTGCCGCGCCGCGATCTCCGCCATCACCTGGCTGGCGGCATATTTGCCCGAATGGCCCGACCAGGGCACCCGCCCCTCCGGAATCAGGATGGTGACGTCCGGCTCGGCCCCCGCCTCCCCCAGCACCGGCGTCACCGCATCGATATCGCCATCGGGCGCCAGCCAGGCGCGATAGGCATCGACATCGGCCACGGTCGCGGACAGCGCGACCCGGCGCAGCTCCGGGTTGATCGCCTGCAACCGCGCCATCGACAGGTTGAGCAGGTCGCCGCGCTTCTGCGTGGCAAAGGCATGGACCTCATCGACGATGACGGTGCGCAGATGTTCGAACAGCAGCGCCGCGTCGGGATAGCTCAGCAGCAGCGACAGGGATTCGGGTGTGGTCAGCAGGATGTGCGGCGGCCGCACCCGCTGCCGCGCCTTGCGATCCGACGGCGTATCGCCGGTGCGCGTCTCCACCCGCACGGCCAACCCCATTTCCTCGATCGGCGTCAGCAGGTTGCGCCGCACATCGACCGCCAGCGCCTTCAAGGGCGAGACATAGAGGGTGTGCAGCCCATCGGCGGGATGGGCGATCAGGTCGGAAAGCGTCGGCAGGAAGCCGGCCAGCGTCTTCCCCGCCCCGGTCGGCGCCACCAGCAGCGCATGCTCCCCCCGGTGCGCCGCCGCCAGCATATCCATCTGATGCCGCCGCACCCGCCAGCCGCGCGATGCGAACCAGTCGGTGAGGATGGGAGGAAGCGCGGGTGGCATTGGGGGAGATGTAGGGGCTGTGGCGGATGGGGGGAAGTGGTGCATGCGTTCACCCCGCTCATCGGGCATCAAGCATCGAGCATCGGGGGAAACCCCAATAGCCAATATGGCCGTCCCGACTAGGCTTCGCTCCATCACGTCCATCGCGAACGAGGATAGCAGCATGTCGACCCGCAAGAGCCCGCCCGCACTCAACCGCTATGTCCTGCCGATCCCGGAGCGCGTGCCGCCGCACGACACGCCGATGAACGCCAAGGAGGCGCAGAGCCCGCCGGCCAAGGAGTTCCTGCGCCCGCCGGCCGGCGCGCCCAATGTGCTGATCGTGCTGATCGACGACATGGGCTTTGGCGCCAGCAGCGCCTTTGGTGGCCCGTGCCTGATGCCCAATGCCGAGCGGGTGGCAAAGGACGGCATCCGCTTCACCCGCTTCCACACGACGGCGCTCTGTTCGCCGTCGCGGCAATCGATGCTGTGCGGGCGCAACCATCATACGGTGAACATGGGCGGCATCACCGAAGTGGCGACCGCCATGCCCGGCAACACCGGCCTGCGCCCCGACAGCTGTGCGACGATCGCCCAGATCCTCAAATATAATGGCTACAGCACCGGCGCCTTTGGCAAGATGCACCAGACGCCGACCTGGGAAACCAGCCCGTCCGGCCCGTTCGACCATTGGCCGTTCGGCGACGGGTTCGAGAAATTCTATGGCTTCCTGGGCGGTGACTGCAATCAATATGCCCCGCCGCTGGTCGACGGCCTGACCCCGATCGAGCCGCCCAAAAGCATTGAGGAAGGCTATCACCTGACCGAGGATCTGGTCGATCAGGTCATCAAATGGACCGGATCGCTGCAGACGTTTACGCCGGACAAGCCCTGGTTCACCTATCTGTCGTTCGGCGCCACCCATGCGCCGCACCATGTGCCCAAGGAATGGGTCGACAAGTACAAGGGCAAGTTCGACCACGGATACAACAAGCAGCGCGAAATCACGTTCGAAAAGCAGAAGGAGCTGGGCGTCATCCCCAAGGATGCCGAACTGACCGTGCCGACCGAATGGCTGCCCGAATGGGACGAGTTGACCGACGACGATCGCAAGGTGTCTTGCCGGCTGGCCGAGACCTATGCCGCGTTCGCCACGCATGTCGACCATCATGTCGGCCGGCTGCTCGACACGCTGGAGGCACGCGGCGTGCTGGACGACACGCTGGTCATCTATATCCTGGGCGACAATGGCGCGTCCGCTGAGGCGGGGCCTTACGGCACCTTCAACGAAATGGCATACCAGAATAGCGTCGGCATGACGACGGCGGACATCCTGCCGCGCCTGGACGAGATTGGCGGCCCCAATTCCTTCAATCACATGCCCTCTGGCTGGGCGCATGCGATGAACACGCCCTATCAGTGGAGCAAGATCGTCGCATCGCACTGGGGCGGCACCCGTGTCGGCATGACGATGCGCTGGCCGGAGAAGATCAAGGCGAAGGGCGAGTTGCGCCACCAGTTCCACCATCTGATCGACATCGCGCCGACCATCCTGGAACTGGCCGGCGTGCCCGCGCCCGATTTCGTCAATGGCATCCAGCAAAAGCCGCTGGAAGGCGTCAGCATGGCCTATCTGTTCGACGAGGCCGAGGCGGAGGACCGGCACACGACGCAATATTTCGAGATCGGATGCAATCGCGGCATCTATCATGAAGGCTGGACCGCCGTGACGATGCACCGCCTGCCCTGGCCGGACGAGCGGGAAAAGGTGGGCGAGATCGAGGACGACACATGGGAGCTCTATGGGCCGGACGACTGGACCCAGGCGCATAATATCGCGGACAAGAATCCCGAGATGCTGCGCAAGTTGCAGGACCGGTTCCTGATCGAGGCGACCAAGTACAACGTCCTGCCGCTCGACCCGCGCCAGCGCGAACGCTTCGACGCCCGCGTCGCCGGCCGACCGGACCTGCTCAACGGCCGCACCTCGATGACCTTCCTGCCGGGCATGACCCGGATGAACGAGAATACGGTCCCGAACGTCAAGAACACCAATTTCACCGTCACCGCGAAAGTGGAACTCGGCGCGGAGCCGACCAATGGCGCGATCGTTGCGCAGGGCGGCAAGTTCGGCGGCTGGTGTTTCTACATGAAGGACGGCGTGCTTTCCTATGCCCATAACTGGGTGGGCCTAGAAACCTTCACCGTGCGCGCGGACAAGCCGCTGGGTGAGGGCAGTTACGAACTGCTGCTCGACTTCGAATATGATGGCGGCGGCGCGGGCAAGGGCGGCACCGTCACCTTCAAGGCGAACGGCAAGGCGATCGGCACGGGGCGGGTGGAAAAGACCGTTCCGGCCATCTTCTCCTTCGACGACTTCATGGACATCGGCCAGGACAATGGCGAGCCGGTGGTGGAGGATTATGGCCCGACCGGCGGCACCTTCACCGGCACGATCGAAATGGTCCGGATCGACCTCAACGGCGAATCCCACCATGACCATGATCTGTCGCTGAAGGCGAAATACGCCAAGCAATAAGAGGCGATGCCGGCGCACGGGGACATGCTGCCCCGTGCGCCGGTGCCTTTGTGGACCGAGATTCCGTCTATTTTGTTCGAAACAATCATACCCCGACAAGAAAGATTATATCACTCTCCGCTGGCCCCCCGCCCCGCTCCTGCGTTACAGTCCCGCCATCCATGAGCGGCACAGCAGAGGCCGCCAGACGCAGGAGAATGACATGACCGGCGAAACCCCGCCCCCCGTCACCGAGGCCGACCTGACCGGCGTCGAGCCGCCCCATAATCGCCGCCGCCCCAAGACGCCGATCCTGGAGATTGACGGCCGCAAGCTGAAGCCCGCGACCCTGATGATGGGCCATGGCTATGACCCAACCCTGTCCGAAGGATCGCTGAAACCCCCGATCTTCCTCACCTCCACCTTCGCCTTCGAGAGCGCGGCCGCAGGCAAGCGCCATTTCGAGGGGGTGACCGGCATCCGGCCCGGCGGCGCCGAGGGGCTGGTCTATTCGCGCTTCAACGGCCCCAACCAGGAAATCGCCGAGGACCGGCTGTCGGTGTGGGAGGAAGCGGAGGATGCCCTGCTCTTTTCCAGCGGCATGTCGGCGATCGCCACCACCCTGCTCGCCTTGGTGCAGCCGGGCGACGTGATCGTCCATTCCGCCCCCCTCTATGCCGCGACCGAATCGCTGATCGGCCGGATTCTCGGTCGTTTCGGGGTGCAGTGGCTCGATTTCCCCGCCGGCGCGACCGAGGCCGAGATTGGCGCGGTGATCGAGAAGGCCAAGGGGCTGGGCCGCGTCGCCATGCTCTATCTGGAAAGCCCGGCCAACCCGACCAATGTGCTGGTCGATCTGGAGGCGGTGGTCGCGCGGCGCGATACGCTGTTTGCGGGCGAGGATCATGTCCCGCCGATCGCGATCGACAATACCTTCCTGGGGCCGCTGTGGCACCGGCCGATCAACCATGGCGCCGACCTCGTCATCTACAGCCTCACCAAATATGCCGGCGGGCATAGCGATCTGGTCGCGGGCGGCGTGCTCGGCTCCAATGCCCTCATCAACAGCATTCGCCTGATGCGCAACACGATCGGCACGATCCTCGACCCGCACAGTGCCTGGATGCTGTTGCGCAGCCTGGAGACGCTGGAATTGCGGATGAGCCGCGCCGGCGAGAATGCACAGAAGGTCTGCACCTGGCTGAAGGACCAGCCGCAGGTGGAGAAGGTCGTCTATCTCGGCTTCCCCGAGACCGAGCGGCAGGCCGACATTTATCGCCGCCACTGCACCGGCGCCGGCTCCACCTTCTCGCTCTATCTGAAAGGTGGCGAGGCCGAGGCCTTCGCCTTCCTAGATGCGCTCAAGATCGCCAAGTTGGCGGTGAGTCTGGGCGGTACCGAGACGCTGGCCAGCCATCCCGCCGCGATGACCCATTTGTCGGTGCCGGCCGAGCGCAAGAAGGCGCTGGCGATCGGCGACAATATGGTGCGCATCTCGATCGGCTGCGAGGATGCCGACGATCTGATCGCCGACTTCGCCCAGGCGCTGAAGGCGATAGGATAATGGTCCATCTGCGCCCGGTCATCCTGATCGCCCAGCCCCATCTGGCGCCGCTGCTGCCGATCCTGGCGATGCAATATGACGTCATGGGGCTATGGGAGGAGGCCGGGCGCGCCCGCCTTGCCGAGGCGGAGATAGTGGTGACGGCTGGCGAGTTCCGGCTCGATCCCGCTATGCTGGCGACGATGGACCGGCTGCGGCTGATCGCCTGCTTCACCGTCGGCTATGACGGGGTCGACCTCGACTGGGCGCGGGCGAACAATATCGCCGTCAGCCATGCAGGCGACGCCAACGCGGAGGATGTCGCCGACCATGCGATCGGCCTGATCCTGGCCCATCGGCGCCAGATCGTCAGCGGCGACCGGGCGCTGCGCGCAGGCGAATGGCTGCCCGGCGGCAAGACCATCACCCGCTCGATCGCCAGCGCCCGGCTGGGCATCGTCGGCATGGGCAGCATCGGCATCGCCATCGCGGCGCGCGCCGATGCCCTGCGCATGACGACCCACTGGTGGGGACCGCGCGACAAGCCCGGCCTCGCCTGGCCGCGCAGCGAGAGCCTGGAAGCGCTGGCGGCCGAAAGCGACATATTGGTCGTCGCGGCGCGGGCGACCGACGACAATCGCGGCATGATCTCCGCCGCGATCCTCGATGCGCTTGGCCCCGACGGCCTGCTCGTCAATGTCGCGCGCGGGCAGCTGGTGGACGAGGATGCGCTGATCGATGCCCTGCGCGCCGGCCGGCTGGGCGGTGCGGCGCTTGACGTCTATGCGCAGGAACCGACCGATCCGGCGCGCTGGGCCGATGTGCCGAACTGCATCCTCACCCCCCACACCGGCGGCGCGACCGACGCGGCGGTGGCGCAGATGGCGCAGATGCTGCTCGCCAATATCCGCGCCTTCGTGGCGGAAGAACCGCTGCCCAATCGCGTGCTCTGAACCAAGCCGCAACGCCGCGCGTTGAGCGCCGACACGGCCGACCGGGCCGGACGGGAGAGCGATGCGGATGGCCAGCGGGGCAAAAGGATGGGTGGTGCGTGGGCTGGTGGGCCTGATCCTGCTTTGCGCGATCCTGCTGCTGGCGCTCGCCGCCTTTCCCTGGGGCTGGATGAAGGGGCCGATCGAGCGCCGCCTGTCCGACCGTATCGGCAAGCCGGTGACGATCGGCGCGATGGCGCGGGCGGACAGCCTGTCCTTCCACCCCGTCGTCACCCTGCGCGACCTGCGCGTGCCGCAACCCGGCTGGGTCAGGCCCGCTTTGCCCGACCTGGCCCGGATCGGCGAGATCCGCGCCGGCTTTTCGGTCTGGGGCCTGCTGACCGGCGGGCCGGTGCTGGAGCGACTGGAAGCGCGGCGCGCCCGGCTCCATTTCTATCGCGACGCGCAGGGCCGCGAGAATTGGAGCGGCGAGCGCAGCAAGGGCAGCGATCGGCGCGGCGGCCGTCCGGCGCTGCACAGCCTGACCGTCGCCGACAGCCGCATCGCCTATCGCGACGACAAGCGCGGGCGATCGGTCGATGCCGCGCTGACGGTCGATCCGCGCGGCCTGCGCCTGTCGGGCAACGGCGATGTGCGCGGCCATGCCGTGATCGTCACCGCGACCGGCGGCCCGATCCTCGACAGCCGGCCGGGCCAGCGCTGGCCATTCGACGCGGCGATCAGTGGCGATGCGGTCGGCTTCACCCTGAAAGGCACGATGGATGGCCCGCTCGACATCGGCCATCTGCGCGGCGAAGCGACCGCCCATGGCACCGACCTCGCCCTGCTCGACGCCATCATCGAGGCCGGCCTGCCCGGCACCCAGCCGGTCCGCCTGACCGCGCGGGTCACGCGCGACCGGCCAGACTGGATCGTCGAGGGGCTGAAAGGCACGATCGGCCGGTCCGACATTGCCGGCCACGCCATCATCCGCAAACGCGACGGCCGCACCCGGATCGACGGCGCGCTCAGCGCCGACCGCTTCGATTTCGACGATCTGTCGAGCAATGCCGGCAAGGCGAAGGCGGCGGCCAAGCGCGCGCAGCTCGGACCGCGGCTGATCCCCGATACGGCGATCGACCTCGCCACCGTCGATCACACGGACGGCAAACTGGACCTCCAGGTCCGGCAATTGCTGTGGCCCGGCCCCAGCCCGTTCCGCTCGCTCACTGGCACGATCAGCCTGGAACGCAGCCGGCTGTCAGTCGAACCGCTGACGCTGGGCCTCACACGCGGCACGCTGTCCGGCCGGATCGGCGTCGATCAGCGCGACGGCGGCCCCCTGCTCGACATCGCCATGGCGATGCGCGGCGCACGGCTGCTCGATTTCTTCCCCGACGCCCGGATCGACGGCGCCCTGGTCGGCCGGGTCGCGATCAAGGGACGGGGCAGAACCATCCGTCAGGCGCTGGGCACATCGACCGGCACGATCGCGCTGGTCGCCCGCGACGGCCGCATCCCGGACCGCACCGCCGCGCTGATGGGGCAGGATGTCGGCCGCGGCCTGACCCTGTCGAAGCGGAAGGAGGCCGTCCTGCGCTGCATCATCACCCGGCTGGATGTGCGCGACGGGATCGCCCGGCCGGGTCCGGTGCTGATCGACACCTCCCGCGCCCAGACCCATGCCACCGGCACGATACGGCTGTCGGACGAGCGGCTGGCGCTGGCACTGAATGGGGTTCCCAAGCAGGACAGCCTGTTGCGGCTGAAGGGCAGCGTGCCGGTCGGCGGCACGATCAAGACCCCCGATATTCAGCTGCCCAGGGACGCCCGTTCGGCCAAGGGCATAATCCGGATGATCGGCGATGCGATCGGCGGCGAGAAACGGCCGACCGTGGGCGACGCCGATTGCGATGCGCTTGCCCGCACCGCGATGCGCTGATCCCTTAGCTCCAGTCCACCCGCGTCCAGCCGCGCTCGGCCGCCAGCCTGGCGAGCGGCGGGTGCGGGTTGGACGCGAAAGCCTCGTCGGCGAAATCCAGCATCGGCGCGTCCGATACATGGTCGGAATAGGCGCGGATATGCGCCTGGCTGCGGTCGATCGCCTCGGCCGCCATCCACGCCTTGATCATCCGCAGCTTGCCGGTGTCGTAGCAATTCTCGCCGGAAATCTTGGCACGGACATAGGGCAGATCCTGCCCGACATGGTCAGTCGCGATCACCGTGTCGAAGCCCAGCCGCCGCGCGATCGCCTCGACATAGAGGCGGTAGGAGGCGGTGGCGAGCACCAGCCGATAACCGGCCGCGCGATCCTTGGCGATCTGCTCCAGCGCGCCGGCGCGCACATTCTTCGCCATCACCTTGTCGGCATAGCTTTCGATATGCGGCTGCAACTTCGCCCGGTCGGCGCGGCCGCCGATCATCAGCCACTGGTTGGTTTCCTTGAGCGTCTGGCGGCTGATCAGCTTCACCACATAGGCCAGCATGACGAAGGGAATGAGCGGCAGGAAGATCAATCGCCAGGGCGCCATATGGGCGGCCACATGGATGAGAAAGCCGGTATAGGTGCCCGAAAAGGTCACCGTGCGGTCCATGTCGTAAATCGCCAACCTGTATGTCATGCCGTGTCCGAAACTTTTATCCCTGCCCGTCGTTCTGTCTGGCGGATGGGCCGTTTCGGCTTGCCGCGCAACCGATAATGGACCACTAATCCCTCCACATGAACAAAGCCGCTGATCTCGTTGAGGAAAGCCGCGACGACGGCGGCAAGGTCATACGCCTGTCCGGCACCTGGTCGATCGCCTGTCTGCACGACATGCCGAACCGGCTGGATGCCATTTCCGGCCCGGTCGCCAGCATCGACGTCGCCGATATCGATCATATGGACACGATCGGCGCCTGGACCATCCATCGCACCGCCAAGCGGCTGGAAACCGAAGTGTCCGGCGGCAGCACGGACTGCAAGCGACTGATCGGCGCGGTCGGCAAGATCGACGAGCCGGTCGATATCCGCCCGACCTATGTTTCCCCCTTCAACCGGGTATTGGGCCAGATCGGCGAGGCGGTGATCAATTCCGTCAACACGCTGGTCGGCCTGCTCGGCTTCTTTGGCGGCGTGCTGGTCACGGTCTGGGGCCTGATCCGCCATCCCAGCCGCTTCCGCATCAATGCCGTGGTCCAGCGGTTCGAGGTGGTCGGCGTCTCGGCGCTGGGCATCATCGGCCTGATGAGCTTCCTGATCGGCATCGTCATCGCCCAGCAGGGCGCGGTCCAGTTGCGCCAGTTCGGCATGGAGATGCTGACCATCAACCTGGTCGGCCGCCTCACCTTCCGCGAACTGGGCGTGCTGATGACCGCGATCATGGTCGCCGGTCGTTCCGGCTCGGCCTTTGCGGCCCAGCTCGGCACGATGAAGCTGACCGAGGAGGTCGACGCGATGCGCACCATCGGCGTGTCGCCGATGGAAGCGCTGGTGCTGCCCCGCACCCTGGCGGTGGTCGTGATGATGCCATTGCTCGGCTTCTATTCCTCGATCATCGCAATCATCGGCGGCGGCTTCCTGTGCGCCGTGTCGCTCGATATTCCGCCGATCACCTTCGTCCAGCGCCTGCGCGAAGTGGTGCCGATCCACGATCTGTGGGTGGGCCTGATCAAGGCGCCCGTCTTCGGCCTCATCATCGGCATCAGTGGCTGTTTCCAGGGCATGCAGGTCAAGGCCAATGCCGAGGAAGTCGGCCTGCGCACCACGGCGGCCGTGGTCCAGGCGATCTTCCTGGTGATCGTGCTCGACGCCTTCTTCGCCGTCTTCTTCACCTGGGTGGGCTGGAACTGATGACCACCGATGAACGCCAGGCCAAGGAAGAGCGGATCGAACGCGCGGTCGCGTCCGACGACATCGCCATTTCGGTGCGCGGGCTGAAAAACAGCTTCGGCGACCAGACCGTCCACGAAAATCTCGACCTCGACGTGCGCAAGGGCGAGATATTGGGCGTGGTCGGCGGATCGGGCACCGGCAAGTCGGTGCTGATGCGGTCGATCATCGGCCTCCAGGTGCCTGACGAGGGCGAAGTCCATGTCTTTGGCGAGGATATGGTCGGCCGGCTGGACGATGACGAGGCTCTGGCGATCCGCAAGCGCTGGGGCGTGCTGTTCCAGGGTGGCGCGCTCTTCTCGACCCTGACCGTGGCCGAGAATGTCGAAGTGCCGATCCGCGAATATTATCCCAATATCGGCCCGGTGCTGCGCGACGAGATCGCCGCCTACAAGATCCGCATGACCGGCCTGCCGGCCGAGGCCGGCCCCAAATATCCGGCCGAATTGTCGGGCGGCATGAAGAAGCGCGCCGGCCTGGCCCGCGCCCTGGCGCTGGACCCGGACCTCTTGTTCCTCGACGAGCCGACCGCCGGCCTCGACCCGATCGGCGCGGCCGCATTCGACGACCAGACGCGCAAGTTGCAGGAAACGCTGGGCCTCACCGTCTTCCTCATCACCCATGATCTCGACACCCTCTATTCGATCTGCGACCGTGTCGCGGTGCTGGCCGACAAGAAGGTGATCGCGGTCGGGACGATCGACGAATTGCTGGCGCTCGATCACCCCTGGATTCAGGAATATTTCAACGGTCCGCGAGGCCGCGCCGCAACCGCGGCGGTCACGCGCGAACGCGGCAAGGCCGCTGCCGAAAAACAAGCGGACGGAAGGCAATAGGATATGGAAACCCGGTCCAATCATGTGCTGGTCGGCGCGGTCACGCTGCTGCTGCTGGCCGCCATCATGGCGGCGGCCTTCTGGTTCTCGCGCCTGTCGCAGGGCGACAACAAGGAATATGACATCTTCTTCAAGCAGTCGGTGAACGGCCTCGCCAAGGGTTCGGGCGTCAATTATTCCGGCGTTCCTTCCGGCCAGGTCGAGAAGATCGAACTGTGGAAGCGTGATCCCAGCTTCGTGAAGGTGCGCATTTCGGTGAAGGACGGCACCCCGGTGCTGCAGGGCACGACCGCGACCATCGCCGGCGTGGGCTTCACCGGCGTCAGCGAGATCGTGCTGGACGGCGCGGTCAAGGGCGCGCCGCCGATCCTCTGCCCGGCCGAGAATATCACGTCGGCCTGCCCCGACGGTGTGCCGGTGATCCCGACCAAGCCGGGTGCGCTGGGCGAACTGCTCAACAATGCGCCGCAGCTGCTGGAGCGGCTGTCGACCCTGACCGAGAAGCTCACCGAGCTGCTCAATGACAAGAATCAGCAGTCGATTGCCGGCATCCTTGCCAATCTCGACCGGGTGACCGGATCGCTGGCCGATCGCAGCCCGGAAATCGCCGCGACCCTCGCCGAAGCGCGCATCGCGGTGCAGCGCACCGGCGTCGCCGCGCAGCAGATTGGCGAGCTGGCCGCGACCACCAACGGCCTGATCAACGACGAAGGCCGTCCGCTGATGGCCGACCTGCGCAAGAGCGTCGCCTCGGCCAGCCGCAGCATCGACACGCTCGACAAGACCATCGCCGAAGCGCAGCCCGGCGTGCATGCCTTCAGCAACCAGACCATGCCGGAAGTGAACCGCCTGGTTCGCGACCTGCGCGAAATGTCGCGCGCCTTCCGCGGCGTCGCCGAAAAACTCGACCAGCAGGGCGCGGGCTCGATCGTCGGATCGCCCCAGCTGCCCGACTATAAGCCATGAAAGGGAGCCGGATGATGGTCCACAAGAAACTGGGTGGCGCATCGCTGGCGCTGGCCGCTGCAATCGCCCTGTCCGGCTGCGTCTCGATCGGCAGCAAGCCGCCGCAGCAGTTGCTGACGCTCGACGCCGCGCACAAGGTGCCGACCGGCGCGCAGAGCAATGCCGGCGGTGGCCGCAGCCTGATCATCGTCGATCCCGAAGCCGCGCGCGTCATCGACACGGTGCGCGTGCCGGTGCAGGTGACGCCGACCTCGGTCGCCTATGTCACCAAGGTGCAATGGGCCGAAACGCCCCGCCATCTGTTCCGCCGCCTGCTGGCCGAAACCGTGTCGGCAACCACCGACCGGATCGTGCTCGATCCCGGCCAGTTTTCCGGTGACGGCGGCCAGCGCCTGAGCGGCGAGCTGATCAGCTTCACCATCGACCAGGCCAGCAACAATGCCGTCGTCACCTTCGACGCGGCACTGATGACCCCGGCCGGCGTCGCCATCGCCCGCCAGCGCTTCACCGCCAGCGCGCCGGTCGGCGGCAAGATCGACGCAAATACAGTGGGTGCGCCGCTCAACAGCGCCGCCAACAAGGTGGCGACCGACGTGGCCGCCTGGGTCGCCGCGCAAAAGGATTGATGGCCCGGCCGGGGTTTGAACGCCCCGGCCGCCGCCTTTTCCTTATCCCTCCAGGCTCTTGCTCGCCTGCTCGGTCACGTCCTTGGACAGGCCGGGCTCGTTCAGGATGCGCTGCAATTCCGCCCGCATCAGTGCGGCGCGGCCTTCGTCGAAGCGCTTCCAGCGGCCGAGCGGCGGCACCAGCCGCGCCGCCGTCTGCGGATTGAGCTTGTCGAGCGCGATGATGCAGTCGGCGACCAGCCGATAGCCCTTGCCCGACTTGTGGTGGAACGCCCATTGGTTGCCGGCAAAGGCGCCATAGAGCGATCGCACCCGGTTCGGGTTATTGAGCGTGAACGCCTTGTGCTGGCCCAGCTCTGCAACCAGCTCCACCGTATCGGGATGGAAGGCGAAGGCCTGGGTCTGGAACCATTTGTCCAGCGTCAGCGCGTCGTCGCTGTAGCGATTGTAGAAGATGTCGAGCGCCGCCTCCCGCTCAGGGCTGGTGCCGCTTGCCAGCGTCGCCAGTGCCGACTGGCGTTCGGTCATGTTGTCGGCCTCGCTATACTGGGCATAGGCGATCGCCGGGCCATCCTCCGCGCCCGAGGCGACCAGATAGAGCAGCGCGACATTGCGCAGCTTGCGCGCGCCCTTGGCGGCCGGGGAGACCGCAAAGCCGTTCGCCTTGGTCCTGGCATGGATATCCCGCCACAGCGGCTCCAGATCGGCGCCCAGGCGCGTCTGGAGGGCGTCGCGGGCGGCATGGATCGCGTCCGGGTCTACCTGCTTCATCTGGTCGCCCAGATAGGCTTCGCTCGGCAGGCGCACAGCCTCCGCAACGAAGGCGGGGTCGAGCAGCGGATCGGTGATGGTGTTGCGCACCGCGTCGACCACCGCGCTCACATCGACGCTCTGGCCCGCCACCTGGCCGACCAGCACATTGACCATCAGCTGCTGCATCGCCTCATAACGGGCGAAGGGATCATCATCATGCGCCGACAGGAAGGCCAGGTCGGCCTGGCTGCGATTGGTCTCGACGATCACCGGCGCGGAAAAGCCGCGGTTGATCGACAGGATCGGCAGGCTGGCGAAATTGTCGAACGTGAAACGCTGCTGCGCCTCCGTCAGCATCAGCAACTGGTCACCATGATGGCTGCCGGTCGCCGGATCATAGAGCGCGACGCGCAGCGGGATCGCCATCGGCCGCTTGTCGGGCTGGCCCGGCGTCGCCGGCACGCTCTGTTCCAGCAACAGTTCTGCCGTGCGGCTGACCGGATCATGGCTCAGCAGCGCGCGGACATGGGGCGTGCCCGCCTGCTCATACCAGCGGCGGAACTGGCCAAGGTCGATCTCGCCGCCCTCTTCCATCGCACGGACGAAATCCTCACACGTCGCCGCCTCGCCATCATGCCGGTCGAAATAGAGGTCGGTGCCGGCGCGGAACCGCTCCGCGCCCAGCATCAGCGCCATCATGCGGATCAGCTCGGCGCCCTTGTTATAGATGGTCGCGGTGTAGAAGTTGCTGATTTCCATGTAGGATTCGGGCCGGACCGGATGCGCCAGGGGGCCTGAATCCTCCTGGAACTGGGCCGCGCGCAGGATGCGCACATCCTCGATCCGCTTGACCGCATGGCTGCCCATGTCGGCCGAGAAATTCTGGTCGCGAAAGACGGTGAAGCCTTCCTTCAGCGACAGCTGGAACCAGTCGCGACAGGTGACGCGATTGCCCGACCAGTTGTGGAAATATTCATGCGCCACCACGCCCTCGACACCATCATAGTCGATGTCGGTCGCGGTCTCCGGATCGGCCAATATGTAGCGCGAATTGAAGATGTTGAGGCCTTTATTCTCCATCGCGCCGAAATTGAAGTCGGCGACCGCGACGATGTTGAACACGTCCAGATCATATTCGCGGCCATAGACGCGCTCGTCCCAGGCCATGCTGTTCTTGAGCGCCTGCATCGCATGGTCGGTGCGCGGCAGGTCGGCCTCGCGCACCCAGATGCCCAGCGCCACTTCGCGCCCGCTCATCGTCACGAACCGGTCGGCGTTGCAGGCGAGGTCGCCGGCCACCAGCGCGAACAGATAGCAGGGCTTGGGGAAAGGATCATTCCACAGCGCCCAATGGCGGCCGCCCTCCAGATCGCCCTGCTCGACCGGATCGCCATTGGCGAGCAGGATCGGGTAGCGCGCCTTGTCGGCGGTCAGCTTCACGCTGTAGCGCGACAGAATATCCGGCCGGTCGGGGAAGAAGGTGATGCGGCGGAAGCCCTCCGCCTCGCACTGGGTGCAGAGCAGCCCGCCACTGGCATAAAGGCCCATCAGCTTGCTGTTGCTCTCGGGCGCCAGCTCGACCAGCACCTCGACCTTGTGCGTCGCGCCGCTGAGCGGCACAACCAGCGCGCCGGCCTCCAGCGTCCATTCCGTTTCGTTGAGGGTGCGGCCGTCGACCTTCACCGCCAGCGGCACCAGCCCGTCACCGTCCAGCCGCAGCGGCCGGTCATGGTCGCCATTGCGCGCCACCGACATGTCGGACCAGACCCGCGTCCGCGCGGCATCCAGGTCGAAGTCGAGGGCGATGTCGGGGATCAGCCAGTCGGGCACGCGATAATCGGCGCGGCGGATGATGGCGGGGGCGGCGGCTTGGGTGGATTGGATATCGGCCATGGCACCAGCCTAGTGCCTGATTCTGTGAGGGGGAAGCGCTTTGCACGTCCCCCTCATCCAGAACCGAACCGATGCGGCGTTTTTAGATCCGCTCGCCCGACAGGCGCTGGCACAGCATGTCCAGCTGGTCGAGGGTCGAATAGCGCAGCGACAATGTGCCTGGCCCCTCACCGCTATCGGCAATCTCGACCTTCAGGCCAAGAATATCGGCCAGATGCTGCTCCAGTGCCGCGATATCGGCATCCTTGCCGCCGGGAGTTGCGCCGCGCGACTTGGGCTCGGCATCCTCGCCCTTCTTGGTCTTGCGCACCAGTTGCTCGGTCTCGCGGACCGAAAGCCCCTTCTGCTCGACCATCAACGCCATCGATTCGCAGCCCGGCACGCCGATCAGCGCGCGGGCATGGCCCATGCTGATCCGCCCGTGCGACACCGCCTGCTGCACCGGATCGGGCAGGTCGAGCAGGCGCATCAGATTGGCGATATGGCTGCGCGACTTGCCGACGATCCGGCCCAGCGCTTCCTGGCTATGATGGAATTCGCCGATCAGCTTGCGATAGGCCTCGGCTTCTTCGATCGGGTTGAGATCCTCGCGCTGGATATTCTCGACCAGCGCGATTTCCAGCGTTTCCTGCTCGTCGAAGTCGCGCACGATCGCCGGGATGCGATGCAGCTGCGCCTTCTGCGCCGCGCGCCAGCGCCGCTCGCCCGCGACGATCTGGAAACCGCCGCCGTGCGGACGCACGATGATCGGCTGGATCACCCCGCGCTTGGCGATGCTGTCAGCCAGTTCCTGCAGCGCGTCCTGGTCGAAATGGCGGCGCGGCTGTTCGGGGTGCGGCTGGATCAGCGCAACCTCGATATTCTGCACAGCCTTGCTCGACGGCGCGGCGCTGTTGGCGCTCGCTGCCACCGGCTCTTCCCGGCTCACATCCCCCAGCAATGCCGACAGGCCGCGGCCCAGGCCGTGCGGCCGCTTTACCGGCTTCTGCTTTTCCCCAATCTCGTCGCTCAAGCCGCTACCTCCTGCCGGGGAAGACGCGCGATCAATTCGCGCGCCAGACGCATATAGGCTTCCGACCCCGAACAGCGGAAATCATAGATGAGCGCCGGCACGCCATGGCTCGGCGCCTCGGACAGGCGCACATTGCGCGGAATGACGGTGGTGAAGACAAGGTCGCCCAGCACCGCGCGCACATCGTCGGCGACCTGATCGGTCAGCCGGTTGCGGCGGTCATACATGGTCAGCGCCACGCCCAGGATCGACAGGCCGGTGTTAAACCGGCTGCGGATGCGCTCGACCGTCTGCAACAGCTGCGACAGACCCTCCAGCGCAAAGAATTCGCACTGCAACGGCACCAGCAGCGACTGCGCGGCGACCATCGCATTGACCGTCAACAGGCCGAGCGAAGGCGGGCAGTCGATCAGGCAGATGTCCCAGCGGCCGGCCGGTGCTTCAGCCAGGACCCGTTCCAGCCGATGGGTGCGCTGCTCATAGTCGATCAGCTCGATCTCCGCCCCGGACAGGTCCTGGGTCGCCGGGATCAGGTCCAGCTTGGGCACGCGGGTAGTGACGACCGCCTCGTCCAGTTCGCAATTGCCGACCAGCAGATCATAGCTCGACCGTTCGCGATCGGCATGATTGACGCCCAGCCCGGTCGAGGCATTGCCCTGCGGATCGAGATCGACCAGCAACACGCGCAGCCCCGTCGCGGCCAGGCCGGTCGCCAGATTGATAGCCGTGGTGGTCTTGCCGACTCCGCCCTTCTGATTGGCGATGGCGATACAAATCATCCTCGACCCTTCTTTTTGACAGGTTTGACGGATCGCGCGACGATGATGGCGCTGTCGGCGTCGGTCACGCTGCGTTCCACATGAAACGCACCTTGCCATGCCGGACGCGCGGTCTCCAGTTCATTCTGCGCATTTCGTCCCTTGGGCAGCACCCAAATCGTCTTTTCATCGGACAGATGCTGGGCCGACTGGAGCAATTTGGGCAGCGGCGCATAGGCGCGGGCGCTGATGACGGCGGACTTGGTCGGCGGCGCGACCTCGACCCGCCCGCCAAAGACGGAGGCGTTGGTCAGCCCCAGCTCCGCGATCACATCATTGAGGAAGTCGATCCGCTTGCGGCGCGATTCGACCATGATCAGCGGCCGGTCGGACATGCTGGCGACGACAACGCCGGGCAGGCCGGCGCCCGAGCCGAGGTCCATCCATGGCCCCTCCCCCGCATCCTTGGCATGCAGAAGCAGCTGGGCCGAGTCGACGATATGCCGCGCCCAGACATGGGGCCGGGTCGATTCGGCGATCAGATTTTGCTCATCCATGGCGGACAGCAAAAGCGACACATAGCGCTCCAGCCGATCCCATGTTTCACGTGGAACACCAAAATGCGCGTCGAGCCAGGCCCGCGCTTCGTCTTCGGTCATGCTGCCTTCCGCCGCACATGGACAAGGATGGCGGCAAGCGCCGCCGGAGTGATGCCGCGGATACGGCCCGCAGCAGCCAGCGTGTCGGGACGGGCGCCGTCCAGCCGCTCGATCATCTCGGTCGACAGGCCGCCGACACTGGCAAAGTCGAAGTCCGCCGGAATCGCCACGCGCTCATCCCGACGCAGGGCGGCGATCTCGGCATCCTGTCGTTCGAGATAGGGCGCATAATGGGCGTCCTCCGAAATTTCGGCGCGCAGATCGGCGGGCGCCTCCGCTAGGCTCGGCGCCAGCGTCACCAGCAGTTCTGCCTGCACTTCGGGGAAGCGCGCCCATTCGAACAGGCTGCGCCGCGCGCCATCCTGCCGCACACTCGCCCCTGCCCGCGCCATCTCGGTCGCGGTAAAGGGTTGCGCCAATTCCGCTTCGATCGCGGCACGCGCACTGGCCCGTGCGGCAAAGCGCGCAGCCCGATCCGGACCAATGATGCCATGGGCCAAGCCGATCTCGCCCAGCCGCGTCTCGGCATTGTCGGCGCGCAGCCGCAGGCGATATTCGGCCCGCGCGGTCAGCATGCGATAGGGTTCGGTCACGCCCTGCAACACCAGATCATCGATCATCACGCCGATATAGGAGCTGGCCCGGTCGAGGATCATCGGCGCCTCGCTCCGTGCCCGCGCCGCGGCATTGGTGCCGGCGACCAGCCCCTGGGCGGCCGCCTCCTCATAGCCGGTCGTGCCATTGATCTGCCCCGCGCAGAAGAGGCCGGACAGCGCCCGCACTTCCAGGCTGGCATCCAGCGCGCGCGGATCGATATGGTCATATTCGACCGCATAGCCCGGCACGACGATCTCCGCCTGCTCCAGCCCGCGCATCGACCGGATCATCGCCCGCTGCACATCGGCCGGCAGCGAGGTGCTGATGCCATTGGGATAGACCAGCGCATCGTCCAGCCCTTCGGGCTCCAGGAAGATCTGATGGCCGTCGCGATCGCCGAAGCGGATCACCTTGTCCTCGATCGACGGGCAATAGCGCGGCCCCCGCCCCTCGATCGCGCCACTGAACAAAGGCGATCGCCCCAGCCCTTCGCGGATGATCGCATGCGTCCGTTCGTTGGTGCGGGTGATGGCACAAGCCAGTTGCGGCAGCGGCCGATGATCCGACAATGGCGACATGGTCCAGCCCTCGCCGTCCGACGCCTGCTCCTCCAGCACCGCCCAGTCGATGGTGCGGCCGTCAATGCGCGGCGGCGTCCCGGTCTTCAGCCGCCCGATCGGCAGGCCGATCTCGCGCAACTGCACGCCCAGCGCGGTTGCCGCCCGCTCGCCAGTGCGACCGCCGACATCCACATCCTCACCCCGGAACAGCTTGCCGCCCAGGAAGGTGCCGGTGGCCAGCACGACCGAGGGCGCCTCCAGCGTCCGGCCATCGGCCAGCGCCAGACCGGCCACCGCGCCCTCGTGGACGATCAGGCCGATCGCCTCGCCCTCGACGATCTCCAGCCCCGCCTGGGCATCAAGCATCTGGTGGATCGCCGCCTTGTAGCGCTTGCGGTCGGCCTGCACGCGCGGCCCCTGCACCGCCGCGCCCTTGCTGCTGTTGAGCATGCGATAATGGATGGCACCGGCGTCAGCGGCGCGGCCGATCAAGCCGTCGAGCGCATCCACTTCACGGACCAGATGGCCCTTGCCCAGACCACCGATCGCCGGGTTGCAGGACATGGCGCCCACGGTCGCCCGCTCGAAGGTGAGCAGCGCCACCGCTGCGCCCTTGCGCGCTGCCGCAGCGGCCGCCTCGCAGCCGGCATGGCCGCCACCGACCACGATCACATCATAGCTTGTTCGCATGGCGGCCCCATATCAGATTCAAGGGCCTGCGGTCAAAAGCGTTCCACGTGGAACATCGTACTATCAGCCATCACACGCGGAAATTTCGCTTACTTCCCGATACAGAATCCCGAGAAGAGACGGTCGAGCATATCCTCGGTCCCCGCCTGCCCGGTCAGCGCATCGATCGTCCGCCGCCCCAGTCGCAATTCCTCCGCCAGCACCAGCAGGTCGCGGGCCGCGCCTGCGGCGAGCAGATGATCGTGCAGCTGGCGCACGCCCTCCCGCTGCCGCGCATGCAGGGCATAGTCGCCCTCGCCCGGCAGCAGCGTCGCCGCCCGATCGATCAGCATCGTCACAAGCGCGTCCACCCCCTCACCCGTCCGCGCCGACAGACGCAGGCCGGGCCGGTCGGAACCGTACAGCGCGACATCGCTCTGCGCCGCGATCAGCAGCGCATCCTCGCGCGGTGCCTCGTCCGGGTCGCCCAGCCACAGGATGATGTCCGCCGCCTCCAGCGCCGCCCGTGCGCGATCGATGCCGATCGCCTCGATCGCGTCGCCGGTCTCGTCGCGCAGCCCGGCCGTGTCGGTGAACAGGAAAGCGGTGCCGCCTATCGCGGCTGGCACCTCGATCCGGTCGCGGGTGGTGCCGGCAATGTCGGACACGATCGCCGCCTCGCGTCCCACCAGCCGGTTGAGCAAGGTCGACTTGCCGGCATTGGGCGGCCCAGCCAGCACCACCCGGATGCCATCGCGCAGCCGCTCGGCAGAAGGTGCGGATAACAGTGCGCCGACATCATCCGCCAGTGCCATCACCCCCTGCCCGATCCGCGCCTCGATATCAGCGTCTGGGACATCATCCTCGTCGGAGAAGTCGAGCGCCGCTTCGGCCATCGCAGACAGGTCGAGCAGCCGCATCCGCCAGCCGTCGATCCGCTGCGAAAAATGGCCCTCCATCATCGCCAGCGCCGCACGCCGCTGCTGCTGCGTCTCGGCCGCCAGAAGATCGGCCAATCCTTCGACCTCGTTCAGGTCCATGCGGCCATGGGCAAAGGCGCGGCGGGTGAATTCGCCCGGAGTTGCGCGGCGCAACTCTGGCATTGCCTCCAGTGCCGCTTCAACCGCTGCGATCACCGCACGACCGCCATGGCAATGCAGCTCGGCCATATCCTCGCCCGTCACCGTACGAGGCCCCGGCAACCACAAGAGCAGCGCCCGGTCGAGCGGCGTACCGTCGCGCGGATCGCTCAGCAGCGCCAGGCTCGCCATGCGGGGGGTGGGCAGTCGCCCGGCCAGTGCCTGCAACGCCGCGCCCGCCATCGGGCCACTGACGCGCACCACGCCGATCCCCGCCGGCGGCGCACCGCTCGACAGGGCGAAGATCGTCTCGCTCACTTAATCCTTCTTGTCGCCATTCTTGCCCGCCATGCCGGACAGGCCGATATCCATCATCTGCTTGAACAGCCGCACGCCCGCATCGCCCATCGGCGAGAAGCTCTTGAACAGCGTCTCCATCTGCTCGACGCTGCCGATGCCGTCCATGCTGTCCAGCATCGTCTTGATATATTTGTCGTGGATGGGGCTGACGTCCGGCAGGCCCAGAAAGGCGCGCGCCTCGGCCGGGGTGCAATCCACGTCGACGGTCACTTTCATCTGCTGCCCTTCCCTGTCGCGGTCATCCGCCTGTCGCTCCATCTCATGCCGCAAACAGGCCGGCGATGGCAAATTTTTTGGGCGCTACAGCGCGCTTGCACCCCTCGCCCAAGGCGCCAATATGCGCCTCGACCTAACAGACTCCCAAGGCGGAAGGATATCCCATGGCAGACTATATTCCGATCAAGACGCTGGAAGGCGACGGCCAGTTCGACGCCTATGTCGCCACGCCGGACAGCCCGGCCAAGGCCGCGATCATCGTCATCCAGGAGATTTTCGGCGTCAATGAGGGCATACGCCGCAAGTGCGACAGCTGGGCCCGCGCCGGCTATCTGGCGATCGCGCCCGACCTGTTCTGGCGCATCGATCCGCATATCGAGCTGGACGCTGACATCCCCGAACAGATGCAGCAGGCACTCGCCTATATCCCCCGCTTCAACCAGGATCAGGGCGTCCGCGATATCGAGGCGACCATCCGCGCCGCGCGCGCGATGCTGGAAGGCCCGGCCAAGGTCGGCGTCGTCGGCTATTGCCTGGGCGGCCGCGTCGCTTTCATGACCGCCTGCCGCACCGATGGCGATGCCTTTGTCGGCTATTATGGCGTGGGCATCGACGGGCTGCTGGGCGAACAACATGCCATCGGCAAGCCGACCATGCTGCATATCCCGACCAAAGACGGCTTCGTCCCTGCCGATGTGCAGGCCAAGATGCATGACGGGCTGAAGGACAACCGCCACGTCACCCTACATGATTATGAAGGGCTGGATCATGGCTTCGCCGCCGAGATGGGCGATCGCCGGGTCGAGGAAGCCGCCCAGCTGGCCGACCGTCGCACCGCCGACTTCTTCGCGCAGGCGCTCGCCTGATGCCGGGTGATGCATGGCGGATGATCGTCGGGGCCCATGGCGGGCCCGAGGCGATCGAGCGCGAGGATTTCGATCCGGGTATGCCCGGTGACGGCGAAGTGCTGATCGCGCAGGATGCGGTCGGCCTCAATTTCATCGACACCTATTATCGCACCGGCCTCTACCCCGCCCCCCTGCCCCTCACGCTGGGATCGGAAGGTGCGGGCCATGTCGTTGCGGTGGGTGCGGGCGTCAGTGGCATTGCCGTGGGCGACAAGGTCGGCTGCGCCGCCGGCCTGGGCGCCTATGCCACCCACCGCATCGTTCCGGCCGATCGCGTGGTGCGCATCCCCGATGCGGTCAGCACGCGCGATGCCGCCGCAATGATGCTCAAGGGCATGACCGCCTGTTATCTGGCCGAGGACATGATCGACCTGCTGCCCGGCGATGTGGCGCTGGTCCATGCCGCCGCCGGCGGTGTCGGATCGGTGCTGGTGCCCTGGCTGCGCGACAAGGGCGTGGTCGTGATCGCCCATAGCGGATCGCCCGAAAAGGCAGCCAGGGTCGATGCCGATCACAGCCTGTCCGGCCCGCTCGACGATCTGGCGGCACAAGTGCGCGACCTGACCAGTGGCAAGGGTGTCGCCGTTGCCTATGATGGCGTCGGCAAGGATAGCTGGGCCGCATCGCTCGCCAGCCTCCGCCGCCGTGGCCTGCTGGTCAGCTATGGCAATGCATCGGGCGCGGTGCCGCCGATCAGCCTGCTCGATCTCAGCCGCAACGGCTCGCTCTATGTCAGCCGCCCGACCCTGTTCGACTATGTCGCGACGGCGGAAGATCTGGCCAACACCGCCGAACGCCTGTTCGACCGGATGGCACGCGGGATCGTGTCAGCGCAGATCGGCCAGAGCTTCGCTCTCGCCGACGCTGCGGACGCCCATCGCGCACTGGAAGGGCGCCAGACGACCGGAAGCACCATCCTGATCCCCTAAGCCTCTGGCTGATCTACATAATCCTATCAGGGACGGCATTTTCACATGCCGTCCCTTTTTTTTGTGCAGGCGGTCTGGCTGCCCTTCCCTATTGATCGCCATTTGCAGTATCCGACAGGAGATGCATCCGTCCCGGAAGAACAAGAACATGCCCCGATTGGTCCAGTGGATCCTGTTGCCATGGTGGACCCTGCAGCTGGCGACTGGGGCCAAGTCCTTTCTCGACAATCCGCTGATCGGTTCGTCACGACTCAACGCGCTGGGCCTCCATGTCGGCCGCGTCCGGTTGGCCCAGCGGATGACCGCTCGACGTCGATCCAGGCTGGCGGCGGAACTCTCCCCCGCTGATCGCCATGCCTTTGATCGCGATGGCTTCATCGAGATCCGCGATTTCCTGCCGCCAGAGCAGTTTGCCGCGCTGCGCGAACAGATTGCCGCCTATCAGGCTGTTCCACGTGAAATGGCGCAGGGCCACACCATCACACGCCGCTTCGCACTGGATGGCATCGCACGGCGCGCCATGCCCGCTCTGGATGGCTTTATCCGGCAACCACGCTGGCGGGCACTGGCCCGGTACATCGCCAGCTTCGATATCGAACCTCTTCTCTATATCCAGTCGATCTTGACCCATAGGCTTGATGCGCCACCAGACCCGCAAATCCAGCTTCATGCCGATACCTTCTATCCGGCCATGAAGGCCTGGCTGTTCCTGGAAGACGTCCCGGTCGAAGGCGGCCCCTTCACCTATGTGCCCGGATCGCATCGGCTGACCCCCGCGCGCGCAGCGTGGGAGAAACAGCGCAGCCTGACAGCGCGTGATGGCGATTGCCGCCTGTCGGCGCGCGGGTCGCTGCGGATCGACGAAGCGGAACTGGCCGGTCTTGGCCTCCCCCCGCCGCGCCAGTTTCCGGTCCCTGCCAACACATTGGTGATCGCCGACACATTCGGCTTCCATGCGCGGGGCGAAGCGGCACAGCGTTCCACCCGCGTCGAACTCTGGGCCTATGGCCGGCGCAACCCCTTCCGCCCGCTGGTGGGGCTCGACATTTGGAGCCTGCCCGGCATCACCGAACGGCGCATCAACCTGCGCTGGGGGCTGCGCGATGCCGTGGCGCGCTGGATCGGCCACCCCTGGCGGCCCGCAGGCATGAAAAGGCCCGCCGACGACTGAGCGTGGGCGGGCCGATTGGGATAGTGTCGATCAGATCGATCAGAAGAGCGTCAATATGCCTACCGACCGGTCCATGATGCCGTCATAGATCATCGAGCAGGCAACATAGACGATCACCGCCAGGCCCAGATAGGCCAGCCAGCGGAAGCGCTCGATATATTTGGCGATGATGTTCGCCGCGATGCCCATCATCGCCACCGACAGGATCAGGCCGATGATCAGGATACCGGGATGCTCCCGCGCGGCACCGGCCACGGCCAGCACATTGTCCAGGCTCATGCTGACGTCGGCGATCGCCACCGACCAGGCGGCGGCGGCAAAGCTCTTGGCCGGGCGCACGCCCGATACATCATCGTCGCTCGGATCGTCAGGCGTATGCGCGCCGGCATTGGGCCGCAATTCGCGCCACATCTTCCAGCTGACCCATAGCAGCAGCAGGCCGCCCGCCAGGATCAGGCCGACAATCTGCATCAGCTGGCTGACCACCAGCGCGAAGCCGATGCGCAGCACCAGCGCAGCGATGATGCCGATCAGGATGACCTGCTGGCGCTGCTTGGGCGGCAGGCCAGCGGCCAGCGCGCCGACGACGATCGCATTGTCGCCCGCCAGCAGGATATCGATCATCAGCACCTGGCCAAAGGCGGCCAGGGCGCTGGGCGTCCCGATATTGCTGAAGTCGTTGACGATATGCTGCCAGATATCCGCCGGGGAACCGAGCCCCTGGGCGGCCGAAGCGGCGGTGGCGATAAGGTCGAGCATGACGGCCTAACGTCCCTGTATGTGAAAATGAAGAAAGCCGGACCATATACATGGCCCGGCTCTCACCGCAAAATATATGGCAGGGTGGCTGCACATCCGCGCAGCCGCCGCCGCGCTTACTGGTTCATGGTCGCGAAGAAATCCTCGTTGGTCTTGGAATCCTTCATCTTGTCGAGCAGGAATTCCATCGCGTCGACCGTGCCCATCTGCATGAGGATGCGGCGCAGCACCCACATCTTGCTGAGCGTCGGCTTCTCGACCAGCAGCTCTTCCTTGCGGGTGCCGGACTTGCCGACGTCCAGCGCCGGGAAGATGCGCTTGTCCGCAACCTTGCGGTCCAGCACGATTTCCGAGTTGCCGGTGCCCTTGAACTCTTCGAAGATGACTTCGTCCATGCGGCTGCCCGTGTCGATCAGCGCGGTCGCGATGATCGAGAGCGAGCCGCCCTCCTCGATGTTGCGCGCGGCGCCGAAGAAGCGCTTCGGGCGCTGCAGCGCGTTGGCGTCGACGCCGCCGGTCAGCACCTTGCCCGACGAGGGGACGACAGTGTTGTAGGCGCGGCCGAGGCGGGTGATCGAGTCGAGCAGGATAACGACATCCTTCTTGTGCTCGACCAGGCGCTTGGCCTTTTCGATCACCATTTCGGCGACCTGGACGTGGCGGGTGGCGGGCTCGTCGAAGGTCGAGGAAACGACCTCGCCCTTCACGCTGCGCTGCATGTCGGTGACTTCTTCCGGACGCTCGTCGATCAGCAGGACGATCAGGAAGACTTCGGGATGATTGTCGGTGATGGCCTTGGCGATGTTCTGCAGCATCACCGTCTTGCCGACGCGCGGCGGCGCGACGATCAGGGTCCGCTGGCCCTTGCCCTGCGGCGAAACGATGTCGATGACGCGGGCCGACTTGTCCTTGATGGTCGGGTCCAGCGTGTCGAGGCGCAGCTTCTGCTCGGGATAGAGCGGGGTCAGGTTGTCGAAATTGACGCGATGGCGGACAACGTCCGGATCATCGAAATTGACCGACAGCAGCTTGGTCAGGGCGAAATAGCGCTCGCCATCCTTGGGCGCGCGGATTTCGCCCTCGACCGTGTCGCCGGTGCGCAGGCCGAAGCGACGGACCTGGTTGGGCGAGACATAGATGTCGTCGGGGCCGGCCAGGAAATTCGCCTCCGGGCTGCGCAGGAAGCCGAAGCCGTCCGGCAGCACCTCGATCGTGCCCTCACCCATGATCTGCGCGCCATTTTCGGCCTCGGCCTTCAGGATGGCGAACATCAGATCCTGCTTGCGCAGGGTCGATGCGCCCTCGACGCCCAGTTCTTCCGCCATGGTGACGAGGTCGGCGGGAACTGTCTTCTTGAGGTCCTTGAGATGCATTGCGAGTCGGTCCGATGGAGTGAGGGATAGAATAGCCGGGTAAGAAAGGAGATTTTGCCCGGTCAATGTCTCGGGAAAGCCTCGCGCCGGACGGGCGAGGGGAATAGTCGGCGTTTAGCGAGCGCCCGGCCCTCAAGTCAAGCGAGGACATTTCCCTATTCCGCCTGAAATCATGGGCGATCCGGGGATTTTCGACAGGTGGTGCCCCATCTGCGGCGATGGACGACATATCCTGCCCCATGATATGATAAGACATAAAATATCGGAAGGATGAGGAAATGCGTTATTTCCGTGCCCTGATGGCGATCGCCACGGGCGCGCTCACCGCGCTGCCACTCGCAGCGCAGGACAGCCCCCCGCTCGATCCCGACATACCACCTACCGTCGTCCGCACCGGCCCCTCGCTCGACGACCGTGTCACCATTCCCATCAATATCGACGGCAAGGGGCCGTGGAACTTCGTGATCGACACCGGCTCGCAGCGCACAGTCATCGCCCGCGACCTGGCCGACCGGCTCGCCCTGCCCAATCGGCGGATCGTCACCATCCTCAGCATGACCGGCAAGGCGGAGGTGCCGACCGTCGCCGTGCCCCGACTCGGTTTCGGCGCGACCACGGTGGACGATATAGAGGCGCCGGTGCTGAATGGCGAGCATCTGGGCGCCGCCGGGCTGCTCGGCCTCGACAGCCTGCATGCCAAGCGGGTGCTGCTCAATTTTCGCACCGGCCGGATGGAAATCAGCGAAAGCCGCCGCCTGCCCCCGCGCGATCCCGATGCGATCATCGTCGAGGCGCGCCGGCGCAAGGGACAGCTGATCCTGCTCGATTCCGACGTCAACGGGATGAAGGTGAACATCATCCTGGATACCGGCGCCAATTTCAGCGTCGGCAATCTGGCGCTGCGCGACAAGCTGGTGCGCAAGAAGCGCGCGCCCGCACTGCTGCAGGCGAGCCTCATCAGCGTGACCGGCGACACGCTGACCGGTGATGTCGGGCGACTGGATTTCGTGCGCATGGGCCGGGTCAAGCTGACCGGCGTGCCGGTGCTGTTTGCCGAGGCCAGCCCCTTTGCCGAGCTGGGTTTGGCCGACAAGCCGGCGCTGATGCTGGGGATGAACGCGCTGCGGCTGTTCGACCGGGTGGCGATCGACTTCGGCCGGGGCAAGGTCGATTTCCTGCTACCCGATACCGGTGCGCTCGATCCGGTCCGGCTGGCCGCCTCAGCGCCCCGTCAGGGACGCTGAGGCACCGGATCAGGGATTGTCGGGTCGCTGCTGCTGGGCCGGCTGGCGCTGGCGCGGCGTGCGCCCCAGCACATTGTCGATCCATTGCTGGTCCAGGCGCGGCGGCGCCGGACGATCGGCCGGATCGGGCTGGGCCATATCCTCGCCATCCTCCGCCTCGCTGCCGGCCGGCCGGGCACGGTCGATCGGCAGGCCATTTTCATCGACCATCATGCCGCCTTCCATGCCGTTGTCCGGCTGGCCGTAATAGGCCTCCTCGTCCGGCTCCAGCTGCCATTCGGGCAGGGTGACCTGGGTCTCGAACTGCTCCACCGGCCGCTTGGCGACGGCGACCTTCATATAATCGGCGAAGGCGTGGGCCGGCGCGCGACCGCCATAGAGTGAAGGCACCGCCTTGGCGTCATCGCGGCCGACCCAGACGCCGGTGGTGATGCCGCTGGAAAAGCCCAGGAACCAGCCATCCTTGCCGCTGTTGGTGGTGCCGGTCTTGCCCGCGACCGGGCGACCGATCTGCGCCGCCCTGCCGGTGCCGGTGCTGACCGCCGTCTGCATCAGGTCGGTCATGCCCGCCGCGACCCAGGGCGCCACCAGCACGCGGCTGGTGTCATCCTGATGCTGGTAGAGCATCCGTCCATCGGCGGTCGTCACCTTGGTGATGCCATAGGGGGTGACCGCCACGCCCTTGCGCGCGATCGAGGCGAAGGCGCGGGTCATGTCGATCAGCCGCACGTCCGACGTGCCCAGCACCATCGAGGGGTGGGTGTTGATCGGCGTGGTGATGCCGAAGCGGCGCGCCATGTCGGCGACAGTCGGGAAGCCGACCTCCACGCCCAGCTTCGCCGCGACCGTGTTGATCGAATAGGCAAAGGCCGTGCGGATATCGATCGCGCCGGCAAAGCGGCCATTGCTGTTGCGCGGGCTCCAGCCATTGATCGTCACCGGCTCGTCGGTAACGCCGGTATCGGGCGTATAGCCTGCCTCCAGCGCCGCCATGTATACGAAGATCTTCCAGGCCGAACCGGGCTGACGCACGGCGGTCGTCGCGCGGTTGTAGTTGGACGTCACATAGTCGAGCCCGCCGACCATGGCGCGCACCGCGCCATCGCGATCCAGGCTGACCAGCGCGCCCTGCATGCCGTTCGACACATTTGCCTTCACCGCAGCGGTCGCGGCATTCTGCATGCCAAGGTCGATGGTCGTATAGACTTCCAGCGGCTCATTGGGCTCGTCGATCAGCGTGTCGAGCTGCGGCAGCGCCCAGTCGGTGAAATAGCGCACGCTGTTCTGCGGCGGCTCGGGCGCCATGCGCACGCCGTCCAGATTGGCATTGGCATGATCGGTTGCGCTGATCTTGCCATTTTCCTGCATCAGGTCGAGCACCACGCCGGCGCGGCCGATCGCGGCCTCGGCATCGGCGGTGGGGGAATAGCTGGACGGCGCCTTCACCAGGCCGGCGATGATCGCCGCCTCGGGCAGGTCCAGGCTCTGCGCGGGATGGCCGAAGAATTTGCGGCTGGCAGCATCGATGCCATAGGCCCCGCCGCCGAAATAAACCTTGTTGAGATAGAGTTCCAGGATCTGCTGCTTGGAGAATTTGCGCTCCAGCGCCATCGCCAGCACCATCTCGCGGACCTTGCGGCCCCAGCTATAGCTGTTGTTGAGGAAGATGTTGCGCGCGACCTGCTGGGTGATGGTCGACGCCCCCTGCCAGCGCCGGCCGCTGCCCCGCCGTTCCAGCGCGACCCAGGCCGCGCGTGCCATGCCGACCGGGTCGACGCCGGGGTGCATGTAGAAACGGCGATCCTCGGTCGACACCATCGCATCAACCATGACCGAGGGGATCTGGTCATAGCTCAGCCAGCGGCCGAAGCTCGGCCCCAGGGAGACGATGACCGATCCGTCCGCCGCATGGACGCGGATCATCTGGCCATTGGGGGAGGATTTGAGGCTGTTATAGTCAGGCAGCGACTGCATCGCGATGAACACGGCCACGCCGATCGCGACCAGACCGGCAAAGGCGCCGACCAGACCGATCTTGAGCCCGCGCACCAGCCATTTCTTCGCCTTGCCCGGCGCCTTCTTGCTCTTGTCAGATCGTGCCATTTGCCGCCCCGGATACGCGCTATTACCGGCCCGGACCAGCGCAAATCAGGGCGCTCGTCCGGAAAACTCCCCGGTCTGTAAGGATGATGCGGCTTTACCCGCGATGAATATTATCGGTGGAGGTCCGAACAAGCCGGGGCGGGCAGGACATACTGCCCCCGCTCCGCAGCGGTCCGTCCCTCTGTCGTTCTTATTCCGCGTCGTCGCGCGACTTGAAATCCAGCGACGCGCTGTTCATGCAGTAACGCAGGCCGTTGACGCCGGGGCCGTCAGGGAAGACATGGCCCAGATGGCCCTCGCAGGTGGCACAGCGCACCTCGGTGCGGATCATGCCATGGCTGGCGTCGCGAATTTCCTCGACCGCGTCGATATCGACCGGCGCGGTGAAGCTGGGCCAGCCCGACCCGCTGTCATATTTTTCCTCGGCATCGAACAGCTCGGCGCCGCAACCGGCGCAATAATAGACGCCGTCAGCCTTGTTGCTGTTATATTTGCCGGTGAAGGCCCGTTCGGTGCCCGCTTCGCGCAGCACATGATATTGTTCGGGGGAAAGGCGCGCACGCCATTCGGCTTCGCTCAGGTCCAGCTTTTCCATGGCCGCAATATGGCGTCCGCCGAAGCCCTTATCAAGTCCGCGATCAGGCCCGCTCGCGCGCCGCCTGTCGGGCGATCGCCAGCAGTTCATGCCGCACCAGCAGGTCGCCCAGCCCCTTGCCGCCGCGGCTGGAGCGTTCGGCCTGGGCCAGACGCTGGATGACGCGGGCGATGCCGGTCGCGTCCCACAGCCGCACCTGGCGGGTGACAAGCCCCTTCTCCTTCCAGAAGACCGCCTTGCCGGCCGATTCCACCGCCGCCTCCAGCCGCCCGCTGCTGTCGAAATCCGCGCGGATATTGGCGATCAGCATGGCGCGGGTCAGCAGCGGCCGGATTACCGACGCCATGGCCGCGCCGATCTCCGCCAGATTGTTGAGTTCCTTGTGCATCGCCCTGAGGTCGCCGCCCAGCACCGCATTGACCAGCGGCGCGGCATCGGAATCGGGATTGTCGGCCGACAGCGCGTCCAGCGCCTCCGCCGTCGCCTCGCGCGGCTGTTCCGGCGCGGCGTCGAGATAGAGGACCAGCTTCTCGATCTCGATTCCCATCAGCGCCCGGTCGCCATTGGCCAGGTCGACGATGCGGCGCGCCAGTTCCTGCGGCAGGCGCAGGCCGTTCTCGCGCGCGGTCGCCATCGCGATCTGCTCCGCCTCGCGGGCATCGGGCTGATAGGAGATGAAGGCCATGCAGCCCTTATGGTCGAGCGCCAGCTTGACCAGCTTCGACGTCGCCTTGAGCGCACCGGCGATCGCGATCACCGGATTGCCCGCCGCCTCCGCCTCCAGCAACGCCGTCACCGCCGGCAGCGATTCATCGCCCATGCCGTTGATCCGCACCCAGCGCTTGTCGCCGAACATGGAGAAGGACGCAGCCTCGTCGGCCAGCCGTGCCGGATCCTCGCGCAGCGTGGCCACGTCCAGGTCGACCCGCTCGGCCCCCGGCCCCATCGCCCGCTCCAGCCGCCTGGCGAGCGCGGTGCTGCCTGCCTCGTCAGGACCATAGAGCAGGAAGAAGCGGATATCCGACGGCGGCGCGTCGAGCGCCTTTTCTATCTGGCCGCGATTGGCTTTCACTGGCCGGTCGACGCCGCCGACGACGGGGCCGGCGATGGCGCCGCCTGGGCGCCTTCCTTGCGCGTCGCATACAGCGCCAGACGGGTGACGATCTGGTCGGCGACGATCTCCGACAGCCGCTCCAGCGCGGTGTCTTCGGCCGCGATCGTCGCATATTCGCTCGACGTCGCGTTGATGCCGGCGTCCGACCCGGCGCTGTCGTCCAGCACCTGCGCGCCGGTCGCTTCATCGATCAGCTGATAGCGCGCCCGCAGCGTGCGCCGCTCACGGGTGATGGCCGCGTCGGACCGCAGACCGAAACCGCTAATCTGGTCGTCCAGCTTCACCACCAGCTTGTAGCTGGGGCCGGAACCATTGCTGATCGCGCCAAGCCGGTCGTTGAGCGCGTTGCGCATCAGCCAGCCGCCCTTGCCCGCAATATCCTGCACCTCGACATGGCCCAGCCCCTGCGCCACCGCGCCATGGCTGCCGCCACCATAGACCGGGCGCAGCCCGCAGGCGGTAAGAAGAGTGAGGGCGACGAGGGGAAGGATGCGCTTCATGGGCATGATCCTTATCCCGTCACCCCGCCCTTGTCGAACCAAAGGTCGGGGTGACGGGCACAGGTCAGATGACCAGATTGACCAGACGATCGGGCACCACGATCACCTTCTTGGGGGTGGCGCCATCCAGCGTGCGAACGACGTTCGGCGCGGCCAGTGCCAGCTTTTCCAGTTCATCCTTGGGCGTGCCCTTGGGCACGGTGATGGTGTCGCGCAGCTTGCCCATCACCTGGCAGGCGATGGTCACTTCATCCTCGACCAGCAGTGCCGGATCGACCGCCGGCCAGGCGGCTTCGGCGATCAGGCCCGGCTGCGCCATCTCGGCCCAGCCCTCTTCGGCCAGATGCGGGGTCATCGGCGCCACCAGCAGCGCCAGCGCGCGGATCGCCGCGGTGCGGCTGGCCGACGGCTTGGCCTTCTCGATCGCGTTCACCAGCTCATAGATCTTGGCGACGGCCTTGTTGAAGCCCAGCGCCTCGATATCCTTGGCGACGCCGTCGATCGTCTGGTGCAGCTTGCGGTCGAGCGCCTTGTCCTGACCTTCCGCCGCCGCATCGGCTTCGCCGAACAGGCGCCAGACGCGGTTGACGAAGCGCCAGCTGCCCTCGATGCCGGCCTCGGTCCAGGGCAGGTCGCGCTCGGGCGGGCTATCCGACAGCATGAACCAGCGTACGGCGTCGGCGCCGTACTGCTCGATGATGTCATCGGGATCGACGACATTCTTCTTCGACTTGGACATCTTCTCGACGCGGCCGACCGTGACCGGCGCGCCGCTCTCGATATGGATATAGTCGTCGCCCGACTTCTTGATTTCCTGCGGCGACAGCCAGCTGCCATCGCCAGCCTTGTAGGTCTCGTGCGTCACCATGCCCTGGGTGAACAGGCCGGTGAAGGGCTCGGCAAAGCCGAGCTGGCCCATATGCTGCAGCGCACGGGTCCAGAAACGGGCATAGAGAAGATGCAGGATCGCATGTTCCACGCCGCCAATATACTGGCCGACCGGCAACCACTGCTCGACGGTCGCACGATCGAACGGCTTGTCGTCGGGCTGGCTGGCAAAGCGGATGAAATACCAGCTCGAATCCGCGAAGGTGTCGAGCGTGTCGGTCTCGCGCCGCGCTGCCTTGCCGCAGGACGGGCAATCGACATGCTTCCAGCTCGGGTGACGATCCAGCGGATTGCCGGGAATGTCGAAGGTCACATCCTCGGGCAGCTTCACCGGCAGCTGGTCCTTGGGCACGCCCACCACGCCGCAATCATCGCAATGGATGACCGGGATCGGGGTGCCCCAATAACGCTGGCGCGACACGCCCCAGTCGCGCAGGCGGAACACGGTCTTGCCCGCGCCCCAGCCTTCACCCTCGGCGCGCGCGATGACGGCGGCCTTGGCGGCTTCGACCGCCATGCCGTCCAGGAAGCGCGAATTCACCAGATGGCCGGGGCCGGTATAGGCCTCGTCATGGATCGGCTTGTCGGCTTCGCCATCCAATGCGACGACGCGCTCGACCGGCAGCATATATTTGCGCGCGAAGTCGAGGTCGCGCTGGTCATGTGCGGGCACACCCATGACGGCCCCGGTGCCATAGTCCATCAGCACGAAATTGGCGATGAAGACGGGCAGGTGCCATTCCGGATCGAACGGATGCGCGACCGTCAGGCCGGTGTCGAAGCCCAGCTTCTCCGCCGTTTCCAACTCGGCGGCGGTGGTGCCGCCTTCCTTGCACTTCTCGATGAAGGCAACGGCATCGGGGTTGTTCGCGGCGACGGCCTGCGCGACCGGATGGTCGGCCGCGATCGCGACGAAACTGGCGCCGAAGATGGTGTCGGGGCGGGTCGAATAGACCTCGATCTCGCTGTCGAACGGCGCGACCGGCTTGAAGCTGAACTGCAGGCCGACCGACTTGCCGATCCAGTTTTCCTGCATCAGGCGCACCTTGTCGGGCCACTGGTCGAGCGTCTGGAGGCCCTCCAGCAGATCGTCGGCAAACTGGGTGATCTTGAGGAACCACTGGTTGAGCTTGCGCTTCTCGACCAGCGCGCCCGAGCGCCAGCCGCGCCCGTCGATCACCTGCTCGTTCGCCAGCACGGTCATGTCGACCGGATCCCAGTTGACCTGGCTTTCCTTGCGATAGACCAGGCCTGATTCCAGCATGTCCAGGAACAGCGCCTGTTCATGGCCATAATAATCCGGCTCGCAGGTGGCGAGTTCGCGGCTCCAGTCGATCGCGAAGCCCAGCTTCTTCAACTGCGCGCGCATATTGGCGATGTTGGACCGGGTCCATTCGCCCGGATGCACCTTCTTTTCCATCGCCGCATTTTCGGCCGGCATGCCGAACGCGTCCCAGCCCATCGGATGCAGCACTTCATGGCCGGTCATCCGGCGGAAGCGCGCCAGCACGTCGCCCATCGAGTAGTTGCGGACATGACCGATATGGATGCGCCCCGACGGATAGGGGAACATCTCCAGCACGTAGCTGCGCGGCTTCGTCGAGGCATCGTCCGCCTTGAAGCTCTGCTTCTCGTCCCAGACGGCCTGCCAGCGGGCGTCGGCCTCCAGCGGGTTGAAGCGCCTTTGCATGTCATGTCCTTACAAATGCAAGCGGGCTGGGCTCTGTGAAAGCCCAGCCCCGATGGTTTGAAAACAGGGCGTTACCGTATCGGTCGCGCCCGAAAGGGGTGGTTCAGCCGATCGCCATGCGGCGCAGGTCGCGCGCCTTGGTCAGGATGATCTCTTCCAGCTTCTGCACCGTCGCGGCCTGCACCGGAGCATCGACCCACTGGCCATTCTGGTTGACCTGGCGGCTGGCGGCCACGCGCAGCGCGTCGGCCCGCAGATCCTGATCCAGGATCGACACGGTGACCTTCATCCGTTCACTCGGCGTGTTGGGATTGGTATACCAGTCGGTGACGATGACGCCGCCGTTGGAATCGGTCTGCACCATCGGCATGAAGGACAGCGTGTCCAGGCTGGCGCGCCACAGATAGGCGTTGACGCCGATGGTGGTGACCTTCGACGCGGCCAGATCGGCCTTGGGCCGTTCCTTCGCGCCGCCCCCGCATGCGGCGAGCGGCAGGAGCGCAGCCAGCAGAAGACCGGAGGAAAGGGTAACGGGAAGGCGACGGACCATCAGGCATGTCCTAGCTTGAAAAAGACGAAAAACGCCCCGCTTCTATAGTCGACGCGCGCCATTGGGCAAGGGGGCGCGCGGGTCCGACACGCCACGGATCGTCGCAACCCGTCCTCGGAGTCTGTGTGCTCTGTGCAACAGCTCAGACAAAAAGCGGATAGCGCCTCTGGTCAATGGCGCTTTTTGGTGTCTAATGCGTCTTGAAAAATAACCGGTGGGGAAGAGATTCGAATCATGCGCGTGAAACGGGGACATTTGGCATTGGCAGGCTCGGCAATCGCCGTCGCTGGCTTCATGCTGTCGCCCGCTTTTGGCGCCGCAACCGATCTCGTCCGCATGCGTGAGGAAGCCCCCGTGTCGCTCGGCGCGCTGGGCAGCATTTCCTCCTTCACCCCCACGACCAAGGATTCGCGTCTGGCTGCGGCCTATGCGAAGATTGCCGCCTCGGCCGGTCGCCAGAATTTCCGCTTCACGCCGACCAGCGGTTCGCTCAGCGGCCAGCGCTCGATCACTGTCATGGTCCGCGCCAGCGACGTCGATCGCGTCGCCGCCAACCGCTCGGTGGTGCCGGTCAACATCGCGCCCGTCAGCTTCAGCCTGAACGGCGAGCATGGCTGGCGCAAGTTCGCCCTGCCGGAAAATACCGGCCGCAAGGCGCTGGATCCGGTGCCTGTCGAAACCATGGTCGATGCGAAGAATTTCTCGCTGGATGATGGCAAGAAGGATCGCTTCAGCACCAAGGTGCTGCTGGAAAGCCGTCGCGAGCCGACGGCGACCGTCCGCAACCCGAGTGCTGACAAGGATTATTCGCTGGATCTGGCCAGCTCCTATTCGCTGACCCGCAACCTGAACGTGACGGCGGGCATCCGCTACAACAACAGCGTTGCCGGCCGCCTGACCCCGATGACCGACGAACGCCAGGACAACCAGGCCGTCTATCTGGGCACCATCTTCAAATTCTGATCGCCTGAAAAGGCAGGGATGAACATGATCGGCGTCGCCTGATGCCGATCGCTCCATCGCGTCAGCAGTAACTGCCGCCACCCTTGG
The DNA here is from genome assembly GCF_051058005.1 of Sphingobium sp. DN12. NCBI lineage: Bacteria > Pseudomonadati > Pseudomonadota > Alphaproteobacteria > Sphingomonadales > Sphingobiaceae > Sphingobium > Sphingobium sp. DN12. The sequence goes on from NZ_CP173717.1 coordinate 3,950,159, forward strand.
CGCAGAGCATGACCGGCTCCGTCTCGATCAGGCGCAATGACTGCACCATGTCGGCAGTGCCCTGCTTATATTTCAGGAAATGCGGTGTCTTGAGATGCGCCTGATAGGCCGCGTCGCTGGCATAGACTTCCAGCAGGCGGATGCTCGCCGGCTTTCCGGCGATCGCCACCGCCGACAGTGACAGCACGCCCGGCTCCTGCGCCACCGATGCGGCAATCTCCTCACGCAGATAGGCCTTATAATCCTCGATTTGCGCCGGATCGATCTCCAACTCCGCGATCCGCACGATCGGCTTGTCCGGCGCGGCCTGCGCCTTGACCTGTCGCCCGGCCCCGACGCCCAGCATGAAGGCGGCCAGCGTCAATGCGCCCATCGCTGCCTTAATCCTGCGCATCATCGAACAGCTTGCGGGCGATCCCCAGTGCGGTCATCGCCGGCGGCCAACCGGCATAGAAGGCCAGATGAGTGATGGTCGCGATGATCTCCGCGCGCGTCAGCCCATTGTCGAGCGCCCGCTGCAGGTGAAAGGGCAGCTCATTGCCGCGATAGAGCGAGATGAGGCTGGTGATGGTGATGAGGCTGCGGTCGCGCGGCGACAGTGCCGGATCGGCCCAGACTTCGCCGAACAGGGTCTTGTCAGTCATTTCCGCCAGATGAGGCGCCAGATCGCCAAAGGATCGGCGCGCGTCGGTGGGTTCGGTCATGTCGGGTCTCCGCAAAATGGACGGCGTCCCCCCAGCCTAGCCGACTTATCCACAGGCTATTAGGCCCGCATCCGCGCTAGGCCCCATGACCCGGATTCATATATGGTCGGCCAGTCCATCAATCGCCGCCCAGCCCGCCGCGCCGATTCCACGCAGCATATGGCGGTGCTTTACCCTGACCCCGCCCAGCGCGATCACGGGGACTTTCGCCTGCCGCGCAAGCACCGCAAAGCCGATCCGTCCCAGCGCCGCGGCACCAGGATGCGACCGAGTCGGGAACAGCGGCGAGAGGAAGACCATATCCGCCCGCGCGGCCGCCTGAAGCTCCCGCCGATCATGCGCCGCCTGGCTGTGGATAAGTCTGTGGAAATTTTTCGGCCCGTCCCGCCCATGCCAGCCATCCGCGCGCCAGGCGGCGGCCGTTCGCGCGTCCCCCGCCAGCATCAGCACCAGCCGCCGTCGCCGCGCGATCGCCCGCAATGCCTCGAACAGCGCGCGCCGTTTCACCGCTTCGGTGCGATAATGGCGAAAGACGATTCCCGCGCGCCCGCGTGGCAGACGCGCCGCCGCCGCCAGCAATGACGCATCCTCCACCCGCTCATCGGTCATCAGCCAGAGGCCGGGCAGCTTTTTGCGGTGGCGGGCGTGCATGGCCATCGCCTATAGCAGCCGCCATGACCACCGACATCCCCGAAGCTGCGGCCCGCCTCGCCACCCTGCGCGACCAGATCGACCGCGCCGCCCGCCTGACCCAGCGCAGCGCCGACGACATCAACCTGATCGCCGTGTCCAAGACCCAGCCGGCCGAAGCGATCCTTCCGCTGATCCACGCTGGCCAGCGCGTCTTCGGCGAAAACCGCGTCCAGGAAAGCCAGGACAAATGGCCGGCCCTGCGCGAACAATTCTCGGATCTGACCCTGCATCTGGTCGGCCAGTTGCAGTCGAACAAGGCGGCCGATGCCGTCGCCCTGTTCGACGTCATCCATTCGCTCGATCGCCTCTCGCTGCTGACCGCGCTCGCCAAGGCAATGGACGCCGCGGGCAAGCGCCTGCCCTGCTTCATCCAGGTGAATATCGGTGCCGAGGAACAGAAGGGCGGCTGTCCGATCGCCGATGTCCCGGCGCTGATCGCCGCCGCACGCGACGCCGACATCCCCTTGCTCGGCCTGATGTGCGTGCCCCCGGCCGATGTCGAGCCCGCCCCCTATTTCGCCCTGCTCGCAAAAATGGCGCGGGAAGAGGGCCTCCCGCGCCTGTCGATCGGCATGTCGGGCGATTTCGAAACCGCCCTGATGCTGGGCGCCACCGACATTCGCGTCGGCACCGCCCTGTTCGGCGAACGCGCCCCCGTCAGCCGCCCCGTTCCCCGGAGCGGCCTGGGGATGATCAGAAACGCCCCCGCAAGGTAATGCCATAGGTGCGGGGTTCGGCCAGATAGGCGGAGATCAGTTGGTTCGCCATCGGCGCCCCTTGCGCGAACTGCCCGGTGGTCGATGTCGCCGGGCTGCTCGACTGGAGCGGGCTGCTGAAGGCGACCTGGGTATAATCCTGGTTGAAGATATTCTGGCCCCAGAATTCGACCGCCCAGCGCTGATCCTTGCCCCGCAGGCCGACCCGCGCATTGAACACCGCAAAGCCGTCCTGCGCCTTTTCCGGGAACAGGTCGGACCCGGTATTATAATCGCTCATCATGCGGCCATCGATGTAGAAGAGCGCGGACAGGCCGTTCGACCCGATATCCGGCGTCCAGGCCATGCTCGCGGTCGTCACCAGTTGCGGCGCATTGCTGTTGATCGATCCCGGCAACAGGAACAGTGCCGGATCGAGCGGCACGCTGCCATCGCCGCTGCCGACCAGCCGCTTGGCGAATTTCGCCCGTGCGTAGGTCAGGCCGCCGGTCAGGCGGAAATGGCGCACCGGTGAAGCGGTCAGTTCCAGTTCCACGCCCTGGCTGATCAGGCCCGGCCCGACATCGCCGGAATCGCAGGTCCGCGCCGCCGACAGGGCGCTGTCACAGCCATTGATATTCTGCACGACGAAGCTGGTGCCGTTGAAGGTGTTCAGCTGGAAATTCTTGAACTCCTGGCGGAAGGCCGCGATGTTCGCGCTCCATTTCGGCTGGGTATATTTGAAGCCGATTTCAAAGGCATCGACCTTCTCTGCGGCAAAGCGCAGGCTCGTCACATCGGCATTGGTGCGCGGCGCATAAACCGCCGGCACCGTGTTCAGGCCGGTCGATCCCAGCTGGAAGCGGTCGAGGTTGAAGCCACCCGCCTTATAGCCCTTGGAATAGCTGCCATAGACCAGCATCTCGTCGATCGGCTTCCACGACAGCACCGCCGTGCCGCTGAACTCGCCGTCGCTGATCTTGTCGTTGAGGTCGAGCGCATTGAGCGTGGTCGAGCCATTGCCGAGGCAACCGAGCGTCAGGATGCCGCCCGCCAGCGCCGCCGCACTGCCCAGCGACGCATTGGTCGCCAGCGTCGGCAGCGAAGAGGCCTGCAACGCCGCGCAGGTCGCGTTGTTGTTATTGAAATCCGAAGAGAATTTCTTCGATTCATGGGTGTAGCGCAGGCCCAGGGTCAGATCGAGCCGCTTGGTGATGTGGATGATATTATGGGTGAAGAGCGCCCAATTCTCGCTCTTCTGGCGATAGATGGAGGCAACGTCACCAGTGCCTTCCGGGATCGCCGCCAGCGCGCGCAGGCCGTTGCCAAGGCCGGTGGAGATCGCCCCCGCCTGCGCCGCCGCGACGCCGGCCGGCAACCCGGCATTGATCAGCGCGGCGGTCAGGCCGGCGTTGAGGTTCGCCTGCGTGCCGCCGATCAGCGCCGACGTGGCAAGACCGCTGCCGCAGGCCGCCAGTTGTGCTGCGGTGAAGTTGCTGTTGACGCCCGCGCCCGCCATCAGGCGGCAGGCAGCAAAGCGGCCATAATCGGCGCCGAAGCGGATATTATCTTCCAGCGTCAGCTTCTCATTGGCGTAATAGCCGCCCACCAGCCAGTCGAGCGCCTCGTTGAAGGCCGAACCCTGCGCCCGCAATTCCTGGGTGAAGGTCTTGAACTGGCGATAGGTGTTGGGATCGCGATAGAGAAGGTCGGCGCCCGAATAGTCATAATCGCCATAGTCGCGGGATTTATAGTCGCGATAGGCGGTGATGCTGGTCAGTTTCGCGCCGCCCAGATCATAGTTGATCTCGCCCGACACGCCCCAATCCTTGAGCTTGCTGACATAGTCGCGCCCTTCGGTGATGGTCAGCTCGCGATCATAGGGATCGGCGGGGAAGACGCTGCCCTGCCCGGCCAGGATCGCGCCGATGCGGTTGAACGGCGCCGTGCTATAGCCGCCGCCGGTCGCCGGCCGCCGTTCGCGCGTCTCGACATAGGCCGCGCCGCAGCAGCTTTCGTCGCGATTGGTATAATCGCCGATCAGCCGGATCGACAGGGCATCATTGGGTTCGATCAGTGCCTGACCGCGCAGGAAATAGCGGTCGCGATCATTGGTGTCGCCGACCTTGTTGCCGCTGGTATCGACCAGATCGTAGAAACCGTCGCGCTTGGACCAGACACCGTCCAGGCTCAGCGCAATCCCCTTGGCGATCGGGCCGGTGATGCGCCCGGCCAGGCGCCAATAATCATAATTGCCGTAGGTCGCCTCAGCCATGCCACCCAGGGTGAATTCCGGCGCCTTGCTGACGATGTTGATCAGGCCGGCCGACGCATTGCGGCCGAACAACGTACCCTGCGGCCCGCGCAGCACCTCGACCCGCTCGATCTCGCCCAGATCATTGAGGCCCGCGCCGGTGCGCGAACGATAGACGCCGTCGATGAACACCGCGACCGAGCTTTCCAGGCCGGGATTGTCGCCGACCGTGCCGATGCCGCGAATACGGGCCGAACCATTGGCCTCCGTCCCGGTCGAAGAGACCAGCAGGGACGGCGCCAGCTGGTTGAGCGCGCGAATATCATTGGCGCCGCTATTCTGCATCGCCTGCTGGCCGACCGCCGACACCGCGATCGGCACGTCGGACAGCGGACTGGCGCGGCGGGTCGCGGTGACGATGATGTCGACGCTTTCGGTGTCCACCGCCGCCTGCGGCGCGGCATCCTGGGCATGGGCAAGCGGTATGGCGCCCACCAGCGCGACAGCACCGGCGGACAGCAGCCAAAGGCTCTTGTGCATCATGATGTGCATCCTCTCCTGGCCCGCCTGGCTTTTTGCCGGGTCGGGACTATGCGCGATTATGCTGCCACAGTCGGAATAACGCAATATATCGCGTGATTCCGGGCTTTTTCCGCAGTTGCGTGATGATGGCTGCATGGCCCTGTTGCCTAGCAGCAACAATTTAACGCCCGGTTTCCGTAGCGTTTGCTTACGTCAGCGGAAAGCGCAGCAATCGGTCGGAAACGGGTATCAACGCCATTGCACCCGGCCCGACGGCCTTTTGTATCTCGCCATGGCCTGCATCCAGCCCGCCCGTCAGCGCACCCAGCGCCGGCAGGATCAGCTTGGTCGGCGATCCGACGAAGCAGCGGCGCGATACATGCCGGCCGCGCAGCGACAGGCGCAGCTTGGGGTGGAAATGGCCCGATATCTCCGGTCGGGGGTCGGCCGGGTCTGCTTCATGTCGCAGCCAGACGCCGTCCACCTCCGCCTCTACCGCGCGGCGTCCGCCCGGCATCTGCGCCACGCCGACGTCATGATTGCCGGTTATCCACAGCCAGTCGAGCCGTTCGGTCAGCCCCTGCAATCGCGCCCGCGCCCGCGGGTCCAGCCGCGCCGCGCCATCGGCATCATGAAAACTGTCGCCCAGCGACCAGATCGCCCGCGCGCCGGTGCGCGCCACCAGCGCCTCGATCATGTCCAGCGTCGCCGCGCTGTCATGCGGCGGCAGGAACTGGCCGAAGCGCGCATACCAGCTCGCCTTCTCGAAATGCAGGTCGGCCACCAGCAGCGCGCCCTGCGCCGGCCAGAACAACGCCGCCTCCGGCAAAGCCAGGAAATCATGACCTGCGAACGAAAGGGGAACCATCGCCCGGCTATGCGCCCTCTTCGCCCGGCTTTCAAGTATGCGCGCCAGCGCCTATAGGGCTCCCCATGTTCACCGTCGCAGCCCTCTACCGTTTCGCCACCTTCGCCGACCCGCAGGCAACCGCCGCCGATCTGCGCGCACTGTGCGCCGATCTTGGCACCTGCGGCACGCTGATCCTGGCGCGCGAGGGCATCAACGGCACGGTCGCGGGCACGGCCGAGGCGATCGAGCGGCTGGTCGCCCATATCCGCGCCCTGCCCGGCTGCGCCGACGTCGATGTGAAATATGCGACCGCCGACAGCGCGCCCTTCGGCAAGATGAAGGTCAAGGTGAAGGCGGAGATCGTGACCCTGGGCGCAGGCGACCTCGATCCCGCCCATCAGGCCGGCGTGCATCTCGATCCCGCGGACTGGAATGCGCTGATCGCCGATCCCGACACCGTCATCATCGACACGCGCAACGCCTATGAGGTGGCGGTCGGCACGTTCGAGAATGCGATCGACCCGGCCACCCGCTCCTTCCGCGAATTTCCCGCCTGGTTCGACGATTTTGCCGCCAAGCTGCGCGACGAAGGCCGCAGCCCCAAGATCGCGATGTTCTGCACCGGCGGCATCCGCTGCGAAAAATCGACCGCGCTGGTCAAGGCGCGCGGCTTTGACGAGGTCTATCACCTCAAGGGCGGCATCCTGCGCTATCTGGAGGAAATGCCACAGGCGCAAAGCCGCTGGCAGGGCGACTGCTATGTCTTCGACGAGCGGGTTGCGGTCGGCCACGGCCTGAAACAGGGCCATTATGCCACCTGCAGCGCCTGTGGCCTGCCCTATCCGCGCGATACCGACCATGACTGCCCCGGCGGCGACGCCGACGGCGCCTGGCCGCATCGGGGCTAGTCCGCGCTTTCCACCAGTTCGACCATCTCGAACTGATAGGATGTCCAGCCGCGCATCCGTGCGCCATCGGGCGCGGCCGCGCGCTTCTTCTTCGCCTCGGCCAGCGAGCGGGTATGGCCCCAGAACACTTCGGTCTTGCCATTTTCCAGTATGGCGACGATCCGCCAATAATGGGTGAAAGGGTCGGCGGTCGGCCCGATCTTCTTCACATAGCCATCCGGCATGGTGGCGGTCAGATAGCGTTTCCGGCGCGCCATCGGTTCAGGCCTGATAGCGGTGCAGGCCCGCCCCATGCGCCTTCAGCCAGGCGCGCGCCGGGCGTGGATCCTCGCCATAGATGCGGGCATGGGCGGCGTGGAAGGCCGGGCTATGATCCATGTGCAGCAGATGCGCCAGTTCATGCGCCACGGTCGATCGCCGCACCCAGGCCGGCGCCAGGATCAGCCGCCAGCTATAGCGGATCGCCCCGCTCGACGTGCAACTGCCCCAGCGGCTGCGCGTGTCGCCAGTGCCGACCGAGGCAACGATCAGGCCATGATCCTGCGCCATCGCCAGCGTCTCCGCCTCCAGCACCGCCTTGGCCCGTGTCCGCAGCCAGCGCAGCACCCGCGCGCCGACCGATTCCGCCGCCCCGCCCAGGATCAGCCGGTCGCCCTCCAGCCGGATCGTGCGGGTCGCCCCTGCAATCCAGCAGATGCGCACCTCGCGCCCCTCCAGCGGGAAGGTCGCGCCGTCGCCCAGCAGCGTCACCGCCGGCGTCACCGCCATCTGCGCCCGGACCCAATCCTCATGCCCCTGCGCCCAGCCCAGCGCGCGCTTGAGGTTCGCCCGCGCCGGCAGCGACAGCCGCAATTCGCCGCGCAACCCGTCGATCGTCAGTTTGTAGGCGCGTGCGCGGGCCGACCGGCGCACCCGCACCGGCATGGCCACGCCATCGATCAGGATGGCCGCGTCACAGCTCTCGGTCGACAAGATGATGTTCCCAATCGCCCGCATCGGCCTCCGCCACGGTCCAGCCGCGCACGGATTCCTTCGCCCGATGCACCGCCTCGCGATCGCCGCAGACCAGATAATGCCATTCGGGCAGCGGCAGCCCCGCCTCGCGCAGCCGATAGGCACAGGTGCGCGGCAACCAGCTGATCTGCTTCACCTTGGCCGGCGTCAGCCGCACGCAATCGGGCACGAACCGCCGCCGGTCGGGATAGTTGGTGCATTGGCCGCTATGCCGGTCGAGCAGGCGACAGGCGACATTGGTCGGATAGATGCGGCCCGTGTCCTCATCTTCCGCCTTGTGCAGGCAGCATTTGCCGCAACCGTCGCACAGCGCTTCCCATTCGGCGCGGTTCAGCTTGTCGAGGGGCTTGTCCCAGAAGTCCAAATGTCACTTGACCCATTTTTCGAGGAAGGCGCGCACGATATCCGGAGCGCCCTCGTCCACGTCCGGCGTGCCCGGATCATCGACCGGCACCAGCGCGATCGGCTTGCCGTCCGGCCCGAACAGATAGGGCGTGCGGCTGTGGCTGACCAGATAGTCGCTCGCCCCTTCCGGCTTTTCCGCATTGTAGAGGACGACGAAGTCCTTGGCCACCTTCGCGATCTGTTCCGGCGTGCCGGTCAGGCCGACGAGGCGCGGGTGGAAGGCTGTGACATAGGGCTTCAGCACCGCCGGCGTGTCCCGCTTGGGATCGACGCTGATAAAGATCGGCTGCACCTTCGCGGCGCGGGCGGGCGCTGCCTTCTCGAAGGCACTGAACGCCTGCATGATCCGCTGCAGATCGACCGGGCAGACATCCGGGCAATAGGTGTAGCCGAAATAGACGATCCGATACTGGCCCTTATAATCGTCCCAATGCACGGTCTTGCCGTCCTGGTCGGTCAGGGTGAAGGGCGCACCGATGCGCGCACCGACCAGATTGCCCTGCTCGCTCTCGCCGCTTGATGCGTTGCCGCCAGCCCCCATATTGCATGCCGTCAGCAAGGCCAGAAGCGGCAGGGCGAGCGAGATCAGCGCTTTGTTCATGGTGTCGCCTGCCATGCCTTGCTATGGGCCGATTTGCAAATCGAACGGGGCGCGCGACGATGAAGATTGGGATGAAGAGCGGACTTTCCACCTGGCTGTTTCTGGCGCGGCCTGCCGCCATCACCCTGGCACTGATGGCCCCGGTTGCGGCCCAGGCCCAGTTTTCCAACAATTACAACTTCCTCAAGGCGGTGAAGGACGCCGACGGCGAAAAGGCGACCGACCTGCTGCAGAAGCCGGGTTCGACCGTCATCAACAGCCGTGACGTCACCACCGGTGAAACCGCGCTGCACATCGTCATCGGCCGCCGCGACACGACCTGGCTCAACTTCATGCTGTCGAAGGGCGCCAATCCGAACCTGGCCGACAATAATGGCACCACGCCGCTGCTGCTCGCCGTGCAGAACCGGTACGAGGAAGGCGTGCGCCTGCTGCTCGCCCGCGGTGCCCAGGTCGACAAGACCAATGGCAGCGGCGAGACCGCATTGATCCGCGCGGTGCAGCTGCGCGACATCGGCCTGGTCCGCCTGCTGGTGGCGCAGGGCGCCAATGCGGACAAGCGCGACACGATCGCCGGCATGTCCGCCCGCGACTATGCCGAACGCGACAGCCGCACGCCGGGTCTGGTCGAGGCCCTCGATTCCGCCAAGGCCAACGCCGCAGCGCCCAAGGGCCCGGTCCAGGGTCCGGTTTTCTGAAACATTGGGTGGCCGTGCTTAGCCCGCGGCCACTTCCTCGTCAGTCCACCAGCGGATATGCTTCGCTTCGCCACTGGCTTCGACAATCGCCTCTAGGGCATCAGCCAGCCTTTCCACCGGCTCCATGGTGCTGATGCGACGAAACCAACGTCTCACAAAGGGCCGTGAAGGTTCGATGAAACAAAGCACACCGTCAGGATATTCCAGATAGTGGCCGCATCCGATCCACAGTGAGAAGGCCTCATGCGCGATCGGAACGCACCAGCCCCAATCCTCCTGAACGATCGGCTGGGCTTGAAAGCCATAATGAGGCAGGCGTTCGGCCAGAACCTGGGCGATGGCCGCCCCATCGTCTGCATAAACTGCCGATCGAAATTCCAGATGCGAGCGCATCGACCACCCTTCTTCTGATATTACCAGCCCAATTCCGCCGCATAATCCGGGTCGGCCAGCGCCGACAGGCGGCGAGCGGCGCGGCGGGCAAAGCGCAGCGTCTCTGCCTTGCGCCGGGCGGCGGCCAGCGGCTCGAACGGCGCGGCCCGCACCAGTTCGGCATCATATTGGTCGGCGACGATCAGGCCGGTGCGGGCCGGCCACAGCGCCTCGCTGTCGAACAGGCCGGTGTCGAAGCCCGATGGCACCGCCCAGAAATAGCGGTCGCAATAGTCGAAATAATCCGGCCATTTCATGTCGCCCAGCAGGTCCGCCCGGCTGCACTTGATCTCCACGATGGTCAGGCGCCCGGCGCTGTCGATCGCCATGATGTCGGCCCGCCGGCCATTGGGCAGCGGCACTTCCAATATGCCGTTCATGTCATGGCGGTGGAACAGGCGCAGCGTGCCGCGCGCAACCGCCAGCGCGGTCCCGTCGGTCAGCGGTGAACAGCGATCGGCGTCTTGGATGGTCATGGCACCAGACTAGAACAGGAAGGGAACAAAAGAAAAGACCGATTCGGACATGGGGTCCGAACCGGCCTTCAAAAGGGCGTCACTGTCGCGCGGTGAGCGCGGATCAGCGATAGAAGACGTGATTGTCGATCGACGCCAGCTTGGTCTTGCCCCAGCCCGGCGACACGCGGCGGGCATGGAAGAACAGTGCGCCTTCGGCCTGGCTGTCCCAGCTGTCGTCGAGGGCGATCTGCGCGATCGCAACCGCCTCGCGCCAGGAATCGCTGGCGATGTTGATCGGCGGCATGCCGTGACCACGCACGAAGCTGAACTGGCTCGGCTGATAGACGACGCCGCACAGGCTGCTGGCGAAGCGGCCCGACTTGGCGCGGTTGATGATGACGCGGGCGACGGCCAGCTGGCCCTCCAGCGTTTCACCCTTGGATTCGAAATAGACCGCACCGGCCAGGCACTTCATGTCGCCTTCGACATCCTCGGGAGCGCCTTGCGCATCAACCAGGGCTGCCAGGGTCTCGGCCTTGGGCTCGATATCGGTCGAAAAATTGCTGCCAGCCTTGGAGCCGGAATCCAGCGACTGCGCGACTTCCTGCGGCGCAGCGAAAACGACGGCGGGCTTGGTGCCGGCCGTGGGTGCGCTAGTCAGCGCGGCGGTTTCCGGCAGGGAAACCGTGGACAGGGAGGCCTCGCTGGCGCTCGACATGTCCGACGCCGTAACAGCCGCAGCGGCCGACAGCGTAAATGCCGCGATGATCGCGGCCTTCAGACGAAAACTCATTATGGCTCAAAATCGTGCGGTTATTGGCCAGAAACGTCGATTGTAACCGATATTCTGTGACGTTCGGCCGCCCCCCGTCTGCGTGTTTACCGGCCCGCCCCCCATGGACGAATGCAGGCAACCTGCGCGTTCAGCGTCGGCCGCCATTGCCCGCGCGCGTGCAAGGAGTCAACGATCAGCAGATCGTTTCAGCGGCGAACCGTTCCGCATCCGCGATATCAAGCTCCACCAGCCACAGGTCGGGGTCCGATCTGCGCCGGCGTTCGGCATAGGCGGCGAACGCCTCCGGCCCCTCTTCCGCAGGGGGTCCACAGCGCATCAATGCATGGCCGCCGCGAAAGTTCGATACTCGTTCGAAAATTGCGGATTCCCGCCCCTTGTCCATCACCTGGACCAGGATGACGCCGCTCATTGCATCGCCCTTGGCCAGGATCATGGCAAAGCCGCCGGCGGCATTCACCCGCTTCACCAGCGCGCCGACCAGCATCGCGCTGGTCAGCCGCGCGGCCGGACTATCCTCAGCCATGATATCCCGGCAGCGATGACAGCGGAATTTGCGACCGCATGAAGGTGCCGGTGCCCCGGCCCACCTCTTCCCCGTCCGAATCGAGGATGCTTGCCTCGGCGACATAGACGCGGCGCTTGCCGCTGATCCAGCGCCCCTCGGCGCGCAGCTTTCCAGGGCCGATCGGCCGGGTGAAGAGCAGGTTGAAGGCGGTGGTCAACAGGAAGCGATCGCTGACCAGACTGTTGGCGGCATAGAAGGCCGCATCGTCCAGCATCTTGAAATAGACGGTGCCATGCACCGCACCGGCAGCATGGAAATGCCGCTCGTCGACCTCGAAATCGATCACCGATCGGCCGGGTTCCGGCACGCACAGGGTCGACAGGAACAGGTCGTTGATCGGCGCGCTGTTGTAGAGATGCTCCAGCGCGCGAAAATGCGCCGCCTCGCCACTGGCGAGCGCAGCGGCCTCAGGCGGCGTCACGCGCCTCACCACCGGCCAGCAGCGCATGCAGCGCCTCGGCCGACTTAGCACCGCGCAGGCGCGTCACCTGCGCCTCGTCACGCAGATAGCGGGATACACGCGCCAGCGTCTTCAAATGCTCGGCACCGCTGTCCTGCGGCGACAGCAGCGCGAACACGACATCGACCGGCGCATCATCGACCGCGTCGAACGGCGCCGGCGGATCGAGCAGCACGACCACGCCGCACATGCGGTCGAGGCCCGGCAGCTTGGCATGGGGAATGGCAACGCCGCCACCGAAGCCGGTGGAGCCCAGACGCTCGCGCTCCAGCAGCGCGTCGGCGGCCGCTTCGGCATCCACGCCATAGGATTGCGCCGCCAGAGCCGCGATCTTCTGGAACAGCATCTTCTTGCCGTTCACAGTCACCTCGGTGGCCAGCGCGTCCGGCGAGACAATATCGTTGAAATGCACCATTTTACTTCCGGGGGCAGCCGAGGCGCGCCCAGCCTGTCGAAAAAAATGCGCGTTGCTCGGAGAAACTAAAGCCCGGCCCCATAGGCCGCCTGCACCCGGAGGTCAACAGGCGGCCCGGCTTGGCAGGGGGTCAGCCGCGCGGCTCGACCCAGCCGATCGTGCCGTCCTGACGGCGATAGACCATATTATAGGCCGACGTGCCGGCATTGAGGAACAGCAGCGCATTGGTGTTGCGCAGGTCCAGCATCATCACCGCGTCGGACACGCTGGCCTCGGGAATGTCGACCCGCGTTTCGGCGACGATCAGGGGCGCATCGGCCGCTTCGGCCTCCTCGTCGGCGGCACCGGCGAAGATGGTATAGCCCGCGCCGTCGATATCATCGACGCTATAGCCATTGGCGCGCTGCGCCTCGGCAGCGGCGGCCTGGATGCTGCGGTCCTTCAGGCGGCGCATATAGCGGCGCAGCTGCTTCTCGATCCGGTCCGATGCCTGGTCGAAGGCGGGATGCGCCTCCTGCGCCTCGCCGGCGCCCTTCAGGATCAGGCCGGTCATCACATGGCAGACGATATCACAATGGAAGGCGCCATGCGGCGCCGGTCGGAAGGTCACCTGGGCGGAAATCGTGCGGGAGAAATATTTCTCGGCTATCGCTTCCAGCCGGTCGCTGACGTGCTGCTTGAGCGCCTCGCCCGTCTCGACCTGATGCCCGGAAACACGGATATCCATATGCCTTCTCCTTATTCTTGCCGGGACGCCGGATCAGCGGCCCGGTTGGCACGTGGCAAACGCCGGCAGGTTCAGGCCGGCGGCGCCTCCTCGAGCCAGAGCGGCTTATCCAGCTTCGCGACGAAAGCGGCATGCCTCTCCAGCTCCTCCGCGCTCGCCGTGAAGACGCGCGCGGGACGAACAGGGCGAACAACGGCGGTTTCCGTCAGTTCCACCCTGACGATCTCTTTCTCTTCCTCCTGTGCAAGACCCAGGCCGATCTGACGGCCGCCGGTCAATTCGACATAGAGCTGCGCCAGCAGTTCGGCGTCGAGCAGCGCGCCATGCTTGACGCGATGGCTGCGGTCGATGCCGTAACGGGTGCAGAGCGCGTCCAGGCTGTGCTTGGCGCCGGGATGCAGGGTGCGGGCGATCGCCACCGTGTCGATCATCCGGTCCATCGACACGGCGTCGCGCGCGCAGAGCTTCAATTCGTGATTGAGGAATCCGAAGTCGAAGCGCGCATTATGCGCGACCAGCGGGCTGTCCTCCAGGAAATCCATCAGTTCAGCCACGCCCTCGCGGAACAGCGGCTTGTCCGACAGGAACTGGCTCGACAGGCCATGCACCGCCTCGGCGGCGGAGGGCATGTCGCGCTGTGGATTATAATAGGCGTGGAAGGTGCGGCCGGTCGGCACGCGATTGATAAGCTCTATGCACCCGATTTCGACCAGCCGATCGCCGGATGCCGGATCAAATCCCGTCGTTTCGGTGTCGAAAATGATCTCGCGCATCGCCCTTTTGAACCGACTCTCTATGACTCTACTTATCTGCCTGTCCGGGCGCCAAGGCAAGCGACCAGACGCCTGACCTGTGCTCGGGTTGCGGCAAATGTCGTACCCGTGTTGATGATATAGTCTGCCCTTAGCCGCTTTTCAGCATCGGGCAGCTGCAAGTGCAGGATTCTACGAAATTTTGCCACCGTCATGCCCGGCCGGGCCAGCACCCGCCGCCGCTGTTTCCATGCGGGCGCACTGACGACGATGATCCCCGCCATGCGCCGGTAGCCACCCGTCTCGAACAGCAAGGGCACGTCCAGGATGACGAATTGGCGCGATCGATGGCGTTTGAGGAATCGCCGCCGCGACTCGCCCACGGCGGGATGGACGATCGCCTCCAGTGCCTTCAATTCGGCGGGATGGCCGAACACCGCCGCGCCCAGCTTCGCCCGGTTGACCCCCTGCGGCCCGGTGGTGCCGGGAAAGCGCGCCTCGATCGCCGGGATCAGCCGGCCGCCCGGCCCCTGCAGCCGATGCACCTCGGCATCGGCATCGAACACCGGCACGCCCTCGCGGCGAAACATCGCCGCAACCGCCGACTTGCCCATGCCGATCGAGCCGGTGAGGCCGTAAATCTTCACCCCGTCGCCGTTCAGTCCGCCGCCAGCAGCAGCGCGCGCAGTTCCGCGTCCAGTTCGCGCGGCGCTTCCGCATCGAAGAAGATATCGAACGCCAGCGCCGCCTGGCCGATCAGCATTTCCAGTCCGTCCAGCGTCTTGAGGCCCCGGTCGCGCGCCGCCTTCAGCAGACCGGTCTCCAGCGGCGCATAGACGATGTCATAGACGGTCGCGCTGCCCGGCAGCGGCGACAGGTCCAGATCCAGCGCCGGCTGGCCGACCATGCCCAGCGACGTGCTGTTGACCAGCAGGTCGGCGGCCGGCAGCGCATCGGTCATGCCGATCACCTTGCCCTTCACCCCGGCCCGGTCGAGCAGCGCCTGTCCCTTGGCCGGGTCGCGCGCCATGATCGTGATCTCCGGCACGCCCAGGCTGGTAAGCGCGAACAGGATCGCCCGCGCCGCGCCGCCCGCGCCGATCAGCACCGCATGGCGGCCCTTCCACTTGTCGCGCAGCAGCGGCTGCAGGAACCCGCCGGCATCGGTATTGGTGCCGATCAGCGGGCCTGCGGTCTCGCTGGCGATGGTGTTCATCGCACCGATCCGGTCGCGCACCCCGCCCGGATCGTCGGTATAGTCCATCACCGCGATCTTGTGGGGAATGGTGACATTGCAGCCCAGCCAGTCGGGATCGGCCCGGCGCTGCAGGAAATAGGCGGACAGCCCCTCGGGCGTCACATGGGTCTTCTTATATTCCGCCTCGATATCCAGCGCCTGCAGCCAGAAATTGTGGATAAGGGGCGACTTGCTGTGGTCGATCGGATCGCCGATCACCTCGGCATAGGGGAGCTTGTCGGTCATGACGCCAGAACGCCCCTTATGCGCAGGAAGTCAAGCAGCGGCAGCAGCGGCAGGCCCTGGATGCCGAACTGGCTGCCTTCCACCCTGGCGAACAGTTGCGCGCCCGGCCCCTCGATCCGGTAGCAGCCGACGCACCATTGGCATTCGTCCCAGTCGTCCTCCAGATAGGAATCGATGAATCCGTCGGACAGGGTCCGCACCGTCATCCGCACCCGCTCGACATGGCGCCAGATCGGTTCATTGTTGAGCACGATCACCGCCGCGCTGTGGAGATGATGGACCCGGCCCGACAGCAGGCGCAGGATGCGCGCAGCATCCGCCTTGTCGATCGCCTTGTCGATCATCGTCCCGTCGTCGAGAGTCAGGGTCTGGTCACAGCCCAGCACCAGCGCGCCCGGCACGCGGCGCGACACCTTGAGCGCCTTCAGCTCCGCCAGCGCATCGGCCAGCGCGCGACCGTCATGGCCATCGGCGCGCAATGCTTCCTTGGCGGCCTCTTCATCCACACCCGGCGACAGCGCCTCGAACGGCACGCCGGCCGCGCTCAGCATGGCGCGCCGGCTGGCGCTCTGCGAGGCTAGGACGATCATGCTTCATTTCCTTCCGCCAGTTCGCGGTCGTTGAACAGGTTGATGATGGCGGCGGCCGCTTCCTCGATCGACCGGCGGGTCATGTCGATCACCGGCCAGCCATTGTCGGCGAACATGCGCCGGGCAAAGGCCAGTTCCTCCTGCACCTTGTCGCTATCCACATAGGCGGTCTCCGGCGCCTGGTTGAGCGACAGCAACCGGTTGCGCCTGATCTGGATCAGCCGCTCGGGACTGATGGTGAGGCCCACCACCATCGGATGCTTCAGGCCATAAAGGCTGCGCGGCGGCGGCGATTCCGGCACCAGCGGGATATTGGCGGTCTTGTAACCGCGATTGGCAAGATAGATGGAGGTCGGCGTCTTCGACGCGCGTGACACGCCCGCCAGGACGATATCGGCCTCCTCCCAATTCTCATGCCCCACGCCATCATCATGGGCGATGGTGAACTGGATCGCCTCGATCCGCGCGAAATAGGCTTCGTCGAGGATATGCTTGCGGCCCGGCCGGGTCCGGGTTTCCTGCCCCAATATGTTGGACAGGGCATCGGCCACGCTGTCCAGCGCGGCGACATGGGGCAGGCCGAGCGCGCGGCAGCGCGTTTCCAGCCGCCGTCGCAGCACATGGTTGGTGAGCGTGAACAGCACCAGGCCGGGATGGGCGGATATCTCCTCCATGATCCGGTCGAGATGCACTTCGGATCGGACCATCGGCCAGAAATGGCGGATCGCCTCGACATTTTCGAACAGGCCGATCGCCGCCTTGGCGATATTCTCCAGCGTCTCGCCGGTGGAGTCCGAAAGCAGGTGAAGATGGATACGTGACACAGGCATATCTCTGTGAGTCCCCTGTGGATAAAGCAAGGGATAGAGTTGTGGATAACTTTGCAGCCCCATTTCGTCCCCAGAAAGCGGAATCTTATCCACAGCCTCTCAACAGGGCCGGAATCTTATCCACAGCCTGTGGGTAATGGGGATGATTCAGATGACTCGCCGCGGAATCGCGTGACTCCAGGAGTCAAGCTGTTGGCAAAAGCGGGGACAGCGCATAAACCCCCGAACCAACAGCCCAACAACCTCAACATTCCTTTTTAAATATCTTTATAAAGTAGAGAGTTCATGACGGGTCCCGACGCTCACGCCGGCGCAGTCAGCGCCAAGCCGCTCCTTTCCGTATTGCGCGGCGCGGTGCCGCCCGTCCCGCCGATGTGGCTCATGCGCCAGGCCGGCCGCTATCTGCCGGAATATCGCGCACTCCGGGCCGACAAGGGCGGCTTCCTCGAACTGGTCTATGACAGCGCCGCCGCGGCAGAGGTCACGCTCCAGCCGCTACGCCGCTTCGGCTTCGACGGCGCCATCCTCTTTTCCGACATATTGATCGTCCCCTATGCGATGGGACAGGATCTCTGGTTCGAGGCCGGGGAAGGCCCGCGTCTCGCCCCGATCCTGGCGGAGACCGACCTGTCGGCGCTGACACCCGATTTCAGCCGCTATGAGGCTGTGTATGAAACGGTGCGGCAGGTGAAGGCCGCGCTGGACCCGTCGGTGACCTTCCTGGGCTTTGCAGGCAGTCCCTGGACGATCGCCACCTATATGGTCGCGGGACAGGGCAGCAAGGACCAGGGCGCCGCGCGGCGCATGGCTTATCAACAGCCCGATCGCTTCGCCGCGCTGATCGACGCGATCGTCGATGCCACCGTCATCTATCTCTCCGGCCAGATCGAAGCCGGCGTGGAAGCGGTGCAATTGTTCGACAGCTGGGCCGGCAGCCTCGCCCCGCTCCAGTTCGAACGCTGGGTGATAGAGCCCAATGCCGCGATCGTCCGCAAATTGAAGGCGCTCCATCCCGACATTCCGGTGATCGGCTTTCCCAAGGGTGCCGGCGCGAAACTGCCGACCTATGCGATCGGCACCGGCGTCGATGCGGTGGGTGTGGATGAAACCGTCGACCCGCATTGGGCCAACCAGACGCTGCCCGCCGGGCTTCCGGTGCAGGGCAATCTCGATCCGCTGGCGCTGATTGCCGGCGGTCAGGCGGTGGAACAGGCTGTGGATAACTTGCGCGCCGCCTTTGCCGGCCGGCCTCATATCTTCAACCTGGGCCATGGCATATTGCCCGATACGCCGATCGCCCATGTCGAGGCGCTGATCGCCTATGTGCGCGGAACGGAGACACGCTGATGCCCTATCTCGGCGCTGCCTATCTGTGGGTGAAGGCCGCCCATGTCATCTTTGTCATCTTCCTGATGGCGGGGCTGTTCATGATGCCGCGTTTCTTCGTCTATCATCAGGAAACCGTGCCGGGCTCGGCGGAGGACCAGCGCTGGATCGAGCGTGAGACGCGCCTGCTCAAGATCATCCTCAACCCGTCGCTGATCCTCACCTGGGTCTTCGGCCTGATGCTGATGGTGGAAATCGGCGCCTGGCATTTCGGCTGGTTCCACCTGAAGCTGCTCTTCGTCCTGGCGCTGTCGGGCTATCATGGCTGGATCGCCAGCTATGCAAAGAAGCTCGCACGCGGTCAGCGCAGCCTGGCCGACAAGCAGTTGCGCATGCTGAACGAAGTGCCCGGCATCGCCGCGGCGGTGATCGTCATCATGGTGATCGTCCGCCCCTTCTGACGGTCGTAGCGTAAAGCGTCCGAAAAGATCGGGCGCTTTACTTGGCCTCTGGCGCAAGTCTTCGGACTATGCTTTGCCTCCGCCGGTCCGCATCCTGCGGACTTTCTGTGGGGGTATCATGATTCGTCTGTTTTTCTGCGCGGCCGCGTTGGCCGCGCCGATGGCGGCTGCGCAGCAGCCTGCCGTCACCATCGCGCCTGCCGTCGATGGCAATGTCCTGCGTGCCGGTGCCAAGGTGCCCGTTCGCACGCTGGTCGAACTCACCACCAAGAAGAAGGCGGTGAAGGTCGGCGATCGCGTCAATATCGAGACCGCCGAAGCCGTGATGGTCGGCAATAATGTGGTGATCCCTGCGGGCACGCCCGGCATCGCGGAAATCACCAGCGTGCGGAACAAGGGCATGTGGGGCAAGTCCGGCTTCATCGAGGGCCGCGTGCTCTATGTCCGGCTGGGGGGCCGGCAGGTGCGCTTGACCGGCACCTTCAATGACAAGGGCGTGACCGGCACCGCCGGCGTCGTCGGTGCGATCGCGCTGATCCCGGTCGCCGGCTTCTTCACCACCGGCACCAGCGCCAACATCCCGTCGGGCTCGATCATCCCCGCCTTCCTGGACGAGGATCTGGCCTTCTCGGTCGACAGCGCGGCGGCGACGCCGGCCCCGATCGCCGCGACCCCTGCCGCAACGCCGGCAGAAGGAACCGCCGCTCCGGCCGCTGGCGCGCTCTGATCTACAGGGGGGATCGGGGCCTTCGCCCCGGTCCCTCGGGCTGCTGTCCTACGCCGCCATGGCCATGCTATAGCCGGGATGTCGCCGATCGGGTGACAAGCGAATAGGATCGCCCCCGCGCAACATAATGTCAAAATGTGCGGGAAATGTGCGAAGTTAAGCGGAAGGCACCCATGAATGACCCGCGCATCTGGTTCGGCCCCAAGCGTATCGGCTGGGGCTATGGTCCCCGCACCTGGGAGGGCTGGGCGGTGATCGGCCTGTTCGTCCTCAGCTGTGTCCTGCTCAAGCGTCTGAGCTGAGGTAAGGCCGGGCCTTTAGACCAGATCGACCGCGATATTGTCGATCAGCCGGGTCTTGCCCAGCTTCGCTGCGCCCAGCAGCCGTGCCGGACGGTCGAGCGTCGCGATCGGCTCCAGGCTGTCTGCGTCGCACAGGGTCACATAGTCGATCGGGTCGAAACCATGGGTCGCCAGCGTGGCGATTGCCTTCGCCAGTGCTGCCTCGACCGGCTCGCCCTTCTCGATCTGGCGCTTCGCCTCACCCAGCGCGCGCGGCAGCGCCAGCGCATCCTTGCGCTCCTGTTCGCTGAGATAGGCGTTGCGCGACGACAGCGCCAAACCATCCTCGGCCCGCTGGGTCGGCATGCCGATGATCTCGATGTCCAGATTGGTGTCGGCAACCATGCGGCGGATCACGGCGAGCTGCTGATAATCCTTCTCGCCAAAGATCGCGACATCGGGCGCGACCTGGTTGAACAGCTTGGTGACGACCGTGGCGACGCCATCGAAATGGCCCGGCCGCGCCGCGCCATCCAGCCCTTCGCTGACCCCCGACACCCGGATATTGGTGGCATAGCCGGCCGGATACATGACTTCCACGCTTGGCGCCCACAATATGTCGACGCCGGCCGCCTGCAACAGCTGCGCGTCCTTCGCCTCGCGCCGGGGATAGGCGTCCAGATCCTCGTTCGGGCCGAACTGGCGCGGATTGACGAAGATCGACACCACGACATGGCGGCCATGGCGGCGGGCTTCCTCGACCAGCGCCATATGCCCGTCATGCAGCGCCCCCATGGTGGGGACCAGCGCCAGCGTCTTTCCGTCGGACTTCAGCGCGGCAACGGCAGCGCGCAGGGCGGGAAGGTCACGGAGAATTTGCACGGGACGAGGGGCTCCGATAAGGGCAGGGACACAGGGGCGTCCTGCTAGGCTTCGCGCCACGGGACCGTCAAGAATCTAGAGCGACAAACACGGGGTTATCAAGGTCCGATGGCGAACGCGCAAACGCACCTCATCGTCTTCGCCAATGAAAAGGGCGGAACCGGCAAGTCGACGACCGCCGTCCACACGGCGATCGCGCTGACCGCGCTCGGCCATAGCGTCGGCCTGATCGATCTCGACCCGCGCCAGCGCACCGTCACCCGCTATATGGAAAACCGCGCCGAAACCGCGCGTCGCCGCGGCATCGATCTGTCGGCACCCGACTTTGCGGTGTTCCAGGGCGACAATGTCGCCGCGCTCGACGAACAGGCGGCGGCGGTTGCCGAGGGCAAGGATTTCCTGATCGTCGACACGCCCGGCCGCGACGATGATTTCGCCCGGCACATGGCGGCCCGCGCCAACACGCTGGTCACGCCGATGAACGACAGTTTCGTCGATTTCGACCTGATCGGCCAGGTCGATGCCGAAACCTTCCGGGTGCGCCGCCTGTCCTTCTATTCCGAACTCATCTTCGAAGCGCGCAAGTCGCGCGCCAAGGCCGATGGCGTGTCGATCGACTGGGTCGTGCTGCGCAATCGCGTCCAGCATCATGACGCCCGCAACAAGAAGCGCGTCGGCGATGCGCTGATGGAATTGTCGCGCCGGGTCGGCTTCCGCGTCATTCCCGGATTGTCGGAACGCGTCATCTTCCGCGAACTCTTCCCTTCGGGCCTGACCCTGCTCGACAAGGGGCATCTGGGCGACCTGGGCATCAGCCATATCGCCGCGCGCCAGGAACTGCGCGAGATGGTGGCCGGATTGGCCTTGCCGACCGGCGATCATGCCGCGTCCGTGGACATGCTCGGCGCTGCCTGATGGGGCTGATCGCGCTGGTGCTGATCGGCCTGGCGGGCTGGCTCATCTGGACCGGGAGATTGCAGCGCATGTCGACCAAGGATGGCATGGCATTGGGGGCGGCGCTGGTCGGCGCGGTGCTGGCGGCCAAGGGCAAGCCGGCGCTCGGCGCGCCGATCCTGCTGGGCGCGGCCCTCTTCTTCGCGTCGCAGGGCAAGGCGAAGAAGGGCGCTAACCGCGCCAGGCGCAAGGCTGCGCCGCCGGTGCAGACTGACAGGGCCGACGTGGAAGGTGCGCGCGCCCTGCTCGGCCTTTCGGTGGATGCCCGCGCGACCGATATCCGTGCCGCACATCGCCGCCTGATCGCCTCGGTCCATCCCGACAAGGGTGGAACCGAAGCGCTTGCTGCCCAGATTAATGCCGCGCGCGACCTGTTGCTCGCTGACCTTGCCGAGCGGGATCGTCCGTCCGCCGGCTGATTGCCCCAGAAAGGACTATATGGCCCACCGCTTCCACCCGACCCTGCTGCGCGAATATGATATGCGCGGCGTTGTCGGCCCGATGCTCGGGGAAGCGGACGGCTATGCGCTGGGGCG
Organism: Sphingobium sp. DN12; assembly: GCF_051058005.1. NCBI lineage: Bacteria > Pseudomonadati > Pseudomonadota > Alphaproteobacteria > Sphingomonadales > Sphingobiaceae > Sphingobium > Sphingobium sp. DN12. Next base: position 3,972,178 of record NZ_CP173717.1, read on the forward strand.
CAGCTTCGCGACCTGGGTGCGGCGTGCCGGCGGATCAGCGGTTGCGGTCGGCTATGACGGGCGGCTGAGTTCGCCCATGCTGGAGGGCGCGCTGGTGCGCGGCCTCACCGACAGCGGCGTCGATGTGCTGCGCGTTGGCCTGGGGCCCACGCCCATGCTCTATTATGCCGAGGCCGAACTGGAGGTGGCGGGCGCCATCCAGGTGACCGGCAGCCATAATCCCGCAGATCAGAATGGTTTCAAGCTGGTCCTGGATCATGCGCCCTTTCATGGCGAGGCGATCCAGCAGCTCGGCGCGATGGCGGCGGCCGGCGACTGGCTGGCGGGCGAAGGCCGGGTGCGCGATGTCGATATCATGCCGGCCTATGTCGAACGGCTGGTGCGCGATTTTGACGGCGCCGCCTGGCGGATCGGCTGGGACGCGGGAAACGGCGCCGCAGGACCGGTCGTGGAGAAGCTGGTGCAACTCCTGCCGGGTGAGCATCATCTGCTCTTCACCGATGTAGACGGCAATTTTCCCAACCATCATCCTGATCCTACCGAAGAAGCGAATCTGGCCGATCTTCGTTCCCTTGTCCTCTCCAGGAAGCTCGATTTCGGCGTGGCTTTCGATGGCGATGGCGACCGGATCGGCGTGGTCGACGGCCTCGGCCGGATTATCTGGGGGGACCAGTTGCTCGGCCTGTTCGCGCAGGTCGTGCTGAAGGATCGGCCCGGCGCCCCGATCGTCGCGGATATGAAGGCCAGCCAGGCCCTGTTCGACGAGATTGCGCGGCTGGGCGGTGAGCCGGTGCTGTGGAAGACCGGGCACAGCCATATCAAGTCCAAAATGAAGCAGATTGGCAGTCCGCTGGGTGGCGAGATGACCGGCCACATCATGTTTGCCGACGATTTTTACGGTTTCGATGATGGACTCTATGCCGCCGTTCGCCTGATCCGCGCGGCTGCCCGGTTGCGCCGCACCGTCACCGACCTGCGCGGCGACATGGCCGAAATGGTCAACACGCCGGAAATCCGCATCGCCGTGCCGGAAGACCGCAAGTTCGCGATCATCGAAGACCTGCGCGACCGCTTGGTTGCATCCGGCGCAATCGTGGAATCGATCGATGGCGCTCGCGTCCGCACCATCGATGGCTGGTGGCTGCTGCGCGCGTCCAACACCCAGAATGCACTGACCGCGCGGGCGGAGGCGTCGGACGCCGCGGGATTGGCGCGCCTGTTGGCCGAAATCGAATCCCATTTGCGTGATTCGGGCGTCGATCAGCGATTGCAAGCGGCGAAATAGCTTATCGCAACGCGCAAAATTGATATCGCTATCATTATTTCATGCGGAATTTCCCTTAGGGAAACATGGATTTATGACACCGGTTGCATGAAACGCAATCGCGCCATCATGTTTCGCATTTGCGACGAACGCCGCCTGGCCGCAAAAGGAACTCGCCTTTCAGGCATCCTCTCCTAAAACTTCATAGCCGTCCCTCGGGGCGGCTTTTTTTTTGACCTGTGACGTTGGCGCAACAGGGCGGCACTTGCCGTAGCGTCCAGCCGGCCGAAATCCGGGCAATTGAGCGAAAAATCGCGGAAATCCGTCATTGGCGCCTGTAGAAATCGTCGGGATAGCTGTTATGCGCATGGTTCCATAAGTCGCATGAGGCGTTTAAGCGCCCGCACCAAATGGCCAAATGAGTTTTTAGCAGAGGAAACGCCATGTCCCTTCGCCGTCGCATTCTTCCCACCATCCTGCTGACCGGCGCGATTGTCGCACCGATGCCGGCGCTGGCCGGTGGCTTCTATCTTCAGGAACAGTCGCCGGTGGAAACCGGCCGCGCCATGGCTGGCGGCGCCGCTGCAGGTGACGATCCCTCGACCATCTATTTCAACCCTGCCGCCATGACCCAGCTGTCGGGCGTCCAGGTTTCGGCCGGCGTCAACGCCCTGATGGCTTCCGCCCACCAGACCAACCGTGGCAGCTATCGCTCGGTCCCCGGTTCGACCGCCCGCGTGCCGGTGACCGGCAATGACGGTGGCCAGCCGTTCGAAAGCGTCATCCCGGTCCCCAATTTCTACGCCTCGGCGCAGGTCACCGACCGGCTGTGGCTGGGCCTCGGCGTCAATGCGCCCTTCGGCCTGAAGCTGGAATATGATGACGGTTTCTTCGGTCGCTATGACTCGATCTACACCGACCTCAAGACCTACAACATCCAGCCGTCGGCCGCGTTCAAGCTGAACGACAATTTCTCGATCGGCGGCGGCGTCGACGTGCAATATGTGAAGGCGAACCTGACCAACGCGCTGCCGCAGGTGTCGCCGCTGGTTACCACCGACGGCTTCACCAAGCTGAAGGGCGACGACTGGACCGTCGGCTGGAACGCCGGCCTGTTCTACACCAACGGCACCACCAATGTCGGCGTCCACTATCGGTCGGGCATCAACCACAAGCTCAAGGGCACCCAGACCATTTCCGGCCTGGTGACGCCGCTCAGCGCCGCCAATGGCGAGTTCGATGCCTCGGCACCGCTGGACCTGCCCGATATCGTCACCGTGTCCTTCATGCACAAGCTGACGCCGAACCTGCGCGCGATGATCACCGGCAAATGGTATGGCTGGTCCAGCTTCAAGGGGATCGAGGTCACCTCGGCCACCGGCACCACCAACAAGGAACTGGATTACAAGGACAGCTACAGCGTCAGCCTGGGCGGCGAATATGATTTCAGCCCCGCCTTCACGCTGCGCGCCGGCACCATGTTCGACCGTTCGCCGACCAATCCGCAGCATCTGACTACCCGCGTGCCCGATGGCGACCGCGTGTGGCTGACGGGCGGCGCGACCTGGAATATCTCGCCGGCCTTCGCGCTGAACGTCGCCTACGCCCATACCTGGGTGGAAAAGGCGAACATCATTCGCCCGGACAGCTATTTCCCGTCGCCGGCCACCGTCACCGCCACGACCCTGGCACAGACCAGCGGCAATGCGGACCAGGTTGCCGCATCGCTGACCGCGCGCTTCTAAAAGGCCGCGTTAATGCTTATAGGGGGCTCCAGAGATCTGGAGCCCCTTTTCATGTCCGAACATAATCCCGGCCTGCGCCCCTGGCGCGACATCGCCCGACGGCAGTCGCGGCAGATCATGGTCGGCAACGTCCCCGTGGGCGGCGGCGCGCCGGTCACGGTGCAGACCATGACCAACACGCTGACCCATGACGTCAAGGCGACGATCGATCAGATCCGTCGCTGCGAGGATGCCGGCGTCGACATCATCCGTGTGTCTTGCCCGGACGAGGAATCGACCGCGGCGCTCAAACAGATCGTCCGCGCCGCGCGCGTGCCGATCGTCGCCGACATCCATTTCCACTATAAGCGCGCGCTGGAAGCCGCCGATGCCGGTGCTGCCTGCCTGCGCATCAATCCCGGCAATATCGGTTCGGCCGCGCGGGTGAAGGAAGTGGTGGACGCCGCCAAGGCCAATAATTGCTCGATCCGCATCGGCGTCAACGCCGGCAGCCTGGAACGCGACCTGCTCGAAAAATATGGCGAGCCTTGCCCGGAAGCGCTGGTCGAAAGCGCGCTCGACCATATCAAGCTGCTGCAGGACCAGAATTTCCACGAATATAAGGTCGCCGTGAAGGCGAGCGACGTGTTCCTGGCGGTCGCGGCCTATATGCAACTGGCCGATGCGGTCGATTGCCCGCTGCATCTGGGCATCACCGAAGCCGGCGGCCTGATCGGCGGCACGGTCAAGAGCGCGATCGGCATCGGTAACCTGCTCTGGGCCGGCATTGGCGACACGATCCGCGTCTCGCTCTCGGCCGAACCGGAGGAGGAAGTGCGGGTCGGCTATGAGATGCTCAAGACGCTCGGCATCCGCACCCGCGGCGTCAAGGTCATCTCCTGCCCCAGCTGCGCGCGGCAGGGCTTCGACGTGATCCGCACCGTCCAGGCGCTGGAAGAACGGCTGCAGCATATCAACACGCCGCTCTCGCTCTCGGTGCTGGGCTGCGTCGTCAACGGTCCGGGTGAAGCGCGCGAGACCGATATCGGCCTGACCGGCGGCGGCAATGGCAAGCATATGGTCTATCTGTCGGGCGTCACCGATCACACGATCCAGGATGCCGACATGGTCGACCATATCGTCAGGCTGGTCGAGGCCAAGGCGGCCGAGATCGAAGCGGCGGCGAGCGACGCGGGACAGGTCCAGGCGGCGGAATGACGGACAGCGCCGACCGGTCCGCCATCGCCCATGGCGCAAGCGCCACGGGTGCGCAGGCGGTCGGCGCGTCCGCTATCGGGACATTGGCCCTGGGCGCGATCGCATTGGGGGCAATAGCGGTGGGCGCCCTGGCCATCGGTCGACTGCGCATCGGCAAGGCACGGATCACCCGGCTTCATATCGACGAATTGCATATCGGCAGGATCGTCGGCCCCGGTCGCGACTGATCCCTTCACCCGTCGATGGATAGTCCGCTTTCCTCTCCCCACAGCTCGTCCGTGCTGTTGCCCTTCCTCATCTGTTGCCTTGGCGTCGCGCTTTTTTCGGTGATGGACGCGGCGATGAAGGGGCTCAGCCTCTCGATCGGCCTTTATAACGCGCTGCTCTGGCGCGCGATCACCGGCAGCCTGCTCGGGCTGGTCCTGATGCTCGCCACCCGCCAGCGCTGGCCCAACCTTTCCGTGCTGCGCCTGCATCTGCTGCGTGGTGTTGTCGTGGCGCTGATGGCCAGTTTCTTCTTCTGGGCGATCATGCGCCTGCCGCTTGCCGAAGCCATTGCCCTCTCCTTCATCGCCCCGCTGATCGCGCTCTATCTTGCGGCCTTGCTGCTCAAGGAACGGATCGGACGGCAGGCGATCGGCGCCTCGCTGCTTGGTCTGGTCGGGGTGGCCGTGATCCTGTCGGGGCGGATGCGCGGCGACTATGATGGCGACGCGCTGCTGGGGGCGGGCGCGGTGCTGCTCTCGGCGATGCTGTTCGCCTGGAACCTGATCCTCCAGCGCCAGCAGGCCCAGCTTGCCACGCCGATCGAGGTCGCCTTCTTCCAGCATCTGGTCATGCTGGGCGTGTTCGCGATCGGCGCGCCGGCCTGGGCGATCGTGCCGACCGGACCGGCGGTGCCGCTGGTGCTGCTGGCCGCCATGCTGGCCTTCACTTCTCTCGCGGCGCTCGCCTGGGCCTATGCGCGTGCGGAAGCCCAGCGGCTGATCCCGGTCGAATATACCGCCTTCGTCTGGGCCGCGATCTTCGGCTGGCTGGCCTTTGGCGAGCAACTGACGCTCGCCACCCTTGCCGGTGCCTTGTTGATCGTCGCCGGCTGCCTTATCGCCGCGCGCACGAAACGGGCGGATATCGCCCATGTGGAAGCGGGAGCGGCATGAGCAAGGTCATCATCAGGCACGCGCAATCGACGGATATCGATGCAATCGCAAATTTCATCCTGGCGCTCGCCGACTATGAGAAGCTGGCCCATGAAGTGAAGGCCGACCGCGAGACGCTGGCCCGCTATCTGTTCGGTCCCCGGCCGATGGCGGAGGTGCTGATCGCCGAGCATGATGGCGCGCCGATCGGCTTTGCCCTTTTCTTCCACAATTTTTCGACCTTCGAGGGGCGTCCGGGCCTTTACCTGGAGGATCTGTTCGTCCTGCCCGAAGCGCGGGGATTAGGCGCCGGCAAGGCGCTGCTGGCCCGTCTCGCCCAATTGGCGATCGCGCGCGACTGCGCCCGGCTCGAATGGTCGGTGCTCGACTGGAATGCACCGGCCATCGCCTTCTACCGGGCGCTCGGCGCCCGGCCGATGGACGAATGGACCGTGCAGCGCGTCGATGGCGATGCGCTCAGCGCCCTCGCATCGCATCCTGCAGGCTGACGCCCAGCAGCACGATCGCAAAGCTGCTCAGAGCAATCACGACAAAGGCGGGATAGAAAGAGGCGAACATGACGACATCTCCTTTCGCCGCCCATTTTGCGCCTGCGCCCCAGGCCCGCGACATACGCAATGTTGCGGATGGGGCGGGACGAGCCGATGGTCCGCAGGCTTGACGAGGACTCCTGGCTCGGCGCATTGTGCCGGAACGGAACATTTGGGGGACATTTGACCATGGCTGTCAGCCGCGGAGCCAAGCGCGCGCCGGAATGGCGCGAAATGCTCAAGCGCAGCATCGTGCGCAGCGGCGCGCTGATCGGGGCGATCTCGCTGTTTCTGGCGACGCTGTTCCTGGCGCTGGCGCTGCTGAGCTATCAGCCCAGCGATCCGTCGATGAACACGGTGGCGGGCGATCATGTCGCCAATATCATGCGCGCGCCCGGCGCCATGGTGGCGGACATGCTGCTGCTGCTGTTCGGCGTGCCGATCGCGCTGCTGCTACCGCTGATGGGGATTACCGCCCGTCGCCTGTGGGGCGATCATGAGATGATCGGGTGGAAGGCGCAGTTTGGCAAATGCCTGGTCGGCATCATCCTGATCGGCATCGCTTTGGCCCTGTTCCAACCCGATCCGCTGGTCGGCCTGCCTTCGGGCTGGGGCGGCATGATCGGCCTTGTCACCGCCAAGGGGGTGATGAGCCTGACCGCCCAGGCGCCGGCCGCGCAGGGCTGGATCATCGGCATATTGGTGGTCGTGACCATGCTGGCCGGCCTGTTCGTCTGGTATCGCAGCCTGGCGCTGGAAAAGCCGATCTTCACCATCCGCCGCCCGACCCTGCCCCGGCTCAGCCTGCCGCGTCCTTCGCTCGCCTTTGCGGGACAGGGAGGAGCGGTCGATCTGGACGAGGATGATGACGGCCCGGTCGAACGGGTGATCGCGCCGCGCAAGCAGGTGTCGAACGAGCCCAAGCCGCCAATCACCATCCAGGCGCCCAAGCCCGCCCCGGTGCAGCGCTCGACCGCGCCGGTATCGCAGGATGATCTGTTCGGCCATAGCTCGCTGCCGTCGGCCGACCTGCTCAATCCCATCCCTGCCAATCAGGGGCAGAAGATCGACAAGGCGGCGCTGGAACGCAACGCCCGCCTGCTGGAGAGCGTGCTCGACGACTTCCATGTGAAGGGCAATATCGTCGAGGTCCGCCCCGGCCCTGTCGTCACCATGTATGAGCTGGAGCCGGCACCGGGCATCAAGGCGAGCCGCGTGATCGCGCTGGCCGACGATATCGCGCGCAACATGTCGGCGCTGTCGGCGCGCGTCGCGACCATTCCCGGCCGCACCGTCATCGGCATCGAACTGCCCAACACCAATCGTGAGGGCGTGTCCTTCCGTGAACTGATCACCAGCGAACAGTTCGGTGCGGAAGCGACCCTGCCGATCATCCTGGGCAAGAATATTTCGGGTGAGCCGATCATCGCCGATCTGGCGCCGATGCCGCATCTGCTGATCGCAGGCACCACCGGTTCGGGTAAGTCGGTCGGGCTCAACGCCATGATCCTGTCGCTGCTCTACCGCATGACGCCGGACCAGCTGCGCCTGATCATGATCGATCCCAAGATGCTGGAACTGTCGACCTATGACGACATCCCGCATCTGCTCGCCCCGGTCGTGACCGAACCGAGCAAGGCGATCCGCGCGCTCAAATGGGCGGTGGAGCAGATGGAGGATCGCTATCGCATGATGGCGTCGATCTCGGTCCGCAACCTCGCCAATTACAATGAGAAGGTGCGTGCCGCGAAGGCCAAGGGCAAGCCCTTGGGCCGCCGTGTCCAGACCGGCTACGACCCGGAAAGCGGCAAGCCGATCTATGAGGAAGAGCAGCTGGATTTCCAGCCGCTGCCGCAGATCGTGGTGGTGGTCGACGAGCTGGCCGACCTGATGATGACCGCTGGCAAGGAAGTCGAATTCCTTATCCAGCGTCTGGCGCAGAAGGCACGTGCCGCCGGTATCCACCTGATCCTCGCGACCCAGCGTCCCTCGGTCGACGTCATCACCGGCGTCATCAAGGCGAACCTGCCGACCCGCATCAGCTTCTTCGTGACCAGCAAGATCGACAGCCGCACCATCCTGGGCGAACAGGGGGCCGAGCAGCTGCTGGGCAAGGGCGATATGCTCTACATGCATGGCGGCAAGGGCCTGATGCGCGTTCATGGTCCCTTCGTTTCGGATGACGAGGTGCGGGTGGTCGCCGACCATTGGCGCGCGCAGGGATCGCCCGATTATATCCAGGCGGTCACGGAAGAGCCGGAAGAAGGCAGCTTCGCGCTCGACGGCGTCGACCTGGGTGATGACAGCCCGGACGCGCAGCTGTTCCGCAAGGCCTGCCAGCTGGTGTTCGAGAATCAGAAGGCGTCGACCAGCTGGCTGCAGCGCCAGCTGCGAGTCGGCTACAACAGCGCCGCACGCCTGATCGAACGGATGGAGGAGGAAGGACTAGTGGGGCCGCCCAACCATGTCGGCCGCCGCGAAGTGCTGCGTGACGAGAATGGTAATCCGCTCTGACGCTACGAAATGCCTGTTTTTCTTGGGCGATTGCGTTCCGTGCAACCATGCTTGCTGCCTTCGCATTTGTCGTGACAGGGGCTTTGGGACATTAGGAACAGGCCTTTCAGGCATCCTCTCCTAAAAACTTTTCAGGCTGATCTTCGGATCAGCCTTTTTTTTGTCCGCGAATCGGTCTAGGCAGGCGTCGCTGCTGCCGCGCCGATAAACATAATTGGAGCGGTGCCGCCGGTAAGACCGGCATGGCGAGGCGGGAGCACGGGGGATCGAGCCAGCCATTTCACGGCCGCTCTCCCCCGTCTGGTCTTTCCGATCGATCCTTTCCCTTCGATGGAACAGCAAGGTTCACAGCGGGTTCAAGCCCCACCTCCTATGCCCCCTTTTCCGAACAACCCGGAGATGATTGCATGAAGCGCATCCTCGCGCCTGTCGCCCTGTCCCTCGCCACCGCGCTGGTTGCGGTGCCGGCGGGCTATGCCCTTGCCCAGCAGGCGGCACCGTCCGACCTCAATCAGTTCAATGCCTATATCCGCGCCGTCACCACCCTGACCGCCGATTTCAGCCAGACCGACCGCAATGGTCAGGTGCTGACCGGCAAGCTGACCCTGAAACAGCCGGGCAAGATCCGCTTCCAATATGAAAAGGGCGTGCCGCTGCTGATCGTGGGTGATGGCAAGGCGCTGACCCTGATCGATTATGAAGTGCGCCAGGTGCAGCGCTGGCCGATCGGCAATTCGCCGCTGGCCGCGCTGATCGACCCGACCAAGGATCTGTCGAAATTCGGCACCGTCGTCCCCACCGGCGACCCGACCGTGCTGAGCGTGCAGGCGAAGGATCCCAAGCGGCCCGAATTCGGCACCATCACCATGATCTTCAAGCGCAAGCCTGCGTCGCCGGCCGGGCTGGAGCTTTATGGCTGGGTCGCGCTCGACGCGCAGAATAATCGCACGGCGGTGCGCCTGTCGAACCAGCAATATGGCGTGCCGGTCGCCGATTCCGCCTTCCGCTGGACCGATCCGCGTCCGCGCGGCCGTCCGAACGGCTAGGGCGGGCCGCAGGAACGATGGGCTGAAAACTTTCTGCCATCGTTCATCTGCCGCTCATATCGGATCGCCTAGATAGAGATCACGGCGAGAGACGTAGACCGGGATTTCCCCCCTGTTACCCGGCACACCGCTCCCGTCGCAAAGCGCTTCAAGGGCGCGATCGAGACCCCCGTTCCACGCCCCCGGAGCGGGGGTCTTACTTTGTCCGGCGCTTGCGCGCGGGCGCGCGGCACCCTAGGTGCTTTTCATGGCCGATACCCTTTCGATTGCATCCTGGAACATCAACAGCGTCCGCGCCCGGATCGACATCGTCGAACGCTTCCTGACCGAAGAAGCGCCCGACATTCTCTGCCTGCAGGAAACCAAGGTGGTGAACGAGATTTTCCCCACCGACATGTTCAAGCGGCTGGGCTATGTCCATCAGGTGCTGAACGGCCAGCGCATGCATCATGGCGTGGCGATCATGAGCAAGGTGCCGATCCACGAGGATGACCGGTTCGACTGGCAGGCCAATGGCGAAGCGCGCCATGTCGGCATCCGCCTCGACAATGGCGTGCGGATCGAGAATGTCTATGTCCCCGCCGGCGGCGATGTCGCCGACCGCACGGTCAATCCCAAATTCGGCCAGAAGCTCGACTTCATCGAGCGGATGATCGAGTGGTCCGGCGCGCTCGACAACAAGCCGACCATCCTCACTGGCGACTTCAACATCGCGCCTTTGGAATGCGACGTCTGGAGCCACAAGCAGCTGCTCGACGTGGTCAGCCATACGCCTCAGGAATGCGAATTGCTGGGCCGGTTGCAGGCGTCGAACGACTGGGTCGATATCGGCCGCCATTTCCACCCTGCCCCGGCGCGTCTCTACACCTGGTGGAGCTATCGCGCGAAGGATTGGGCGGCGTCGGATCGCGGCCGTCGCCTCGACCATATGTGGATGACCAAGGATGTCGCCGACAAGGCGGTCGCCCACCGTGTCGTCGAACCCGCGCGCAGCTGGGAAAAGCCGTCCGACCATATCCCGATCATCACCGAGTTCGCCTTCTGATGAACGGGCGGGATGCTGCCCGCGCCATCGATGCGCTGCGTCGTGGCTGGGCGATACGCCTGACCGCGCCTGATGGCGCGATCCGACTGATGGCGATCGAGGGCGCGGATGCGGTGACGCTGGCCGATTTCGATCCGCAGGGGCAGGCCGATATCCTGATTTCCGCCGCCCGCGCCGAGACGCTGAAGCTCGCTAACCAGCTGGCGGCGGCCGATCCGGACCTGCCGGTGCTGATCGAACGGGCACCGTGGATCGACGCGGATGTCGCGACCTCGATTTCCGATCCGGTGCTGGACCTCGCCTCGCCGCTCAAGGGACCATTTCGCGCGCGGGCCTTGCCGGCGCCCCAGGCGGCCAAGGCGGCGCTGCGCCTAGCCCGGTTGGCCGGTATCCTGCCCGCCTATTTCCTCACCGAAGGCGACGGCCCGGTCGAGGCGGAGGTCAGCGCCGATGATGTCGGCGATTATGACGATGCCATTCACCTCGCCATCGCCACCCGTGCTCGCCTGCCGGTATCGGCGAGCGAGAGCGCGGAGATCATCGCCTTCCGCAGCCCCGACGAGCCGCGCGAGCATGTCGCGTTGGTGGTCGGCAAGCGCGACGCATCGCCCCCGGTCATCCGCATCCACAGCGAATGCCTGACCGGTGACGTGTTCGGCAGCCTGAAATGCGATTGTGGCCCGCAGCTGCATCAGGCGCTGCATCAGATCGCCGACGCGCAATGGGGCGTGCTGCTCTATCTGCGCCAGGAGGGCCGGGGCATCGGCCTCGTCAACAAGCTGCGCGCCTATGCGTTGCAGGATCAGGGCTTCGATACGGTCGACGCCAATGTGCGGCTGGGCTTCGCGATCGACGCGCGCGATTTCTCGGTCGCGGCGCGGATGCTCGATCTGCTCGGCATTGGCGGCGTGCGGCTGCTTACCAACAATCCGCAGAAGGTTGCCGGGTTGCAGGCGGCGGGGATCGAAGTGGTCGAGCGGTTGCCGATCATCCTGCCGGCCAATCCGCATAATGAACGCTATCTCGCCACCAAGCGCGACCGGACCGGCCACCAGCTATGAGCGTCGTCCATGTCGATGCCGCCGCCGGGCGGCTGCGCTTCGGCGATCTCGACATGGCCTGCACCATCGGCCGCAGCGGCGCCTGCGCGGCTGCCGACAAGCGCGAAGGCGATGGCTGCACCCCCTTGGGCAATTGGCCGATCCGTGCGGTGCTGCTGCGCCCCGGCAAGGTCTCCGCCACCGGCATCGCCCTGCCCTGGCGCTGGACCCAGGCGGGCGATGGCTGGTCGGATGATCCGGCCGATCCCGCCTATAACCGTCCCGTGCGCCTGCCCCGGCCCTTCTCGACCGAAAGCCTGCAGCGTAGCGACGAAGCCTATGATGTGATCGTCATCCTGGGCCATAATGATGCGCCACCGGTGCCGGGCATGGGCAGCGCGATCTTCTTCCATCTGTCCGAAGGACGCCCGACCGCCGGCTGCGTCGCGGTCGACCGCGAAGACATGCTGCGCCTGTTGCCTTTGCTGTCGCCCGGCGACGTCATGACCATTGCCTGAAAATTTAGGCGCCTGACTAGTGATCAGGCGCGCTCCAGTGCCTCGCCCACTTCGCCGCCGGCCGCCTCCAGCAGCCGCCGCTCCAGCGTCTGCAACCGGGCCTTGCTCTCGATCTTCCCGCCCAAGAGGTCGGTGACGTAGAAGGTGTCGACCGCGCGCTCGCCATAGGTGGCGACATGGGCGCTGTGGACCGTCACCTTCGACTGGAACAGGGCATTGGCCAGGCTGAACAGCAGCGCCGGCCGATCGCGGGCATTCACCTCGATCACGGTGAAGCGGTTCGACGCCTTGTTGTCGATCAACACATTGGGCTCGATGCGGAAGGCTTCGGCGCGGGTGCGGGGCAGCGGGCGCGCTTCCAGCTTGGTGATCATGCGGTGGCGGTTGGACAGGGAATCCTCGATCGCCGCCTTGATCCGCGCCAGCTGCTCGGGACTGTGGAAGGCACCGCCCAGCGGATCCTGCACCAGGAAATTATCGATAGCCACGCCATCGCGCGTCGTATGGATGCGCGCGTCGATGATGTTGCCGCCAGCCAGATGGATGGCGCCGGCAATGCGGTAGAACAGGCCCGGATGGTCGGTCGCATAGACAGTGACCAGCGTGGCACCGCGCTGGGGATAATATTGCGCGGCGATCGACAGCGAGGATTCACCCGCTTCCAATATATGCCGGGCATTATGGACCAGGATATCGTCCGGTTCGGCGATCCAGTAGCTTTCGGGCATGCGGCCGCTGAAGGCGGCGAAGGTCGCCTCATCCATGCCGAGCGCCTGGCGCAGGGCCTCCTGCTTGGCGGCAACGCGTTCGCTGCGGCCCTTCTGCTTGTGGCCCAGGCGCAGCACTTCCTCGGCCGCGTCATACAGGTCGCCCAGCAACTGCCGCTTCCAGCTGTTCCAGACGCCCGGCCCCACCGCGCGGATATCGACCACGGTCAGGCATAGCAGCAGGCGCAGTCGCTCGGGGCTCTGCACCACTTCGACGAAATCGAGGATCGTCTTGTAGTCGGCCAGGTCGCGCTTGAAGGCGGTGGCCGACATCAGCAGGTGATAACGCACCAGCCAGGCGACGGTCTCGGTCTCGGCGGCGGTAAGGCCCAGGCGCGGGCAGAGATGCTCTGCCACTTCCGCGCCCAATATGCTGTGGTCGCCGCCGCGCCCCTTGGCGATGTCATGCAGCAGCACCGCGACATAGAGCACCCGGCGCGACAATATCTTGCCCATCAGCTCGGTCGCCAGCGGATGGTCGGTGGCCAGTTCGCCCTTCTCGATCCGGGCCAGCAGGCCGACGGCGCGGATGGTATGCTCGTCCACCGTATAATGATGGTACATGTCGAACTGCATCTGCGCCACGACCCGGCGGAAATCGGGGATGAACCGACCGAACACGGTGGACTCGTTCATCCAGCGCAGCACCGTTTCCGGGTCGCGCGGGCTGGTCAGCACATCCATGAAGGCGGCATTGGCGCGTGCGTCCTTGCGCACCTTGGCGGTGATCAGGCCGGCGTCGCGGCTGGCCGCGCGCATCGCGCTCGGATGAATCTGCAGCCCATGCCTGTCGGCCACGGCGAAAATCTCGACCAGGCGAACCGGATCGGCCTGGAAGAAATCGTCGCTCGGCAGCGCCAGCCGCCCGCGATCCAGCACGAAACCGTCCAGCTTCTTGGGCCGGCGAAAGATGGACGGAATATAGCGGCGTCCGCGCTCGGCCAGCTGGTCGTCCAGATGCGCCAGGAACACCGCAGTCAGGTCGCCGACCGCCTTCGCATTGAGGAAATAATAGCGCATGAAGCGCTCGACCCCGGATCGGCCGGCCCGCGCGGTGAAGTGCATCCGCGTCGCGGTTTCCAGCTGCAGGTCGAAGGTCAGCCGGTCTTCGGCCCGCCCCGTGATCATGTGCAGGTGACATCGTACCGCCCACAGGAAATCCTCGGCCTTCTGGAACTGGCGCAGCTCGCTCTGCGTCAACAGGCCGACATCGACCAGTTCGGCGACCGATTTCACCCGGTTCACATATTTGCCGATCCAGAACAGCGTGTGCAGGTCGCGCAGGCCGCCCTTGCCTTCCTTGACATTGGGCTCGACGACATAGCGGCTGTCGCCCATGCGGCGGTGGCGCTCGTCGCGTTCCTCCAGCTTCTCGGTGACGAAGGTGCGGGCGGTGCCCTGCATGATCTCGCTGTCGAAGCGGACAGCCACTTCCTCGTAAAGTGCCCTGTCGCCCCACACATAGCGCGCTTCCAGCAGGGCGGTGCGCACGGTGAGGTCGGCCTTGGCCATCCGCATCGTCTCGTCGATCGAACGGCTGCTATGGCCGACCTTGAGTCCCAGATCCCACAGCGAATAGAGCATGGATTCAATGATCTGCTCGGTCCAGCCGGTCGGCTTCCAGGGGGTGATGAAGCCGATGTCGACATCGCTGTGCGGCGCCATCTCGCCCCGGCCATAGCCGCCCACGGCGATCAGCACGATCCGCTCGCCCGTGCTGCGGTTGCCGGCGGGATAGAGATGATGGGTGGTCGCGTCGTAGAGCAGCCGCAAGATCTGGTCGATCAGGAAGGCAAAGGCCGTCACCGCCTCGCGCCCGCGTGTCGGTTTCGCCGCCAGCCGGCGCGCGACATCCTCGCGGCCATGTTCCAGAGCGGCCTTGAGTTCCTTGACGATCAGCCCGCGCAGCTTGATCGGATCGCCCCGGTGCTCCTGCGCCAGGGCGTTGATGCTGTCGGAAATCGCGCGCCGGTCAATGATCGCGCGGCGCGACCCCAGGCTGGGGAACTGCATGACCATGGCTCTCGTCTACTCGTGGTGACTGGCGGCGGCCAGTTGTTTCAAACGATATATGTGATCGAGTGCCTCACGCGGGGACAGGGCGTCGGCATCGATGCCATCCAGTGCGTCGCGCAGTGGATCGACCACCTCTTCGACCTGCGTCGCGACGCTGGCGAATAGCGGCAGGTCGTCCAGCCCCGCGGCAATGCCGCCGGTCTTCGCCTTGCCTGCCTCCAGCCGGCCCAGCACATCCTTGGCGCGCTTGAGCACCAGGGGCGGCAAGCCGGCCAGCCGCGCCACCGCCAGGCCATAGCTGCGATCAGCCGGCCCTTCGGCCAGTTCGTGCAGCAGCACCAGGTCGCCCTTCCATTCGCGTGCCCGCACATGATGCAGCGACAGCGCATCGAGCGTTTCGGACAGGCGGGTCAGCTCATGATAATGGGTGGCGAACAGGCAGCGGCAGCGATTGACCTCATGCACCGCTTCGACAACTGCCCAGGCAAGCGCGAGGCCGTCATAGGTGGATGTGCCGCGCCCGACCTCGTCCAGGATGACGAAGCTATGCTCGGTCGCCTGCGCCAGGATGGCGGCGGTCTCGACCATTTCGACCATGAATGTCGACCGGCCGCGCGCCAGATTGTCGGAGGCGCCGACCCGGCTGAACAGGCGGTCGACCAGGGTCAGCGTCGCCGATTCCGCCGGCACGAAGGCCCCGGCCTGGGCCAGGATGACGATCAGCGCATTCTGCCGCAGGAAGGTCGACTTACCGCCCATGTTCGGGCCGGTGACCAGCCACAGCCGGTCGGTCGCGACCAGCCGGCAATCATTGGCAACGAAGGGCTGTCCCTGCGCGCGCAGCGCATCCTCGACCACCGGATGGCGCCCGCCGACAATGTCGAGGCAGGGGCCGACCCCGTCCTCAACCACGAAATGGGGCCTTTGCCAGCCGCCTTCAGCTGCCCGTTCGGCCAGCGCGGCGGCAACGTCCAGCCGCGCCAGCGCATCGGCGGCGCGGGCGATGTCGGCCTTGCGGTCCAGCACCGCCTCGATCAGCGTTTCGAGATGGGCAGCTTCCGCCACCAGCGCATGGGCGCCGGCCTGCGCCACGCGGCCGGCCTGCTCATGCAGGTCGATCGAGTTGAAGCGCACGACCCCGGCCAGCGTCTGGCGATGGGTGAAGCCGCTTTCGGGCTGCATCAGCTGGTCGGCGGCGCGGGCCGGCACCTCGACATGATAGCCCAGCACGCCATTATGGCGGATCTTGAGTGCGCTGATCCCGGTCTGCTCGCGATATTGCGCCTCCAGCGCAGCGATCGCGCGGCGGCCGTCACCGGCCAGGCGACGCAGTTCGTCGAGCGCCGGGTCGAAGCCGTCGGCGATATAGCCGCCATTATTGGTTTCGGTCGGCGGGCTCGGCACCAATGCGCGCGCCAGCGCATCGACCAGCGCGCCATGACCGTCGAGCGCCGGCAGCAATTGCGTCAGCAGCAGCGGCTGATCGGCCAGCCGCCCCAACCGCTCGCGCAGCAAGCGCGCTTCGCCCAGGCCGTCGCGCAATTGGCCGAGGTCACGCGGACTACCGCGACCGACAGCGACACGTCCCAGCGCACGGCCGATGTCGGGCAACGCGCGCAGTGCTGCCCGCAACTGACTGCGCAGTGTCGCGTCATCATGGAACAGCTGCACCAGGCCCAGCCGCGCGTCGATCAGCGGCGCATCCATCAGCGGCGCCGACAGATACTGTGCCAGCAGCCGGGCGCCCGCCCCGGTGACGGTCCGGTCGACCGCGCCCAGCAGGCTGCCGGCCCGCGTGCCGCCGGTGGTCGCGACGATTTCCAGGCTCTCGCGCGTCGCTGCGTCGATCGCGACATGGGCGCCGCTGGTCTTGCGCAGCGGCGGCGCCAGGAAGGGCAGCGTGCCCTTGCCGGCATGGTCGAGATAAGCAATCAGCCCGCCCATCGCCGCCAGTTCGGCGCGGCTGAACTGGCCGAAACCATCCAGCGTCGCAACCGCGAACAGGCGCTTGAGCGCGTCTTCGGCACGGGTGCTGGAAAAGGCAGCCTTGTCGAACGGATGGCTGTTGGCGACCTCCAATGTCGAACCTTCGGCGATCACCACTTCGCTCGGCCGCAACCGGGCGAGTTCGGCGGGCAAGTCGCCCGCCCGCACCGTCATCGTCTCGAACCGGCCGGTCGAGATGTCGGCGGCGGCCAAGCCCAGCTCGCCTTCCCCACCGGTCTGGGCGAGCGCCACCAGCATATTGTCGCGCCGGCTGTCGAGCAGGGTTTCCTCGGTCAGCGTGCCGGCGGTGACATAGCGGACGATGGCGCGTGCCACGAGCGCCTTGCCGCCCCGTGCCTTGGCCTCGGCTGGCGTCTCGGTCTGCTCGGCGATGGCGACGCGATGGCCGCCCTTGATCAGTCGGGCGAGATAGGATTCGGCGCTATGCACCGGCACGCCGCACATCGGGATTGGCTGCCCGGCATGTTCGCCACGGCTGGTGAGCGCAATGTCGAGCGTCGCGGCCGCCATCTTGGCGTCATCGAAGAAGAGTTCGAAGAAATCGCCCATGCGGTAGAAGAGCAGGCAATCCTGCGCCTCTGCCTTGAGGGTGAAATATTGTGCCATCATGGGGGTAGGCTGGGTGGTGGTGGAGGTCGAATTGGCCATGGGGCAAGCGGATAGCCTGATCGCTCCGCTGAAACCAGAGCTTCGCCAAAGGGCAGGAAAATTGCGCTTCTCGCACTTGCCCACAAGATAATCTTGCCGCTAGGGCGGCGCTATTGTTCCATTATGTGGGTATCGCGATGACCGAAAAGTCAAATGTGGAATTTTCCGAGCGCGAGGCGCTGTTCTTCCACGCGACCGGCCGCCCCGGCAAGATCGAGATCATCGCCTCCAAGCCGATGGCGACGCAGCGCGATCTCTCGCTCGCCTATTCGCCTGGCGTCGCGGTGCCGGTGCGCGCGATCGCTGAAGATCCGGCGACCGCCTATGATTATACCGCCAAGGGCAATCTGGTCGCGGTGATCTCCAACGGCACGGCGATCCTGGGTCTTGGCAATCTCGGCGCGCTGGCGTCCAAGCCGGTGATGGAGGGCAAGGCCGTCCTCTTCAAGCGCTTCGCCGACGTCGATTCCATCGACATCGAGCTGAAGACCGAGGATGTCGATCGCTTCATCGACGCGGTCGAACTGATGGAGCCGAGCTTCGGCGGCATCAACTTGGAAGACATCAAGGCGCCCGAATGCTTCGTCATCGAAACGACGCTCAAGGAACGGATGAACATTCCGGTCTTCCATGACGACCAGCATGGCACCGCGATCATCGCGGCGGCGGGCGTCATCAACGCGGCGCTGCTCACCGGGCGCGACATGAAGGACATGAAGGTGGTGGTGAACGGCGCGGGTGCCGCCTCCATTTCCTGCACCGAGCTGATCAAGGCGCTGGGCGTCCCGAACGAAAACGTCATCATGTGCGACAGCAAGGGCGTCATCTATCAGGGCCGCACCGAGGGCATGAACCAGTGGAAGTCGGCCCATGCGGTCAAGACCGACGCGCGGACCCTCACCGAAGCGGTCAAGGGCGCCGATGTGTTCCTCGGCCTCTCGGTCGCCGGCGCCATGTCGCAGGATATGGTGAAGTCGATGGCGGCCAATCCGATCATCTTCGCCATGGCCAATCCCGACCCGGAAATCCTGCCGCCTGACGCCCATGCCGTGCGTCCCGACGCGATCGTCGCCACCGGCCGGTCGGACTTCCCCAACCAGGTCAATAATGTCCTGGGCTTCCCCTTCATCTTCCGCGGCGCGCTCGACGTGCGGGCGACCGGCATCAACGAGGCGATGAAGCTGGCCGCCGCCAAGGCGATTGCAGACCTGGCGCGCGAACAGGTGCCCGAGGAAGTGGCAAAGGCCTATGGCCGTTCGCACAGCTTCGGCCCCGACTATATCATCCCCGCGCCGTTCGATCCGCGCCTGATGGAGGTGGTGCCGGCCGCCGTCGCCCAGGCGGCGATGGATACTGGCGTCGCACAGAAGCCGATCGCCGACATGGCCGCCTATCGCGACTCGCTTAAGGCGCGGCTCAATCCGACCACCTCTGTTCTCACCAGCGCCTATGAACTCGCCAAGGCCAATCCCAAGCGGGTTGTCTTTGCCGAGGCGGAAGAGGAAGTGGTGCTGCGCGCCGCGATCCAGTTCCGCGAACTGGGCTATGGCATCCCCGTGCTGGTCGGCCGCGATCATGTGCGCGACAAGCTCAAGGAACTGGGCGTCCAGGATCCCGACAGCTTCGAACTGCACAACAGCGTCAATTCGCCGCTGGTGCCCGAGATGGTCGATCTTCTCTACGCCCGGTTGCAGCGGCGCGGCTATCTGCGTCGCGACTGCGAGCGGATGGTCAATCGCGACCGCAACATCTTCGGATCGCTGCTGGTGAAGATGGGCGTGGCCGATGCGATGATTTCCGGCGTCACCCGGCCCTATGGCCAGACCCTGCGCGAGGTGAAGCGGGTGATGGATCCGGCTGCGGGCCGTACCCCCTTCGGCATCCATGTCATGGTGACCAAGGACAAGACCGTCTTCCTGGCCGACACCACCGTCCATGAACGGCCTTCCGCGTCCGAACTGGCCGACATTGCCGAGGGCACGGTCGCGGTCGCGCGGCGCATGGGCCATGACCCGCGCGTGGCCTTCCTCTCCTATTCCAATTTCGGCAATCCCCCCGGCGCCTTCCTCGACAATGTGCGCGATGCGGTGAAGCTGCTCGACCAGCGCGACGTCGATTTCGAATATGAAGGCGAAATGACGCCGGATGCGGCGCTCAATCCGACCGTGATGAAGAATTATCCGTTCAGCCGCCTGTCCGGCCCGGCCAATGTGCTGGTCATGCCGGGGCTGCAGTCGGCCAACATCTCGGCCAAGCTGCTGCGCGAACTGGGCGGCACGTCGATGATCGGTCCGGTGCTGGTCGGCATGGAAAAGTCGGTGCAGATCGCGACCATGTCGTCCAATGCGTCCGAGTTGCTGACGCTGGCCGTGCTGGCCGCGGGCGGCATCGCCCTCTGATGATCGTGGCGGGGCACCAGCCCCGCCCCTATCCGCTACGACCGGTTGGTTTCTGACCGGTTTCGCTTGCCTTGCGCCATCGTCTGCTGGAAGACCATGGCATGAACAGCGCAACCATGATTGACAGTGCCACCTTCCGCCGCGTCCTGGGCCATTATCCAACCGGCGTGTGCGTCGTTACCGCGTCCGCCGAGGATGGCGCCCCGGTCGGCATGGTGGTCGGCTCCTTCACCTCGGTGTCGCTCGATCCGCCGCTGGTCGCCTTCTTCCCGGCCAAAAGCTCGGGCAGCTGGCCGCGGATTCAGCAGATCGGCCGCTTCTGCGTCAATGTCCTCGCCAGTGATCAGCAGCCGCTCTGCCGCCAGCTGGCGGCACCAGGCCCCGACAAGTTCGCCGGCGTGTCGCACCGCGTATCCGACAATGGATCGCCCATCATCGACAATGTCGTCGCCTGGATCGATTGCAGCCTGCATGCCGTGCATGAGGCCGGCGATCATTATATCGTGCTGGGTGAAGTGGTCGCACTGGAAGTGGAACGGCCCGACCGGCCATTGCTGTTCTTCCAAGGCAATTATGGCGAATTTTCGCTGCTCGCATGAGGAACGGGCGGCGCGACACCGTCTGATCGGGCAAGAGGGCAAGAAAAAAGGGGTAAAGCTCGTTAAAAGGCCGTAATGATCCATACATGGGTCAGAAACATCACGGCTCCTTAACGTCTGCCGTCTATCATCGTCCCCATTCCGGATCGGACTGATCATGACTGCGCTGCTCATCACCATCGACACCGAATTGTCCGCAGCGCTGCATCAGCGCGGCTTCGGTCTTGAGCAGAATTTGCGCCAGTCGATCTGGGGCGAGACGGCGGCCGGTGCTTTTGGCATCGGCTGGCAGATGGACCTGATGGACCGTCATGGCCTCAAGGGCGTCTTCTTCCTCGATCCCCTGCCCGCATTGATCCACGGTCCCGCCTTTCTCCAGCCCATCGTCGCGGCCATCGTCGGGCGCGGGCATGAAGTGCAACTCCATCTGCACAGCGAATGGCTGGCCTGGGTCAAAGATTCGCCGATCGAAGGTCGACAGGGCCGCAATATCGGCGATTTCAGCCTGGCCGACCAGATCATCCTGCTCGGCCTTGGTCGCGACTTGCTGGAACAGGCGGGCGCCCCGCGGATCAGCGCGTTCCGGGCCGGCAATTTCGGCGCCAATGACGATACGCTGCGGGCGCTGGCGGCGATCGGCATCGGCTGGGACAGCAGCGTCAATCCGGCCTATCTCGGCCAGGGATGCGGCATCAGCATGGACGCCGGCCAGATCGGTGCGGTTCGCGCCCAGGGGCTGGTCGAACTGCCCGTGTCGGGGATCGCTGACCGCCCCGGCCATTTCCGCCCAGCGCAGATCTGCGCCATGTCGGCCGCCGAAATGCGCGCCGGCATGCACCACGCCGCGCAGGAAGGTCATGATGCCTTCGTCATCGTCACCCATAGTTTCGAAATGCTCTCGCGCGACCGGATGCGCCCGAACCGCACGGTGATGCGCCGGTTCGAGCAATTGTGCCGGACTGCAGCAGCGACGCCGGGCATGCGTTCTGCCGGCTTCCATGATCTGTCGCCTGCGCTCGCCGATGCCCCGGCGCGCGCGCTGACTCGCGTGCCGCCCAGCCGGCTGCGCACCGGCCTGCGTGTCGCGCAACAGGCCTGGGCGACATGGCGCTACGAACATCGGCTGGTGCCTGCGTGAGCCGCCTGCCCTGCGCGATCGTCATCGGCCTGGAAAATGCGATCAGCCTGACCATCGTCCGGGAACTTGGCCGCCATGGCGTGCGGGTCCATGGTGTCGGGCCGGCAAGCGGGATCGCGGCGGCATCGCGCTACTGCACGGACAGCACTGATCGGCCGTCAGGCCCGGCGGCCGATTGGCTGCCCGACCTGATCACCCGGACCGGCGCCCGCGCTGTCTTCGCCATTTCGGAGACCGATCTGCTCGATTTGGCGCTGCTGCCGCCAATGATCGGCGATTGCCATATATTGGTCCCGCGCGCCGAAGCGCTCAACCAGGTGATCGACAAGCGCCGCACCCTGGCGGCCGCGGCGGCGCAGGGGCTGTTGATACCGCGAACCTGGCAGCCGATGGCGGGCGACGATTTCCAGGCCCATGCCGCATCCATGCCCTATCCGCTGGTCGCCAAATGGGCCAATCCGCCAGCGGTTATGCCGCTGCTTGAGCGGGCCGGGCTGGAATGGATCAAGGCGGAATATGTGCGGACGCCGGATGCGTTGCAGGCGCTGCTCGCCCGCTATCGTCCGGTCGGTATCTGGCCGATGATCCAGCAATATTGCAGCGGCGTGGGCCTGGGACAGATGCTGTTCATGGCCGATGGCGATGCGACGCTGCATTTCCAGCATCGCCGCCTGCACGAATGGCCGCCCGAAGGGGGCGTATCGACCCTGTGCCGTGCCGAACCGCGCGACCGCCATGGGCAACAGATGGCATTGTCCGAACAATTGCTGCGGGCGCTCGGCTGGCAGGGGCCGGCCATGGTCGAATATCGCTATGATGCAGGCAGCGGTCATTATTGGCTGATGGAGGTGAACGGCCGTTTCTGGGGCAGTTTGCCGCTGGCCGGCCATTGCCATGCCCATTTTGCCTGGGAAGCCTATCGCCGGGCGGTGCTGGGTGAAACGGATGCGGCACCCCTGCCCCGTGATACCCTGCGCGCGCGCTACATGGTGCCGGAAACCAAGCGCCTGCTGCGATTGCTGATGGGCGGGAAGATCGCCGATCCCTTCTTCCGGGCCAGCCCATGGCGCGACCTTGCCACCTATCTGCTGGGCTTCCTCGACTTGCGCATGCGCTATTATGTCTTCAGCTTCAGCGATCCCCGGCCGCTGCTGCGCGATCTGGGGCAGATCGTCAGGAAGGCGTTGCGCCGGGATAAGTCCTGATCAGCGCCGTCACCGCCTGCTCGATCCGCTGCAGGCAATGCGCCATGTAGCGATCGTCCAGGCCATAGGGATCGTGGAGATGCGGCATCATCGGTTGTGTCCAGGTGCCGAGCAACTGGCGCGGCAGGTGCGACAGGCGCGGATCGGCAGCCAGTCGATGCAGTTGCCGCACTTCCATCGCCAGCAGCAGGTCGCCCGGCTGCGGCTGATAGTCCGTCCTGTCGAGCGCCTTGTGGGCAGACAGGTCATGGCCCAGGGCCTGCGCCGCCGCGATTGCCGGATCATGGGCCGGTCGTCCGGTGGTGGTCGACAGGCCGAAGGAGGCCGTGCGGGCGCCGGCCTTGTGGGCCACCACATCGGCAAAGGCGCTGCGACAGATATTGCCCTGGCACACGAAGACCAGCCGACGCACCTCGGCCGGGTCGGGACGCCGCGTGGCCGATCGCCCCAGCGCGAGCTGCGGATAGGACAAAGCCAGGCGCACCAGGCCGCGAAATGTGCCGAAACGTGCGCTGATCATGCGACGGTGCCGATGGGGAGCAGGGAATCCATTGGAAGGGCCTTAGCCCAAACAGGTTGCGATTTCCCTCCCCCTGTGGCTAGCCGCAAAGATGCGATCAACAAAGGACAGCCCGCAGGGAAGCGATTCCACCATTGCCGATGTCGCCGCTGCGGTGGGCGTCTCGATCCGCACGGTATCACGGGTTATCAACCAGTCGCCCAAGGTCAATGCGGAAACCCGCGAGCGCGTCCAGCAGGCGATTGCGGCGCTCAATTTCCGTCCCTCCATGCGCGCCCGCGCCTTTGCCATGGGTCGATCCTTCCTGATCGGCATGGTCCATAATGATCGCAATGCGCTGGTGCTCGACGCCGTGCAGCGCGGCATCGTCGGCGAAGCGGGCCGGCGCGGCTATGAACTGGTGGTCCATCCCACGCCGATGGATGCCGCCGCCTCGGTCGAGGATGTGCTGCAATTCGTCCGTCGCTCGCGCACCGACGGTCTGGTGGTGCTGCCGCCGGTATCGGGCATTGCCGGACTGCCCGAAGCGCTGGCGCGCGAGCATATTCCCGCCGTTGCCCTGTCCGCCCTGCCGATCACCGGCTATGCCGATGTGATCCTGTCGCCCGAGCGCGAGGCGGCCGCACAGGTGGCGCGCTATCTCCTCGATCTTGGCCATCGCCGCATCGCGATGGTCGGCGGTCCGGCCAACGCCATTTCCGCGCAGGAGCGCCGGGCGGGCTTTGTCGAGGCGCTGGCCGCCGCCGGTGTGACTTTGCTGGACGAGGCGGAGGGGGATTATGGCTTCCAGTCGGGTCTTGCCGCCGCCGAGCGTTTCCTGTCGCTGCCGACCACGCCCACGGCGATCTTCGCCGCCAATGACGTCATGGCTGCCGGCGTCCTCAAATGCGCCGGAATCAAGGGCATTGCCGTTCCGCAGTCGCTGTCCGTCGTCGGCTTCGACGGCAGCCTGCTGTCGCATGTCGTGTCGCCGGCGCTCACCACCATCTGGCGCCCCTTTGGCGACATGGCGCGGATCGCGACCCAGCAGCTGATCGACCGGATCGAGGGGCAGGCCGTGACCGCCGAACTGCCCCCGCCGCTGCGCCTGGTGGAGGCGGAATCGAGCGGTCCCGCCCCCGCCTGACCGATCAGAGCCGATAGGCGCGGCGCACCAACCCGACGGTCAGTTCCTGCGCCAGCTCGGCCGCTTCCCAGTCGGCCAGCCGATGTTCGGCGACCAGCCGCGCCAGGAAGGCGCAGTCGATGCGGCGGGCGACATCATGCCGCGCCGGGATCGACAGGAAGGCGCGGGTGTCATCGTTGAACCCGACCGTATTGTAGAAGCCGGCGGTCTCCGTCGTCATCTCGCGGAAGCGGCGCATCCCTTCCGGACTGTCATGGAACCACCAGGCCGGGCCCAGCCGCAGGCAGGGATAATGGCCCGCCAGCGGCGCCAGTTCGCGGGCATAGGTGGTCTCGTCCAGGGTGAAGAGAATGATGGTCAGATTGGCGTCGTTGCCGACCACGTCCAGCATCGGCTTCAGGGCACCGACATAGTCGGTGCGCATCGGGATGTCGGCGCCCTTGTCGCGACCATGGCTGTGGAACAGCGCGGCATTATGGTTGCGGCAGGAACCGGGATGGATCTGCATCACCATGCCGTCCGCCTGGCTCATCTTGGCCATTTCGGTCAGCATCTGGGCGCGGAACAGTTCGGCATCGTCGGCATTGGCCGTGCCGCCGACGATCTTCGCGAACAGCGTCTCGCACTCCACGGTCGACAGGTTGGCGGTGCGGGGCGTCGCAAAGCCATGGTCGGTCGCGGTCGCACCCATGGCGCGGAAATCGGCGCGCCGCTTGGCATGGGCGGCCAGATAGCCCTGCCAGCTTTCCACATCCTCGCCGGTCATGTCGCCGAAGCGGATCAGCGCGTCGCGAAATTCCTCATGCTCGGGATCGATCACCGAATCCGGGCGATAGGTGGTGACCACCCGCCCCTGCCAGCCGGATTCCCGGATCGCCTGATGATGGCGCAGATCGTCGTCCGCGCCTTCGGTCGTCGCCAGCAATTCGATATTGAACCGCTCGAACAGCGCGCGCGGGCGGAAGGCGTCGGTGGCGAGCGCCGCGTTGATCGCATCATAGACCTGGTCGGCGCTCTGCGTGTCCAGTGCCATGTCCAGCCCGAACACTTCGGCAAAGACATGGTCCAGCCACATGCTCGACGGGGTGCCCCGGAACAGGTGATAATGGCTGGCGAACAGGCGCCATGCTGCGCGCGGATCGGTATCGGGCAGGCCGCCGCGATGCGGCACGCCCAGATCGTCCAGCGCGATGCCCTGCGAATAGAGCATGCGGAACAGATAATGGTCGGGCGCCAGCAGCAGTTCGGTCGCGTTGGACCAGGGGGCATTGGTGGCGAACCAGGCCGGGTCGGTATGGCCATGCGGGCTGATGATCGGCAGGTTGGCGACTTCGGCATAGAGCGCGCGGGCGATCGAACGGGTCGTGGGATCGGCGGGAAACAGGCGGTCGGGCGACAGGGTAAGCGGATGCATGGCGATCTCCTTGTCCGCCGGTTACCGCCTTGTGCCAACGCTGGCAATGGCCTATTCCAAACCCATGTCGATCCTTGCCGAAACCGCCCCGCTGCTGGCCCTTCAGGTCGCACCCGAAGATGATGTCGCCGTCGCGCTGCACCCGCTGGGGGCAGGGCAGACCGTGCGCGTCGGCATGGTCGATGTGCAGTTGCGCGATCCGGTCCCGGCCGGGCACAAGTTTGCGCTCCACGATATTGCGGCCGACGCGCCGGTCCGCCGCTATCGCGCGCCGATCGGCCTGGCGACGCGGGCGATCCTGGCGGGCGAGCATGTCCACAGCCATAATCTCCACACCGCGCTTTCGGGCGAACTGGCCTATCGCTTCACCGGTGCGCAGCCGCAGCCGCTATCCCCGACGGACCGACCCGTCCCGCATTTCCGCGGCTATGTCCGCGCCGACGGCAGTGTCGGCACGCGCAACGAGATCTGGATTCTCCCGACCGTGGGCTGTGTCGGCCGATTGGGTGAGCGGCTGGCGATGAAGGGGGCGGCGCTGGCGGAGGGGCGTATCGATGGCGTCCATGCCTTCAATCACCCCTTTGGTTGTTCGCAACTCGGCGCCGATCTCGACGGCACGGCCGCGATTCTCGCCTCTCTGGCGCTCAATCCCAATGCCGGCGGGGTGTTGCTGCTCGGGCTGGGCTGCGAATCCAACCAGCTCGATGCGCTGCTGTCGCGCATTCCGCCCGATCGGCGCGCCCGGCTGCGCACCGTCCGCGCGCAGAGCGAAAGCGACGAGTTCGAGGCCGGCATGACGGCGCTCGCTGAACTGATCGATCTGGCCAGCGCGGATCAGCGGCAGGATGTGCCGCTTTCGGCGCTGCGTTTGGGGGTCAAATGCGGTGGCTCCGATGCGATGAGCGGCCTCACCGCCAATCCGCTGATCGGTCGCATGGCCGATGCCGTGGCCCAGGCGCGAGGCAGCGCGATCCTGACCGAAATCCCGGAGATTTTTGGTGCCGAGACACTGTTGATGCAGCGCGCCGAGAATGAAGCGGTGTTCGATCGGCTGACGCAGGTGGTCAATCGCTTCAAGCGCTATTTCCTCGACCATGGCGAGCCGGTGTCGGAAAATCCCAGCCCCGGCAATATTGCCGGCGGCATCACCACGCTGGAGGAAAAATCGCTGGGCGCGGTGCAGAAGGGCGGGATCGCCATCGTCACCGACGTCATCGACTATGGCGACCGGATCAGCCGCACCGGCCTCACCATATTGGAAGGCCCCGGCAATGATGCCGTGTCGACCACGGCGCTGGCGGCGGCTGGCGCAACCTTGACCTTGTTCTCGACCGGTCGGGGCACGCCGCTCGGCAGTCCGGTGCCGACGGTCAAGATCGCGTCGAACAGCGCGCTGGCCGATCGCAAGCCGGGCTGGATCGATTTCGACGCCGGACGCGTCCTGCAGGAAGGGATGGATGCTGCGGCCGATGCGCTGCTGGCGCATATCGTCGCGATTGCCAGCGGGACGCCGGCCCGGAACGAGGTGAATGACGAACGCGCCATCGGCATCTGGAAGCGCGGCGTAACCCTTTAGTTTTTCGCCCAAGGATCAATGGCGTTGGGGCGATCCGTCCGTGCGGGACCGGAGGACGCCGGCAGAATAAGCCCGGCGCCGCGCCATCAGGCGGGCACCGGGCCAGTTCCTCAGCCGTTCAGCTTGTCCTTGACCGCCTTGGCGGGGGTGAAGCCGAGCTTCTTGGAGGCAGCGATCTGGATGGTCGCGCCGGTCGAAGGATTGCGGCCTTCACGGGCGGCCGACTCCTTGACCTTGAACTTGCCGAAGCCGTTGAGCGAGATTTCTTCGCCCTTGGCAGCAGCATCGGCGATCGCGGCAAACACGCCATCGACCAGCTTGCGGGCATCGGCCTTGGTGATGTTGTGGGCCGAAGCCAGGGTGTCGGCGAGGTCGCTGTTGTTCATGGAATAGGCTTTCCTTTGTTGTTGGCGCGCATTGCATAGCTGGCACGAAAGCCAAGGTCCATCGCCCCCAAGCGTCCGATTGCGCTTAAAAGTGCGGTTAATGCGGCGTTTCAGACGCTTTGTGCATGCGCGCATGCCAACCGACCGGTCAAAGGCCGATATTGCGGCCTGAGCGGCCGGATCATCGTCAATGGAAAGGTGGCGGAGACGGAGGGATTCGAACCCTCGGTAGCCCCTTAAGGCTACGACGGTTTAGCAAACCGCTGGTTTCAGCCACTCACCCACGTCTCCGCACGAATTTGCCTACCGGAAACCGGGAGGCAGTGGCTAGGCGACGGGCTATAGCGACGGCTTTGATCCATGGCAACGGTCCAAATGTGCGATTTTTCATGCGGATTTGCACAATCGGATTCAATCTGGCTTAGAATCGACTCCGGTGGGCGTTCGTTCATTGTCGTTTCAGCTTGGCGACGGATAATCTGACGGATGTTTTCAAGAGCGGGCTTCGGGGAGTATCGGGTAATGATCGGCAGCATGGGGCGCACGGGCGCCCGCTTCGCACGGGTGGGTGCCCTGATGGCGGCACTCGGCGGGCTCCTGCTGGCGCCGGTCGCCAGCGCGCAGATTCGCACGGTCGATCCCAACACGGCGATCGATTCCGATCTTGCGCCGCCGCCGGTCCAGAACAACACGCCGACCGATCCGGGCGTCGACTCCAGCCTGCCGCCGCCAGCCAGCTCGACTGATTCCGGCACTTATAATGCCGCCCCCGCTGTCGGCGGTGCCACCGCCACCGGCGCGCCCGTGACGTCCAATTCGCCGCCGGCCGCGATGGCGCCGGGCGAATCCTATCAGGAAGATGATCTGATCGGCGCGGCCGAAGGCGTGTTCGGCAAGGGCGCTGAGGGCCTGGCCGGCATCATCGAGAAGATCCTCAAGGATCAGGGCCAGCCCAATGCCTATATTTCCGGGCGCGAGGCGTCGGGCGCCTTCGTGGTCGGCCTGCGCTATGGTTCGGGCACGCTCAATCACAAGATCGAGGGCAAGCGCGAAGTCTATTGGACCGGCCCGTCGATCGGCTTCGACGTCGGCGGCAATGCCGCCAACACCTTCGTCCTGGTCTATAATCTCTATGACAGCCAGGATCTCTACCACCGTTTCCCGGCCGCCGAAGGCACCGCCTATCTGGTCGGTGGCTTCACTGCCAGCTATCTGCGCTGGGGCAGCGTGGTGCTGATCCCGATCCGCCTGGGCGTCGGTTATCGCCTCGGCGTCAATGCGGGCTATATGAAGTTCAGCGAAAAGCGGACCTGGCTGCCCTTCTGACGGTCATAGCAGGGAGAGCTGGGCGCCCGCGCCGCCGCTCTCCCCCGCTTCCCCCTCGCCTTCCAGATTATGGACGCCCAGGCCCAGCAGCCGGGCGCCCATGCGCAGCGGCAATTGCGCCTTCAGCAGCGCGCGACCAGCATCCACCAACTGTTCGACCGACCGGACCGGCGCGGCAAAGCTGCGCGACCGGGTGATGATGCGGAAATCGGCGAACTTCACTTTCAGCACCACGGTCCGGCCATAGGCCTGCGCCTTCTCGATTCGGGCCCACAGGCTTTGCGCGATCCGCTCGATCTCGTGCAACAGCGCCTCCTCGGCGACAAGATCCTCGAAGAAGGTGTCCTCGACGCTGACCGACTTGCGTTCCTGCCGCTCATGCACCGGCCGGTCGTCCTCACCGCGCGCGGCGCGATAATAGAAGAGCGCGCTGCTGCCGAAATGGGTCTGGAGGAAGGGCAGGTCGCGATCGCGCAGGTCGGCGCCGGTCTCGATCCCCAATTTGTGCATCCGTTCGGCGGTGACCGGGCCGATGCCGTGAATCCGCCGCACCGGCATGCGCGCCATGAAGTCGGCGCCTTCCGCCGGCCGCACCACGCACAGCCCGTCGGGCTTGTTCTGGTCCGACGCCAGCTTGGCGATCAGCTTGTTGTAGGACACGCCGGCCGATGCGGTGAGGCCTGTTTCCTCCTGGATCAGCCGCCGGATTTCCTGCGCCACCTGCGTCGCCGACGCGATCCCCGGCTTGTTCTGCGTCACGTCCAGATAGGCCTCGTCGAGCGAGAGCGGCTGGATCATGTCGGTGAAGCGCGCAAAGATTGCGCGGATCTGGGCAGATACGCTGCGATAGACTTCGAAGCGCGGCTTCACGAACAGCAGGTCGGGGCACAGCCGCCGTGCCCTGGCGCCCGGCATCGCCGATCGCACGCCGAACTTGCGCGCTTCATAGCTGCAGGTGGCGACCACGCCGCGCGGACCGCCTCCGCCCACGGCGATCGCCTTGCCGCGCAGGCCGGGATCGTCACGCTGTTCGACCGACGCATAAAAGGCGTCCATGTCGATATGGATGATCTTGCGCAGCGCGGGCGGCGGGGCGTCCATGGCGGGCCTTATGCCACCATGGGAACGAAAGGGAAACAGTCGGGCGTGTCAGCCCTTCTTCTTGCCCTTTTCATCCTTGGCCATGGCCAGCAGCGCGGCAAAGGGGCTGGCCTGATCCTCGGTCAGCACCCCGGCCTCGCGCAGATAGCTATCGGCCTCCGGCGCGCGCGGATAGGGCTCCATTGCCAGCGCCACCGTCTCGGCCACCGCTTCGCCCATGTCGATGACATTGCCGTCATAGCCGATCGTGTCGCAATCCTCCGCGTCCAGCTCCAGCTCCTCGCCCTCGGGCAGGTCGCCACTCTCGGGCACGAAGCGCAGCAGGAAATCGGTGTCGATCGTCTCGGGCACCGGCAGGCCGGTGGCGACGCAGGGCTGGGCCAGGGCGGCGCGGACCCGGCCGCGTGCCAGGATCGTGCTGCCCTCCGCGCTCAGCCGATAATCCGCCTCCAGCCGGTCGAGCGCCAGCAGCGCAAAACGGCGCATCAGCGCGGCGCGCTCGCCCTCATCGGCGCTGATGGTCACCAGGCTGTCACCCAGCTTGCCCAGCTGGTCGGCGCGCACGGGGCGCGAAAATTCGATCATGTCGCTCATCCAAGGTCTCCAGCCAGCAAGGCGTCGCGGGTCAGGCATGCCAGGCGTGTCCAGCGCGCGCGCAACGCGCCCTCGACATGGCAGAGCGCTTCTGCCGACGGGGCATCACCGCGATACAGGTTTCGGCGCAGCGCATCCTCCAGATCGCCCTCCCCCGTCAAGGCCGCACGATAGGCCGCCAGTCGCCCGCCCAGCGCGCTCATCATCCGGCCGATATGCTTGCCGACGACAACATCGCCAATACCTTCCTGGCGCAGCTGGCCGTCCATGTCGTCGACGAACAGCTCGGTCAGCCACACGCTCTCCTGCGCCGCGCCCAGCGCCTCCAGCCGCATCAGCGCCTGCGCCAATATCGCGACGATCATGTCGAACCGGCCGTCCAGCGTATCGGGCACACCGCCCTGCAGATACCAGTGCGGCTGCCGTCCCTCGGCCACCACCGCATGATAAAGCGGCATCAGGCCCGCCTTCGGATCATCGCGGCCCAGCAGGCGCTGGAGGAAGGAAGGACGGGATTGGGACATGGGTTGCCGTCTTTTCGTGATGGAATGTGGGCCAGCGGGCTTCGCGGGCGCGTGCGCCCCTTGCCGGGGCCTGCGCATTTCCATATTGATCGCTGGGCCGCCCGATGCAATGGCGGCTTTCTGTTTCTTGGGTTCGCGGGCCCGTCCCCGCAGGAGAAGACCATGCGCAAGTTTAGCCGCCAGTCCCGCCGCGGGCGTTTCCTGCTGGCTCTGGGCCTCGGCGCGATCGTGATCAGCGCATCGGGCTGCACCCGCATCCGCACGCATCAGGGCTATCAGGTCGACAAGCTGCTGGTGGACTCCGTCCAGCCCGGCATCGACAACCGTGCCTCGGTTGAAGGCACGCTGGGCCGTCCCAGCTTCGTCGCGCAGTTCGGCGAACAGGACTGGTATTATGTGTCGCGCGACATGCGCTCGCTCGCCTTCTCCAACCCCAAGCCGGTGTCGCAGACCGTCCTGCATGTCCGGTTCGATCCGGCCGGCAACGTCGTCGCGGTCGATCGCATGGGCCTGGAGCAGGTCGCGCACATCTCGCCGACCGGCGACAAGACCCCGACGCTGGGCCGCCATCGCAGCCTGTTCGACGAGATTTTCGGCAATATCGGTGCCGTGGGTGCCATGGGTGCCGGCTCGGCCGGTGGTGCCGGTCCGGGCGGCGGCCCGAACGGCAGCTGAGGCTGTCCACACTGTGAAGACATAAGCGCCGTCCTGTCCATCATGGACCGGGCGGCGTTTTTGTTCGGACGGCATGATCTGGCTATCGGATCGACAACGGTTCGACCTGCTACAGGCACAAAAAAACCGCCGTTTCCGGCGGTTTTTGCTTCCTTCCTCACCGAAGGAAAATGGTGCCCGAAGAGGACTCGAATTCAGAAATTATGTAATTGTTCTAAAAACTTAACGATAGAAATCGATCTGCATCGATACCTTCAAATGTACCCGCAATCGGAAATGGCGAAGTGGTTCGATGCCCAAAATCGCCTTTTCGACAAAATTTATCTATCTATCCGCGTCTACCATAATCCGCCCCAATCCGCACCCGATGACCGTCGATTTTTCTGCCTAAGAAGCTGATAGGCTGATTCGGGAGGTGAAACTCTGGCTGTTTCCGAAATACAGGCAGGAGCCGAGCTGCCGGTCGGCCACAACTATGAGACGCTCAGTCGCTGATTTGAGCTTCTCATGTGTGGAGCGGCAGCTTTCCCTTAAGATCGATGGCGATCTGTCTGACGAAACAGTTCCGCGGGTCGAAAGGCACCGGCAGATTCCTTTTCGCCAGTCCCTTCTATCCAACCGCTATCGAGCATGCGCCGCCGAAAGGCGGGCTTGTTTAGGCGTGTGCCCAGAATGCCCTCATGCACTGCCTGAAGGTCTCGCAGCGTAAACTGGTCAGGCAACAAGGCTAGAGCGACCGGAGTGTAAGCGAGCTTTCCCTGCAAGCGGGTCCGCGCAAGATCGATAATTGCATCATGGTCGAAGGCCAGTGGCGTTTCATATACGTCGACTGGTACCAGCCTCAGGTCGTTGCGACCCGTCACCGCAGCCTTCAGGCGATCCGCTGGGAGCAGAGCGAAATAGGAGATGGAAACGATCCGCATACGCGGATCACGCGCCGGATCGCCAAAACTGTATAGTTGCTCCAGCCAGGCTCCCGACAGGCCTACCTTCTGGGCGAGAACCCGATGGGTGGCCCCATCTAAGTCTTCGTCCGGTCCAACGAAACTGCCTGGAAGCGCCAGGCGCCCGGCAAAGGGTTCCTGGTCGCGGCGTTGCAGTAGCACCCCCAATTGTCCATCCAAGACAGTCATCAAAACCAGATCCACCGTCACGGCAACCGGCGGATAGGCGGTCGGATCATAGGGTTCAGAAGTCTCGGACATGGAAAAATTGTTATGTGTTGACTAGATATATGTCAAATGCATATAAGATGACCAAGGCGGATCGAGGAGTTTGGTTCGCACCAGTGTTTCGAGGGAGCCTCGAATATGAACAAGATTGATTTCGGCGTCTTCATCGGACGCTTCCAGCCGCTGCATATCGGCCATGAACATGTCATCGCCCATGCGCTGGAGAAGGTGGAGCGACTGATCGTTCTGGTCGGATCGGCCAATGTCGCTCGCGATCCACGCAACCCCTTCAGCTTCGCCGAACGTGAGGCAATGCTGCGATCAGCCTTCCGCTATGAGATAGCCGAAGGCCGGCTGATCGTCGCGCCGCTCGACGATCATCTCTATTCCGACACGGCCTGGGTGGCCGATGTGCAGCGTAAGGTGCGCGCCATCGTGCTCGACCATGGCAATCATCATGGCTTTCAGAACCGGGGCATCGCCGATTTCCGTGTGGCGCTGACCGGTTATGGCAAGGATGCGTCATCCTACTATCTGAAGCTGTTCCCGGAATGGGAAAATCTCCAGATCGACAGCCAATATGGCACATTTTCCTCAACCGATGTGCGCCGCCGCTATTTCCAGCGCATTCCCGAAATTGCCGGCACAATCCTTTCGCTAGGGGTGGCCGATTTCTTGCGAAGCTTCGCCATGGGCGAAATCTTCCGCAGCCTGTTGGAGGAGGCTGAATATCTGGATGCATATCCGACTCAATGGGGCGTCGGGCCATTCATCACCGCCGATGCGGTCGTTGTGCAGTCAGGCCATATCCTGTTGGTGGAACGTGGGCAGGCGCCGGGGAAAGGACTGCTGGCGCTGCCGGGCGGATTCGTGAACCCGACTGAGCGTATCCGCGATGCCGCTATTCGGGAATTGCGCGAGGAAACCGCAATCAGCGACGGCAAGGGCCAGATTCCTCCGGCCATGCTCGCCAGCTTCATCGAGGATGCGCGTACCCGCGTTTTCGACGCACCCACCCGATCTCTGCGTGGCCGGATTGTCACCCACGCCTACCTGTTCCGCTTGCCCGAACGGCGCAAGCTGTTCGCGGTAAAGGGCGGCGACGATGCCGCGCATGCCCGTTGGTACCGCTTTGGCGACCTGACCCCGGACATGCTGTTTGAAGACCATTGGTCGATCATCGAGGAGATGGCCGACCTGTGACCGGCCATGCGGGGGAGTCCCGCTTGCGCCCTGACATGTGAGGAGTTCACATCATGCCCAACTTGATCCTGGCCACCGACAGCTACAAGCAGAGCCACTATCTGCAATATCCACCCGAGGCGCGCATCATCAGCGCCTATGCCGAAGCACGTCCCAACCAATGCGCCGAGGAAATCCTGTTCTTCGGATTACAGCCTTATCTGATCGATTATCTGGGTGCGCCTATTACGGAAGCCGACATCAACGAGGCTGAGGAAATCTGTGCCGCCCATGGTGTGCCCTTCAACCGCGCTGGCTGGGACGCGATCCTGACGCGGCATGGCGGCTATCTGCCGCTGGAGATCCGTGCCTTGCCAGAGGGCATGATCGTGCCTGTCGGCGTGCCGGTGATGCAGGTCGAGAATACCGACCCCGCCATGCCCTGGCTCACCA
The DNA here is from genome assembly GCF_051058005.1 of Sphingobium sp. DN12. Classification (NCBI taxonomy): domain Bacteria; kingdom Pseudomonadati; phylum Pseudomonadota; class Alphaproteobacteria; order Sphingomonadales; family Sphingobiaceae; genus Sphingobium; species Sphingobium sp. DN12. The sequence continues at coordinate 4,007,065 of NZ_CP173717.1, forward strand.
CCTTCATAGAAACAGCGCTGTTACGTGCGCTCTGGTATCCGACCACTGTCGCAACCATCAGCCGTCAGGTGAAGCTGGTCATCCGCGATGCCCTTCGGAAGACCTCGGATGACTGGCAAGGCCAACTGCCTTTCAAACTCCACGATTTCGGCGCACGTGGCGTATCTTCCGGTGAAAGTGCTGGCCTGGGCGGTATGGCGCATCTGGTGAACTTCGCAGGCACGGATACGATGGAAGGGCTGCTCGCCGCCCGTCGATATTATGGTGCTGCGATGCCCGGCTTTTCCATTCCCGCAGCGGAGCACAGCACGATGACAAGCTGGGGACCGGCTCGCGAGGAAACTGCCTATGCCAATATGCTCGACCAGTTCGAGGGTGACGGCAGGCTGGTGGCCGTCGTGTCCGACAGCTACGATCTCGACAATGCCGTCGCCAACATCTGGGGTGGTAGCCTGAAGAGCAAGGTCCTCAACCGGCGCGGCACGCTGGTCGTGCGACCCGACAGTGGCGATCCCGTGGAAATGCCGGTCCGCACGGTGAAAAGGCTGTGGGATGCCTTCGGCGGCATTGTAAACGGCAAGGGGTTCAAGCTGCTCGATCCACATGTGCGGGTCATTCAGGGCGACGGCATGACGCTGGACACCATCCGCCGCCTAACCGTTCGACTCATCGAGGAGGGATTCGCCATCGACAATATCGCCTTCGGCATGGGCGGCGGTCTGCTGCAACACGCCAATCGCGATACGCTGGGCTTCGCCATGAAGGCCAACGCCATGAAGGATGATCAGGGAATATGGCACGACATCGCCAAGCGCCCTGTGACCGACATGGCCAAGGCGAGCAAGGCCGGCCGCCAGGCCGTGGTCATGAGTGCGGGCAGGCTGGCAGCAGTACGACGCGATGCGATTGACCCGGCAGACGATCTTCTTGCGCCAGTTTGGTGTGATGGCGATTTGGTGATGCGCCACGACTTCGAAAGGGTCCGCGAACGAGCGGCAGCCTGACTGACATCATTGGAGGCAGGTCCTTTGGACTGCCTCCAACACGATCGACCCACCATTGCCATTCAGCCGCCTATATTCCGGCCTCAGGTGCGGTCGGTCCGCTTTCCCATTTTTTGATGACTAATCGACGCCGCATCTGACCACTGGCTTGCGCCCTTAACCCAAAATGCGTAGCGCGAATAACTCTCATTAGCGAATCGAATAATAGGGGGTCGCTTTGTCCATTTTTCGTGCGGCGCTGCTGGCGTCTGTCTGCCTTTGCGCGTCCGTCGCTTCGGCTCAGGAGGCGCCGGTTGCGGCGCCCGAAGCCGGCAATGCCGACCAGATCATCGTCACCGGACGCGCCCAGCGGCTCTATCGCACGGAAACCACGACTGTCGGCAAGACGGCGGAAGATCCGCTCAACATCCCTCAAGCCGTGCAGGTCATCAACAAGGATCTGTTCGCCGATCAGGGCGCGCGCGACGCGACCGACATCTACCGCAACATTTCCGGCGTCAGCTTCTTCAGCTATGCTGGCGTCACCTTCCGCGGCTTCCGGCAGGACCAGTCATTCTATGACGGCATGCGTGGCAACCCGTTCATCGGCTTTTCCGTGCCACAACTGTTCAACATCGAGCGGGTCGAAGTGTTGAAGGGGCCTGCTGGCCTGTTCTTCGGCCCCGGTTCGCCCGGCGGCATCATCAACTATGTGTCGAAGACGCCGGAGGACAGGACCGGCATGCGGCTCGTCGCGACCGCCGGCAATTACGACCGTCGCGGTATCTCCGCCGAAGCAACCAGCCCGATCGACGATGCTGGCATCGTGACCTACCGCCTCGGCGGCTTCTACGAGGCGTCGAACCCCTATCGCATCAATACGAAGAATGTCTCCCTGATCGGGGACGGTGCCGTTGCGATCAAGACCAATGAGGGCGGCAAGCTGACGCTTCAGGCCACGATCTACGATAACGACCTGCAAGCCAACCGGCTGCGCGGCGTACTGACCGACAATGACGGTAATTTTCTGGGCAATATCCGCTGGAATGCAAACGAACCGACCGACTTCCTGCACCTCAAATCGCAGGCCTATCAGGCGCGCTATGCCACGGCGATCGGCGATCGGGTGACGTTCGATGCGGGCGTGCGCTATTTCAAGGCGACCGAAACCCAGCAATATCACGAACCGCGCGGCTTCGTCGCTGGCAGCACCGACCTTGTCGCCCGCGAGTTTCGCGACCAGATCCGCGACGTCGATGGCCTGTCTTTCTCCGCTAACCTGACCGCACGTGTTGACCTGCTCGGCATGGAACACAAGCTGCAAACTGGCGCGGACTGGTATGACGAGACGAGCGTGCTCAATAGCCGAATTCTGCGCGCGGGCGTCACCCCGCTCAGCCTCAGCAATCCCGTCTACACCAACAGCGCGCGCGACGTGGCACGGGCCGCCCTGCTGCCTTTTACCGTCACTGACACGCGCACGAAGCGCAAGGGCGCCTATCTGCAGGACCAGATCAGCCTCACCGATGCCTTCATGCTCGTGGGTGGCGTTCGCTATGACAAGTTTGAGGACGGGGTGGTCGGCAACCGCTTTTACACCGATGACGACATAACCTTCCGCACCGGCGCAATCTTCAAACCGCGCCGCGATGTCTCGGTCTATCTCAGCTGGTCGCAGAGCTTCGAGCCGCAGAGCGCGTCGAGCCAGACGATCGATGCCGGCGGTCCTTTCGCCCCCGTGACCGGCGACCAGTTCGAGGGCGGCGTCAAGACCGATCTGTTCGACGGCCGGTTGCAGGCCAATTTCGCTGCCTATCGCATCGTGCGCAAGAACATCCTTCAGGCCGATACCAGCCTGCCTCCGGTCAATGGTCAGGATCAGTTGCGTCCGATCGGCGAAGTGACAGCCAAGGGCTTCGAGATCGATCTGTCCACCGACATTACCCCCAACTGGGTGGCCCTCGTCAATTACGGCTTCAATGACACAAAGATCACCGGGACCATCGCGGGACAGGCGATCACCAATGCCGTGGGCAATCGCTTCGCCAATGCACCAAAACACAAGCTTGGCTTCTGGACCCGCTATCAGTTGCCTGCGATCGACACTGCCATCGCCGTTGGCGGCGAATATGTTTCGAGGCGCATCAGTCTTTCGGGGCAGGAGGTTAAGCCCTACACCATATTCGACGCTTCGCTGACGAAGGGGCTCGGCTTTGCCGAACTGATGCTGCGTGTCGACAATATCTTCGACAAGGTCTACGCCGCATCGGGCTTCTCGGCACAGAGCGGCCATTTTCCCGGCGAACCGCGCACCTTCCTCGCTGAACTGCGCTTCAACTTCTGACCATGGCAAAGGCGCAGGGCAAGAAGGGACGCTCGCTCTGGTGGGTGGTGCACAGCTGGATCGGCCTCAAATTGTCGATCTTCCTGACTTTCATCCTGGCGACCGGCACGCTGGCAGTCTTCGCGCATGAGTTCGACTGGCTGGTTACGCCCGCCATGCGCGTTGCACCACGGGCCGAACCGGTCGCGTCCTGGGGGGCGTGGGCGGATGCCGCCGCCCGCGCAGCCCCCGATGCGCGTCTCCAGACACTCTATGCGCCGATCGATCCCTGGTTCACCGTTGAAGCCTGGATTGATCATGGCAAGGGTGCGCCCGAGCGCATCTATGTCGATCCCTGGACCGCGCAGGTGACGGGCCGGCATGACTGGGCCAATGTCCACCGTTTCCTGCGACAGGTGCATCGCCATCTGATGCTGCCTACGAAGATCGGCATTCCGCTCGTCTGTTCGCTCGCGCTGTTACTGGCCGTATCGCTTGTGTCGGGCGTCGTCACCTACAAGAAATGGTGGCGCGGCTTCTTCCGCATGCCACGCGGCGGGGATGGTCGTCGCCTGACGGGCGACCTTCATCGACTGCTTGGCCTCTGGAGCCTGTGGTTCGTGGCCCTGATCGCGCTGACGGGCATCTGGTATCTGGTGGAGACACTGGGCGGCAACGCGGCCGTCCCTAAACTACCCAAAATTGCCGCCGCGCCCGCGCCAGTGGGCGAGCGACTGGACCGGCTTATGGCCTTGGCACGGCAGGCAGACCCGAAGCTTGACATTCGCGAGATTCGGTTCACCAAAGATGGCGGCGTCGTTTTCCTAGGGCAGTCATCCGCATGGCTGGTGCGGGACCGCGCCAATGCCGTCGCGGTGGATCCGGCTACTGCCATAATCGTCGCCCGGCTGGACGGTCGTGATCTCAACGCCCATCAGCGCATTTCGGAAATGGCGGACCCGCTGCACTTCGGCACCTTCGGCGGCATATGGACAAAGGCCCTGTGGTTCCTGTTTGGAGCAGCGATGACGGCCATGGCCGTGACGGGAACGATGATCTATGCGATGCGATTAGCCAAAGCGTCACGCGCGCAAGGTGGCGCGATTGGAATCGCCTGGCGGGGTATGGGCATCTGGGCCTATATCGGCCTCGCTCTCATTCTGCTCGCTTTGGCGCTGACGCCGGGCGCGATAGGCGGCGCCAGCTAAATTCGACCCTTTACGGCCGTTCAGCCGCCGATTTTGCGTTCCCAGGTGCGGTCCGTCTCCTTTCCCATTCTGAATGCCCAAGACTGGCCGTAAGGAGAACGGCAGGTTCGAGGCGACCGCTATGGAATAGCTGCCATTTCTGATAGCTTGTAGAATGGTTGCGAGCCGTTGCCTTTCGAGCATCTGATGAGTTTCAAAGGCCTGACCGCTCGCAATTAGCCGGGGGCGACCGCGCCTAAGGCTTCGATAATCCTGCACTCGGCCACCGTCCCTCCGGCGCATGAAACGATCACGGCATTAAGCTCACGCCTTAATGCCTGCAAATCCGCGATCTTGCGGTCCACTTCCAGAAGGTGCGCGCTAGCAATGCGATCAACGGCTGCGCAATCGCATGTGCGGTCATCCGACAGGCCCAGAAGCGCCCGCACCTGGTCGAGCGAGAAGCCAAGGTCGCGAGCACGGCGAATGAAAGAGAGGCGCCCCAGCTCATTCGCTCTGTAATCCCGGTAATTGCTGCTGTTGCGCGGCGGCTTGGGTAACAGGCCGATCCGCTCATAATAGCGGATGGTCTCGACCTTCGTGGCCGTTGCCTTGCCCATTTCGCCGATCGTGAATGCCATGGCCTTAACTCTGTAGTTGCTACAGGCCCTACATAGGTCGTCATCTTTTGGATTGGGAGATGGCAAATGGCGGCAGGCTGCTGCGGCGGATCGGCGGATAACAGCAAAAAACTGACAGACCGGGCATGGCGCCAGGTTCTGTGGATAGACCGCATTGGCGTCGAAGTTATCTGCCGCGCTGGATGCGCCCTGCCCCCCCTGCCCGACGATCAGGTCCAGCGCGAAGCCGACCGGCAGGAGGATATGGCGGCGATGCGTGCGACAGTGTGCCCGCTGGAACGGCGCAAGGCGATGGAAAAGGGTAAGCTGGCGCAGATCCTCGCCCGGATCGAGGCGGCGCTAGACCATGCCCCTGAGCGTGAGTCACAAAACCATTCTCAACCGCTAATGGATTCATTTATAGAAGAAAATCAGCAGAGTTGGCCTAGCCGGCCAACGCATCAGCGCCCGACGGCGCACCAGTGACGCACCCTTCCACTCAACCAGCACCGCCATTTCGAAAGGCTAATCCAGAGGCACCGCTTCGCGGCGCATATGCGCCCCAGCGGGAGCAAGCGGCCTGGGCAGCGCGTCCTTGCCACCGCCGGAAAAGCCGATGCTTGTGTTTTGTCTCAGGTGCAAAGCGGTCAGAGAATGACGAGATGATCTCGCCGGTCTGTTGTTTTGGCATTGAAGGCCTGAACCGCGCCCCATCGATCCAGGGTCGCGGCATGGCTGATGGAGGAAACAGGATCCAGTCAGTCTTGATGCATCCTGGCTACCCGGTTTTCCTGCGATGGCGGGATGCTGCGGCCGCCGAGCGTGTTTTCATTGTACACGCAACAACAAGTTGAGGCAAAATCGGATATTTACCTCTCCACCTGGCCTGCCAGCCTATGAAAGCCGCGATCGGCTTGCTTTTTCTGCGCCCCCGCCCCGCCATGGCGCGAATTGGCCAGATTCTTTCAGATAGTCTGCCCGGTGGTGATGTCGTCCGGCACTCGACTGGCCCGACATCCACATCTGCGCAGAAAGATATCCTTATGATATTCGATAGCTATCCAATATCATAAGGATATCACGTAGGATAATCTCACTTGACGCGACACCGGCCTGACGCAAGCATCGGGTCCATGAGTCCGATCGAAAAAGCCGCCCGCGCCTTGTGCCGCGCCCATGGAGATGATGATGAGCAGGTGTCGGGTGGCGCTCCGCGATGGACGGCTTTCCTGCCCCATCTCATGGCGGTGATCGACGCGCTGCACGAACCGGACAGCGTGATGAAGGATGCCGGTTCGGAAATCATCCGCCATGTGGGCGAAGAGGAATCCGAAGCGGGCCATCGCAGCGACGCGGCCAATGTCTGGCGCTTCATGGTCGATGCGCTGCACCAGAACGGTCGTCACAAACTGGCGGAGATCGTTGCCCGCCCCCATGAGTAGCTGCTCAGTAGTTAGCTATCAGATACCAATAAGATACTCGATAGCTAACCGTTAACTTATTCCCCGCGCTGGTGGTCCAGCGCCGCCAGCGCCTGTTCCAGCACCGCGCCCAGCGGCAGGTTCATGGCGTCGGCTATGCGATAGAGTTCGCTGATCGTCTCCTCGGTCGCCTTGATGTTGATCTGCCGGTTGCGCCCGGTCACATGGCGGCGTGGCTGGCGGACGGGCGGCGCGACGGGGGAGGGAGCAGGGGGGCGACGTCGCTTCACCTGTCTCTCTCTCTCGCTGCCTCACCTGTGGCCGCAGTGCCTGCCTTGCGGCTTGGGAAGCCGCTGCTCTGCGCGATTTTCTCGATCGCGTCGGCGGGCACGGGCTTGGCCCCATTGTCCGATCCGAAATCGTCGAGATCGCCGAAGGGATTGGCCCTGCTCATCCTGTCACCTCGTCCGCCTTGGCCGCGCTTTTCCGGTTGGCGCGCAGCTGCTCGATCACTTCCACCGCAAACTGTTCGGCATTGGCGATCGCCTTGTCCAGATTGGACACATCCTTCGGGTCCAGTTCCTCCAGCGTCTGACGGAAGGAAAAGATCGCGCGAAACGCCTCGCGCTCGTGCAGCTGCGTCGTGAACATCGGCACGCCCGCCCCGACCAGCCCGTCCTGAATATGCCCCATGGTGCGGGTGCGGATGATCGGGCTGGTCCGCGACAGCAGCACGCCATAGGGCACCGCTGTGCCGGTCATCTTCTCATGTTGTTTCAGCACGCAGATCGCCCGGCTCGCCTGTTCCGCGTCCAGCTGCGCCCCCTGCATCGGAATCACCACCAGATCGGCCTGGCTCACCGCCAGCAGCACGATCTTGGCCGCCATCCCTTCCAGATCGACGATGACGAAGGGGGTCTGCGCAGACGCTTCCTCGATCCGGTCCAGAATATTATCCTCGTCGACATCGGCGACGATCGACAGATTTTCGGGCAACTGCGCATCGCGCCCCCACGCGGCGATGGGATGATTGGGATCGGCGTCGATCATGGACACTTTGGCGCCGCGCGCCAGCTGCGACGCCAAAAGCAGGGCAGCGGTGGTTCTCCCGACGCCCCCCTTGGGACTGATGAAAGCGATGGTAGGCATAAGCTAGTCGTATAGCTATCCGATAGCATAAGGCGATCCGATAGCTATCTGGTATCCTATAGGTATCTTTTCATAACGATTACCAAGGATTTCCTTTGCGATCCGAGGTAAAGCCGTTATTCGCAAAAGGCCCATGCGATCGTCGTCGATAGTTCATCATTTCAAGCGGATCGCCGACATATGGCTAATGGCGTCTGTCCATTTCGATGCTTTCCGTGCAGAACCCCGCGCCTATTTGACCGCGACGAAATGGTGGATCAAGCGCAAGCGCGTGCGTGCCCGCGGACAGTTTGCACCGCTGCTCAGCCAGTCGCCGCGTGCCTATACTCTTTGGGTATTGCGACAGGAACAAGAGGAACGGTCGTACAGCGAGCCTGACGCTGCTTGCCCGATCATCGCACTTATCGACCTCCACGGTGGCACTGATCCAAAATTCTTGGCGCTCACGCAGCAAAACATGATGATGGAAGGTCTGGCGCCGCTGGCGATTGGCAGCCCGGAAACACCCACGCTTGCCGCCGCCATTGCCCGCATCGACTGGACCGCCAAACCCTGGCTGATGCCGGTCCGTCCCGGCGACAGGATCGCTCCCGGTGCGGCAGACGCCTATCGCGCTGCCATGGCCAGCACTGCGGCGCGCATCATCTATGCCGACGACGACCTGCTGATCGGCCGTCGTCGCGCCAGGCCCTATTTCAAGCCCGACTGGAACGGCGAACTGTTCCGGCATCAGGATTATCTGACTGGCGCCTGCATCGTCCATGCGACGCGCGCCGATCTGGAGGCCGTTGCCGACGACAGCGCAGATGACGGGGCCGACTGGGCCGCAGGGCTGGTCGCGACCATCGTGGAGCAGGGGCAGGACACGCCGCTTCATCTGGGCGAGATGCTGCACCATCGCCGTCATCGCCCGTCGCCGCGCCTTCCCGCCCGCCCGATCGCCATTGCCCTCGACCTCCCGCCGTTGTCGGTCATCGTGCCGACCCGCAACCGGGTGGACCTGCTGCGCACCTGTCTCGATGGCGTCGCGGCGGCCCATTATCCGCAGGTCGACGTCATCGTGGTCGACAATGACAGCGACGATCCTGAAACGCTGGCCTATCTCGCCGCGCTCGATCCCGTCCGGCACCGCGTGCTGCGCCATAGCGGCACGTTCAACTATTCGGCGATCAACAACCGCGCGGCGGCGCAGGCGCAGGGCAGGCTGCTCTGCCTGCTCAACAACGATATCGAAATGACCGACCCGCACTGGCTCGCCATATTGGCGACGCAGGCCCTGCGCCCCGAAGTCGGCGCGGTGGGCGCGCGGCTGCTCTATCCAGACGGCCGCATCCAGCATGCCGGCGTGGTGATCGGCGTCGGCAATGCGGCATGCCATGCCCATCGGTTCCTGTCGCCCGATGAGGAAGGCTATTTCCACCGCCACAACCTGCCGCAGTTCACCATGGCGGTGACCGCCGCCTGTCTGGTGGTGGAACGCGACAAGTTCATGGCGGTGGGCGGCCTTAACGAACAGGATTTCGCCGTCGCCTTCAATGATGTCGATTTCTGCCTGCGTCTCAACCAGCGGGGCTGGCAATCGCTTTACGAACCCCGTGCGACCCTTATCCATCATGAATCGGTGTCGCGTGGGCTGGATCGTGATCCGGTGGGGGCTGCGCGTTTTGCGAGCGAACTGGCCGCGCTCAAACGTCTCTGGAAGACCGACGAAATCTACGACCCTTACCATCATCCGCAACTCAGCCGTGCCAGCGAACAGTTCTCGGTGGCGTTATGAACATTACGTCCCGCCTTCCCCTGCCACAGGTCACTTTGTGCGCGGTCAGTTCGGTCAATGTCGCGGCGACCGTCCAGGCGCTGGAAACCAGCCTGGCACAGGTTGATGTCGCGGCCGCGCTGCTTTTGACTGACAGTCCGGTCCAGGTCGATCATCCCGGTATCACCGTCGTACCGATCGCGCCCATCACCTCTTCGCGGGCCTATTCGGACTTCATCCTGACCCAGCTGGCCGATCATATCGACACATCCCATTGTCTGATTACACAATGGGACGGCCATGTGCTTGACGCCTCGCGCTGGCAGGCTGAATTTCTCGACCATGATTATGTCGGCGCCAGCTGGCCGCAATTTACAGATGGCCATGATGTCGGCAATGGCGGCTTTTCCCTGCGCAGCCGTCGGCTGATGCGATTATGCCGGGATTCCGCTTTCCAGCCATCCCATCCCGAAGACGTTGCGATCGCCCGTATCAACCGCAACTGGCTGGAGGCGCAGGGCATGCGTTTTGCATCCCGCGCACTGGCAGACCGGTTTGCGGCTGAGCGGGCAGGGGATGTCAAAACCAGTTTTGGCTATCATGGCGCCTGGCTGATGCCGCAGGCTCTGGGTGTGGAGCCATTCTGGAACCTTTATCGCGAACTGGACGATCGCGGCACGATCCGGCATGACTTTGCTTCGATATTGAAACAGATTGGGCGGGGACGGGGAGGCTGGATACGCGCCCTGCGCCTGATGCTGGACCAGTTCAGGCGGTAACGCCACCACCTCTTCAAGCCCTGAAAGGGACCGACGCGCTTGACCAACATCTTTCCCGGCCTGCCCCTAATCGAATCCCCGCTATTCCCGGCGCTGAAGGTGGAATGGGGGCTAAGCGCAGAGGAGGAGCGGATTGCCTATGATCTGCACGAAAAAGGCTATGCCGTTTTCGATTTCCCCGACGTCGACCTGGACGGCCGCATAGGGCGCATCCAGCAGCATCTGGGGCCACGATATGGCATCGATTTCGCCGATCCGCACAGCGACAAGACGAACGGTCAGCGTCGCGTGCAGGACGCCTGGCAATTTGATGAAGATGTTCGCGCCATCGCTGCCAATCAGACGGTACTCGATCTGCTGAGCAAACTTTACGGTCGCCGGGCCTTTCCCTTCCAGACGCTGAATTTCCCGGTCGGCACGCAACAGGATGCCCATTCGGATTCTGTCCATTTTTCCAGCCTGCCTGAAAGGTTCATGTGCGGCGTATGGCTGGCGATGGAGGATATCGGGCCGGATGCGGGGCCGCTCTTCTACTATCCAGGCTCTCATAAATGGCCGATCATGACCAACGCGCTGATCGGCCGCCGCGGCTATGGCAGCGACCTTGCATCCGCGCAGGACCCTTATGGCTCTGCATGGCAAGCCTTGCGCGAAGTGCACGGTGCGCGGGAAGAATGTTTTTTGCCGCGAAAGGGGCAAGCGCTCATATGGTGTGCCAATCTGCTGCACGGCGGCAGTCGCCAGAATGACCCCACTCTCACCCGCTGGTCGCAGGTGACCCATTATTATTTCGACGACTGCATCTATTACACCCCGGCCTTCTCGGACGAAGCGGTCGGCAAGCTGGACTTGCGGAACATTTCCTCTATTCATGATGGAGAAGAAAAAAAAAATAAATATTTAGGAGAAGAAGTAAATGTGGAATCTAAAGAAAATATAAAAAAATCAGGAGTGAAAAGGAAAATTTTTCGTATTTTGAAAAAAACATTTAAGTAAAAATAATTATATTATAGTGTTATGGATCAGTTTGGTTCATATTAATACGAACTGAAGAATTTGGCACATGGCCGCCTCCTGCGTATATCAGGACATAATCCGACGGTTATTCCAGGTCGCCAAATCAGATATCAGCGAAACCAGACGTCGATCATATCCTGCCGTTGCATCAGCAGGACGTCCTTCTCGGACTCATTCAGCCTGACCTGCCCCCCGGCAGTCCCTCGGTCATAACGAGAGTCTTGGGGTTGAATATGACGGCCCGGACGCCTGCACAAGCGCGTCGGGCATGATGGTCTCGTCCTGCACGAAGGCTCGACGCGTTTGTGCAGGCGTCCGGTTTCCCAAAGATGAGTGGGGCCGGACATTGTTGTAGTCGTAGCGGCAGATCGCCAGCTTCCGGCGGGCATCGGCCAGGCTGTCGAACAGTTCCTCATTGAGCAGCTCATCGCGCAGCGAGCCGTTGAAGGACTCGATGAACCCGTTCTGCTGAGGCTTGCCGGGATCGATGTAATGCCATTCGACCCGGTTCTTGCCCGCCCATTCCAGGATCGCCCGACTGGTGAATTCGGTGCCATAGCACATTGGGAAGCGGCCCCTCGAAGGGGCGCACTGCCTTGATGAAGGCAAGGGCGCGTAGCGCCCGCAGGCTTCATCAAGGCGGTCATGATCGGCCCGCAGGTCTCTAAAGTGAAGTTGTCGACTCAACCCTTTGGAGACAGACCGACCATGACCAAGCGTAGCTCTAATCCCACCGACGCCGTGCTGGTAGCCATCGATATGTCCAAACACCGCCAGGAGGTCCTGATCGAACGTCCAGAAGGCGGACCCCGACGTCGCATGACGGTGATGGCGACAAAGGCAGATTATGATCGCCTGGCCACGGATCTTAGCGACATCGGGCGTCCGATCATCGTCGGCTTCGAGGCTACTGGTAACTACCATCGCACGCTGGCGCATCGCCTGCTGTCCGCCGGCTTCGAGTTGCGCTTGATCTCGTCCGTTGCCTTGGCTCGAACGCGCGAGGCTCTGCACAATGGCTGGGACAAGAACGATTCCAAGGATGCGCAAGTGATCCTGCACATGCTGCGGATTGGCGCCACCCAGCGATACGTCGATCCGCTCGCCGCCGGGATCAACGACCTGCAGGAGATGTCGAAAACGCACGAGGCGATCTCCAAGGCTAAGACGCAGACATGGCATCGCATCCTGACCCACTACCTGCCGCTCTATTTCCCGGAGATTGAACGCTTCGCTGGCAACAGCCGATCCGACTGGTTCCTTGCTCTGCTCGAACGATTCCCGACTCCAGCCAGCATGACTGTGCTCGGCCAGGAGACTTTCTCCCGCGAAGCATGGGACTTGGTCGGCCGCAAAGTGTCCAAAGCCCGGCTGATCAACGATATCTACGAGACCGCCTGCGCCTCCGTGGCGCTACCTGTCGACGAGGATTCCGTCTCGATCGCTATGTTCCGCATGGTGATCGCCCAAGCACGCAACCTGATCCGGCAGCGCGACGAGATCGAGCGAACGGCGCATGCCATGCTGGCCGAAAACCGCGATTATCAGCTTCTGCGCATGATCCCCGGCATTGGGCCCATCAATGCGTTGACCATTCTCGCCGAGGCAGGCGATCTACGCCGCTTCAGCCATCACCGTCAGTTCCTGAAGTTCTGCGGTCTTGATCTTGCGACCCGGCAGTCCGGTACATTCCGAGGCCGCACGATGCTGTCCAAGTACGGTAATGCGCGATTGCGGCGGACCTTTTGGATGGCTGCCCAGGTCGCCGCACGTCAGCGCAACAACAGTTTCCGCGACAAGCTCGGACGATACACTGCCGGGCACGCGGATGATGCCGATCGTCGCCGCAAGGCGATGACGGCGCTCACCGCCAAGATGGCGCGCGTTGCCCATGCCGTCATCAAGACGGGGACAGAGTACCGACCGTTCCTTGAACGGTCGGATGCCAGGTGGAAGGACCCCTCTCTGCAAGTGCCGTGAGGGCGCGAAAGCGACCCTGTAGATAATGTTCGGGCCTTCCACCTGGGTGCGTATCTCGTTCTAAGGACGGTGAGGACCACGGCCGCTTCGGCGCCGCTGGATCCTGTGTTTGCTATGGCAGGGAGCGATCCCGTTGACGGTGGAAGCCATCTGGCTCAGAATGCATGCCTCGCCGCTCAATGCCGGCGCATAGAGATCTGTTGACCAAATCTCGCTTTCCTTCGTGACCCAGGACGTTGTCGCTGACAATGCAGGCCGGTTTGCCATGGAGGCGCACCAGCATGTCGAGTTCGCGCACCACCCAGGCGCTCGAGATGCTGGTATCACCCACCAGACACAGATTCTCCCGGCAGCAATCATCATTGATGGCCAAGATCCTGAACTTGCGCGAGGCACCGAACGTGTCGGAGACAAAGTCCGTCGACCAGCGCGCGCCCGGAACCAGCGGCACGGGCATCGGTGTGCGGCTGCCACGCGCCCGTTTGCGCCCACGACGGCGGCGAACCGACAATCCGTCCTCCCGATACAGCCGGTAGAGCTTCTTGTGGTTCATGATCATCCCCTGGCGTTCCGGCATGATGCCGATCCGGCGATAGCCCCAGCACCTTGAGCACCGTGTCTCGCCGCAAACCTGGTGTCGTCAGACTTTTCCCAACAGATCCTTCAGGATCACATTGTCGAGCATGCTGTCGGCCAGCAATCGCTTGAGCTTGCCGTTCTCCTCCTCAATCTGGACACCTCGAATAACCGGGTGATTTTGGTCTGATGGCGTAGGAAGGGGCACGCGGCGCTGATGAAAGGCGGCGTTTCGGCTGCATTGGCGGCGTGATCGCGGTATCGGCCGAGTTCGGGACGCCAATTCCATGTCATGCAGGCGTAGTTCTGCCCTCGAGCCATGCAAGGCGCTGGAAGTTATAGACCAGGTTGGCCATGCCGATCTTGATCCTGGCACGAGCGATGCCGATGGTACGGATGACGAGGCTTATGCGGTGTTTCTGTCCGGCAAAGACATGCTCAACGGCGGCGCGTACCTTTGAGCGCCTTGCATTGGCTCTGGCTATCCGTTCAGGCAGCGGCCGCCTAGGCAAGCGCTTCTGGTGGATATTGCTGGTGAACATGCCCCTCGCGAGGAATGCCTCGTTCTTCTTCGATCGATAGGCGGTATCGGCCCAAACGCCCGAGGCGGTGTTCTCCTTGCTGATCAGATCGGGCAGTCGCGCCCCATCATGGGCATTGGCGGCGCTCGCATCCCAGGTGCGGATCAGGCCGTGAGTCCGATCTATGCCGATATGATTTTTATAGCCGAACATCGGAATGGCCAGATCGACCGGTTTTGTCGCCCTGGGATCGGCGCCTTCCTGGGCCTTGGCCTTGGTATATTTGATCGACCAGCGCGCATCGCGGTCTTTCTGCCGAACCCTGGCCGGCGTCCAGTCCTTGGGGATGCGGCCTTCCTTGATCGCCGTTTTCTCCTCCTGGGTGTTGCGCTGCTTGGGCGCGGGCACGACGGTGGCATCAATGATCTGACCGCCCATGGCCAGATATCCCCGGTCCTTGAGCGCGGCATCGAAGCGCGCGAATAGCCGGTCGATCGCCTTGGCCTTCACAAGCCGTTCGCGGAACAGCCAAACCGTGGTGGCATCGGGCACGGTGCCTTCCAGCCCCACGCCCAGGAAACGCTGGAACGATAGCCGGTCCTTGATCTGGAACTCGGTCGCTTCGTCGGACAGCGAATACAACGCCTGTAGAACCAGGATCTTGAACATCAGCACTGGATCGAACGGCGGTCGTCCGCCCTTGTTACGAGGGCCGCGTCGCAGCGCGGCCACCAGCGGTCCCCGGAATAGCTCGAAGTCCACCACGGCCGACAACCGTTCCAGGGGATCGCCCGCCGCGCTCAGCACCTCGTATCGGTCCGAAAGATCAAAGAAACCCGGCTGTACTGCCATCTCTGCCTCCGCTGTCGCGTACCGGCAGTGAATCACCTCAAGCCGTCAGACGCCACCGGTTTTTCGAGGTGTCCAGCTTTCTCCCATCGGCATCGTTCGCGCCGGGATCAAGATCGGCATGGTCAATCTGGCCTATAATTTCCAGCGCCTCGCAAACTGCGTCTGCATGACACGAAAACCGGACCCAGCGATCGGCCTTGCCCGCCCGCCGAGGCCTCCTCCTGCGTCCATCAGGACATAATCCGACGGTTCTTCGAATCCGCCAGCTCTCTGACGGACATGGCCTCCACCTGTTGGTGACACCTCAAGGCGGTCGCTACTGGCGCATGAACTATCGCTTTGGTGGTAAGGCCAAGACCATGGCAATGGGCGTCTTCCCATTAATCACCTTGGCGGAGGCACGAGAGAAAAGAGAGGAAGCCCGCAAGCTCCTTACAGCAGGATCCGACCCCTGTGCGATGCGAAAGGAGATTGAAGCACAGGAAGCTTTCGAGGCTACCACCGGCTTCCGTACCGTCGCCGAAGAGTGGCTCGCCAAGCGAGAACGGGAAGGACTTGGCGACATTACAATCGGCAAGATTAAATGGCTTCTCGAATTTGCGTATCCAAGCCTGGGCGACCGCAAGATCGGAGAGATCACCAGCATGGAAGTGCTGGCAGTGCTGCGACAGGTCGAAGGACGGGGCCGACATGAAACTGCCAGACGGTTACGGAGCGTATGCGGGAGGGTCTTTCGTTACGCGATCGCCACCGGGAGAGCCGAGCACGATCTCTCGGCCAATCTCCGCGATGCCCTGACGACCCCGAAGGTGAAGCATCTGGCCGCAATCACCAGCAGCCAGCAGGTGGGACCGCTATTGCGCGCAATCGATGGCTTCGACGGTCATGCTGTGACAACGGCGGCCTTGCGCCTCGCTCCACATGTCTTTGTACGTCCCGGCGAATTGCGCCATGCTGAATGGTCTGAGATCGATTTCGAAAAGGCATTGTGGTCGATCCCGGCGGAAAAGATGAAGATGCGGCGTCCGCATCGCGTTCCGCTCTCGCGGCAAGCCCAGATCGGCCTCCGCCTGTTCGACGGCCATGCGCACGCTGTCCAACATGGCCGGGGCGTGCCGTTCGAACGCGGCGATGATATCCCTGACCGCGAACAGGAAAATGCCTGCGTTCCACAGATAATTGCCGGTCGCCATCATCTCCTGCGCGCGGGCCGCATCGGCCAAATCTTGCCGTGTCGGCGTGCCGTATACTTTGGCGTATTAGGTTACCGTGCCCGACCTATCGGCTAGCTCGTCCAGATAATCGGACCATGCTTGCATCATCACGACGCGCTCCTCCCAGTATTCTCCGCGAGCGTAGGCCCGCCGCACGGCGTCAGCTTCCGCATGTGCTAATTGTCTTTCGATCGCATCTGGATGCCATTTGCCCATCTCATTGAGCAAGGTGCTCGCCATAGCGCGAAAGCCATGGCTGGTCATTTCATCGCCGGAATAGCCCAACCGTCGAAGCGCGCCGTTCAGCGCATTTTCGGACATCGGTCGCTTCAGTTACTGGAAACCGGGAAACACAAACTTCCCGGCGCTGGTGACCTCCCTGATGGAAGAGAGGATTGCGAGGGATTCCTGCGTCTGGCGGCCAATCCGTGGAGCAAAGCGGACAATGTCGCCATCGACGTCGCCATCATGGAGCGTGCCGACAATCTGTCGGTCGTTCCCTATGATGCGGGATGGTCCAACCTTGGCGACTGGGATGCTGTATGGAGCCATATGCATCCTGATGAAGATGGCGTGTCGCTGTCGGGCGCGGCGACGGCGATCGATTGCCGCAACGCGCTGCTCCGGTCCGAGAGCGAAGGGCTGGAGATTGTCGGCCTTGGCCTTAACAATATCGTCGCGGTGGCGATGAACGACGCCGTGCTGATCGCCGATAAATCGCGCACGCAGGACGTCAAGAAAGTGGTCGAGGCGCTGCAACGCAAAGGCGCGGTGCAGGCAGAAACCTTCCCCAAGGATCATCACCCCTGGGGCTGGCACGAAAGCCTGCTGATCGGCGGACGGTTCCAGGTCAAGCGCATCACCGTGCTGCCAGGCGCATCGCTCAGCCTGCAAAGCCATTTCCACCGGTCCGAACACTGGATCATCGTGGAGGGTACGGCGCGCGTCACGCTGGACGGGGACATGTCGGTGCTGACCGAAAACCAGTCCATCTACATCCCGGTCGGCGCGCAGCACCGGATCGAAAATCCCGGCCGCATCCCCATGGTCTTCATCGAGGTGCAGACCGGTCCCTATGTCGGGGAAGATGACATCATTCGTTATGAGGATCGCTATGCGCGGGCATGACCATGGTCGCTGCGTCTGATAACAGGCCCGGATGAACGAGCGGACGGCCCCCTATCCCTTCATCGCCAGAGGCGCGAGCGCGGAATTGTTCGACATCGGCGACGGGCGGGCGCTCAAGCTGTTTCGCGACAGCGTGTCGGACGAGATGATCGCGCGCGAGGCCGATGCGTCTGTCCATGCAGGTCTGTGCGGCGTGCCGACGGCGGCGGCGATCGGTCGGCAGAGCTGGGACGGGCGGCGGGGCATCATCTACCCCCGGCTTGAAGGCGCGACGCTGATGGACTGGATCCGCCGCAATCCGATGCGGGCGGGATGGGCGCTGGACCGGATGGGCGAAATCCATGCCGCGATGCACCGGGCAGATGAGGGCAGGGCAGGGGGCGGGACGCTGCGATCGCTCAAGCAGGTGCTGGCGACGGACATAGCCTATGGCCCGGCGCCCGACGCGCTGCAACGCGCGGTCATCGCCTATCTGGAGACGTTGCCGGACGGGCATGCGCTGACCCATGGCGATTATCATCTGGGCAATGTCATGATGACGCCGCAGGGGATGATGGTGATCGACTGGTCGAAGGCGGCGGCGGGGCATCCGGCGGCCGATGCGGTGCGTTCCGAAATGCTGATGCGCTTTGGCATCGGGCCGTCCGACTGGGTGACGAACCTGTGGCGCGACTGGGCCGCGCGGCGGCTGCGCAAAAGCCATGCGGCGGCGTCGGGCGTCAGCGCCAGCGACATCGAAGCCTGGCGGCCCGTCGTAGCACTGGCCTGGCTGCGTGCGCGGGATGCCGGGCGGACGCCGGCGTTCATGCGCTATCTGAACGGGGCGCTGAAACAGGCCGGGTTGCCCGTCATTCGTTGATCGGGATCAGGCCGGCTTTTCCAGCACGGCCAGGCTTTGCCAGAAGGCGGGGTGGTGGGTGTCATTCAGCCCGCCGGTAAAGCGTGGCTCTGCAAAACCCGCGTCGCGGGCGAAGCGACGGATCCAGTCGCGATGCAGGAAGGCGTCCAGATGTTCGGCGGGGTGCCCCGTCCGCAGATGATCCAGATTGGCGTTCCATACCCGGTCATGCGCTGGCTCCTCCATTTCAAGGAAGGAAAAGATCATCTTGCCGCCGGGCCTGAGCGCGCGAAAGGCATCGGCGGTGTAGAGATAGGATTCGCCCGGATAAAGATGGGTGAAGACCGACCAGTGAAAGACCATGTCGAGCGAGGCGTCGGGCGCAACGATCGCGGGTGTGACGTTGAGCAGAACGTCATAGCCCGGACATTGGCGGGCCAGTTCATCGATCAGTTCCTGCACGACATCCGCGCCGGTATAATTGCCCTGCCACCCATGGCGGACGAGCGCCTGCGCCGTGCGGCCGCACCCACAGCCCAGATCATAGACAGTCATGCCGTCGGTCAAGCCATGGTGGCGGAGCACCGCGACATGGCCGTCGCCGATCGACATGAAATCAGCCATGGTCGGCGCGCCGATCGCCTGCGCCAGGGCAAGCGCCGGGTCATCCGGCAGGGATTTCAGCTTGGCACGGACGAGCGCCCGATAATCGCGGACGGAATGGCTTTGACGGTCCTTCGACGCCGAACGCTTCCGACGGAGGACGCGGGGAAGCCTGATCATCAAAGTCTCCGTTTTATATTGCTTTGCAATTTTACCATGATGGCAAGAAAGCACAGTCGCAACAAGGATCGTTGTCAATCCGATCCGAAAAGATCGCGCGTGAAGACCTTGTCTGCCACATCTTCTATGTCCGTCGTCATGCGGTTGGCGATGATGACGTCACATTCCTGCTTAAAGGTCGTCAGATCACGCACCACCCGCGACCCGAAAAACGCCTCTTCCTGCATCGCGGGTTCGTAGATCACGACTTCGATGCCCTTGGCCTTGATCCGCTTCATGATGCCCTGAATGGACGACTGGCGGAAATTGTCCGACCCCGCCTTCATCACCAGACGGAAGACGCCGACCTTCTTCGGATGCTTCGCGATGATCTGGTCGGCCAGGAAATCCTTGCGCGTATGGTTGGCGTCCACGATCGCGCGGATGAGGTTTTGCGGCACTTCGGAATAATTGGCCAGCAGCTGCTTGGTATCCTTGGGCAGGCAATAGCCGCCATAGCCGAAGCTGGGATTATTATAATGCGACCCGATGCGCGGATCGAGGCCGACGCCCGTGATGATCTGGCGCGAGTCCATGCCATGGGTGATGGCATAGCTGTCCAGTTCGTTGAAGAAGGCGACCCGCATGGCGAGATAGGTGTTGGCGAACAGCTTGATCGCCTCCGCCTCGCTGGGGTCGGTGAACAGGATTTCCACATCCTTCTTCACCGCGCCCTGCAACAGCAGGTCGGCAAAGATGCGCGCCCGTTCCGACCGTTCGCCAACGATGATGCGCGAGGGGTGGAGATTGTCCTGAAGCGCTCTCCCTTCGCGCAGGAATTCCGGACTGAAAATAACCTGATCGGTGGCGAGCCGTTGGCGCACATCCTCCACGAAGCCGACCGGCAAGGTCGATTTGACGACGATGGTCGCGACGGGATTGGCTGCCTTGGCCGTATGGATCACAGCTTCGACCGATGATGTATCGAACTTGTTGGTGCCGACATCATAATTGGTGGGCGTCGCGACGATCACATAATCGGCATCGGCCAGCGCCTGTCCTGCATCGAGCGTGGCGGTAAGGTTCAGCGGACGGGTGGCGAAGAAGTTTTCCAGTTCTGCATCGACGATCGGCGACTTGCGCGCATTGAGCATATCGACCCGTGCCGCCATGATGTCGACCGCGACGACTTCATGATGCTGCGCCAGCAGCACGGCGTTGGAAAGCCCGACATAGCCGAGGCCGAAAACCGCGATCTTCATTGTTCGCCATTCCCCGCATCACGCGAAATCATCACCGCACCGGGACAGCATATCGGCGTCCCGGATCGGCCCCCAGGCATCACTGCGACGGATGCGATCGACTTACAACCGTTCATCGCACGGTCCCAGACGCTTTCTCCGCTTTCATCGAAATTATATCATTTTCCAACGTGACCGCCCTTATAAATTCGATGCTGATCGGGGTGAACTGAAGCTGGGGCAGATTATCGAGGACATTGGCATAGGGAGAGCGAGACAAAAAAAGAAATCGACCCTTACAAATCTCATGTGGAACTTATATTTGCCTCAATTGAGGCAGGAAGGTCATGGCAACCCAATTTCAATCTGTAGAGGCTTTGCTGGGCGTGAAGGCTGGCGTCCATGCGTCGCGTCTGGCACTGCCTTCGTCCATCGAAAGCGGGTTGCCGGTCGCGGCGCTAGACCATCTGGCCGACAGCGTTGCGCCCGGTGACGCCCGCTTCAAGTTCCGCCTGATCCCCAAGGCAACGCTGGAACGTCGCCGCAAATTCGCCACCAAGCGGCTGACGAGCGAGGAGGGCGACCGTCTGGCCCGTCTGGCCAAGGTGTCCAGCTTTGCACTCGACATCTACAAGGAGCCGGAGCGCGCCCGCGAATTTCTAGGCCGCCCGCATCCGATGCTGGACGGGAAGGCGCCGCTGGACGTCGCTTTGGCGACCAGTCCGGGCGCGGATCTGGTCATCAACCTGATCGGCCGTGCCGCCTATGGCGGGGGCGTGTGACGGGCGGGCGGACCGACCGGGTTCTGACGGCCTATCGCATCGGCGACCCTGACGGCGTCCATCCCATCTATGACAGCGAAGGGGCACGGCTGTATCCGGGGCGGTGGAATACGCCCGCCAGCCCCATCATCTATACGCCGGAACATTATTCGACGGCGCTGCTGGAAAAGCTGGTCCATGCAGGCAGCGTACTGCCACCCAACCAGCATCATATCCGCATCACCATCCCCAACGGCATCAGCTATGAAATATTCCAGACCGCCGCCCATCCGGGATGGGACGGAAAGGATGAGGGGCTGTGCAAGGCGTTCGGGCAGACATGGTTCATGCAGCGGCGCAGCGCCATATTGATCGTGCCGTCCATGGTGGCGCGGGTGGAGCGCAATATCCTGATCAACCCGCTGCACCCCGACGCCGCCGGGATCGCCCATCACCTGCCGGAGCCGGTGTGGTGGGATGATCGACTTTACGGGTGATAGACCCGGATGTTCATAGCATGAGCGCATATTTGCCTGTGCTGCCGACAATCGTCTGAGGCTGTTTTCGACCATAAGCCTGGCCCACCCCGCGCGAAAGCAGGTTCGGGGCCGTAGGAATAAACCTGTCATGACGAACCAGCTGGGTAGGGCGGATATGGGTGCGACGAGCCAACCCCTTGCGATATAATGATGTGGCTGATGAATGATCCCGATAGCGCAAGGCATCGCACCATCCTGTAACAGAGCTGCCCCATGTCGTTTTTAATGACTTGGCAAGCTTTCGCTTTATGCCCATGAAGCCGGAAGCAATTGCGGGGTCGCACCGCAAAAAGGCAAATTGGTTACTTAATTCAGGCGAGATATGTCCAGCGATCCCATGAATATCGTCCCCGTCATCCTGTCCGGTGGATCGGGCACACGCCTTTGGCCCGTTTCCAGACCTGAACGTCCCAAGCAGCTGCTGCCCCTGACGGCCGACGAAACCATGCTTCAGCTGACCGCAGTGCGGACGCAGGGCTTTGCTGCCGCGTCCATTGGTCGCCCGATCCTGGTGTCCAATGCCGCCCACGCGGACATTATCGACGAACAGCTGCACCAGATCGGGATCGAAGACTATAGCGTCATCCTGGAGCCGATCGGCCGCAACACTGCACCTGCCATAGCGCTCGCCGCGCTGGAAGCGCAGAGCGATGATGCGATGCTCGTCATGCCGAGCGACCATGTCATCGCCGACCTGCCTGCCTTTCATGAAGCCATTGCTCGTGCCCTGCCTCTGGTTGCCAAGAGATGGCTGGTGACGTTCGGCATCACGCCTGATGGCCCGGAAATCGGCTATGGCTATATCCAGATGGGCGATCTTTGCGGCGAGGGTGTGCGCGAAGTTGTGCGCTTCGTGGAAAAGCCCGATGTTGCCAATGCGGAGCGCATGATAGCCGAGGGGGGCCATGCCTGGAATGCGGGCATCTTCCTGTTCCGCGCCGACGCCTATCTCGCCGCGATGGACATGCATCAGCCCGATATGCTGGACGCCGTTCGCACGGCGATGGCGCAGGCGAAGCGGGATGGCGCGCATATCTTCCCCGATGCCATGGCTTTCCATGCCTGCCCGTCGGATTCAGTCGATTATGCCATCATGGAACGTGAAAAGCAGGTCGCCTGCGTGCCGGTGAGCATGGGATGGTCGGACGTGGGCAGCTGGGATTCACTCCATACGGTCAGCACCCGTTGCACCGACGATAATGCCGTGCGGGGCGACGCCCTCTTGCTGGGCGCGCGCAATTGCCTGGTTCATAGCGACGGGCCCCGCGTCACCCTGGTCGATGTTGACGACCTGATCGTCGTCGTGTCGCAGGGCGATGTCATGATCCTGAAACGTGGGGAATCCCAGAAAGTGCGCAAGGTGACCGATGCGATCAAGGCGATCGCAGCGGCGACATCGGCAAACTGAATTTCCGTTGCATGGCCACGCGGACGGGCGGGGCGTGAGGACAGACATGACGCAGAATATTTCAATCGCCGATCTGATGGCGCAATCGGGCGTGGCGTTCGGGACCAGTGGCGCGCGGGGGCTGGTCAGCGCCATGACGGATCGGGTCTGCTTCGCCTATACCGCCGCCTTCCTGCAACATATGGCCGATATTGGGCAGTTCGCGCCGGGCACGTCTGTCGCCATCGCGGGTGACCTGCGCCCGTCCAGCCCGCGCATCATGGCAGCCTGCGCCGCGGCGGTGCGGCATAGGGGCGGAACGGTCGATGATTGCGGGTTCGTGCCGTCACCTGCCGTGGCCGCCCATGGCTTTGCACAGGGCATCCCGTCGCTAATGGTGACGGGCAGCCATATCCCCGACGACCGCAACGGCATCAAGTTCAACCGCACCGACGGCGAAGTGCTGAAGCCCGACGAAATGGCGATCCGGGCGCAGCATGTGGCCTTGCCCGACCTGTTCGACGATGAAGGCATGTTGAGGGACACAGCGCCCGCGCAGCCGGTGGTGGATGTCGCCGCGTCCTATATCGCGCGCTATGTCGATGCCTTTGGCGCAGACGCGCTGCGCGGCATGACGCTGGGCGTCTACGAACATTCGGCGGTGGGGCGCGACATATTGGTCGCGCTGGTCACGGCGCTGGGCGGCACGGCGGTGTCGCTGGGCCGCGCCGATCGCTTCATCCCGGTGGATACCGAGGCGGTCCGGCCAGAGGATCAGGCGCTGGCGCGGCAATGGGCGGCAGACCTCAAGCTGGACGCGATCCTGTCCACCGACGGGGACAGTGACCGCCCGCTGCTGGCCGACGAAAGCGGTACATGGATGCGCGGCGACGTGCTGGGCATCTTGTGCGCGCGGGCGCTGGGCATCACGGCGATCGCGACGCCGGTCAGCTGCAACAGCGCGGTCGAACTGTCGGGCCTGTTCAGCGCTGTCGAGCGGACGCGGATCGGCTCACCCTTCGTCATCGAGACGATGAACGCGCTGGTGGGCGAGGGGCAGGGCAGCGTGTGCGGCTATGAGGCCAATGGCGGCTTTCTGCTGGCGACGCCGGTGGTGCTGGACGGACGGACATTGGGCGCGCTGCCAACACGGGACGCGGTGCTGCCGATCCTGTCGGTGCTGGTCGATGCGAAGCGGCGCGGTGTCACGCTGTCGGCGCTTCAGGTACAATTGCCCGGACGCTATACGTTCAGCGAGCGGTTGCAGAATTATCCCACGGCGCAGAGCCAGGCGCTGATCGCGCATCTGATGCAGGGGGAAGAGGATGCGATCCTGGCGCGGCTGACGGCGATGTTCGGGGCGCTGGCGGGTGAGGCGGACGGCATCGACCGGACCGACGGGCTACGCGTCCATTTTGCAGGCGGCGACATCATCCATCTGCGGCCGAGCGGCAATGCGCCGGAGCTGCGCTGCTACACCGAAAGCGACAGTGTTGAGCGGGCAGTGACGCTCAATGGGCAGGCGCTGGCGCTGGTGCGGGATTACAGCGTTCCGGCCTGATGGCGGGCGGGGATGCTGTTAGTGAGAGCGGGCTGGACAGATGGTTATTGTTGACCATCTGTAACATGTTGAGAAGCCTTGCATTTTTTGATAATTGCGTTCGGCTTGAACGAGAAATGTCCTATTTCCCTCTGTATTCAGTTACTTGTCACTGATATTTTTGCGTGAAAAATGATGCGGATTGTCTGCATTTGATCGGTTGCAGATATCACTCATCATCCCAGTCGGTCTGGCGCGTCATGGCCTGAGATCCCAGCATGCGCTGGGATGACGATGCAATTTCCGGGTTGCAAAGCTATCCGTCCCCCCCACCCATGGCGTAGCCGTCCGCCTTTCAGCGCGGGATGGCGAGGAGCGCGGAAACCGGCCCTGCCGTCAGGGTAAAGGCGCAGTCGCCCTCTAGCAGCAGACAGTCGCCCTTTTCCCATGCTAGACCATTGACCGTGCCCGCGCCGCTCAAGGGCGTGAACCAGAGTTGCTTGCCGTCGGGGACGGTGACGTTTTGGTTCTCCGTCCACTGGACGAGGTCGAGCGAGAAGGGGGCTTCGTCGGCGCCGATCAAGCGGGCCTCGCTGCCGAGCGGCGCTTCGCTCAGGGCGCGGTCATTGGGGGTGAGGCGGCTGACCGCGACGCCATCGTCCAGATGCAGTTCGCGCGGGCGGCCATAATCATAGAGGCGATAGGTGACGTCGACATTCTGCTGGATTTCCGCCAGCGTGATGCCTGCGCCGATCGCATGGACTGTGCCCGCCGGGATGAAATAGCAGTCGCCCGGCTTCACCGGTTTCCAGTCGATCCATTGTTCCAGCGACCCGTCCTGCGCGGCGGCGCGGAACTGCTCCGGGGTCATGGTGGCGGTGAGGCCGATGCCCAAGGTCGCGCCAGGTTCGCAATCGAGGATATACCAGATTTCCTCTTTCCCGCGCGGCAGCCCCATTGCCACCGCCTGCGCATCGTTGGGATGCACCTGAATGGACAAGCGGTCGCTGGTGAAGATATATTTGACCAGCAAGGGCAGGTCGCGACCGTCGCCGCTTTCAAACCAGACCTCGCCAATCTGTCGCCCCGCACCAGCAGCGGCAAAGATCGGCGGAAGGTCGGTCCGGCCCCATGGCTTTTCGACATAATGGGGGGTGAGCTTTTGCATCAGCATCCCGTCACTATCCGTCGCCATGGGGCACATGGTCAAGTCAGGATCAGCCTTCGGTCAGCAGGGCGCGCAGATAGCGGCCATAATCCGACTTGCCGAGCTTGCCGATCGCCTTTTCCAGGCCCGCCGCGTCGATGAAGCCCTGACGATAGGCGATTTCTTCGGGCGCGGCGATCTTGAAACCCTGACGCTTTTCGAGGACGCGGACGAAATCGGCGGCGTCGAGCAGGCTGTCGGGCGTGCCGGTGTCAAGCCAGGCATAGCCGCGGCCCATGATTTCGACGTTGAGTTCGCCGCGTTCCAGATAAACGCGATTGACGTCGGTGATCTCCAGTTCGCCGCGCGGCGACGGCTTCAGGTTCGCGGCGATATCCACTACCTGCGCGTCATAGAAATAAAGGCCGGTGACCGCCCAGTTCGACTGCGGCTTTTCCGGCTTTTCTTCGATCGTCAGCGCCTTCATCTGATCGTCGAAGCTGACCACGCCATAGCGTTCGGGATCGTTGACATGATAGGCGAAGACGCTGGCACCGCTGGTCCGCGACGACGCGCTGTCTAGGATTTCGGGCAGGCCATGGCCATGATAGATATTGTCGCCCAGGATCAGCGCCGAGGGTTCGTTGCCGACAAAATCCGCACCGATGATATAGGCCTGCGCCAGGCCGTCAGGGCTGGGCTGCTCGGCATATTCGATGGTCATGCCCCAGGCAGAGCCGTCGCCCAGCAGCGACTGGAACGCCGGCAGGTCGCGCGGGGTGGAGATGATGAGCACTTCACGAATGCCCGCCAGCATCAGCGTGCTGAGCGGGTAATAGATCATCGGCTTGTCATAGACCGGCATGAGCTGCTTCGAGGTCGACAGCGTCATCGGATAGAGGCGCGTGCCGCTGCCCCCGGCAAGAATGATACCCTTCATGCTCTTATAGTCCCTCAGATAATCAGTTGGCCGCCGGTTGCAGGCGATCCATCACATCGTCCAGCGACGTGCGCCAGTCCGGCAGCGTGACGCCATGGGTGCGGGCGATAAGGCCGCAGTCGAGCCGCGAATTGGCGGGCCGGGTTGCGGGTGTGGGATAATCGGCCGTGCCGATCGGCCGCACCGCCGCCGTCGGGCCGCCACGCGCAGCAGACGCCGCGAAGATCGCCTGCGCGAAATCGGCCCAGCTGGCGTCGCCTGGCGCCGTCATGTGGAAAATGCCGCGTAGCGCAGGGCTACTATCAGATACCATATTGGTAGCCACCTTTATGATGCCGTCTGCAATGGCGAGCGCGCTGGTCGGGTTGCCGACCTGATCGCCCACCACGCCCAATTCGTCGCGGTCGCCCGCAAGGCGCAGCATAGTCTTGACGAAATTGCCGCCGAACGGGCTGTAGACCCATGCCACGCGCAGGACGGCGCTATCGTCGTGACCGTCCAGCACCGCCCGTTCGCCCGCCAGTTTCGACGCGCCATAGACGCCCGTCGGGCCGGTCGGGTCGCTTTCCACATAGGGGCGGTCCAATGTGCCGTCGAACACATAGTCGGTCGAGACGTGGATGAGCGGCACGCCCAGCGCCTTGGCCGCCTGCGCCACCGCACCCGGACCCGCGCCGTTGACGGCAAAAGCCAGATCGCTTTCACTTTCCGCCTTGTCCACCGCCGTATAGGCAGCGGCGGACACGATCACGCCTGGCCCAGCGGCCGACAGCGTACGCACGACCGATGCCGGGTCGGCCAGGTCGAGATCGGGACGACCGATCGCAATCACCTCATGCCCGGCGGCCGTGCCCCGTTCGATGAGGCTGGTGACGACCTGCCCCGCCGTTCCCGTGACAGCGATCTTCATGCAGGCATCTTGGCGTCAGCTTTATCAAGACCGAGGCGCTGGCCGTCATATTGTTCGCGCAGCGGCTGCCACCACCATTGGTTTTCCAGATACCAGCGCACGGTCTTTTCGATGCCGCTGTCGAAATTTTCCTGCGCCTTCCAGCCCAGTTCATTTTCAAGGCGGGTCGCGTCGATTGCATAGCGGGCATCATGGCCGGGGCGGTCGGTCACATATTCGATCAAGTTCGCACGCGGGCTGTCGGTCGGGACCAGTGCGTCCAGCACCGCGCAGATGCGCAGCACCACGTCGATATTCTTGCGCTCGTTGCGACCGCCGACATTGTAGGTTTCGCCAGGGGTCCCCCGTTCGATGATGATGTCCAGCGCGCGGGCATGATCGTCGACATAGAGCCAGTCGCGGATATTTTCGCCCTTGCCGTAGACCGGCAGCTTGCGGCCCGCGAGCGCGTTCAGGATCGTCAGCGGAATGAGCTTTTCGGGGAAATGGTACGGCCCGTAATTGTTCGAGCAGTTGGACACCACCACCGGCAGGCCATAAGTGCGCTGCCACGCCTTGGCGAGATGATCGGACGCCGCCTTCGACGCCGAATAGGGCGAGGAGGGGTCATAGGGGGTGTTTTCCTCGAACAGGCCTTCATCGCCCAGCGAGCCATAGACTTCGTCGGTCGAGACATGGAGGAAGCGGAAGGCGGCCTTGGCGTCGCCTTCAAGCCCGTTCCAGTAGGCGCGGCCAGCCTCCAGCAGGGTAAAGCTGCCGACCACATTGGTCTGGATGAAATCAGCCGCACCCGTGATCGAGCGGTCGACATGGCTTTCGGCGGCCAGATGCATGATGCGGTCGGGCTTGAAGCTGGTGATCGCCGCATCCATCGCCGCACGGTCGCAGATATTGGCGTGCAGGAACTGGTGGTTGTTCTTGCCCTCCACTTGCCTAAGCGAAGCTTCGCAGCCGGCGTAAGTCAGCGCGTCGATGGTGAGGACGTCATAGCCCTTTTCCAGCACCAGATAGCGGACGAGGGCAGAGCCGATGAAGCCGGCACCGCCGGTAACGATCACGCGCATGGGTTATTTGCTCCAGCTGAAATAGGCAGGAAGCTCGGCCAGAAGAGGCTGCTTGCGGTCCTTGGCGGAAAGAGTGTCTGCGTCGGCGACGTCGGGCCACTGGATACCGATCGCCGGATCATCCCAGGCGAGGCCCTTGTCACAATCGACATTATAGTAGCTGCCGGTCACCTTGTAGCAGATGACGGTGTCGGGTTCGAGCGAGCAGAAGCCATGCGCGAAGCCCGGTGGCACCCAGAGCTGCTTGCCATTGTCGGGGGTGAGCGTTTCGCCGACCCACTGGCCGTAGGTGGGCGACCCGGCGCGGATGTCGACCGCGACATCGAACAGCGCGCCTGCGGTGCAGCGCACAAGTTTCCCTTGCGTATGGGGTTCGCTCTGAAAATGCAGGCCACGGATCGTGCCGACCTTTGCACTGCGGGATTCATTATCCTGCACGAAGCTGTAGTCATCGATATGCTTTGCAAACAGATCGGCGCGGAAGGTTTCCGCGAAATAGCCGCGTTCGTCGCCGATATGGCGGGGCGTCAATAACGTCACGCCGGCAATATCGTAGGTCTGGACTTCCATAATTTCTCCTGAAAAGTGCGACCCGGTGTTTTTATCGGTTGTTGCTGTTCTGGATCACCGACACCGCGCTGGTCACGGTCAGAACCGGCGAGAAAAGCTGGCTGATGAGCTGGACCAGCTTGCTGGGCTGGTTGGCCGCCGCATTGCCGAAATAGAGGACATCCTTGTCCTGCATCACGAATTTCTGGGCCAGGAAATAGGAGCCGGTCTGCATCATGTTGAGGTGATAGACCATCGGCACTTCCTTGCCTTCCGCATCCCGAACATAGCGGAACAGGAAGATAGCCGCGGGATCGCCCAGATTGGGATTGGTGCCGCCAGCGGTCGCCACGGCTTCAGCCAATGAAACTGATGAGCGGCGGAAAGGCACCTGCTCAACCCGGCCCGATGCGCCAAGAATGGAATAGGTCCGCGGATCATCCACAAGCATCAACCGATCGCCCGGACGCATCCGCACATCGAGCGTCGGATTTTCCACCATGTCGTTGATGCGGACATCCACATGGGATGTCCCGCGCATGATGCGCGCCATCAGATCCTTCGAATTGCCCCGGTAGCCGCCGGCAAGCGCAATCACATCGGACAGACTTTCCCGATTGGTATGCAGCACGAGGCGGCCCGGCTTGGCCACTTCGCCACCGACGATGATCGAATTGGTGATCGTTTCCCCCAGGGTCACGATCACCTGGGGATTTTGCGACAGGCGGCGCAGGGCATTGCGGATATTCGTTTCGACCTGTCCCGTCGTCAACCCGGCGACGTGCAGCGTCCCGGCATAGGGGATGGCGATTTCGCCCTGATCGTCGATCCGGGTCGGCGGCAATTTCTGGACCTGAACGCCAGGATTGCTGGTCATCTGCGTCAATTGGCTTGCATTCGCGCTGCTGGCGAACAGGGTGACGCCCGCTTCGTAGATGCTGATGTCCAATATATCGCCGGGACCGACCATGTCGGTGGGGCTGGGCGTAGTCGCAGGCAAAAGAGCGGGGGGCGAACCATCGCTGATAGCTGTCGGTATATCGGTTGCCGTCCGTATCTCGACCAACTGAATTGGCGAACCATCCCCGGGTTCAACGGCGGTTTTCTCAATCTGCTTGCCGGTTGGACCACTGGAAGGAAGCGTTGCGCAACCCGCCAGTCCCGCAAGCAGGATCAAATATACGGTATTTTTAACTTGCATTGATATGGTCTCGAAAGGCTGCCGGCGTGTCAGCAAAACGCCTTAGCATCGCGATCAGAGAATGAACAATAGTTCCTCGCAGCAAGATGGCGAACTTCTGCTTTGCCTTGCGTGAAAGCCGATGTTGCCTTAGCGCAGGGCTGCTCAGTTTCCTTAAGGCACTGCACATATATATGAACGTCAATACCTCGTTCCCCATCGACGGCGAAGCCTCGACCCAGCACAACGCTCTTGTGAAATGGGTGAAAAAGCGGCGCTGGTTCCTGCTGCTGGTAGCCCTGCCAACCCTGCTCGCTGCGATCTATTACGGAATGATCGCAGCCGACATCTATATCTCCGAAGCTCGGTTTGTCATAAAAAACCCGGAGCAAAAGCAGGGACAGATTTCAACACTAGCCAACCTGGTGCAAACCACAGGCCTGTCAGGTGGGCAGGAGCAGACCAATGAGGTTCTGACCTATGTGCGTTCACGCGATGCGCTGAAAGCGCTGGAAAAAGACGTGAACATCCGTGATCGGTTCGCTT
Source organism: Sphingobium sp. DN12 (assembly GCF_051058005.1). Lineage (NCBI taxonomy): Bacteria > Pseudomonadati > Pseudomonadota > Alphaproteobacteria > Sphingomonadales > Sphingobiaceae > Sphingobium > Sphingobium sp. DN12. Next base: position 4,037,975 of record NZ_CP173717.1, read on the forward strand.
CCCCACAGGCCGATTTCCTCAATCGCTTCCCGCAGCCTTTTGCGGATAACGGCTTCGAATCCCTTTATAAATATTATAGCGGGATGGTTGATGCCCATATGGACACGGAAGCCGGAACGGCGGTTATCAAGGTCAAAGCCTATACGCCCCAGGACGCCTACCTCATCAACCGTCAGTTGCTTGAACAAAGCGAAAATCTGGTCAATCGCCTAAACAGCCGCGCTCATAGCAAAGCAATTATAGAAGCGCAGAAGCAGGTAGATCTTGCCACCACGCGCGCCAAGTCGGCACGTATCGCGCTTGCACAATATCGCAATGCTCAGGCGTTGATAGACCCCAGCAAGCAAGCCGTGGGCGTGTTGGAAATCGCCAACACCATGGTAGGCGAGCGTGCTGCGCTGCAGGCACAGCTGGACTTGATGCAAAAGCTGACGCCAGGCAATCCTTCGATCCCCGCACTGCGCAACCGGATCAATGCCATTTCGACCCAGATCGAGACACAGGACAACAGGGTTGTAGGCGATGGCGGTGGCATTGCATCGAAGCTGGGCGGCTATGAAAATCTGCTGGTGGAGCAAGAATTTTCTACCCAGAGCCTGACCGCCGCCAACGCCGCGCTCGTTCAAGCGCGGTCCGAAGCCCAACGTCAACAATACTATCTGGAGCGCGTTGTCGACCCCAACGTCCCCGACACACCATTGCTGCCCAAACGCTTTCTCAACATCCTGATCGTCTTTGCGGCCGCCACCTGCTTCTATTTCATCGCCTGGATGTTCATGGTCGGCGTTCTCGAACACGCGCCGGAAGATTGATCATGATTGGCGCGCATTTACGAAAATTGCGAAATGGCTGGACCGTTCAGGTGCGGGTCATTCACGCGCTGATGATCCGTGAACTGACCACCCGTTTCGGTCGGGAAAATATCGGTTTCCTGTGGATCATGGTCGAACCTTTACTCTTCGCGAGCCTGGTCGCAATGATCTGGCGGTTGACCCATGGCCCAACGGAACATGGCATAAGCATCGTTGCGTTCGTCGTGACGGGATATATTCCGATCACACTATTTCGCCATTGCATATCCCGCAGCGTCAGCATTTTCATCGCCAATGGCAGCCTGATGTATCATCGGCAGATCAAGATACTGGATTTCATATCGGTGCGATGCCTGATCGAGATCATCGGGGGTATGATGGCCTATCTGTTCATTGCTATCATATTGATCCTGGCGGATGCATTTCCCATACCGGACAATATTGGCCTGCTGATCGCTGGATGGCTGCTTTATTCGTTGTTCACATTCTCGGTCTGCCTGATCATTGCCCCGCTTTCCGAAATGTCAGAAGTTCTTGAAAAGTTCATACCTGTGACAACCTATGTCATGCTGCCTTTTTCTGGACTGTTCACGATGAATGCCTGGCTTACGCCGACGATGCGAGAATATCTGATGTGGTCTCCATTTGTGAATGCCATGGAATTGATGCGCAAAGGTGTCTGGGGGGATCAGATTACCGCCTATTACAACATATGGAATCCTATCGCCTGCACTATTGTCGCGTCATCGATTGGCCTGATACTGTGTCGCCGTCTGCGAAAAACATTGACTGTCGAATAATGATTATCTGCAAGAACATCCATAAGTCATACAAGCACGGCTCCAATCACAAGACGGTTCTGCGCGATGTGAATTTCGTCATCCACCCCGGAGAGCGTATCGCGCTTCTTGGACGGAATGGAGCAGGCAAAAGCACATTGATCAAATTGATCGGCGGCGTTGAAATGCCCAACTCCGGCAAAATCGAACGGCATATGTCAGTGTCATGGCCGCTGGGCTTCGCCGGCGGCTTTCAAGGCAGCCTGACCGGATATGATAATGCCCGTTTCATCGCCCGTATATATAATCGGGATTATGCTGATCTGAAGAATTTTGTCGAGGAGTTCAGCGAACTGGGCCGTCAGCTAAGAATGCCGGTCAAGACCTATTCTTCGGGTATGCGCGCCCGTCTTGCCTTTGCCCTTTCTCTGGCAATAGAATTTGACTGCTATCTTATAGATGAAGTGATTTTGGTTGGAGACCAGAATTTTCAGAAGAAATGCCAGTATGAACTTTTTGAAAAACGTGCTGACCGCTCTATGATTTTAGCATCACACAGCACGGAGATCGTACGTGATTTCTGTAATAGAGCTATAGTTATAGCCGATGGAAATGCAACGGTTTTTCAAGATGTGGGAGAGGCGATTAGCATTTATGAGAACCTATAGAATCTTATAAATGTTATTCACATTAATTAATTGAAATATTCAATGAATTATTTCGTCATGTTCGTTGATTAATTTCTTATCAATACAGGAACGGGATATTACCTTGGCCCCACGAAATTATTCGCGACACACAACCGGCAGCACTCCAGATACCATGATGCGATATGCCGTCATCATACTGGGTATGCACAGGTCTGGCACGAGCGCGTTAACCAAGGTAGTGAATCTGCTCGGCGCGGATCTCCCAAACAATCTGATGGTTGCCGGCGAGGGAAATGAAAATGGTCATTGGGAATCCCAGGTCATAGCCAATTTCAACGACGAAATACTGTTCTCAGCAGGAAGCCGCTGGAATGACTGGCTGCCGCTGACGTCGTCCTGGGAACGGTCGGCAGCGTATCAGGATTTCTTCGAACGAGCGTGCAAGCTGATTCAAAGCGAATATGGGCGATCCCCATTATTCGTCCTGAAAGACCCTCGCATGTGCAGGCTGGCCCCATTCTGGCTGGCAGTCCTTGAACATCTCAACATTCGACCAGCCATCATTCTTCCCCAGCGCAATCCGCTGGAAGTCAGCGCATCTCTTTCTGCGCGCGACGGATCGGAAACGGGCCTGGGATTGCTTCTGTGGCTGCGCCATGTCCTGGAAGCAGAAGTCGCGACCCGAAACACGGCGCGTTGCTTCATGAATTTCGCACAATTGCTCAATGACTGGACCAAAGTGGTTAGCATCATTGAGCAAAATACGCATGTAACATTCCCCAGAAGGTCTGTATTAGCCGAAAGCGAGATTGCAAAATTTCTTCTTAAAGATGCAAAACATGAAAATTTTTCACATGAAGAAGCTCTCTCCACCGCCATGCCGATCTGGGTGCGTGATGTATTCGCCATCATGCTGCGCTGGAGCGAGGCAGGAGAAAACCAAGAAGATTACGGCAGATTGGATGAAATTCTTTTAGCCTTCAATGCCGCCTCCCCATCCTTTGCTCAACTTCTCACGAAAGGCGTGGGACTGGGGCATGGTCATGGTTCGGAAAGCATCGCCCGGCGTGAACTGACAGATATCCGGAGCCACGTAGCGGAACTCGAAGACAGGCTGTCTAAAACTCGCCTTGAAGCAGATTCTTCTGTGGAAACGGCACATGCGCTGGCACTTGAAAAAGACGAAAAGCAGCGCGAAGCGGAATTGCTGTTCAGTCAATTGGACACGCTGGACAGAGCATGTCAAGACAAGCAGCGCGAAACAGACCAGGCCCAAGCCGCGCTGGTCGAAACCCTGGCCCTTTTGGAAGGTGAGCGCAACGCTGGCACACAGGCGGTCGCCGAACGTGAGGAAAAACAGCGAGAAGTCGATCAGCTTCATTCTGCGCTGGATGCAATCAAGGCCGATCTGGAGCGCGAACGCGAAGTCGCCGCGGCACAAGCCGCCGAACAGAAGCACGAAATCGAAAAACAGTTTGGCGATCAACTGAGTGCACTGGACAGCGCATATCAGGACAAGCAGCGCGAGGCAGATCAGGCCAATACCGCAATGGAAGCCATCAGGGCTGATCTGGAGCACGAGCGCGAAGCCGCCGCGACACAGGCAGCCGAGCATGAAAAGCAGAAGCGCGAAATCGAAAAGCAATTTGCTGATCGGCTCAATGCACTCGACAGTGTATATCAGGACAAACAACGCGAAGCAGATGAGGCGAACGCCGCGCTGGAAGCCATCAGGGCCGATCTGGAGCGAGAACGTGAAGCCGCCGCGATACAGGCAATAGTGCAGGAAGATCAAAAGCGCGAAATCGAAAAACAATTTGGCGATCGATTAAGTGCGCTAGACAAAACCTGCAAAGACACGCAGCACGAGGCAGATCAGGCCAATGCCGCAATGCAAGCCATCCGGGCTGATCTGGAACGCCAATATGAACTAGCCCTGCAACAGGAGGAAAGCCAGCGCAGGTTGGAACAGCAGTTGCGTGGACGCATCAGCATGTTCGAAAGCGCCTTGATCCAGCGGCAGGAGGAGGCTGCCCAGGCCTGGGCAGAGGTCGATGCGCATCGCCTGCATGAAGCGCAGTTACAATCGGCTGTCAGTGATGAGCAGCGTAAAGTCGTTTATCTTGAGCAACAGAAGCGCGATCTAGAAGCTGGAGTCGATAAATATCTGAACGATATTATTGAATCCAAAGAAGAAATTTACGGCCTTAAATTATTACTGAACGAAAAGAATAATGATGTTTCCATTATTTCTCATAAAATGAGTGTTCTGGAAGCGATTATAAAAGCCAACGCCCAGGAACGCGGCGCGGCAGAGAGCCAGATTGAAAGGCTCAATATCATCATAGATATGAAATCAAATATAATAGACAATGTAAATCATAAAATTCAACAAATTATATCCGATAGAAATCAGGATAATGGTGCATTATCTCAATTAAAAAGGGATAATGAAATCTTATTGGAAAAATTGAATAGAACTGAAATGGACGTTGAGCATCAACGCCATTTGGTGGAATCTTCCAATGATCGCACGGAATGGCTTCGCAAGGTCAGCCTAAAGCTGAAACACAGACCGATGTGGTGGATATTTTTGCCTGCAAAGCAGCGACAGAAGCGGGAAAGGCGCATGGTGGAAAAGGACGGACTGTTCAACGGAGCAGCATATCTTGCACGTTTCCCTGATGTGCTGGAATCAGGGATGGATCCACTCGTCCACTATATGCGCCATGGCATCAATGAAAATCGGTCGTGGTAAACAGCTGCAATTGAGAAATCGTCCAGCCTCTGCCGCGCCGGCTTGTACCCCCGTCTGGCTTCGCGATATGTTGCCATGATGAAGCCGTTGCTAATTCTGCTTTGCCTGTTTTTGCAGGGCTCTGCTTCCGCAAGTGCGCAGCAGGGCCGTCAGAAAGTGGCGATCAGTCAGGAAAAAGGCTGTCGTACCGTCTATGTCCAGGACGGTGCGACATCTGGCAGCGTATCGATCGGGTGCATAGACGCGAGTGGCACTTACCGTAGCGCAGATACGGTCGACCCTCACATGTTCGGGGCCGTGGGTGACTGTGTAGCAGATGATACTCAAGCCTATCGCGACGCCATCGCTCAGGCCCGCAAGACCAAGCGCGCCATCGGTGGGGAAGGGTGTTTCCGTATCACTGGCAGCCTTGACAATAGTGGAGTAACCATTCGCGGCCCCATCGCTCCTTATACACGCAATTCTGACATTCCTGCCACCTGGGGCCATGTACTGGCTCATGATTCAAACCAGGAATCGTTGTTCGCGCCTAGTGGAAGCGGCTGGATTCTGGAAGATGTGGTTTTATACGATCCCCGCCAGACCGGTACAGGGCTGACACCGGTGGTTCGACCGCCGATGATCAAGATCTTAAAGGAAAGTGCAGATTGGACAATCAAAGGATCGGTCGTCGTCAACGCCTTTGATTTCTTCAGCACTGGCCCTTCCAGCGTTATCGGTGACGGTCGCATAACAGACAATCGAATATATGCAGTCCATATTGTCTATGATTTGCACGGAATAGCGCCCGAAACGATATTTGAACGCGGCAACATCTATAGCCCTGGTGTCTACCAGCGCGCTGCGGTTTTTGCCAACAAAGCCATGCTCGCCGCGTGGACCGCCAAAAATGGCACCATTCGCCTGATCGATGTTAAAAACAGACCAGATGGCGGACCAGGCAGCATAGATGGCTGGGCTCCCAGTGATAATTTCAACTTCGGCTATGCCCGCGCCATAGATATTGTGCGCGGCCTGTATAATGTCGGCACCATGAGCAACGAACGCTATGACCAGATAGCGCAGATCGTGCGCACCCACGGCGATGGCGGCATCATATTATCCATGTCGGGCGGAAATGGCTATATTCTCACTTCACGCGACCTTGGCCAAGCGCTGCCCGCTTTCGATTTCGGTGGCCAGGGTACACATATGATATCCATCACCGGCTTTCATGGTATCTTCGCTGCGGGATCCTGGTGTGATATACACACAGATGCGCGTGTCATTTTGTCAATAACAGGCGGTATCCTGGATATTTATGGCCGCAATGACGGTTCACGAAAGAACATGCCGGCCTGTCGCATCGACGGCGCAGCAGCCAGGATAAATTTCAGACCAGGCTATGTGCAGGGTGGAACCCCTACCAGCATCGGTTTGCAAGTGGTCAATGCGTTGAATGTTCTGAGTGACACGACCTATGACAACATATTTTTGCCCATCGATGTAAAAGCGTCAACATCGCAATCCGCAAAGATTTTCGACCGCAGCGTCACATTGCGAACGATCGGCCCCCGTTCCTATCAGTCGCTTGCTTCGCCAGGCGTGCTGACGGCCGCAGGCACATATGACAAACCATTCGCCGACACACCCTGACCTCAAGGCCAAGTGAAACTACTCACTGGGTTGGCAGAAAAGGGGTGCGGCCTGAAGGGCATTCTGATTCATCCTGAGCATGGCGATCCCACCGCGCATAGGGCTGAGCGAGGCCGAGAAGAACGCCCTGCTGATGCAACGGCAGGAGACGGACGGTTCGAAGAACCTCTGGCGCTGAGGGTGCGGATATGATTCTGTTTTTCTCGTAATGTGAGCGAGGAACGTAGGGTGGATCAGCGGGGATTTTTCGATGTTGAGGAACGTTTTTCCCGGCTGAGCGATCTGGGGGATCAGTTGGAGGCCTTTTCTCGGGCAGTGGATTTTGAGCAGTTCCGGCCTGATCTGGAGCGGACGGTGGCCTATTCGGATGGGACCAAGGGTGGCCGCCCGCCGATCGATCCGGTTCTGATGTTCAAGATCCTGGTAATCCAGACGATCAACACCTTGTCAGATGAGCGAACTGAGTATCTGATCAACGATCGGCTTTCGTTCATGCGCTTCCTCGGCCTGGGCCTTTCGGATCGTGTTCCCGACGCCAAGACGATCTGGCTCTTTCGGGAGCGGCTCACCAAAGCCGGTGCCATCGCCACCCTGTTCGCCGGTTCGATGCGATGCTGCGGGGCGCGGGCTATATCGCCATGTCCGGGCAGATCCTCGATGCTTCGCTCGTCGCGGCTCCGCGTCAGCGCAACACGGCGGCCGAGAAGGCGGAGATCAAGGCCGGGCGTATCCCGGAGCACTGGAAGGACAAGCCCGCCAAACTCAGCCGCAAGGACCGCGATGCGCGCTGGACGCTCAAGTTCACGAAGGCGAAGCCCAGAGACGATGGCTCGATGCCGGCGATGGACCTCGCGATCCCGGCATTCGGGTACAAGAACCACATATCCATCGACTGTCGCTTCCGACTGATCAGACGCTGGAAAGCGACCGACGCCAGTGCGCATGACGGCGCCCGCCTGCGAGAGGGGCTGCTCGATCGCAGCAACACCGGCTCCAGTGTCTAGGCCGACACGGCCTATCGTTCAGGGGCGAATGAGGGCTTCATGGAGCGCCATGGCTTCGTATCGAAGGTCCATCACAAGAAGCCACCGCATCGCGACATGCCCACCCGTACCCGGCGGTCCAACGCCGGAAAATCCGTAATCCGATCCCGTGTCGAACATGTGGAGGGATCGAAGAACTGTGTTTTGAGGGCATTTCGGGCTGATCATTCCCGGCAGGGCGTGATTTGATCCCGCGATTCGCGGTGTCTCTGCCGTCCGAAGGGAGATCGGACCTTCACTGGCCAGTGTCAGGTGGCGTTGATGCGTTCGAGATACAGGAAGCGCCTGATATTGTAGACGAGGTTTGCCAAGCCGATCTTCATTTCTGCCCTCTTGAAGCCAACAGTGCGCACGAACAGGCCCATGCGGGATTTCTGATCGTCGAACACATGGACACCTCGAATAACCGGGTGATTTTGGTCTGATGGCGTAGGAAGGGGCACGCGGCGCTGATGAAAGGCGGCGTTTCGGCTGCATTGGCGGCGTGATCGCGGTATCGGCCGAGTTCGGGACGCCAATTCCATGTCATGCAGGCGTAGTTCTGCCCTCGAGCCATGCAAGGCGCTGGAAGTTATAGACCAGGTTGGCCATGCCGATCTTGATCCTGGCACGAGCGATGCCGATGGTACGGATGACGAGGCTTATGCGGTGTTTCTGTCCGGCAAAGACATGCTCAACGGCGGCGCGTACCTTTGAGCGCCTTGCATTGGCTCTGGCTATCCGTTCAGGCAGCGGCCGCCTAGGCAAGCGCTTCTGGTGGATATTGCTGGTGAACATGCCCCTCGCGAGGAATGCCTCGTTCTTCTTCGATCGATAGGCGGTATCGGCCCAAACGCCCGAGGCGGTGTTCTCCTTGCTGATCAGATCGGGCAGTCGCGCCCCATCATGGGCATTGGCGGCGCTCGCATCCCAGGTGCGGATCAGGCCGTGAGTCCGATCTATGCCGATATGATTTTTATAGCCGAACATCGGAATGGCCAGATCGACCGGTTTTGTCGCCCTGGGATCGGCGCCTTCCTGGGCCTTGGCCTTGGTATATTTGATCGACCAGCGCGCATCGCGGTCTTTCTGCCGAACCCTGGCCGGCGTCCAGTCCTTGGGGATGCGGCCTTCCTTGATCGCCGTTTTCTCCTCCTGGGTGTTGCGCTGCTTGGGCGCGGGCACGACGGTGGCATCAATGATCTGACCGCCCATGGCCAGATATCCCCGGTCCTTGAGCGCGGCATCGAAGCGCGCGAATAGCCGGTCGATCGCCTTGGCCTTCACAAGCCGTTCGCGGAACAGCCAAACCGTGGTGGCATCGGGCACGGTGCCTTCCAGCCCCACGCCCAGGAAACGCTGGAACGATAGCCGGTCCTTGATCTGGAACTCGGTCGCTTCGTCGGACAGCGAATACAACGCCTGTAGAACCAGGATCTTGAACATCAGCACTGGATCGAACGGCGGACGACCACCCTTGCCCCCATCGCTATAACCCAGCCCCTCGACCAGCCAGTCCCGAAAATACTCAAAATCTACCGTCCGTTCCAGCATTGTCCGGCGTCAGCACCCATGGCACAGATTATGGGTTGAGATTTAAGGAGGGTTTGGGCTTCGTCGTAGTGACGAAGGAACGCAGATGAAGCCCAAACCCTCCTTGCGAAAATCGCCGACGAAGGCCTCTGCCGAAGCCGTGGTGAAGGATATTCGCCGACAGACGCGGCGGCATTTCTCGGCCGAAGACAAGATCCGCATCGTGCTCGACGGATTGCGCGGCGAGGACAGCATCGCCGAACTGTGCCGGCGTGAAGGCATTGCCCAGAGCCTCTACTACACCTGGTCGAAGGAGTTCATGGAAGCCGGCAAGCGCCGTCTTGCCGGTGACACCGCCCGCAGTGCGACAACGGGCGAGGTTCAGGACCTGCGCCGCGAAGCCCGTGCCCTCAAGGAATGCGTGGCCGATCTGACGCTGGAAAACCGTCTGCTCAAAAAAAGCATGATCGCGGATGGGGGCGACGACGAATGAGGTACCCTGCCGCAGAAAAGCTGGAGATCATCAGGATCGTCGAGCAGTCGCACCTGCCCGCCAAGCACACGCTGGATAAGCTCGGCATTCCCCGCCGGACGTTCTACCGCTGGTATGATCGCTTCCTCGAAGGCGGCCCCGAATCGCTGGAGGATCGCCCCTGTGCGCCAGGCCGGGTGTGGAACCGCATTTCCGAGGATGTCCGCGAGCAGATCGTCGAGATGGCGCTTGATGCGACCGAACTCTCCCCCCGCGAACTGGCCGTGCGCTTCACCGACGAGAAGCGCTACTTCGTGTCGGAGGCCACGGTTTACCGCCTGTTGAAGGCGCACGACCTGATCACCAGTCCGGCCTATACCGTGATCAAGGCCGCCGACCAGTTCCACACGAAGACCACCCGGCCGAACGAGATGTGGCAGACAGACTTCACCTACTTCAAGATCATCGGGTGGGGCTGGATGTACCTTTCGACCGTGCTCGACGACTATTCGCGCTACATCATCGCCTGGAAGCTGTGCACCAACATGCGCGCCGAGGACGTCACCGACACGCTCGACCTCGCTCTCAAGGCCTCGGGTTGCGATAGTGCCACGGTGCTGCACAAGCCCCGGCTGTTATCGGACAACGGCCCCGGCTACATCGCGGGCGAACTCGCCGAGTACATCGAGGCCCAGCAGATGAGCCACGTTCGCGGAGCCCCGTTGCATCCGCAAACTCAGGGCAAGATTGAGCGCTGGCACCAGACCTTGAAGAACCGCATCCTGCTGGAGAATTACTTCCTGCCCGGCGACCTCGAGGCCCAGATCGAGGCGTTCGTGGAGCACTACAATCACCAGCGCTACCACGAGAGCCTGAGCAACGTGACCCCGGCAGACGCCTACTTCGGCAGGGCTCCCGCCATCATCAGGCGCCGCGAAACCATCAAGCGAAAGACCATCGAACATCGCCGCTTGCTTCACCGCAAGCTCGCCGCCTAACATCAAGCCCCAGACGAGGCCCGCTCTCCGCTAATCCACGATCCCATCTGTGCCAAATGTTTCGACGACGGACAATTTGCGCAGCTTCGATACAAGCATATCCACGCATATTCTTGATCGAATGCAACATGGCGTGATGCAGACTGTCTATCGCGGTGTAAGATTCCTCAAAAATCCATTTGATATTGGCTTATATCTTCAACTATTATCGCGACTAAAGCCAAAAACAGTCATAGAAATTTGCTGTCGATTCGGTGGTTCTGCGTTGTGGTTTGCGGACATGATGCGCTGTCATGGCATCGAGCATCCGCATGTCATTGCGCTCGACATCGCGCCCGAAGTCGATTTTGCAGACCCCAGAATCATGGTGATCCAAGGCGATGCGGCAGCATTGGGCAATAGTTTGCCGGATACACTATTAGCCACACTGCCCCGTCCTTGGCTTGTAGTGGAGGACAGCAGCCACTTTTACCATCATTCCATGGCGACGCTGGAATTTTTCCATAACCGCCTTGATGTTGGTGATTATATCGTCGTGGAAGACGGCATAGTCGAACATTTGAGCGGTGAAAATTATCGCCAATATCAAAATGGACCCAACCGCGCAGTCGCCGATTTTCTGGCGAAGGAGGGGACACATTATAGTGTCGATACAGAGCTCTGTGATTTTTACGGGACCAACGCGACCTATAACCCGAATGGATGGTTGCGCCGAAAATAGATACCCGGCCCACCATTCATGGTGAACCGGGGTCTATCCGATTATTTAAGTCCGATAATAGACGTAAACGCGCCATCATTACCATTATTGCCATTCATCCTATTGTTTCCGTATGAAACAATGGCGGAACCGGATAACGGTGAAACACCACCTCCATTACCATATATGGATGAATTTCTAACCAATAGACCAGCGCTTGTTCCAAAACTTGCTAGGGTCAGGACTCGTTGATCAGAGGCAGAAGATGACGGTGGCAGCGAGGGCGATGGCCGAGAAGAAGGCATTGGGGCACCGGTCATAGCGTGTCGCGACCCGTCGCCAGTCCTTGAGACGCCCGAACATGATCTCGATGCGGTTGCGCCGTTTGTAGCGGCGCTTGTCGTGTTTGACGGCCTTGTTGCGGGATTTGCGACCCGGGATGCAGGGGGTGATGCCCTTTTCCTGCAAAGCATCGCGGAACCAGTCGGCATCATAGCCACGATCGGCGAGCAGCCATTGGGCTTTGGGGAGTTCGTCCAGCAGGGCGGCGGCACCGATGTAATCGCTGACCTGCCCTGCGGTCATGAAGAAACTGATTGGGCGGCCGTTCGCATCGGTAACGGCATGAAGCTTGGTGTTCATGCCGCCTTTCGTGCGTCCGATCAGGCGTCCCGCGCCCCCTTTTTTACCGCAAGGCTCGATGCCGTACGGTGGGCCTTGAGATAGGTCGCGTCGATCATGACCGTCTTGCGCTCCGCAGCCTGAGGCGCTGCCAGACCTTCCATCATCCGAAGGAAAACGCCCTTGTCACCCCACCGCTTCCAGCGGTTGTAAAGCGTCTTGTGCGGCCCATAGGCTTGGGGAGCATCCCGCCAGCGCAACCCATTCCGATTTACGAAGATGATGCCGCTCAACACCCGTCGATCATCAACGCGGGGCTTGCCATGGCTTTTTGGAAAATAGGACTCAAGACGTGCCATCTGCTCATCCGTCAGCCAGTATAGGTCGCTCACATTCGATCTCCTTACGGAGTCTGAATCAGATCACGCCTCTCAGATCAATCAGCCATTCTAACACATCACGTCACTGGCGATTATTATACATCCCCGGTGCAAAGCCTATCCGACACTCGCCCATCAAACAGAAACATGGCCAATGCCCTACACGCCAAGCATCCCAAGCATTCGCATCTGAACCGCAATTAATGGGTCCTGAGCCTAGTGGCCCCAATTATTCCTGTGCTGATGATTGATGAGTTTATCACAGACAGAAAAGCCGATGTGCTAGGCGCGAAACCAATACCGTTATTATTCTGATTACGAATTGAAACATCCTGCACATTCAGGGAGCCCCCCGCCAGGAAGCGAATGCCACTTATGCCTGAAACACTGCCTTCAATATCAAGGCCAACTGCAATCACATCGTCGCTCGCGCCTGCATTGACGATGATACCAGTTGTGCCAGGGTTAGTGATGCCGCCATTGCTGGCACCCGGGCAATAGATGGTGATGGCCTTCGTTATAGTCACCGTGCCAAATCCGGCCGGATCAAGGCAGTTGATCCCCCCCCCCCCCGGCGGCGGTTTTGGAAATTGCACCCGCAAATGTCTTGCAGGGAGTGACCTGCCCCCGGCAGTCCCTCGGTCATAACGAGAGTCTTGGGGTTGAATAGACGGCCCGGACGCCTGCACAAGCGCGTCGGGCATGATGGTCTCGTCCTGCACGAAGGCTCGACGCGTTTGTGCAGGCGTCCGGTTTCCCAAAGATGAGTGGGGCCGGACATTGTTGTAGTCGTAGCGGCAGATCGCCAGCTTCCGGCGGGCATCGGCCAGGCTGTCGAACAGTTCCTCATTGAGCAGCTCATCGCGCAGCGAGCCGTTGAAGGACTCGATGAACCCGTTCTGCTGAGGCTTGCCGGGATCGATGTAATGCCATTCGACCCGGTTCTTGCCCGCCCATTCCAGGATCGCCCGACTGGTGAATTCGGTGCCATAGCACATTGGGAAGCGGCCCCTCGAAGGGGCGCACTGCCTTGATGAAGGCAAGGGCGCGTAGCGCCCGCAGGCTTCATCAAGGCGGTCATGATCGGCCCGCAGGTCTCTAAAGTGAAGTTGTCGACTCAACCCTTTGGAGACAGACCGACCATGACCAAGCGTAGCTCTAATCCCACCGACGCCGTGCTGGTAGCCATCGATATGTCCAAACACCGCCAGGAGGTCCTGATCGAACGTCCAGAAGGCGGACCCCGACGTCGCATGACGGTGATGGCGACAAAGGCAGATTATGATCGCCTGGCCACGGATCTTAGCGACATCGGGCGTCCGATCATCGTCGGCTTCGAGGCTACTGGTAACTACCATCGCACGCTGGCGCATCGCCTGCTGTCCGCCGGCTTCGAGTTGCGCTTGATCTCGTCCGTTGCCTTGGCTCGAACGCGCGAGGCTCTGCACAATGGCTGGGACAAGAACGATTCCAAGGATGCGCAAGTGATCCTGCACATGCTGCGGATTGGCGCCACCCAGCGATACGTCGATCCGCTCGCCGCCGGGATCAACGACCTGCAGGAGATGTCGAAAACGCACGAGGCGATCTCCAAGGCTAAGACGCAGACATGGCATCGCATCCTGACCCACTACCTGCCGCTCTATTTCCCGGAGATTGAACGCTTCGCTGGCAACAGCCGATCCGACTGGTTCCTTGCTCTGCTCGAACGATTCCCGACTCCAGCCAGCATGACTGTGCTCGGCCAGGAGACTTTCTCCCGCGAAGCATGGGACTTGGTCGGCCGCAAAGTGTCCAAAGCCCGGCTGATCAACGATATCTACGAGACCGCCTGCGCCTCCGTGGCGCTACCTGTCGACGAGGATTCCGTCTCGATCGCTATGTTCCGCATGGTGATCGCCCAAGCACGCAACCTGATCCGGCAGCGCGACGAGATCGAGCGAACGGCGCATGCCATGCTGGCCGAAAACCGCGATTATCAGCTTCTGCGCATGATCCCCGGCATTGGGCCCATCAATGCGTTGACCATTCTCGCCGAGGCAGGCGATCTACGCCGCTTCAGCCATCACCGTCAGTTCCTGAAGTTCTGCGGTCTTGATCTTGCGACCCGGCAGTCCGGTACATTCCGAGGCCGCACGATGCTGTCCAAGTACGGTAATGCGCGATTGCGGCGGACCTTTTGGATGGCTGCCCAGGTCGCCGCACGTCAGCGCAACAACAGTTTCCGCGACAAGCTCGGACGATACACTGCCGGGCACGCGGATGATGCCGATCGTCGCCGCAAGGCGATGACGGCGCTCACCGCCAAGATGGCGCGCGTTGCCCATGCCGTCATCAAGACGGGGACAGAGTACCGACCGTTCCTTGAACGGTCGGATGCCAGGTGGAAGGACCCCTCTCTGCAAGTGCCGTGAGGGCGCGAAAGCGACCCTGTAGATAATGTTCGGGCCTTCCACCTGGGTGCGTATCTCGTTCTAAGGACGGTGAGGACCACGGCCGCTTCGGCGCCGCTGGATCCTGTGTTTGCTATGGCAGGGAGCGATCCCGTTGACGGTGGAAGCCATCTGGCTCAGAATGCATGCCTCGCCGCTCAATGCCGGCGCATAGAGATCTGTTGACCAAATCTCGCTTTCCTTCGTGACCCAGGACGTTGTCGCTGACAATGCAGGCCGGTTTGCCATGGAGGCGCACCAGCATGTCGAGTTCGCGCACCACCCAGGCGCTCGAGATGCTGGTATCACCCACCAGACACAGATTCTCCCGGCAGCAATCATCATTGATGGCCACGGTGTTGATTTCCGCTGAGAAGTGACCCGGGTAGGGCGTAAATTTCCACTGAGAATTGACCCATGTTGAACTCGTCCCTGGCTTTGACAAGCGAGGGTATATGGAGTGTTGGACATGGCGTTATTGAGCGTTATCCGGCGCTGGCATTTTCGCGATCATCTACCGATCCGGGAGATAGCGCGGCGCACCGGACTATCACGCAACACGATCCGCAAATATTTGCGGTCCGAGACGATCGATCCGCGGTTCAAGGTGCCGGATCGACCAAGCAAACTGGACCCATTTGCTGAGCATCTGGCGGCCTGGCTGCGGCGCGAGATGGGCCGATCGCGCAAGCAGAAGCGCACGATCAAGCAGTTTCACGCCGATCTGGTGAGCCTGGGTTATGAAGGATCCTACAATCGGGTTGCCGCTTTTGCTCGCGACTGGCGCGAAGATTATCGGCGCCAGCAACAGATTGGCGGGCGTGGGACATTCGTGCCCCTGTCGTTCGCGCCGGGGAAGCTTTCCAGTTTGATTGGAGTGAGGACTGGGCAATCATTGCCGGGGTTCGGACCAAGCTGCAGGTTGCGCATTTCAAGCTCAGTTACAGCCGGGCATTCATCGTGCGCGCCTACCTTCTGCAAACCCATGAGATGCTGTTCGACGCCCATAATCACGCCTTCCGCGTGCTGGGCGGCGTGCCGCGCCGGGGTATCTATGACAATATGCGCACGGCCGTCGACAAGGTCGGGCGTGGCAAGGAACGCACCGTCAACGCACGCTTCCTGACGATGGTCAGCCACTATCTGTTCGAAGCTGAGTTCTGTAACCCGGCTGCGGGATGGGAAAAGGGGCAGGTCGAGAAGAATGTCCAGGATGCGCGGCACCGTCTGTGGCAACCCACGCCGCAGGCTGAGAGCCTTGATGCGCTGAACCTGTGGCTGGAGGAGCGCTGCAAGGCGTTATGGGAGGACATCCCTCACGGGATCGAACCCGGATCGGTTGCCAATGCCCGGGCCGATGAATCTGAGTGTCTGATGGTTGCGGGCAGGCCCTTCGATGGTTTTGTGGAATATCGCAAACGGGTATCGCCGACCTGCCTCATCCACTTTGAGCGCAATCGCTACAGCGTACCGGCCTCTTTCGCCAATCGCACTGTCAGCCTGCGCGTCTATCCTGATCGCTTTCAGGTCGTCGCCGAGGGGCAGCCAATCTGCGCACATCAGCGCATCATCAACCGCTCTCACGACGGTCCAGGTCATACGGTTTATGACTGGCGCCATTATCTGGCGGTCGTGCAGCGCAAACCCGTCGCCCTGCGCAACGGAGCGCCCTTCCTTGAGCTACCCGATGCGTTCCAGCGTCTGCAGCGACATCTGTTGCGCAATCCCGGCGGCGACAGGGAAATGGTCGAAATACTGGCGCTGGTTCTTCATCATGATGAGCAACTGGTGCTGACGGCGGTCACCATGGCGCTGGAGGCTGGCGTTCCGACCAAGACCCATATCCTCAATCTGCTCTATAGGCTGGTCGACGGAAAACCGATCTCCACGCCGCCGGTGACGGCGCCCCAGGCGCTCAAGCTGGTCAGCGAGCCGATGGCCAATGTCGAACGCTATGATGATCTGCGCAAGGAGAAGCGTCATGCGTCATGACCCTGCCAGCGGCGCCATCGTCGTCATGCTCCGCAGCCTCAAGATGCATGGCATGGCACAGGCCGTCACCGATCTTATGGAACAGGGATCTCCAGCGTTCGAAGCCGCCATCCCGATCCTCTCCCAGTTGCTCAAAGCCGAGACAGCAGAACGGGAGGTTCGATCTGTGGCCTATCAGCTCAAGATCGCGCGCTTCCCTGTCTATCGCGATCTGGCCGGCTTCGACTTTACCAGTAGCGAGGTCAATGAAGCTCTGGTGCGTCAGTTGCATCGCTGCGACTTCATCGACATCGCCGACAATATCGTGCTGGTCGACGGTCCTGGCACCGGCAAGAGCCATGTGGCAACGGCGCTGGGCATCCAGGCCATCGAACATCATCGAAAGCGCGTCCGCTTCTTCTCGACGGTCGAACTGGTCAATGCGCTCGAGCAGGAAAAAGCACAGGGCAAGGCCGGTCAGATCGCCAATCGCCTCCTGCACTCCGATCTCGTTATCCTGGATGAGCTTGGATATCTGCCGTTCAGTGCTTCAGGTGGCGCGCTGCTCTTCCATCTGCTGAGCAAACTCTACGAGCGCACCAGCGTCATCATCACCACAAACCTGAGCTTCAGCGAATGGGCCACCGTGTTCGGCGACGCCAAAATGACCACGGCGCTTCTCGATCGGCTTACCCATCACTGCCATATCCTGGAGACCGGCAACGATAGCTTCCGCTTCAAAAACAGCTCTGCCAAGCAGGCCAGAACCCAAAGGAGAAAACCACGAGTTGACCCACCCATGACACCCGAAACATAATCCGCAGACGGGTCACTTCTCGATGGAAAACCCGGGTCACTTCTCAGCGGAAATCAACGGCGCCAGATTTCGAGCCGATTCAGCAGCCGCTGGGCGTCCACCGGGACGGTGTGCCGATAGTAGAGTTTTTGCCCCCGTCGAAGCACGCCACGGGGCAAATCCCGTAGCAGCTTACCGTAGCAAACACGGCCCTCAACAAGCACGGTTTTCCGGGATTTTCGGCCTGATGATGGGCCATTTTCCCGTAGCAGTTTGGGGTAGCAGATGCTCTCTGGGGACCGTTTTTCGGACGATCCCCGAGAGATTTCAAGCACTTGAGAAGTGCTGGTGCCCAGAAGAGGACTCGAACCTCCACGACCTTGCGATCGCCAGCACCTGAAGCTGGTGCGTCTACCAATTCCGCCATCTGGGCACGGGGTAGGAGTGCGCCTCTAACGGCGGCCTCCAGACCTGTCAACGCGGCAATGCGTTTTTTTTGAACTTTCACGGGAAAGGGCTATTTTTGCCGTCAAAACATGGCAATCCGGGGCCATGCCGTGCCCCGGTCCACAGCGATGGAGCCTTTGAAACTTGAACGCGCCCGAATCTTCCCCCCAATTTCTTGCGCGTGCCGACGGGCTGCGCCTCGCCTATCGCCATCGTCCGGGGCAGGGGCCGACCATCATCTTCCTGCCGGGCTACATGTCCGACATGGAGGGCAGCAAGGCGCTCGCGCTCGACGCCTGGGCCGCCGAGCAGGGCAGGGCGATGCTGCGGCTCGACTATGCCGGTTGCGGCGCCAGCGAGGGCCGGTTCGAGGATGGTACGCTCGCCAGTTGGCGTGACGATGCTCTGGCCCTGATCGACGGGCTGACGCAGGGGCCGCTGCTGCTGGTCGGATCGTCGATGGGCGGCTGGCTGGCGCTGCTGATCGCGCTGGCGCGCCCGGAACGCATCATGGGACTGGTCGGCATCGCCGCCGCGCCCGACTTCACGGAGTGGGGTTTTACCGATGCCGACAAGGCGCTGCTGGCGACCGAGGGGCGGATCGAGGAACCCACGCCCTATGGCGACCATCCCTATGTAACGACGCTGGATTTCTGGCAGTCCGGTCAGGCGCATCGCCTGCTGGACGATGCAATCGCGATCGACTGCCCGGTCCGGCTGCTCCAGGGCCAGTGCGATACGGATGTCCCCTGGGAAATCGCGTTGCGCACGGCCGATCGGCTGCGTTCATCCGATGTGCAGGCGCTGCTCATTAAGGATGGCGACCATCGCCTTTCCCGCGACGGCGACATCGCCCTGCTGATCCGCACCGTCGCTGCTCTTCTGGACAATCGCTGATGCCCGTCATCCTCCCCCTCCTGATGTTCATGCAGGCCTATGATCCCGAGATCGAGGCGGTGATGCGCAACAGCCGCAAGAAGAAGGAGGATGCCGCCGCGGCCGCCGCCTCCGCAGCGTCAGTGCAGCAGGCCGCGGCCGCCCGTTCGGCGCCGGACGCCGACGGGCGCATCCCGGTCCCGGCCAAATTTGCCGGACCGTTCCAGGCCTGCCTCGACCAGGCGCTGGAATCGCCGGACAAGGCAATCACCTTCGCCCAGAATTGGCGGATCGACGGCGGCAGCTTCTACGCCCGCCACTGTATGGGCTTTGCCCTGTCGCGGGCCGAACGCTGGGGGCCGGCGATCGTCGCCTTCGAACAGGCCGCCGAGGAAGCCGAGCGCGGCGGCGAGATCGTGCAGAGCGCGCGCCTCTGGGGTCAGGCCGGCAATGCCGCCCTTGCCAGCGGCGACGCGAAGAAGGCGCGGGAGGATTTCGACGCGGCACTGGCGCGTGGCTTGCCCGACGGCATGGAAAAGGGCGAACTGCATCTCGACCGCGCCCGCGCGCTGGTGGCGCTGGGCGATGTCGATGGCGCGCGCGGATCGCTCGACACTGCTCTGACCCAGGCGCCCAAGGATCCGCTCGCCTGGCTGCTGTCGGCTACGCTGGCGCGCCGCACCGGCGAACTGGCACTGGCCCAGGCGCATATCGCCCGCGCCGTGCAATTGTCGCCCGATGATGCCTCGGTCGCGCTGGAGGAGGGCAATATCGCCGTCCTGACCGACCATGCCGACATCGCCCGCTCGGCCTGGCAGCGGGCGGTGAAGTTGGCGCCGGATGCGCCGGCCGGCAAGGCAGCGGCCGACAATCTGGGCCGACTGCCGGCGCCGGCATCACCTCCGGCGAACTGAGCCGCTATTTCAGGTAGAAATCCACGGTCGTGACGACGCGCACCTTCTTGTAGGGCGTGTCGCTCGATCCGTCGCCACCCTCGCCGTCGCGCGGGTCGATCGAGAAATAGCCCTGGGTCGCGCTCTTGATACCGCCGACGCCGGCCCCTGAATCCTTGGCGAACTGCTCGGCCGCCGCGCGCGCATCGCGTGTCGCCGCCGCCACCATCGGGGGTTTGAGGTCGTTGAGTCTGGTGAAGCTGTAGCGCATCCCTGATCCTTCCTGCAGCGTCACGCCGCGCCGGACCAGGTCGAACTGCTGCGCGACGGCCCGCTGGGCGCGGGCAATATCGGTGGTGCGCAGCAGCACCGCTGGGTGATGGTGATATTGTTGATGCCATTGTTGAGATATTGGTTCACGCCCGCGCCAACCGGGGTCAGCGCATCGGGCTTGAACCCCAGGCTGGCGAAATAGGCCTTCAGTTCCCGGGTATTGGCGTCGATCTCTGCGCGCACCGTCGGCAGGTCGGTGCCGGTCGCCGAATAGCTGATCGACCAGGTGGCAAGGTCGGCGGTCACGTCCTTCTCGGCCAGGCCCCGCACCGTGACCGACCGGTCCGCCGCCCTGGCGCGCTTGAGGCCGTCACCCAGCAGATAGCCGCCCGCGACCACGCCGATCGCCAGTACCACCGCCGAACCCAGAAGCACCTTGTCCCGCATTTCCAGAGCCATGATCGCTTTCCTCTTCCGCCGGGCCGGTCCCGGTCCTATTTAGGGGATATCTGCCAATCTGCCGATGAACCGTCGCTTGATGGCGACGAACGGAGAAAACCTTGCTCAAATATCTGCACACGATGATCCGTGTCACGGACGTCGACAAGACCATCGCCTTTTTTGAACTGCTCGGTCTCAAGGAGGTCAAGCGGTTCGACAGCGAGGCCGGTCGTTTCACTCTGGTCTATCTCGCCGCACCGGGCGATGAAGATGCACAGGTGGAACTGACCTACAACTGGCCGCCGGCAGATGGCAGCCCGGCTGAAATCTATGATGGCGGGCGCAATTTCGGTCACCTCGCCTATCAGGTCGATAATATTTACGAGACCTGCCAGCGGCTGATGGACGCCGGCATCACCATCAACCGCCCGCCGCGCGATGGCCACATGGCCTTCATCCGCACCCCCGACAATATCTCGGTCGAACTGCTGCAGGATGGCCGGCTCGACCCGGCCGAACCCTGGGTGTCGATGCCCAATATCGGCGCCTGGTAAGCCGATGCTGCAGGTCGTCCGCGTCCCCGTCCTCTCGGACAATTATGTCTGGCTGCTGCATGATGATGCCAGCGGCCAGACGGTCGCGGTCGACCCCTCGGTCGCCGACCCCGTGCTGGCGGCGGCTGCGGAACGCGGCTGGACCATCGACCAGATCTGGAGCACCCATTGGCACCCCGATCATGTCGGCGGCAATGCCGGCATCAAGGCCGCGACCGGCTGCATCATCACCGGCCCGGCGGCCGAAGCGGCGAAGATCGACACGCTCGACCGGCAGGTGGGGGAGGGGGACAGCGTCCGCATCGGCGATCATGTCGCCATGGTGATGGCCGTCCCCGCCCATACTGCCGGCCATATCGCCTATCATCTGGCCGATGATGCGATCCTCTTCGTTGGCGACACGCTCTTCGCCATGGGCTGCGGCCGCCTGTTCGAAGGGACGGCGGCGCAGATGTTCGCCAATATGCAGCGGTTCAAGGCGCTGCCGGGCGATACCATCGTCTATTGCGCGCATGAATATACCGAGAGCAACGGCCGCTTCGCGCTGACGGTGGAGCCGGACAATGCCGCGCTTCAGGCGCGCATGGCGGATGTCGTTGCGACCCGTGCGCATGGCGAGCCGACAGTGCCCACGACGATTGCGCTGGAACGCGACACCAACATCTTCATGCGCGCGCAGGACGTCGCCCAACTGGCGGAGCGGCGCGCTGGCAAGGACGCATTTTAGGCGCGGTCCTCGACGGATTCCGCGCTATCATGGCGTCCTGTTTGCAAGGACATGGATGGAGAGAGGCGATGCGCGCATGGATATGTCTGGCCCCGCTGGCGCTGGCGGCCTGCAGCGGCACTTATGAGCCCACACCGCTGACCGAGAAGCAGGCGGCCAAGATGGACAAGGCGCTGGCCGGACTGGTGCCGGGCGACAAGCTGACCTGCGTCAATCGCGAGCCGCAGACCAATTTCACCGTCATCAGCGGCAATACGCTGCTGTACAGGGTCAGCCGCAAGCTCATCTACAAGAATGAACTGATCGGCAGCTGCAACGGCCTGGCGCGCGGCGACACGATGATCGTGCGCACCTTCGGCTCGCAATATTGCCGGGGCGACATCACGAGCAGCGCCGATCTGGTCAGCGGCATCGCCACCGGCAATTGCGCGCTGGGCGATTTCATCCCCTATCGCGCACCGGCAAAATAGGTCCGGGGACGCGCTTACCCTTTATAGAGCGCGTCCAGCCGGTCCTGATAGCGTTTGCGGATGACATGGCGTCGGATCTTCATCGACGGCGTCAGTTCCTCATTCTCGATCGCGAACGGCTCATCCGCCAAGATGAAGCGGCGCACCCGCTCGATCACCGACAGATCGTCATTAACCCGGTCGACCGCCGCGCGCAGCGCCGCCAGATAGGTCGGATCATCGGTGATGCCCTTGATCGGCCGGCCATTGGCCGCCGCCCATTCCATCGTCCATTCCGAATCCGGCACCAGCAGGCCGACCAGATGCGGGCGACGATCACCATAGACCATCGCCTGGCCGATCTCCGGCTGCAGCGTCAGCATGCCCTCGACCTTCTGTGGGGACACATTGTCGCCCTTGTCGTTGACGATCAGATCCTTCTTGCGGTCGGTGATGCGGATGCGGCCGCGATCGTCGATCTCGCCAATGTCGCCGGTGTGCAGCCAGCCATCCTTCAGCACCTTCTCGGTCTCGGCCGGGTTGCGCCAATAGCCGTGCATCACCAGCTCGCCGCGCACCAATATCTCGCCATCCTCTGCGATCTTGACCTCGACCCCGTCCAGCGGCGGGCCGACCGTGTCCATCGCGATGCCGGCGGCGGGGCGGTTGCAACTGATCACCGGCCCGGCCTCGGTCTGGCCATAGCCCTGCAGCAGCATCAGCCCCATCGCCTCGAAGAACAGGCCGACATCCGGGTTCAGCGGCGCGCCGCCCGACACCAGCGCCTTCATCCGCCCGCCGAACCGCGCGCGAATCTTGGGGATCAGGGTGCGCGCCAAAAGCGCCTTCATCGGCAGGTCGACGATCGACGACTTGCCCTGCTGCTCCTTGGCGGCGATCCGCAGCGCTTGGTTGAGCAGATAGGTGGGGAATTTGCCCTGCTTCTCGATCGACTTGATGATGCGGGTGCGCAGCACCTCGAACAGGCGCGGCACCACGACCATGATGGTCGGCCGGGCTTCCTCGATATTGCTGGCCAGCTTCTCCAGCCCTTCGGCATAATAGATCTGCCCGCCCAGCAGCATCGGCAGGAACTGGCCGCCGCTATGCTCATAGGCATGGCTCAGGGGCAGGAAGGACAGGAAAACCTCGTCGCCCCAGCCAAAATCCTCCAGCACCACCTGTCCCGCGCCTTCGACATTGGCCAGGATCGCGCCATGATGCTGCATCACGCCGCGCGGGGCGCCGCCGGTGCCGCTGGTATAGATGATGCACGCCTGGTCGCTGCGCACGGCGGTCTGGGCCAGCGCGCAGGCATCGACATCGGCCGGATGGGCGGCGATCAGGTCGGACCACAGGCGGCAGGTATAATTGCCCTGCGCACCGCGGATCGGCTCCATCGGAATGACCAGGCTGACCTGCGATCGCAGCACCGCGGGCATCAGCGTGGTCGCCAGCTTGGCGGTCGACACGATCACCGCACGCGCGCCGCTGTCGGTCAGGATATGCTGATGGTCACGCGTCGTATTGGTGGTGTAGGTCGGCACCGTGATGCAGCCGGCCGCCATGATGGCGAGGTCGGCGATGCAGAATTCCGGGCGATTTTCGCTGACCAGCATCACCGGATCGCCGGGCTTCAGCCCTTCCGCCTTCAGCCCGGCCGCCATCGCCGCCACCTGGCGCGCGACTTCGGCCCAACTCAGCGACTGCCAAGTCCCCTGCGTCTTGCGCCACAGGAAGGGCGCGTCGCCCTTTTCCTTGGCACGGGCAAAGAACATGGTGACCAGATTGGGGAAACGTTCGATCGCCCTCACAGGCTCAACTCCTCTTACATCGGCGCGTCTGCCGCGCGCCTGCAGCGCCAGCTGGCTATAGCCCGGCCTTGCCGTAACGGCCATGCACAATAACCGGTTTCGGCGCATATCGCTGCGTCGAATCGGGAAAGCGCGCGCTCTAGAAAGGCTGGCCGAATGGCGCAAGCGCCAATGGGATCAGTCGAACAGCCCGTCCTGCGACCCGGCCGGGGGATTGAGGCCCAGATGCTTCCAGCCCGGCCCGTTGAGGCAACGCCCCCGTGCGGTGCGGGCGATCAGCCCCAACTGGATCAGATAGGGTTCGACCACTTCCTCGATCGTGTCGCGCGCTTCGGACAGCCCCGCCGCCAGCGTCTCGACCCCCACCGGCCCGCCACGATAGATGTCGGCGATCATGTGGAGATAGCGCCGGTCCATCAGGTCGAGGCCGAGATGATCGACCTCCAGCCGCTGCAGCGCCGCGTCCGCCACCTTGGCATCGACGGTCGGGGCGCCGGCGACATTTGCAAAGTCGCGCACCCGGCGCAGCAGCCGCCCGGCGATGCGCGGCGTCCCGCGCGACCGGCGGGCGATCTCGATCGCGCCGTCCGACGTGATCGCCAGATCCAGCAGCCGCGCCGCGCGCCGCACCACCAGCTCCAGTTCATCGACCGTGTAGAATTGCAGCCGCACCGGAATGCCGAAACGATCGCGCAGCGGCGTCGTCAGCAACCCCTGGCGCGTTGTTGCGCCGACCAGGGTGAAGCGCGGCAGGTCGATCCGCACCGAGCGGGCCGACGGTCCCTCGCCGATCATCAGGTCGAGCGCCCGGTCCTCCATCGCGGGATAGAGCACTTCCTCGACCGCCGGATTGAGCCGGTGAATCTCGTCGACGAACAGGACATCGCCCTCGTCCAGATTGGTGAGCAACGCGGCCAGGTCGCCGGACTTGGCTATCACGGGGCCGGACGTGGCGCGGAAACCCACGCCCATTTCCTTGGCGACGATCTGGGCCAGCGTCGTCTTGCCAAGGCCCGGCGGGCCGAAGAACAGCACATGGTCCAGCGCCTCGCCACGGGTGCGCGCCGCCTGGATGAAGATACGCAGATTCTCGCGCGCCGCCTGCTGCCCGACAAATTCGTCGAGCGACTTGGGCCGCAACGCCGCATCGACATCCTCGGCACGACGGGCGGGGGTGATCAGGCGATCCTCTTCGCTCATCAGCGGATATCACTCATTTCGTCATGCTGAACTTGTTTCAGCATCCATCCTGCCCCCGTCACGGACTTAAGGGGGGCAATCCCAATTCCATCGCCAGATCGCGCCATTGTGGATTGTCGGCTTCGATGAGATTGATTTTCCATTGGCGATGCCACCGTTTCAGCTGTTTTTCGCGAAGGATGGCCTGTTCCATCGTATCGCAGGCTTCGTAGCGGACAAGCCGATGGACGCCATATCGAGCGGTAAAGCTCGGCGTCCTGCTTGCGCGATGCTGCATCAACCGGCCCAGCAAGTTGGAGGTCACGCCGATGTAGAGCGTGCCGTATGGCTGACTCGCCAGAATATAGACGCACGGCTGCTTCATTGATGCCTCCGTTCGGTGCAGCCGGCGCCATGGATGCTGAAACAAGTTCAGCATGACGGCCTTGGCGGAAGGCCGTCACTTCGCCGCCTTCCGCAGCGCCAGGCGGACCAGCGCGTCAAGGCTGGCGCCGTCGCCCAGTTCCTCTTCGGCGGCGGCCACCGCGCCGCTCGCCTCGGCCGGCTTGAAGCCCAGATTCTGCAACGCCGACAGCGCGTCGGCGGCAAAGCTGCCGGTCGGCAGCGCGACCACGCCCGGCATGCCTGGCGCACCGGCCGGGGCGGCGCCGATCTTGTCCTTCAGCTCATTGACGATGCGCTGGGCCAGCTTGGGGCCAACGCCATTGGCACGCGCGATCATCGCCTTGTCGCCCATCATGATCGCGCGATGCAGTTCCAGCGGTTCCAGCGCCGACAATATCGCCAGCGCCACGCGCGATCCCACGCCCTGCACATGGGTCAGCAGCCGGTACCAGTCGCGCTCCTCGGCGCGGGCAAAGCCGACCAGCCGGATCGAATCCTCGGCTACCAGCATCTCGGTATGGATGGTCACCGCCTCGCCCACCGGGCCGAGCGCCGCCAGCGTCCGCGATGACGCGCCGACCAGATAGCCGACCCCGCCGACATCGATGATGGCATGGTCGATGCCCGTGCTGTCCAGCCGTCCTTTGAGTTTCGCGATCATCGCCATTGCCCCATGGTCATGATCTGTTCTTTACAGCCTCTTGCGCCCTGCGCCAGACAAAAGCGCATGGCCGCTCGGGCACCAAATGGCGGCCCGTGCGTAATGCCGGTCGATTGCCATCCGCCAGAGGACCAAGAGACGATGCTGATGACCGCGCCGATGCTGACCCCCAAGGATTTCGAATTTCCCGCGATCATGCTGTCGGGCGTGGTCGATCATGGCATGTATCTGCATTTCAAAAATTGCCTGTCCACCGCGCCGCAGCAGGGGCTGGTGGTGGTGGAAATTTCCACCCTGGGCGGCGATCCGGAGATCGCGCGGATGATGGGGGAGGATATCCGCTTCCATTCGGACCTCTATCCCGAACGGCGGCTGGTCTTCCTCGGCAAGACCGCGGTCTATTCCGCCGGCGCCACCTTCATGAGCTTCTTCGCCACCGAAAATCGCTATCTGACGCGCGGCACCCGGCTGATGATCCATGAGCGGCTCATCACCAAGAATATCCATCTCGAAGGGCCGCTCTCCACCTGCATCGCGACATTGAAGGCCTCGCTGCACGAGATCGAGGCATCGATCGCGATCCAGAATGAGGGCTTTGCCAATCTGATCCTGGGATCGCAGGTGACGATGGAGGAGGTGCTGCAGCGCGCGCCGGAAAACTGGTATCTGGAAGCCAATGAGGCAGCCGCGCTCTGCCTGGTGGCGACCGTGCTCTAAACGCTTGCGCGGCGGCATTTTCAGGCCTTTGATGCGCCATGGCCAAGACGCAGACGCGATCCACCCTCTTTCCCTGGCGCTATGGCATGTTCCTCATGCTGCTGTTGTCGATCGCGCCGCTGGCCCTTTGGCTGCCCTGGCATGAGGCGGTGATGGGCGGGTTCGACCTGGCCGCCATCGCCTTCTGTCTCGCCGCCGTGCCGCTGATCGATTCCGATCCGGCACAGATGCGGCGCAAGGCCGTGCTCAACGACGCCAACCGGCAACTGATGCTGCTGCTGACCGGGGTGGTGTGCATCGTCATCCTGATCGCGGTCGGTGTCGCCGCCAGCGCGCCGGGCCATCCCGATGCGGAAAGCGTCGTGCTGCTATTGGCGACGCTCGTCATCGCCTGGCTCTTTTCCAACCTCGTCTATGCAATGCACTATGCCCATGCCTTCTACCTCGCCGATGACAAGGGCAAGGATGCGGGCGGCCTGGATTTCCCGGACACGGACGAGCCGGTCTATTGGGACTTCCTCTATTTCGGCTTCACCCTCGGCATGACCTTCCAGACCTCCGACGTGTCGATCACCGCGACCGGGATGCGCCGCACGGTGACGCTCCACTGCCTCGCCGCCTTCGTCTTCAACCTCGGCATCCTGGCCTTCACCATCAACGTATTGGGCGGTTGAGCCATGGGCTTCATGGCTTGCTTACCAATATCGGCTATAAGCCCGGTCCCATGAGCAAGAGCGTCGATCCCTGCCCCAAATCCGCCGTCAGCCATGGTGTCGGCATTGCCGGCCTCGTCGGCCTCGGCCTCTGGACCCTGGTGGCGCGCCATTATGGCATGAACGGGCCGAATGCCGGTCTGGCCGCGGTGGTCGCGTGCGGCATACCGATGGTGCTCTGGTCGCTGCTGGTAGACAAGGTGCATCGCAACCCCAGCACCGGCGTCGACTGGAACGCACCGCCCCGCTCGGTCCGCAGCATGCTCGACATCAGCCTGGTGAAGATCGCAGGCCTGTGGGCGACGTGGCTCGCGATTGCCGTCTGCTACTGCATCGGCCGCTGGTATTGGACCGGCAGCTATCGTTTCGCCATGGATCTGCTCATGGCGGCGGCGCCCTGGCTGCTCTTGCTGTCCATTCCCTATGTCATGTGGCTCGACCGCCGGCTGGTCGAACCGCGCGATGCCTGTTTCGCCTTCGGCCAATGGGTCATTGGCGGCGCGGCCGGCAAGGCGGACATGGCGCAGGTCGCCAACCATGCCCGCGCCTGGGCGGTGAAGGGCTTTTTCACCGCCTTCATGATCAGCATCGTGCCGGGCAATTTTTCCAGCGTCATCGACTGGCGGCTTGACGACCTGCTGCACAATCCGGTCGCGCTGACCGGTCTCCTGATCGGCATCATGTTCATGATCGACGTCTGCATGGCGACGGTCGGCTATCTGCTGACGATGAAACCGCTGGATTCCCATATCCGCACCGCCAATCCCTATCTGGGCGGCTGGCTCGCGGCTTTGCTCTGCTATCCGCCCTTCGTCATGATGGGGGCGGGCGGGCCGTTCGACTATCATGGCGGCGGCGCCGAATGGGATGTCTGGACGCAGGGCATGCCGGCGCTGCAATGGGGGCTGGGCGCCTTGCTGGTGCTGCTGACCGCCATCTATGCCTGGGCGACGGTCGCCTTCGGCATCCGCTTCTCCAACCTCACCCATCGCGGCATATTGACCCATGGGCCCTATCGCTGGACCCGCCACCCGGCCTATCTGACCAAGAATCTCTTCTGGTGGTTCTCGTCGCTGCCCTTCCTCACCACCACGGGCAGCCTGACCGACATGGTGCGCAATTGCGCGCTGCTGGGGGTCACCAACGCTGTCTATTATTGGCGGGCCAAGACGGAGGAACAGCATCTGTCCGCCGATCCCGCTTATCAGGCCTATAGCGACTGGATGGCGCGCAATGCGCTGGTGCCACGCTTCTTCGCCTGGGTAATCGGCCGCAAGCCGGACGCGCCACGGGAAACCCAGCCCGCCGAATGACCGGCGGGCTGTAGAAGATCAGAAGCTTTCCTCGGCATAGACGCGGCTGACATCGCCGCCCCATTTGCCATGATAGCGGTCGAGCAGCCGCTCAGCCGGGGTCTTGCCGGTGGCGATCACTTCGTCGAGGGCCGACAGATAGCCGGTCTCATTGTCGCCCGCGGCGTTGAACCGCTGGCGCGCGGCCAGCCCTGAGCGAGCGATGTCGAGCACCTGTGGCGCGATGTCGCGCAGCGTGCGCCCGCCCGACACCGGCGCGTCCAGGCCCAGCTTCGGCACGGAATCGCGCAGTATCTGCCGCTCCTCCATGCTCCAGTCCTTGACCAGATCCCAGGCGGCGTCGAGCGCGCCCTGGTCATAGAGCAGGCCGACCCACAAGGCCGGCAGCGCGCAGATGCGATTCCACGGGCCGCCGTCGGACCCGCGCATTTCCAGGAAGCTCTTGAGGCGCACTTCGGGGAAGGCAGTGGAGAGGTGATCCTCCCAATCCTTCTCGGTCGGCTTCTCGCCCGGCAGCACCGACAGCTTGCCGTCCAG
Organism: Sphingobium sp. DN12; assembly: GCF_051058005.1. Taxonomy (NCBI): domain Bacteria; kingdom Pseudomonadati; phylum Pseudomonadota; class Alphaproteobacteria; order Sphingomonadales; family Sphingobiaceae; genus Sphingobium; species Sphingobium sp. DN12. The sequence continues at coordinate 4,067,533 of NZ_CP173717.1, forward strand.
GAAGTCGCGGAACGAAAGCCCCGCCGCATCGATATATTTGCCGTCGCGATAGACGAAATACATCGGCACATCGAGCGCATAGTCGGCATAGCGCTCGTAACCGAAGCCATCCTCGAACACGAAGGGCAGCATGCCAGTGCGCAGCGGGTCGGTGTCCGACCAGATATGGCTGCGATAGGACAGGAAGCCGTTGGGCTTGCCCTCGGTGAAGGGCGAATTGGCGAACAGCGCGGTGCCGAGCGGCTGCAGCGCCAGCGAGACGCGGAACTTCTGCACCATGTCCGCCTCGCTGCCATAGTCGAGGTTGGTCTGGATGGTGCAGGTGCGCAGCATCATGTCCAGGCCCATCGATCCCACGCGCGGCATGTGCCGCAGCATGATGTCGTACCGGCCCTTGGGCATGATCGGCAGCTCGGCGCGGGTCTTGTCGGGCCACATGCCCAGCCCCAGGAAGCCCAGCCCCAGCATGTCGCCGACATATTTGACCTGTTCCAGATGGCGGCCGGTCTCGGCGCAGGTCTGGTGCAGATTGTCGAGCGGCGCACCGCTGAGTTCCAGCTGGCCCGCCGGTTCCAGGCTGATGGTGCCGTCGGCGCCGGACAAAGCGATGATATTCTCGCCCTCGAACACCGGGCTCCAGCCATAGCGGGTCAGGCCGATCAGCAGCGTGTGGATGCCGCCCTTTTCCTCATAGGCCGGGGCGTGATGGTCCTTCGTCGAATAGACGAATTTCTCGTGTTCGGTGCCGATCCGCCAGCGATCCTTGGGCTTGGCGCCCTTGGCAAAGGCCGCGATCAGCTGGTCGCGGCTTTCGATGACGGGATCATGTCCGCCCGAGTCTGTTCTGGTGCTCATGCCCCGCCCTTAATCTTTCCCCTTTGCGCGTCAAATCGAGGCGCGAATGCGACAGATAAGGCAGGCCTATGTCCGCTTCAATTGGTTGCGGAAGAAAACCATTAGCCCCAGTCGCCATTCACCGTCATCCAGGCCGCCGTGGCGGCGATCGCGGCCGTCTCCGCGCGCAGGATTCGCGGGCCCAGCGACACCGGCACTGCCCCCGGCGTCGCCCGGATCGCGTCGCGCTCGGCCGGGTCGAATCCGCCCTCCGGCCCGACCAGGAAGGCCGCCGGGCCGGGATGGGCGCGCAAGGTTTCGTCCAGCGATGCGCCGCCGGTCTCGTCGGCGAAGAACAGATGTCGCTCCGCTGACCAGCCCTTCAGCAGCGCGTCGAGCTTCACCATCTCGGTCAGCTCGGGCAGGGCGGTGCGGCCGCATTGTTCGGCCGCCTCCACCAGATGGGCGTGCAGCCGGTCGAGATTGAGCTTGTCGACCACCGCCCGCCGGGTCAGCACCGGCTGCAGTCGCGCCACGCCCAGCTCGCACGCCTTTTCCGCGATCAGGTCGATCCGCCCCTTCTTGATCGGCGCGCAGCACAGCCAGAAATCGGGCACCACCTCCGGCGGCTTGGTTTGCTGCACGCATTCCAGCACCAGGTCGCGCTTGCGGATATCGCGCGCCCGCGCGGCCCATTCGCCCGACTTGCCGTCGAACAGCAGCACGATATCGTCCGGCTTCACCCGCATCACGCTGATCAGATAATGGGCGCCATTGCCGTCCACCGGCACGGCGACCCCTTCGCCCAGCAGCGTTTCGACATGCAGGCGCGGGGCGCTCTGCGGCGGCCAGGCGGGGGTAGCGGTCATTTTGTCTCGTCCATTCCGGCCGCGCTTGTCGTCGGCCCGATCTTCCCTAAAGAGGAAAGCGCGTTCCCGACAAGCGCGGGACGAACGGAGTTGCAGTGAATCAGTCGATCGTCCCCGACAGCGAAGCGCGCGGCCTGCTCGCGCGCCTGCCGGAAACCCCGCGAATCCTGGCCTCTCTGGCCCGACTCGACCGGCCGATCGGCTGGTGGCTGCTGTTCTGGCCCGGCGCCTGGGCCGTGGCACTGGCGGGCGGTGCCTTTGCCCGCTGGCCGCTGATCCTGTGGCTGCTGCTCGGCAGCATCGCGATGCGCGGCGCAGGCTGCGTCTTCAACGACATCGTCGATCGCGATCTCGACGCGCGGGTCGCCCGCACCGCTGCCCGCCCGCTCGCCAGCGGCGCGATGTCGGTCAAGACCGCCTGGGCCTGGCTGCTCGTGCTCTGCATGATCGGCCTGATCGTGCTGTTTCAGCTCAGCGGCTATGCCCAGGTCGTGGCGCTCGGCTCGCTGGCGCTGGTCGCCGCCTATCCCTTCATGAAGCGGATCACCGGCTGGCCGCAGGTCTGGCTCGGCATCGTCTTTTCCTGGGCGGCGCTGGTCGGCTGGAGCGAGATTGCCGGCGCGCTGACCCTGCCGGGCCTGTGCCTCTATGCCGGCTGCATCTTCTGGGTGCTGGGCTATGACACCATCTATGCGTTGCAGGACCGGGAGGATGACGCACTGATCGGCATCGGCTCCAGCGCCTTGTCGATGGGCCGCCATGTCCGGGGCGGGGTGACGCTCTGCTATCTCGTCGCGCTCGCGCTGTGGGCCTATGCCATCTGGCAGGTCCGGCCGCAGCTGCTGGCGCTGGTCGCGCTGGCGCCGATGGCCGCCCATCTGCTCTGGCAGGTCGGCACGCTGAAGGAAGACGGCACCGATCCGCTCGTCAAATTCCGCTCCAACCGTTTTGCAGGATTGCTGATGTTCCTTGCCTGTCTGGTCGTCGGGAGTGCCGGCGCATGAGAATGACCGGCCTTCCCACCCCCGGCGCGGATTGCTGGCGCATCGAACAGGCGGTGCGCGCCAGCGTGATCGTCGATGCCGACGCCTATTTCCGCCATGCCCGCGCCGCGATGCTGAAGGCGAAGAAGCGGATCATGCTGATCGGCTGGGATTTCGACGCCGCGATCAGCCTGATCCGCGAGGACCAGGCCGATGATGGCGCGCCGGTGGTGATCGGCGACTTCATCAGCTGGCTGGTGGAACGCACGCCGGACCTGGAAATCTATCTGCTGCGCTGGGACATGGGCGCGATGAAGTCGATGGTCCGGCCGACCAACCTCTTCACCACGCTCAAATGGATGGCCCATCCGCGCGTCACGGTGAAGCTGGACGGCCATCATCCGCCCGCCGCCTCCCATCATCAGAAGATCGTCGTGATCGATGATTGTTTCGCCTTTTGCGGCGGCATCGACATGACCGGCGACCGCTGGGACACGCGCCATCATCGTGACGAGGAACTGGGGCGCCGCCATCCGGACGGCTCGCCCTATGGCCCCTGGCATGATGCGACGACCGCCTTGCAGGGACCGGTGGCGATGGCGCTGGGCGACCATGCCCGCGCCCGCTGGGTCGGCGCCGGCGGCGATGAACTGGCCCCGGTCGAGGGCGAATATGATTGCTGGCCCGACGCGCTGCCGGTCCATTTCGAGCATGTCGATGTCGCCATCGCCCGCTCCGCGCCGAAGATGGACGATCAGGAAGAGCTGATCGAGATCGAGAAGCTCTATCTCCACCAGATCGCCGCCGCCCGGCACTGCATCTATGCCGAAAGCCAATATTTCGCCTCGCGCCGCATTGCCGAGGCGATCGCCAAGCGGCTGGGCGATCCCGACGGGCCGGACATCGTCATCATCAACCCGCTCCAGGCCGATGGCTGGCTGGAACAGCAGGCGATGGACACGGCGCGCGCCCGCCTGTTCGAGGCGCTCAAGGAGCGCGACCCGCATGGCAAGCTGCGCATCTACCACCCGTTCACCACGCGCGGCGCCCCCATCTATGTCCATGCCAAGATATTGATCGTCGATGATCGGCTGATCCGCGTCGGCTCGTCCAACATGAACAACCGCTCGATGCGGCTCGACACCGAATGCGACGTGGTGATCGACACCGCGCTGCCCGGCAATGACGGCCGGCAGGAAACCATTCTCGCCATTCGCGACGACCTGATCGCCGAACATCTCGATTTGCCGCGCGAGCGTGTGTCGGCGGTGATCGCCCAGCGCGGCCTGATCGCCGCGATCGAGGAATTGCGCACCAAGCCCGGCCGCACCCTGCGCCCCTATGAGGTGCCGGACCTTGCCGATGTCCAGGCCTGGCTCGCCGACAATGAGGTGCTCGATCCAGAAGGCCCGGACGAGATGTTCGAGCCGGTCAGCGAACGCGGCCTGTTCCGCCGGATGAAGGGCTGGTTCGGCCGGAGCTAAACTATGGTGAGGGCAGTCGCGATCCGCTCCACCGCGATCGCGAAGCCTTCGGCCTGCTGCGCGAAGCCCAGCCGGATATGCGCCGGTTGGCCGAAACAGTCGCCCGGCGCCAGCAGTACGCCCTGCGCCGCCAGCGCCTCGCACAGCGGCCGGCTGTCGCGCCCGTCCCCCAGCCAGGGGAAGGCGGTGGTGCCACCCTGCGGCCGCACCCATTGCAGCTTGCCATTCGCTTCCGCGATCAGCCGGTCGAGGACAGCGATGTTGACAGTGGCAACGGCCTTCAACCGATCGGTGATGGCTGCGCTATGCTCCAGCGCATGGGTCGCGAGTCGTTCCAGCAGCGGCGAACTGCTGATCGTGAAATAGCTGCGCGCATCGATGATCCGGGCGCGCTGCGCGTCGTCGGGCGCGATGATCCAGCCCATCCGCAACCCCGGCAGCGACAGCGCCTTGGACATGTCGCTGGTGACATAGGCGTTGGGGATGCCGGCGGCCGATTGCTGCGGCGCGCCGAAATAGAGCGGATGATAAACCTCGTCGACCAGCAGCGGCACGCCGCGCTCGGCCAGTGCCGCCGCCAGCCGTGCGATCTCGGCGCGCGGCATCACCGATCCGCTGGGATTATGCGGCGTGTTGACCACCACCCCGGCGGTGTCGCCATCGACCAGCGCCAGGATCGCATCCACATCCTGCGCAAAGCCGGTTTCGCGGGTCAGCGCATAGTGCCGCGTCCCCAGCCCCCAGGCCTGCGCCACCGCCTTATAGGCCGGATAGCCCGGATCGGGCATCAGCATATGCGCGCCCGGTCGCGCCGCGAGGCAGAAGAAGATCGACAGGGCCTCCGACGATCCGGTGGTCACCACCACCCTGTCAGCTTCGCTGTCATGAAAGGCGGCGATCGCCGCGCGCAACGCCGCGCTTCCCTCGGGCGGGGCATAGCTCAGCACGGTGTCGTCGATCGCCAGCGGCGCGTCGCCCAGCGCGCAAATCTCCGCCACGCTCCAGCGCGGCCCGGTGCTCGAAGCCAGATTATAGGCGATCGGCGGCGTCGCGAAATCATAGGCCGACAGCCAATGGTCGAGGGCAAAGGGCGGCAGGTCCATGGCACAACTCCGTGATCAGGCCGCCAGCTTGGCCAGCCGACGCGCGGCGGCAAGGACCGGTTGCGCAGCGCTGGCCCTATTGCGCCGCCAGCAGCGCCTCGGCGCCGTGCAGGTTGACCGACACCAGCCGGCTGACGCCGCGCTCTACCATGGTGACGCCGAACAGCCGGTGCATCCGCGCCATCGACACCGCATTATGGGTGACGATCAGGTAGCGGGTGCGGGTCTGGGCGACCATCGCGTCGAGCAGGTCGCAGAAACGCTCGACATTGGCATCGTCCAGCGGCGCGTCGACTTCGTCCAGCACGCAGATCGGCGCCGGATTGGTGAGGAACAGGCCGAAGATCAGCGCCACCGCGGTCAGCGCCTGTTCGCCGCCCGACAACAGGGTCAGCGCCGCCAGCTTCTTGCCCGGCGGCTGGGCCATGATCTCCAGCCCCGCCTCCAGCGGATCGTCGCTGTCGATCAGTTCCAGATGCGCCTGGCCGCCATTGAACAGCGTCGTGAAGAGCCGGCGGAAATGGCCGTCCACCGCCTCGAACGCGGCGAGCAGCCGCTGCCGCCCCTCGCGGTTGAGGCTGCCGATCGATCCGCGCAGCTGGTTGATCGCCTGGGTCAGTTCCGCGCTTTCGGCCCGGCTGGTCGCCTGGATCGTCTCCAGCTCCTCCAACTCCTGCGCCGCGACCAGATTGACCGGGCCGATCCGCTCCCGCTCGGCCGAGAGGCGATCATGTTCGGCCTGCTCGCTCTGGGCGATGCGGATGTCGGCGCTGGGAAAGCCCAGTTTCTCCGGCAGCACCGGCGGCGGGCATTCGAACCGCTCGCCCGACAGGCGATTGGTCTCGATCCGCCGCTCGTCCGCCGCCTCTGCCCGCGCCACTGCCGTCGCCCGTGCCTCACGCGCACCGGCCAGCGCCTCGCCGGCATCGGCGGCACGCTTCTCGGCCGCCTTCAGCACTGCCTCGGCGTCGATCTCGGCGCGGCGGGCCTGTTCGGCGCGTTCGACCTGCGCCTCGCGCTCCTCGGTCAGCGTGGCGATGCTCGCGCCCAGCGCCTCGGGCTGGCCCTCGATTGCGGCGCGCTCCTGCACCACCGTCTCGCCGCGCGATGCCATGGCGGCGATGCGCTTGGCGGCCTCGCCGGCGCGGGTATTCCATCCCTTGGCCTCGGCATCGGCCGCCGCCATGCGCTCGCGGTCGCTCGACAGTGCCCGGTCGGCCAGCGCCTGGTCGGCCTGCAACTGGCTGACGGCCATGCGCGCCTTCTCGCTCGCCTGCGACAGCGCCGCCACCTGCGCCCGCGTCTCGGCGCCATCGGGCAGGGCGGCGCGCGCGGCCGACGCCTTGTCATGCTCGGCCTGCGCCGTCCCCTGGTCGCGCCGTGCCTCGGCCAGCCGTTCCTCGATCGCCTCGCGCTTGCCGCTCAGCCGCTCCAGCGCCCCCGCCGCCTCGTCCGCCGCGCGCAGGGCGGCACGCAGCCGCTGGTCCGCATCGCTCAGCTTGGTGCGCCCGGCCGCCAGCGCATCCACCGCCGCCTTCTCGCGCGCGCCAGCCTCGGCCTGTTCCACCTGTGCCGTCTCGACCGCCTGCGCCGCTGCCGGACGCGCGGCATCGATCGCCTCCAGCCGGTTGATGCGGATCAGTCGTTCGGCCGCCGCCGCGCCACCCTCGACCGCGACATAGCCGTCCCAGCGCCGCAATTGCCCATCCAGCGTCACCAGCCGCTGGCCCACGTGCAACGCCTGGCCGCTATCCTTCTCCACCACCGCCACCTGCGCCAGCCGCCGCGCCAGCGCCGCGGGTGCGGTCACGTGCGCGGCCAACGGGCTGGCGCCGTCGGGCAAGCCGGGATCATCCTTCAACGCGTCAGCACCCGCCCAGCGGCGCGGCCCCTCGGCCCCGATCGGTGCTTCCAGATCATCGCCCAGCGCTGCCGCTAGCGCCCGCTCATAACCCGGTGCCGCCTTCAACTGGTCAAGCGCCCGCGCCCGGCCGCTGCCGCCAGTATCGATGGCCTTGCGCAGCGCCGTCGCCTCGCTGTCCAGCGCCGCCAGCGCCGCCCGCGCCGATGCCAGCGCGGCCTCCGCTGCCGCCCGCGCCTCGCTCGCCACCTGCCGCTCCGTCTCGGCCGTCGCGATCGCCGCTTCCGCTGCCTCGCGATCGTGATTGGCGCGGATCTGCGCCGCCGCCGCCTCGTCGCGCTTCGCTTCCAGCGGTGCGGCATCGGGCAAGGCCGCTGCCTCCCCCTCCAGCCGCCGCATCGCCTGCTCCGCCCGGCCCAGCCGGTCGCGCGCCGCCGCCAGCGCCGCCTCCGCGACGCGCAGCTCGGCCTGCTCGCCCGCCTGTTTTGCCATCGCCCTGGCCAGCTCCAGCTCGGCATCGCGTGCGCCATCCTCGGCGCGGGCGATGCGCGCGGCGAAATCGGGACGCATCGCCTCGGTCTCGGCAATCCGGGCCTTTAGGCTCGCAACCTCGGCGGTCAGCCGCGCGATCGCCTCGGCCGCGTCATTGGCCAGCGTGCCTTCACGCTCGCGATCCTCGTCCAGCCGCGCCGCCTGCTGCGCCAGATCATGCAGCCGGCGCACCACCCCGTCGCGCTCGGCCTTCAGCGTGTTGAGCTGGTGGCCGGATTCGCTGGCGGCATCGCGCGTCGCCAATGCCTCGGCCCGCCGCTCGGCCAGCGCGATCACGGCCGCGCCGCTATGGACATTGGCCGCGGTCAGCGCCTCCTGCGCCGCGCCCACCGTGGCTTCGGCCAGCTTCGCCTCGGCCCGCGCCGCCTCGGCACTGGCATTGGCCTCGCGCCAGCGGGCGAAGATCACCCGGCCTTCGGCAATGCGGATCTGTTCGGACAGGCGGATATAGCGTTCCGCCGCGCGCGCCTGACGCCGCAAATTGCCGGCACGACTGTCCATGTCGGCCAATATCTCGTCCAGCCGGGCCAGATTGCCCTCGGCCGCGCGCAATTTCTGCTCGGCATCCTTGCGCCGGACATGCAGGCCGGCGATCCCCGCCGCCTCTTCCAGCATGGCGCGCCGTTCCTGTGGCCGGGCGGCGATGACGGCGGCGATCCGGCCCTGGCTGACCAGCGCCGGGCTGTGCGCGCCGGTGGCGGCATCGGCGAAGATCAGCGCCACATCCTTGGCGCGTACATCCTTGCCATTGGCGCGATAGGCGCTGCCCGCGCCGCGCTCGATCCGGCGGGTGACTTCCAGTTCGCCATCCGCGCCGACATCGACCGCGTTGAACAGCTCGCCCTGTTCCTGGATGGTCAGCAGCGACACTTCGGCAAAGTCGCGCTGCGGCCGGCTGGTGGTGCCGGCGAAGATTACATCCTCCATGCCGCCGCCGCGCATCGACTTGGCGCTGGATTCGCCCATCACCCAGCGGATCGCTTCCAAGAGGTTGGATTTGCCGCAGCCATTGGGGCCGACAATGCCGGTCAGGCCCGGCTCGATGCGCAATTCGGTCGCATCGACGAAGCTCTTGAAGCCCGAAAGCTTGAGCCGCTTTATCTGCATGGGGAAACGCCGGGGCAGGGTGCCGCCCCGGTCTCCTTGGGCCTCAGGCCTTCAGATGTCGCCCCCCCTTGCGCCAATCAGATACCCGCTTCCTTGAGCTTGTTCTTCAGTACCGGCCAGGACGAGGCATTCTCGACCACCACGCCATTCATCAGGAAGGTCGGCGTGCCGGAGATATTATATTGGGCATTGGCCGCTTCGACGCCCTTGGCCAGCTTCTCGGCAGTTGCCGTGTCGGCCAGGCACTGCTTGGCCTGATCCTCGGCAATGCCGCGCTGCTTGGCATAGTCGATGAGGCCCAGCGCGTTGGCCAGCTGGCCGAAACGCTGCGCCGGCGGCGCCGACACCATCGCCTGATAGGGGGCGTCGCCCAGGCCCTGCGCCTTTTCGAACATCGCGCTCTGGTTGGCGAAGAACTGTTCCGACAGCGGATAATAGATGTCCTTGCCGCCGCAACGGGCCAGCAGCGCCGTCGTGATGTCGATCGGGTCGCGGACATAGACGCGGAATTCGTAGCTGATCTTGCCGCTATCGACCATCGCCTTCAGTTCTTCCGACGATTCATGGGCGAAGTCGCGGCAGTGGCTGCAGGTGAAGGAGCCATATTCGACCAGCTTCAGCTTGGCATTGGGATTGCCCATCACGAAATTGCCCTCGGGCGTTTCGGCGACGGTTTCCGACCAGCTGGTGCCGGCGGGCGCGGACACGGCGGCGATCGGCGCGGCGGAGGTTGCATTGCCCTCATCCTTCTTGCCGCAACCGGCAAGCGTCAGGGACAGGGCGATAAGGGCAAGGCCGGACAGGACTTTCACGACGGGCGACGCTCCGAATTATGGATAGTTGGGGACGGTTTAGATCAGCGGGCGGCTGCGGGCAATGCGGCCTTGAGCAACTCCCAGGTCGATCCCTGGACCAGCGTGCCGTTGACGACGAAGCCGGGCGTGCCGGTGATCTTGACCTTGTTCCACGCCTCGTCGGTCATCGCCAGGATCGCCTTTTCCGAAGCCGGGTCGGCGATGCAGGCGTCCAGCTGCGCATTGGTGAAGCCGCGCTTGTTCATCAGCGCATAGAGGCCGGTCTTCTGGCCGATGTCGCGCAGCGCCGCCTTCTGCTCGGTCGGCTTGGCGGCGCCCTTGTCGTACGCCATGATCTGCTCCATCCAGGCATCCTGGTTGGCGAACAGCGCCTCATGATTGCCCATGAAGCGCTTGGCGCCGCCGCAACGGGCCAGCAGCGCGGCGGTCAGGTCATATTTGTCGCGCACCGCGTTGCGCACTTCGGCGCTGACCTTGCCGCCCTTCACATAATCGGCCTTCAGCGATGCACTCGCATCATTCACGAAATGGGCGCAGTGGCTGCAGGTATAGCTCACATATTCGACCAGCTTGGTCGGCGCGGCGGGGTTGCCCATGACATGGCCGCCGATCGGCGAGCGTACCACCTGCGCGACCCAGTTGGGCGCGGCGGCGACGGCGATGGCGGGAACGGCGATCAGGGCAAGCAGGGAAAGGCGGAACTTGGTCATGGGGCAGTCCTAAGGCATCGCCCCGGACGGGGCGGGTTGCATCAACCGATCTTGGGCAGGCCATTCGAATTCGCAAGCCCCTGTGCCAGCGATTCGAGGACTTTGCGCAATTCCGGGTCACCGATGTCGCGCAGGGAATCCCCCAGCTCGACCGGAATGGGTTTGAGGTTGCGGGGCGGCGGACGCCGCTCGACCGGCGCGGGGCCGACCATGCCCTGCTTCATCGCCACCTTGGCGACGGCGGCATAGCCGAAGAAGCGGTTCACCCGCTCGATAATGTCGGGCAGCGCATGCTGGATCATCGGGGCATGGCCGCTCATCACGGTGAGTTGCAGCGTGCCCCCCGATTTCTGGCCCACTGGGAAGCGGATCGATTCGGGCGCGGTGATCGCGGCATAGTCGGCGCCGACGATATCGTTCCAGCGGGTGACGATGCTCGACTGGACGAAACCGAACTTGCGAAAGGCGGTACGGCCGATCTCCGGCATCAGGTCGGCGATCGCGCGCGGCGCACCCACGCGGGGGCGCTCGGCCGGCGGCGCGGCGCGGCTCGTCTTTTTCGCGGTCGGGGGGCGTTCCGTCATGGCGCGCTACATGGCATAGGGCCGCCATGCGCGTCGAGATGTCGGGTTCAAAAATCGCACGGGATCTGCTGGCCCATTATGACGTCCATGCCCGGCGCCTGCCCTGGCGCGCGCCGCCGGGCGCCAATGCGGCCGATCCCTATCATGTCTGGCTGTCCGAAGTGATGCTGCAACAGACCACGGTCGCGGTGGTCGGCCCCTATTTCGAGAAATTCACGGTCCGCTGGCCGACGGTGGAGGATCTGGCCGCCAGCGCCGACGCCGACCTGATGGCGGCCTGGGCAGGACTGGGCTATTATGCGCGCGCCCGCAACCTGCTGGCCTGCGCCCGCGCCGTGGTGGCCGACCATGGCGGCCGCTTCCCCGATACCGAAGATGCATTGCGCGCCCTTCCGGGCTTGGGCGCCTATACCGCCGCCGCCGTCGCCGCGATTGCCTTTGGCCGGCGCGCCGTAGTGGTCGACGCCAATGTCGAACGGGTGGTCGCCCGCCTGTTCGCGATAGCGACGCCCTTGCCCGCCGCCCGGCCGGAAATACGCGCGGCGGCCGACAGCATCACGCCGGATCTGCGCGCCGGCGATTTTGCCCAGGCGATGATGGACCTGGGCGCCACCATCTGCACGGCGCGCAACCCGGCCTGCGGCATCTGCCCGCTGCGTCAGGATTGCGCGGCGGTGCGCACTGCCGATCCGGCCGCCTTCCCGGTCAAGGCGCCGAAAAAGGCCAAGCCCCATCGCTTGGGCCATGCCTGGTGGATCGAACGGAGCGACGGCCAGGTCTGGCTGGTGCGTCGCCCGGACAAGGGATTGCTGGGCGGCATGCGCGCGCTGCCCAGTTCCGACTGGAATGCGGCGCCCGACGCCACCCCGCCTTTCGCCGCGCAGTGGCGGACGATCGATCCGCCGGTCGCCCATGTCTTCACCCATTTCTCGCTGGCGCTCAGCGTCCACGCTACCCATGTGGGGATGGACCATGTGCCGGCGGGCGCGGGCGAATGGTGGCCGCGCGCCCGGATCGGCGAGGCGGGGCTGCCCACCCTGTTCGCGCGGGCGGCCGATGCGGCGATGAAGGAGATGACGGACGATGCACGGAACTGACCCCCAAGCGCACGGCCTGCCCGGTTTCGTCGGCGGCACGCTCGATCGGGTCGATCATATCCGCAGCAATCCCGCGCTCCATGCGCAGGCCTTTGCCTCGCCTGACGCCCGTTTGCTGGTCCTCGAAGGCCTCGAACCGGTGACGGACGATCATGGCCTGGCTCTCGCCCCGCTCGGTCCCGATGCCCGGATCGAGGAGCACGTATTGCTCGGCGTCGACCTGCAGGATCGGCCGATCTTCGCCCATCTGGTCGAGACGCTGGAACAGGGCCCCAATGCGACGCCGCGATCGCGCGGCCTCGCCGATCTCGTCTCCGCGTCCGACGTGGCGCTCTACGGCACCGCGCGCAGCCTGGTTTTCTGGCATGCCCGCCACCGTTTCTGCTCGGTCTGCGGTGGGCCGACCCATGCGCACAAGGCCGGCTGGGCGCGCCGCTGCGAATCCTGCGCCTCCGAACATTTCCCGCGCGTCGATCCGGTCTCGATCATGCTCGCCGAACATCAGGGCCGTGTCCTGCTTGGTCGCCAGCATAGCTGGCCGCCCGGCCGCTATTCCGCGCTCGCCGGCTTCATCGAGCCGGGCGAGACGGTCGAGGAAGCGGTCGCGCGCGAACTGAAGGAGGAAGCCGGCATCACGGTCCATTCGGTCCGCTATGTGATAAGCCAGCCCTGGCCCTTTCCGTCCTCGCTGATGATCGCCTGCACCGCCCAGTGCGACGATCCCGCGCTGACCCTGGACGAGACCGAGATCGAACATGCCTTCTGGTGCGATGCCGATGGCGTCGCCGCCGCGCTGGCCGGCGATCCCGACGCGCCTTTCCTGGCACCGCCGCGCATGGCGGTCGCCTGGCATCTGCTCGACCATTGGCTGCGCGGCGCGGTTGCCCCGTCCGACGCAAGGGCGTAAGGCCCGGCTTCGTCTTCACTACAGGATCGACCTCCCCTTATGCTCAGCCTCGAAGAAGCCCAGTCGCGCGCGCAGGATCTGGTGACGACGGCGCGCAAGGCGGGGGCGGACGCGGCCGACGCCATCTATGCCTGCAACGCCTCGACCACGGTGGCGGTGCGGCTTGGTGCGCTGGAGGATGTCGAACGGTCCGAGGGTGAGGAGATCGGGCTGCGCGTCTTCATCGGCCAGCGCTCGGCCAGCATTTCCGCGTCGGACATGAACCCGGCGACGCTCGCCACCCTGATCGATCGCAGCATCGCCATGGCGCGCGAGGCACCGGAAGATCCCTATGCCGGCCTCGCGCCGGAGGATCGGCTGCTCAGAAAGCGCGCGCCCTCGCTCGACCTGGTGGACGAGGAAGAGCCTGAACCCGCCGCGCTGCGCGAACGTGCGCTGATCGCGGAAGAAGCGGCGCGCAGCATCCCCGGCATCACCAACAGCGAAGGCGGCGGCGCCGCTAGCGGCCGCAGCCAGGTCGCGCTCGCCACCAGCCATGGCTTTGCCGGCGCCTATGCCGCGACCAACCATTCGACCTGGGCCAGCGTGCTCGCGGGCAGCGGCGCCGACATGCAGCGCGATCATGCCAGCCATGCCAGCCGCCATCTCAAGGATCTGGACGATGCCGAAGCGGTCGGCATACGCGCCGGCCAGCGCGCCGTGGCGCGGCTCAATCCGGGCAAGGTCGAAAGCGGCGTCATGCCGGTCATCTTCGATCCGCGCATCGGCTCCAGCCTGGTCGGTCATCTGATCGGCGGCATGGTCGGCCCGGCGATCGCCCGCCGCTCCAGTTTCCTGCTGGACTCGCTGGGCGAAACGCTTTTCGACAGCAAGATCACGGTCATCGACGATCCGCTGCTGCTGCGCGGCCTGCGCTCGCGCCCGTTCGACGGCGAAGGGCTGCCGGTCGAGCGCCGCGCGCTGATCGAGGATGGCGTGCTGACCGGCTGGCTGATGGACAGCGCCTCGGCTCGGCAGCTTGGCCTGGAACCCACCGGCCATGCCAGCCGGGGCGGCGCCGGTGCGCCGGGTGCGGGCATCACCAATGTCCATATGGAAGCGGGCAGCGTGTCGGTCGGCGAACTGATGGCCGATGTGAAGCGCGGTATCTATGTCACCGAACTGATCGGCATGGGCGTCAATGGCGTGACCGGCGACTATAGCCGCGGCGCCGCCGGCTTCCTGATCGAAAATGGCGCTGTCGGCCCGGCCGTGTCCGAAATCACCATCGCCGGCAATCTGAAGGACATGTTCCGCACCCTGGTGCCGGCCAATGACCTGATGTTCCGCTATGCCATGAACGTGCCGACCCTACGCGTCGACGGGATGACCGTTGCCGGCGGCTGAGCCTCTGTTGCCGGCCGTCGTCGCGGCGGTCACCGATGCGGCCGATCGCGCGCTGGCGCTATGGGCCGATGGCGAGACGCGTGTGCGCCAGTGGGAAAAGGTGCCCGGCCATCCGGTCTGCGAGGCGGACCTGGAAATCGACGTCATGCTGCGCGAGCGGCTGGCGGCGATCGATCCGCAGGCCGGCTGGCTGTCGGAGGAGACGGCCGATACCGTCCATCGGCTCGGCGTATCGCGCGTCTGGGTGGTCGATCCGATCGACGGCACCCGCGACTATCTGCGCGGCCGGCCCGGCTGGGCGGTCTCGGTCGCCCTGGTGCAGGATGGCGCGGTCAGGCTCGGTATTCTGGCGGCGCCCGCACGCAAGGAATTGTGGATTGCGCAGGCCGGGCAGGGGGCGACCCGCAATGGCGTGCCGCTCCATGCCGGTAATCGCACCATGCTGCCCGGCGCCCGCGTGCCCGCCGATCAGCTGCCGCGCGCCGACCGCGATCTCGTCACCGTGGACAAGCCCAACAGCATTGCGCTGCGCATGGCGATGGTCGCCGCCGACGAGGCGGATCTGGTCGCCACCGTGCGTTGGGGCAATGAATGGGATGTCGCCGCCTCCGCCCTGATCGCGCAGGAGGCCGGCGCCATCGTCACCGACGCGCTGGGCGATCCGCTCGCCTTCAACCGGCCCCAGCCGGTCGCCTTCGGCCTGCTCTGCGCGGCGCCGGGCATCCATGCGGCCGCCGCCGCCCGCCTCGCGCCGCGCGCGAAGGAAATATTGGGCAAGGCCTGATCAGCCGGCGCAGGCCTTCACCGTCTGGACGGGCAGCACCTCTTTCAGTCTAGCCCGCACGACATCGGCCCAGATGCGGTAACCGGCCGCGTTCATATGCACCTTGTCGGACTGATAATTGTCGCCCAGCTTGCCGTCCTTCAGCAGTGGCGTGGTGATGTCGGCATAATGGACATTCTGCATGTGCGGGATCAGCCGCCGGGTCGCATCATTATAGATTTGCTGCTGCGGAAAGATCGCCCAGCGCCCCGGACTGGGCTTCATCGACAGGATGATGACCGGCACATTGCCCAGCATGTCGCTGCGCATCTCCAGGAAGCGGGCCATATCGTGGAAGATCGGCCGTAGCTGTCGCCCGCCCGCCAGATCATTCTCGCCGGCATAGAGGATGATCGCCGCCGGTTTTGGCGTTCCCGGCGCGATATTGGCGAAACGCGGCAATATCTCGTTGAAGGTGGCGCTGTTGATGCCGCGATTATGCGCGACCCAGGGCGCCATGTCCTGCTCCAGGCTGGTCCAGCGCTTGATCGACGAACTGCCCACGAACCACAGGGCGCATGGCCCTTCGCGCCCCTGCCCGTCCGGCAGGGTCTGGCTGGCATCGCGATAATGGGTGAAGGCGAACCAGCCCCCGACGATCACGCAAAAAATCGACAGGGCCAGCAGACGCTTGCCCAAAGCTGTATCCAGTCTCTGCAAGATGATGGCGACCCTCCTGCTAATGGCCGAAGTCTAAACGATATTTTCCTTAAGAAAAGATGGCTGCGACGGAATGATGCCATTGCGGATTTTAAGAGCTTGGCAATATTGTGACGCTATCGTTTCGATGGCAAATTTTGCGAGCATATCGTGACCAAGAACCCGTCGATCGACCTGCTGAAAGGCTTGCTGATCCTGCTCGTCATGGGCGGGCACGCGATGGAATTGACGCATCAGCAGCATGTCCTGCTGTGGATCGGCTCGGGTTTCCGCATGCCGCTGATGATCGGCATTTCCGGTTATCTGCTCAACGTCACGCGCACCCGCTCCATGCCGACGGGCGAGATGTTCAGCCGCTATGGCCGACGCATGCTGCTGCCCTGGGCAGTGGCGATGCTTGTCTACTGGCTTGCCAGCGGCGGCCTGCTTTCCTGGCAGACCCCGCTCGATCTGCTGCTGCGTCCGCCCTTCCATCTCTGGTATGTGCCGGCGCTGTTCCTGTTGATCCTGGTGACCCGGTTGCTACCACTTTCGCCGCTTGTGCTGCTGGCGATCGGCACGCCCGTCAGCCTGGCCACCATGTATAGTTTCGGCCTCGACCATGGTGCAGTGGGCGGCAGCCTGTTGTCGCCCGACAGCCGTTTCCTGCGCTACCCCGTCTATTTCTTCTTCGGCATGCTGATGACCGAACGGGGCATGCCCAAACGCTATCTGTGGCCCGTGCTGCTGGTCGGGGCGCTGGGACTGTTCTGGTGGTCGGATCTCTATGGCACCGGCAATGCGCTTGCCTTCGTGCCCGCCCGCTTGCTCATGTGTCTGGCGCTGATTGCGCTGCTGCCCAGCATCTCGGCGGTGCGCCTGCATTTCGGCCCGATCAACCGGATCGGGCGCGAAAGCCTGTTCTTCTATCTCTGGCATCCGCTGGTGATGGGGCTGGTGGCGATGCTCGACCCGCATGGCGCCGTCATCCTCGCTGGTGCGGTGCTGCTGCTCTACATCGCCAGCGCGCTTGCGGGGCAGGGGCGATTGCCGCCCCTGTTGCTGGGCGCGGTGCCGCAACGCAGGCCGGCCCCGGTCGCCATGCAACCGGAACCGGTCACAGCTTAGATCTTGCCATATTTCGCTTCGAAGCCGGCAATGTCGCCGGCGGCGAGATATTTGGCCTGGTCGATCCACTGGTCGCGCACCGGCCGCCCCTTGAAATTGCCCAGCTTCGCGTCGATCGCGGCGATGTCGCTGTCGCTCCAGCCGGCGATCTGGGCATAGCGTGTCACGCCCAGCTCGGTCAGCAATGCGCCCAGCTTGGGACCAACGCCCTTCAGCTTCAGCAGGTCGTCGGCGCCATCGCTCGGTGCCGCGACGGCAGGCGATGACGGGATCGGCGCCGGCGTCGGTTCGATCACAGGCGCGGGCGCAGGCGCTTCCTCGACCACCCGCTCGACCGCGACCGGCTCGGCGACCACGGGCTCGGCAACCGACACCGGATCGGGCGTCGCCACCAACGGCGCAACGACAGGCTCGGCAATCGGTTCGGCGGCGACGGGCGGTGCCACCGGGGCGGGGTCTTCCGCCACGGCCGACTTGCCCTTGCCCGACAGCAGGAACACCAGGCCGATCACGACCAGCAGCGCGATCAGCAGCCACAGGCCATAGTCCATGAAGAATTCCTGCATCGCCCTTTGCCTCCCGGAATGGATATGTCGCCCTATTTAAGGACGCTTGGCGGCGCGGGACAAGGGGGACATGTCCCGATCCCGCGCCGGTTTGGCCCTTATTGCGCCTCGCGGGCGACCTCGCGCCAGCCAATGTCGCGGCGGCAGAAGCCGGTCGGGAAGTCGATCGCGTCGACCGCGGCATAGGCGGCGGCCTGCGCCGCGCCCACCGTATCGCCGGTGGCGGTGACGTTCAGCACGCGGCCGCCATTGGCGACGATCGCACCATCCTTCTCCGCCGTGCCGGCATGGAAGACGCGGGCGCCCTGTGCCTCGGCTGCGTCGATCCCCTTGATCGCGCCGCCCTTTTCCGGCGTGCCGGGATAGCCATTGGCCGCCATCACGATGGTCAGCGCGGTGCGATCGGCCAGCGCGACCGGCCCCTGCTCGGCCAGCCTGCCTTCGGCCACCGCCAGCAGCAATTCGACCAGGTCGCCGTCGAAGCGCATCATCAGCACCTGGCATTCGGGGTCGCCGAACCGGGCATTATATTCGATCAGCTTGGGGCCTTCCTCGGTCAGCATCAGCCCGGCATAGAGCACGCCGGAATAGGGCATGCCTTCGGCCGCCAGCGTCTCGACCGTCGGCTTGATGATCCGCTCGATCACCTGCGCTTCCAGTTCGGGCGTCAGCACACGGGCCGGGCTATAGGCGCCCATGCCGCCGGTGTTTGGGCCGGTGTCGCCGTCGCCGACGCGCTTGTGATCCTGGGCCGAACCGAAGGGCAGGATGGCGCTGCCGTCGGTCAGGGCAAAGAAGCTGGCTTCCTCGCCCGTCATGAACTCTTCCAGCACCACTTCCTCGCCGGCCTTGCCGAACGCGCCGGAGAACATGGTGTCGAGTGCGTCGAGCGCTTCCTGCCGCGTTTCGGCGATGATCACGCCCTTGCCCGCGGCCAGGCCATCGGCCTTGATCACCACCGGCAAAGTGAAATCGTCGAGCGCGGCGATCGCGCCATCCTTGCTGGTGACGCGGATGTAGCCGGCGGTCGGGATGTTGGCGCGCTGGCACAGATCCTTGGTGAAGCCCTTGGACCCTTCCAGCTGCGCCGGCTTCTTGTCGGGACCGAACACGGCGACGCCCATGGTGCGGAGGTTATCGGCGAGGCCGTCGACCAGCGGCGCTTCCGGCCCGATCACCACCAGCGCGATCGAATGGCGGGTGCAGAAATCCAGCACCGCGCGATGATCCGTCGCGTCGAGGTCGACCAGCGTGGCATGCTGGGCTATGCCGGGGTTGCCAGGCGCCGCATAAAGCGTCGAGAGGCGTGGCGATTGTGCCAGCTTCCACGCCAGCGCATGTTCGCGGCCGCCGCCGCCAAGCAGAAGGATGTTCATCTCGGCCATGTCCCCGGAATTTGATGCCTATGACAGTTCGGGCCGCCTGTTAGCCGAGGAAAGGGCGGGGGACAACGCGCCGCCGCTCAGTGTCAGCGAATTGTCGGGCCTGCTGAAGCGGACGGTGGAGGATCGCTTCGGCCATGTCCGCCTGCGCGGCGAGATTTCCGGCTTCAAGCGCGCGGCCTCGGGCCATCTCTATCTGGCGCTCAAGGACGATAATGCCGTGCTCGACGGCGTGATGTGGAAGGGCGGGGCGCAGCGGCTCGCCTTCCAGCCACAGGACGGGGTGGAGGTGATCGCCACCGGCAAGCTCACCACCTATCCCGGTCGGTCCAAATATCAGATCGTGATCGACCGGATGGAGCTGGCGGGCGAAGGCGCGCTGATGGCGCTGCTCGAAAAGCTCAAGGCGAAGCTGGCGGCCGAAGGGCTGTTCAACCGCGATCGCAAGCGCCGCTTGCCCTTCCTGCCGCGCACCATCGGCGTCGTCACCTCGCCCACCGGCGCGGTGATCCGCGACATTCTCCACCGTTTGGCGGATCGCTGCCCGACCCAGGTGCTGCTCTGGCCGGTGCTGGTCCAGGGGCAAGGCGCAGCCGAACAGATTGCCCGCGCCGTGCGCGGCTTTTCCGCCATGGACGGCAGCGGCCCGCTGCCCCGGCCCGATCTCGTCATCGTCGCGCGCGGCGGCGGCTCGATCGAGGATCTATGGAGCTTCAACGAGGAAATCGTCGTCCGCGCGGTTGCCGAATGCTCGATCCCGACCATCTCGGCGGTCGGGCATGAAACCGACACGACCTTGTGCGACTATGCCGCCGACATGCGCGCGCCCACGCCCACGGCCGCCGCCGAAATGGCGGTGCCGGTCCGCGCCGAACTGCTGGCGATGCTGGGTGAGATGGGCCTGCGCTCGGGCCGGGCGGTGCGGCGCGGGGCGATGCAGGCGCGCGAACGGCTGGAGATGCAGGCGCGGCTGATGCCGACGCCCGACACCCTGCTCGCGCCACAGCGGCAGCGGCTCGACCTTCTGTCCGACGGTCTCAACAGCGGCCTGCGCCACCGTCTCGCCGACGCCCGCGCCCATCTGGGCCAGGTCAGTGGCGCGCTGCGCCCGGCCTTGCTGCGCCAATATGTCAGCCGCGCGGCGGAGCGGGTCGACCGGTTGCAGTTGCGCCCCGACTATCTGACCCGCGTCTATCGCGACCGCGCGACCGCCTTCGATCGCCTCTCGCGCCTCTTCACCTCGGTCAATCCCGATCTGCCGTTGCAGCGCGGCTTTGCTCGGGTGATGGCGGGCGATCGGCTGATCCGCTCGGTCACCGATGCACAGGCCGCGGGCCAGGTCAGCCTGCACTTCGCCGATGGCGCCGTGGCCGCCGCGATCGACGCCGCCGCGCCCCTTGAGGCCGCGCCCGCGCCCGCTATATCCGCTCCATCCCGTCCCGCGCGCAAGCCACGCGAAAATGTTGAAGGCGGCCAGCAGGATCTCTTCTCCTGATGCGCCGCAGAAAGGCCTGATTCATGTTGATGTCCAACCGCGACCGCCCGGCCCGGCTGCATTATATGCCCTACAGCTTCCGCGTGCTGCAGGCCGGCGACCATGTGCTGTGCGCCATATCCGGCCAGCGCATCCCGCTGGAGGATCTGCGCTACTGGTCGATCGCCCGGCAGGAACCCTATGCCAGCGCCGCTTTGTCGGTCGAGGCGGAACTGAAGGCACGCGCCGCCGGATGACCCGCCGGCTCGCCGCTTTGCTGGCCCTCACCGCGCTGCCGCTTGCCCCGGCGATGCTGCGCGCGGCGCCGACGAGTGTGGCTGGACCCGATTTCATCCTGTCCGGTCCGGCGATCCAGGGCGGCACTTTGCTCGGCACCGCGCCGGCCGGCACGGTCGCGCTCCATTTCGGCGACCAACTGGTTCCCGTCGATGCCGATGGCCGCTTCCTGGTCGCCTTCGATCGCGATGCGCCGCCACCTGCGAAGCTCAGCGCGCGCCTGTCGGATGGCCGGGTTATCGACCGAACCCTTACCGTCGCCCCGCGCGAATGGCGGCTAGAACGGATCAATGCGCCGCTGCGCCCGACGAAAAGCAGCGAGGCCTTCCTCGCCCTGCGCAAGCCCGAACTGGAGCAGATCGCTGCCGCCCGTGACAAGGTGACGGAGGCACAGGGTTGGCGCCAGACCTTCATCTGGCCGCGCCTCGGCCGGATTTCCGGCTTGTTCGGGTCGCAGCGCATCTATCAGGGCCAGCCCGGCGCCTATCATGGCGGCGTGGATGTCGCCGGCGCGACCGGCGAGCCGGTAGTGGCGCCGGCGGACGGGGTGGTGATCCTGGCCGCCGATCACCCCTTCACGCTGGAGGGCAATCTGCTGATGATCGACCATGGCCATGGCCTCAACAGCGCCTTCCTGCATTTGTCGCGGATCGACGTGAAGCCCGGCGACCATGTGGCACAGGGGCAACGCATCGGCGCGATCGGTGCCACCGGCCGCGCCACCGGCCCCCATCTTCACTGGGGCATGAAATGGAACGACGCGCGCATCGACCCGCTGCTGCTCGCCGGGCCGATGCCGCAACCGCGATAGGGATCAGCCGACGCGCTTGACCCGCAAGGCGCGTCCGCCCTCGACCTTGCCCAGGAAGCTGCCGATGGCGCCGCGCTTGATCTCGATCATGTTGCCCGGTTTTGGATCACGGCCGGTAACGGCTTCGGTGGTCATCCACTGCGCGCCATCCTCCAGGGTGATCAGCCACTTGCCATAGCCCATGCTCTTCACCGCTGAAATCTTCGCTTCGATCTGCGACAGACCTTCGGCTTCGGGCGTGTCCGCCTTGTCATCATCGTCGCCCAGGAACGGCAATTTGGGGAAGGAGAAGCCGAACAGGGTCCGCCGGGTCTTGGTGAGCTCGCTCTTGTCGAGCACGACCACTTCGTCACGCTGCGCCGCGCCATCCATAGCGGCAACCTGTCGATCGAAACAGGCCAGGCGGGTCTTGTCGTCCGGGATTTCACGACATTGCAAAAGGTCCGTGAAAATTTCGGGCTTGGGCTGCTGGCGGGATGCCGCGATGCTTTGGGTTGTCGCCAGGCAAAGGGAAAGGGTCAGAAATAGGCTTGAAATGGCCTTGGTGCGCATGATTCTTTCTCGCTCGCCGGATGAGGGCTGCAGCATGCACCGGCCTGAAAGAAGGTCAAGGGCGGCCGGGCTGGCGCAGCGCAGATGGGTGCAAGGTCATATTATGATCGCTGATTTGCTCGCAAATGCAGCATTGCTGCAATCATTTCAATCACCGTGAAATTATCTTGCTTATCAGGTGTAAAATTGCGGTTATTACGCCTTGTTGCATTTTTGATACAGCCCTGTCCAAAAGCGGCAAACTACGATTTCCCGCGCTTTACAGCAGCTTTCCCACCGCGCAGGTTCCGCCAATCCGTACGGGGGGATCGCTGTCGGGCACCTTATCCCCTTGTAGGTACACATGAAGGCAGGTGACTGCCCAACTCCAGAGCAAGGGACTGGAAACGTGAAGACATTTTCGAAGAGGGCACTGCTGCGTGCCAGCGCCGCTCCGGCGATCCTCGGTGCGTCGCTGATCGCGACGGCCGCGTTCGCGCAGGATGCGCCGCAGGCTGCCGATGCGGAAGCCGCCGACACCATCATCGTCACCGGCTCGCTGATCAAGAATCCGAACCTGGCCCAGTCGACCCCGGTCCTGGCAACCACGTCGGACGAAATCGAACTGAAGCAGAGCAACAACGCGGAACAGCTGCTCCGTGAAATTCCGGGTGTCGTTCCCAGCATCGGTTCGGCCGTGAACAACGGCAACGGCGGTGCATCGACCCTCGATCTTCGTGGTCTGGGTTCGAACCGCAACCTGGTTCTGATCGACGGCCGTCGCATGGTGCCTTATGGCCTTGGCGGCGTTTTCGATCTTAACAACGTTCCGCTGGCGCTCGTCGAGCGCGTCGACGTGCTGACCGGTGGCGCATCGACCACCTATGGCGCCGACGCCATCGCCGGCGTGGCCAACTTCATCCTGAAGAAGGACTTCTCGGGCTTCGAAGGGACCGTTTCGGAACAGCTGACCGAACAGGGCGACGGCAATGCCTTCCGCGCTGACGTCACCATGGGCGCGAACTTCGATGACGGCCGCGGTAACGCCGTGTTCAGCATCGGTTATCAGGAAGTCGATCCCGTCTATCAGGGCGACCGTTCCTTCTCGAGCACCTATCTGGAATCCTATCTGGCCGAATGTATCTCGTGCCAGGGTTCGGGCACTGCCACGCCTTCGCGCATGACCGTGCCGGGCGCCGGCACGCTGCAGGTCTCTCCGGACGGCAGCTCGCTGGTTCCGACCTACTCGCGCTACAACTTCAATCCGTACAACATCTTCCAGACGCCGTTTAAGCGTTTCAACATGTTCGGCCAGGCCAATTACGAGATCAGCGACTCGGTCAAGGCCTATACCCGTGGCATGTTCTCGAAGAACACGGTCAACACCATCATCGCTCCGTCGGGCGCCTTCGGCCTGTCGGTCGTGGTTCCCTACAGCAATCCCTATCTGACCGATGGCATCCGTAATCAGTTCTGTAACGGCAATGGCCTGACCGCCGCGCAGTGCTCGGCTGCTGCTGCTGCGACGGATCCGAACGATCCGAACTACCGCACCTTCAGCACCACGCTGTCGCGTCGTGCGGTCGAAGCCGGTCCGCGTATCTCGGAATTCAAGACCACCTTCTTCGACTATGCACTGGGCTTCCAGGGCGACATCGGCTCGCACCTGAGCTGGGACGTCGGCGGTTCCTATGGCGAATCGGAGCAGGTCCAGACGCAGAAGGGCTACACGCTCAACTCGCGCGTTCGTAACGCGCTGCTGGCGACCAACACCACCACCTGCCTTGACGGGTCGGATACGTGCGTTCCGCTGAACATCTTCGGCCCGACCGGCTCGATCACCCAGGACATGGTCGACTATCTGACTGCCAACAGCCAGATCACCACCAAGACCACCCTGGCCCAGGCGCACGCCACGCTGAGCGGTGACTTCGGCGTGACCTCGCCGCTGGCGTCGAACCCGATCGGCTTCGCCGTCGGTGGCGAATATCGCAAGTACACCGCGTCGATCGAATCCGACCTGCTGTCGCAGGCGAACGATCTGGGCGGTGCTGGCGGTGCCCAGCCGAACGTCGACGGTGGCTTCGACGTCTATGAAGCTTATGGCGAACTGATTGCCCCGCTGATCGAAGACCGTCCCTTCGCGAAGCTGCTGTCGGTCGGCGCTGGCGTTCGCTACTCCAGCTACTCGGTCGACGCGCCGAGCAGCCCGAGCTACGACACCTGGACCTACAAGTTCGAAGGTAGCTGGGCTCCGGTCGCTGACCTGAAGTTCCGTGGCAACTATTCGCGCGCCGTCCGTGCGCCGAACGTGTCGGAACTGTTCACCCCGCAGACCATCGGCCTGACCAACCTGGCCTCCGACCCCTGCGCCGGTACCAACCCGGTCGGCAATGCCAACCTGACGGCGATCTGTATCGCTCAGGGCGCGCCTGCTTCGACCATCGGTCTGATCGAGCAGCCGTCGGCTGCGCAGGTGAACAACCTGAGCGGCGGCAACCTGAACCTCAAGCCGGAAACTTCGGACAGCTGGGGCGTTGGCGCCACCTTCACGCCGACCTTCCTGCCGGGCTTCAACGCCAGCATCGACTATTATAACATCAAGGTGAAGGACGCGATCACCACCCCGACTCCGGGCGACGTGATGGACGCTTGCTTCGGCAACGTCACCGCAGCCAGCGCCTCGAGCGCCGCCTGTCTGAACATCGGTCGCGGTGAAGATGGCAGCATGAACGGTCTGGTTGCGACCGGCCTGTACATGCCGCTGTCGAACCTGGGCCGCCTGAAGACCGACGGTATCGACCTGTCGCTGAACTATAAGCATGAGTTCAACTTCGCGACGCTGAACCTGTCGTTCAACGGCAACTGGACGAACAGCTCGACCTTCCAGTCGAGCCCGGAATCGGCGAGCCGTGACTGCGTTGGCTACTATTCGGTCAACTGTGCTTCGATCCAGCCGAAGTTCTCCTGGTCGCAGCGCACGACCTTCACCTTCGGTGATGTCGACCTGTCGCTCCTGTGGCGCCATATCGACAATGTGAAGTTCGAGCCGCAGCAGCTGGCTGACGATATCCAGGCCGGTCTGGACTCGGGTTGCGAAGACCCGGCCGGTGCGGATCCGGATGGCTGCGTGGTTGACTCGCAGTTCCGCAAGATCAAGGCTTACGACTATTTCGACCTGACGGCCCGCGCCGCCGTGTCGGATAACGTGACCCTGACCTTCACCGTCATGAATATGTTCGACAAGAAGCCCCCGATCGTCGGTGGTTCGGTTGGTTCGACCGCCTACAACAGCGGTAACACCTATCCGTCGACCTATGACGCTCTGGGCCGTCGTTTCGCCGTCAGCGCGAAGATGAAGTTCTGATCCTGATCGGAACCATCTGAACAAAAAGAGAGGCGGATCGCAGGATCCGCCTCTTTTTTATTGTCCAATCGATATTGCGTCGGCGCTGGGGCGGCGGGTCCGCCTTATCCGTTCAGGCCATGGTCCAGTTGCATCGGTACTTCAAACCGCGTCGCCAGTTCTTCGGCCCAGCGCAGCACCATCGCGATCTCCTCGCCATGGGCGGCGATCGCCTGCCTCTTGTCATCGTTGCGCCGCTCGGAGCCAAAGGCGTTGCCGGTCTTGCTGTCGGTGGTGAAGGCGGGGCCGGCCAATATCGCATCGATCCCGCCATCGTCGATCGACAGGCGGAAATGGCGGATCAGTTCCGCCATGCTGCTGGCGGGTTCTGCCATCAGCCGGTCGCTGTCCAGGGATCGCACGCGATCGGGGCCCAGCGATTGCAGCAGCGCGGCAAATTGCGCCTTCTGGGCCAGCCATCCCACTGCTGCCGCCTGCAGGTCGGTCAGTTCCAGATAGTCGCTCTGGTCAAAGCCGAAGGGAATGGCGCCGTCGCGTATCTGCTTGATCAGCAATTCCCGCGCCCAGCGACGGCTCCATAGTCCCTTGCGGGCAATGGAGGAGAGATATTGTTCCAGCGGCGCGTAAAGCAACAGCGCCTTCGCATCCGGCTTCATCGCCATCATCGCCGGGATCAGTCCGTTGACGATATTGGACGGCTTGATGATCATCGCTTCGCCCGCCGCGAACGGACGGGCAAGCAGGCCCAGTCCCTGGTCCATCACCATCGCGATCTGCCGCCCTGTGCCACCTCGATGGCGCCAGCCGACCATGTCGTTCAGCAGCACCGGTTCCTTCAGCGTCGAAGCCATGCCCGGCCGATCCAGCGCGCGCGCCAGCAGCGTCGAGCAGCAATAGGCGGTATGAAAAATGAAATGCATCGGCGCCGGCGCGGGCGCCTCGGCCAGCATCGCGCTGCGGCTGACCACCAATGGCGGATCGGACTTCAGATATTCGTCGGTCAGGAACGTCGCGGACGCGCGCTGTTCGCGGTCCACATGGATCAGATGGATCTGGTCCTGTCGTTCATCATAACGATGCGCCAGCCAGGCCGGATTGCGGGCGATCGCGCCCATGTCGGTGACCTTGTCGTTCATTGCCGGAGCCATCGCATGCTCCCCTTGGAACGACAAGCGTCGGCCCGCCGATTTCGGGTTGCCGGATGGCCGGCCCTTGGGCAGTTTCGGTGCAGGGGGAATGATGATGACGATAATGGTGGAAGATTATTTGCGCGCGGCAGATGGTGCGCGCAGCCGGGGGGATCGCGCCGAGGAAGCGCGCCAGTTGGACGCCGCATTGCGGCAGGCGGACAATTCGCCGCAACTGCTCAACCGGCGCGGCATGCTGGCGCTGACGATGGGGCAGGCGAAAGAAGCCTTTGGCTTTTTCGAGCAGGCGGCGCAGCTTGATCCGAAGGAGCCGGCGCTGTGGATGAATCTTGCGACGGCGGCCCGCGGTGCGGGGAACAGCGATGGCGAACGCCGGGCGCTGGAACAGGTGGTCACGCTCGACCAGACTCACTTCATGGCCCAGCTGAGGCTCGCGGAATGGGAGGAGCGGGCAGGAGAATTGGCCGCTGCGACCCAGCGCTGGGGCAACGTCCTGGCACTGGCGTCGGGATATGAGGATCTTCCACCCGCGCTCACTGATCGGCTGGCCGAGGCGCGGGCCTTTGTTGCCCAGCGCATGTCGGGCTTCGCGCAGGAAATGGATGCCGCGCTTCAGCCGGCGATGGAGGGGCTTGATCCTGGCGAGACGCGGCGATTCCAGGCCGGCATGGACCGGCTGCTGGGGCGGCGGCGCATCTACCATAATGAATGTTCGGGCCTTCATTTTCCGTTTCTGCCAGCCGATGAATTTTTCGACCGCTCTCACTTCCCATGGATGGCGCAGCTTGAGGCGAAAACCGATGCGATCCGCGCCGAACTGCTCAACCTGCTTGAAAATGGCGATGACCTGCTTCGCCCTTATGTCCGGCTGGAGGACGGGACACCGACGAACAAATGGACGGCACTGGACCAGTCGCTTGACTGGGGTGCCTGTTTCCTGTGGGAATATGGTCGTCGCAATGATGCGGTCTGCGATTTATGCCCGGAAACGGCCGCCATCCTGGAGTCGCTGCCGCGCAGCGACATCGATGGACGTGCCCCTTCGGCCTTTTTCTCGCTGCTGCGGCCGCATGCTCATATTCCGGCGCATACCGGCGTCACCAATATCCGCACGATCATCCATCTGCCGCTGATCGTGCCGCCCGGTTGCCGCTTCCGTGTCGGTGGTGAAACCCGCGCCTGGGTCGAGGGCGAAGCTTTCGCCTTTGACGATACGATCGAGCATGAAGCGTGGAATGACAGTGACGCCTTGCGCGCTGTCCTGATTTTTGACGTTTGGAATCCGCATCTTACGCCGCTGGAGCAGCAATTGTTGGCTCGCTATTATGCAGCTGCAGATCAGAGTTCGCATCGGCCGCCGGAATAAGGACGCGCAACGCAGTTGTGACTTGCTGTGATGCGGCATTTATATCAGGATTATTGCATGGATTTCGGTTCGACCGAACCGATGGCTGGAGTTTCATCATGAAGGTGTTTTTGGTTCAACTGACCCTGGGGCTGACGCTGCTCGGCAGCAGCGTCGTCGTGGATGCGCAGGCCCCTGCGGCGGACGCGAAGCTGGATCGGAATGATCCCAATGCCGTGCGTTGCCGCCGTCTGGAGGTCACGGGTTCGCTGGTGCGCAAGGAGCGTGTCTGCAAGACCAATGCCGAATGGCGGGCGATCAGCGAGCAGCAAAATCGTGATGCCGATGACATGATCACCCGTAGCCGGGCGGGCATGAACCCGAACGGCTGAGCCGGCCTGCGGGCATGCTATTTTGCCTGTGCTCGCATGACCGGCCCGATTTCTACGCATGCGCAGGCCGATGGCATCGCCATCGGCCTGCCTTGTATTAGCCGACACTGAGTTTCAGCGCGCCGTCGCCGTCTTCCACTTTCACCGTCGATCCGTCCGGCACCTCGCCGCGCAGGATCAGGTCGGCCAGCGGATCCTGCAGGTAACGCTGTACCGCCCGCTTCAACGGCCGCGCGCCATAGACGGGATCATAGCCGACCCGGCCCAGCCAGGCGCGCGCGCCGTCGGTCAGGTTCAGCACCACCTTCCGATCCTTCAGCAGCTTCTGCACCCGCGCCACCTGGATATCGACGATCGGCGCCATATGGCCGGCCCCCAAACGGTGGAACAGGATGATCTCGTCCAGACGGTTGAGGAATTCGGGGCGGAAATGGCTGCGCACCATCTCCATCACCTGGTCCTCGACCTTCTCGACGGGCTCGTCGTCGGGCTGGGCGGCGATATATTGGCTGCCCAGGTTCGACGTCAGCACGATGATCGTGTTGGTGAAGTCGACGGTGCGGCCCTGGCCATCGGTCAGGCGGCCATCGTCCAGCACCTGCAGCAGCACGTTGAACACATCGCTGTGCGCCTTCTCGACCTCGTCGAACAGCACGACCTGATAGGGCCGGCGCCGCACCGCTTCGGTCAGCACGCCACCTTCCTCATAGCCGACATAGCCCGGAGGCGCGCCGATCAGCCGGGCGACCGAGTGCTTCTCCATGAACTCGCTCATGTCGATGCGCACCATCGCGCTCTCGTCGTCGAACAGGAAACCGGCCAGCGCCTTGGTCAGCTCGGTCTTGCCGACGCCGGTGGGGCCAAGGAACAGGAAGCTGCCCAGCGGCCGGTTCGGATCCTGCAGACCCGCCCGGCTGCGGCGCACGGCGGTCGCCACCGCGCGCACGGCATCGGCCTGGCCGATCACCCGCTTGCCCAGTTCCGCTTCCATCGCCAGCAGCTTCTCGCGCTCGCCTTCCATCATCCGGTCGACCGGAATGCCGGTCCAGCGCGACACGACGCTGGCAATATCCTCGGCCGTCACTTCCTCGCGCAGCATCGCGCCCTTGGACGCGCCCTGGGCTTCGGCCAGCTGCTTTTCCAGCTGCGGGATGGTGCCATATTGCAGCTCGCCGGCCTTGCCATAGTCGCCGCCGCGCTGCGCCTGCTCCAGCTGCAGGCGCGCCGCGTCGAGCTGTTCCTTCAGCTTGGCTTCGCTGGCGATCTTGTCCTTCTCCGCCTGCCAGCGCGTCGTCAGCTCGGCCGACTGCTGCTCCAGATTGGCGAGGTCGGTCTCCAGATTGGCCAGCCGGTCCTTCGACGCCTGGTCGCTTTCCTTCTTCAGCGCCTCGCGCTCGATCTGCAACTGCATGATCCGCCGGTCGAGATTCTCGATTTCCTCGGGCTTGCTCTCCACCTCCATGCGGATGCGGCTCGCCGCCTCGTCCATCAGGTCGATCGCCTTGTCGGGCAGGAAACGGTCGGTGATATAGCGGTTGGACAGGGTCGCTGCCGCCACGATCGCGCCGTCGGCGATGCGCACACCATGATGCGCCTCATATTTGTCCTTGATGCCGCGCAGGATCGAAATCGTGTCCTCGACCGTCGGCTCACCCACGAACACCGGCTGGAACCGCCGCTGGAGGGCCGGGTCCTTCTCGACATATTTGCGATATTCGTCGAGCGTGGTCGCGCCGATGCAATGCAGCTCGCCCCGCGCCAGCGCCGGCTTCAGCAGGTTGCCGGCATCCATCGCGCCTTCGGATTTGCCCGCGCCGATCAGCGTGTGCATCTCGTCGATGAACAGGATGATCTGTCCGTCCGCGCCCTTCACCTCGTCGAGCACGCCCTTGAGCCGCTCCTCGAACTCACCACGATATTTGGCGCCGGCGATCAGCGACCCCATGTCGAGCGCCATCAAGGTGCGGTCCTTCAGCGTATCGGGCACGTCGCCATGGGCGATGCGCAGCGCCAGCCCTTCCGCGATCGCGGTCTTGCCGACGCCCGGCTCGCCAATCAGCACCGGGTTGTTCTTGGTCCGGCGCGCCAGGATCTGGATGGTGCGGCGAATTTCCTCGTCGCGGCCGATGACGGGATCAAGCTTGCCGGCCTTCGCCGCCTCGGTCAGGTCGCGCGCGAATTTCTTGAGCGCATCATAACGGTCTTCCGCGCCGGCGGTATCGGCGGTGCGGCCGCCGCGCAGCTGGTTGATCGCGCCGTTCAGCGCCTCGGCGCGCACGCCGGCGGTCGCCAACGCCTTGCCCGCCGTCGTGGTCGTTGCCAGCGTCAGCGCCAGCAGCAGCCGTTCGACGGTGACGAAGCTGTCGCCCGCCTTCTGCGCCACCTGCTCGGCGCTATCGAGCACGCGCACGGCGTCATTGTCCAGGCCCGGCGTCTGCTGCGCGCCGCTGCCCGACACGGCCGGCACCCTGGCCAGCGCGGCATCGGTCTCGCGCAGCGCGGTCGCGGCATCGCCGCCCGCCGCCTTGATGAGGCCGGACGCCATGCCCTGCTCATCTTCCAGCAGCGCCTTCAACAGATGTTCGGGGCTGATCCGCTGATGGTTCATGCGGATCGCAACGGTCTGCGCCGACTGGAGAAAACCCTTGGCGCGGTCGGTGAATTTTTCGAGGTTCATTAGCATCCCCTTCAAGGCATTGCTGGCGATGTAATGTTGCAAAAATGACACACAAGAGGCGCGGGCAAAAAATCCGCGCCCCTTGCCTATTTTACTTACTGCTTGGGCGCCTTGGCCGCTTCCGGTGCGAACAGGTCGCCGAAGAAGTCCGCCTTGTACCATTGCGGCGGAGTGTCGCTATCGGTCATAACCCGCGCAATGCGATAATTTGCCTCGGCAAAGCGGGCGCCCGCATCCCAGTCGATCTTCTGCGTCATGTCGTCGCCGGGATGGTGATAGGCGCCGCTCAGAAATTCGCCCCAGGCCTTCTCGCCGCCATTGGCATAGCCGGTCGCCAGGAAGACGGCGGGCACGCCCTGCTTCACGAACATATAATGGTCCGACCGCACGAAGATGGTTTCCTGCGGCATCGGGTCGGCGGCCAGCTTGATCCCCATCGGCGCAACCGCCTTGGCGACGATCGGCCCCAGCGTCGAATGGTCGGCGCCGAACGCGATCACATCGGTGAAGGGATAGAGCAGCAGCGGCATGTCGAGGTCGACATTGCCGACGATCTGCTTGCCCGGCACGGTGGGGTGGCGGGCATAATAGTCCGCGCCCAGCAGGCCCTTCTCCTCGCCGGTGGAAGCCAGGAAGACGATCGACCGGCGCGGCTTGTTGGGCGACTGGGCCATGGCACGCGCCACTTCCAGCATGGTCGCGATGCCGGCGCCATTGTCCAGCGCGCCATTGTTGATGCGGTCGGTGTCGGGCTTGTCGCCGGGGTTTGCCGGGCTGATGCCGATATGGTCGAGATGCGCCGACAGGACGACATACTCGTCCTTCAGCTTGGGGTCGCTGCCGGGCAGGATGGCGACGACATTGGGGCTGGTCACCCGCTCGCTGACGCTTTCCACCTGGATCTGGACATTCGACTTGAGCGCAAAGCCCTTGGGCTTGCCGCCGACCTTGTCGGCTTGCTTGCGGATCGCGGCGATGCTGGTCGGTGCGCCGGCGAACACGGCCTGCGCTGCGGCATCGTCCAGGCTGGCGCCGACCCGGATGCCGGGGGCCGCGTCGAACGGCACGCCCTCGGGCGAGACCCAGGTGAAGTCGGGCTCATCGGCGAACTGGACCATGCGGTTCCAGGGGCGGGCCTTCATCGACTGGAGCGTGCCGATCGAGAGCATGCCGATCGCGCCATGCGCCTCGGCGATCTTGCCCTTGGTGGCGGACAGATGCGCGCCTTCCTCGCTCGGCAGTCCCTTGGGATAGCCGCGCAGGGTGACGACGATCTTCCCCTTCACGTCCAGCCCGGCATAGTCGTTGAGGCCGAGCCGCGCATTTTCCAGGCCATAGCCGACGAACACCAAAGGCGCCGACACGTCCAGCTTGGGTTCGGCCGCGTTCATGCCGATCAGCACGTCGCCGGCATGGGTGAAGCTTTTGGTGCCGGCCGGACCGGTGACGGTCAGCGTGCCCGGCGTCTTGGCGCGCTCGGTCTTCTGGAAGCCGATGCGCTGCAGCCAGCTTCCGTTGTCGCCGGCGGGCTTGAGGCCCAGACCATCGAACTGGCTGGCGACATAGCGGGCGGCGATTTCATGCCCTTCGCTACCGGTGTCGCGCCCTTTCAGCAGGTCGTCGGCCAGAAATTCGACATGGGCGCGCACAGCGGCGGCCGAAAAGGTCGGCGCATCGGCTGCGGCCGGGGTTGCTGTTTGAGCGGGCAGGGTGGCGGGCAGCACAAGGGCGGCGGTGGCGGCCAGCAGGGCCAGGCGTTTCATGGGATCGGGGACTTTCCGTCTCTATGGATGATGGCGTGCAGACTTGCCGCTGCGCCCCGTCGCTGTCCAGCCTCCGCTTGTCGATATCATGCGTATTGCGCCGCTATCACGCCCCGCTATGCTGCGCGCCATCGCGGCGGAGTTCGTTCCGGCCGCATCGACTGCCCTCCTTTCCTAGAGGCCTTCATGATCCTTACCCGCATGTCCCGCCGGCTTCCCCTGATGCTCGGCCTGTCCGCGCTGGCGCTCGCGCCGCTTGGCTCCGCCGCGCTGGCCGCCCCGGCCACCGCAGCCGCCGCGCCCGCGCCGCTCTCCAGCCTCGTTTCGGCGGTGGACATCCCCTATCAGGAATTTCGCCTGCCCAACGGTCTGCGGGTCATCGTCCATACCGATCGCAAGGCGCCGATCGTCGCCGTCTCGGTCTGGTATCATGTCGGCTCGCGCTTCGAGCCCGCCGGCAAGACCGGCTTTGCCCATCTGTTCGAACATCTGATGTTCTACGGCTCGGAAAATGCCGACGGTCCCTTCTTCGGCCGTCTGGAGGATATCGGCGCCACCGACTGGAACGGCACGACCTGGTTCGACCGCACCAATTATTTCGAGACGGTGCCGACCGGCGCGCTCGATCGCGCACTGTTCCTGGAATCCGACCGCATGGGCCATCTGCTCGGCGCCGTGACCCAGACCAAGCTCGATGCCCAGCGCGGGGTCGTCCAGAATGAAAAGCGCATGGGCGAGAATGAGCCCTATGGCCTGGTCGAATATGCCCAGCTTGCCGGCATGCTGCCCGAAGGCCATCCCTATCGCCACTCGACCATCGGCTCGATGGCGGATCTGAACGCGGCCAGCCTTGCCGACGTCCAGAGCTGGTTCAAGACTCACTATGGCCCCAACAATGCCACCCTGGTGCTGGCCGGTGACATCGACGTGCCGACCGCCAGGGCCAAGGTCGAAAAATGGTTCGGCAACATCGCGTCGGGCCCGGCCCCGCAGGATGTCGACGCGACCGTGCCGACGCTCGACAAGGATGTGGAAAAGGTGATGCACGACAATGTCGCTGCCACCCGCCTCTACCGCAACTGGATCGTCCCCGGCGTCAATTCGCCCGACCTGCAGCAGCTTGACCTTGCCCTCTCGGTATTCGGCGGCCTCGGCTCCTCGCGCCTCGACAATATCCTGGTCCGCGACGAGAAGGTGGCGGTCGCGGTCAAGGCCAGCATCCAGCCGTTCGAGAAGCTGTCGATGGTCGAGATCACCGTCGACGTGAAGCCGGGCCAGGATCCGGTCGCCGTGGGCAAGCGGCTCGACGCGCTGCTCGCCGACTATCTCGCCAAGGGGCCGAGCGCGGACGAGGTGCTGCGCGCCGCGACCCAGCAGCTCTCCGGCACGATCGGTGGTCTCGAAAAGGTTGGCGGCTTCTCCGGCAAGGCGGTGACTCTGGCCGAAGGCGCGGTCTATTCCAATGATCCCGGCAAATATAAGAAGGATCTCGCCATCTATGCCGCCGCGACGCCCGCCAGCGTCTCGGCCGCCGCGCGCAAATGGCTGGGCCGTCCGGTCTTCCGCCTGACCGTGTCGCCGGGCGAACGCTCGGCCGAGGATAATGCGCTCGCCGGCAATGCGCCGACGGGCAGCGCCACCATGCATCCCGCCCATTTCCGCGATCCCAATGGCCCGTCGCCCAAGGTCGGCACGCCCCCGCCGCCGACCAAGGTGGCCGAGCCGCCGATCGAGCCGGTCAAGGATCTGGTCTTCCCGCCGGTCGAGCGCGCGAAGCTGTCCAACGGCATGTCGGTCGTCTTCTCGCGCCGCGCCACCGTGCCGGTGGTGAAGGTCTCGGTCGCCTTCGACGCGGGCAATGCCGCCGACAACCGGCAGAAGCTCGGCACCGCCGCGCTCACCACCGCCCTGCTCGACGAAGGCACCACCAGCCGCAATTCGGTGCAGATTTCCGAGGAGCAGGAACGCCTGGGCGCCGGCATCAGCGCGGCCAACAGCATGGATGCGACCAATGTCGGCCTCTATGCGCTCAAGCCCAATCTCGACGCCTCGCTCGGCCTGCTCGCCGACATCATCCGCAATCCCGCCTTCGATCCCAAGGAAGTGGAGCGGTTGCGCAGCCAGATGCTGACCCGCATCGCCGCGGAAAAGACCCAGCCCATGGCCATCGCCCAGCGCATGCTGCCGCCGATGCTCTATGGCCAGGCCCATCCCTATGGCATTCCCTTCACCGGTTCGGGCACCGAAAGCGGGGTGAAGGCGGTGACGCGCGCCGATCTGGTCGCCTTCCATGACACATGGATGCGCCCCGACAATGCGACCATCTTCGCCACCGGTGACACGACGCTGGCTGAACTGCTGCCGCTGCTCGAAAAGCGCTTCGGCGACTGGAAGGCGCCGGCCATTGCCAAGGGCGCCAAGCTGTTCCGCATGGACCGCATGATGCGCCCGTCGCGCATCGTCCTCATCGACAAGCCGCAAAGCCCGCAGTCGATGATCCTCGCCGGCCAGCTCACCAACAAGGCGGGCACCGACAATCCGGTCACCCTCATCACCGCGAACGAGGTGCTGGGCGGCAGCACCACCTCGCGCCTGACCATGGACCTGCGCGAGGCGAAGGGCTGGGCCTATGGCGCGGGCACCGGCATGCCCGGCGTCAAGGAAACCATCCCGCTGCTGGTCTATGCCCCGGTCCAGACCGACAAGACCGGCGAATCGATCATCGCCGCGCGCCAGGACATCAAGGATTTCCTGACCAGCAAGGGCACGACCCAGGCGGAGCGCGACCAGACCATCAACGGCCAGATCCTGTCGCTGCCCGGCAGCTTCGAAACCTCGTCCGACCTGCTCTCGGCGATGATGCGCAACAATCTGCTCGGCCGGCCCGACGACTATTACGCCACCCTGCCGGCCACCTATCGCGCCATCACCGCGGCGCAGATGGATCAGGCCGCGCGCGAGGCGATCAACCCCGATCGGCTGATCTGGGTCGTGGTCGGCGATGCGAAATTGGTGAAGCCCCAGCTTGACGCGGTCGGCCTGCCGGTGGAAATGGGCACATTGGCTGATTGACGCTAACGTAAAGGAGAAGTGAGATGGCTGCAGTGGATGGTGCCTATGATTGCGTGGCTAAGACCCCGCTGGGCGAACAGACCGGCGTGTTCACCGTGATCAGCACGGGCGACCGTTTCAACGGCACCTTTGCCGGCATGATGGGCTCGCTCGACGTCAAGGACGGCGTGGTCGCCGGCAACAAGCTCACATGGAAGATGGAAATGACCATCCCCATGCCGATGACGCTGGAATGCGAAGCCGAAATCACCGGCGAAAGCCTGACCGGCACGATGCAGCTCGGCGCCTTTGGTGCCGCGCCGTTCACCGGCGCGCGTCGCGCATAATCCCGATCGGCTGCGGCCCGGTTCACGCCGGGCCGCAACCGACATTACCAAAAATTCATGGCCGACCCGTTGCACTATAAAATTAGTTAGCTATCTAAGCGTTCGTGAATCGGACCGAACTTCAGCGCGCCCTGGCGCATAATATGCCGCAGATCGCGCGCCTCTGGCGCCAGCTTGCCGATTCCACCCTGGCCGAATTCGGCGTCTCCAATTCCGCCGGCTGGTGCCTGCTCTATCTCGACCGGCTGGGCGCCGACGTGCGCCAGATCGAGCTGGCCGATGTGCTGGGCATCACCCAGCCGTCGCTGGTCCGCACCCTCGACCATCTTCAGGCCGCCGCCCTGATCGAGCGCACCCCCAATCCCGAGGATCGCCGGTCCAACTGCCTGTCGCTCACCACTTCCGGCCGCGACCTTGTCGGCCGCATCGAAACGCGGCTCAGCAACATGCGCAACGACCTGCTCGATGGTGTGCCGGACGCGGATATCGAGACCGCCGTCAATCTGTTAGAACTGCTGCGACGCCGTATCGGGGAGCGCCGGGGCCAGTCATGAAAAAGGCCGCTTTGTCAGCCTGGAGCGAGCGCCTTGGCGTTCCCGCCGCGCTATTCTCGCTCAAATGTTTCCTGGCGGCGATGCTGGCCCTTTATGTGGCGCTCAGCATTGGCCTGGAACGCCCCTATTGGGCCTTCCTCACCTCCTATATCGTCGCCCAGCCGCTCGCCGGCGCGGTGATTTCCAAGGCGATCTTCCGCGCCATCGGCACCATCGTCGGCGCCGCCTTCTCGGTCGCGATCGTCCCGCCGCTGGTCAATTCGCCCGAACTGCTGACCCTCGCCATGGCCGCCTGGCTGGCGCTCTGCGTCTTCGTCTCGCTGCTCGATCGCACGCCGCGCTCCTACATGTTCGTGCTGGCCGGCTACAGCGCCTGCCTGATCGTCTTCCCCGACGTCGACTCGCCCCAGACCATCTTCACCGTCGCCACCCTGCGCGTGCAGGAAATCTGGATCGGTATCGCCTGCGGCAGCATCGTCCATGGCGTCGTCCTGCCCGGCTCGATCACCGGCAACCTCTTCGCCCGCGTCGAAGCCATGCTGCGCGACGCCGAACGCTGGTCGCGCGACGCGATCGCGACCGATCCGGTGCCCGGCCTCGATGCCGAACGCCGCCGCCTGGCGCAGGACGTCACCGAACTGCACCAGATGTCGATCCATCTGCCCTTCGACATCAGCCGCCTCGCGCCGCGCGTCCGCACCGTGCGCGCGATGCAGGACCAACTCTCGCTGCTGCTGCCGCTCGGCGCCGCGGTGGAGGATCGGCTGGCCATGCTGAAACAGGCCAATGGCGGCATCGTCCCGGCCCAGGTCGAACAGCTGATCGCCGATGCGCGCGACTGGCTCGACCATCCCGGCACCGACAGCGCGACCCGCGCCGCCGGTGCCCAGGCGCTGATCGACCGCTGCGCCGCGCTCGAACCGGCAGCCGACAGCGATATGGACTGGGCCGGCATGATGCGGCTCAGCCTCTATTCCCGCCTCGGCACGCTGATCGCCGTCCATCGCGACTGCCGCGACCTGTTCGACCAGATGCTGACCCACAGCCGCAGCCCGGTGACGCCGCGCGTCGCCGAACTGCTGGAGGGGCGCCGCAACCGGGAACTGCATCGCGACTATGCCGGGGCCGCGCGCGGCGCCTTCGCCGCCTTCATGACGGTGACGATCGGCTGTGCCCTGTGGATCGGCAGCGGCTGGCATGACGGTGGCAGCGCGGTGATGCTGGCCGGCGTCTTCCTCGCCCTCTTCTCCGCGTCGGACAATCCGCTCGCCCCGCTCAAGGGCTTCATGATCGGCACCATCATCGCCACCTTCCTCGGTGCTCTCTATGGCTATGCCATCATGCCCCGGCTCGACGGCTTCGCCATGCTCGCTCTGGCCTATGCGCCGCCGCTGCTGATATTGGGCGCAATGATGGCCTCGCCGCGCTGGATGGGCATTGCCCTGCCGACGCTGCTCGGCCTGGGCAGTCCGGTGCTGCTCTCCAGTGCCTATGTCAGCGCCTTCGCCTCCTATGTGAACGGCTCGGTGGCACAGCTTGTCGGCATCTGGTTCGCCATCATCATGGCCGGCCTGCTGCAATCGGCCGGGGTGGAGCGCGCCGTGCGCCGCACCGTGCGCGCCGGCTGGGCGGATATCGCCACCCGCGCCAACCTCATGACCCAGCCCGATGTGCGCGGCTGGATCAACCGCATGCTCGATCGTATCGCGCTGCTCGCCCCACGCCTCGCCGCCATCCGCACCGACAGCGGCAAGCCGCTCTATGACGCACTGCGCGACCTGCGCACCGGTGTCGCCATCGGCGAACTGCGCCAGCTCCGGGTCGATCTTCCCTTTGACGAAGGCGCCCCGCTTGGCCGGGTGCTGGGCGGCGTGGCCGACCATTATCGCCGGCTCGATCCCGATGCGCCGGCATCGGCCGATCCCGCCCTGCTCGATGACATCGACAGCGCCATCGGCGACCTTGCCGCCAATCCCGCGCCCTCGGTCCGCCGCGATGCGATCCTGGCGCTGGTCAGCCTGCGGCGTAATCTCTTCGCCGACAGCGCCGGCTATCGCATGCCACCCATGCCCCCCCTGACCGGAGTCCCCGCATGACCGGCGAATTGTCCATCGACGGGGTCTTCTTCCCCACGTTGCTGGCGCTGGCGCTGGCCGCGCTCATCCTCACCTATGGCCTCACCCGCCTGATCGCGGCGTTCGGCCTCTACCGCTTTCTCGCCTATCGGGCACTCGTCGACCTCAGCCTGTTCGTGCTGACGCTCGGGGGCCTGTCCATTCTCGTTCCGATGCTGGGAATCCGCCTATGAACCGCCTGACCGGGACGCTGATCCGCAGCGCCGCCACCATCATCATCGTCATCCTCGCCGTCATCGTCGCGGTGTGGATGTGGAACCATTATGAGCGCAGCCCCTGGACCCGCGACGGCCGTGTGCGCGCCGACGTGGTGCGCGTGACCCCCGATATCGGTGGCCTCGTCACCTCGGTCGCGGTGCGCGACAACCAGCAGGTGAAGGCGGGCGACCTGCTCTTCGTCATCGACACGCCGCGCTATGCGCTGGCGCTGGAACAGGCGGAGGCGCAGATCGCCAGCGCCCAGGCGACGCTCGGCCAGGCCCGGCGGGAGGCTACCCGCGATCTGGCGCTGGGCGACCTCGTCGCCAAGGAAAGCCATGAACAGAATGTCGCCCGCGTCGCCACGGCGCAGGCCGCGCTGGCCGAGGCACGGAGTGCGCGCGACGCCGCCGCCTTGAACCTCAAGCGCACCCAGGTCCGCGCTTCCGTGAAT
Organism: Sphingobium sp. DN12; assembly: GCF_051058005.1. Lineage (NCBI taxonomy): Bacteria > Pseudomonadati > Pseudomonadota > Alphaproteobacteria > Sphingomonadales > Sphingobiaceae > Sphingobium > Sphingobium sp. DN12. Next base: position 4,106,907 of record NZ_CP173717.1, read on the forward strand.
GGCGTCGTCACCAATCTCGATCTTCACCCCGGCGACTATCTCGGCGCCGGCACCCAGGCGATGGCGTTGATCGACAGCGACAGCCTGCGGGTCGAGGGCTATTTCGAGGAAACCAAGTTGCCTCTGGTCTGCATCGGCGCGCCCGTCACTGTCCGCCTGATGGGCGAGAAGCAGGATCTGCACGGCAAGGTCGAAAGCATCGCCTACGGCATCAATGACTCGACCCGCAGCGATTCCGGCAATCTCCTGCCCACGGTGGAGCCGACCTTCTCCTGGGTCCGCCTCGCCCAGCGCATCCCGGTTCGGGTGAAGCTCACCAATGTCCCGGCCAATATCACGCTGATCTCGGGCCGCACCGCCACGGTGACGGTCGAACCGGCGAAGAAGGATGCCAAGCCGGAAAGCTGCCGCCATGCATAAGGGTATCACCACATCCTTGCTGGCACTGGCGCTCAGCGCCTGCGCCACCGCCGGGCCGGACTATCATCCGCCCGAACATTCGGCCGCGACCGCACCGGGCGCGCAGGGCGCCTTCCAGTCGGCGCAGGGCGCGGGCTTCAGCAATGCCGACCTGCCCGACCATTGGTGGAAACTCTATAACGACCCCCGGCTCGACGCACTGATCGCCGAAGCGCTGACCGCCAATACCGACCTGCGCGTCGCCGACGCCAATCTCACCGCGGCACAGGCCGTGCTGCGCGAGACGGAGGCCGGGCGCCAGATCAGCACCACGATTAGCGGCGGCGAAACGCTGGCGCGTCCCTCGGGCGTGACCCAGCATCTGCCCGGCTCGGTCAGCTATGATTTCGGCCTCAGCGCCTCCTATCCGCTCGACCTCAACGGCCGCATCCGCCGCGCGATCGAATCGAGCGGCGCCAATGTCGAGGCGGTGACCGCCGCGCGCGACTATGTCCGCGTCAGCGTCGCCGCCGCCACTGCCAAGGCCTATGCCCAGGTCTGCGCCGCCAATTATGCGCTTGGCGTCAATCGCCGGGTCGTCTCGCTCCAGCGCGATACGCTCAACGCCACCCAGCGCCTATTCAAGGGCGGTCGTGGCACTGCCTTCGACGTCAGCCGCGCCCAGGCGGCGGTGGACCAGAGCGAGGCGACGCTGCCGGTCTATGAAGCCCAGCGCCAGAGCGGCCTCTATCTGCTCGCTACCCTGCTCGGCCGTCCGCCGGCCGATTACCCCAGGGATGTGGAGGGCTGCGCGACCCTGCCATCGCTCGGTGCGCCGTTGCCGGTGGGCGATGGCACGGCGCTGATCCGCCGTCGCCCCGACATCCGCCAGGCCGAACGCATGATCGCCTCCGACACCGCGACCCTGGGCGTCGCCATGGCCGATCTCTATCCGCAGGTCAGCATCGGCGGCTCGGTCGGCCTGTCCGGCCCGCTCAAGGATTTCGGCTCCGGCTCCGCCTTCGGCTTCAGCCTCGGCCCGCTCATCAGCTGGACCTTCCCCAATCGCCCGGTGGTTCGCGCCCGTATCGCCCAGGCCGATGCCCAGGTGCAGGCCGATCTCGCCAGCTTCGACGGCAGCGTGCTCGAAGCGCTGCGCCAGACCGAAACCGCGCTCGAAACCTATCGCCGCGATGCGGAAAAGGCCGCCGCGCTCGATCGCGCGCGCGACAGCGCCAATGTCTCGGCGGGGCAGGCGAACAAGCTGTTCCGCTTTGGCCGCAGCGATTTCCTCGACCTGCTCGATACCCAGCGCAGCCTCGCCAGCGCCGAATCCTCGGCCGCGGCCGCCCGCGTCCAGCTGGTGCAGGACCAGATCGCCATCTTCCTGGCGCTGGGCGGCGGCTGGACCTCAGACGATACCGGCAACCAGGGCGCGGGGAACGCGCAGCAATGATCCGTGGCGCGCGCCGGCCGGCATGGTCAGGCGCGCGCTGACGTCGGTCCACCTAACCATGTCGCGCGTCATCGCCGCGCCCCAGCGACCTTCCTTGTAGACGTCATAATAGCAGAGCAGCGCATCACCGACCTGCGCGCTCATCGGCCCTTCGACCCAGCCGGGCGAGAAGGGCGGCGACAGGGGGCCGAACGGCCCGGTCGGGCTGTCCGCCTTCGCCACCTGCAGCCATTTGTGCGGCGGCTGCACCGTCTCGTCCTTGACGATCAGGTAGAGGCCGCCGCTCGGGCCCTGCGCGAATGTCCCGTCGATCACGCTGAAGCCGGGATCATAGAGCGGCGCGGGCGCACTGAACGTCTCGAAATCACTGGTGCTGACCGACCAGAGCCGATGATTATAGCCCGACTCCGACGTCCCCGCCGTCTCGGTGAAACGGCCCTCCACCGTGCTCGACCAGAACAGGATGTGGCGCCCGGTCGCCGGATCGCGCACCGCTTCGGGCGCCCAGCAATTGCGGGTGCCGGGCACGTCCTGCATGACCGGGATGGCGCGCTGCGGCGACCAGTGGACCAGATCGCGGCTGGTCGCATGGCCGATCGTCACCCCTTCCCAGGCGGTGGTCCACAGCAGATGATAGACGCCCTTGTCCGCGAACAGATAGGGGTCGCGCATCAGCTTCTTCTCGCCCACCTGCGGCACCAGCAGGCTGCGCCCGCCCGCCAGCGTGCGAAAGGCAAAGCCATCCTCGCTCACCGCCAGCTTGAGGCCGTCGGCCTCGCCCTTGCCGGTGGTGAAATAGGCAAAGACCAGCAGGTCATCGGCGCGCGCCGCCGACCGGGTGGCACATCCCGCCAGCGCCATTGCACCCAGTCCCAATGTGAAGTCGCGCCGTCTCATCAGCGATAATCCTTGGCCATTTGCGGGTAGAGGTCGAGCAGCTCATTGGCGACATAGTCGCCGCCATGGCCCATCGGCCCGGTCGGTTCGGGTTTCGGCACGGCCGGCTGCTGCGATGCCAGCCCGCCCGGTGCCTCCGCCCCGTTCAGCCCCTGGCTAATCAGGTCGGGCTTGGCGCCTTCGCCGGCATTATGCCCGTCCTGGTCGAAAATAGCCTCCTGGTGCCGGATCGGCTCCCAGATGAACGTGCCCCAACCATGCTTGCCGGGCAGGGCATGGACCAGGTCGTTGATATAGCGTTTGCGGCTTGAATATTCGGCGACCAGCAACCCCTTGTCGGGATAGCGCTTCACATATTCGCTGAAGGTCGTGGCCCAGTCGCCCTGCGCCCGCTGCTGGTAGCAGGAAAAGCCGACCACATCGAAATCCACCTGCCGCGCGATTAGCGCATCGGTCCATTCGCGCACGATCGGCCAGTGCCGGCCCAGATGATTATGCACCTGGATCGCCACCCCCGGCTCGGCCCGGCGCGCACCGGCAATCCCCGCGCGCAGCAGTGCGGCAAAGCCGTCGAACCCGCCGACGTCACCGACCCTGGCATGATTGGCGTCGGTCACCGGATTGCCGGTCGACGTCGACAGCTTCACCCGGCCATAAGGCCACAACATGCCGAAGGTCGTCTCATTGCCGATCACCGCCATGTCGACCGGCGCGCCGCCCGCCCGCATCGCCACCAGCGTGTCGTGCGTATGTGCCTCGACTGCCTTGGCCAGCGCCGGCAGGTCATAACCGGCCCAGGCCGCCGGCACCGCCTGATGCTCCGGGTCGGCCCAGGTGTCGCTATAATGGAAACTCAGCACCAGCCCCATGCCGGCATCGCGCACGCGCTTGCCCAGCTTCACCGTCTGGGCCAGACCGGCCCAGCCCTTGTCCGGCTCCCGCCTGGAATAGCCTTTGGCCGGATCGACGAAGATGCGCAGCCGGATCGCGTTGAACCCGGCATCGCGCAGGATCAGGATCGGGTCTTTCTGCACCCCGTCCACGAAATAGCGCGCCCCCGCCGCCTCATCCTCGGGCACCCAGCTCACATCGGCACCGATCAGATAGGGGCCGAGCCGTGCGCCATTCTTGCTCACCTTGGCCAGCGCCGGCCGGGCCAGCAGGGGCAGGGTGGCAAGGCCAAATGTGCCGCGGCGCGTGAACCGGGTCATGCCTTCACCTCCATGCGATATTCCGGTACGATGCGCAGTGTCTCCAGCGTCGCGACCTGCGCCCCCGCCGGCAGCTTGGCCCGCGCGGCATCGTCCAGATAGATGGGTGCATCGGCGCGCAGCGGCATCACCGTCAGCGTCCAGGGCCGGCCCAGCCGCGCGGCAAAGCGCTTCAGGCCGATCCGCCAGACCCGTCCGTCCCAATAGGCATCGTCCAGCATGTCGGGGCCATCGAACAGCCGGCCGATATCGCCGCGCCAGTCGATCTCCAGAAAAGCGTCGCCGCCCTCCGCCAGAACATCCTTGGGGATGGTGAAGCTAAAGGCCGCCGCCGCCTTGTGCGCCTCAGGCAGGGGCTGCATCGCCGCTTTCGCCGGTCCGCCAATCTCGATCGGCGGCGCCGTGCCGGCCTCGCGCGTCCGGGTGAAGGGCAGGGGCACGATATCTGTCGCCTTCGCCGTCATCATCGCCGCCTTGCCGGGCAATATCTGCCAGGCGAAACGTGCCTCGCCGCGCTGGCGCAGTTCCAGCCCGTCCGGCCCGAACAGCACATCCGCCGCGCTCAGCACCACGCGCCGCTCGCCACCGATCTCGCCGACCCAGATGCGCTTTGCCGCCTCCCGGTCGATCAGCAGCAGCCGCACCGATCGCCCGTCCGCGCCGGTCACCCGCACCGGGCGCGTTGCGGACGGTGGCACCTGGACGATCACCCGCCCGCCTTCGCTGCGTGCCGGCGCATCGACCTTCGTCCCGGCCGGGAAGGCCAGCTCGACCGGGCCGGGCAGGCAGGCCGCCATCACATGGATCGGCCCGTCCCTGTCGGCAATGCGCGTCACCGGCTGCGCCGTCGCCCAGTCGAGCCGCACCCCGTCCAGATCCATGCCGATCGGCCAGAAGAAATTGTCGCCCGGTGCGATCGTCACCGGCCGGCTCGGCAGGCGAACCGTGCCGCCGGCCAATGTTACATCGAACTGCGTGCCGGGATGCGCCGCCGTGCCATATTGGCGGACATGATTGTTGACGAACAGGAAGCCGCTGTCCCCCTTCGCCCGCACCGCCCAGCGCAGCGTCTTCAGGTCATCCTTGTCGGCCGGCAGCACCGCCGGCGCATGCACCGTCATCGGCGCGAGCGTCTCGCCATAGGCGGCCAGGAAATAATGGAGCGGGCGCAACGCTGCGCTGACCGGATTGACCTCGCCATATTGGCCGATCGGCGCCTGGAAATCATAGCCGATCGCCGGGCAGTCATTATAGCCGCCCGACCGCTGCGTTTCCTCCAGCATGCGCCCGTTCGCCAGCGGGTTGGCGCCGCCATGGAACATATAATAGCCCAGCAGATTGACGCCCGATCCGACCTGCGTCGTCACCGCCGCCGCCACGTCGGCCGGCTGCAACAAAGGCCGCCGTCGATACATGACCGGCACGCCGCCGCCATATTCCGCGCCCAGGAAGGGCGTATCTGCCATGTCGCTGTCGGCGTCGCCGCGCCGCCCGCCGCGCGTCTGCGCGCCCAGGTCGCCGCTCACCCGGCTGTCGAAGCGGAACAGGTAATTTTCCTTGGGCGGCAGTTTCACCGTCTTCGCCGACCAGGGTTCGTCGGGATAGCCGCCATGCACCGGCACCACTTCGCCCTTGGGATAGACGGTCTGGTCCCACCCAGTCACGGTATAGAGCGGCACGTCGAAGCCGATCCGCAGCGCCAGCGCCTTCAGCGCCGCGATATGCTCCCGGCCCTGTCCGGGACCACCCAGATTATATTCATTCTCGACCTGCATGCCGACGATCGGCCCGCCATCCTTCCACATCAGCCCGGTGAGCTGATCGTGCAGCCCGCGCCAGAAGCGCTCGACCTGCGCCATATAGGCGGGGTCATTGCTGCGCGTGCGGGTGCTGCCGGCGATCCAGTCGGGGATGCCACCAAAGCGCGCCTCGGCATGGCCCCAGGGGCCGGGCCGCAGGAAGAAGAGCAGGCCATGTTTCTGGCAGAGCCGCACGAAACGCCCGATATCGCGGTCGCCGGTCCAGTCGATCCTGCCGGGCGCCAGCTCGACATGGTTCCACAGCACATAGGAGGCGACGATGCCGACACCGGCCGCCTTCATCTTCAGCAATTCCTCTTCCCAATAGGCGCTCGGGAAGCGGGTGAAGTGAAATTCGCCCATCACCGGCAGCCAGGGCCGGTCGTCGCGGGTCAGATAGAGATTGGTGATGCCGATCCGCCCCTGCGGCCCGGCGCCGGTGCCCATATGGAGATGGCCGGATTTGAGCGGCAGGCCCGGCTTGCGCGCATCCAGACTATTGGCCGTCTGGGCCAGGGCGTCAGCGGGAAGGGCAAGACCCAGGCCGGCAAGGCCCGTGGCAGTCAGCGCCGTGCGCCGGTCGATATCGGGCATCCGTCCTCCTGTGATGAAACGGGAGGCTGAGCCCTCCTCTTCGGTCAGGTCCGTCCTGCGCCCACCCGCTGGCAGGCGCAGGACGGGATATCAGCGAGCCAGCCAGCCGCCATCGACGGCCAGGACATGGCCATGGATATAATTGGCCGCCGGCGAAGCGAGGAACACGGCGGCGCCGCCAATGTCGCTCGGGTCGCCCCAGCGGCCGGCCGGGATGCGTTCCTGGATCTGGCGGTTGCGGGTTTCGTCGGCCTGCAGCGCGGCGGTGTTGTTGGTGGCGATATAGCCCGGCGCGATCGCGTTGACGTTGACGCCTTTGGCCGCCCATTCGTTCGCCAGCAGCTTGGTCAGGCCGGCGACGCCGCTCTTGGACGCGGTATAGCTCGGCACCCGGATGCCGCCCTGGAACGACAGCAGCGAGGCGATGTTGACGATCTTGCCGCTGCCCTGCGCCAGCATGTGCCGCCCGGCCGCCTGGGCGAGGAAGAAGGTGGATTTGAGGTTGGTGTCGATCACCGCGTCCCAGTCTTCCTCGGTGAAGTCGACGCTGTCGGCGCGGCGGATGATGCCGGCATTGTTGATCAGGATGTCGAGCCCGCCCAGCTTGGCGATCGTCTCGTCGACGACGCGCTGCACCGGTTCGATGCTCGACAGGTCGGCCGAGACGATCTCCGCCTTGCGGCCGAGCGCCCGGACCTTCTCGACGGTCTCTTCCGCCGGGGTGCGGCCGACCGCCGCAATGTCAGCGCCGGCTGCGGCAAGCGACAGCGCGATCGCCTGGCCGATGCCGGTATTGGCGCCGGTGACGATGGCGACCTTGCCACCAAGATCGAAGATGTTGCTCATATAAGCTCCAAATCCCCCTCCCGCTTGCGGGAGGGGTTAGGGGAGGGTTTTGGAGATTGGCGTCGTAGACATGCCCTCCCCCGTCCCCTCCCTGAAGGGAGGGGGGCTCAGGCCAGCTGGCAGATGTCCAGCACGTTCATGTCGGTATAGTCCTGGTTCTCGCCGGCCATCGCCCAGATGAAGGCATAGGATTTGGTGCCCGATCCCATATGGACCGACCAGGGCGGCGAGATCACCGCTTCCTCGTTTGCCATGACGATGTGACGCATCGCATCGCCCTCGCCCATATAGTGGAAGACGCGGTCGGCATCGCCATCCAGCTCGAAATAGAAATAAATCTCGCTGCGGCGCTCATGGATGTGCGGGGGCATGGTGTTCCACACCGAACCGGGCTTGAGCACGGTCAGGCCCATGACCAGCTGCGCGCTGTCGCAGATGCCGGGGATGACGAGCTGGAAGATGGTGCGTTCGTTCGATTCCTCCAGGCTGCCGCGCTCCAGCGCATTGGCGTCGGCGATGCCGAGCTTGCGGGTGGTGAACGCCTTGTGCGCCGGGCAGGAGGCGAGATAGAAGCGCGCGCCGGCGCCGGCGAATTCCACGTCCTTGGCGCCCATCGTCACATAGAGGCAATCCTTGTTGCCGAGCGTGAAGACTTCGCCGTCGACGGTCACGGTGCCTTCGACGCCCGAGACATTGACGATCGCCAGCTCGCGCCGCTCCAGGAAGGGATGGCCCGCCGCCGAAGCCGGCTCGGTCTGCGCCGGCAGCTTCACCGGCGCATCGGCCACCGCCACGCCGCCGATCACGAAACGCTCGGCATGGGTGTAGTTCAGCACGCATTCGCCGTCACGGAACAGCCCGCCGATCAGATAGCGATCCCGCAGCTCCTCGTTCGACACGCACTCCATCATGTCGGGGTGGGTCGCATAATAGGTCTTGTCGAACATCGGGAATCTCCATCCAAATTTTGCAGAAGCTTATAACGGCGCAGGCGGCGAATGTAAGCCTGTTTTCCCGGAATGTGGACTATTGTTCCGACATATGAGGAAAATCGCCGCGCAGCAGGATGACATGCAGGAAGCGGGGGCCATGGGCGCCACGTACATAGGTGCCCTCGATATCGGTCGTGCCCGACACGCCGGTGATCCAGTAATGGGCGCGCGGCTGCGGCCCGGCGAGCGGCGCCTCCTCCAGCCAGGGGGCGATGTCGGCCACGCGCAGCAGCACCAGATGGTGCAGCGTCAGGAAATTGGGCAGCATCGGCGCCTGCGGGCTGGTCTCGAAGACCAGCGACCCGGTCTCGGCAATCCCCTTGCGCGCGATCGCCAGCGCTGCCGCCTCGTCGGGTGCGGCATCCTGGTGCAGGGCAAAGCCGCTCCAGTCGCAGCCCGACAGACGCGGGTCGGGCGGCAGGCAGAGCGCGCGCGCCTCGCCCTGCGCATCCAGATAGCGCGCGACCGCTGCGGGCAGGTCCGATATCGTTTCGATAACGTCATGACTGGCGCTGACGCTGGGCAGCGCCAGCCGCGCCAGAAATTCCGCCTCGACATGGGCGACATCGACCGCCGGCCGCTCCGGCGTGCCGAGCAGCGCCGCAGCCTCCGCCGCTATGTCAACTTCGCTGTCATCTTTCAGGCGACCAAGGATGGCCTCGCGCGCATTCATCGGCCGTTTTCCTTGCGATATTGGTCCATGAAGGTCTGGGCCGCGGGCTTGGGCATGTCGCGATAGCGGGTCCAGCCGCCCGCCAGCGGCAGCTTGCTGATCCAGCCCTTGCTGCTCAGCAGCCGCATCGCCCGCACCGCCAGGCCGGTGCCCATCCGATAGAGGCGTGGCCGGGTCGCGACCCAGGCCCATAGGCCCAGCCCCGCGCGCAAGGATTGCGGCTCAAGCCCCTCGCGCCAGCTCTTCTCGCGCCAGCCGCGCAGCAGCGTCGGCAGCGGAATGCGCACCGGGCACACCTCCTGGCACTTGCCGTTCATGGTGCAGGCATTGGGCAGGTCGCGGCTCTGCTTCAGCCCGTCCAGCACCGGGGTCAGCACCGCGCCCATCGGGCCGGGGTAGGTGCCGCCATAGGCATGGCCGCCAATCTGCCGGAACACGACGCAATGGTTCATGCAGGCGCCGCAACGGATGCAGCGCAGCATCTCGGCCAGCCCGTCCTCGCGCATCTGGGTGCGGCCATTGTCGACCAGCACGATATGCATTTCCTCCGGTCCGTCCCGGTCGCCGGGGCGCCTGGGGCCGGTGTAGAAGGTCGTGTATTGGGTCAGCGCCGCGCCGGTCGCGGATCGCGCCAGCATCCGCAGCATATGCACGGCATGCGGCATGCTCGGCACGATCTTCTCGATCCCGGCGGTCACGATATGGACGCGCGGCGGGACCAGCGACAGCTCGGCATTGCCCTCATTGGTGACGGTGCAGATTGCGCCCGTGTCGGCAATCAGGAAATTGGCGCCGGAAATGCCGACATCCGCGCCCAGCATCTGCGTGCGCAGCTCGCGCCGCGCGCTTTCCGCCATGGCGGCGATCGTCTCTTCCTCATGCGGCGTGCGATGCTTGGCCTTGAACAGGGCGGACACCTGTTCGCGGGTCTTGTGCATCGCCGGCCAGATGATGTGCGAGGGCCGCTCGTCGGCCAACTGGATGATATGTTCGGCCAAATCCGTCTCGACCCGGCCGATGCCCGCTTCCGCCAGCGCATGGGGCAGGCCGATTTCCTCGCCCAGCATCGACTTGGACCGGGCGACGCTCTTGGCCTTCGCCGCCTTGCACAGGGCGATGACGATGTCGCAGGCCTCATCGGCGGTGCGCGCCCAATGGACCTTTGCCCCGGCCGCGGTGGCGTTCGCCTCGAACTGCTCCAGATAATGGCCGAGATGAGCGACGACATGGTCCTTGATCGCCGCCGCGCGGGTGCGCGCCGCCTGGAAATCGGGAAAGGCATCGACCGCGACGGCGCGCTTGGCTTCGGCCGTGCCCGCCGTCCGCTCGACCGCGACCTTCAGGATGCGATCGGCCAGCGCCGCGTCGGCGCGCGCCTTGAAACTGGCCGCCTCGGCCGGTGCGCCGCTCATGCCTCTTCCCCGATCGCGGGACCATCGCCCATGCCCGCGATCAGCTCGATCGCGTGGAAGGCGCGGACCTTGCTGCCCTGGCGGTTGAGCTTGCCGGCCATGTTCATCAGGCAGCCGAGGTCGCCGGCCAGCAGCAGGTCGGCGCCGGTCGCCTCGATCGCGTCCGCCTTCTCGCCGACGATCGCGTTGGAAATGGCGGGATATTTGACGCAGAAGGTGCCGCCAAAGCCGCAACAGGTTTCCTCGCCCGCCAGCGGCGTCAGCTCCAGCCCGGCGATCGGCTTCAGCAACCGGCGCGGCTGCGCCTTGACGCCCAGCTCGCGCAGCCCCGAGCAGCTGTCATGATAGGTCGCCTTGGCATCCATCTGCACGCCCTCGGGCTTCCACCCGCATATCTCGTCCAGATAGGCCATGATCTCCCATGTCCGGCTTGCCACCGCCTGCGCGCGCGGCAGCCACTCCGGGTCATGCTCGAACAGCTCAGGATAATGGCAACGGATCGTGCCGCCGCACGACCCCGACGGCACCACCACCGCCTCATAGGGTTCCAGCGCGACGATCGTCTGTTTCGCCAGTGCGATCGCATGGTCGGTGTCGCCGCTGTTGAGCGCCGGCTGGCCGCAACAGGTCTGGCCTTCGGGCACGACCACGTCGCAGCCGGCCGCCTCCAGCGCGCGGATCGCGGCAAAGCCGATGCGCGGGCGCATCATGTCGACCAGGCAGGTGACGAACAGGGCAACCTTGCGCTGGGTCACACGCCATGCCTCTTGGCAAAGGCCAGGAACAGGTCGGGCCAGGGCGCGGCCGACTGGGCTTGCGCCGTAATGCCGAAGCCATGGCCGCCATTTTCGAACAAATGGCATTCGGCCGGGATCTTCTGCGCCCGCAGCGCCGCCAGCATGGCGATGCTGTTGTCGACCGGCACCGCCGGATCGTCGATCGCATGGGCCAGGAATATCGGCGGCGTCTGCGCGCTCACATCCTGGTCCAGCGAATAGGCGCGCATCCGCTCGGGCGACGGATTCTCGCCCAGCAATTGCGTGCGCGACCCCTTGTGGACGAACGGCCCCTCCATCTGGATCACCGGATACATGTAAGCGGCGACGGCCGCCTTGATCGGCTCGCGATCGGCGGCATCGACCGGCTTGTAGCTTTCCACCGGCGTCCGGCTGGTCAGCCAGGCGGCCAGGTGGCCGCCGGCGGAAAAGCCGATCACGCCGACACGGTTGGCGTCGAACTTCTCCTTGCCCGCCAGGCTGCGCACCAGCCGCAACGCGCGCTGTGCATCCTGCAGCGGCGCTTCGGCCCCGGCGGCCCAGCCATCGGCGGGCAGGCGATAGAGCAGCACGAAGCAGACATAACCCGCCTCGGCAAAGCGGCGCGCGATCGAATAGCCCTCATGGCCGATCGCCACCCGGCTGTAACCGCCGCCGGGGATCAGCATGATCGCGGCGCCATTGGGCTTTACCGGCCGCAACAGGGTCAGGGTCGGGGTGACGATATGGGCGAACACGCCATCGTCCGGCCCGCTGTCGGGGCGGCGCAGCGTCTCCACTTCCTTGACCGTCACATGCTCGCTGCCCGGCGCCTTGCCCGGCCAGATCGGAAAGCGGACGAACCCCTGGGGCAGCGGAAAACTCTGCGCCAGCGCCTCGCCCATCGGCGCAAGCGCGGCGGCAACGGCGGCGCCGGTCAACAGGCCGCGGCGGTCAAGCATGGTCATTGGCATTCGGTCCTTCCCAGCGGCGTGGTCCGATTGAGCGCCGGCCGGCTGGCCAGTACCTTGGCCGAAATCGGCAGGTTCAGCGCCTTGAGGCCGCCGGCGACCAGATCGGCGACATTGCGCGCGCCCAGTTCGCTGAAATGGGTATCGTCATCGATCCCCTTGGGGAAGCCGGGCATCTTGTCCTCCGCCTTGTAGTGGAGGAAATAGGTCTTTGCCTTGTCCGGCCCGGCCCGGTCGACCCAGGCACGCGACAGCGCTTCCAGATCGATGATCGGCACATGCGCGCTCGCCGCCAGTTCGCGCATCACGGCGGAATATTCGGCGAAGTCGGCCTTGGCCTTGCCGTCGGCGCCAAAACTGCGCCGCGTCACCGGCGTCACCAGCACCGGCGTGCCGCCAGCGCCGCGCACGTCCCAGATGAAGCGCAGCAGATTGTTGCGATAGTCGGTCTGCGCCGGCGCCCAGCGCTGTGGCTTGGCGCGATAGGCATCATTATGGCCGAACTGGATCAGCACCGTGTCGCCGGGCATCAGCTCGCTCATCAATTTCGTCCAGCGCCCTTCCTCGATGAAGGTGCGGGTCGACCGGCCGCCCATCGCATGGTTGGACACCCGCACCTCGGGCGACAGGCCGCAGACCAGCATCATGCCCCAGCCGGTCTGGGGATAATTGCCCTTCTTGTAATTGGCCGCGGTCGAATCGCTGGCGATCAGGATCGTGTCGCCCGGCTGCGTCGCCAGCGCCGGCAGGGGCGTGGCCAGCAGGGCGAGGGCGGCGGCGGCTTTGGTGACGATCCTCATCGGCGATGTCCTGTTTCCTGAATACCGTCATCCCCGCTTTCGCGGGAATGACGGCGCTCAATATCTTATTGCAGGTTCACATACATGCCGCCGTCGACCAGCAGCGCCGCGCCGGTGACATAGGCGGCCATGTCCGACGCCAGGAAGACGATCGGCCCGGCCAGGTCTTCGGGTGCGCCCAGGCGGCCGAGCGGCGTGCGCTTTTCCATATATTCGCGCTTCTCGACATCGGCCAGGTCATCCTTGTTGATCTCGGTCAGGATGGTGCCGGGCAGCACGCTGTTGCAGCGGATGCCATATTTGCCCAGCGCAATGGCCGTGGACTGCATCAGCGAATGCACGCCGGCCTTGGTCGGGGTGTAGTGGGTCTGAAATTCGCCACCGACCAGCGCCGAGATGGAGGAGACGGCGACGATCGATCCACCATGGCCCTGCTTCACCATCTGCTGCGCGGCGGCCTGCACCATGAAATAGGCGCCGTGCAGATTGACCTTGAAGGTCCGTTCCACCACGTCGACCGGCATGTCGAGGAAGCCGTGGAACGGGCAGATGCCGGCATTGCTGACCATCACATCGACCTTGCCGAACGCCTCGACCGCCTTGGCGACGAAGTCCTGCGCGGTCTGCGGATCGGCGACATCGCCCTTCACCGCGATCGCGCGCTGTCCCAGCGCCTCGATCTCCGCGACGCAGCTGGCGGCCGGGCCGTCGCTATGGGCATAGTTGATGACGACGTCGGCGCCATGCTGGGCGGCGCCGATGGCGGCCGCCCGGCCGATGCCGGTCGATGCGCCGGTGACGAGGACGGTCTTGCCTTCAAGCAGCTTCATGCGAGCATTTCCTTGGATTAGCGCCGCACCGGGCGGCGGGGGGATTTGACGCCGGGGGTCCAGCCCAGATCGGCGCTGACCTTCTGCGCGGCGGCGCGGACTTCGTCGCTCAGCGATGCCATGCGCTCATCGTCCATATATTGGGCGGCGCTCGACAGGCTGATGGCGGCGACGATCGCGCCCGACGCATCGCGGATCGGCGCGGCGACGCAGCGTATCTGGTCCTCATTCTCTTCCAGGTCGAACGCGCGCCCGGCCGCGACATAGCCGCGCATCCGCTCCAGCCATGTGGCCGGATCGGCATCATGGGTGCCGTTCTCCCGCTCGCTTTCCAGCAGCCGGGTCCAGCCCGCCTCCGGATCGTCCAGCATCAGCGCCTTGCCCAGGCCGGTCGACGTGAGCGGATGGCGGTCGCCGATCCGGCTCGAAATCTCGACCCGGCGGCGGCCGGGAATCTTGTCCAGATAGAGCGCCTGGTCGCCGTCCAGCCGGCCCAGATGCACCACATCCTCGCTCGCGGCGGCCAGCGCTTCCAGATGGGGGCGGGCAATCTGCACCACGTCGGCCTGGCTCTGCGCCAGGAAGCCCAGCTGCAGCAGCTTGGGGCCAAGCTGATAGCCCTCGCGCGGCAGGAAGGTCAGGAAACCGCGCTCGACCAGCGCATTGGCCAGGCGATGGGTGGTGGAGCGCGTCAGGCCCATGCGCTCGGACAGGTCGGCGAGCTTCACCGGCCCGTCGATCACCTGGTCGAGCAGGTCCAGCCCGCGCTGAAGGGTCTGCGACCCCTGCGTCTTCGACTTTTCCTCTCGCGGACCCGATTCCGGGTTTGACGTATTTTGTCTCATCTACTAACACTCTATCCCACAAAATGAGAAAAACAAGGGTGTAGGAGAGGCTGGACGCGATTCTTCCCCTCAATTGCCCCACGTTGTGCGCATTTTGTCCATATGGTGGAAGTGTTATTGCCCATCCCCTTGCGATGGGTCTGGCCCAAGGGAGTTTCAGCGTGCCCATCGTGACGTTGCCGAAGATCAAGCATGTCCGCGCCTTCACCGTGCGCGGCGGCGGTGCCGATTATCATGACCAGGGCGAAGGCCACTGGATCGACGATCACATCGCGACGCCGATGTCGAAATATCCCGAATATCGCCAGTCGCGGCAGAGCTTCGGCATCAACGTGCTGGGCACGCTGGTGGTGGAGATCGAAGCGGAAGACGGCACCGTCGGTTTCGCCGTGACGACCGGTGGCGAGCCTGCCGCCTATATCGTCGAAAAGCATCTCGCCCGCTTCCTCGAAGGCCGGTCGCCGACCGACTATGAGAAGATCTGGGACCAGATGTATTTCTCGACCCAATATTATGGCCGCAAGGGCCTGGTCATCAACGCCATCTCCGGCGTCGACCTCGCGCTCTGGGATCTGCTCGGCAAGCTGCGCCAGGAACCGGTCTATCATCTGCTCGGCGGCGCGGTCCGCGACGAACTGCAATTCTACGCCACCGGCGCGCGCCCGGACAAGGCGAAGGAATTCGGCTTCATCGGCGGCAAGATGGCGCTGCACCACGGCCCGGCCGAGGGTATCGAGGGCCTCAAGAAGAATATCGCCGAACTGGCCGACATGCGTTCCAAGGTCGGCGACGATTTCTGGCTGATGTGGGACTGCTGGATGGCGCTCGACGTCGACTATGCCACCCGCCTCGCCATCGCCGCGCATGAGCTGGGCCTCAAGTGGATCGAGGAAGCGATCAGCCCGGACGATTATTGGGGCTACCAGCAGCTCAAGCGCAACGTGCCCAAGGGCATGCTGGTCACCACCGGCGAGCATGAAGCGACCCGCTGGGGCTTCCGCATGCTGATGGAAATGGATTGCTGCGACATCATCCAGCCCGATGTCGGCTGGTGCGGCGGCGTGACCGAATTGCTCAAGATCAGTGCGCTGGCCGACGCCCATGGCAAGATGGTCGTGCCGCATGGCTCGTCGGTCTACAGCTATCATTTCGTCATCACCCGCCACAACTCGCCCTTCGCCGAGTTCCTGATGATGCATCCGGGGCCGACGGAAGTGGTGCCGATGTTCCACCCGCAATTGCTGGGCGAACCGGTGCCGGAAAATGGCCGCATGAAGGTGACCGCGCTCGACAAGCCGGGCTTCGGCGTCGACCTGAACCCCGACATCGCGATGCACCGCCCCTATACCCACTGATCGCCTGAACAGAGAAAGACTGATCCCATGAAATTTGTTCGTTTCGGCCAGCGTGGCCAGGAAAAGCCCGGCGTGATCGATGCCGAGGGCAAGATCCGTGACCTGTCCGGCGTCGTCGCCGACCTGACGATCGAGAGCCTCGCCGCCGCCAAGGGCGTCGACATCGCCTCGCTCCCCGTCGTCGATGGCGACCCGCGCTATGGCGTGCCGGTCAAGGGCATTGGCAAGATCGTCGCCATCGGCCTCAACTATGAGGACCATGCGATCGAATCCAACCTGCCGATCCCGACCGAGCCGATGATGTTCATGAAGGCGCTGTCGTCGCTCAATGGCCCCAATGACGAAGTGATGCTGCCCAAGGGTTCGACCCATGGCGACTGGGAAGTCGAACTGGGCGTCGTCATCGGCGAAACCTGCCGCTTCGTGTCGGAAGAAGACGCGCTGTCGAAGGTCGCTGGCTATGTCCTCGTCAACGACGTGTCGGAACGCTTCAACCAGAAGCAGCGCGGCACCCAGTGGAGCAAGGGCAAGGGCCATGACACCTTCTGCCCGGTCGGCCCCTGGCTGGTGACCGCCGACGAAATCGGCAACCCGCAGGATCTCGACATGTATCTCGACGTCAATGGCGCGCGGATGCAGACCGGCAATACGAAGACGATGATCTTCAACGTCGCCCAGCTCATCTCCTATGTCAGCGAATATATCACCCTCTACCCGGGTGACCTGATGATCACCGGCACCCCTCCGGGCGTGGGCGAGGGCAAGAAGCCCGAAGCCGTCTACCTCAAGGCTGGCGACGTCATGGAACTGGGCATCGCCAAGCTCGGCAGCCAGAAGCAGAATGTCGTGGAATGGCGCCACCTGGGTGACGAGGTGCTCGGATGAGCGTCTTTTCCGGACGCTATGAAGGTCGCTGCGCCATCGTCACCGGTGGCGCGTCGGGCCTGGGCAAGCTGGTTGCCAAGCGCATCGTCGAAGAAGGCGGCAAGGTGGTCCTGTGGGATCTGAACGCCGACGCCCTCGCCGCTGCTAGTCAGGAAGTCGGCGCGACCCATGTGGTTGCGCTCGACGTCTCCGATCAGGCCGCCGTCGCCGCCGCCGCCAAGGCCAGCGCGGATGCGCTGGGCAAGATCGACGTCCTCGTCTGCTCGGCCGGCATCACCGGCGCGACCGCCACGGTGTGGGACTATCCGGTCGACAGTTGGCAGCGGGTGATCGACATCAACCTCAATGGCCTCTTCTACTGCAACCGCGAAGTCGTGCCCTTCATGCTCGAAAACGGCTATGGCCGGATCGTCAACCTCGCCTCGGTCGCAGGCAAGGAAGGCAATCCCAACGCCAGCGCCTATTCGGCCAGCAAGGCGGGCGTGATTGGTCTCACCAAGAGCATCGGCAAGGAACTGGCGGGCAAGGGCGTGATCGCCAATGCCCTGACGCCGGCCACCTTCGAAAGCCCGATCCTGGAACAGCTGCCGCAGAGCCAGGTCGACTATATGCGCTCGAAGATCCCGATGGGCCGCCTTGGCCTGGTCGAGGAATCGGCCGCCATGGTCTGCTTCATGGCCAGCGAGGAATGCAGCTTCACCACGGCGTCGACCTTCGACACCTCGGGCGGCCGCACCACCTTCTGACCCAAACCTCTACGCGGCGCGACCGGCCATCCAAGAGCCCGGCGCGCCGCGATTTATGCCAGTCTCTCCCCCGTTCGCCCTGAGCCTGTCGAAGGGCAGGCTGAGCGAAGTCGAAGCCGTCGCCACGCTCGGCCCGAACGGAAAAGAGGCTGCTGAACTGTTCATGGGAGAGGACGCATGATCCCCTTTGTCGATGCCCATATCCATCTGTGGGATCTCCACCATATCCGCTACGATTGGCTGAGCCCGCCCTTTTCGGACGATGGCCCCAATGGCAGCGTCGAGCCGATCGCCCATGACTATGGCGTCGCCGACTATCGCGAAGACCTTGCCCGCTGGAACGTCATCGGCGCCGTCCATGTCGATGCCGGCGCGGCTGCGGAAAGCGCGCTGCGCGAGACCCAGTGGCTCGACACGCTCGCCGCCGTCGACGGCCTCCCCACCGGCTTCGTCGCCTTCGCCGCCCTCAACGACCCGGATGTCGATGCGCTGCTGGCCGCCCAGGCCGCCCATCCCCGCGTCAGGGGCATCCGCCACATCGTCAACTGGCATGCCGATCCCCAGCGCACCTATGGCCCGGTCGACCTTACCGTCGATCCGCAATGGCAGGCGGGCTATGGCCTGCTCGCCAAACATGGCCTCTCCTTCGACCTGCAATGCTATCCGGGGCAGATGCCCGGCCTCGTCCCGCTGATCGAGCGGCATCCCGACATCCCGGTCATCATCAACCATATGGGCATGCCGGTGCTGACCGATCCGGATGGCCTCAACGACTGGCGCCGGGGCATGAAGGCGCTCGCCGCGCTGTCCCATGTCGCGGTCAAGCTGTCGGGCATGGGCTTCATCCGCCGCGACTGGACCATGGCCGGCATCGCGCCGCTGGTGCATGAGGCGATCGACATGTTCGGTGTCGATCGTTGCGCCTTTGCCAGCGACACGCCGACCGACAAGCTGTTCGGCCCGATCGACCGTTACATGGAATCCTATCACGCCATCGTGTCGGATTTCCCCGAAGCCGATCGCCGCGCCATGTTCGCCGGCAACGCCAATCGCCTCTATCGCCTGGGACTTGCCCTATGACCCCCAATCCTCTGCTCGGCGTCCTCTTCCACTGGCTCGGCGGCTTCGCCTCGGCCAGCTTCTATGTCCCCTTCCGCGGCGTGAAGCGCTGGAACTGGGAGATTTTCTGGCTCACCGGCGGCATCTTCTCCTGGGTGATCGCGCCCTGGTTCTTCGCCTCGGTCCAGACCAACGATCTGATGGGCGTGATGGCGCAGGTGCCCTCGTCCGTGGTTGGCTGGTGCATCTTCTTCGGCTTTCTCTGGGGCTTTGGCGGCCTCACCTATGGCCTCACCATGCGCTATCTCGGCCTCTCGCTCGGCATGGCGGTGGTGCTGGGCCTCTGCACCGTCTTCGGCACGCTGATCCCGCCGATCTTCGACGGCACCTTCATGACCGAAATTGCCGGCACCCTGCATGGCCAGATCGTCCTCTTGGGCCTCGCCGTCACCGTGCTCGGCATCGTCGTCGTCGCCCGTGCCGGCGCCCGCAAGGATGCGGCGCTCTCGACCGAACAGAAAGCGGCCGTCGTCGCCGAGTTCGATTTCAAGAAGGGCATCGCCGTCGCCATCTTCTCCGGCATCATGTCGAGCTGCTTTGCCTTCGGCCTCGCCGCCGGCGAACCGGTCAAGGCGCTGTCGGCCGCCGCCGGCACTGGCCCCTTGTGGACCGGCCTGCCCACCCTCTGCCTCGTCATGTTCGGTGGCCTCATCACCAACGCGCTCTGGTGCGGCTGGCTGATCGCCAGGAACAAGTCGGCGGGCCAGTGGGCCGGGGCACCCGACGCCAGCGGCCAGCGCCCCAAGCTGCTGCCCAATTTCCTGCTCTGCGCGGTGGCGGGCACGGCCTGGTATTTCCAGTTCTTCTTCTACACCATGGGCGAAAGCCAGATGGGCCGCTTCGGCTTCTCCAGCTGGACGCTGCACATGGCCTCGATCATCATTTTCGGCACCTGCTGGGGCTTTGCCTTCCGCGAGTGGAAGGATGCCGCGCCGGCGGTGCGCCGCATGGTGTGGAGCGGGGTCGGCCTGCTGATCCTCGCCACCCTCATCATCGGCTATGGCAACAGGCTGGCCAGCTGATGCGCCGCTGGCTCGCCGCCCTGCTGCTGACGCTCGCCGCCCCGGTGGCGGCGGCCGACGCGCCGCTGCTGACATCGCATCTGCGCATCCATGATCCCTTCGTCGTGGCGGAGCAGGGCAGCCGAACCTACTGGCTCTTCTCGAAGAATGACCCGGCCGTCACCGGCGATTCGCGCATCGGCATCATGGCCTATGCCAGCAGCGATCTCGCCCATTGGCAGAAGCCCAGACTGGTCTTCGCCCTGCCGAAGGACAGCTGGGCCAATGACGGCGGCTGGGCGCCCGAGGTGCATCGCTGGAAGGGGCGCTATTATCTCTTCGCCACCTTCCACAATGACAAGGCGGCGATCCCGGCCAGCGGCAAGCGCCCCAATTATCGCCGCGCCACCTTGCTGGCGGTGGCGGAGCGCGTCGATGGCCCCTATCAGCTTATCCACAAGGGCGAGCCGGTCACCGGACCTGATGCCATGACGCTCGACGGCAGCCTCTATGTCGATCCCGCCGGCAAGCCCTGGATGGTCTATGCCCATGAATGGCTGCAGATGGGCGTCGGCACGATGGAGGCGCTGCCGCTCAAGGACGATCTCTCGCCCGCCGGCAAGCCGCAATTGCTGTTCCGCGCCAATGAGGCCGACTGGGTGATCGGCCAGAAACAGCCCGAAGGGGACATGGGCTATGTCACCGACGGCCCCGAACTCTATCGCACCAAAAGCGGCACCCTGTTGATGCTCTGGTCGAGCTGGGGGAAGGGCGGCTATGTCCAGGCGCAGGCCCGCTCAAAATCCGGCACGCTCGCCGGTCCGTGGGAACAGCTTGGCCCGCTCATCATGCAGGACAGCGGCCATGGCATGCTGTTCCATGCCTTTGATGGCCGGCTGATGCTGGTCCTCCACCGCCCGTTCAAGCGGGCGATCGCGAAATTCTACGAAATGCGCGACGCCGGCGATCGGCTGGAGGTCGTGCGCGAGGCCGTGGAACTGGATGGCGAAGCCTATCCCACCCATGGCTGCCCGATGGGAGTATCCGATGCTCGCTGCTGATCTGGTCTGGCCGCTGCGCGACGCGCCAAGCGGCGCCTTCGCCCTGGAAAACGCCAATGCCGCGCCCGAACAGGCGGTCGTCACCGCCGTCGATCGCCCGGTGCTGCTCGGCTATGTGCCCGAAAACCCCAATGGCCGTGCCATGCTCATCCTGGGCGGCGGCGGCTATGTCGCGCTGATGGCCGGACGCGAAGGGGTTCAGGTCGCGCAATGGCTGACCTCGCTCGGCTATCATGCCTTCGTCCTCGTCCACCGCTTTCCCCATGCCGGCACCGGCCCGTCCGCGCCGCTCGACGATGCGCTTGCCGCGATGCGGATGATCCGCGCCTCCGATCTGGCGCCCGATGGCGTCGGCGTCGTCGGCCTGTCCTCGGGCGGCCATCTCGCCGCCTGTCTCGCCGCGCATTATCCGGCGGACTGGGGCGATGTCGCGCCGCAGCGGCCCGATGTCATGGTGATCGGCTATGCGCCCATCTCCACCAATGCCAATGGCCGCACCATCGTCGCCGACAAGCCGCCGCTGCCGCCGGTGGAAAAGCAGGCGCTCTACGACGCGCTTCAGCCCGACGCGCAACTATTGCCCGGCCCGCCGCCGGCCTTCATCGTCTATGCCGGCAATGATCCGGTAGTGCCGGTCGAAAACGCCCATCGCCTCAGCCGCGCCTGGCAGGATGCGGGCGGCAACGCGGAACTGCACATCTTCGCCGACGCCCCCCATGGCTTCGCGCTCGACACGCCGGATCAGCCCGTCTCGCTCTGGCCGCGCCTGTGCGAAGCCTGGCTCAGGCAGGTCGGCTTCCTGTAAACTTCGCTGTCACCTTCCGGCAATTCTAATGCCGTGAGGGCACGGCATCCGACTGGCGCCGGATCAGCTGATAATCCAGCTTCACCCGGCCCAGCGCCTCTTCGCCGTCCCCATCGTCCTGGCTGCTGAAATGGGCGCCCAGCAGGCCGATCGCCTCGCGCGCCATGTCGCGGATCGGCTGGCGGATCGTCGTCAGCGCCGGCCAGATCGCGCTCGCCAGCGGGGTGTCGTCGAAACCGCAGATGGTGATGTCGCCCGGCACGTTGATCCGCCGCTGATGCGCCACCGTGATCGCCGCCGCCGCCATATCGTCATTGCAGGCAAAGATGGCGCTCGGCGGCGTGTCGAGGCTCAGCAATTGCTCGGCCGCGTCCAGCCCCGATCGGTAGGAAAAGTCGCCCGGCACGATCCAGCGTTCATCCAGCCTGATGCCCCGGTCGGCCAGGCAATCGCGAAAGCCCTGCAGGCGTCGGGCGCTGGCGCGGTGGCGGATATTGCCGGAGATGAAGCCGATCTGCCGATGGCCAAGGTCGATGAGGTGCCGGGTCAGGTCATAGGCGGCATGGCGGTCGTCTGTCCCCACCGCCAGCATGCCGGGCACCTCGCCATCGGGCGCGATGCCGACCACGGCGATGTCGCGCGCCTGCAATGCCTCGACCAGTTCGGCCCAGTCGCACAGCGGCGGCGGCAGGATGACACCGGCGACATGCGCCTTCGACACCTGATCGACGATCTCCTTGGCAAAGGCGCCGGGCGCGCATTGCTCGACCACCAGATGCAGATGGCGCTGCGGCGCCTCGCCCAGCGCGCCGAGCAGCAGTTCGCCCAGATAGGCCGATGTCGTCGAATTGCTGTGCAGCAAGGCCACCCGCCGATCGGCACTGCCCACCAGCGCGCGCGCCGACGCATTGGGCACATAGCCCAGATCCTTGACCGCCTGCTCGACCGCCTGTTGCGACTTGGCGCTGACCAGCGCCTTGCCGTTGATCGCGCGCGACGCGGTCATCATCGACACGCCGGCACGGGCGGCGACTTCGCGGATCGTGGGCGGCTTCTTCTTCGCGGCTTTCTGCATCGTCCATCTTCCTAGCCACTTTTACGGGCAAGGAAAATCACGGCGATCAGGGCTTTAGTCGTATATGCGCCGGCGCATCGCGATCGACGCTGACGATCCCGTCCTTCTCGGTCAGTTCGGCGATCTGCAGCACCGACCGCCGCTTCCAGTCGGGATTGGCCTTCGCCTCATCCTCGCCCTCCTGATGGACGAAGTAGATGATATAGGCGCGGTCGCCCGACACGATGATGTCGGGATGCTGGCCCTTGGCCCGGTCGGTTGGCGCCTTGCCGGGCGTCGCCAATATATAGTCCGGCTGGCGCGTCCAGTGCGTCCCGTCGTCGGAGCGCATCACCAGCAGCCCCTTCCACGCGTCGGAGATCAGCCAATATTTGCCCTTCCAGCGAAACGCCTTGGGCCCTTCGCCCGGCGTGTCGGTCAGCCGGTCCTTGACGGTCCAGTGAGTGAGGTCGCTGCTGTCGGCGGTGCGGATCGCCTTGTTCATCCGCTCGTCGTTGAAGAACAGCCGATAGCCGCCGCCCGGCAGGGCGAGGACACTGGCGTCGATCACCCGGTCGGAGCCCAGGTCGAGCCGCTCGCCACAGGTCCAGCTCTTGAGGTCCGGGCTGGTCAGATGGACGATGAAGCGCGGCGCATTCCAGTCACGATAGACGCCCGGCACCACCGTCAGCCACATATGCCACTGGCCTTCCAGCCACTGCACTTCGGGCGCCCACAGCGTCTCGCCGGTGCAACGGGTCGGGATCGTCGCGGTGCCGCTATAGCGCCACTTCGCGCCATCCTTCGACCGCGCCGTGCCGATCGCCGTGCCATGGACCCAGCGGACATCCCTGGCGTCTTCCATGGGCAGGTCGGCGCGGCGATTGGTGTAGAACATCACCCATTCGCCGCTCTTGCGGTCATAGACGGTCGACGCATCGGCCGCGCCATCATGCACCGGGTCGCGCAGCAGCGGCTTGGGCGCCACCGGCCCGCTCGCGGCGGCGGCCATCAACAGCAGCGACGCGATCATTTGAACAGCCTCAGGTCGAATGCATCGGCCATGACGCGGAAGCCTTCATCATTGGGATGCAACGCGTCGCCGACATCATAGGGCTTGGCCATGCGCGACGGATCGGCCGGGTCGGCCACCGCCCTGGCCAGGTCGACGAAGCCGTCGGCCTCCTTGGTCGTGCGGATCCACTCATTGACGGCAATGCGCACCGCATCGCCCTCCGCGCTCCAGTAACCCGCGCCCTTGTATGGCAGGATGGTCGCCAAAATGACCTTGATATTGCGGTCATGCGCCCGCGCGATCATCTGGCGATAGGCGCCGATGACGGTCTGCGGCGTCAGCATCGGGCGCTTGTCGCGCGCCGCCCCGCCCAGATCATTCACCCCTTCCAGGATGACGACATGGGTGACGCCCGGCACCGCCAGCACATCACTGTCGAACCGCGCCAGCGCATTATAGCCATCCGCCTCGCTCAGCAGCCGGTTGGCGCTGATCCCGGCATTGGCGACGCCGACGCTCTTGCGGCCTGCCTTCTGCAGCCGCTCGGCCAGCAGATCGGGCCAGCGCCGGTTGCTGTCGGGGGTGGCGCGCACGCCATCGGTGATGGAATCGCCCAGCGTCACGATCGCCGTGCCGCGCTTCGCATTGTCGACTTCGACCGCGGAAATCACCACGCGCGGCCCGATGACGGTCGGGCTGGTCAGCGTCTGCGCACCGGTCTGGTCGCCCGGCGCGGTCCAGGTCGTCGCCGCCGAATAGCTGTGGACGGTCGCATCCGCCGCGCCCTGCGGCAAATGGATGGAAATGCTGATCCGGGTCAGCGGCTTGACCGCCAGGTCGATCGGATCGCTCAGCAATGGCGCGCGTGCGGGAATGGTCGCACCCTGCGCCTGGTTGAAGGTCACGACATGGTCGCTGCCCGGCACGATCGCGCCATTCTCGCCGGCCAGCGCGACATGCACACTGCCCACCAGCAGCGGATTGACCGACATCTCGTTCGACAGGCGGATGCGGATGCGCTGCCCGCCGCTCGACAGGCGCATCACCTGGCGGACGGTGCGGTCATTGAGGTCGGGATGCTTCTCGGGCGGGGCACGGTTGACCAAAGGTGCCGCCATCCAGCTGCGCGACCAATATTGGGCGTCCGCCGGCGTCGCGGCGACGATCGCCAGCAGCGCCGCACCCAACAGCATCCTCTTCGCCATGCCTCTCCCTTTCTTATTGCGCGACCGGATTGCGGCCCCACAGCTGGTCATAGCGCCAGCCCGACAGATCCTCGACCACTTCGGCCGCGACCGGCGATGTCGGCGTGCGCGCGCCGCTGCGCAGATGCTCGATCTCGCGCATCAATATGTCGTGCGTTGCCGGGCTCAGGCGGAATTTGGTCGACACCCAGATGCCCAGCCCCAGGCAGCCGACCGTGCCGACGCCCAGCAGCAGCGCCATGGTCAGGATCGCGCCATGGCTCTGTTCCGCCGCGCCCGACACGAAGCCGCCAGCCTGCATGATGAAACCCACGCCCGCGACGGCCGCCGCCTGCGTTGCCTTGCGCACGAAGGTCATGACCCCGGCGAAGCTGCCTTCGCGGCGCTGGCCGGTCACGATCTCGTCGACATCGGCCATATAATTATAGGTCGCCCAGGGAATATAGTTGAGCGCGCCGCGGCCCAGGCCGCACAGGATGATCGGCAGCCAGATCCACGGGCTGGTCGCCGGCACGCCGGCAAACCACAGGCCGATCAGCGTCAGGCAGCCGACGGCAAAGTCGGCGGCGGCGACCTGATAGGCCTTGGCCGGCGACGCCCGCAGCGCCAGGTTGATGGCGATGATCACCGCCACGAACTGGACGATATACATGGTGCCCAGCAGGCCCGATGCGATCGCCGTCGATCCGGCCAGCGCGAAGATCACGAAGAAGGTGAAGGCCGCGTTGAAGATGTCCTGGCTGATATAGCCGCCCAGATACATGCCCAGATGCAGGCGGAAGGCGCGGATGCGCATGGTCGAAAACAGGTTGCGGTAGAGCGCCTTCAACGCCTGTCCCGGCCCGCCCGCGCCGACCGGATGCTGGCCGATCGCCTCGGCCGATCCGGGCAGGTGCCGTTCCCAGCTGAACAGGTAGAGCAGCCCCGCCGTGACCATGAACAGGGCGGCAAAGATAATGCCCATGTAGAAGAAGGTGTCGGCGCTGTCGCGGCCCAGCGCGTTGATCAGCCACAGCGGCAGGAAGCCGGCCAGGATCGCCGATGCCTGACCGAACAGGATGCGCGACCCGGCGAATTTCGCCTTGGTGCGATAGTCGGTCGACATTTCAGCCGCGAGCGTCTCGAACGGAATGATCTCCATCGCATAGACCAGCTCGAACAGCACATAGCTGACCAGATAATACCAGAAGCCCTGACCCGGCAGCCACATCAGCGCGAAGCTGGGTAGCAGCGGAATCGCGGCCAGGATGAAGAAGCGGCGGCGGCCGAACTTGCGGCCCAGCCAGGTGCCGCCGAAATGGTCGGAAATATAGCCGATCATCGGCGAGGCGAAGGCGTCCAGGATGCGCGCCACGGCAAAGATGGTCGCCGCCTGCCCGGCGCTAAGGCCACAGAATTGCGTATAGAAGATCAGCACCCAGCCGGAAATGACCGCCATCGATCCCGCGCCCAGCACGTCGTTGGAGCCATAGGCGAGGTAATTTTGCAGGCGGACGGGACGCGCGGTGGATGGGGCAGTCTCGGGCAATTCAGGTCCTCCGCCTAGGGCAATGATCGGCGCTTGGGCTCTTGTTCTGACGCGCGCGGGCATATGAGATATATGCCACATAGTGAACGGCTATCACACGATATGAGACTAATGCAAGCCGCGATCGGCCTTTTCTGCGGTCGCCGGTACGAAGCGGACTGCCTCGATCAGCAGGCCGGGATCGGCACGTTCCAGCGTCACGACATGGCGCCCGCCGCTCAGTCGTTGCGTTAACGTCATGGTCGCCCGATTGTCCAGCACCCCCATCGCCCAGTCGCGACTGCCGGTCTCGCGCCGACTCTCCAGCGCCTGCGTCACGCCGTCGATGCCGACGGTCAGGTGCAGCGCATCGCCATCCCGGTCGGCATAGGTCGGCAAGATATCCACAAGCGCGGTCCATTCGCCCGGTGGCAGGTCGATCGTCGCGCGGCCCACCCCGGCCTTCTCACTTGGCGCCAGCATCGCGCCATGACGACCCAGCCCCTCCACGCGCGTCCATCCGGCGAATCGGTCCGGCGTCAGCAGCGGCAGGACGGGGGCGGCCGGCTGCGCCTTGGCGGGCCCGGCCGGCGGCACCGGCGCATCGACCGGCGGCAGGATCACCGGCGTCTGGCGATAGCTGCGCCATTGCCCGTCCGCCGGCTCCACCGACATGATTCCGCGCCATTTTCCGCCCGCCAGTTCGCGGTTATAATAGGTCGTCAGCCTGTCAATTTCGCTGTCAGCGTCATGGGCGATCATTCCGCGCCGCGTCGCTTCGGCCAGGTCGCTGTCACGCAGCCGGTCATGTGCCTCGGCCGCGAAGAAGCGCCGGTTGGCCGCCGCCGATGCCCGCACCGGATAGGCCAGCAATTCGTAGAAGGCGTCGCGCCGCTCGGCCGGGACCGCCGGCTCAACTTGCGCCAGCGCCGTCTCCATCGCCGCGAACGCCGCCAGCCGTTCATCTGCCTCGCCGATCGTCAGCGGGCTTTGCCGATACTTATCCACAGGCAGATTCCACTGCAGATGCTCGGGCCGGCGGGCGAAATTCAGCCGGTGATAATCGCGCAATATCCCCGCAATGGCGGGCGCCTGCGCGGCATCGACATTCTCCGCCGCCCAGTCTTCCACAAACTTATCCACAGGCTTTGCCCGCACCTTATCCACAGCCCAGGCGAGGCTCAGAAAATAGTCGGTGGCCAGTTCCGCCGGCTTCAAGTCGCCGACATTGGCGACCCAGACCTGCCGCGCGCCGGCATCCCAGGCGCGACCCATCTCCTCGCGGATCAGCGCCGGCGGGGTTGTGGATAACCATAGGTAGGAGAGTGGCGCGCCGAGATAGGAGAGATGATAATAGACGCCCGATCCGCCCTTGCGCGCCCGCTCGGCGGCATCGGGGAAGTGGCGGATATAGCCGAAATTATCGTCCGGCCACATCAGCGTCACATCGTCGGGCACCTTGAGGCCCGCGCGATAGACGTCCAGCACTTCCTTATAGGGCGTGAAGACCTGCGGGGCGTCCGCCGCACCGGCCCTGGCCAGCATCGCCCGCTGGTCGGCAAAGATGCGCTCCAGCGCGGCGCGCCGTTCCTCGACCGTCTTGGGTCCGACCATGCCGCTGTCATGGATGCCGCGCATCCCCAGCGTCCAGATGCTCTCATAGCTGGCATTGCTGCGCACCCGCTCGTCCCAATAGCGCCGCACCCCGTCGGGGTTCTTGAGATAATCGAAATCCTCGGCCGGCGCGGTCCATTCGCCGACATTGTTGCGCAGCATCGGCTCGGCATGGCTCGATCCCATGATGATGGCATAGCGATCGGCCAGTGCCGCATTGGCCGGGTCGGCATTGAAGGGCATCGTCACCTTGTGCATCGCCGGCCACAGCAGATTGGCCTTCAGCCGCAACAGCAGCTCGAAGACCTGTGCATAAGTTTTCGGCCCCAGCGGCTTCTCGTCCGGCGCATGACGGCCCGCTGCCCAGGGCACCAGCCCCCAATCCTCGTCATTCAGGAAAATGCCGCGATATTTGACCGACGGCGGCCCGAAGCGCCGGGCATCCTTCGCCACATAGAGCGCATCGCGATGCAGCGGCGTCACATCCGCCCACCAGTGCCAGGGCGACACGCCGATCGCGCGCGACAGTTCATAGGCGCCATAGGCGGTGCCGCGCCGGTCGCTGCCGATGATCAGCAGCGCGCGCGCCACGCCGGGCGCTGGCCGCTCGACCGGCAGGATCAGGAAACTCTCCCACGCGCCTTTCAGCTTCGCGACATCGATCCGCTTGTCAGCCACCAGCCGATCGATCGCTTCACTATGGCCCAGCGTGCCGATCCACACCTGCGCCGCGCCGCCCTCGGCCGCGCCGGTGACCCGGCCAATATCCTGCTTCAGATCCTCGGCGGCGATCCGCACCACGGCGTCGTCCGCCGGATCGGTGACGATCCGCGCCGCCTGACCCTGCGCCACCAGCGGGAAATCCCCCCGCTGCGCCACCGACCGCACCCAGTCCGCCGCCTGCGCCGGCGTCGCGCCAAGCAGCAGCAGCGCCAGCCACCAGCGCATCAGAAACGCACCATGTTGGTCGTGTCGATCCGCCGATCCGGCAAATCGCGGATCGCGCTGCTGCGAAAGCCGGTCACATGCTCCAGCCGGAAGGCATCCGCGCCGCCCGGCATTTTCAGATAGGATCCATCAAACCCCTCGACATGCTTCAGCCAGAAGGCCGGCCGCGCGTCCGCCGTCCGCGTCCGTATCTCGACATGACTCAGGTCCACATTGCGCGCATGACGGATGAAGAAACCGCTCGCCGGCAGGGGCCCGAACCGGTCGGGATCGGGATAATCCTCTTCCCTGGCCGGTGGATCGATCGCAGCCATCGCCGCGTCGCCACCGCCCGGCTGGTCGATGAAGATATTGCTGATCTGGACGTCCTCGACCGGATGGCCGGCCACGCCCGCGATGATCGATGGTAACATCGATCCGCTCTGGCAGGTGATATTGTCGATCAGCACCCGCCGCATCGATCCCACCGCCGCGCCCGCCGGCCCGCGCATCCGCCGGCCGAGCCGCAGGAACAAAGCCGGGCTGTGACAGCCGCGCATGGCGATGTTGCTGATCGTCACATCCTCCATCACCGCGCCGTCCACCGTTTCCAGCGCGAGGCCCCAGCATTGGTCGAACACGCAATTGCTGATGGTGATATTCTTGAACCCGCCATTGCTTTCGGTGCCGCACTTGATCCGCCCCAGCAGCCAGGTGTCGCGATTGCGCGCCAGCGGCCGGAACGTCCCGTCCAGCAGCGTGCCGACGACATAGGATCCGCTGACATGGCAGTTGGTGATGGTCACATTCTCGGTCGCGCGCGGATAGCCCAGCGCATAGCTGGACTTGGGCACGATCGCATCGTCATAGGGGGTGTTGAGCGTGCAGTTGCTCACCCGCACATTGCGGCAGCAGTCGATGTCGAAGCCGTCGCGGTTGGTGTCGACGGTGAGGTTGTCGATCAGCAGATTGTCGACCCCGGTGGCCAGCAGGGCGAAATGCCCGCCCTCCAGAATGGAAAAGTCCCGCAGCGCGACATTGCGGCAATTCTTGAGCGCGATCGCCTTGTTGCCGACGCCGGGCAGTTCGGCGGCCGGCCGATCCTTGTCGGGATGGCCCCGGCTCAACCCCTTGCCCCAGATCAGCCCGTCGCCGCAGATCGCGATATCATGCAGTCCCTCGCCATGGAACAGGCTGTTGCGCCAGTGATTATGGCCATAATCCTGATAGGGCGCGATCGCCGGGTCCTGCGGCTCGGCCGCATCATAGCCGCCCTTGGCGAGGCCGGTCAGCGGCACCGACGCGGCCAGCAGGGTGGCGCCCCGGTCGAGCCACAGGGTGATGTTGCTCTTCAGGTGAATGGTATAGCAGGCGTAGCTGCCGGGGGGCACATAGACGGTCCCGCCGCCGCGCTCCGCGGCAAAGGCGATCGCTCGGTCGATCGCCGGGCTGTCGATATGCTGGCCATCGCCCTTCGCGCCGAAATCGCGGACATTCGCTATGCCCTGCGGCAGGGCGCGGCCGAAAGCGGGCAGTGCCGCCAGCATGGATATGCCGGCGGCACCTTTCAGCAGGAAACGGCGATCGAACGGTCCTTCCATTTACCCCTCGATCCCCGTTTCCCGTGACTCAGATATAGGTGCGCAGGAACTCGCCGAGTGCGCACATGGCCAGGCTCTGGCCATAGGGCATGGAGGTGAGCGCGATGTCCTTGTAGAACTGCATCGTGTCGCCCATCGCCGTGCCGAAGCTCACCTGCTGCAGCTCGCCGGTCTCGTCGATGTTCGCCAGCACGCCGCGCACCGCCTTGATGCCGACCGCTTCATAATGGCGCGGCAGATAGCCCTTCCGCACGGCCTTCAATATGCCATAGGCAAAGCCGGCGGTGGCCGATGCTTCCAGATAGCTGGTCGGATCGACGATCAGCGTGTGCCACAGGCCGGTTTCGGCGTCCTGCGTCTCGGCCAGCGTCTTCACCTGGGCGGCCAGCGTGTCGATCAGGAAGGTGCGGAAGAAATCGCCTTCCTTCAGGTCGAGGATCTCGATGATCTCGGGGATGGCGATCGTCACCCAGCAATTGCCGCGCGCCCACAGCGCTTCGGCGAAATTGTGGCGACCGTTGAAGTCCCAGCCATGGAACCACAGGCCGGTCTTCGTGTCATAGAGATATTTGATATGGACCAGGAACTGGCGCTTGGCTTCCTCGACATAGGCCGGACGATCCAGCAGCAGGCCGATCTTGGCCAGCGGCAGCACCGACATCATCAGCGTGTCGTCCCACATCTCGCCGGGATTCACGTCATTATAGACGATGTGCTGGAACCCGCCTTCCTCGGTCTTGGGCAGGCCATCGGCCGCCATCAGCCATTCGGCCCAGACGTCCAGATAGGGGATGTAGCGCGGGTCGGGCTCATATTCATACAGATAGGCCAGCGTGATGAACGGGGCCATCGTGTTGATATTCTTGGTCGGCGTGCCTTCGGCAAAGCGATCCTCGAACCACTGCTTGATGATGCCCAGCGCCTTCTGGTCGCCGGTCTGCTCGAAATAGCGCCACATGCCGAACAGGCCGACGCCATGGGTCCATTCCCATCCGGCCCAGCCCTTGGTGTCGATGATGCGACCATCTTCCAGATGGAGCAGGAATTCGCCTGTCTCGTCCTTGATATTGACGAGATTGTCCATCAGCCGGTCGATGGATTCGACGACCTGCTGGCGCGGTACATCATGGGTGAGAGCGGCCACTTACTTGGTCTCCTTGAGGTCTGAAGGTGCGTTTGGCGCGGTCACCATCTGCACCGGCAGACCGCCTTTCACATTGCGTAGGGTGACGAGGCGCACGGTTTCGAGCGCATCGCCCGGCTGACCGTCGGACGTGACGGCCAGCGCGACATGGTTCTGGCCCCTGTGGTTCAGGATGCCTTCGGGAATGGGGAAGGTCCGCTGCGGCCCGACATGGGCGATGAACTGCCCCATGTTCCAGCCGTTGACGAAGATCAGCACACGGTAACGGACCGGCGAACGCGGCTTGCTGGCGTCGCCGAAGCTCAGGCCAATGGTCGCGTCCTGCCCCTTGGGCACGTTGAGGGCAAAGCTGGTGCGATACCAGCTCGTCCCGGCCGTCGCCTGGGTCGCGGGCACGCTGGCCTTGGCCCATGCGCTGTCGTTGAAGCCGGGCAGGTGCCAGCCCATGCGCTCGCCATAAAGGCCGCCATTATTGGCCGGACCACGGGCGACATCGGGCAGATCCTCGCCGCCCTGCTTGCCCTGGATCTTCCAGTTGATCGGCACCGCGAAGCTGCGTCCGCTCGGACCGCCCTCCAGCGATGCGGACACCAGGCCGCGCGCTTCCTTGTGGAAATCGTCGCTGTCCAGATCCCAATTATGGCCATTGTTGCGGACCATGACGGAGAGGACATGCTCGCCCGCCGCCTGCGCCTCCGCCGGCAGGGCAAAGCGCGCCGTGCCGGTGGTGATCGGCCGGGGCAGGCCGCCGGGCGTCTCGCCTTCGCCCAGGAACTTGCCGTCGACCCAGGCCTGCACCAGTCCCGATCCACCCGCGCCATAATAAAGCGACAGCGCCTTGGCATCGGGCGACCCGGTGAAGCGGCCGCGATACCAGACATCGCCGTCATGGAAGCCATAGGCGTCCATCAGCATATTGGGCTGGCCGTCGGGCTTGGCAGTGGTGCTGGCATAGGATCGGTTGTCGATCGCCTGCCAGCCACTATCGTCGAAACCGGGCTGCGCCTCGGGCGAACCCTGCGCCATGCGCCAGTCGTTGAGCGCCGGCAGCGCGACATCAGCCGGGCCGGCGAGCGGCTGGACGGCGGCGATGCTGCCGATGGCTGTCGCCTTCGTCGTCACCTTCGCGCCGTTCCAGCTGACCGAGCGGACCGCCTTGGGCGCCCAGATTTCGAGCGGGCTGGCCGTATTCGTATCGCCGGTCAGCGCCAGCGAACCGCCCTTGGCAAGGCCGCTGCGCACCAGCGCCGGCCCGCGCACCAGCATGTCCTTCTCGCGCCAGTAGCGCGCGCCCTCTGCCTCATCGGCCAGGATCAGGGTCAGTGGCGGACGCCCGCCCCCCTCGATCCGCAGCACGGCGCGGCCCTGATGGCTGTAATCCAGCTTCAGGTCGCCCTTGGCGGCATCGAACGCGCTGTTCGCCTGCCCCTCAACCACCGTCACCTTGGGTGCGGATGCATAGCGCAGCACCGTCTCGCCCGGCTCGCCGGCGCGGCCGTAGAGCAGGATCAGGTCGTTGCCGTCGATCTGCTGTGCCGACTGGAGTTCGGAACTGGAATAGACCAGCCGCTGCCCGCCCAGCGTCACGCTCGCGACCAGCCATTTGGCATCGAAGCCATTGAGCTGCATCGGCACGGTGTAGCGGCCATCGGGCAGGTCGGCGGTGAAGCTGAAATTGTCGCTCGTCTGCCCGTTGGACGGCTTGTGCGTCACCATCAGGAAGCGCGCGTCCGTCTCCGGGCTCTTATTGTGATAGACCTGGATATTGGGCGAGCTGATCTCCGGCGTCCCCGCCGGGATCATGCCGGCCATATCGGGGACGGAGGCGATCAGGCCGCCCAGCTGCTTCATCTCCAGCGCCTTTTCGCGAATTTCGCGCGGCTCGGAAATGGCGGAGCCATAATCATAGCTGCTGAACACCACCGGTGCGGGCAGCCAGCCCCAGCTGGTGCCGCCATAGCCCATGTAGAAGCTCTGGATGCCGATGCCATTGGCGAGGTTGGTGCCATAGAAGACGCGCTGGAACCGCTTGCCACGCTGGATCGCGTTGCACTCATAGCCGCCGTTCGACCCCCAATAGTCGAACCAGCCGCCGCCGAACTCGGCCAGGAATCCGGGCGTGTCGGGCGAGGCCGAAGCGCCGCCCTTGGCGCCGCCGGGGCCATAATAGCCCCAGTCGGGCGCGGCCGACCCGCGCGTCGGCTTGCCATCCACGGTGCAGGTGCCGCCGGGATAGCCATCGAACGCATACATGTCGTTCGGGCTGTGGACGACCTTGTCCACCTTGCTGCTTTCCGGCGCCCAGTAACCGTTGCGGCCCTGGTCATTGTGGAACAGCGGCACGGTGATGCCGTCGGCCCGTGCCTTGGCATAGAGATGGTCCATGTAGCGCCGCTGCGCCGGCGTGGTCATCGCCAGCTCATTCTCGATCTGGTGCAGGATCACGCCATATTTGCGACTCGGATCATTGTTGATCTGGTGCTTGGCGATGATCGCGTTGACCTTGGTCAGCCATTCGTCGGCCGCCGCCATATAATCGGGGTCATCGGTGCGGGCGCGGGCGCGCTGGTTGACCAGCCAGCCGGGAAAGCCGCCGCGCGACAGTTCCGCATTCACATAGGGACCGGCGCGGGTGATGACGTAGAGGCCTTCCTCCTCCGCCATCGTCAGCAGCCGGTCGATGTCACGGATACCACTAAAGTCGTACACGCCCTTTTTCGGGCTGTGGAAACCCCAGTCGAAATAGACGGCGACGCTGTTGAAGCCGCTCGCCTTCATCTTCTGCAGGATGTCGCGCCACAAATCGGGCGAGGGCAGGCGGAAATGATGGAATTCCGACGACCAGATCACCATCCGCTTGCCGTCGATCATCAGCGATCGCGCATCATAGGAGACGCGGCCGAACGTCTTGACCGGGGCGGAGAGATTGGCGGTTGGTTTGGCCTGCTGCGCCAGGACGGGCGTGGCCAGCATGGTGCCAAGGGCGAGGGCGGCGATGAAGCTACGCATGGATGTCAGCCTGTCCCTGCACTCAATCCATGTGGAACAGCAGCGACAGCGGCCATTCCTTGGGCTGGTTGCTCGGCTGCACTTCCATCAGTGGCGCCATATAATCCCACCAGCGCTTCATGATCGGATGGTCGGGCAGGCTGTCGCGGCTATTGTCCTCGCGCAGCTTCAGCACCGCGAACAGGCTCAGCGTCTCTTCGTCCAGAAAGATCGAATAGTCATGGATGCCCGACTCGGTCAGCAGCGCCGACAATTCCGGCCAGATCTCGTCATGGCGCTTGCGATATTCCGCGACCACGCCGGGCTTGAGCTGCATCTTGAAGGCGTGGACGGACATCGGCTCTCCCCTATGAACCATATTATGGAACTCGAAACCGATATTTGGGTAACATCGTCCCACATGTTCGTCAAATGCTAAGAATGGGTGGGACGATGTCCGTTTCAGCGCGCCAGGATCGGGCTGTTGCGGATCGTCAGGCCGGCGACATCATCGAACAGCGCCGCTGGCCGTGCGTCGGGCGTCGCCGTCTCGGCGGAAAAGCGCTCGATCGTCAGCCGCTCGGCATGGCGTGCCCATAAGGCCCAGCTTGGCAGCACGCCGAACATGCTGGGCTCGGGATAGGCATCGGCCAGTTCGGCGGGCCGGCGCGCCGCATCCTGCGCGGTGCCGCCACCCTGATAGACCAGATGCACGTCGCGCAGCGTCACGTCGCGCACCGGATGGCCCGGCAGGCCGGCAATGCTCGCGGCAAATCTGTGGTCGATCCCGCGCGCATCCACCTCGCTGATCTCCACGCCGCTGATCGCGCCGATGCCTGTGCCGTCCGGTCCGCGCCGCCGGTCGCCGATGCGCAGGAAGATCGGCGCGGTCGTCACCTCGCGCATGGTCAGCCGCCGCGCGACGATATTTTCCATGACCCCGCCATCGACGGTTTCCAGCGCCAGCCCACGGCAACGGGTGAAGCGGCAATCCTCGATCCGGATATTGCGATATCCGCCATTGCTCTCGGTGCCGAGCTTGATGCGGCCGGTGACCCGGTCCTGGTCGGGTGCGATCTGCTGCGTGCTGCGTTTCGTGCCGTCCAGCATCGATCCCATGTCATAACCGGACACGTCGCAGTCGCGGATCAGGATATTCTCCGATGCGATCGCCCGCCCCAGCGCATAGCTGCTCTTGACGACGATGCCGTCATCATTGGGCGAATTGACCCGGCAGCGTTCCACCACCACGTCGCGCACGCAGTCCAGGTCGATACCGTCGCGTTCGGTGTCGATCGCCAGATTGTCGATGCGCAATTGCTGCGTGCCGGTCGCGATGATCGCGAAATGCCCGCCCTTCAGGATCGAAAAGCCGCTCAAATGAATGTTGCGGCCATTCTTCAGCGCGATCGCCTTGTTGCCAAGGCCATTCATCTTCGCGGCATCGGGCTCCAGCTCGGCAATCTGTGCGTCGCTCATGCCGCGCATCGACAGCGGCCGTTCGCCCGCCTGCTTCTTCCAGCGCGCGCCCGGTCCGTCGCGGGTCAGGCCCAGGCCGTGGATCATGCCGGGGCCAAGAATCGCGACCTCGACCAGATCCTCACCCCAGATCAGGCTATTGTGCCAATGGCTATGGCCGAAATCCTGATAAAGCTGGTCGATCCCCGTCTCGGGCAGGTCATAGCGGCCAGCATGGCGCGCCGGATCGGCCGCCTCGATCACCGCGCCTTCGCCGATGACCAGGGTGACATGGCTCTTCAGCCGGATCGAGAAGCAGAGGTAGCGGCCGCGCGGCAGCAGCACCGTGCCGCCACCCGCCCGCGACGCGGCCAGGATCGCCGCATTGATCGCATCGCTGTCGATCGCGATGCCGTCGCCGCGCGCACCATGGTCGCGCACGTTGAACCGCCGCGCCGCATGACCGGCAAAGGGAAAGGCGGTGCCGGGCGCCAGCAGCGCGCCGACCGCCAGGCCCAGGCTCATCTCGCGCCGGCTCATCCGCAACATGGCTCAGTTACCTGCCGGACGCACATCGCTATGCGCCCGGCTCGGCACGATCGCCACCTGCGCGGCGCTCGGCGGTTGGGCCGGCACAAAGGGGGGGGCGACGATATGCGGCGCCAGTTCGGGAATCTGCGCCCTGATCCGCTCGGCCACCGCGCTCGCCAGCAGCCAGGCACCATAATTATCATGATGGGTCTTGTCCCTGCCGCCATCATTGAAGGCGGTCGGTGCGACCTGGGGCCCGAGCGCTTCGTAGATGGCACGGCTGTCGGCATTGAGGTCGATCAGCGGCACCCGTTCCTCAGCCGCCAGCTTGCGCACTGCATCGGCATAGCTGCCCAGCGTATCCTTGATGTGGCCATTCTCGTCGAAATTGCGCCGTTCGGGGGACGTCACCAGCGCCGCATGGGCGCCGCGCCGCCGCGCCTCGGCGATATAGGCGCGCAGATAGGCGGGGTAGGTGGTGGCCGCATCGGCATAGGTTTGCGGCCATTCCTGTTTCTGGTCATTATGGCCGAACTGGATGAACAGCCAGTCGCCCGGCTTCACCGCCGACAGCAGCTTGTCGAAGCGCAGGTCGGTGAGGAAGGATTTGAGCGTCGCACCCGACTTGGCATGGTTGGCGACCGCGACATTGCCGTCCAGCATTACGGGGAGCATCTGGCCCCAGCTCGCTGCCGGCTCGGCCGCCTGATCGGTGACGGTCGAATCGCCGGCCAGGAAGATGGTCGGTGCGCTCACCGGCTCGATCGTCACCGAAGCGACCTGGGGCTTGCCCAGAAATTCCAGTGTCAGCCGGTCGTCCCACGTATATTCGCGCGCGTCGCCCGCAGTGATCCGCACGGCCGTTCCGCCCGGTGCATTGGCGGGCGGCGGTGGCAGGGCTGGGCTGCGGACATTGACCAGGAACTGCCGCTCGACGAACTGCCCCTTCTTGGTCGCGACATTGCGCAGCATCAGCCGCCGCGCCTCCGCCTTGACCGTCGTGTCGCCAGCCGCCTTGCGGTTGCCCAGCGTCAGCGTCACCCGATAGGTGCCGTCGGGCACCGCCACCGAAAACAGGAAATCATCGTCCGTGCTGCCCGGTTCCATGCCATGGCCGCCAGCCTGATAGGGCGTCTGCCGTGTGGCACTGCCCGACGACAGGTCGAAGGATTGCGGCGCGGCGATGGAGGATCCTGCCATCAGGATCAGGGCAAGGCTGGTGCTGAGCGGCATGACGCAAACATCCTGAGCGAGACAAATAGGGGAGCGCGCCAAGACGCGCTCCCCCAAGAAAACCGCCCGTGCAGAGGCGGAAGCAGGAATCCGGTCGCGATCACGATGGGATCGGTCTCATAAATTGATAGCATGATCCATATATAGGGAAAAAATTCCGGTCAATCCCTCCCTGCATCCAATGCGATCAGCGTCATGGCGGTCCACATCGTGGAACTTGCGATCATATTATGATTTTTATGGAAATGTCGTGAAATATAATATAGTGTGACACAAAATTTCACATAGTGGGAATGCTGGCGAGGGCCGGCACATTGGGGAGGAAGTCATGATCGAGCATTACAGCCGTATTGCGTCCGCGCGCCGTTCGTCGGTGATCGCGCTGGCCGTCGCCATGCTGGCGGGCGCGCCGGCCTTTGCGCAGGACCAGGCGCCGCAGGCGCAGCCCGACCAGGAAAATGCCGACATCGTCGTCACCGGCTTCCGGGCCTCGCTCAACAGCGCGCTCAGCATGAAGCGGCAGGAAGCCGCCGCGATCGACTCGATCGTCGCCGAAGATATCGGCAAGTTCCCCGACTCCAACCTCGCCGAATCGATGCAGCGCGTGCCGGGCATCGCGCTCCAGCGCGGCGATGGCGGCGAAGGCCGCAACATCTCGGTCCGCGGCCTTGGCCCGGCTTTCACCCGCACCCGCATCAACGGCATGGAAGGCACGTCGCAGACCGGTTCGTCGGACATTTACGGCGCCGGCAATAATGGCCGCAGCTTCGACTTCAACGTCTTCCCGACCGAAATCTTCTCGGCCCTGTCGGTGCGCAAGACGCCCTCGGCCGATGTCGAGGAAGGCTCGCTCGGCGCGACGGTCGATCTGAGCGCGCCCAAGCCGATGGAGCAGAAGGAGGATTTCGTCCTCTCGATGACCGCGCGCGGCGTCTATAACGAGCTGTCGAAGGAGGTCGATCCGCGTGCCTCGCTGCTGGTGTCGAAGAAGTTCGGCGACAGCGGCTTCGGCATCCTCGGCTCGGTCGCCTATCAGAAGCGCCATATCCGCGAAGTCGGCTATTCGGCGGTGGACATCCTGTCGGCCAATACCAATGGCGGTTTCTGCTCGCCGGTCGGCTTCGCGCCGCAGAACCCGGCCGACAATGCTGCCAAGGGCGCCGATGCGCTCAATTGCTCGACCGGCAATCCGCGCACCAGCACCAGCGCCGCCTATCAGGCCATCTATGATCTGCGTCGCGACGACCTGCCCAATACGCCGGGCAGCGGCGCCTTCCTGCCGCGCATTCCGCGCTACCTCAATTCGGAACAGAATCAGGAACGGATTGGCGGGTCGCTGACCCTGCAGTTCAACCCCGACGACGACACCGACATCTCGCTCGACATGCTCTATTCGCGGTTCGAGGTGACCCGGCGCGACAATTATATCGCTGCCATCTCCTTCGCCCGCTCGGCCGCCAATAACGGCCAGCCGATGACCTCCGTGCGCGATATCGAGTTCGACGAGAATGGTTCGCTGGTCCAGGGCGTGTTCGACGGCGTCGACGTCCGTTCCGAAGGGCTGGTCGATCATTTCGTTTCGACCTTCAAGCAGGCCAACCTCAACTTCCGCCGTCGCCTCAACGACAGTCTGGAACTGAGCGGCATCGTCGGATTCAACCGCTCCATCTGGGACGGCAAGAAGCGTCTCCAGACCTTCATGGACGCGATCGACACCGATGGTTTCTCGATCGACTATAGCAAGGGCGGCACCACCCCGACCTTGGGCTTCGGTATCGACGTCAATGACCCTGCCAGCTTCAACTATGCGCCGGGCCGCGCCGACGGCACCGTGCTGGGCGGCTTCAGCTATCAGGGCAAGCCGTCGAAGAACACCACCGACAACATGACCGCCGACATCAACCTCAAATGGACGGTCAGCGACGCCTTCTCGATCAAGGGCGGCGCGCAATATCGGCGCAGCAATTTCCTCTCGACCTTCCTGCGTCCCTATAATGCCGATACCGTGGTGCGGGCGCTGCCGGCCGGCACGACGCTGGCCGATATCACCACCACCATCACCGGCGTCGACAAGCTGTGGGGCCATGGCGCCCCGTCCAGCTGGGCGGCGATCGATCCCGACAAATGGGCCGATACCTTCGGCTTCGACGATGTCCGCTATTGCGGCGTCGAATGTGGCGGCGGCCGCAGCCGCGTGCGCGAAGAGGTCATGAGCAGCTATCTCATGGCCAATTTCGACCTCAGCGATGCGATCGGCTTCGGCATTCGCGGTGACGTTGGCGTGCGCTACGTCAAGACCGACATGCTGTCGTCGGGTTATATCGCCGTGGCTCAGGCCAGCTCGCCGACGGGTCTGACCGGCCAATTCGCGGCCGCCAGCAACAGCTATGACGATTGGCTGCCCTCGGCGAACATCGTCGTCGAACCGGTCGAGAATGTCCTGGTCCGCTTCTCCGGCGCGAAGGTCATGGCCCGTCCGGAACTCGGCCTGCTGACCCCGACCAGCGGCGTCAATCCGGTCACCCGCGTCGGCAATGTCAACAATCCGTTCCTCGACCCGATCCGCGCCAACACCTTCGACGTCGCGGTCGAATGGTATTTCCGCCCCGGTTCGCTGCTCTCGGCCGCCTTCTTCTACAAGGACATCAAGAGCTTCATCCA
This sequence comes from Sphingobium sp. DN12, assembly GCF_051058005.1. Lineage (NCBI taxonomy): Bacteria > Pseudomonadati > Pseudomonadota > Alphaproteobacteria > Sphingomonadales > Sphingobiaceae > Sphingobium > Sphingobium sp. DN12. The sequence continues at coordinate 4,147,297 of NZ_CP173717.1, forward strand.
GAATGTGAACAGCCAGATCCCGTTCAACCAGCTCGGGTTGCCCAACGCTCTGCTGGAAAACAGCAACACCTTGCCGGATGAGTTGTTCACCGTGTCGCAGCCGTTCAACACGCCGGGCGGCAAGCTCAAGGGCATCGAGCTCAATGCCCAGATTCCCTTCACCTTCCTCGACGGCTTCTTCAGCAATTTCGGCGTGCTGGCCAACTACACCCATGTCACGTCGAAGATCGACTATATCCTCGCCAGCGTGAATGGCGTGCCGACCGTGACGACCACGGCGGACCTGGTCGGCCTGTCGCCGAACACCGCGTCGGGCACGCTCTATTATGAGGATGACAAATTCTCGATCCGCACCACCGGCAACTTCCGCGACAAGTTCATCCGCGGCATTCCGGCCTCGCCCGGCAGCGACCTTCAGGGCAATGCCAAGACCTTCTACATGGATGCGTCGGCCAGCTATAATGTCACCGATCGCCTGAAGATCATCGTCGAGGCGCAGAACCTGACCGACGAACAGAACCGCCTCTATATCGACAGTCAGCGTCAGGACACGCTGTTCGAAACCCGCATCGGTCGCACCTTCACCTTTGGCGTGACCTACCGGATGTAATTTCCCAGTCCTCCCCAACCTCAAAGGGCACGGCTACCGTTGGTAACCGTGCCCATTTTCTTATCCGGGACGAAAGGAAATTCAGCGCTGGCCGCTGAAGCCTACCGCAGCGCTGATCTGTTCGGCCGACTTCATCACCTGCTCGGCCAGCGCCGGGCGGACATCGTCGGTCAGATAATGGGCCGCGCTCGCGATCGAGATGGCGACGCAGATCTGCCCCTTGGCATCACGTACCGGCACCGCGATCGACCGCACGCCATCGCCCAGTTCGCTGTCGTGCAGCACTTCGCCGCGCGCCTTGTGGATGCGCATCTCGGCAATATAGGCGTTGATCTGCGCCCGGCTGGCCTCGCCGCCCTTGGCCTCGACATAGAGCCGTTCCCAGGTCGCCTCATCCTCGTCCAGCAGCAGTGCCTTGCCCAGGCCCGTTTCGGCGACCGGACGACGATCGCCCGGCGCGGTCGCGACGCGCAGCCGCTGGTTGCCGGTCACCCGGTCCAGGTGGCGCGACCAGTCGCCCTCGCGCTTGCCCACGAACACGCAAAAGCCGGTCTTTTCCGACAGCAATTCCATGAACGGGCGCGCGACGCGGACATAGTCGATCTGCTCGGTCGCCAGCACGCCCAGCTGCAACAGCTTGGGGCCGAGCGCGAAGCCGTTGCGCGTCACCGCCAGATAGTCGCGCGATTTGAGCGCCTGCACCAGCCGGTGCGCGGTGGTCTTGCTCATGCCCAGCTTGCGGGCCAGATCGGCGGCACGGATCGGCCCGTCGATCACCTCGTCCATGATATCGAGCGCGCGCATCAGCGTCTGCGTGCCCTTAACGCCCTGTTCCTGCTTCTCTTCGCCATCTTGCATATGTTTTTTCGCTTCCTGTTTTCGTCCCATATATAGGGTCGTCCCACATATCGGAAACGAATTTCGCAATGACGGAGCGAAGATCGCGGCTGGCCCAAAAACATAAGGGCCCGCCGATCGAAATCGGCGGGCCCATAGCCGTCAGATGCGACCCGACGGGGATCAATATTGGACGGTAACGGTCACTGCGCGGCGGTTCTGCGCCCAGCTTGCCTCGTCCGAACCCAGAGCCGCCGGCCGTTCCTTGCCATAGCTCACGGTGTTGATGCGGCTGGGCGCAATGCCCAGCGAAGCGAGATAATTTTTGGCCGCATTGGCGCGACGGTCGCCCAGCGCGATATTGTAATCGCGGGTGCCGCGTTCGTCGGCATGGCCTTCGATGGTGATGCGGACATTGGGGTTCTGCTGCAGCCAGGCGGCCTGGCTCTGCAGGGTCGCCTGATCCTCGGCATCGACATCATATTGGTCGAGGCCAAAGAAGATGCGGTCGGACGAAACCGACGCGACGAAATCTTCCTGGCTGCCCTTGACCGGGCCGGTCTGGCCGACCGGACCGCCCGTCTGGGTCGTGTCGCTGCCACCCGGTGCCGGCGGCAGTTCGGCCGGCGGCTTCTTCGAGCAGGCGGCGAGGGCCAGGACGGCGGTTGCCATGAGCAGGGGCCGGGTGATCTTCATCGGGGTCTCCTAAGGATATCGCCAAGCTGCCACCCGGACGGGCAACAGCATGGTTGGTAAAAATCGTTACGCTGTCAACCCGATAGGGTTCCCTATCGCGTAGAAAAGCTGTGGAAAACTTATGGCAGCAACGGACCCCAGGCCGGGTCGGAGCCGCTGAGCGGAGTCGGGATGCGCCGTTCGTTCACGCCGGTCAGGTCAACCTGCCACACCTGGCTGCTGCCCTGGCGGCCCGGCGTGGTGCGGAAGAATTGCAGTACGCGGCCATTGGGCGACCAGGTCGGCTGCTCGTCCTGCCAGCCATTGGTCAGGATGCGCTCATTGTCGCCGCTCGGCGTCATCACCGCGATCTTGAAATCGCCCGACAGCTTGGTGAAGGCAATGAGGTCGCCGCGCGGGCTCCATTCGGGCGTCGCATAGCGGCCGCCGCCATGGCTGATGCGGCGCTGGTTCGACCCGTCGGCATTCATCACATAGATTTGCTGCCCGCCCGACCGGTCGCTTTCGAACACGATCTGGCGGCCGTCCGGCGAATAGGAACCGCCGACATCGATGCCCGGCGAATTGGTGAGGCGCACCGGCGCGCCGCCCTGGGCCGACACGCGATAAATGTCGGTATTGCCCGACACCGCCATCGAGAACAGGATGTTGCGGCCATCGGGCGACCAGCGCGGCGCGAAGGTCGTATTGTTGCTTTCGGTCACCAGCCGCTGCTGCCCGGTGCCGATGTCATAGACATAGATGCGCACCCGGCTGCCCAGATAGCTCACATAGACGATCGACTTGTAATCGGGCGAGAAGCGCGGGGTGAGGGCGATCGACTGGCCATTGGTGATGAAGCGGTGGTTGGCGCCGTCGGAATCCATGATGGCGAGGCGCTTGACGCGGTTATCCTTGGGGCCGCTCTCGGCAATATAGGCGATCCGGCTGTCGAAGAAGGGGCTCTCGCCCGACAGCCGGGCATAGATGGCGTCGGCGCATTTATGCGCGGCCCGGCGCCAGTCGCGCGGCGCGACGACATAGCCCTGGCGCGTCAGTTCCTGCTTCAGCGCCACGTCATAAAGGTAACAGCCCACGGTAATGTCGGCCTCGCCGCCGGTGGTGCGGACAAAACCCTGCACCAGCGCCTGGTAGGCACCCCATTTGTCATAGACGGGATTGGTCACTTCCGGGAAAGCGAGCGCGGGCATGCCGGCCGGGCCGGACGGATCGAACAGGCCCGATCCCTTGAGGTCGGTGGCGATCACCTCGGCGATCTTGCGGCCCATTTCATTGGCGGTGCCGGCCGGGGTCGCCACATCCTGCTGTGCCGGCAGCGCGGGCACCGCGATCTTGAGGTTGCTGTCGATATCGCCGGTCACGTCGACCGACAGCTGCGCCAGCGCGGGCATGGCGGTGAAGGCGAGCAGGGCGGCGGTCGCCGCGGCCAGGCGGCGGAGCAGGGTCGTCGTCATCGGGTCAGCCTCGCGTCAAAGCGGAGTGGCCGCAGCCATTTCCATTGTTCATAATATTCGGGCGGCAAATTGCGGAAGGGCGAAGCGAGCTTCACCGCCTGGATCGCGCGCTCCGCATGCAGCTTGGCTTGGGGCCGGTTGCTGGCGGTGACGCCCAGCTGGTCGATCACTTCGGGCGTGCCGATCACTGCGCCATTCTTGTCCAGCCGCACTTCCAGCAGGGTCACCAGCTGATCGGCGTCCGCACCTGACGGCGGGCGCCAGTTGGGCTTGAGCTGCCGGCGGATTTCGGCGTCGAGCGCGGCCTTCTGCTGCGGCCCCATGGCGGCGGCCTGCGGCGCGGCGGCCGGCTTGCGCGGCGCGTCGGCGCTGGTGTCGATGCCCTTGAGGAAATCATTGCCCAGCAGCGATCCCTTGGGCTTGGCCGCGGCCTTGCCTGATCCCGATGCCGCGGCCGGCTTTGCGGCTTTGGGCGCCGGCTTGGCGCTCGCCTTGGCGGGCGCCGCCGCTGCTGCCTTGGGCTTCTCCGGCGCAGGCTTCGCCCTGGGCTTTTCCGCCGGCTTTTCGGGCGCCGGCTTGGGCTTGGGCGCCGCCTTGGGCGTTTCCTTCTTCGGCGGCGTTGGTTTCGGCTTGGGCGGCGCGGGCTTCGCGACTTCCTTGGGCGGGACCGGCTTTGGTTTGGGCGGCGCCGGGGTCGGCTCGGGCACGGGCGCCGGCTCGGGCTGGGCAGCGGGCGCAGCGTCCTCGGTCGGGCCCTTCTCAGGCGCGACGCTGGGTGGTGGCGGCTCGGTCGAAATGCGCGGCGCGGTCGACTGCAGCGCCACCTCGTCCACCAGGCTGACATCCATTGGCGGGCTGTTCAGCTTCAGCGGATTGGGCGTCGCCAGGAACCCGGCCGACAGCAGGCCGAACAGCAGGACATGTCCTGCCGTCGCAACGCCAAGGCCGATTTTTTCCGCGCGTTCCATCGGTTTGACCTATGGCCCCTATTCTGAACCTGCGCTGACATCGTCGGCGCCGTCCTGCCCGCCGGTGCTGACCAGCGCCACCTTGTTGAGGCCGGCCCGGTTGAGCTCGCCCATCACCCGCATCACTCGGCCATAATCCAGCGCCGTGTCCGCCCGCAGGAAGATTTGCGGCGCGTCGGGCTTGCCGGCATTGGCCGACACGATCTCGGCCAGCCGGTCGGGCAGGTCGGCATCGCTGACCACATCCTCGTCGACATAGATGGCGCCGTCGCGATCGATCGACACCACCGTCGGCTTGGCATCCTGGTCCAGCCCCTTGGCGCGCGTCTCGGGCAGGTTCACCGGCACGCCGGTCACCAGCAGCGGCGCGGTCACCATGAAGATGATCAGCAGCACCAGCATGACGTCGACCAGCGGCGTCACGTTGATATCCGCCATCGGCGCGCGATTGCGCCCGCGCCGACCGGACGGAGGACCGGACATCGCCATTAGCGCTGGGCCTCCAATTCACGGCTCAACGTGGCGTAGAAGCCGTCGGCAAAGCGGTTGAGGCGCGATTCCATCCGGTTGATGCCATGGCTGAACCGGTTGTACGCGATCACCGCCGGGATGGCAGCGAACAGGCCGATCGCGGTCGCGAACAGGGCCTCGGCAATGCCCGGCGCGACGACGGCGAGCGAGCTGTTCTGCGCCGCGGCGATCGAGGTGAAGGCGCGCATGATGCCCCAGACGGTGCCGAACAGACCGACGAACGGCGCAACCGAACCGACCGTCGCCAGGATGTTCAGCCGGTCCGACAGCCGGTCGACCTCGGCCGCGATCGTGCTCGACATGCTGGTGGCCAGCCGGTCGCGCGTGCCGTCGCGGTCGATCACCTTCTGCGCGGTGGAGCGGCGCCATTCGGTGACGCCGGCGGCCATCACCTTGGCGGCCGGGAATTCGGCCTTGCCGCGGGCTTCATAGAAACGGTCGATATCGTCCGCCTTCCAGAAATCCGCCTCGAACGCGCGGCTCTGCTTGCTCGCCTTGCGCAGGGTGAAGCTGAAGCCGATGATGATCGCCCAGGTCCAGATGCTGGCCAGCAACAGGCCCAGCATCACCCCCTTCACGACGATGTCGGCCTGCAGGAACAGGGCGAGCGGCGAAATGGTGGCGGCGTCGGCTGCGGCGCCAACGGCGGCGCCGACGTCAGGCATGGACAGGTTCATGGGTGGATGTCTTCCCCTCGCATCAAACGGCTGAAAATCTCGATCCAGGGGCGCGGCTGGCGCTGCGGTCGTCCCTGGGGTGTCAGATAGGCGACGGTGATGACGCCGTCGGTCAATATGTCCTCGCCGCGCATGACTCTTTGCTGAATGACGCAGCTGGCGGCCCGCACCTCCATCACCTGGCTGACGACCATCAGGTCATCGTCCAGCCGGGCGGGGCGACGATAGGCCAGTTTCAGGTCGGTGACGGCATAGACGCCTTCGCCGCCTTCATGATTGGCGCGCTGGTCGATGCCGGCGATGCGCAGCATGTCGGACCGGGCGCGCTCCATATAGCGCAGATAATTGGCGTGATAGACCAGCCCCGACAGGTCCGTATCCTCGAAATAGATGCGCAGCGGGAAATGATGCACGGCGGCGATGAACCGTCCGGATGCGGGCGCTGGCAGGGGATCGGCAAGGGGCATGGGCGGCTATTAAGCATGGCGTGCGGTTCGCGCAAAGGCGGAAAATCGCGCGGGCGAACCATCCATCCGTCGCGATGGCCCGTTCGCCGCCCGCGAAGGGGCTTGGCGCGCGGCCTTACTTGTCGGTAGGGGTGACTGGAACGAACATTTGGTGAGGAGAATGGGACATGACCGACATTAAGACCGTGGGCGTGATCGGCGCTGGCCAGATGGGGGCGGGCATTGCCCAGGTCGCCGCTCAGGCCGGCTATGACGTGATCCTGTCCGACATCGATCTGCCCCGCGCCGAAAAGGGCAAGGCCGGCATCGCCAAGCTGCTGGCCCGCGCGGTCGAAAAGGAAAAGATCGGCCAGGCCGACGCCGATGCCGCGCTCGCCCGCATCACCCCGGTCGGCGAGATCGCGCCGCTCGCCGGCGCCCAGCTGGTGATCGAGGCCGCGACCGAGCGCGAAGAGGTCAAGCGCACCATCTTCACCAATGTCGGCAAGATCCTGGCGCCCGGCGCCATCCTCGCCACCAACACCTCGTCCATCCCGATCACCCGCCTGGCCCAGGCCGCGCCCGATGCCAGCCGCTTCGTCGGCGTCCATTTCTTCAATCCGGTGCCCGTGATGGTGCTGGTCGAGGTCATTCGCGGCCTTGCCACCTCGCCCGAGACGGTCGCCGCGGTCGAGGGTTTCGCCGCGAAGATCGGCAAGACCACGGTCCACGCCTTTGACGCACCGGGCTTCGTGGTGAACCGCATCCTGCTGCCGATGCTGAACGAGGCAGTGTTCGTGCTGGGCGAGGGCGTGGGCAGCGTCACCGACATCGATCAGGGTTGCAAGCTGGGTCTCAACCATCCGATGGGGCCGCTGACCCTGCTCGACTTCGTCGGCCTCGACACCGCGCTCGAAATCCTCAACGTCTTCCTCACCACCACCGGCGATCCCAAATATCGCCCGGCGCCGCTGCTGGTCAAATATGTCGAGGCCGGCTGGTATGGCCGCAAGACCGGCAGGGGCTTCTATGACTATTCGGGCCCGGAACCCGTCCCGACCCGTTAAACCTATCAGGTGGGGCGGCCCCGTGCCGCCCTATCCCGCGCTCAGCCCATGTTTCTTCATGCAGTGGCGCAACTGGTCATAGGTCAGGCCCAGCCCCTTGGCGGTCGCGCGCTGATTATAGCGGAACCGCTCCAGCGCGGCCCGCACGATCGCCGCCTCATGCGCGTCGACCGCCGATTTGAGATCGGTGACATCGCCATGGCCGTTCATCACCGACGCAGCCGCAGGTGCCGGTGCCGCATTTTCCGCTGACGGCGCGGCGGCTCCCGGCATCAGCGGGCGCGGTTTCCAGGGCGAGGCGAAGGGGTCGAACACAATGGACGAGATCGGCCGCCCCGGCTCGGGCCAGCGATAGACTGCCCGCTCCACCACATTGCGCAGTTCGCGCACATTGCCCGGCCAGCCATGGCCTTCCAGTTCGGCCGCGCAGGCGGCGGAGAAACCCGGCCATTGCGGCCAGTTGAGTTCCGCTGCCATGCGCCGGCCGAAATGGTCGGCCAATACCGTTATGTCGCCCTCGCGCGCGCGCAGCGGCGGCAGGGTGATGACCTCGAAGCTCAGCCGATCCAGCAGATCGGGGCGGAAGCGCCCGGCATCGGCGGCGGCGGGCAGATCCTCGTTGGTCGCCGCGACGATGCGGACATCGACCATCACCGGCCGCGATGATCCGATCCGCGTCACCTCGCCATATTCGATCACGCGCAGCAGCCGCTCCTGCGCTGCCATCGACAATGTGCCCAGCTCGTCCAGGAACAGGGTGCCGCCGTCGGCTTCCTCGAACCGGCCCGGCCGCGCCTTGGTCGCGCCGGTGAAGGCGCCCTGTTCATGGCCGAACAGTTCCGCCTCGATCAGCGTCTCGGGCAGGGCGGCGCAGTTCATCACGATCAGCGGCTCGCCCCAGCGCGGCGACAGATGATGCAGGCGTTCGGCGATCAGCTCCTTGCCGGTGCCGCGTTCGCCGATCACCAGCACCGGGCGATTGAGTTCGGCGGCCCGCCCGGCCAGTTCGACGGCGTCGAGAAAGGCCAGTGACTGGCCGACAAACTGGGTATTTTTCTCCATGCGCCAAAATATGGGGAAATTTCCCAACTTTCAGCAAGAGAAATCTTTGCGTAGCCGTGCCAAATCATCCAAAAATGGCTGTTTTCTGCGCTTTTCGAAAATTGGCACGGCCTCTGCTATGTTGGGAACGAAGCCGCTGCACAGACAGGCGGCACCTTTAGAAGGCCAGGTTCAAGGAGTGTTGAAGATGGAAAAGAACAGCAACAGCGTTCGCGAAATCGGTCAGCTGATGTCGGTCGCCATTGCCGCCGTCCTGTTCGGATCGACCATGATCCTTTCGGCGGTCGGCCCGGCCCGCGCCAGCGAAGCCCCGGTCCTCGCGACCCAGGATACCCCCGCGACCCTGCGCTATCTGGCGTAAGGCCGCACGACCCAGGCCGGGGCGGAAATGCCCCCTCTCGTCCGCCCCGGCCCCCTTGAAGAGAAGACCAGGAGCACCGTTAAAATGGGTATTTTCTCCCGCACCCGAGACATCATCGCCGCCAATGTCACCGACCTGCTCGACAAGGCCGAAGACCCGGCGAAGATGATCCGCATGATCATCCTCGAAATGGAGGAGACGCTGGTCGAGGTGCGCGCGTCCGCCGCCCGCACGATCGCCGACCAGAAGGAAATGCGTCGTCACATCGGCAAGCTGCAGGCGCTGCAGGATGGCTGGACCGAAAAGGCCCAGCTCGCCCTCAGCAAGGACCGCGAGGATCTCGCCAAGGCTGCTCTGGTCGAACGCCAGAAGGCCGCCGACATGGCCGAGCATCTCTCCCACGAGATCGAGGTGCTGGACGAGGCGCTGAAGGCCTCGGAAGAGGATATCGCCAAGCTGCAGGGCAAGCTGCGCGAGGCGCGTGCCCGCCAGAACAGCCTGGTCAGCCGCATGGAAAGCGCGCAGAACCGCCTGCGGGTGCGCGAAGCCTATGCCGGCGAGAAGGTCAACGAAGCCTTTGCCCGCTTCGACATGCTCGAACGCCGCGTCGATATGGCCGAAGGCCGCGCCGATGCCATGGGTCTGGGCGCGCAGCCCAAGACGCTGGAAGAGGAAATCGCGGAATTGAAGTCGGCCGACAAGGTCGATGCCGATCTCGCCGCGCTCAAGGCCAGCATGAACAAGGGAGCCTGATCCCATGGAAGACGTCTTCTTGCCTATCATGGTCTGCGGCATGCTGTTCATCGGCATGCCCTGGCTGATCTTCCACTATGTCACCAAGTGGAAGCAGGCGCCCAAGATCACCGACGAGGATGAGCGGCTGCTGGATGAACTCCACCTGCTCGCCCGCCGTCTCGAAGACAGGCTGCAGACGGTCGAACGGATCGTCGCAGCCGACAATCCCGACTTCCGCCCGCAACGTCCGGCACAGGACGATAATTACGATTTCGACCGGAGGAACTGACATGAGCGCCCGCCGCACCAAATTCTATCTCGACAAGCAGAATGGCAAGTGGATGGGCGTGTGCTCCGGCATCGCCGACTATACCGGGATCGACGTGGTCTGGGTTCGGGTCGGCGCGGTGCTGGTGACCCTCATGGGCGCCTTCCCCTGGACGCTGATCGCCTATTTCGCCGCCGCCTATTTCGCCGATGCCAAGCCCCAGGGCCTCTATTCGGATCGGGACGACGAGAAATTCTGGCAGGGCGTGCGCACCAACCCGGCGCGCTCCACCCGCGACGTCCGCTCCAAGTTCCGCGACATCGACCGCCGCCTCGCCGACATCGAGGTCTATTATACCAGCCGCAACACGCGCCTCGCCGACGAGATCGACAGCCTGCGCTGAAGCATAGCCAGGACAGGGCAGCAATAACGGGGAGTTAAGGCCATGAATTTCGCAGGACCGACCTTCGTTCTGGCCATCATCGCCATGTCGACGCTGGGCTGGATGTTCACCACCTGGGTCCGTGCCCGCCATGGTTATCCGGTTGAAAATGAATGGACGGGCACCGTTCATCGAACAGATCCCGACGCCGGTCGAAAAATCGACCTTCTTTCAAGTGAAAACGAAAAGCTGACTGGCCGCATCAGCCGCCTCGAAGAACGCATCGCAGTCCTCGAACGGATCGCCACCGATCCCGCCGCCCGGACCGCGCGCGATATCGACGCGCTGCGCTGACGCTGACCAGGCAAGGGGAGTAAAGATCATGGTTCCAGTTGAAGTTCTTGCGCCTGCTGCGGTCATCGTCGGATCGCTGGGTGTCGCGGGTTGGGTTTTTACCACCTGGCTTCGCATCCGGCACGGCTACCCGCTGGAAAATAGCTGGGGCAAGGCGGTCTATCCGCAGAAGAATGAGGAACTGGTCGAGCGCATCAAGCTGATCAGCCAGGAAAATGCCCAGCTGCGCGCCGAAATCGGCTCGATGAAGGACCGGCTCGCCGTGGTCGAGCGGATCGTCACCGATGAAAGTCATCAGCTCAATCGCGAAATCGAGCGGCTGCGCGGCCCGGCGAACTGATCGCCCCGCGCGCCTCAAGGGAGGACAAACATGAATCCGTTTGAAATGGTCGTCGCCATCGTCGCGATCACCGCCATCGCCAGCGTCGTCCGCGCCAAATATGGCGTCGTGCGCCGCCACAAGGGCGAGGATTTCATCCAGCGCGGTCCCGATCCGGAGGCTGAACGCCTCCGCGCCGAAGTGAAGGCGCTCAAGGACCGGGTTGCCGTATTGGAACGGCTCGCCACCGACAGTTCGACCGCGCTGGAGCGCGAATTCGAGAAGCTCAAGGACCGCGACTGATCGCGGCAAAGGACACAGGGAGGACATCATGCAGGATCCCCTCTTCTACCTCACCATGGCCACCGCCGGCCTCGCCGGCCTCACCATCGTCGCCTTCGCATCGCTGCGCGGCTGGAATGGTTGGCTCGATCTCAAGCGGGCGGAACTCAATCGCCGCAGCGAGGAAGCTGCGCCGCCCTCGGCCGCCGCCCGGATCGAGGTTGCCGACCTCAAGGAACGCATCCGCAAGCTCGAAGCCATCGCCGCCGGCGTCGATCTCTGATCCGCCGGCGGGGAAAAGCGGCTTTCCCACACCGCTTTTCCCCCTATATGGGCGGCATGACCGATCAGCCCGCCCCGATGCCCGTTCTGGCCGACCTCCAGGAAGAATATGAATTTCTCGACGCCGATGATCGTTATCGCCTGTTGATCGATCTCGGCCGGGGGCTGGAGGATATGCCCGACGCGCTCAAGACCGATATGACGCTGGTGCGGGGCTGTTCGGCGGCGGTCTGGGTCTATCCCACGGTGCTCGACGATGGCCGGCTCCATTTCCTCGCCGACAGCAATGCCGCCATCACCAAGGGGATCATCGCGCTGGTGTTGCTGACCGTGCAGGACCGCGCCCCGGCAGAGATCGGCGCGACCGATATCGAAGGCGCGCTGGCCCCCTTCGACCTCAAAAACCAGCTCAGCTCCAACCGCACCCAGGGCATTCCCAACATGATCGCCCTGATCCGCGAGACCGCCGCCCGCTACGCCTGACGGAAACTCCCGCGCATCCCCGCGTTCTTGCCTGACAAGGAGAATGCGACAATGCGCCATATCATGCCCCTCGCCATGCTCGGCCTGCTGGCCGCCTGTTCGGGCGGGGACAAGAAGGAACCGACCCAGCGCGACCAGATCGGCCAGGTCTGGAAATATGAAACCGCCGGCGCCAGCCAGAAGGTCGCCTATATCGGCAGCGCCAACAGCGTGCAGACCATGACCGCCGCCGACACCTTCTCGGTGCTGATGGTCCAGCCCATGTCCAATGGCGAAAAGACGGTGACGGTGAAGCTGGTCGGCGCGCCCTTCCAGTGCGACCTGTCCGACTGCGCGGTCGATGCCACCACCGACGATGGCAAGGCCCATCGCTGGAAGGGCCGCATGACCGAAGCGAAGGACGGGATCGAGATCATGCCCTCTCAGAACGCCTATGAGGCGATCGCCAAGGCGAAGAGCCTGAAGGTCGATCTTGCCGTCGGCCCGAAAGACCAGCGCTTCCCGTTCGAATTCAACGTCGCCGGGCTCGACCTCAAGAAGGGCGCCTGACGCGCGACTGGCGAGCGCGACGCTGCGCTCGCCATGATCGCCTGCCTTATTCCTGCAGCGATACGCCGGGGCTGCGCGGGTCGGCGGCGCCGATCCAGTGGCCGTCGGCGGTCCGTTCGGCCGCATTGGCCTTGAGGCCCAGGCGCGAGATGGTGACGCGGTGGCCCAGTTTCTCCAGCGGCGCCTTCATCGCCTCCAGCGACGTGCCCTGTTCCAGCACCAGCCCCTCGCCATTGAAGAATTCCAGCCCCAGCGCGATCGAATCCTGCGCCGACAGGCCCCAGTCGAAATGGGCGATCAGCGCCTTGGCGACCTGCATGATGATGGTCTTGCCGCCGGCCGCGCCGACGGTGAAGATCGGCATGCCCTTGTCGTCATAGACGATCGTCGGCGACATCGACGACAGCGGCCGCTTGCCCGGTTCCACCCGGTTGGCGACCGGCGCGCCATTCTTCTCGGGCGTGAAGCTGAAATCGGTCAGCTCATTGTTCAGCACCACGCCATTGGCGACCAGCTGGCTGCCGAAGAAGCTCTCGATCGTCGAAGTCCAGGCGGCGATGTCGCCATTGCGGTCCACCGCGACGAAATGGCTGGTGCCGCTTTCCGGCTGGGGCAGGGCGCTGGTGCGCGGCTGCGCCCCGGCGGGCAGGCCCGGCTTGTAGGCAGTGAGCGCCTTGTTCAGCCGGATCTCGCCCGATCGCTGCTTCAAATAAGCGGGATCGATCAGCCCGGCGATCGGCACATGGACGAATTCGGGATCGCCCAGCCAGGTGTCGCGATCGGCATAGGCGAGTTGCATCGCTTCGCCGATGACGTGCCAGGAGCGCGGATCATCCTTGCCCCACTGCGCCAGCGGGAAGCGCTCGACCATGCCCAGCACCTGCAGCACGGTGATGCCGCCGGCCGACGCCGGCCCCATGCCGCACACCGTATAGACGCGATAATGGCCGCATACCGGCTTGCGGTCCTTGACCTGGTAATTGGCCAGGTCGTCGGTCGTCATCGGCACCGGATTGCGGGGCGCATTGGTGACGGCCTTGGCAATCGCCTGCGCATTCTCGCCCAGATAGAAGGCGTCCGGCCCTTCCGCCGCGATCCGCTTGAACAGGGCGGCGAGCGGCGGGTTCTTCAATGTCGTGCCGACCGCCGGCAATTGTCCGTCGATCCAGTAATAGCTGCGGATTTCGGGGAAATCGGCCCAGATATTCTGCAACGCTTTCAGCGCCGTGGCGGTGCGCTCGCCCAGCTGGAAGCCGTCGTCGGCCAGCCGGATCGCCGGCTGGAACAGGTCGGCCCAGGGCAGCTTGCCCCATTTCTTGTGGGCTTCCCACGCCATGCGCAGATTGCCCGGAACGCCGACCGAATAGCCGCCCGGCCAGGCCTGGACGAAGGGCAGGGGCTTGCCATCCGCGCCCATGAAGCGGTCGGGCCGGGCGGCGGCCGGCGCGGTCTCGCGCCCGTCGATCGATTCCAGCACGCCGCTCGCGCCGTCGTGGTGCATCAGGAAGCCGCCGCCGCCGATGCCGCTATTATGCGGTTCGACCACGTTCAGCGCCAGCATCATCGCGATCGCCGCATCGGTGGCGCTGCCGCCCTTGCGCAATATTTCCTGCCCCGCCGCGGCCGCGCGCGGATCGGCGGCGGACACGGTGGCATTCAACGCCACCGGCTCGCGCGCCAGGGCGGTTACGGGCGCCAGGGCAAGGGGGGCAATCAGGGCGAAGGGGGCCAGCAGGCCGGTCAGGCGGGAGGTCATGGCCGGCACCCTAAAGCTCGCATTTCGTTTCGCAACCCGTCTTGTTTCGATCATGTCCGGGAAGGACGGATCAGGCGTCGATCCCCACCACGTCGCCGATATGCCGCACGCCATCGCGCGCCATCAGCGCTTTCAGGCCATCATTGATCCGCCTGGCGAGATAGGGGCCTTCATAGACCAGCGCGCTATAGACCTGGACTAGCGATGCGCCGGCGCGGATGCGGGCATAGGCCTGCTCTGCATTGGCGATGCCGCCGACGCCGATCAGCGGCAGCCGGTTGCCCAGCAGTCGGCGGAAATCGCGCAGCTTGCCCAGCGACAGGTCGGTGAGCGGCGCGCCCGACAGGCCGCCGGTTTCACCTGCATGGACCGATTGCAGCTCCGGGCGGGTGATGGTGGTGTTGGATACGATCAGCGCGTCGACCCGGTGGTCGATGCAGGCGGCTGCGATATCTTCGATATCGGCCGGCTCCAGGTCGGGCGCGACCTTCAGGAAGATCGGCGGGCCGCCTGCGGGCCGCGCCGCCATCACAGCGCCCAGCAAATCGTCCAGTGCCGCCCGGCCCTGCAGCGCGCGCAGCCCCGGCGTGTTGGGCGACGAGATATTGACCGTCAGATAATCGGCCAGCGGTGCCATGCAGGTGACGCCGGTGGCATAGTCGGCATTGGCGCGCCCGGCCGCCGTCGCTTCCTTGTTGGCGCCGATATTGATGCCGATCACCGGTCCATCCCCCACCGGTCGGCGATAGCGGGCGATGCGGTCGGCGGCAGCGCCCTGGCCGCCATTGTTGAAGCCGAAGCGATTGATGACGGCCCTGTCCTCGACCAGGCGGAACAGGCGCGGCTGGCGATTGCCCGGCTGTGCCAGCGGGGTCAGCGTGCCCAGTTCGGCAAAGCCGAAGCCCAGCCCATGCATCTTGTGCGCGACCCGGCCATCCTTGTCATAGCCTGCCGCCAGGCCCACCGGATTGGGAAAGGCGATGCCCGCCACCGTTTGTGCCAGCATCGGGTCGGCCTTCAGCGGGGCCGGGGTCGGCATCATCCGCAGCAGCGCGATCGACAGATTATGGGCGCGCTCGGCATCGAGCGCGAAGAAGAGCGGACGGATCAGGCGATAGGACATGGCCGCGCTATGCCAGCGGTGCCTGCGCAGGTCGAGTCGTGTTGCGTTATTGCAACAACATATTCCCTTGCGTCATTTCATGACAGAAAACGTCATGAATGCGATCCTTTTCGGTCGTCAGATGTCCGATCTGTCCAATAATCTTCCACCGATTCGGGCTTAAAGCCGTCTTGCGACCCGAAGGCTCTAGGCCATTTTGGCTGATGAGACCTTTTCCTGACCCGGCAGTGAAAGCTGCCGGGTCATTTTTTTTGTTGCAACGCTGTGGCGAAAAATCGTCATGGTGACGTCATGGCTCTTGCACGGTCGCTGGCCGCGCTCATAATGCCGCCACTGGGGTGAAACTATGGGGCCGCAACATTGGGATTTGCCGCTGAGTGCGGCGCGGGGGGTGGTGCCGGATAATCGCGGGCCATTGTCCTATTCGGTGGATGCCGAACAGGGCCCGGTCCGCTTGCGTTATTTCACCCCGCCGGAAAAGGTCCGGCCCTATTTCGGCTCGCTCTACATATTTTCCGTGGCGGCCGACCATTATGCCGATGTCACCCGCGCCGATGTCGCGCAGCTGCGGCTGATGCTGCGGGGCGATGGGCGCTATCATTTCCAGGATGGATCGGTGCAGCGGCCCCCCGCCGTCGGCCTGATCGGCCCCACGCAGGGCGCAACCCGCTTCGAACTGGATGCCCCGACCCGGCTGCTGGGCGTGTCGCTGCTGCCGGCTGGCTGGCTGGCGCTGCATGGTGGCGACGCTGACAAGCTGGCTGATGGCCTGTGCGATCTGGCGGCGGAACGGGACCACGGCTTTCTCGACCTGCTCGCCCAGTTGCAGCGCATGGAGGATGGCGACGCCATGGCCGCGCTCACCTGGTCCTTCCTCGCCGAACGGATCAAGCCGCTGCCCGAAGCGACCTGGGCGATCCTGCGGGCGATCGACAGCTGGCTGATCGGCGAAGGCTCGCCCCGGATCGAGGTGCTGAGCGAGATGACCGAATTGTCGCCGCGCCAGCTCGCCCGCATCACCAACAAACTCTATGGCGCCCCGCCCAAGCTGCTCGCCCGCAAATATCGTGCCCTGCGCTGCAGCGCGCGGATCGCGCTCGATCATGAAAGCTGGCAGGCCCTGTGCGACGATGGAAGCTTCTACGACCAGTCGCATTTCATACGCGAGATCAAGCATTTCATCGGCATGACCCCGCACCAGCTCCAGACCGAGCCAACCGCCGTGGTCCAGCTCACTCTGCTCCGCCGCACACTGGGCGGCGATGTCGCGGTGCTCAACCGGCTGAGCTGATCGCCGTTTGGACTGCGCCTTTGGCGCATCCGCACCAGCCCACACCCCCACCCGGCCTCCCAGACATGGTACCCTGATGGGCGGCCGGGTGGGGGTGTGGGCTGGTGCGGCTCTGAAAATGCGCTCTTTCGCGCATTTTCCAAACAGACTCCCACGGTAGGAAAAATGCCTTGATTCCGGGGGCGAGTGGGACCACATGCCCAATCGGATTGATTCGATCTGATTTGAGAATGGTTCGCAACACGCATGAAATTATCGAGCTTTGCCGATTATGCCGTCGTGCTGATGTCTGCCGCCGCCCGCCACTGCGGTGCGGCCAAGATGAATGCGACTACGCTCAGCGCCGAAACCGGCATCCCGCTGCCCACCGCGCAGAAGCTGGTGAGCCGGCTGTCGGCGGCGGGTCTGCTCGAATCGAGCCGGGGCACCGGTGGCGGCGTGCGCCTGTCGCGCCCGCCCGCGACGATCACCCTGGCGGACGTGGTGGAGGCGGTCGAAGGCCCCATCGCCATGACCGCATGCAGCGAACAGGGGGCGCATGACTGCAATCTGGAACAGGATTGCCGCATCCGTCCGCACATGAATCTGGCGAACAACGCGATCCGCGAAGCGCTCGCGAACGTGACCATCGCCAGCCTGACACGAGAAATGGCATGACTGAAGAAGTGAGCACCGTCCGTAATCAGGAAGCGCTGGAGGCCGCCGAGCGCGCCTCCACCTATGAGCATGGCTGGTCGTCGGCCATCGAGCAGGATTTCGCGCCCAAGGGCCTGAACGAGGATACGGTCCGCTTCATCTCGGCCAAGAAGAATGAGCCGCAATGGCTGCTCGACTGGCGCCTGAAGGCCTTTGCCATGTGGCAGAAGATGGAAGCGCCGGACTGGGCGAAGCTCAACGTCCCGCCGATCGATTATCAGGACGCCTATTATTACGCCGAGCCCAAGAAGAAGGTGGAGCTGGATTCGCTGGATCAGGTCGATCCCGAAATCCTCGCCACCTATCAGAAGCTCGGCATCCCCATCGCCGAGCAGGAAATGCTCGCCGGCGTGAAGGGCAGCCGCAAGATCGCGGTCGACGCCGTGTTCGACTCGGTTTCGGTCGCCACCACCTTCCGCAAGGAGCTGGAGGAAGCGGGCGTCATCTTCCGCTCGATCAGCGAGGCGGTGCGCGAATTTCCGGACCTCGTAAAGAAGTGGCTGGGCAAGGTCGTGCCGATGCACGACAACTACTTCGCCACCTTGAACTGCGCGGTCTTCTCCGACGGCACCTTCGTCTACATTCCCAAGGGCGTTCGCTGCCCGATGGAATTGTCGACCTATTTCCGCATCAATGCGGAAAATACCGGTCAGTTCGAACGCACGCTGATCGTCGCGGACGATGGCGCCTATGTCTCCTATCTCGAAGGCTGCACCGCGCCGATGCGCGATGAAAACCAGCTGCACGCCGCCGTGGTGGAACTGGTCGCGCTCGACGATGCGGAGATCAAATATTCGACCGTCCAGAACTGGTATCCGGGCGACGCGGACGGCAAGGGCGGCATCTATAATTTCGTGACCAAGCGCGCCCTCTGTCAGGGCCGCAACAGCAAGGTGTCTTGGACCCAGGTCGAAACCGGCTCTGCCATCACCTGGAAATATCCGTCCTGCGTGCTGAACGGCGAGAATAGCGTCGGCGAATTCTACTCCGTCGCGCTCACCAACAATCTGCAACAGGCCGACACCGGCACCAAGATGATCCACAATGGCAAGGGCAGTCGCTCGACCATCGTGTCGAAGGGGATCAGCGCGGGCCGCAGCAACAACACCTATCGCGGCCTCGTCCGCGTCGCGCCGGGCGCGGAGGGCGTGCGCAACTTCACCCAGTGTGACAGCCTGTTGCTGGGCGACCAGTGCGGCGCCCACACCGTGCCCTATATCGAGGTGCGCAATCCCAGCGCCCAGATCGAGCATGAAGCGACCACCAGCAAGATCAGCGACGACCAGCTCTTCTACGCGATGCAGCGCGGCCTGGATCAGGAAAGCGCGGTCAGCCTGATCGTCAACGGCTTCGCCAAGGAGGTGCTGCAGCAACTGCCGATGGAATTCGCGGTGGAAGCGCAGAAGTTGCTCGGCATCAGCCTGGAAGGCAGCGTGGGGTGACAAGGGCATCTGATGCAGTGGCTGCCCGGCTTGCTGAACTGAAGCGACAGGGCGGTGCCGAGGTGGAGGCGCATGTCCATTGCGCTAATCATCGGCAGGAACTGGAAGCCAGCAATATCGCTGGTTGCTTCTACTGCTGCACGAGTTTCCCTGCTGCCCGGATAGACGATTGGGTAGATGATGACGGCACGGCCATGTGTCCGGAATGCGGGATTGATTCTGTGATCGGCGATGCCTCCGGTTTCCCCGTTTCGGATGAAGCATTTCTCAAGCGGATGCATAGCATCTGGTTTTGACGATCGATGAATTTGAGAGCTTGAAGGACGGACAATTGAGCGACGAAGACGATATCCAGGATGCCCTCGCCGATTTCGCGGAGGATGTCGGCAATGGCCAGGCATGGACCGCCGCGATCCGCATCCTGACCGAGGATTATGAGCTGGAAGAGGGCGAGCTTGCCGCCCGCGCCGTCAAGGATTTCGGCGATCTCGACGCCTATCAGGCCGAATGCCGCGATGCGCTGGAAAAGGGCGATGTCGCCATGACCGAGAAGCTGCGGAGCGACAAGGCCTTCCACAAGGCGAAGGCCCCCAACCTCGCCCGCATGGGCCCGGTCAGCGAATTCGTCGTCGCGCTGCTGGAAAAGGGCGCGCCGGAACCGGACGCCGACTGGTGGCCCTATATGCCGATCAAGCGCCATATCGACACGCTCTTCCCTGCGCCGGGCGACGTGCGCGACATGGCCTTCTGGACCGCGCGGACGCTCCAGCGCGCGCACAAGGACTAAGGGCGGTGGGGGCCATCCATCCCATCCTCCCCTTGCAGGGGAGGTGGCTGGCCGCAGGCCAGACGGAGGGGTGTCCCCCTCTCGATAGGGTGATACCCCTCCACCACTTCGTGGTCCCCCTCCCCTTCCAGGGGAGGATTGAAATCCAAGCCGCTTTGCCGGGACAAAATCATGCTTAATATCGACAATCTCACCAACGAAATCGACGGCAAGGCGATCCTCAAGGGCCTGTCGCTCCAGATCAATGCCGGCGAAATCCACGCGATCATGGGGCCGAACGGCGCCGGCAAGTCGACCCTCGCCTACACGCTGGGCGGCCGTCCGAACTATGAAGTCACCGGCGGCACCGCGACCTTCGAGGGCGAAGACCTGCTCGCCATGGACCCGCATGAGCGCGCCGCTGCCGGCCTGTTCCTGGGCTTCCAATATCCGGTCGAGATCCCCGGCGTCTCCAACCTGCAGTTCCTGCGCGAAAGCCTCAATTCGCAGCGCCGCGCGCGCGGCGAGAAGGAACTGAACGGCGGCGAGTTCATCAAGCTGGCCAAGGAAAAGGCCGGCCTGCTCGGCCTCGACATGGAGATGCTCAAGCGTCCGGTGAATGTCGGCTTTTCCGGCGGCGAGAAGAAGCGCGCCGAAATGGTGCAGATGGGCATCCTCGATCCCAAGCTCGCCATCCTCGACGAAACCGACTCGGGCCTCGACATCGACGCGCTCAAGACCGTCGGCGCGGGCATCAATGCGATCATGCGCAAGCCTGACAAGGCGGTGCTGCTGATCACCCATTATCAGCGCCTGCTCGACTATGTGAAGCCGGATTTCGTCCATGTCCTGGCCGCCGGCCGGATCGTGAAGTCGGGCGGCCCCGAACTGGCGCTGCAGCTCGAAAGCGAAGGCTATTCCGAGGTGATCGCGGCGTGACCCTCCTCGCTCTCCCCACGCGCAAGGATGAAGCCTGGCGTTACAGCGATCTTGACGCACTCGCCGCCGCCTGGCCGGTGCCGGCCGCGACCCGGATCACGGTGGCGGAGGGCGAAAGCGCGCATGACCATCTGTTGCAGGATGCGGCCGATGGCGCGACCGCTGTGCATGACTATGTCATTGATATCGCTGACGGTGCCCGGTTCGATTTCCATCTGCTCAACATTGGCGGCAAGTTGGGACGTGTCACCTTCGCTGTCACGCTCGGCAAGGGCAGTCATTTCGAGCTGAACGGCGCGATCATCGGCGGTGGCGAGCAGACGCTGGAGATCATCACCAGCGTCACCCATGCCCAGCCCGACGCGACCAGCGGCCAGACCGTCCGCTCGATCCTGGGTAGCCATGCCACCGGCAATTATCTCGGCAGCATCAATGTCGCCCGCGATGCCCAGCGCACCGACGCTTTCCAGTCGATCAAGGCGATGCTGCTCGACCGCACCGCTACGGCTAACGCCAAGCCGGAACTGGAAATCTATGCCGACGACGTGAAATGCGCCCATGGCGCGACCGTCGGCGAACTGGACAAGCAGGCCCTCTTCTACATGGCGTCGCGCGGCATGGACCCAGCCACCGCCAAGACGCTGCTGCTCAAGGCCTTCGTCGCCGGCGTGTTTGACGATGTCGTGCAGGACGATCTGCGCGAACGGTTCGAGGCAGCGGCGCTCGCCAAGCTGGGGACGCTGGTATGACCGATCTCGCCCAAGGCCTGCGCCTGCGGGACGATTTCCCCGGCCTTTTAGATGGGAATGGGGGCGACTGGCATTATCTCGATAGCGCCGCCACCGCGCAGAAGCCGACCGCCGTGATCGACGCGATCGCCCGTGCCTATGGCCCGGACTATGCCACCGTGCATCGCGGCGTCTATGAACGCTCGGCCAATATGACGCTCGCCTATGAGGCCGCCCGGCGCAAGGTCGCCGGCTTCATCGGCGCCGCGTCGGACAGCGAGATCGTCTATGTCCGCGGCGCGACCGAGGGTATCAATCTGGTCGCCCAATGCTGGGCCGGCACGCAGTTGAAGGCCGGCGACCGCATCCTGCTGTCGACCCTCGAACATCACAGCAATATCGTCCCCTGGCAGATCGTTGCCGAAAAGGTCGGCGCCCAGATCGACGTGGTGCCGCTGACGGAAGATGGCCGGATCGATCTCGACGCGATGCGCGCGATGATCACGCCGCAGCACCGCATGGTCGCGCTCGCCCATGTGTCGAACGTGCTCGGCAGTGTGCTCGATTGCCGCCGCGCCGCCGACATCGCCCATATGGTCGGCGCCAAGATCCTGATCGACGGTTGCCAGGCGGTCCCCCGCCTCGCCGTCGATGTGCAGGCGCTCGACTGCGACTTCTACGTCTTCTCCGCGCACAAGCTCTATGGCCCAACCGGCATCGGCGTGCTGTGGGGCCGCAAGGAACTGCTGGACGCCATGCCCCCCTATCAGGGCGGCGGATCGATGATCGACAAGGTGACGTTCGAAAAGACCACCTATGCCCCCGCGCCGACCCGGTTCGAGGCTGGGACGCCGCATATCGTCGGCGTCGTCGGCCTGTCGGCTGCGATCGACTATGTGCAGGGCATCGGCCTCGACATCATCCACGCCCATGAATGCGCCATGGTGGCCAAGGCCCGCACCGCGATCAGCCAGATCAACAGCGTGCGCGTCTTTGGCCCCGAAGATTCGGCCGGCATCCTTTCTTTCGAGGTGGAGGGGGTTCATCCGCACGATGTCGGCACCATATTGGATGAAACGGGTGTCGCGATCCGCGCCGGTCATCATTGCGCCCAGCCGCTGATGCGGCATCTGGGCGTCGAGGCGACCGCACGGGCCAGTTTCGGCATCTACAGCGACGACAGCGACGTGGATGCGCTGGTGAAGGGTATCGAACGGGTAAGGAAGATCTTCGGATGACCGAGGAAAAGAAGTTCATGGTGGAAGAAGTGGACGCGGTGGAAACCCCGCCCAAGGCACGCGTGGAAGAGGCGGAGGCCGCTCCGCGCCAGCGCGACTATCTCGACGGTTTCCTGGCGCAGAAGCCCAGCGAAGTCGCGGCCGGCGAGCCGGGCGGCGATCTCTATGACGGCATTATCGATGCGCTGAAGGAAATCTTCGACCCCGAAATCCCGGTCAACATCTATGATCTCGGCCTCATCTACGGCGTCGACGTCACCAGCGACGGCCATGCCGTCGTCACCATGACGCTGACCACGCCGCACTGCCCGGTCGCCGAATCCATGCCCGGCGAAGTCGAACTGCGCGTCGGCGCGGTGCCCGGCGTCGGCGATGTCGAGGTGAACCTGGTCTGGGATCCGCCATGGGATCCGGGCAAGATGTCGGACGAAGCCAAGCTCGAACTGGGAATGCTCTGATGACCGAGACGACCACCAAGACCCGCGCCCGCCCCGCCGCCGTCATGCTGACGCCCAGCGCCGAAGGCCGCATCGCAGAGCTGATGGCGCAGGCGCCCGAAGGCGCGATCGGGGTCAAGCTCTCGACCCCCAAGCGCGGCTGCTCGGGCCTTGCCTATTCGGTCGACTATGTGACGGAAGAAGCCAAGTTCGACGAGAAGATCGAGACCCCCGGCGGTGTCCTTTACATTGACGGTGCCTCGGTCCTCTATCTCATCGGTTCGACCATGAACTGGGTCGAGGATGATTTCACCGCCGGCTTCGTCTTCGCCAATCCCAATGCCAAGGGCAGCTGCGGCTGCGGCGAGAGCTTCACGGTCTGATACTGGCCTCAAGGGGAGGGCGCCGATGCTGCACATGCTGATCCTCGGCATGGGCTATAGCGCCTCCCGCCTCGCCGCCCGACTGCGGGCCGAGGGCTGGCAGGTGACGGGCGTCCGCCGCAGCGCCGATGCCCAGGCGATCGCCTTCGACGATGAACCCGCCGTCCGCGCCGCCATCGCCGGCGCCACCCATATCCTCTCCTCCGTCCCGCCCGAGGGCGAAGACGACCCCGTCCTTACCCGCTATGGTACCGCGATCGCCGCCGCGCCGGCGCTCTGGGTCGGCTATCTCTCCTCGACCGGCGTTTATGGCGATGCCGCCGGCGCCTGGGTCGATGAGGCAAGCCCCGTGGGGCAGGGGCGTCGCACTGCCCGCGCCCGCGCCGATCTCGACTGGGGCGCCTTGCGGCCCGATGTCCGGCGTTTCCGCCTGCCCGGCATCTATGGTCCCGGCCGCTCCGCGCTCGATCGCGTCCGGGCCGGCAAGGCGCACCGTATCGCGCTGCCCGGACAGATATTCAGCCGTGTCCATGTCGACGATATCGTCGGCGGCATCATCGCCGCCTTCGACGGCCCGCCCGGCGCTTATAATCTGGCCGACGACCGGCCCTGCGCCCAGAATGATGTGATCGCCACCGCCTGCGAACTGCTGGGCCAGCCGCTACCGCCGCTGCTGTCGCTGGAACAGGCCGACCTCTCGCCCCAGGCGCTGGCCTTCTATGCCGAAAACCGCCGCGTCGCCAATGGCCGGGCGCGTCGGCTGCTTGATTGGAAACCTCTTTACCCCACCCATGTCGAAGGTCTAAGGGCCTGTCTTGTGGAAGAAAATCAGCCTTGCTGATCGGTTCGTCGCATGGTTTACGCCCCGTTAACCAGCGTGCGCCGAAAGCGGGATTACCGCATCAACAAGGGTGTGTCATGACCAGCATCGACAAGACTGTTTCCACGCTCGGTGACCGCATCAACGCCATGTCCGTGCCCGATCGCGCGGCCCCCGCGCCGGAATCGCTCAGCAGCCTGATCGCCCGCCTCAACATGGCCAAGCTGCGCTACCAGCCCGGCGGCGTCAGGCTCTAGTTTTCGCCCGCAGCGCGATCACCATGCCGGCGATCGCCAGCAGCGCGCCCGGCACGGCCAGCCCGCTCCAGCGATAGCCCTCCACCACCGTGGAGATCAGCATCGCGATCACCGGGATCAGCACGCTGGTATAGGCGGCCCGACCCGCGCCCATGCGCTGGATCAGCCCGAAATAGAGCGGGAAGGTGACGACCGATCCCGCCAGCGCCAGCCAGCCTATGCCCAGCAGATAGCCGATCCGCGGCTCGATCACCGGCGGCCCGGTGGTGATCCAGGCAAAGGCCGCGTCGATCCCGGCGCCGATCAGCATCGCCCAGGCCAGCACCGCGATCATCGGCAGCCGGCGGGCGATGTCCATGCCCTGCATCACATTGGCGGTCGATGCGCTCATCAGCCCGGCACAGGCAAAGGCCGCGCCCAGCACCACCTTGTCCGGATCGATCCCGGCAAAGCGATATTCATGCACCAGCATCATGGCGATGCCCGCCGTCGCGATCACCGACCCGCCGATGAAGGCCCGGCTGACCGGCTGGCGATGGAAGATCCAGGCCAGGATGCTGTTGGGGATCAGCAACATTGCATAGACCACCGCCACCACGCCGGACGTCAGATAGACTTCGGCGCGATAGACGAAGTTGAAATTGAGCACGAACTGCGCCGTGCCGAGCAATGCGGCGAAGACCAGGCCGGCCCGCCCGATATTGAGCGACACGCCCCGCATCCGTGCGAACGCGGCCATCGCCACACCCGCCAGCAGGAAGCGATAACAGACCGACCAGCTTGCGGGCACGCTGCCCAGCTGGTCGCGGATGACGATCCAGGTCGAACTCCAGATCAGCGTGACGAGGATGAAGGGCAGGGCGATGCCGCCCCGCTCCATCCCGCCCCGCTCCATCCCGCGCCGTGCCCTGTCGTCAGGCGTCATGATGCCCCAATGCCCGGATCGCGTGGGCCAGCGGCGCGACGCTCTGCGCATCCTGCGACCAGTTGGTCACCAGCCGCGCCGCGCCTTCGCCCCAGTCATAGAAATCGAAGCCCTGCGCGCGCAGCGTCGCCGCTTCCGCCGGGGTCAGCCAGACGAACAGCTCATTGGCCTCCACCGGATGCATCAGTCGCCCGGCCGCCGCCTGCGCCAGCGCCTGCGCCGCGCCATTGGCGGCGCGGGCATTGTCCAGCCACAGCCCGTCCTCGACCATCGCCAATATCTGCGCGGCGAGGTAGCGCCCCTTGGAAAAGAGATGGCCGGCCCGCTTGCGCCAGCGCGCCGCTTCCGCCGCCCGCGCCTCACGCTCGGGACCGAAGAAGATCAGCGCCTCGCCTACCATGCCGCCATTCTTGACGCAGCCGAAGGAGAGTATGTCGATCCCCGCCCGCCAGGTGACGTCGGCGGGCGCGCAGCCCAGATGGGCCACCGCATTGGCGAAGCGCGCGCCGTCCATGTGGAAGCCCAGCCCATGGGCCTTGGCAATCTCGCCCAGCGCCGCGACTTCGTCCGGCGTATAGACCATGCCATATTCGGTCGCATTGGTGATGCTGATCGCCCGCGCCGGCACCTGATGCACGTCGGGGCGGATCGCCTTGAGCCTCGCCTCCACGACATCGGGCAACAGCTTGGCGCCGACACCGGGCAGCGCCATCAGGCTGGCGCCATGGGTGTAGAAACCCGGCGCGCCACATTCGTCGACGACGATATGCGCTTCCTCATGACAGATCACCCCGCCATAGGGCGGGCACAGACAGGCGAGCGCAATGCTGTTCGCCGCCGTGCCGGTGGCGATCCATTGCGCCTTCACCGGCGTCTCGAACAGGTCGGAAAAGGCGCCGTCCAGCCGCGCGCTCCACGCGTCGCCGTCATAGCCATGGTCGGCATGGTCCGCGCCGGCGATGGCGGCCATCACCTGGGGGCAGATCGGGGTGGCATTGTCCGAAAAGAAGTGCATGGCGCATGCGATACAGGGCGCGCGCTGGGACGGGAAGAGGCCAGCGACGGCGCCTTGGCTCTTTATTCCAAAATTGGTCAGTATATATGACCAATTGTTTCGCGGGGCCGGATGTGACATAGGCGCCCCCGTCCAACGCATAAGGAGACTCACCATGGACGTCGAACAGAAGTCGCGCTTTACCGTTACCCCCAGCAGCAAGGCTGTGGCGGCGGACGCGCGCGCGGTACTTCTGGAGGATCCGGGCTTCGGCCGGCTCTTCACCGACCATATGGTCACCATCCGCTATACCGAGGGGCAGGGCTGGCACAGCCACAGCGTCGGTCCGCGCGAGCCGTTCCAGCTCGATCCGGCCTGCGCCGTGCTCCATTATGCTCAGGAAATTTTCGAGGGCATGAAGGCCTATCGCCTGGCCGACGGCAGCGTCGCCATGTTCCGGCCGGAGGAAAATGCCCGTCGCTTCGCCGAGTCCGCCGAACGCATGGCGATGCCGGCGATCCCGGAAGACATGTTCCTCGAAGCGGTCGAGCAGCTGGTGAAGATCGATGCGGACTGGATCCCCTCGGGTGAGGGCAGCCTCTATCTGCGCCCCTTCCTGTTCGCCAGCGAAGCCTTCCTGGGCGTGCGCCCGTCGAACGAATATATCTTCTGCGTCATCGCCTCGCCCGCCGGCGCCTATTTCAAGGGCGGCAAGAAGGCCGTGACCCTGTGGGTGTCGGAACATTATACCCGCGCTGCGCGCGGCGGCACCGGTGCGGCCAAGTGCGGCGGAAATTATGCCGCGTCGCTGGTCGCGCAGAAGGAAGCGATCAAGCATGGTTGCGACCAGGTCGTCTTCCTCGACGCCGCCGAGAACAAGTGGGTCGAGGAACTGGGCGGCATGAACGTCTTCTTCGTGATGGATGACGGCTCGATCGTCACCCCGCCGCTGACCGGCACCATCCTGCCCGGCATCACCCGCAACTCGATCATCAGCCTCGCCCGCGCCAAGGGGCATGAGGTCCGCGAGGAGCCCTACAGCTTCGCCCAGTGGCGTGCCGACGCCGCCAGCGGCAAGCTGCGCGAGGCATTCGCCTGCGGCACCGCTGCCGTCGTCACGGCGATTGGCACGGTCAAGAGCACCGACGGCGATTTCACCGTCGGCAATGGCGATGGCGGCCTGGTCACCGAAAGCCTGCGCGCCGAACTGACCGGCATCCAGCGCGGCAGCGTGGCCGATCCGGCCGGCTGGGTCCGCACGCTCTGATCCCGCCTCTCACCTGAGACAAAATGTCGCCCCCGCTTTCACCCCGAAAGCGGGGGCGATGCTTTTCAAAGCGCTCTCAAGCGCCTAGACAGATGCCCATGCAACGCTTCGACGTCGTCATTCTTGGCGGGGGCCTGGTTGGCCTCACCCTGGGCATCGCTCTTTCGCGCCATGGCGTGCAATGCGCCGTGATCGATCCGGCCGATCCCGTGCAGGCCACGGCCGCCGGTTTCGACGGCCGCGTCTCGGCGATCAGCTCGACCAGCCATGCCATGCTCCAGGCGATCGGCGTCGGCGCGCATCTGGAAGGCAAGGGCTGCCCGATCGACCGTATCTGGGTCAGCGACGGGCTGGAGCCGGGCGCGCTCGACTTCGTGCCGGACGCGGATGATGGCGTGATGGGGACGATGTTCCCCAATCGCGACCTGCGCATCGCGCTGGCGCAGACCGCAGCCGAGGTCGAAAACCTCACCATCTTCCAGCCCGATCGTGCCGTCCATGTCGATCGCAATGCCGATGGCGTCACCTTGACGCTGCAGAACGGCGCGACGATCCACGGCGCATTGCTGGTTGCGGCGGAAGGGCGCAACAGCCCCACGCGCGAGGCGGCGGGCATCAACACCACCCGCTGGCAGTATAAGCACACCGCCATGGTCACCGCGATCGACCATGAGGTGCCGCACGCCAACACCGCCTATGAAATCTTCTATGTCGGCGGCCCGCTCGCGCTGCTGCCGATGCTGCCGGGCACCCGATCCGCCGTGGTGTGGACCGTGCCCACCGATCAGGCGCCGGCGATGCTCAAGCTGTCGGAACGCGCCTGGCTCGCCGAAATGCAGAAGCGCATCGGCGGCTTCCTGGGCGAGATCAGCCTGGCCGGCCCGCGCTCCTCCTATCCGCTCGGCTTCCATCATGCCGCGCGCATCACCGACACCCGCCTCGCGCTGGTCGGCGACAGCGCCCATGCCATCCACCCGATCGCCGGACAGGGCCTCAATCTCGGTTTCCGCGACGTGGCGGCGCTGGTCGAGGTATTGGTCGAAGGCATGCGCCTTGGCCTCGATCCGGGCGATGCGCAGCTGCTCGCCCGCTACCAGCGCTGGCGCGGGCTCGACACGATGATGACCAGCGTCGCGATGGATGGCCTGGTTCGCCTGTTCGACATTCCCGGCAAGCTGCCCTCGCTGGTCCGCCGCGCCGGCCTTGCCGCCGTGCAGCGCACCAGCCTGCTCAAGAACCGCTTCATGGCCGAAGCCCGCGGCCAGTCCGGCGCCCTCCCGCGCTTGCTCGCCGGCGAGATGGTGTAAGGGCAGGCGAGCTATAGTCGCTTAACCATCATCGTCACCCTGAACTTGTTTCAGGGTCCATTTCTCCCAGCAGGCCAACCGCCTGCCGGGCCTGATGGATGCTGAAACAAGTTCAGCATGACTTTAGAGGGAGATCACAGCATCCGCCGCAGCACCCCGTCCTTCAGCATGAAATGATGGCGCAGCGCCGCCAGGATGTGGACGATGATGAGCGCGCTCCACAGCCAGGGGATCAGCCCATGCGCCTCGTGCGATATGCCGACGATCGCATCGCCCTTGGCCACGCCGAATTTCGGCACGTCGAACAGGAAGAACCAGTTCAGGGGCCGTTCGCCCGCCGACGACATGATCCAGCCGGACAGCGGCACGATCAGCATGAAGGCGTAGAAGGCGAAATGGGTGAGGTTGGCGGCCAGCTTCTCCCAGCCCGGCATCGCGGCCGGCAGCGCCGGCGGCTTGTGCCCCAGCCGCCAGACGATGCGCAGGATCGTCAGCGCCAGCACAGTGAGGCCGATCGATTTGTGGACCGGCATCACCTTCCATTCCTTGGGCAGGCTGTCATGGGCAAAGCCCAGCCACAGATTGACCAGGATCAGGATCGCGATGATCCAGTGCAACAGGCGGGCGACGGACGTGTAACGGGCCATGGGCTGCTCCTTTTACGGAAGTCTCGCCTGGGCCCTGCGCGCGCTACCCCGCCCGCACGGCCCAGCTATGTCGAAAGGATACGCACGGCGGCGATAAGGTCCTTATCCGGCGTGTCTTTTATCCCTGACGATTGGCGACCAGATTATCCACAACCGACGGATCGGCAAGTGTACTAACGTCCCCCAGCGCCTGCGCGGACACTTCGCCCTCGGCGATCTTGCGCAGGATGCGGCGCATGATCTTGCCCGAACGCGTCTTGGGCAGGCCGGGCGCGAACTGGATCGCGTCGGGCGTGGCGATCGGGCCGATTTCGGTCCGCACCCATTTCACCAGATCCTTGCGCAAATCGTCGCTCGGTTCCTCGTTCGCGTTCAGCGTGACATAGGCATAGATGCCCTGGCCCTTGATGTCGTGCGGGAAGCCGACCACCGCCGCCTCGGCGACGCTTTCATGCAGCACCAGCGCGCTCTCGACCTCGGCCGTGCCCATGCGGTGGCCCGACACGTTGATGACGTCGTCGACCCGGCCGGTGATCCAGTAATAGCCGTCGGCGTCGCGCCGCGCGCCGTCGCCGGTGGTATATTTGCCGGGAAAGGTGGTGAAATAGGTCTGGAAGAAGCGGTCATGGTCGCCCCACACCGTGCGCATCTGGCCCGGCCAGCTGCCCGCGATCACCAGATTGCCTTCGGTCGCGCCCTCCTGCACCGCGCCGTCGCCATCCAATATCTGGGGAATGACGCCGGGCATCGGCAGGGTGGCGCTGCCGGGTTTCAGGTCGGTGGCGCCGGGCATCGGCGCGATCATCGCGCCGCCGGTCTCGGTCTGCCACCAGGTGTCGATGATCGGACAGCGGCCTTCGCCGATGACGCCATGATACCAGCGCCAGGCTTCGGGATTGATCGGTTCGCCGACCGTGCCGAGCACGCGCAGCGAGGCACGGCTGGTGGAATGCACATAATCGTCACCCTCCTTCATCAGCGCGCGCAGCGCCGTGGGGGCGGTGAAGATGGTGTGGACCTGATGCTTGTCGACCACTTCCCAGATGCGCGCCGGGGTCGGCCAATTGGGCACGCCCTCATACATCAGGGTCGTCGCGCCGTTCGCCAGCGGGCCGTAGACGATATAGCTGTGCCCCGTGACCCAGCCGATGTCGGCGGCGCACCACCAGATGTCGCCGGGCCGATAGTCGAAGCACAGTTCATGGGTGAGGCTCGCCCACAGCAGATAGCCGCCGCTCGTATGCAGCACGCCCTTGGGCTTGCCGGTCGAGCCTGAGGTGTAGAGGATAAACAGCGGGTCTTCCGCATTCATTGGTTCCGGCGGACAGTCGGCCGATACCTGCGCCGCGGCCTCATGCAGCCAGATGTCGCGCCCCTCCTGCATCTGCACCGCGCCGCCGGTCGCCTGCACGACGACGACCTTGTTGACGCAGGGTGCCTCGGCCAGCGCGGCGTCGACATTGGCCTTCAGCGGTACGGTCTTGCCGGCCCGGCGCCCTTCGTCGGCGGTGATGACGATGGTCGAATCGCAATCGACCAGACGCCCGGCCAGCGCCTCGGGCGAAAAGCCGCCGAACACGACACTGTGGATCGCCCCGATCCGCGCGCAGGCCAGCAGGGCAAAGGCCGCCTCGGGGATCATCGGCATATAAACGGTGATGCGGTCGCCCTTCCGCGCGCCCGCGTCCTTCAGCACATTGGCAAGGCGGCAGACTTCCTCATGCACTTGCCTGTAGGTGTAGCGACGCACGTCAGCATCCGGGCTGTCGGGTTCCCATATGATGGCAACCTGGTCGCCCCGCTCGGCCAGATGCCGGTCGATGCAGTTGGCGCTGACGTTCAGTTCACCGTCGGCGAACCATTTGACGCCGAAATCCGCCTCATGAAAGCTGCTTTCGTCGGCCTTGGTCGGCGGCGTGATCCAGTCCAGCCGTTGCGCCCGCTCCAGCCAATAGGCGTCGGCGTCCTCGATCGAGCGTGCATAATCGGCCGCGCGGCCTTCCCGGTCCAACAGGGCCTGGGCGGCCCATTGGGAGGGAACCGGGAAGAAATCGTCAGACATCCAGCTATCCTTTCCTGTGCGCTAAATTCCATGCGCTTGCAGCAGGTTGTAGGAGGCGCGCAGCACGACTTAAAGGGGCGATGCGCGTTTCGCCGCGTTTCTGTGTTTTTGCGCCTTTCCCGGCGCGCGGCCCCGGCCTAACAGAAGATCATATGTGGCAACTTTTCCAATTCCCGCTCTGTCCCTTCTCCCGCAAGGTCCGTCTGCTGCTTGGCGAGAAAGGCATCGGCTATGATCTGGTGCGCGAATCTCCCTGGGAAATGCGCGACGAGTTTCTGGATCTCAATCCGGCCGGCACCACCCCGGTGGTCGTCGACCAGGAAAAGGGCGTAACGCTGATCGACAGCCAGGCGATCTGCGAATATTTCGAGGAAACGGTCGAAAAATTCCCGCTCATTTCCGGCACGGCAGCGGGTCGGGCGGAAGTGCGGCGCCTGACCGCCTTCTTCGACCAGAATTTCTACGGCGATGTCGTCGGCCCGTTGCTGCATGAGCGGATGAAGAAGCGCCTGATCGAGCGTGTCTCGCCCGACGCCCGCGTCCTGCGCGAAGCGATGCGCCGGGCCAACGTCCATATGGACTATATGGATTATCTGCTCGACCATCGCAGCTGGATGGCCGGCGGCACGCTCAGCCTCGCCGATATCGCGGCGGCGGCGCATCTGTCGGTGGCGGATTATCTGGGCGGCATCGACTGGGCCGGGCATGAGCCGGTCAAGCGCTGGTATGCTGGCTTCAAGTCACGCCCCTCCTTTCGCCCGCTATTGTCCGAACGGATGGAAGTCATCACCCCGCCGACCCATTATGAAAAGCCGGATTTCTGACGATCACGGGGCGGCCTAGTCCGCTTCGGCGGCCAGATAGACCCGGTTGCGGCCATGTTCCTTGGCCAGGTAGAGCGCCCGGTCGGCCGCCTTCAGCGCCGCGCGCGGGTCGTCATAGGCCAGGACATTGGCAACGCCGGCGGAAAAGCTCACCCGCTCCATCCGCTCGCCATTGGTGCGGTTGACCAGGCTGCGATTGGCCAGATCCTCGCGCACCGCATCGACCGCCTCGCAGGTTTCGGCCGCCGTCTTGCCGCGAAACAGCATGACGAACTCCTCGCCGCCATGGCGGGCGACATGGCAGCGGTCATCGGACGCCTTGGCCAGCAGCCCGGCGACGAATTTCAGCACCCGGTCGCCGGTCTCATGGCCATGGGTGTCGTTGACCAGCTTGAAATGGTCGATGTCGCAGAAGGCGACCGACAATTGCTCGTCGCCTTCCTTCGCCAGCTTCAACTCCTCGCGCAGCACGCCCTCGAAGGCGCGGCGATTGGGCAGGCCGGTCAGATGGTCATGCTCGGCGGCGCGACGCGCGGTTTCCAGGCTCGATTTCAGCGCCTGGGTCTGCTTCTGGTTCTCGCGCAGCTGGGTTTCGACCTGACGGGTCTTTTCCACCATCGACCGGGTCAGGCTGACCAGCCGCGCCAGGATCGGCTCATTGTCCGCGCCGGCGGCCAGGCCCTTGGCCTGTTCCTGCAATGCCGCGCCATAATCCTTGGCCGAATTGCGGGATTCGGTCATCAGCCCGGTGAATTCGTCCAGATTTTCCTCGACCTTGTCGAGCATGGAGGCGAGCGCGTCGGGCGTCACCTCGTCCGCGCGCTGGCTGGCGGCAAGCGATTCCATCCAGGCGTTGCTGATCTTGCCGCGCTCCATCAGCACTGCCTGCACCGCCTTTTCCACGCCGATGCTGGCCCCGGTCAGATAGTCGAGCGCCACGCCGAAATTGAGCGGCGTCAGGTCCAGATCATGGGCGAACAGAAATTCGCCAATCTCCTCATAGAGGCGACGACGGCGATTAATCTCGCGGCTGGCCGCGCTGCCGGCGCGCGCGCGCGGCTCGCTCTCCACCTGCGGTTCGTCCGGCTTGCCGGACAGGCCACGGGCCCAGCGGGAAAGGCGGTCGGTCAGCCCATGGTGCGAGCCGGCGGTGGATGTGGATGCCCCAGTCATGCCGCTTATAACGGAGGCGCCCGATCAAGGTTAAGGGGGCGCTCGGCAAAAGTGGCAGGGATTTGAATCCATGCCGCTTTTTCTACGCAAGTTCAGATATTTGCCGCCACCAGCCAGTCGCGGAAGATGCGCACCGACCGAGTCTGCAAAGCGCGCGGGCGACAGACGAAATAATAGCGATAGGGGCTGTCGCAACGGATATTGGGGAACAGCCGGATCAGCCGGGGGTCGCCCGACTGTTCGAAATGGCTGGCATGCATGACCGCCACGCCCAGTCCCTGGGCGGCGGCTTCCAGCATCAGCTGGCCCGAATCATAATTGTCGATCGCCAGCGGCTGCAGGTCGGGAATGCCCGCCACGTCCTTCCAGGCGTCGAAGGACAGGGCCATGTCGCGATGCAGCAGGATCGTCTGTTGCGCGAGTTCGCTGGGCGACGCCAGCGCATTGGGGCCTTCCACCATTTCGCGCCGGCCGATCAGATAGACCTGCTCATGGTCCAGCTCATAGGCATAGAGCGCCGGGTCGATATCCTTGCTGGCCAGCACGATCGCCGCATCCAGTCCTTCGCCCAGCCGCGCGACCGCATGGGGCGTCGTTTCGATGTCGATATGCAGCTGCGGGTGCTGTTGGCGCAGCCGGCCCAGATGCGGGAACAGGCGCTGCGTCGCGAACAGCGGCATTACCGCCAGGCGCAGGCGCAACTGGTTGCCGCCGCTCTGGATATTCTCCAGCGCCTGGCTGAGCGAATCCAGCGCCGGGGCGATGTCGTCGAGCAGCCGCTGGCCTTCGGAATTGATCTCCAGCGCCTGATGCTTGCGGTCGAACAGCGGGCGCCCGATGAATCGCTCCAGCGCCTGGACGCGGCGGCTCAGCGCCGGCGTCGACAAAGCGAGTTCCTCGGCAGCCGCCTTGACCGAGCCAAGGCGGGCAACCTGAACAAAGGCCTCCAGGGCCGTAAGAGGCGGCAATCTGCGCATAATCGTCAAATTCTATAAGCCGGTCCGCTGCGTCGCATCATCTGTCATTATCGAACGGCGCGCTTCCCCGGTTCAAGCATCCTGACCTGCAATGAGCAGGAAAACGCGGCAAATGGCAAGATGCAAAAATTGCAACCACCCGATTCTTTTCGCACTTGCAAAATTACCTGCTGCAGCGCACATAGGAAAGGCCTTTCAGGCATCCTCTCCTATAAACTTTCCGGGCTGGCGCTTGCGCTGGCCCTTTTTTTGTTCCGGGCATAACGAAGCACGGCCCCTTTCCCTCACCCCCGGCGTTACCTATCTTCGTTTCGCAACCAAAAGGACGGGGATGACCATGGCCGATCAGGACAGCAGCGGACGCAGGATTCAGGTCGCCAATGCGCGGCCGGAGGATGCCGGGCGCGGTTTGGCGCGGCTTCCGCTGACGGTAATGGCCGAATTGCAACTGGCCGAAGGCGATGTTGTCGAGATTGTCGGCAAGCGCTCGACTCCGGCAAGGGTGGTGCGCCCCTACAAGGAAGATGAAGGTCTGGACGTGTTGCGGCTGGATGGTTTGCAGCGCGCCAATGCCGGCGTCGGCTCGGGCGACTTCGTCCAGCTGCGCAAGATCGATCCGCGCCCCGCCCAGCGCGTCGTGTTCGCGCCTGCACAAAATAATCTCCGGCTCCAGGGCAATCCCGATGCGCTGAAGCGCGTTTTCTTTCAGCGGCCCCTGGTCGCGGGCGATGTCGTCGCCACCGCCGGCCAGCAACAGGTGCCGCCCGGCGACATGCCACCCCATCTGCGCCAGATGCTGGCGGCGCCGGCCTATGCGCTGCAGGAAATCCGCCTGATCGTGGTGTCGACCGTGCCCAAGGGCATCGTCCATATCGATGCCGAGACCGAGGTGGAGCTGCGCGCGGAATATGAGGAACCGCGCGATTCCCGCCGCGCCGATGTCACCTATGATGATGTCGGCGGCATGGCCGAAACCATCGACCAGCTGCGGGAGATGGTCGAGTTGCCGCTGCGCTATCCCGAATTGTTCGAGCGGCTGGGCGTCGATCCGCCCAAGGGGGTGATGCTCCATGGCCCGCCGGGGACCGGCAAGACCCGGCTCGCCCGCGCCGTCGCCAATGAATCGGAAGCCGAATTCTTCCTCATCAACGGGCCGGAAATCATGGGCTCTGCCTATGGCGAGTCGGAAAAGAAGCTGCGCGACATTTTCGAGGAAGCGGCCAAGGCGGCGCCCTCCATCCTCTTCATCGACGAGATCGACTCGATCGCGCCCAAGCGCGGCCAGGTCACCGGCGAGACGGAAAAGCGCCTGGTTGCCCAGCTTTTGACCTTGATGGACGGGCTGGAGCCGCGCACCAATCTGGTCGTCATCGCCGCCACCAACCGGCCCGAGGCGATCGACGAGGCGCTGCGCCGTCCCGGCCGGTTCGACCGCGAAATCGTCGTCGGCGTCCCCGACGAACGCGGCCGGCGCGAGATATTGGGCATCCACACCCGCGGCATGCCGCTGGGCGACCGGGTCGATCTCGCCGAACTGGCGCGCATGACCTATGGCTTTGTCGGCGCCGATCTCGCCGCACTGACCCGCGAGGCCGCGATCGAGACGGTGCGCCGGCTGATGCCGCGCCTCAATCTGGAGGAGGGCACGATCCCGCCCGACGTGCTGGAGGATCTGTCCGTCACGCGGGAGGATTTCCTCTCGGCGATCAAGCGGGTCCAGCCCTCGGCCATGCGCGAGGTGATGGTGCAGGCGCCCAATATCGGCTGGGCCGACATTGGCGGCCTCGACGATGCGCAGATGCGCCTCAAGGAAGGGGTCGAACTGCCGCTCAAGGATCCCGACGCCTTCCGGCGCCTGGGTATCCGCCCGGCCAAGGGCTTCCTCCTCTATGGTCCGCCGGGCACCGGCAAGACATTGCTGGCCAAGGCGGTCGCGCGTGAGGCGCAGGCTAATTTCATCGCCACCAAATCGAGCGACCTCCTGTCCAAATGGTATGGCGAGAGCGAGCAGCAGATTGCCCGCCTGTTCGCCCGCGCGCGACAGGTGGCGCCGACCGTCATCTTCATCGACGAACTGGACAGCCTGGTCCCCGCCCGTGGCGGTGGCCTGGGCGAGCCGGCGGTGACGGAGCGGGTGGTCAACACCATCCTCGCCGAAATGGACGGGCTGGAGGAATTGCAGTCGGTGGTCGTCATCGGCGCCACCAACCGGCCGACCCTGGTCGATCCGGCGCTGCTGCGCCCCGGCCGTTTCGATGAACTCATCTATGTGCCGGTGCCCGACCAGGCCGGGCGCAAGCGCATCCTGGCGATCCATACCAAGAAGATGCCGCTGGCGTCCGACGTCGATCTGGATCAGCTGGCGGCCCGGACGGAGCGGTTCACTGGCGCGGACCTGGAGGATCTGTCCCGTCGGGCGGGCCTCATCGCGCTGCGCCAGTCGCTGCGGGTCGAAGCCGTCACCATGGCCCATTTCGAGGCGGCGCTGGAGGAAACCCGCGCCTCGGTCACGCCGGAAATGGAGCGGGAATATGAGCAGATCCAGGCGACCTTGAAGCAGAGCGCGATGCAGGTCGATCCGATCGGCTTCATCGCGCCCGGCATGCTGCGCGCCCGCGAACGCTGATGGACTTGGGATAAGCGCGTGGCCGACGGTGGGTGAACCCATCGCCTGGCCACGCGTTCTATCCCATGGCGCGCAAAGCCGCTTGCCAGCGGACATCAATTTTGCGAGGCCGATTCTGTTAGTCAGTCAGGCGGATTTTGATGGCCTCCCTACCGTTCAAAGACAAGAAGACCAGGATTTCGACGCGCGGTGGCAGCCGCTCCTTCCGCAGCCAGTGGGCCATGTTCTTCCGCCAGTTCATGAAGCATCCCGGCATGATCGGTTCGGTCATCCCCTCCTCGTCGCAACTGGTCGCGCGCTCGCTGGACGGCGTCGACTGGGCACGGACCCGCCTTTTCGTCGAATATGGTCCGGGTGTCGGCACCTTCACCCAGGCCATTCTCGATCGCATGCATCCCGACGCGATCCTGCTGGCGATCGACCTCAATCTCGATTTCGTCGCCTATCTGGAGGATGCGATCGACGATCCGCGCCTGCGCGTCGTCCATGGCTCGGCCGCCGACGTGCGCCGCTTCGTCAAGGAAGCGGGCTATCAGAAGGCCGACTATGTCCTTTCGGGCCTGCCCTTTTCCACCCTGCCGGCGGGCGTGGGCGAAACCATCTGCGAAGAAACGCGCGCGGTGCTGCGGCCGGGCGGCAGCTTCATCATCTACCAATATTCGCGCTATGTCCGCCGCCTGATCGACCCGCTGTTCGGCCAGGTCAGCGACGAACTGGAATGGCGCAACATCCCGCCCTGCCGCCTGTTCCGCGCGGCCAAGGACGAGGCGCTGGCCCAGGCGGCCTGACCTTTCCTGATCTGTATCAATATCTGGCAGAAATTACGTAATTCGGCCTGCTGCGCGTTTGACTCCGCGATCGACTTGGGCAACCAATTGCCTGGGGACAAGGGGGTTATATGGCGTCTTATTACGCCGAAGGCAGCGACCCGTGGGCCGACCTCTTTCTGTCGGCTGCGCTGGAGCCGCATCTGTGGGATCAGGCGATCCGTGCGATGGCGCAGGCGACGGGGTCGCGCCATGGTCAGTTGATCGGCTTTGGCCATGGAGCTGCCGGCTTCAACTGGATCAGTGATGTAGAGCCGGATATTGTCGACAAGTCGGCAACCATCGATGGGGCCGCGCCCGATCTCAATTTCCGCGTCGCGGCCGATCAATTGTCCGGGCGCCCCGACATCGTCCACGAAGCCCATTATGACATCGCCCGGCAGAGCCTGCGTTCTGCCGACTATCTCGATCTGTGCAGCGATTATGATATTTTCGATGGCTGCCAGACCCGGCTTTTCGCTGGTCCCGACATGATGATCGGCCTGGCCCTCTTGCGTGGTCGCAAGGATGGCCGGACCGATCAGGACCAGCGCGACCTGTTCGCCCATGTCGCCGGCCATGCCCGCAACGCCGTGCGGTTGCAGCGCGCGATCGAGCATCAGGGGTTCGCGCTGCTGGCCGGCACGTTCGAAACCATGGACCGCGCCTGCTGGCTGCTCGACGCGACGGGGCGGGTAGGGGGCATGACGCCGCGCGCCGAAGCCCTGCTCTCCACCAGCCGGCTGCGGGTCGGTGATGGCTGGTTGCAGAGCGAACGGAGCGTTGAGACGCGCGCCATCCTGCGTTCGGTCCGGGCCGTGGTCGACGCGCCCGCGCGGGAGGCCGATCCGGTGGCGCTGGCCGACGCCGATGGGGGCGTGGGCATCATGCTGGAATTTTTCCCGCTGCCGTCCCGGCCCTGGTCGCTGCCCTTCGCGCCGCATGCAATCATCGTCGCCCGCGTCGGCGCGCCGACCGAGCGCCATGTTCGCCTGCTCATGCGCACCTTCCGCCTGACACCGGCCGAAGCGGATATTGCCATCCATCTGGCCGCCGGGATGAGTCGTGCGGACATTGCCCAGCGCCGCGGCGTTTCGGCCGAGACGCTCAAGGCCCAGTTGCGCTCCATCTATGACAAGACGGGGTGCAACCGGGAATCGCAGCTTGTCCGCATCGTCGGGATGATGAGCAGCTGACATCCGGATTTTTATTGCGTGAATTGCGCAATTTACCCCGATCGGGGTATGCGCCGGCTTCGTCGAACGGCTAGATGATTCGACGGGGCAGGAGCATCTTGCCTGCCGACGGCCGATCCATATGCGACCCATGGGTCGGCCGCCGGCATCTCTTCCTGTCTCCCCATACTTCGTCAGGGTTCCGTCCCGCGACATTTTCGTGCTAAGCCGCTGCCGGATTTGAAGCGAGATTACCAATGAACGACCTGACGCAGACCCCCGAAATGCTGATCGCGCAGATGGGCGCGCGTGCGCGCCGCGCCGCCGCCCTGCTCGCGCCAGCCGGGGACGCGCAGAAGGTCGACGCGCTGCGCCGCGCTGCCCAGGCGCTGCGCGATCAGGCGCCCGCCATCCTCGCCGCCAATGCGCGCGACATGGACAATGGCATCGACAATGGCTTGTCCGCCGCGATGCTCGACCGGCTGCGGCTGGACGAGGACCGGATTGCCGCCATGGCCGCCGGCGTCGATCAGGTCGCGATGCTCGAAAATCCGCTCGGCAGCGTGATCGACAGCAGCGTGCGCCCCAATGGGCTGGAATTGAGCCGCGTCCGCGTACCCTTGGGCGTTATCGGCATCATCTACGAAAGCCGCCCCAACGTCACCGCGGACGCGGCTGCCCTCTGCCTGCGCGCCGGCAATGCCGTGATCCTGCGTGGCGGCAGCGAGGCGAAGGAAAGCAACCGCGCGATCCACGCCGCCATGGCGGAGGGGATCGCCGCTGCCGGCCTGCCCGCCGATGCGGTGCAGCTTGTCCCCACCACCGATCGCGCCGTGGTCGGCGCGCTGCTGCGCGCATCGGATTTCGTCGACCTCATCGTGCCGCGTGGCGGCAAGAGCCTGGTCGCGCGCGTGCAGGAAGAGGCGCGGGTGCCCGTGCTCGCCCATCTCGACGGCATCAACCACGGCTATGTCGATGGCGCGGCCGATCCCGCCATGGCGGAAAGCCTGGTCCTCAATGCCAAGCTGCGCCGCACCGGTGTCTGCGGTTCGACCGAAACGGTGCTGATCGACCGCGCCTATGCGCATGCCCCCGCGCTGGTGAAGGCACTGCTCGACGCCAAATGCGAAGTGCGCGGTGACGAGGCGGTGCAGGCGATGGACGATCGCGTGGTCGCCGCCAGCGACGAGGATTGGGACACCGAATATCTCGACGCCATCGTCTCGATCCGGCTGGTCGACGGCGTGGAAGAGGCGATCGCCCATATCGCCGCCCATGCCAGCCATCATACCGACGCGATCATCACCGAGGATGCGGCGGTGGCCGAGCGCTTCCTCAATGCCGTCGACAGCGCAATCGTGATGTGGAACGCCTCGACCCAATTCGCCGATGGTGGCGAGTTCGGCCTGGGTGCGGAAATCGGCATTTCGACCGGCCGGCTCCACGCGCGCGGCCCGGTCGCGCTCGAAGGGCTCACCACCTATAAATGGATCGTGCGCGGTCGCGGCCAGGCCCGACCGTAAGGCGTTTTTCGGGGGTGAGGGGGAAACCTACCCCTTCACCACCGTATCGATCGCCTTCAACTGCTTCAGCATCGGCCCGACCCAGTCGAGCTTCAGCATTACCGGCCCGTCCGAGGGCGCATTGTCCGGGTCTTCGTGCGCCTCGGCGAAGATCGCCGCCACGCCCGCTGCCACCGCGCTGCGCGCCAGCAGCGGCGCATAGTCGCGCTGGCCACCGGAGGCCGATCCCAGCCCGCCGGGCTGCTGCACCGAATGGGTGGCGTCGAACACGACCGGATAGCCGGTTTCCGCCATCACCGGCAGCGCGCGCATGTCGCTGACCAGCGTGTTATAGCCGAAGCTCGCGCCGCGCTCGGTCAGCAATATGCGCTCATTGCCGGTCGACGCGACCTTCTGTGCCACCGCTGCCATGTCCCAGGGGGCCAGGAACTGCCCCTTCTTGACGTTGATCACCGCGCCGGTCTTCCCCGCCGCGATCAGCAGGTCGGTCTGGCGACACAGAAAGGCCGGGATCTGCAATATATCCACTGCCTGCGCCGCCGCTTCCACCTGTTCTGGCCCATGAATGTCGGTCAGCACCGGGCAACCCAGCACCGCCTTCACCTCGGCCAGGATCGCCAGCCCCGCGTCGATGCCGACGCCGCGCTTGCCACTCACCGACGTGCGGTTCGCCTTGTCGAAGCTGCTCTTGAAGATGAAGGGCACGCCCGCATCCGCTGCCGCCTTGGCCAGCGCATCGGCCATGAACAGCGCATGGTCGCGGCTTTCGATCTGGCAGGGGCCGGAAATCAGGACGAAGGGCAGGTCGTTGCCGAAGGTGACCGGGCCGACCTTCACATGCTTGGGATCGCTCATGCCGCTCACTTGGGCGCCTTTGCGAAGCGGCGCAACAATTGTCCGCGCCATAGCCCCTTGCCGGGATGATAATTCCAGCAGAACCAGCCAAAGCTCAGGCAGGCGAGCAGCGAGGGCAGCGCCATCGGATCGCCATTGGCCTTCATATGGCGATAGAATGTCATGTCGGCACGCCAGCGGTCGCGCTCGCTGCCGCCGCCATTGATGCCATACATATTGTCATGCTTCCGACAGCCGACATTCCGGTTGTATTTGCGATGGTCTATGAAATAGCAGTAGTCGCGTTCGGGCGTGGTCATGTCCCGATTAGGACCGGGGCAGTGCAGAAATTCAAGCGTAAAGTCTTCTACCTGGGTGGTTTCGACCCGCGCGGCGTCCGTTTCTATCACCAGCTCTATCGTGATCAGGCGGCCCGCTACACCGCGCTGACCGGCGAAGCGGTGGAGGTCAGCGCGCGCCGCGCCGGCCCCGCCAACTCGGCGCTCTGGACCGTCACCAACGCCAGCGCCGGGGTCGAGACCGATTATGAATATCTCCGCTGGGAAGACCTGATCGGCAAGGTCTGGATCCGCCATCCCTTCACCCTCGCCTGGCGCGCCGCCCGTGCCTATGCCGGCCATGCCCGGCTGATGCAGTTCGGCCGGATGCGCAAATTGCGCCGCGGCCCGGTCATCACCATCCTCTATCCGCCGATCCTGGCGGTGCTGATCCCGCTGCTGCTGGCGCTGGTCCCGGCGCTGCTGCTGTCGCTGCTGCTGCCCTTCTGGGCCAGTGCGCTGGTCGGCATCGGCATCAGCGCCTTCTTCTCCGGCCGCATCCTCGACAAGCTGGTCGTGCCCTGGCTGCTGCGCTTCATGACCTATCATGGCGCGCTCGCCGCCGACGGGCCGGGGGACGAACTCAATGCCCGGCTCGACCAGTTCGCCGCCCGCATCGCGGCGGAGCTGGATGGCGACTGGGACGAGATCCAGCTCGTCACCCACAGCGCCGGCACGATCCTGGGCATGAGCCTGCTGCGCCGCATCCTTGCCATACGTAACGGTGCGCTGCCCGATCATTTCGTCATGGTCGGCATGGGGCAGGTGGTGCCGGTCATCGGCCTGCGCCGCGATGCCGGCTGGTATCATGCGGACCTGAAAGCCCTCGCCGACCAGCCTTTCCGCTATGTCGACATCAGCTCCCCGCCCGACGGCGCGGCCTATTACAACGTCAATCCGCTGCGCCTTGTCGCCGATCAATTTGCCGCGCGGGTGGACATGCTATCGCCGCGTTTCCATCTCTTCTACTTGGCCGAAAATTATCACGGGGGCTGGTCCAACAAATATGAGGCGCATTTCGATTATCTCAGGGTCGGCGACCGCCTGTCGCCGCTGGATTTCGTGAGCCTGACCGCCGGCCGCCGCACCGTGGACGAAGCCGTCGCCGCCTTCCGGACGATCCCGTGAGCGCGCCCTTCACGCCGCCCTATCCCGAGCCGCCCAAATCGAAGCGCGGCCTCGTCAAACGCTTCCTGCGCGGCTGGCACAGCTGGATCCATGTGCTGTTCGACAAGAGCTACACGATGAAGATGGGCGAGATCCGCATGCCGGGTCAGACCATGTATATCGCCAACGAACTGCCACTGGTGGACAAGATCCTCAAGGGCGGCACCGCCTTCCCCAAGCATAGCGAACTGGTCCGCAATCTCGATCCGCTGATCGGCAATTCGGTCTTCTCCGCCAATGGCGAGGATTGGGAAAGCCAGCGGGCGATGGTCAATCCCGCCTTCGCCCATACCGCGCTCAATCGCTCTATGCCGCTGATGGTCGCCGCCGCCGACGATCTGCTCGCCCGGCTCGACGCGGCGGATCGATCAAAGCCGGTCGATATCGACCCGATGATGACCCATGTCGCGGCCGACATCATCTTCCGCACCCTCTTCTCGCAGACGCTGGACGAAGAACGCTCCAACATCATCCACACCGCCTTCGGCCGGTTCCAGCGGCTCGCCCATTCGGCCTCGATGCTGCGCCTCTACGGCATCCCCGCCGGCTGGTTCGAAAAGCGCTCGAAAGGGCCGGCCCGCGCCATCCATGACGTGTTCCGCCCGATCGTCGAGGCCCGTTACGAAGGCTATCATGGCCGGGGCGAGGCGCCCCATCGCGACATTCTCCAGTCGCTGATCGAGGTGCAGGATGCGCAGACCGGCGCTCACTTCACCTGCGAACAGGTGATGGAACAGGTCTCGACCATCTTCCTTGCCGGCCATGAAACCTCGGCCAGCACCATGACCTGGGCGCTCTACATGCTCGCCGAATGCGCCCATATCCAGGATCGGGTCCGCGCCGAAGTGGCCGGCATCGCCGGCGACGCAGTGCTGACCGCGCCGATGCTCAAAGATATGGGCCATGTCCGCAACATCTTCCGCGAAACGCTGCGCCTCTACCCGCCGGTCGCCTTCTTCCCGCGCGAAGTCACCTGCCCGATGGAGATGCGGGACAAGCAGTTGGAAGAAGGATCGATGCTGGTCGTCGCGCCCTGGCTGACCCAGCGCAACAAGGACAACTGGGCCTGTCCGCACGCCTTCGATCCCGACCGGTTCGATGATCCCGCCAATGCCGACATGGTGAAACAGGCCTGGTTCCCCTTCGGTCGCGGCCCGCGCGTCTGCGTCGGCGCCGGCTTCGCCCAGCAGGAGGTGATGACGGTAATCGCCTCGGTCATCCGCCGCTACCGCCTCACCATGCCCGCCGGCTTCAAACCCGAACCCATCAGCCGCCTCACCATCCGCCCCAGGACCGGCATGAAGCTGCTGTTCGAGCGGGTGGGGTAACCGGGACTATTGGGGGTGGACGAGGCTCGCCAAAGCACTCTCCAACTCGGCGTGACTGCGATCGATGATTCCATCGCATGAAAAACAGGCATCGACCCGATCGATGACTGTCGAGAGGCATTGCGAGAATGAAGGCATGGAGCGTGCAACTTGCTCCGATGTGATCGCGCAACGACCGTCACGATGGAGTTCGATGGCATAGGAACTGCTCCAGCCAACGACTGATCCGATGACGCGCCAGCCGTCGGCCCAGCGCGCGCCGTTCGTCGCCGCAAAGATCCGATTATTGTCGTCGATCGATATGGGCTGCTGCTTTTCTGGCGAAAGATCGCGGGAGAGGCTTCCGATCAGCCCAAACAGATATATCCTCTTATCGAACAGACTGGCGCCATTCGACCATTGGAGAAAGCTGGTGAACTCTGCTGGGAGCGGTTGCTCAAGGGCTTGGTGAAGGCTTTCCAGGCCTGCATCATCAAGCGGTGTAAAGAGTTTGTGCAAATAGCCCAGAGAACGATCATCGGGCAATTTCCGGATGAACCGGTTGCCATTCTCCAATTTCAGCGAAGTTGGATCATCGCATTTGAACAATGTTTTCGCGAAGGGTGGCGTTTGCATAAGCAGGCGATGGGATGGCGCATCGGACCAGTCAAGTCACCCGTCATGCCGG
Organism: Sphingobium sp. DN12; assembly: GCF_051058005.1. Lineage (NCBI taxonomy): Bacteria > Pseudomonadati > Pseudomonadota > Alphaproteobacteria > Sphingomonadales > Sphingobiaceae > Sphingobium > Sphingobium sp. DN12. Next base: position 4,192,176 of record NZ_CP173717.1, read on the forward strand.
GCTTGACCCGGCATCCCGCTCCTTGCCCTGCCAGCGTCGGTTGATGGCGTCGATCACTTCCCGCCCTGCGCCATCGGCAGGTCGACGCTGACGGATTGCGTCGGGATCGGTGCCGCCATGATCGCGATTCCCGCGACGATGCCCAGTACGCCCCACACCCACCGTTTCGCGCGCAGATCCATGACGCCGCGCGCCAGGCAGTAAAGGCCGGCCAGGACCAGGATGATGGCGGCGATCATGCGACTTCCTCTTTTGGTTGTTCGTCCTCGGGCACGACATCGACGGCTACACTGATGCTCTGGCCCGATCCGCCGACGAACAACCCGTCCATCGGCGCGACATCGGCATAGTCGCGGCCCATGGCGATGAACAGATGATCCTCGCCGGTGATGACGCCATTGGTGGGATCGAAGCCGATCCAGCCGCGCGTCGGCCCGCACCACAGCATCACCCAGGCATGCATGGCGTCGGCGCCGACCAGCCGGGGCATGCCCGGCGGCGGATAGGTGCGGAGGTATCCGCTGACATAGGCGGCGGGCAGGCCAGCGAGGCGCAGCGCCACCACCATCACATGGGCGAAATCCTGGCACACGCCATGGCGCGCGGCAAAGGCGTCGGCCACCGGCGTGCCGGCATCGGTGGCGCTGGGATCATAGGCAAACTCCGCCTTGATCCGCTGCGCCAGTTCCCATGCCGCCGCGACGATCGGCCGGTCGGGCGCCAGCATCGCACCCGCCCAGTTGCCGATCGCGTCCAGCATCGGCGCGCGGGGCGAGGCATAGAGGAATTGCGCGGGGGCAGAGGCGCTGATGTCGCGATCGGCCAGCGCGGCGCGCGCCACCATGGCGATGCTGGGGTCGTCCGCCTGCGGCAGGATCGGCGCGCCGCCCGCCACCCCGGCGCGGAACCGGCTCTCGATCGTCAATTGCCGCAATGGCTGGTCGATCACCAGCCGCTCGACATGCACCGGCCAGGCGCCCGGCCGCGCCTCGATCGACAGCGGCGCGGGATCGACGCTCAACGCATAGTCGGCGGTCCATTGCCCGGCCCAGGCCATCGGCCGCAGTCGCACATTGAAGCGGGCGACCCGCACCGGCGCGCCATAGCGCAATATGCTTCTGTGCCGGACATGGTAGATCATGACAGCAGCTCTGCGCCCTCGACCTTTTCCGTCTTGCGGACCTGCAGGAAATAGCGCTGGCCGATCGCGTCGGACAAGGCGAGCAGCCGGCTTTCGATATCGGTCAGCGCCGCCATGGTCAGCATGTCGCCGGTCAGCGGCGCCAGCGTCGCCGCCAGCGCCCCGGCCAGCCGCTGCGGTTCCTCCGGCATGCCGTCGCCGCGCAGTGTGGGCAGGGCAGCGACATGCTCGGCGATGCGCTGCGCCTGATAGGCGATCGAGCGCGGATTTTGCGGCTCCAGCGCCACCAGATCGCGCACGGGTGGCAGCGACGGGCCGGTCAGATAGCGGTTGCGATAGCTGATCTGGCTGTCATGCAGGTCGAGCAGCACGGTCAGGTCGTCGGCCGATGCCCAGTCGCTGCCCAGCAGCAATGTCAGCCGGCATCCGGTGATCGCCCGCTCGATCCGCCGCCCCATATCGTGGAAGCGCCATCCTTCGGTGCGCGCCATATTCTCCGCCGCCAGCCCCGACAGCGCCGAAATCCGCTCGATCATCCGCGACGCCGCATCCAGCAGCGTCTCGGTCACCGCCCCGTCGAACGTGGGCAGCGGCAGGCGCACCAGCCGCCAGAAATCGGTCGCCAGCCGATCGCGCAGCCCCTCGCCGATATTGGCGACCACGCCCATCAGCGCGCGCACGCTGCCGGACTGGCGCGCATCGCCCAGCGCCTGCGCGCACAGCGCGCCGACCGGCTGCGCCGCGTTGCCGGTGGCGCCCCATAGGGCAAGCTGCCCCGCCAGCCGCGCCATGGTCGGCGAATCCGACGACGGCCCCATATCGACCTCGATCGATTCGCCCACCACCGCGCGGATCACCCGCAGCGTCATCTCGGTCCGCTCGATATAGCGGCCCAGCCAATAGAGATTGTCCGCCGCCTTGGTCGGCAACAGCCCGCCGATCCGCCGGATTGCCGGCGCGCCGCCATCGCCCAGCAGCGTATCGGGCGGCACCGGCTGGCTGTCGATCACGCACATGTCGGCCGACATGTCGCCCTCGCCCATCAGCGCGGCACGGATATCGCCATGGGCGGCCAGCCGCGCGAAGGCACCCGGCATGATCCGCCATTGGCCGAGGCCATCTCGCGCCACGAACACGCGCAGGGTGAAGGGCAGGGGGGTGAGGCGCCCGCCGACGATCGCCGGAGTGGTGGACAATTTCACCACCTCCTGCCCGACATAGTCCATCGGCCGCCGCGCCATCGCCTCCAGCAAGGTCGCGCGCTGGTCCGCATCCAGCGTCGATCCCTGCACCGATCGCGCCGAGCCAAGCCCCGCCGCGTCCCGGTCGAACGCCGAAGCGACCAGCAATGCGTCCAGATGGCCGGCCACATGGCCGCGCTCGCGCTCCTGCCCGCACCACCAGGTGGCAATATTGGGCAGCAGCAATTCGGTGCCCAGCAATGCTTTCGCCAGTTGCGGCAGGAAGGCGGCAAAGGCCCGTGCCTCGATCACGCCCGCGCCCGGCCAGTTGCTGACCATCAGCCCGCCGCGCGCGCAGGCATCATAAAGGTCGGGCACGCCGATCCGCGATTCCCCGTCGAACGCCAGCGGGTCGAGGAAGCGGCTGTCCATCCAGCGCCACAGCCCGTCGATCCGCTTCAGCCCCTCGATCGTGCGCACGAACAGGCGCCCGTCGCTGACGATCAAGTCATCGCCCTCGACCAGCATCAGCCCCAGATAACGGGCCAGATGCGCCTGTTCGGCATAGCTCTGGTTGAACCGGCCCGGTGTCAGCAGGCCGATGCGCGGATCGGCGCGCTGGCAATCAACCGCCAGGCCCCGGCGCAGGTCGGCGAAGAAGGGCGCCAGCCGCCTTGTGTTCATCGCGCCCAGCAGGTCGCCGGTCGCGCGCGACAGCGCCAGCCGGTTCTCCAGCGCATAGCCGACACCCACGGGCGTGCGCACCCGGTCGGCCAGCACGCGCCATTCGCCATCCGGCCCGCGCCCCAGATCGGCGGCATAGAAATGGAGATAATGGCCGCGCGGCGGCGCCGCTCCCGTCATCACCCGCCAATAATGCGGGCTGCCGGTCACCACGGCGGCGGGCAGCTTGCCCTCGCGCACCAGGCTCTGGGTGCTGTAGATGTCGCTGATCACCCGCTCCAGCAGCTCGGCCCGCTGCATCAGCCCCTGCTCGATCCGGGTCCATTCGCCCGCGCCGATCAGCATCGGGATCGGGCTCAGCGGCCAGGGCCGCTCCTGCTCGTCGCCGGTCAGGCGGAACGCCAGGCCCAGATCCTGCGCCTGCCGCTCGACATTGCCGGCCAGCGTCGCGGGATCACCCTGTCCCTGTTCCGACAATCGATCCAGCATCGCCCGCCAGCGTGGCGCCATTTCCGCCGGCGCCCCGGCGAACAGGTCGCCACCCGACGCGCGCGCCAGATAGTCGCCGGCCCAGCCGGACGCTTCGAGACCCGGCAGGACAGGCGAGTCGGTCATCCTCTAATATTCGGGATGCCTGAACCGAAGGTCCAGCGTCATCGGAAATTCGCTCGGGGGTTCGGCCGGCGGCATGTCGACCGGGCCAGGCGTATGGCCATGATCCTGGAACCGCGCCTTGCGCCGCGCCTCCGCCTCATAGCTGTTGATCGGCACATCGTCATAATTGCGCCCGCCCGGATGGGCGACATGGTAGACGCAGCCGCCCAGCGACCGCCCGCTCCAGCTGTCGAAGATATCGAAGGTCAGCGGCGCATTGGCGGGCAGGTTGGGGTGCAGGCAATTGGCCGGCGCCCATGCCTTGTACCGCACGCCGCCCACCGCCTCGCCCGGCACGCCGGTCGGCGTCATCGGCACTCGCCGGCCATTGCAGCTGACGATATGGCGCCCGGCGATCAGGCCCGACACGCGCACCTGCAACCGCTCGGTCGAACTGTCGACATAGCGCACCGTGCCGCCGATCGCGCCGGTCTCGCCCAGCACGTTCCACGGCTCCAGCGCATGGCTGATTTCCAGCCCGACGCCGCCAGCCTCCACGCTGCCATGCACCGGGAAGCGGAACTGGCGCTGCGCCTCGAACCAGTTGGGATCGAAATCATAGCCCGCCTGGCGCAGGTCGTTCAGCACCTCCAGGAAATCGGCCCAGACGAAATGGCCCAGGAAAAATCGGTCGTGCAGCGCCGTGCCCCAGCGCACCAGATTGCCCTGCTGCGGCTCGCGCCAGAACCAGGCGGTCAGCGCGCGGAGCAGCAATTGCTGGGCCAGGCTCATCTGCGGGTCTGGCGGCATCTCGAACCCGCGAAACTCGACGAGGCCCAGGCGCCCGGTCGGGCCATCGGGCGAGAACAGCTTGTCGATGCAGATTTCGGTGCGATGGGTGTTGCCGGTCACGTCGACCAGCAGGTTGCGGAACAATCGGTCCACCAGCCAGGGCGGCGGCAGCTTGTCCTCGCCGTCGCGCACCGGATTGGGCACCTGTGCCAGCGCGATCTCCAGCTCATAGAGGCTGTCGTGCCGCGCCTCGTCGATGCGCGGCGCCTGGCTGGTCGGGCCGATGAACAGGCCGGAAAACAGGTAGGAGAGGGAGGGGTGCCGCTGCCAGTAGAGGACGAAGCTCTTCAAGAGGTCCGGCCGGCGGATGAACGGGCTGTCGTTCACGCTCGCCCCGCCCAGCACCAGATGATTGCCGCCGCCGGTGCCGACCGACCGGCCATCGACCATGAACTTGTCGGCGGTCATCTTCACCTCGCGGGCATCCTCATAGACGCCCTGGGTAATCGCCACCGTCTCGGCCCAGCTTGTCGCCGGCTGGATATTCACCTCGACCACGCCGGGGTCGGGCGTCACCTTCAGCACATTGACGCGCGGGTCGGATGGCGGCGCATAGCCCTCGATCCGCACCGGGATGCGCGTCGCCTCGGCCACCTTCTCGACCTGCGCAATCAACTCCAGATAATCGTCCAGCGTCTTCACCGGCGGGATGAAGACCGACAGGAAATTGCCGCGCGGCTCGACCGTGACGGCGGTGCGCACCGCCCCTTCGATGAACACCTGTTCCTGCCGGTCCTGATGCTCGGCGGCGGCGACTTCGGACCGCTCGAACCGCTCGGCCGGGGCTTCCGCTTCAGCACGATAATCTGCCAGCGGTTCGCGCGGTTCGCTCGTGTCCTGCGGGTGGATATAGGGGAAATCGGACGGCGGCACATAGGGCAGGGTGCCCAGCGGCAGGCGGTATCCCAGTGCCGAATCCCCCGGCACCGCGAACAGCGCCTTGCGCCGCACCTTCCACACCTCGCTCTGCCAGCGCGGCGCACTCGCCTGCGTCTGCCAGCGCTGGATCGGCAGCACATAGCCGACCGTCTTGCTAAGGCCGCCCTCGAACGCACGCACCATCCGGCTGCGCTCCTCGGGATTGTCGAACTTGGGGTCGCCCGGCTCGGTATTGGCGGGCAGTTCCGCCTCCTTCACCGACCAGGCCAGCGCATCCTCATACACCGGCTGGACGAAGTCCGTCTCGACCCCCAGCCCGTCCGCCATGGCGGTCAGGAAGCGGCCGGCATCCTCGGCGCTGATGGCCTTGTCGCCCGCCTCCAGCTCGCCCGCGATCAGCCCGGCGTCACGCCAGATCGACACGCCGTCCGCCCGCCAGTAGATCGAATAGCCCCAGCGCGGCAGGCTTTCGCCCGGATACCATTTGCCCTGGCCATGATGCAGCAGCGCGCCCGGCGCGAAGCGGTCGCGCAGCCGCCGGATCAGCCGGTCGGCATAGCCCGCCTTGGTCGGGCCGACGGCATCGCCATTCCATTCGCCCGCCTGCGGATCGTCGACCGCGACGAAGGTCGGCTCGCCGCCGGTGGTCAGTCGCACATCCTGCGCGATCAGGTCCGCGTCCACCTGCTCGCCCAGCGCCATCAGCGACGCCCAGCGCCCTTCGGTAAAGGGCTTGGTGATCCGCACCGCCTCGGCAATGCGGCTGACATTCATGGCGAAATTGAAATCGACTTCGGCCGGTTCGGCCATGCCGCTGATCGGGGCTGCGGACCGATAATGGGGCGTGGCGCAGAGCGGAATATGCCCCTCGCCCGCAAACATGCCGCTGGTCGCATCAAGCGCGATCCAGCCGGCGCCGGGCACATAGGCCTCCGCCCAGGCATGCAGGTCGACCACGTCCTGGGTGACGCCCTTGGGCCCTTCGATCGGCTCGACGTCGGCGACAAGTTGAATCGAATAGCCCGACACGAAGCGGGCGGCAAAGCCGAGGCGTCGCAGCAGCTGCACCAGCAGCCAGGCCGAATCGCGGCACGATCCGGTGCCGATGTCCAGCGTCTCCTCGGGCGTCTGCACCCCGGTTTCCATGCGGATGACATAGCCGATGCGCTGTTGCAGCTTGCTGTTCACATCGACCAGGAAGTCGATCGTCCGCCCCTCGAACGACGCATGCTGCGCGACCAGCGCCTCGAACAACGGCCCCTGCGCCTCGACGTCATAATAGGCCGCCAGGTCCGTCCCCAGCGTCTCGTCATAGGTGAAGGGATAATTTTCCGCATAGGGTTCGACGAAGAAGTCGAACGGGTTGATGATATCCAGATCGGCCAGCAGGTCGACCTCGATACTGAAATGATCGACCGGATCGGGAAAGACGATCCGCGCCAGCCAGTTGCCGTGCGGGTCCTGCTGCCAGTTGAGGAAATGGTTCGCCGGCTCGATCTTCAGCGCATAATTGGGGATCTTGGTGCGACTGTGCGGCGCGGGCCGCAATCTTATCACTTGCGGACCCAGACGGATCGGGCGGCTATAGCGATAGGCGGTCAGGTGGTGCAGCGCGGCCTTGAGCATGATGCGATCAGAAACCACGCTTTGCTGCAATGCAATGCGAAACTGTCGCTTCGCCAAAGATTCTCGCAATTTCCGTTCGCGTCAGCCCGGCCATCCCCTCATTTAACCGACGTCATCCCGGACCCTTCGACAGGCTCAGGGCAGGCTTGATCCGGGATCCATTCAGCGCTTTCGCGCGGGTGTAACGTCGAATGGATCCTGACTTCCGTCAGGATGATGCAGGTCGTGATTGGCAGGGAGCGACCAAAGTCGGTCGCTCGATCATTGCCATCCGTATCCCTGAACCTGACGCTCATTAAGATGGCAGGTTGAACGTCGAATAGCGAAATCTGTTGGAAGGCGGATGCCCGACGAGTTACCATTTCGTATGGTAGAGCATGTTTCTTTCCGTTTCGATTGGGATGAAGTCGCGCATGAGCAAGTTACCGATGTGCTCGGGCTAGACGCCACCGTTATGGATGATGGGTCTGCACGTTGGGCTTCAGTTGCAATTTGCGTAGGAACCACGGCTGTTGTGGTAACGGTGGAGCCAGACACCGACCAAGTTATTGTTGCTCGCGCAGCCCTGCCCTGTGGTGGCGGATGGGAGAGGATCCCGTCGTTTGATTTCGCGGTTGCCAAGCCCCTTGGATGGTCTTGGATCGGGATCAATTCTCAAGGTTACAAAGACAGCTTTACCGTCGCGTTCGGCGATGCGGTCCCCGATGCCCTCACGCCCCGATGCACTTTCTTGGCGGAGGCCTCTTCACTGATGTGCTTCGACCTAGCGCCACGCCGGGCTTGACGTCCACTATGGGGCGATTGTTGCCGAACGATTCTTCTTCGCGCAGCATCAGCTATGGTCGATCATCTCCTCCAAACCGGACCGTCGCCTAACCACGGTGGGTTCAACGGGTGGCGGCAACACATGCTTGGAAACGCTCTGCGGGCGTTTGATATTCGAGCGTTTTCCTTGGCCGTTCGTTGAGCTGCCGTGCAACGGCACTCAGCTTGGCCTGGCTGTATAGCGACAGATCAGTTCCTCTGGGGAAATATTGCCGTAGCAGGCGGTTGGTGTTTTCGTTGGAGCCGCGCTGCCAGGGCGATTGCGGGTCGCAGAAATAGACTTCGACATCGGTAGCCAGTGAGAGGCGCGGATGATCGGCCAGTTCCTTGCCGCGATCCCAGGTGAGCGACTTGTAGAGTTCGCGCGCCAGGCGCTGCGTCTGCCTGATCAGCGCCGACACGACGCTCCTCGTATCCTTGTTGGCGACCTTGACCAGCATCACATAGCGCGAATGCCGTTCGACCAGCGTGGCGATGTAGCTGTTCTTCGCACCTCCGATCAGATCGCCTTCCCAGTGGCCGGGAATGGCGCGGTCCTCGATCGACGCGGGACGCTCGCTGATCGACACGGCATCCTTGATCTGTCCGAGGCCATTGCGCTTGAGGCTGGCGTGCCGCGACCTGCGAATGGTGCGTCGGGCGCGCAGATGCTCCAGCAGTTCCTTCTTCAGAACCCCGCGTGCCTGTATGTACAGGCTACTGTAGATGGTCTCGTGCGACACCTGCCTATGCGGCTCCTTGGGAAAGCTGCGCCTGAGCCACCCCGCAATCTGTTCCGGTGACCATTTGCGGCGCAGCTTGACCGATACTGCCTGTGCCAGTGACGGCGAGCAAGCCAGCTTGCAGGGCTTGGGCCGCAAGGCACGGTCCCATGCCGCCTGATCGGACGCCGTCGCCCGATACCGTGCAACACCGCCATTACGCCTGACTTCGCGACTGATCGTCGAGGGCGAGCGGCCCAGTCGCCGGGCTATCGCACGCAAGGGTTCCCTGACGCTCAGGCCCCGCGATATCTCCTCCCGCTCGGCAAGGCTCAGCGCACGACTGCCACGCTTGCGATCGGCGGGCCGGATGCCGCCGGTCGGCGAAATCACCGAAAATACCGACGATGACGCTCGATCAAACCTTCGCCCGATCGAACTCATCGATTCCCCGCGCTGCCAGCGATCCCATATCTCCGCTCGCTGGCTGGCCGTGTAATAGATCCGACGACGTTGCTTCATCGCGACACTCCATCTTCCCCAAAAGATTAAAGTGTTGCCGCCACCCGTTGAACCCACCACCATCCCGGCCATTCGGCGCGCGCTGAATTTGTCTACGCGGCCTAGCCCCTATTTCCCCTCCAGCCTTTGGCTGAAATAGACCATCTGCATCGCCTGCAACCGCGCGCCCTGTTCGATATCGGCGTCGCCCGAATGGCCACCGGCGGTGTCCTCGTAGAAGAGATAGGGCAGGCCATAGTCTTTCAGCCGCGCGGCGAACTTGCGCGCATGCTGTGGCCCGACCCGGTCGTCCTTGGTCGTGGTCCAGATATAGGGCGTGGGATAGGCCACTCCCTTGCGGATATTGGCATAGGGCGAAATCTTCTCGAGGAACGCCTTTTCCTCGGGCACCGACACGCTGCCATATTCATCGACCCAGGACGCGCCGGCCGCGATCTGTTCATAGCGGATCATGTCGAGCAGCGGCACCTGGATCACCACCCCGTTCCACAGCTCGGGATGCTGGTTGAATTCCACCCCCATCAGCAGCCCGCCATTGGACCCGCCATAGATGCCGAACTTCTGCGGGCTGGACAGTTTGCGCGCGAAGATATCCTGCGCCACCGCCGCGAAATCATCATAGATGATCTGGCGCCTGGTCTTGAGGCCCGCCTCATGCCAGGCCGGGCCGAACTCGCCGCCGCCCCGGATATTGGCCAGCACGAAACTATTGCCCCGCTCCAGCCACAGCTTGCCGGTGATCGCGGCATAGCTGGGCGTCATCGGCACCTCGAAGCCGCCATAGGCGGTCATGATCGTCGGCGTGCTGCCGTCGGGCGTCATCCCCTTCTTGTGGACGATGAAATAGGGAATCTTGGTCCCGTCGCTCGACACCGCCTCGAACTGTTCGACCACAAGGCCCGCAGCATCGAAGCGCGCGGGCATCGCCTTCACCTGCACAGGCTTGGGATCAGCCGCGTCCATCGCCCACAGCGTCGTCGGCGCCAGGAAGCCTGCGACGCTCAGATAGAGTTTGTCGCTCTTGTCGGACGCGGCAACCGTGCTGATCGTCGCATTGTCGGGCAGGTCGACCGGCTGCGCGGTCCATCCCGTGGCCCCGCGCGCATAGACCCGCACCCGCCCGCGCACATTGTCGTTGAGGCTCAGCACGACCCGATTCTGCGTCGCCACCACTCCGTCGATCGACTGGCGCGGTGTCGGCGCGAACAATATCTCGGGCGTCAGCACCCCGCCCTCCTGCAAGGTATTTAGCGCCACGCTTGCCAGCGCCCCCGCTGGCACGGTCACGCCGCCGCTGGTCCAGGCTTCACTGGTCTGGATCAGCACCTGCCCGTCGACCATGCCCTGCAGCTGGCTCTTGGCCGGCAGCGCCAGCCGCTTCGTCCCCTGCGCCGTCAGCAGCCAGGTCTCGTTGCCGAAGAAGGTGACGCCGCGAAACAGGAAGGCCGCCCTATTGCCCTGTCCATCGCTCAGCAGGATCGGCATCGACATCAGCTGGTCGCTCGCCGCGCCGCGAAACACTTCCTGCGCGTCCTCCAGCCTCTGCCCGCGCTTCAGTGTCTTGATGACAAAGGGATAGCCCGACTTGGTCAGGCTTTCCGCGCCCCAGTCGCGCGACAGCAGCAGCCTATCCTTGTCCAGCCATTCGGCATTCTGCTTGGCGTTGGGAATGTCGAACCCGCCCGGCACGAACTTGCCGTCGATCAGGTCGAACTCGCGCAGCCGCACCGCATCCTCGCCGCCGTCCGATAGCGCCAGCAGCGCGATCCGTTCCTCGGGGTCGAGGATGGTCGCGCCCTTCCACACCCATTTCCTGCCTTCCGCCTTCGACAGCGCATCCAGGTCCAGCACGGTCGTCCAGCTCGGCGACGCCGCCGCATAATCGGCCTCGGACGTGTATCGCCACACGCCCTGCGGATGGTCGGCGTCGCGCCAGAAATTATAGATGCGACCATGGATCAGCATCGGCATGGCGATCCGGTCCTTGGCCGATGCGATCGCCAGCGCGTCTTTGAAATAGCCGGCATAGCGCGGATCGCCCTGCAGCGTGGCGACGGTCGCCTTGTTCTCCGCCTCCACCCACTGCATTGCGCGCGGCCCGGTCCAGTCCTCCAGCCAGACGAACGGATCGTCGGCAGGCGCGGGGGCGGGCGCAGCAGCGCCGGTCAGCAGGGCAGCAGAAACCATCGTCAAAAACCTCTTCATTGTGCCCCCCCTCATTGTCCTCAATCCTGCGCGAGCTGTCCCCGCAGGTAACGCCGCCGCAACACCGCCCCCGCCACCAGCAGCGGCAGTGCCGCGGCGCAGGCGACCAGCCCCAGCAGCATCGGCGACCAGCCCATCAGGCTGTGAACGCCAAAGGCCGAGGGCAGGATCAGCAGCAGTGCGCCCAGCGTCAGCAGCCACAGCCCCCAGCGCCGCGGCCGCACCGCCACCATCCGCATCTCGTGCCGCAACGCCTTGCGCCGGGCCTTCTCGGAATCGGGATGGGGTGGCTGGCTGTTCCGCACGATCGGCCTCTTGCTGGATATCCTTCCAATTATGGTCTCCATCGCCCCGGCGCAAGGCGATCGGCTCGCGAAGGGCTTCCCCTGCCGCCGCGCTTGCGCTATCCATTGCCCATATCCCCGGGGGACCGTCCGCAGACGGTTGAGAGGCGGCTTTGTGGCCGCGACCCGCTGAACCTGATCCAGTTGACACTGGCGTAGGGAGGGAAGCGCGTTGTGCCACTCATCCCGTGACACCGCCCGCACTCTCTTTCCGCCTGAAGGAGAGAGAAGTTATGGCAGACGTCCCCGCCCGCACCGAAATGCGCGTCACGACAGGCCCGATTCGCGGCTCGAAGAAGATCCATGTCGGCCCGCGCAAGGTTGCCATGCGCGAGATTCATCTCGAGCCGGGGAGCGGCGAGCCGCCTGTCCGCGTCTATGACACGTCCGGCCCCTATACCGATCCGGACGCGCATATCGATATCATGGCGGGCCTCCAGCAGCTGCGTCGTGACTGGATCCGCGAGCGCGGCGATGTCGAGGAATATGATGCGCGCGAGATCAAGCCGGAGGATAATGGCCTCAAAGGCCCCGATCGTTCGGGCGGCGTCCAGCCCTTCCCCAATGTCGTGAAGCGCCCGCTGCGCGCCAAGCCCGGCGCCAACGTCTCGCAGATGCACTATGCCCGCCGCGGCATCATCACCCCGGAAATGGAATATGTGGCGGAACGCGAAAATCTCGGCCGCGCCCGCCTCGCCGAATATGTCCGCGACGGCGAAAGCTGGGGCGCGTCGATCCCCGACTATGTGACGCCCGAATTCGTCCGCGATGAGGTCGCCCGCGGCCGCGCTATCATCCCGTCCAACATCAACCACCCGGAATCCGAGCCGATGGCGATCGGCCGCAATTTCCTGGTGAAGATCAACGCCAATATCGGCAACTCGGCCGTCGCATCCGACGTCGCCTCCGAAGTCGACAAGCTGGTCTGGTCGATCCGCTGGGGCGCCGACACGGTGATGGACCTCTCCACCGGCCGCAACATCCACGACACCCGCGAATGGATCATCCGCAACTCGCCCGTGCCGATCGGCACCGTGCCCATCTATCAGGCGCTCGAAAAGGTCGGCGGCATCGCCGAAGACCTGACCTGGGACATCTTCCGCGATACGCTGATCGAACAGGCCGAGCAGGGCGTCGACTATTTCACCATCCATGCCGGCGTGCGCCTCGCCTACATCCCGATGGCGGCCAAGCGCGTCACCGGCATCGTCTCGCGCGGCGGGTCGATCATGGCGAAATGGTGCCTGGCGCACCACAAGGAGAGCTTTCTCTACGAGCATTTTGGCGAGATCACGGAGATCATGAAGGCCTATGACATCGCCTATTCGCTGGGCGATGGCCTGCGCCCCGGATCGATCGCCGACGCCAATGACGAAGCGCAATTCTCCGAACTCTACACGCTGGGTGAACTGACCCACCGCGCCTGGAAACAGGATGTGCAGGTGATGATCGAAGGGCCGGGCCATGTCCCCATGCACAAGATCAAGGAGAATATGGAAAAGCAGCTCCAGGTCTGCGGCGAAGCGCCCTTCTATACGCTCGGGCCGCTCACCACCGACATCGCGCCGGGCTACGACCATATCACTTCAGGGATCGGCGCGGCGCAGATCGGCTGGTATGGCACGGCGATGCTCTGCTACGTCACGCCCAAGGAGCATCTGGGCCTGCCCGACCGTGACGACGTGAAGGTCGGCGTCGTCACCTACAAGCTCGCCGCCCACGCCGCCGACCTGGCAAAGGGGCATCCGGCCGCCAAGGTCCGCGACGACGCGCTCAGCCGTGCGCGTTTCGAGTTCCGCTGGCGCGACCAGTTCAACCTGTCGCTCGATCCCGACACGGCCGAACAATATCATGACCAGACCCTGCCGGCCGAAGGCGCCAAGAGCGCCCATTTTTGCTCGATGTGCGGCCCCAAATTCTGCTCGATGAAGATCACGCAGGAAGTGAGGGATTTCGCGGCGAAGAAGAACCAGCCCGCCGACGGCTTCCTGGCGGCGGGCCTGACGGGCGCCGAAGTCGCCGAAGCCAGCAAGGCCGCGGCCTTGAAAGGCATGGAAGAGATGAGCAAACTCTTCAAGGAAACCGGCAGCGAACTCTATATGGGCGCCGGTGGCAGGGAGCATGATTGATGAATTGGTAGATTGAAAATGGATGTGGAAGGGTCTTGATAATCCTTCCACATGCAATAGCATGAAAACATGTACCTGATGTATGTCGATGAAAGTGGTGACACAGGGCTTGTTGGATCTCCAACGCGTTATTTTGCGTTAAGTGGGATCGTTGTTCATGAGCGACGATGGCGACCATTCATTGACAGGTTGATTGCATTGCGAAAGACGCTGAAAAGTGTCTATGGGCTGCCCATTCGTACGGAGTTGCATGCTTCTGAATATATCAGGAGTCCGGTACATGGTTTGGCCAAGCATCATAGGTTATCTATTTTGAGAAATGCCATTGACGAATTGGCAAAAATACCTGAAATTTCAATTACAAACGTAATTGTTGATAAGGCAGGGAAGCCTGCAGATTATGACGTTTTTCAAAGTGCTTGGGGTGTTTTGTTTCAAAGATTTGAGAATACGCTGTTCTTTGGTAACTACCCTGGGAAATATCGGGATGATTTTGGTCTAGTATTGACCGATGCGACGGCAGGAGAAAAGCTTTCCCGCATGGTTAGGCGAATGGCTGTATATAATCCAATTCCAAGCTCTTATGGTGGAACGAGAAATATCCCAATCACTAAGATTATTGAAGATCCTCACGGGAAAGATTCAAAGGCGTCTTTGGCAATTCAGATGGCCGACATATGTGCTTATTTTTTGCAGCAAAAATATGCACCTAACAGCTACGTCAAGCGTAAGGGTGGTCATCTATACTTTGACCGTCTCCAGCCGGTTTTGAACACGGCGGCAAGCAAGTCAAACGCGCTGGGCATTGTGTAACTATAAAAAGGGCGGATAACCGAAGCTACCCGCCGGGTCAGTCCTACTTCCCGGTTGTGCCGAGTTTCAGACCATTTCTTATAATAATGATTCTACCTTTTTTTTCAAGAATTTAAACTGATTCAGTTTCAGAGACTTAGCGGATGATGCCGGTGAACGTTGTCGTGAAGCGCCATCTCAGTTATAACCCGCGTATGAACATGCCCCTCAAGATCACGAAGATCGGCAATAGCGCCGGGGTGATCCTGCCCAAGGAATTGCTGGCGCATCTCCAGGCGGCGGCTGGTGACAGCCTTTCGGTTGTCCTCACGTCGCGCGGTATCGAACTATCGGCCGCCGAGCCGGATTTCGAGGCGCAGATGGCCGCTGCGCGGGAAGTCATGGCGCGGCGCAAGCGGGCGCTGCGCGAACTGGCGAAATAATGGCCCGGCCCGATTGGGTCTGGATCACGCCCGCCGTGGCGGAAGCCGCCCATGCCGAGCAGATTGCCGAACATGGCGGGGGCGGCGATGCGCTGCGCGATCGCGGCCTGTTCGAAAGCGCGATGGCGCGGCCCGAGCAACTCGCCCATTATGGTGAACCGGATGCCGCTGCCCTGGCGGCTGCTTACGCCTATGGGCTGGCGCGCAACCATCCCTTTGTCGATGGCAACAAGCGGATTGCGGCGGTGGTCAGCGAAACCTTCCTGCTGCTGAACGGTCATGGCCTGACCGCGGCCGATGCTGAACTGGTCGTGGCCTTCATGGAACTGGCACCCGGCACCCTGTCGGAGGAAGAACTGGCCGACTGGTTCCGCCACCATCTCGCCCCCTGACACCCCGGCGCCAATATCCCCTGTCCTACACGGCGATCCTCTGATCTACCCTGGGGAATGACACAGAACCTCCCCGCTCGCCCGCCCGCGCAGCCCGCGCCGGCCATCTTCACCCCGGCCCGCTGGACCCCGGCCCGGCAGCGAACCTTCCTGACCGCCCTCTACCAGAGCGGCAGCGTGGCCCAG
This sequence comes from Sphingobium sp. DN12, assembly GCF_051058005.1. Classification (NCBI taxonomy): domain Bacteria; kingdom Pseudomonadati; phylum Pseudomonadota; class Alphaproteobacteria; order Sphingomonadales; family Sphingobiaceae; genus Sphingobium; species Sphingobium sp. DN12. Next base: position 4,207,672 of record NZ_CP173717.1, read on the forward strand.
GCCGCGCGCATGGTCGGCATGTCGCCCTCCAGCGCGCATCGCCTGCGTCGTCGCCTTGTCGGCACCGCCTTCGACCGGGACTGGAGCAACGCGCTGGCGCTCCATGCCCAGGCGATGGCCGACCCGATCGCCACCCAGCTTCGCCCCCAGGCCGCGACGCGGCGCTGAGGCATATCGGTGCAAAACAGGTGCAAAGCTGTCGCGTCACCGGGGCATCATGGGCGCGCTATGCGTCGCCCCGGTGGTGCGTTCTGATGCAGAACAGGCGCGTGGGTGACGCGCGGCCGGTGCAAAAGCGGCGCAAATCCCCCGAAAAGGTCGATAACGCTGTGAACTTCGGGCGTGACCCTGGGGCGAACCGGCGTCCGCCCGCCGGTTCAGGCCTCCAGCATGCGCAGGGTGCGGCGCTTCTTCCAGTCGAGTACCACCTGGATGCGCATGCTCCAGCTGCCGTCCCAATCGACCGCCAGGTCATGGGCGTCGAGCTGGGCGGCGATCCGTCGGCCGATATCGAGCGCTGCCGCCTCGCCCGCCGCGCAGGCACCGTAATTGAGGTAGAGCGCCTCGCCCTCGACCGCCGCCTCGGTGTCCTGCATGTGGAAAAAGGCATAGCCCTCGGCCGGGCGCCCTTCGCCGATCGCTTCCTCGATCTCGTCCCAGATCTCGATCGCGCCGCAACTGCCGCAGCAGGTGAAATTCTGCCGCGCGATCACGCCTTCGGCCTCCAGCGCGGCAAAGGCGGCGTCCAGCCGGTCGCAATCGGTCATGTCGGGCCAGGCCTTTTCGGCGGCATTATGTTCGGCCAGCGCCTGCCGCAGCGCGGCCGATGCCTCGCGGCGCAGGGTCGGGCCGGGCAGTTCCTCGACGAACGTGTCGTGGGCGGCGGTCAGGATCGCGTCATCGTCATGAAATCCCCCGGCGACGTCGCGCCACACCTGGTCGCGCAGCGCCGCGAGCGGATCATAGGGGGGAAGGGCGGGCTCTTGCTCGGGGGCGTTGGTCTTGCCGAAGATTCGATTCCACAATGCGCCGAACATGCGTTTGCCTGCCTCCCGCGATGCACTTTACTCCACCCCAACATGGCGTGGCTTCGGGCAAAGGAAAAGGGGGCATTTGACCCATGAATCGCGACAGCTTCACGGTCCGCCGCAGCGATGCCCCCAAATGGCCTGTCGGTCCTTATGGCGCGGGTTCCAGCACCACGTCCCAATGATCTTCCGTCACCGCCATGTGCTTCGCCTCCTCGGCATCGAATGCCGCCTTGTCGGGGAACATCCGTGCCTTGGCCGCCGCCATCGCTGCCTTGTACGCTTCACCCGCGCCCACGCCGTCGGCGCCATGCTTGTAGACGATGGTGGTGCGCACGTCCCATCGCGTGCTGCCGCCCATATGGGTGAAGGGCATCTCGACCGTGACCTCGCTGATATAGCCCTGCCGCATCATCTCGCGCAGCAACGCCTCATGCTGCTTGTGATAGGTGGTCAGGAACTGGCCCATCCCGCCCCATTTGACGCGGTAGTAATTTTCCACCTTCAACGGGCCGTCGGCGGGGGCCGCGGTCTGGGCGGCGGCGGGTGCGGCAGCCAGGCCGGCGAGCAGGATCAGGGCAGGGGGAAAACGCATCGGGCAGGGGGCCTTTCGCAATCGAAGATCATCTGCCCCTACAGACGGATCAGCCGCCAATTTCCGCGCCCGTGGCGCAATCGCGCTTGCTCGCTGCCGCGTCCCGCCCCACCATGGGGTCATCCCTACCGCGCAAAGGACCGCCGATGACCCGCCACCGCCTCTGGACCGTCCTGACCCTGCCCGTCCTCCTGTCTGCCACGCTGGCCGCCTGCAGCGGCGAGAAGAACAGCCCGGCCGACAATGCCGCCGACAATGCGGTCAACGCGGTCGAAAATGCCATGGCGAACGCCGCCAACGCGACCAATGCCGCCGCTTCCAAAGGGGACGCCTTCAGCCCCTATGTCGGCAAATATCCCTTCGACAAGGTCGGCGCCCATAGCTGGAACGATGATCCCGCCGTGGTCGCGGCGGTGAAGGCGGCGGTCGCGGACAAGGCGGTGCGCAAATGGGTGCTGGAAGAGGGCGGCCCGTCCTCGCCGATCGCGACCGTCGACGGCAAGGTCGCGGCCTGGTCGTGCGAAATCCATAATTGCGGCCCGCACCAATGGCTGACCCTGGTCGACCCGGCCAGCGGCACGGCCGAGGTCTGCTATTATGACGAGTCCGTTGATGCCCAGTCGACCCGCTGGTTCAAGGCCGGCAAGGAAGAAAAACGTCCGGGCCAATGCCCTGACGTGTCGAACTGACGGGACAGGGGCGCCACATGATGCGGCGCCACCTCTGCCGCTATTGGACGACGACCCGCACCCGGCCCAGATTCTGGATGCGGGCATAGGGTGTGGCGGCGTCGCCCTTGCGCTCCGACGCGATGCGCAGCGCGGGGAAATAGGTGCCGGGCGCGGCGAAGCTGTGGCGTGTGGTCAGGGTCAGGCTGCTGCCCGAACCGCCGGGCAGCTTCGCCTTCTCGGCAAAGGCGCCGCTGCCGTCGAAATCCCATTCCGCCGACACGATCCGGCCAGTGCCCGGCGGTACGCTGATGGTCGCGCGGAAGGTCACGGCCGCGCCGGGCTTCACGACGGCTTTCGCGCCACCATTGGCGGTGACGCTGGCGACCGGCTGGATGCCGCCCCGTGCCGCCGCATCGGCCGGCACGATCACCTGGCCATGATCGATGCGATAGGCGGTGTTGGCGGGCGGGGTGATGCCCTTTTCCACCCAGGCGGACAGGTCGCGCAGCGCCTGTTCCAGCACGCCCAGATAACTGACCGTGCGGGTCGGGTCTTCTTGCTTGCTGCTGTCGCCGTGCAGCGCATGGTCGGTGAACCAGATGCGGAAATTCTGGTCTGCGCCCGCGCCCTGCGCAGCGATCACCCGCTGGCGATACCAGTCACCCTGCCAGGGCATGGCTTCGCGATCCCACAGATTTTCGACCAGGATCATCTTGCCCTGGAACTGCCCGGTCATCGGCGGCTGGCCCATCGGCTTGCCAGTGGTCGCCGCAGTGAAAAGCGGGCCGAGCAGGAAGGGGCGCTGCGGATAGAGCGGCTTGCCATCGGGCCCGCGAAACTGGTCCCAGACCGGATAGCCGGCATCGACGGGCGGCACCTGATGCCAGTGATAGGTTTCGGCGGCGAGGAAATTGCTGTTGTCGACGCGGACCTTGTCGCCGGCCTTCAGAAGGTCGACCACGGCATCGTCCACCACGCCCAGGATCACGACATCGCCGGCGATCCGGTTGATCGTCAGCCGCTTGCCCTGCGCCGTGCCCGACCCGACGATCAGGTCACCGCCGACGAAATAGGTGGCGGGCGGCGGGCTCGACAGGCGGAAAGCGACGATGCGCTGCGCCGCCCGGCCCTGCAGCGCGGCAAAGGCATTGTCGACATTGGCGGCGCCATCGGTGATGCGGGTGTCGAGCTTCAGTTCGGCTGCCTGCGCCGCGCTGATCGGCGCGGCAATGGTCGCATCATGCTGCAGCCGATAGCCCTCGAAGCTCTTCGGGTCATCATGGCCAAGATAACCCGGCTTGGTCCAGAAATCGGTGAAATAGCCGGCGTCGGCCATCACCATCCCGCCATAGAGGGCGGCAAAGCCGTGGATGCCCATCGTCTTCCAGCCGAACCAGCTGGGCGTCGGGAACCCCATCGCCGTCACTTCGCGCAACACCGACGCCTGCTGCGGCGTCAGCCCGGCATAGGGATCGCCCGAGCCGCCCGGTTCGACCGCATCCAATATCTTGGGGAATTTGTCGTTGAGAACCCGCATCGCGCGCATCCGCACGGAGAACATGTTGGGCGGCGCCATCGGCGATCCCAGCACATAGGGGACGACGCCGTCCCACACGCCGGTCGTATTCTCGATCGACCCGACCGTGCGGAAGCCGCCGCCGCTGCCGCCAAAGGCATAGCCATAGGGGCGCTTGCCGCCGTACATCTGCTGCGCGACGACCCGCGAATAGCGGGCCGAAGCGGCATTGGCGCGATAGGCGGCGATGGTGAAATCGTTGGGCTTGCCCGGCATGCCCACCTGGTCGCGGCCGCCGCCATTGGTCTCGACATAATAGCCGCCCGACGCGATGGAGAAGCCGATATAATTTTCCTCGCCGTCGGTCAGCTTCTGCGCCAGATTCTCGTCATCCGGGACCGGGGTGATGTGCTGGAAGAAGCGGCCCTGATAGTGCGCCTTGTCGGGGAAATAGAAGGAGAAGCGGGTTTCCGTCCCCTTGAACCCGCCATGGACATAGCGGTGCCGCACCGGCGCATCGCGCCATTCGTCGATGTCGATATAGGGCTGGGTGAAGAGCGGGTCTTCGGCGGCGCTTGCCGGGGTTGCAGGCGCGCCGTCCTGCTGCGCCCCCGCCATGCCGGCCATCAGTAGCGCTGACAGGGCTGTCATGCCCATTGCAATCGATCGACGCATCGCTTCCTCTCCCTTTTTACCGGTTCAGGCTGCGGCCTCCAGCACCGCCCTGCCGGTCCGTTCGTCCCAATGATCCGCATCGCCGCCGAGCGCGCCATTCAGCATCGCGCGCTTCAGGAACAGGTGACAGGGATGTTCCATGGTGAGGCCAATACCGCCATGGAGCTGGATCGCCTCTTCCGCGACCAGCCGATAGACGGCGCAGGCCAGCGCCTTGAGCGCGCCCAGCGCGATGATATCGACGTCGGCCTGCTGCGCCCGGCTCCAGAACAGGGCGTCGGCGGCGGTCAGTTGCGTCCGCATGTCGGCGACGCGATGCTTGAGCGCCTGGAACAGCGCCAGCGGCCGATCGAACTGCTGCCGCGTTTCGAGATAGGCGACGGTCATGGCCAGCGCCGCCTCCGCGCCGCCCAGGCTGTCGCCCGCCAGACAGAAGAGGCGCAGCGCCTCGATCCGATCGGCCAGCGCGCGGGCGGCATCGCCCTGCGCCAGCGTGAGGCCGGGGCCTTCAAGGACGACACCGAACAGGCGACGGCTCTTGTCCCAGCCTTCCCGATAGGTGACGGCAACCTGCTCCGCCGGCACCAGCGCCACCCGATCGGCCGTGACGTGCAAAATATGGCTGGCGGTATCGGCATCGGGCACGCAGGTCAGGCGCTCAGCGCCATCCAGCCCGCCCGCCAGCGATGTGGTCATCACCTCGCCCGCCATGGCGTCGGCGATCAGCGCCTCGCGCTCCGGCAGATGATCGGCAGCGACCAGCGCCTCGATCGTCAGCATCTGCGCCAGCACGGGGCCGGGCACCAGCGCCTTGCCCACGCCCTGATGGATGACGCCCGCCGCCTCGCGGCCGAGGCCCAGGCCGCCCAGTTCCTCCGGCACGCCCATCATCAGCCAGCCCATCTCGGCGATCAGCGCCCAGCTCTGCGCCGCATCCGGGGCCAGATCGCTCTGGCCGAATGCCTTGTCGGCCGCATCCTGCACTTCCGCGCGGGTCATGGTCATGCCGCGCCCTCCTTCAAGGTCCAGCTTTTGGGTTCGCGCGGCATGCCGACCAGCCGTTCGGCGATGATGTTGCGTTGCACCTCGTCGCTGCCGCCGGCGATGGTCCAGGCATAGCTGTTCATGAAATCGGCCATCCAGTTGCCGGTCTCCATGCCGCCGCCAAAGGTGATCGGGCTGTGATATTGCGCCTCTATGCCGCCCAGCCGAATCCCGAGCGATGTGAATTCCCGCAGCGTGCGGGAGTAGGACAGCTTGACGATCGACGCGTCGCCGACCCGCTCGATCCCGGCGATGCGGTTGGCGAGGAACTGGTCGGCGACGGCGCAGCTGGCATCCACCTTGGCGCTCAGCCGGCCGAAGTCGCGCACTATGCCCTGATCGTCCTGCCGGCCCTGCGCGCGGATCAGGTCGCCGAGCCGCCACAAGGCGCCACGCAGCCGGGCGCTCAACTCCAGCAGCGTCAGGCCACGTTCGGACGAGAGGGTCGATTGCGCCACCGCCCAGCCCTGCCCCTCTTCGCCCAGCCGGTCGCTGACGGGAATCTCGACATTGTCGAGGAACAGCTCGGCAAATTCCTCGTCACCGTGAATCTGGTGGATCGGCCGCGCGGTGACGCCCGGCGCCTTGAGGTCGAGCAACAGATAGGTGAGGCCCGCCTGTTTCGGCCCGTCATTGCTGGTGCGCACCAGCAACAGGCATTTGTCGGCGAACTGGCCCATGGTCGACCAGAGCTTCTGGCCGTTCACCACATATGTGTCGCCAACCCGCTCGGCGCGGGTGCGGACATTGGCCAGGTCGGACCCGGCATTGGGCTCGGAAAAGCCCTGGCACCAGATTTCGCCGGCCAGGATGCGCGGGATCAGCAGCGCCTGCTGCGCCTCGCTCGCCCATTCGAACAGGGTGCAGGCGGCATGATAGGTCGACATGAAGGACAGCAGCAGCCGCGGCGTATCGGCGCGCGCCAGTTCCTCGTAGAGGATCTTCTGTTCGGCAAGCGAGCGGCCGCCGCCCGGCCACGCCGCCGGCCAGTGCGGCACGGCATAGCCGCCCTCGACCAGCTTGGCGAACCAGTCGCGCTGGATTTGCAGGAAGGCGGCCTCGCTGCTGCTGCGCTCACGCCAGCCGTGCGGCGCATTGTCGGCCAGCCACTGGCGCACCTCCATCCGCAGCCTGTCGAGCGCGTCGGTCAAAGCCTGCCCCTCCATCCCGTTCCGGTTCCTCTCATGCCCGACGCTAGGCCCAATTGCGCGGCCCCCCGCAAGATGGCGGCCGGCGATATCCCCAAGGCGATGGCGCTAGATCGCCACCTCGATCATGTCGTCGACGATGCGGACGGGATAGGTGGCGATCGGTTCGCTCGCCGGGCCGGTCAGCGGCGCGCCGGTCTCCAGGTCGAACCGGGCGCCATGGGCCGGGCAGGCGATCCAGCCGAGACGAATGCGGCCGCAGGCCAGCGGTTCGTCGGCATGGGAACAGAGCGCGGCGATGGCATGAATCTGCCCGTCGCTGTTGCACAACAGGATGGTCCGTCCGTCGATGGTCACGCTTTTGGTCTTGCCCAGCGGCACCTCATCCAGGGAGGCTGCCATTTTGAAATCGCGCTCGCTCATGCCCGAAAGCTGCCCAAGCCGGTGGAGCGCGGCAAGACCCGGCCCAAGCCCATCACCGGGGCGTTCTCTTGCCCGCCGCCCTGTCGCGGCGCGCTGCTCTTAAGTATCGCATCCCTGTTCGGCAGGGGATGCGTGGACCAATGAATTTTGAATGGACGCAGGATGAAGAGGCTTTTCGCCAGCGGTTGCGCGACTTTCTCGCCGCGACGCTGCCGGAGGACTGGGAGCGTTTCTCGCAGCATGGCCCGGCCTCGCCCGCGCTGACCGACTATGCCCGCACTTTCTGCGGGCGCCTCGCCGACGAAGGCCTGCTGACCCCGCACTGGGCCAGGGAGATTGGCGGCCAAGGGCTCGATCCCTGGCACCAAACCATATTGGCCGAGGAAATGTGGATCGCGGGCGAACCGCGCGGCGGCCAATATATGAACGTCAACTGGGTCGGGCCGACATTGATCCGCTATGGGTCGGATGCGCAGAAGGCGCGCTATCTGCCCGCCATCACCGAGGGCCGGGCGCTCTGGTGCCAGGGCTTTTCCGAACCCGGTTCCGGCTCCGACCTCGCCTCGCTGCGCACCCGCGCGACCCGCGACGGCGATGTCTATCGCGTGTCGGGGCAGAAGATCTGGACCAGCTATGCGGGCCTGGCCGACACCTGTTTCCTGGTCTGCCGCACCAGCGACGATCGCAAGCAGGGCATTTCCATCCTGCTGGTGCCGATGGACACGCCCGGCATCACCGTGCGGCAAATCCCCTCGCTGATCGGCGAGGGCGACATTCATGAGGTCTTCTTCGACGAAGTCGTCGTGCCGGTTGAGGCGCGGCTGGGCGAGGAAGGCCAGGCCTGGGAGATTATCGGCTATTCGCTCACCAATGAGCGGCTCGGCATTCCGCGCTATGCCCTCGCCCGCGCGGCGCTCGACCGGGCGGTGGCGCTGCTCCAGGCACAAGGCGAATTTGCCGGCGAGGCGGTGCGGATCGAGGCCGCCCATGCCGCCGCCCTGTGCGAAGCGGCACGAATGGCCAGCTATGCGATCGTCGACCGCCGCTGCCGGGGCGAGGCAATCGGCGCCGAATCCAGCTCCGCCCGTTTCGCCACGGTGATGGCCGAACGGCGGGTATGCGAATTCATCGTCGAATATCTGCCGCAGGCACTGGCCGACGCCCACCCCTATCTCAAAATGCATCATCAGCGCGGGATCGTCGCGGGCATCGCCGCCGGCGCGGCGGAAATCCAGCTCAACATCATCGCCAGCGATGTGCTCAAACTGCCGCGGGAGCCGCGCTGATGGACCTGTCCCTGACCGACGACCAGATCGCGATTCTCGACGCGATCGACACGCTGACCCGGCCCTATGCCGGCGCGACGCTGCATGAGGCGGGCTTTGCCCTGGCCAGCGAGGCGCTGGACCGTGACCTCGCCGAAGGCGGCTTCCTCGACATCGGCTTCGATCCCGACCTCGGCGCGATCAGCGCCGCGCTGGTGGTCGAGCGGCTGGCGCGCCTGCCGCAGACGGTAGAGGCGGCGGCCAGCGCCCTCATCCGCCCATTGCTGGGCGACGCGACGCAGCGCCCGCTCTGCCTGGTGGAGGAAGGCAAGACCCATCGCCCGGTCCGCTTCCTTACGCCGGGCGCGATGGTGCTGCTGGTCGGACCGGACCGGGTGCGCAGCTTCGTCGCAGCGACTGAGCATATCCGGGCCGAACCGGAAGCGCTTTATGCCTATCCGATGGGCAGCCTGATCGCCCAGCCGGACGACCTTGCCGTTCACGCCGTATTGGCCGACGACGTCCGCACCCGCTGGCGCGTGGCGCTGGCGGCGGAGGCGGCGGGCCTGCTCGCCGCCGCGCTCGACAGCACGGCGACCTATGTCACCGATCGCCAGCAATTCGGCCGCCCGCTCGCCACCTTCCAGGCGCTGCGCCATCGCCTGGCCGAGGCGCAGGTGCGCGCCAATGGCCTTTACTGGCTGGCGATGAAGGCGGCCGGCACGCTCGATGCCGGGGACGCAGCGCTGGCGGCGCTGCATGCGCAGGAATCGGCGCGCAGCTGCGTCTATGACTTCCACCAGTTCCTGGGCGCCATGGGCATGACGCTGGAGCATCCACTGCACCTGTGGACCTATCGGCTCAAGGCGCTGATCGGCGATCTGGGTGGACGCGGCCGCCAGGCGCTGGACGCCGCCGACGCGCTCTGGGGTTAGCTCAGCTTGGGCTTGATCTCCTCGATCACCCAGCGGGCATAATCCTCATATTCGCTGATGCTGCGCACCGCCGGGATCGGCACCGAACTCATGGTGACGCCCAGCGTCGCGAACCAGCCCAGCCGGTCGATGATCTCCGGCGCGGTCATGCCCGGCCGGGCGCGCGGATCGTCGACCACGGCATGGCCCTCACCGACCCGGCTGGTGGCAAAGCCGTACATCACGTCGAACGGCCGGCCGTCATAGCCCGGCTGCGACTTGATGAAGTCGATCTTCGCCGGAATATCCTCAGGTCTGGTCAGATAGGGCCACCAGCCACTGGCATGACGGGCGGCGCGCTTCAGCACCGCGTCGGCCTCCCCGCCCATCCAGATCGGCAGATGCGGCTGCTGCACCGGGCGCGGAGCAAAGGCGACATCGCGGAAGGAGACGAACTCGCCCTCGAACTGCGGATCGTCGCTGGTCCACAGCTCGACGATCGCGGCGAGATATTCGTCGCACATCCGCCCGCGCTGGTGGAAGGGGACGCCGAGCAGGTCGAACTCCTGCTCCAGCCAGCCCGCGCCGAAGGTCACCATCGCCCGGCCGCCCGACAGCCAGTCGATCGTCGACAGCGCCTTGGCGGTGATCGCGGGATGCTGCAGCGGCAGGATCGCGATCGAGCTGTTGATGCGGATGCGGCTGGTCGCCCCGGCATAATAGCCCATCGCCGCATAGGCATGGAAATGATGCGGCCCCGACAGGTCGACATGGGCGCGCGGGATCAGGAAATGTTCCGGCACGCTGATCATGTCGTAACCCAGATCGTCGGCCAGCTTCGCCAGCCGCGTCTGGTCCGCTCCGCTAACCGACAATTCCCAGGGCTGCATCGTCGCCTTCAGCTCGATCAGCCGGGGCATGCCGAAGGCGAATTTCATGACCCCGCCTCCCGCCGGCTCAGAAGCCCAGGTCGAGCACCGGCCCGTCGAAATTGCCGGCCAGCTTCTGCGTCGCCGCGCTCAGCTTATCCATGGGTTCATGCCGGATATAGCCGTCGATGATCCGCTGATAATTGCTGATCAGCCCTTCGATCACCTTGGACAAGCGCATGAAGTCGAAGCCCTCGGCATGCAGCCCCTTCTGCTGCAGCGGGATGTTGGAATAATCCTGGCGCGGGATCATCGGGAACTGATCGCTGTCATAGGGCAGCATCACCGGCTCCATCACCACCGGCGGCTCCTGTCCTTCGGGGAAATGGGTCAGCGACCAGAGTTCGAACATGCAGCTTTCCGGGCCGAGCGGGCGGATGCGATAGGCTGCCATGCTGGAGAGGAAGGGCAGTAGGAAATAGTTGGGGAAGATGAATTCCACCGACTTGACCGGGGTTTCCACCGCCAGCTTGTTGAGATCGGGCGTGGGTTCGCCGCGCGCCTGCCCGGCCTGGGTCACGCAATGATTGACCATGCCAAACCAGTGCATGATCGCCTGTTGCGGGTCTTCGGGCAGGTCCACGTCGATCAGGGTGCGGGCGACAGCGACATCCTTGGCATGGCACATGCCGGCCATGCCCTCGCTCAGCAGCTGCATATGGTCGACCTGGTCGACGATATTTTCCTTCATCGACCGGTTGGGATTGATCGGCACGCCGATCCCGCCCGTGTCCATGCCGTACATCATGTTGTAGAGGATCGGCACCTTCTGCTGCAGCTGCGGATGGGTGCGCATGACATGATAGCCTTCCATGAAGGCTTCCATCGCGACCTTCCAATTGGCCGGCAGCACCGTGCCGAAACACCATTCGGCGCGCATCTTTTCGGCATTATAGGCATCGAGCCCCACCGCGAGCGGGCCGAGCTGCTCGCGCAGCGACGGCGCGTCATCGTCGAAATTGATGAAGACGCAGCCCATCTCGATCTCGGTGCGGCACGGGCGCAGGGCCAGATCCTGCTCGTCCAGCTGATGCTCACTGAACATGTGCCGGCCATAGACGAATGTATTCTTGCCCTCGATATTCCAGCGCCAGCCATGGAAGGGACAGATGAAGCCCTTGCCCTTGCAATTGCCATGGCTGCCCTCGGTCAGCGGCACGCCGCGATGGCGGCAGGCATTATGATAGGCGCTGATCCCGTCCTTGGTCCGCACGATGATGACGGACTTGCCCAGATTGCTATATTCTATCCAGTCGCCGACCTCCGGCACCTGCTCCACGCGGCAGGCCATCTGCCAGACATGGGGCCACAATTCCTCGCATTCGCGGCGATAGAAATCCGCGTCATAATAGCGTGCCGTGGGAATGCGCTCGGGATCGCTGATTTCCAGCGGGAAGCCCGCGCGCGTCATTTCAGCAGCCTCAACCATGCCATGCCTCACCCAGATTTCTTGCTTGGATGAAGTGGTAAAGGCTGGGCTGGGGAGCGCCAAGGCAGCGCCCCAACCCATCGCCATGCCGATGGGGCGATCAGGCGCCGGAAGCGCCCACGCCCAGTTCGTCCAGCACCTCCCGGCTGTGCGCCCCCAGTTCCGGCGCGCCGCCCGCGACCCGGCCCGGCGTCTGCGAGAACCAGGTCGGCACGCCGGGGAAGCGGACCGGCCCCTGCGGCGTATCGACCGTCTCGAAAAAGCCGATGGCGTTGAGATGCGCATTGTCGAACAGTTCGTCCGTGGTGCGCAGCGGCGCGGCCGGGATATGCAGTTCCTCCAGCAGCTCCAGCCATTCCTGCGTCGTCCGCTCGGCAAAGGTTTCGCCCAGCAGGCCATAGACCCGGTCGATCTGCTTCGCCCGCTTGGCCAGCGTGTCGAACTCGTCGGTCGCCCAGGGCGGGTTCACGGCCGCGACGAAGGCGTTCCAATGCTTGTCATTATAGACCAGCGCGGCGACATGGCCGTCCTTGGTCGCATAGGGCTTGCGATTGCGGGCGACGACGCGGTGATAATGGGCCGGCCCCAGCGGCGGCTCGAACAGCATGCCACTCGCATGTTCGGTCAGCATGAAGGACGCCATGGTCTCGAACATGGAGACTTCCACCTCCTGCCCCTCGCCGGTGCGTTCACGGTGGAACAGCGCCATCATCGTCGCATAGAGGCCAGTGAGGCCCGCCACCTTGTCGGCGATGATCGTCGCCATGAAATCGGGCTTGCCGGTCATCAGCTGCTGCAAATGCGGGATGCCGCACTCGGCCTGGATCGTGTCGTCATAGGCAGGCTTGTCGCCGTCCGGCCCGCGCCGGCTATAGCCATAGCAATTGGTGTAGACGATGTCGGGCCTGATCGCCTTCACCGCCTGATAGTCGAAGCCCAGCTTGGCGATCGCCTTGCCGCGCATCGAATGGATGAAGACGTCGGCGGTGGCGATCAGCGCGCGCAGCGTCGCCTTGTCCTCCTCCTGCCGCAGGTCCAGCACCAGGCTGCGCTTGCCGCGATTGACGTTGGTGAAGACGCCGCCCAGCTCGGGCGTCGGCCCGGCATTGATATAGCGCGTCGCATCGCCGGCCGGCGGTTCGATCTTGATCACATCGGCGCCCATGTCGGCCATGATCTGGGTCGCATAGGGGCCGAATACCATCGCCGTCAGGTCCACCACGCGGATCCCGGCCAGCGGCCCTTTCGGCATGTGCGTCGCGTCCATCATCCTCTCCCCTTCACTGCCTTGGGGCTAGGCCAAGGGCGCGGCGAAATCCACGCGCAACCCCTTCGCCCCACCGATATGTGGGGCCGCCCGATTGTGCGCGCGGGAGGCCGGATGATACCCGCAGGCGATCATCCAGACGCCAGCAGAAGGCCCCCAGAGACGTGGATTTTGCCCTGACCGAAGACCAGAGAAACATCCGCGACGCGGTGTTCCAGCTCTGTGCCCAGTTCCCCGACGATTATTGGCTGGAACGGGACAAGGACGCCGTCTTCCCGTTCGATTTCCACCGGGCGATGGCCGACGCCGGCTGGCTGGGCATCGCCATGCCCGAAGCCACCGGCGGCGCGGGTCTGGGCATTACCGAGGCCGCGATCATGGTGCAGGCGGTGGCGGAGGCCGGCGGCGGCATGACCGCCGCATCCAGCATCCACGGCCCGGTCTTCAGCCTTGAGCCGATCGCCCTGTTCGGCACGGCGGAGCAGCAGCAGCGCATGATCCCGCCGATCATCTCGGGCGCGGAGAAGATGTGCTTTGCCGTGACCGAACCCAATACCGGGCTCGACACGACCAAGCTCAAGACCCGCGCCGAACGGGTCGAGGGCGGCTATCGCGTCAATGGCGAGAAGATCTGGATCACCAACGCCCATGTCGCCGACCGGATGATGCTGCTCGCCCGCACCACCCCGCTCGACCAGGTGAAAAACAAGACGCAGGGCCTGTCGCTCTTCTTCACCAAACTCGATCGCAGCAAGATCGAGCATCAGTTGATCCCCAAGATGGGCCGCCACGCGGTCGGCTCCAACATGCTGTTCATCAACGACCTCTTCATCCCCGAGGAGGATCGGATCGGCGAGGAAGGTCAGGGCTTCAGGATCATCCTCAAGGGGCTGAACCCGGAACGCATATTGCTCGGCGCCGAAGCGATCGGCATCGGCCGCAATGCGATCCAGCGCGCCGCCCGCTATGCCCGCGAACGCATCGTCTTCGACCGGCCGATCGGCATGAATCAGGGCATCCAGCATCCGCTCGCCAAATGCTGGATGCAGTTGGAGGCGGCCAACCTGATGGTGATGAAGGCCGCCACCCTGTTCGACAAGGGCGAGGAATGCGGGGTGGAGGCGAACAGCGGCAAATATCTCGCCGCCGAATCCGCGTTCGAGGCCTGCCATACGGCGATGCTGACGCTGGGCGGCATGGGCTATGCCCAGGAATATCATGTCGAACGACTGCTGCGCGAAGTGCTGATCCCGCGCACCGCCCCGGTCAGCCCCCACATGATCCTCAATTTCATCGCCGAAAAGGTGCTGGAATTGCCCAAATCCTATTGAGGCAAGAGACGAGATGACGCTGCCGATCAAGATGCGCTCCTGGCTGTTCGCGCCGGGCGACAGCGAGAAGAAGATGGCCAAGGCGGCGGACAGCGCCGCCGACATCGCGCTGTTCGACCTGGAGGATGCGGTCGCGACCGAAAACAAGCCGCTCGCCCGCCAGATGGTGCATGATTTCCTCGCCGCCAGGGCGGAAGGGCGCGAGCGGCTCTGGGTCCGGGTCAATCCGCTCGACGGCCCCTATACGCTCGACGATCTCGCCGCGATCATGCCGGCGCGGCCGGGCGGCATCATGCTGCCCAAAGTCTATGGCCGGCAGGATGTCGAACGGCTCGACCATTATCTGACCGCGTTCGAGGCCGCGCATGGCATCGAACGGGGATCGACCCCGCTGATCGTGCTGGTCACCGAAACGGCAGAAGCCATGTTCCACACCGGCGATTACAAGGGCGCCCCGCGCGTGGTGGCGCTGACTTGGGGGGCGGAGGATCTGGCCGACTCGATCGGCGCCAGTTCCAATCGCAATGCCGATGGCAGCTATGGCTTCACCTATGAACTGGCGCGCTCCATGTGCCTGCTTGGCGCGGCCACCGCCGGCGTCACCGCGATCGAGACGATCCAGGGCGATTTCCGCGACCTCGACGGGCTGAAGGCGCGCGCCGAAAAGGTCCGGCGCGACGGCTATCGCGGCATGCTGGCGATCCACCCGGCGCAGGTCGACGTCATCAACGCGGCCTTCACCCCGACCGAAGAGGAGATTGCCGAGGCGCAGGCGATCGTCGACATCTTCGCCGCCAATCCCGGCGTCGGCGCGATCGGCTACAAGGGGGGCATGCTCGACCGGCCCTATCTCAGCCGCGCCGAACAATTGCTGCGCCAGGTCGGGGCCTTGTGATCGACCTCACCCCCTATCTGCGGCGCGGCGACCGCATCGTCTTTGGCCAGGCCTGCGGCGAGCCGGTCAGCTTGGTCAGCGCGCTGATCGAACAGGGCGCACGGATCGGCGACCTGTCCGCCTTCATCGCCACCAGCTTCTCGGGGCTGTTCACCCCCGAAAGCGCCGACAGTTTCCGCCTTTCCTCCATGGGCGCGATCGGCGCGCTGCGGTCGATGACGAAAGCCGGCAAGCTGCAGGTCATCCCCATCCATGTCAGCCAGGTTGCGCCGATGATCACGGCCGGCATCATCGGCTGCGACGTCGCGATGATCCAGCTCAGCCCGGCCGACGTCAACGGCAACCATAGCTGCGGCCTGATCGGCGACTATGTCCGCGCCGCCGTGGACAAGGCGCGGGTGGTGATTGCGGAGATCAACGAAGCCGTGCCCTATGTGCCGGGCGAGCTGATCCCGGCATCCGCGATCGACGTCGCCATTCCCGTGTCGCGCCCGCCGGTCGAGGTGGCGCCCGCGAAAATCAGCGAGACCGACGAGGCGATCGCCCGCCACTGCGCCGCCTATATTGACGATGGATCGGTGATCCAGACCGGGGTCGGCGCGGTGCCCGACGCGATATTGCGGCTGCTGGGCGACCGACGCGACCTGGGCGTGCATTCGGGCATGCTGGGCGACGGGCTGGTGGAGTTGGCGCAGGCCGGCGTGCTGACCAACGCTCGCAAGGAAATCGACACCGGCGTCTCGATCAACGGCGCGCTGATCGGCACCCGCCGCCTCTATGACTGGGCGCACAACAATCCCGCCATCCGCATGTGCGCGACCAGCTACACCCATGACGCCGCCGTCCTCGGGCGGCTCTCGCGCCTCGTCACCATCAACAGCGCGCTGGAGGTGGACCTGACCGGCCAGGTCAATGCCGAACAGTCGGGCGCCGCCTATCTCGGCGGCACCGGCGGCCAGGTCGATTTCGTCCGCGCCGGCGCCCGCTCGCCCGGCGGCTGCTCGATCATCGCGCTCTCCGCCTCGGCCAAGCGCGGCAGCCTCAGCAAGATCGTGCCAGCCTTGTCCGGCCCCGTCACCACCGCGCGCAGCGATGTCGACATCATCGTCACCGAATATGGCGCGGCGGAGCTGAAAGGGCAGGCGCTGGCCGAACGCACCCGCCGCCTGATCGCCATCGCCGACCCGGCCTTCCGCGAGGAACTGGAGCGAGCGGCCCATATCATCCAGCAGAGGGGGTATTGATGCCCGACGCTTCAACCGATCCTGTCCTGTTCGAGGCGCGGCCCGACGGTATCGCCATCCTCACCATCAACCGCCCCGACCAGCGCAATTGCCTCAGCCGCGACGTGCGCGAGGGTCTGCGCGCCGCCTGGGACCGGTTCGAACATGATCCCGCCCTGCGCGTCGCCATCCTGACCGGCGCGGGCGACAAGGCCTTCTGCGCGGGCGGCGATCTCAAGGAAATGGTCGACACCGGCATGACCGTCCCACCGCGCGCCATGTTCCCGCTGCCCTATGACAGCATCGAACTCAGCAAGCCCACGATCGCGGCGGTGAATGGCGTGGCTTTTGCCGGCGGCTGGATGATCGCCCAGGCCTGCGACCTGTGCGTTGCCAGCACGGCCGCGCGCTTCGCCATTACCGAGGTGAAGGTCGGGCGCAGCTCGCCCTGGGCCGCGCCGCTCATTCACATGATCCCGCAGCGGATCATGATGGAGATCATCCTGACCGGAAAGCCGATCACCGCGAGCCGAGCCTACGAAATCGGCCTGGTCAATCGCCTGGCCGAGCCCGAGGCGCTGATGCAGGCCGCGCTCGATCTGGCGGCAGAGATATTGGAGGGCGCCCCCCTGTCGGTGAAGGCCGGGCGCGACACGGTGATGCTGGCGACCGAGATGGGCCGCGCCGCTGCGCTGCAGGCCGCCCGCGCCGCCTCAGAATATACCTATCACAGCGAAGACGCGCAGGAAGGACCGCGCGCCTTTGCCGAAAAACGCACACCGCAATGGACCGGGCGCTGAGCCCGGCTGTCTGAAATCGTCAAGTCCGGGTGACGCGGACATGGCAAAAGGGTGAAATGGAGAAGGAATAGGCCATGAACGAGATCAGCAGCATCGGCACGCCCGGCGAGGATCTGATCGAGCCGGTCGTCGTCCCGGTCGAAGCCTATGTGTCGAAGGACTATGCCCGCGCCGAGCAGGACCGGCTGTGGCGCAAGGTCTGGCTGCAGGCGGCCCGGCTGGAGGATATTCCCCATGTCGGCGATTTCGTCACCTATGACATTCTCGAAGATTCGGTCATCATCATGCGCACCGGGCCGGATGAGCTGAGCGCCTATCATAATGTCTGCCCGCATCGCGGCCGCCGCCTGATCGACACGCCCGCAGGCCAGCGCAACGCGCGCGGCAACCGCAAGTCGATCATCTGCGGCTTCCATGGCTGGACCTTCGACCGCCAGGGCCAATGCACCTTCGCCAACCATGCCGACGACTGGCAGGGCAAGCTGACGGCGCAACGCACCGCGCTCGGCAAGGTCAGCGTCGACGCATGGGGCGGCTGGGCGTGGATCAATCTCGATCCCGACTGCGGCCCGCTCGCCGATTATCTGGGCGTCGTGCCCGACATGCTCGATCCCTTCGGCCTTCAGAATATGCGCTATCGCTGGCGCAAATGGATCATCTTCGACTGCAACTGGAAGGTCGCGATGGAGGCGTTCAGCGAGACCTATCATGTCCAGACCACCCATCCCGAATTCAACGCCTTCGGCGAATTTCGCGGCTGGGCGCGCAAACATGGGCTGCACACCAATATCGGCTATGAAGCGCCCAAGAATATGGACGAGAATCAGGCCAAGCTGCGCATCGGATCGGGCGAAGACCCGCGCCTGTCGACGGCGGAAATGCAGCTTTTCACCTGGGAAAATGCCAATACCAACACGACCATGACATTGGTCGCCGCCGCCCAGCGGCTAAAGGACGAACTGCCCGAGGGCACCCCCGCGCCGCAGGTGCTGCAGCACTGGCTCGCCACCGCCCGCGCCGACGATGAACGGCGCGGCGTCTTCTGGCCGGTGGTCGAACCCGCCCATACGGCGAAAAGCGGCACCGCCTGGCAGATCTTCCCCAATTTCCAGATCGGCCACGCCGTCAACAATATGCTCTGCTATTCCGCCCGCCCCTATGGCGCGGACCCGGACAAGTGCATTTTCGAGGCGGCGGTCTATGAGCTTTTCCCGGACGCGGAAACGCCCGCCACCGAATGGGAATATACCAGCGCGGAGGAGTGGCCGCCGGTGCTGCAGCAGGATTTCACCAATATGCAGGCGGTGCAGCAGGGCATGAAGAATGTCGGCTTCCGCGGCACCCAGCCCAACCCCTATATGGAGCGGGCGGTGGCCAGCCTCCATTACAACCTGTCCCGCTACATGGGGACTGGCGCACCAAAGCCGCTGGACTGACCGACATTGCCGCGATCATGGCCCTTCGCCGCCGATCATCTGTCTGGCGGCGGAGCGCTTTCGCGTCTCCATTTTCACCAATGACTGTCTTCGACGACCGCCCTCCAATGGAAAGGGGCGCTCCCGGCAGGAGCGCCCCTTTCCGTTTTCATCCGGATTGCGCCCCTCAGAAAGGCAGCTTGTAGAGGTTCACCGCATTGTCCTGCAGCACCTTCTTCTTCACCGCGAAGTCGTAGCCGCCCAGCACATCGGTCAGATGCGCCTGCACCCCAGGATAGAGCGAGGTCGGGTGCGGGAAGTCGGTTTCGAACATAAGCTTGTCGACGCCGATCGTTTCCAGCAGCAGCTTGGGCGCGACCTTCTCGAACCAGAAGGTGACCCAGAAATGGTCGCGGAAATATTCCCAGGGCCGCTTGTTGAGCAGGCCGACCTTGCTGGGCAGCATTTCGTCAAACTGATGCTCCAGCGCCTCGATCGCGAAGGGCACCCAGCCCGCGCCGCTTTCGATCAGGCCGATCTTCAGCTTGGGATGGCGGTCGAGCCGGCCCGACACCATCCAGTTGCCCAGCGTCGCGGCATTGCCGATCGAGAACATGGTGGCGACCACCGACAGCGTCTGTTCAAAGCCGAAGCCGTCCCAGGTCAGCGTATTGGGATCGATCGCCGCATTGAGGTGGAAATTGAGCGGCAGGCCTTCGGCCTCGCACATTTCCAGGAAGGGCGTCCAATAATCGTGCAGGAAGCTGGGCACGCCGACGCGCTCGGGCGTGTCGGGCAGCACGAAGCCGCGCAGGCCCATGTCGACGCAGCGCCGCGCTTCGGTCTCCATCGCCTTCTGGTCCCAGAAGGGCAGATGGGCCATGTTGAAGATGCGTTCGCCCGACACCTGCTGATATTCGGCCGATGCGTCATTATACATCTGGATGATCGCGACCGCGAGGTCGGGGTCGCCCAGCGACATCAGCGATCCAGCCTGGGTGACGCCGGAATTCTGGAAGCCGATCTGGGCATAGATGCCCATATCGTCCATCGCTTGCAGCCGCTCCTTGATCAGATGGCCACCCGGATGCGCCTGCGCCAGCTTGGGGAAGGCAAGGCGGCCGAGCAGCTTGTTATTGTCGGCGCGGATGACGTTGCCGCCCATCGACCCGAAATTGCGGTCGCCCACATACCAGCGTTCGACCCCGTCGGCGTCCTGCTTCACATAGGGCACCTTGGCCTTGTATTTAGCCGGCGCGCGCGAGGTGAAGAGGTCCGGCGCTTCGGTGATATGGGTGTCGGTATCGACGATCTTGATGCCGGCCAGCGACGGGTCGAGCCCGCCCGACTGGGTGCTGTAGTCAACCTCGCGGATGACGCCGCCTTCGGTATAGCCTTCGGCCGACCAATATTTGCGCGCGGCCTGGGCGTCGGCGACGTCCTTGTCCTTCACATCAGCCATGCTTCACCTCCAGCGCGCCCTGCCAGCTGGCGGATTCGAAGATCGGCTGGACGGAGGCGGCCGGCGACTGTTCCTCGACCGAGCGGCGGACCGCTTCGCTGAGCGTGCGCTGCAGGCCGGCGGCGTCGATCTGGTCGGACGGTTCATAGACGAAGCCGATTGCCAGCGGCTGGCCGTCGGGCATGTGGGGCAGCAGCATGGCGGTGACGTCGGCGATCGAGCCAAAGCCAGCAAAACCGCTGATATGCCCCTCGTCCCGGCAGCGCTGCACCTGGCCGGCGACATCGGCGAAGACGAACTTGCGCTCCTGCGGCGCTTCGGCATTGAGGCGACGGATCAGGCCGTCGCGGCGCGGCTGCTGCACGGTCGACAGCATCAGCAGGCCAGCGGCGGAGTCGGTCAGCCGTTCCTGGCGGCCACCGGCCAGGCCGTTATTGGCCGAGGTGCGCAGCGCCTTCTTGCCGGCACGCCAGTGAACGATCTGGATGTTGAGGCCGACCATGCCGAACACGGCAATGCCCAGGCCCGTCTGCGCCGACAGGCGATCGATCAGGCCGTTGAGGACGCCATCGCGCACCATGCGCGGCTGGATTGCGGCACCCAGCATCGCGGCGCGCGGGGTCGGCGAATAGGCGCGCGAACCCGGATCCTTGTGGAGCAGGCCCAGGTCGACCAGGCTCGACAGCAATTCGGACGTGCTCGACTGCGGGCGGTCGAAGCGACGGACAATGTCCATCACCGTCGCCTGCGGATGATCCTCGTCGAAAAATTCCAGTACCTCGACCACGCGCTTGGCGATCTTCGCCTTGTTGGACTCGGTCTTGGCTACCCTCGGCTTATGGGACTCGATCAGAGCCATGGTTCCTCTCCTTCGTTATTGAACATGGTTGTTCACTAACGCCGGGAGGCTGTCAACAAAAAATGAGATGCCCTCGTTTATGTGATATTCTCTGTCTCATTCTGCGTTTCCGGCGACATATTCGCAAACAGCGCCTGCAGCGCGCGGCGATCGGTCTTGAGCGAGGGCGTGCGCGGCAAGTCCCTGACGAACAGCCATTTTACCGGAACGTGGGTGGCAGGAAGATGTTGGCGCACATGCGTTTCCAATGCTGCGATCGCAGGTGCAGCAAAATCGGCACGCATCCGGATCGCGGCCGCCGGCACTTGCCCCAGCCGGTGGTCCGCCATGCCTGTCACCGCCGCTTCGGCGACGGCGGGGTGCAGCATCAGCGCGCGTTCGATCGACTCGGGCAGCAATTTGAAGCCGCCGCGAATGATCGCCCCGTCCGCCCGGCCGCGCAGGAACAGGAAATCATCGGCATCGATCAGGGCGATGTCGGACGTGCGAATCCAGTCCGGGCCGATTCGCGGCGAGATGACTTCCAGCAGGCCTTCGGTGTCGGGTGGTAGCGGGCCGCCACTGTCTGGATCGACGATGCGCAACTGTGCGCCCGGCATGGCGCGGCCGACCGACCCGATCTTGCGGGCGCCCCATTCGGCATGAAGCGCGGCGGTCATCGACGCCACTGGCCCGGCGAACTCGGTCGCGCCATAGGAGAGCAGGATGGGAATGCCGTAGCGCGCCTCGAACGCCTGCTGCACGCCGGGATCGAGCGGCGCCGCGCCGCAGCCGATCGCGCGCAGGGAAGCGAGATCTTCGACCGGTAAGTCGGCGTCCAGCACCGCCTGCACGCTGGCTGGCGGCAGGCCGCCATGGCTGGGCCGCCAGCGCCGCACATGGGCATGCCAGGCAGCGAGCGAGAAGCGCTCCAGCAACTCGACCCGCTGCCCGCGCAGCAGCATCGGCAGCGTCGAATAGAGGCCGGTGATGTTGCCGAGCGGAAAATAGAGGAGGAAGGGGGCCGCGGCCTGGGGATCATCCGCCTGCTGCCGGGTGAGCGGAGTCGAGAGGAAATGCCGTTCCAGCAGCGCATAGGGTATGGCGAAGCTTTTCGGAGGTCCGGTGGTGCCGCTGGTCAATATCTCAATCTGCGGCGCGGCAGAGCCATGGCGCTGCTGAACTTCTGGCGAGGCATATTCATGACCCGGCAGGGCGGCGGCGGCCATGCCGTCGATTGCAACCGCGACCATGCCTTCCGTCGCCAGCACGGCCCGGATCTCCGGCCCGATATCCTCGGCAAAGGCGACCAGCGCGGCGGGCGCCATGCGCGCCAGATCGCGGGCAATGGCGGCGTCCGACTGAAAGGCATAGATCATGCGGATCGTTCGCCCCTGCGCGATCAGGCCCAGCAGCGCGGCGAGCGCCGCCGGGCGATTGCGCGCGACGAAGGCGACCGGGGCATCCGGGGCAATGCCGCTCGCATCCAGTGCCGCATCAATCTCCTCGGCTACCGCGCACAGCGTTCCCCAAGCGATCCATTCGCCCTCATAAAGGATCGCTGCCTGATCGGCCGGCCGTTGCAGGGCGGCGGCGGCGAGCGCGCGCAGACTGGGATGATCCGTCTCCATGGCGCGATATTGCGGCAGGGCGCGGCGCTGGTCAGCCATCGTCTGCAACGCCCTGGCGATCAGTGTTGCGTCCGCCTTTGCCGCGCTTCGGCCCGGTCCTACCCTGCCACCCATGCCCGGCCCTGCCGCCCTGATCGACCCCGATGGCCTGACCCTTCCCTGGGCCGGGGCGGCGCAGCCCTATGGGCTGGTCGATCTCGACCGGGCGCCGCACAGCGATGCGCCGTTGCACCTGCCGCCCTTTCCCCTGTTGGGGATCGGCGACCCGTCTCACCCGCTTGCGTCGCGGCTTGATGCGCTGGTCGAACTGCCGGTCTCGCTCGCCACGATCACGCAGCAGATCGCGGCTCAGCCGGAAGCGGCGCGGGTGCTGGTGCAATTGCTGCGGCTGATCGACGGGCTGGACCCGGCCCAGGCGCTGGTCGCGGAATCGCTCGCTTATGGTCTGCTTCAGGGCAGCGCCGGCCATGCCCGCTGGCTGGCCGCGCAAGTCCCCGCGCCGGTGCAGTCGCCCGGCACCATCAAGGTGGATCGGGATGGCGACCGGTTGGCGATCCTGATCGATCGATCCGATGCCCATAACGCCATCGACCGCGATCTGCGCGACGGGCTGCGCGCGGCGTTCGACATTGCCGCGCTTGATCCCGATATCAGCCATGTCAGCCTGCGCGGCGCGGGGCGCAGCTTCTGCACCGGGGCGGACCTCAGCGAATTTGGCACGACGCGCGATCCTGCCACCGCGCATGACATCAGGATGCAGACGCTGCCGGCCCATGCGCTGTTGCGCTGCGCCGATCGATTTTCGGTCCATGTGCAGGGCGGCTGCGTCGGATCGGGCCTGGAAATGGCGGCCTTTGCCGGGCACATCTCAGCCAGCGCAGACGCCTGGTTCCATCTGCCCGAACTGGCGATGGGGATCATCCCCGGCGCTGGCGGCTGCGTCTCGCTCAGCCGGCGGATCGGGCGTCAGCGCGCGGCGCTGATGATCCTGTCGGGCAAGCGGATCAATGCCCGCACGGCGCTAGGCTGGGGTCTGGTCGACACGGTCATGGACGATTGATCCACCGATCCACGTCATTGCCACATCCTGTGCCAGCAAGCGCTCCCGCGCCTGCGCCCATGGGCGATCGAGCAGGCACAGGTCGGCCGGCGCGCCGACGGCGACGACACGCTGCTGGCGCAGGTCCAGCGGATCGGCGAGATAGAGCGCCAGCGCCGCCTCGGGTGTCAGCGCCTCGTCCTGCCCGATGACCGCGCCACTCTCCGTCCTGCGCGACACCGCCGCGCGCATCGCCGCCCAGGGATCGGCGACGCCATAGGGCGCGTCGCTGCCCGCCGCCAGCACCAGCCCGGCGCGGGCAAAAGCGCCCAGCCGATAGAGCAAGGGTCGCTCGCGCGGTTCGACATCGCGCAGATACTGGTCGCCGCGCTCGGCGATGAAATGCGGCTGGCTCACCACCTGCACGCCGAGGTCGACCATCTGCTCCAGCAGCGCATCGGGGGTGATGCCGGCATGTTCGATCCGGTCGCTCGGCCGCGCGCCGGCCTGTGTCAGCGCGGCGAGGGTGAAGACCAGTTCGGTCTCGGTCGTGCAATGGCTGGCGATCGCCCGACCCTGATCATGCGCGGCGCGCAGGAAGGCGACGCACTGGTCGAAGTCGGGCAGGGCATTTTCATGCAGATGCAGCTTGGCCGGGCCGACCGTGATGCCCGGCGGCGACGGCGCATCCCCCAGCGCCAGCGTGCCGGCGGCAACCAGATGCTGCGGCAGGCGGCCGGCTGCACGTTCGGCAGCGAACCAGGCAAGGCCCGCGCCGTCATTGCCGGGCGACATGTCGGTAACGCCGGTGATGCCATGGCGTGCCAGTTCGGTCCCCACCGCATCCAGCGCCGGCGGCGTGCCGCCCAGTACCCGGCGCAGCCAGCCATCCTCGTCGAACAGCCGTCCGGTCCAGCGCCCGTCGATCCGCTCCAGCCCCGGTGGCGGCGCATCCAGTTCGAGCAGCAGGTCGAGCGCCCGGCTGTTGAGCAGCCACATGCGCCCCGATCGATGCTGGATGCGCACCGGCCGTTCCGCCTGCCACCGGTCGATCGCCCGCGCATCGGGCAGGCCGGCGACGCTTTCATGATAGCCGATGCCGCGCAGCCAGCCCTCGCCCGGCCGTGCCAGCGCGGCGGCCAGATCGGCTTCGCTGGTCACGGCCGGCGGCCCGCAGGGCAGCGAGGCGCGGGCGACGGCATAGGCCGCAAGATGGATATGATGGTCGTGCAGGCCGGGCAGCAGGGCGCCGCCACGTGCTTCGACCACCGCTTCGCCGGGCAGGGGCGCAAGCGCGCCGATTGCCGCGATCCGTCCCTCGACGATGCGCAGGTCGGCGCGGCCAAGGCCCCATAGTTCGGCGTCGCGGATCAGCATAGCCAGGCCCCATTATCCTGCGCCAGCGCCGCGACCGGTCCCGTGGTTCGCTGCGCAACGGCGGGGAAGGGGGCGCCCTCGGCCTCGGCCCAGCGTTGCAGCGTCGCGGTGAAGCCGGCCGTATCGCGCGCCCGTTCCCAGCCGATCGCCTCGGCCACCACGGCGCTCATCGACAGCATCAGATGCGCGCCGGTGCCTTTATGCCACTGTGCCAATGCCTGCCGCGCGGCATGGAGCCCGGTCAGCGGGTCGGCGCAGGCGTCGCCGCCAAAGCCGATCCGCCCGCTCGCCTGTCGCAGCGCGGCGCTCAGCCCCCCGGCGACGCTGCAATCATCGCCAAAGCCGATCCAATGGGCGGCGTCGCCCTCCGCGCCATGGCCGGTGATTGTCACCCACACCAGCCCCGGCACGTCGCGCACCAGCGCGTCGGCATCGATCCCCAGTTGCGCCAGCGCACGGGGGCGGGCGGCGGCGACCACCATGTCGGCACGGTGGATCAGCGCGATCAGCGCCGCCCGATCCTCCGCGTCGCGCAGGTCGAGCGCGACATTGGCCTTGTGCTGGTTGAGCCGCGCGAACAGCAGCGGATCGCCCGCGCGCATCCGGTCGGGCCGGTTGCGGCTCTCCACCTTGATCACCTGCGCGCCCGCCAGCCCCAGCAGATGCCCCGCCAGCGGCCCCGCCCACAGCGCCGACAGGTCGATCACCAGTGGCGGACGGTCGCATATCGGCCGGGGGCCCCCTGTCATCATCACGCGACAGGCCGGGCTGGCCGGCACCTCGTCGATTGCCGCGATCGCAAGGCCCAGTTGCCGTCCCTGTGTCACGATCGCGTTGGTCTGCGCAGTAGCGAAGCCTGTGACAATATCGCTGTCACTTTCGATGCCCGCATCACCGAACAGCGCCGGCATCAAGTCCCGGTCGTCGGCCCGCGCCAGGGTCAGCGCGACCTGCCCGTCGATCGCGTCGTAGAGCCGGCATCCCCCACCGGCCGAGCGCCGCCCCGGTATGGCAAAGCCGTTCAGCGCCGCCCGCTCGCCCAGCAGTTGCGCGCCGCTCAAACCCGCCAGCGCCGGCGTTCCCGCCAGCACCCGGATCGCCTCCAGTTGCGCCTCGGCCCAGCCGGCAAGCGGCAGGGCGAGAGCCATGTCAGGCTGCGAACAGCTTCTTGATTTCCCGGCGGAGGAGCTTGCCCATTTCATTATAGGGCAGGCTCTTAGCAAAGAGCACGCGCTCGGGCACTCGCGAAGAACGCAGCCGGGCACGGATGACCTGCTTCAGTTCCTCGTCGGCCGGTGCCGCATGCCCGTCGCGCACGACCACGATCAGGCCGACCGCCTCGCCCCATTCGGCGGACGGGATGGCGACCGCCGCCGCCTCGGCAATGGCGGGCAGGGCCAGCATCACATCCTCGATCTCGCCGGGCGAGATATTCTCGCCGCCGCGCACGATCACATCGTCGGCACGGCCCGACAGGAACAGATAGCCCTCGGCATCGATATAGCCGGCGTCGCGGGTGGGAAACCAGCCGTCGGCATCGAGCGCGCTGCGCTCGCGATATTCGCCCGACACCTGGTCGCCACGGACATAGATTTCGCCCGGCTCGCCGGCGGGCAGGCAGCGGCCTTCCTCGTCGCGAATCTCGATCTCGACCGTCGGCAGCGGCCGGCCGACCGAGGCCAGCCGGGCGCGGGCGGCGGGATCGGTCGCGACATGGGCGGCGCGATGCTCGTCCGGCCCCAGCAAGGCGACGGTCGAGCTGGTCTCGGTCAGGCCATAGGCATTGGTGAAGCCGGTGTCGGGAAACAGGTCGAGCGCGCGCTGGATCAGCTCCAGCGGCATCTTGCCGCCGCCATAGGCGATCGCGCGCAGGTTGCTGAGGTCGGGCTGATTGCCCTTGTCGACCGTCTCGATGATGCGCGACAACATGGTCGGCACGACAAAGGCATTGCTTGCCCGCTCCCCTGCCGCCAGCTCCAGCCAGGCGGCCGGATCGAAGGCGGGGAGCAGCAGGATGCGGCGCAGCGCATAGATAGAGCTGAGCAGGGCAGCGATGCCGGCGATATGATAGGGCGGCACGCTGACCAGCGCGGCATCCTCTTCCGGCGCGGCGCCGAACTCGACCGTACCCAATATATAGGACACCAGATTGGCGTGGCGCAGGATCGCTGCCTTGGGCGCGGCGGTGGTGCCGCTGGTGAACAGCTGGATGGCAACGCCATCGCCCTCGTCCGCCTCGGCGGGCGCATCGGCCGCAGCGTCCAGCGCAGCGGCGACGAAATCGGCCCGCGCCAGCACCTTGTTGTCGGCCGAGGGGCAGAGCCGTTCGACCCGCGCGACATCGCCGACGATCAGCGCCGGGGTGATCCGCGCCAGCAGTGCGGCCAGGTCCGCGTCGGCCAGCCGATAGTTGAGCGGCACATAGGGCACGCCGGCGATCGCCGCGCCGAACAGCGCCATCGCCGCCGCCTCGCTGCTTTCGTCGAGCAGCGCGACATGGCTGCAGCCGCTGTCCCAGATCAGCGCGGCGGCGCCGCGCGCGCCGGCCAGCAGCCGGGCATAGCTCCAGCGCTGGCCGTCACAGACCAGGCCGATGCGGTCGGGCGCGGCATCGGCCGCCATTTCGAGGAACAGGGCGATGTTCATGGGATGGGCGTCAGTCCGAAGCGGGCAGGGGCTTGGCGTCCTTGGGGCTCAGCGCCACGCCGTCGACCGACAGCGAACCCTTGCCCGGCTTGACGCACAGCAATTCGAAATTGCCGGCCGGATCGACATAGCGCTTGCCCATCAGCGTGCCGGCGCTGAAATCGGCGGCGGGCGTGCCGACCGTCTCCGGCTTGGCTTCGCCCATGGCGCTGCCGCCGCATTCGATCGTGCCGGCGCCGCTGCGGATCACCATCACTTCGGTGTCGCACACCGCGCTCTTCAGTTTCGTACCCGGTTTCATATCATTCCTGCCTTCCAGCCCCCCGACGTCGCCCCTTCAGGCGATAGCGCCGCTGGCCTTCCATTGTTCAATCTGGTCCCACTCGACGCCCAGTTCCATCAGCACCAGCTCGGTATGTTCGGATGCCTGGGGCGACCGCGTGGTCTGCACCGGCTGGCCGTCAAACTGCACCGGCCCGCGCACCAGCCGCAGCGGCGCGCCGCCATCGGCGCCCTCGACCTCGATGATCATGTCGTTGGCGATCGCCTGCTCGTCGGTCAGCAGATCCTTGAAGCTCTGGATCGGCGCCCATTGGCCCTTCATCGTCTTCAAATGCTCGCGCCAATAGGCGAAGGGCTTGGCGCCAAAGGCCTTGACCAATATGTCGCTTGCCGCGCCGGCATTCTCGATCAGCGACAGCACATCCTTGAAGCGCGGATCGTCCGCCGCCTCGGGCACGCCGACATGGGTGAAGGTGTCGGCGATCAGGCCGGTTGGGCTGACCATGCACAGGTTGATCGTGCCACCGTCCGAGGTGCGGAAATTGCCCATGAAGGGGTTGCGCAGCGACCCGCCGGACGACGGCATGCCGTTGCGGGTGAGGATGTCGGTCTCCATCACCTGTGCGATCAGCGCGCCCGACGCCCACCAGGCGCTCGACAGCAGCGAGACGTCCAGCTCGACCGCCTCGCCGGTCTTTTCGCGGTGGAACAGCGCGCCGGAAATGCCGCCGGCAATGAACATGCCGCCGATGGAATCGCCAAAGGCGGGGATGCCCTGGGTCAGCGGGCCGGGCAGTTCCTCGGGCGTCATCGCATGGGCGACGCCGCTGCGCGACCAGAAGCAGGTGCCGTCGAAGCCACCGACCTCACGCTCCGGCCCCTTGTTGCCCAGCGCGCTGCCACGGGCATAGATGATGTTGGGATTGACCGCGCGGATATGCTCGACGTCGAACTTGTTCTTCTGCCGCACCTGGGGAAGATAGTTGGTCAGGAACACGTCGGCGCTCTTGGCCAGCTCATAGAGCACGGCCTGGCCTTCCTCCGTCGACAGGTCGATGCCGACGCTGCGCTTGCCGCGATTGGGATGCTCGAACAAGGTGTGACGTAGCGGGTCGAGCTGGACCCCACCCATGTTCAGGAACCCGCGCTGCGTGTCGCCGCGCACCGGATGCTCGATCTTGATGACGTCCGCGCCCCAGTCGGCCAGGATCGCGCCGGCAGCCGGCACATAGGTGAACTGCGCCACTTCCAGAACGCGCACCCCCTTCATCACCTGGGTCATAAAATCAGCCATCCCCTCATTCGCCGCATGATGCGACCTGTTGGGGAAAGGGTAGAAGCTGCGCTGGTCGCCGCAAGTCCGGCGGGCCTGCTATCGCTATCGCGATGCGCCCCGGCCCCCTAGCGCCGCAGCGATATTGCCGGCGTCGGCCGGGCCATGGCTTGAGCCGCCTTGCCGCTGTGCCATAGCCGGTCCGAAAACAGATGTGGGAGACATGCCATGAAACTCGACTCTTCCCTGTCCGCCGTGGTGACCGGCGGCGCGTCGGGCCTGGGGCTGGCGACGGTGCGGGCGCTGCGCGAAGCCGGCGTGAAGGTCGCGATCTTCGATATCAACGAGGATAGCGGCCAGACGATCGCGGCGGAGGTCGGCGCGACTTTCTGCAAGGTCGACATCATGTCGGAAGACAGCGTGCTCGCCGGTTTCGACGCGGCGCGGGCGGCGCAGGGGCAGGAACGCATCCTGGTCCATTGCGCGGTCGTGTCGAAGGGCGGCAAGACCGTGTCGAAGGACAAGGAGACCGGCGGTTTCAAGCGCATGTCGACGCAGGATTATGCGATTTCGGCCGAAGGCGTGCTGGTCGCCAGCTATCGCATGGCCTCGATCGCGGCGCTCGGCATGGCGGCGCTCGACCCGCTGGAGGATGGCGAGCGGGGCAGCATCCTGCTCACCTCCAGTGCTGCGGCGCAGGATGGGCAGGTCGGCCAGGTCGCCTATGGCTCGCTGAAAGCGGGGGTCAACGGCATGGTGCTGCCGATGGCGCGCGACCTGATGGAGCTGGGGATTCGCGTCAATGCGATCATGCCGGGTATCTTTGCAACGCCACCGATGCTGCGCTTCAAGGACATGAACCCGGCCATGTACGAAAGCCTGAACAACAGCGTCCCCTTCCCCAAGCGCCTTGGAAAGCCCGAGGAATTTGCCGGGCTGGCGCTGGAGATCACGCGCAACAGCTACATCAACGCCCAGCTGTTCCGCATCGACGGCGCGATTCGCTTTCCGCCGCGCTGAATCACCAGCGCTGCATCCATTGGACGAAGAGGCCGCGTTCCGGATGGATGCGGCCTTTTGATTGCCCGCTCAAGCCGCTGTTCGCACATGCAAAAATAAATACTAAGCTAGGTTGACATTATCGCCGGCAATAGCTAACCTAGCTTAGTGTTAAGGGGATATAGTTCCTCGACCCGTTTTTAGTTGAAGAGGTTGTGCCATGACTCGTTTCGCCAAGATCGCCCTGTCGCTCTCCCTCGCCGCTGCCGCCCTGCCGCAGGTCGCTGCCGCTGGCGAAGCCGTCCAGATCAGCGCGGCCACCGCCGCTGCCGATTACAAGGGCAAGATGCTCTACACCGCCAGCGGCGATCGTCTGGCCGCCATCTATCGCGTCGCGGCCGACGGCAATGCGCAGATCATCCTCAACGGCAAGATGGTGAACGTGCCGGCGTCCAGCCTGACCGCCGCTGACGGCAAGCTGACCACCAGCCTGTCGAAGAAGGATCTGCTGACCGCGCACTAAGAGATCGCCGGGCGCGGCCTCCCCTGCGCCGGCCGATAGCGAATGGGCCGCCCCATAACAGGGCGGCCCTTTTTTATGTCCGGGAAGGGAGGGGCGCCTGAGCACCGGCAGCCTTCAGGGCTTGACGATATTTTCCGAAATCGTGTCGAGCAGGCTGTTGAGGCGCTTCAGATCCTCCGCCGAGAAGCCGGCAAAGGCGACCTCCTCATTCTCCTGTGCGATCCCGGATAGCTGCATGGTGATCGCCTGGCCGCGCTCGGTCAGGAACACGGCATGGGCGCGGCGGTCGTCATCCTTCTGCCGCCGCTCCAGCAAGCCGTCAGCGCACAGCCGGTCGATCAGCCGTCCGGCCGATGCTTCGGCCATTTCCAGCAGATTGGCGATATGGCGCTGGGTCGTGCCGGGATAGCGCGCGACCGCCGCGATCACTGTCCATTGCGAGCGGGTGACGCCCAGCCGCACCACGCTCTGGTCGAAATGCGCGCGCAGCTGACGCGCGATGATCGTCAGCTTCATCGTCGCGTTGCGCATCAGCGCCGGCGGGTTGTCGGCGAGTGTCTTGTCCTGCAGGCTTTCCATTGTGCGCGCAGCATAGCGCCATCGCGGCGAAACGAAAGCAGCCTCCTCCTGTTCGGCGCAACGCGGCGGCCGGACGATCCGATCAGACACGTTCGATGATGATCGCGGGCGCCATGCCCCCGGCCGCGCACATGGTGATCAGGGCATAGCGGCCGCCGCTGCGCTCCAGTTCGTCGAGCGCGGTGCCGATCAGCACGGCCCCGGTCGCGCCGATCGGGTGGCCGAGCGCGATGGCGCCGCCATTGGGATTGAGCTTGGCGCGGTCGACGCCCAGGTCGCGGATGAACTTCTCCGTCACCACGGCAAAGGCTTCATTGACCTCGAACACATCGATGTCGGCCACGGTCAGCCCGGCCTTGGCCAGCACCTTGCGCGCGGCCGGGACCGGGGCGTTCAGCATCAAGGTCGGATCATCGCCGACATTGGCGGTCGCGACGATCCGCGCGCGGGGCTTCAGCCCATGGGCGTCGGCATAGGCTTTCGATGCGAGCAGGATCGCGGCCGCGCCATCGACCACGCCCGACGAGGTGCCGGCATGATGCAGCGGCTCGATCGCCAGATCGGGATATTTCTGGTTGATGAGCTGGCGGAAGGTCGGACCATCCTGGCGCGAGGGCATGTCCATGAACGCGGCAAAGGCGGGTTTCAGCCCGGCAAGCTGCTCGGCGGTGGTGTCGGGGCGGGGATATTCCTCATGGTCCAGCACGACGCTGCCATCCTCGTCATGCACCGGCACGGTCGACCTGGCGAAGCGGCCTTCCTTGAGCGCAATGCCGGCCCTGCGCTGGCTTTCGGCGCCAAAGGCATCCAGATCTTCGCGCGTGATGCCCTCCATCGCGGCGATCGCGTCGGCGGCGACACCCTGGTTCGACTGGGGATGCTTGTCCTGCAAGCGCATATTGCCGGTGCCAAGCCCGCCGGGCGCCTTCACGCCGGCTTCGCGCAGCGACTGGCCGTACCAGGTGACATAGGACATCATCTCGGTGCCGCCGGCGATCACCAGATCTTCCATGCCCGACATGATCTGCGCCGCGGCCAGGTTGGTGGCGGTCAGGCCGCTGCCGCAGAAGCGATCCAGCGTCACGCCCGAAGCCTTGACGTCATAGCCCGCATCGAGCGCCGCCATCCGGCCAAGGTCGCCGCCCTGCAGCCCCATCTGCGCGCTGGTGCCCCAGATGATGTCGTCGACATCGGCGGTGTCGAGGTTGTTGCGATCCTTGAGCGCCTTCAGCACCGCCACCGCAATATGCTGCGGGTGCATGTGCGACAGCGCGCCCTTGCCCATCTTGCCGATGCTGCGCGGGGTGCGGACGGCATCAATGATATAGGCGTCGGTCAAGCATCTTCTCCCGGTCTCTTTTCCCGCAGGCGCGGCTCTCGCATCCTATCGCATGGAAGCGGGACGGCCCCCAATCGCACCGGCGATTGATCGCGTGCCGATTGGCCTGCGTCGCCCGGCTGGTGCAGGCTGGGCGGGCAGATGATGAGGAGGGAGACGGATGGCGCAAGGCGAAGTCGCGCAGGCGACGGGCGGCAGCTTCGCGCCGCTGCGCGAACCGGTGTTCCGCCGCATCTGGACCGCCAGCCTTCTCTCCAATTTCGGCCAACTGATCCTGGGCGTTGGCGCGGCATGGGAAATGACGCGGATGAGTGCGTCGCCAAGCATGGTCGCGCTGGTCCAGACCGCGATGATGCTGCCGCTGATGCTGGTGACATTGCCCGCCGGCGCCTTTGCCGACATGTTCGACCGCCGGCGGATCGCGATGAGCGGCCTCGCTTTCTCCATGGCCTGCGCCGCGCTGCTGACCTTCCTGGCCTGGACGGGGCATAGTTCGCCCTGGATGCTGCTGGCCTTCTGTTCGCTCATCGGGGCAGGGGTGGCGCTCTATTCGCCGGCCTGGCAGGCGTCGATCAGCGAACAGGTCGGGCCGCGCCTGCTGCCCGCCGCCGTCGCGCTCGGCACGATCAGCTATAATGTCGCGCGCAGCTTCGGCCCGGCGCTGGGTGGCATCATCGTGCTGGCGGCCGGCGCCCATGCCGCCTTTGCGATCAACGCCATCTGCTATCTGCCGCTGTTCCTCGCCTTCTTCGCCTGGCAGCGGCGTCATGTGCCCGCGCGCCTGCCGCCCGAACAATTCCACCGGGCGATGGTGTCGGGCATGCGCTATGCCCTGCATGCCGGGGCGATCCGCACGGTGCTGCTGCGCGCCTTCCTGTTCGGGCTGGCCGGGGCGTCGGCGTCCGCGCTCGCGCCATTGGTGGCGAAGGATCTGCTGGGCGGCGATGCGAGCGTCTATGGCCTGTTGCTGGGCGCCAGCGGGGTGGGGGCCGTGCTGGGGGCGCTGCTGGTCGGGCCATGCCGCGATCGCTTCGGAACGCAGCGGACGACCGCCGTGCTGGCGCTGGTCAGCGGGATCGCGCTGGCACTGGTCGGGGCCAGCCGCCATGTGCCGCTCACCTGCCTGGCACTGCTGGTCGCGGGCGGCGCCAATATCCTGACCATCGCCTTGTTCAACGTCTCGGTGCAGCTGTCGGCGCCGCGCTGGGTGACGGCGCGGGCCTTGTCGCTCTTCTCCTCGGCACTGACCGGCGGCATCGCGATCGGCGCGCTGCTCTGGGGGCTGGTGGCGCAACATTGGTCGGTCGACATTGCCCTCTATGGATCGGGACTGGCACTGGTCATTCTGCCGCTCGTGGGTTGGCTGCTGCCACTGCCCGAAACCAGCGAGGCGGATGTCGAACCCTTCATCATCGCGGGCGAACCGGAAGTCGGCATGGCGCTCACCCGGCGTTCCGGCCCGGTCATTATCGAGATCGACTATGATGTCGATCCCGACCAGGCGCGCGATTTCTATGCGGCGATGGTGGAGGTGCAGCGCACCCGCATGCGCAATGGCGGCTTCAACTGGTCGATCGCGCGCGACATCGCCGATCCCGCGCTGTGGACCGAACGCTATCAATGCCCGACCTGGGGCGATTATCTGCACATGCGCGATCGTTTCACCCAGGCCGACAAGCTGGCGCAGCAGGTCGCGCGTGCCTTTGACCGCAAGGCCGGCGAGGTGCGGGTGCGGCGGCGGCTGGAGCGGCCATTCGGATCGGTCCGCTGGCGCGCGGACTCGCCCGATCCGCGTCAGGATACGATCGGATATCTCGGCCCCTGAGCCGCGCGCGGCAACGCCGAGGCGATGAGTCCGGCGCCGACCGCTTATCTGCGCGCGAGACCGCCGTTCTCCGCACTATCATGCCGCCCATAGGGAAGGCCGGACCACCGGCACCGATCATGGGAGGCAAGGATGATCCATCGGAAGACGCTTATTCGTTCGTCGGGCATTGGCGCGGCCATGCTGCTGGCCACCGTGTCGCAACTGGCCGTCGCGCAGGAGGCGGCGTCGCCGCCAGCCCAGAATGACCAGGATCTGATTATCGTCACTGCCCAGCGCCGTGCCGAATTGTCGCGCGATGTGCCGATCAGCATCACCACCGTCACCCAGGACCAGCTGACCAGCGCCGGCGCCAGCCAACTCACCGACATCGCCACCGTCACCCCGGCGCTGCGCTTCGACAGCGCAGCCGCCTTCGTCCAGCCGACGATTCGCGGCGTCGGCACGGCGGTCGCCAGTTCGGGCGGCGGCGCCAATGTCGGCATCTATGTCGATGGCTTCTATTCGCCCAACCCGCTCGCCGCCGATTTCCAGCTGATGAGCCTGAAAAGCGTGCAGGTGCTCAAGGGACCGCAGGGCACTTTGTTCGGTCGCAACACCACCGGCGGCGCGATCCTGCTGACCACGGCCGATCCCAGCAGCGACGGCGCGGGCGAGTTCAAGGTCAGCTATGGCCGCTTCAACAGCCTGGCGGTGCAGGGCTATGCCACCTTCGGCGTGGTCCAGGATGTGGCGATGGATGTCGAGGCGCTGTTCCGGCGCGGCAACGGCTTCGTCCATAATATCACCACCGGCAGCGACCGGGACGGGCGTTACAGCAACTGGTCGGTGCGAACGGGGATCAAGGCGGACCTGAGCGATTCCGTGTCGCTGCTGCTGCGCTACACCCATAGCGACACCGACGATCCGACCCTGCTCAACACCAATATCTATGTCGGCGACGATATTGGCGGCGCGGGCACCAACCTGCCGTCCAGCCTCTACGCGACCAAACATGATGATGTGGCGACCGGCGGCCCGACCGAATTCCTGTCGAACAATGACGTGATCCAGGGCACGCTGAAGGCGGACCTGGGCTTCGCCGATCTCACCTCCTACACCCAGTATCGCGATGAAAATTCGCTGATCGTCGAGGATCTGGACAGCACGGCGGCGAACATCTTCCTGTTGCACATTCCCGTGCGCAGCAAGACTGTTTCGCAGGAATTGCTGCTGACATCGAAGCCGGGCGGACCGCTGCAATGGACCGCCGGCCTTTTCTACTTCAACAACAAGGACACATGGGGCACGCGCGTCGGCACGCCGACTGCCGGCGATCCGCTCGCCAGCATTGCGCTGGGCGGTTCGGGCACCAACAGCAAATCCTATGCGGCCTTTGCCGACCTCACCTATGCCTTCACGCCCGACCTGTTCCTGACGGTGGGCGGGCGCTACAGCCACGACAGGATCGGCGACGCCTATTATATCATCCCCTTCTCCGGCGTGCGCACCTATGTGCCCGACCTCAAGGGCAACAAGTTCACGCCGCGCGCGGTGCTGCGCTACAAGCCCAGCGAGGAATCGAGCGTCTACGCCTCCTACAGCAAGGGCTATAAGTCGGGCATTCTCGACGTCGGCGGCAATACCGGCAACAAGGTCGCGCCGGAGGATATCGACGCCTTTGAAGCCGGCTTCAAATATGATGACCGGCGCCTGTCGGTCGACCTGTCGGCCTATTATTATGACTACAAGAATCTGCAGGTGTCGCTCTATCGCGGCAACCCGCCCTCGGCCCAGATCATCAACGCCGCCTCGTCGGAAATCTATGGTCTGGAAGGCCAGCTCTCCTACCGGCTGACCGACCGGTTCCAGTTCAATGTCGGCGCCGCCTATACCCATGCGCGCTACACCAATTTCGAGGATGCGCCGATTTATACGCGCTGCACCCTCGCCAGCTGCGCGGCACAGGGGATCAGCTTCGTCGTCGTGCCGACCCAGCTCAACGATGTGCATATGCAGCGCACACCCGACTTCACCGGCAATGTCGGGGCGCGCTACACGCTCGATCTGGCGGGCGGTTCGCTCGCCCTGTCGGGCAATCTCTATTACACCTCGAAATTCTATTTCGGCCCGTCCGGCACCCAGTTCGCGCAGAAGGGCTATGAGGTGCTGGCGCTGCGCGCGGAATGGACCGATGCCAGCGACCGTTTCTCGCTGGCTGTCTTCGGCGACAATGTCACCGACAGCCGCTACCGCACCCAGGTGCTCAGCAATAATTTCGGCATCGGCAATGTCTGGAGCGCGCCCGCGACCTGGGGCGTCCAGGCCGGCGTCAAATTCTGATCGGGCGGCAAGGGAGAGGATGGCGATGGGCAAGCATTATCGGGTGATCCAGTGGGCCACCGGCAATATCGGCGGCCGTGCCCTGCGCGCGGTGATCGAGCATCCGGGGCTGGACCTTGCCGGCCTGTGGGTCAGTTCGGCGGCTAAGGCGGGGCAGGACGCCGGCACGCTTGCCGGCGTCGCGCCGCAGGGCATCACCGCCACCAGCGATGTCGACGCACTGGTCGCGACGCCGGCCGATTGCATCCTCTATATGCGGCAGGGGACCGATAACGACGAACTGTGCCGGCTGCTGGCATCGGGCAAGAATGTCGTCACCACGCGCGGCGATTTCCACCACCCCGCCTCCATGGACCCGGATGTCCGCGCCCGGATCGAGGCGGCCTGCCAGGCCGGCAACAGCTCGATCTACAGCACCGGCTCCAGCCCCGGTTTCGTGACCGAGGCGCTGACCATTCCCTTGCTCTCGCTCTCGCGCCGGCATGACTGCCTGACGATCGACGAGTTCGCCGACATGGAAAGTCGGGATTCGCCCGACCTGCTGTTCAACATCATGGGCTATGGCGTCACGCCGACCGCGTTCGATCAGCGCAAGGTCGATTATGTGAAGCATGATTTCGCCGGCTCGCTCGCCCAGCTGGCCGACGCCGCCGGCATCGCGGTCGACCGGTGGGAGGCATTTGGCGAAATGGCGGCGGCGACCCGCGACGTGGCGATCGCGGCCGGCACGATCGCCGCCGGCACGGTCGGCGCCCAGCGCATCACCATATCGGGGATGCAGGGCGACAAGGCCGTGCTGCGCTTCCGCGCCAACTGGTATTGCACCCGCGACATCGACCGCCCCGACTGGGAATTGCGCGAATCCGGCTGGCGTATCCAGGTGCAGGGCGACACGCCGCTCGACGTCCACATCAGCTTCCCGGTCGCGCCGGAGGATTATGCCGCCTTCACGCCGGGCCTGACCGCCCATCGCGCGGTGAATGCGATCCCGGCGGTCTGCGATGCGCCGCCGGGCATCCGTACCACCGCCGACCTGCCGCAGATCATCGCGCAACTGGGATGAGCATGGACAGGATCGACTTTACCGGCCGCACCATCCTCATCACCGGGGCGGGCGGGGGCCTGGGCCGCGCTTATGCGCTGGACATCGCCGCGCGCGGCGGCGCGGTCATCGTCAATGATCTGGGCGGATCGGTGACGGGGGAAGGGGCGTCCTCGACCATGGCCGACGCCGTTGCGGCAGAGATTGTCGCGGCGGGCGGCATCGCGATCGCCAATGGCGATGATGTGTCGTCGCCCGACGGCGCGCAGGCGATGATCGACCTCGCCATCGCCCGTTTCGGCCGGATCGACGCGGTGATCGCCAATGCCGGCAACATGCGCTTTGCGCCGGTCGAGGATCTGACGGCGGCCGATCTCGATGCGCTGCTCGCCGTCCATGTGCGCGGCTCCTTCAATGTCGCGCGCGCCGCCTGGCCGCACATGCGGGCGCAGGGCGGCGGCCGGCTGGTGCTGACCACATCGGGCGGCGGCATGCTGGGGATGGGCCAGCTGTCCGCCTATGGCGCGGCCAAGGGCGGCGTCATGGGGCTGATGCACAATCTGGCGGAGGAAGGGCGCCCGCATGGCATCCTGTGCAACGCGGTCATGCCCAATGCCGCCAGCCGCATGTCGGCGGGCATGAGCGAGGGGACGCTCGGCCATAATCCCTGGGGCCGGGCACTCGGTCCCAGTTTCGATCCGCGCTTCACCGCCGGCCTGGTCGCTTGGTTGGCGCATGAGCGCTGCACCTCGACCCACAGCATCTATTCCGCGCTCGGTGGGCGGATCGCGCGGGTGTTCGTCGGCGCGACGAAGGGATGGGACCATGGGCTGGACGCGCCGCCGACCGCCGAGGATGTCGCCGCCCATATCGACAGGATCCGCGACGATGGCGCCGGCTATGCCATCCCGGCCGATATTTTCGACGAGTTCCGCATCGTGGCCGAGGGGCGGGGCTAGAGCATTCTGAAGTCGGCTGGAACAGCCGACTTCAGAATGCGGCAAACAAAAGGAAATTAGAGCATTCTCCGATTCAACCTAATCGGAGAATGCTCTAGAAACCCGCCACCATCGCTTCACTGAGCTGCCACAGTTTCAGCGCCTGTGCTTCATCCTGCGCGGCCACTGATGGGGTGAGTTCCGCGCGCTGATGGAAATAGCCGCCGCTGCTGCGCCCCGGTTCCTCTGCACTGGCCAGCCAGACCAATGTGTCGGCGGCCTGCGCCGGCGTGACCGACCGGTCGAGGATCGATTCCATATAGGCCTGCATCGGCGCGTCGCAGTGGCTGGCGAAATTGCTGGCGACGACGCCGGGATGCATGGCGTGGGCGATAATGCCGTCATCGGCGACACGGCGGGCCAGTTCGCGGGTGAAGAGGATATTGGCGAGCTTCGCATGGCAATAGGCCGCGCCACCGACGAAATTGCTGGCGAAGCTGAGATCGTCCCACTGGATGCCCGGGCTTTGTTCATGCCCGGTCGAGGAAACGGCGATCACGCGCACCGCGCCCGGTCCTCGCTTTGCAGCGGCGCCGCGCAGATTCGGCAGCAATTTCTGCGTCAGCAGGAAGGGCGCGAGATGGTTGGAGGCAAAGGTTGCCTCGAACCCCTCCGGCGTGATCGTCCGCTCCGCCACCACGCCGCCGGCATTGTTGAGCAGCGCGTCGATTGCCGGCGCGCTTGCCGCAATCTCCTGCGCGACCCGCGCCGTATCGGCCATGGACGACAGATCGGCGCGCAGCATCGTGAAATCGCCGCCGGCCTCGGCCCTGAGATCGGCCTCTGCGGCGGCGCAGCGGGCGGCATCGCGGCCGATGCCGATCACCCGCCAGCCCTGTTGCAGCAGGGCGCGGGCGGCTTCCTTGCCGACGCCGGCGCTGGCCCCGGTGACGATCGCGGTGCGTTGGGTGTCGCTCATGCGTAGACGGGCTCCATGGTGGGGGGACGGCGCCCCAGGGTCAGGAACAGGGCAGCGCCGGCCAAAGTGACGCAGGCGCTGAGCGCCAGGAACGGCGCATAGCTGCCCCAGATGCTCAGGGTGAGGCTGAGCGTCAGCGAACCCAGCGCCGCGCCGCCCGCGATCGCCGCGCCGACGAAACCCATGACCAGGCTGAACACGCCCAGGCCAAAGCGGCGCGAGACGAGATAGGCGGCGATGTCGCCCTCCGCCCCCTGCGCCAGCCCCATCATCGCGACGGAGAGGGCGAGGACGATGGTCGCATCCAGTGGCGAGGCCATTAGCGCCATGCCGATCGCCGGCATCGCCAGCGCCAGCGCGGCGACATGGTGCGGAGGCATCCGGTCGAGCGACAGGCCGCAGGCGAAGCGGCCGAGCAGCACGCCGATCGCATAGATGGAAATCAGCCAGGTCGCGGTCTGCGACGCGGCGCCGCTGTCCATCAGCACCAGCTTCATCTGGGCCGAGGCGAGCCCCTGCGGGAAATTGACCAGCACCATGCCGACGATCAGCACCCAGAAGGCGGGATTGCGGAAGATGACGCGGCTGCCGACCGGCGCGGCCGTCCCTGCTTCCTCGACCTCCTCATGGGGATGCACGCCGACATGGGCGGGCGTCAGCAGCACCGCGATCAGGCCGAAGACCAGGGTGACGCCGCCCATCAGCAGATAGCCGTTGCGCCAGCCCTGGCTTTCGATGAAGCCGCCGAGTAGCGGGGCGATCACCGCGCCGACCAGCGGCGGACCGGTCATCACGATCGAGAAGGCCAGGCCGCGCGCCCGCTCAAACCGTTCGGCGACGATGCGGGTATAGACCGGCGATGTGGTGAGCGTGCCGAGGATGATCTGCAGCACGGCGACGGCGAAGAAGGCGCGGATGCTGCCCGGCTGGAAGGCGAAGCCCAGATAGGCGACCGGCCCCGCCAGCACGCCGACGGCGGAGACCGCGCGCACCCCGAACCGGTCGGTCAGCCGCCCGGTGATCGGCTGCATGATCAGCATCAGCAGGCCGAAACTGCCGAGCAGCGCGAATTGGGATTTCTCCCATCCGAACTCGCCGATCATCTTCGGCGCGAACAGGCTCATCGTGTAGGCGGACAGGCCGATGCCGAAGCCCAGTCCCATCGTCGCGGCGAGCAGGGGCCGCCAATGCGTCCGCAATTCGCCCCAATAGGCCGATCCCATATCCCTCTCCTCATCTGGTGCCGGCCCCCTCTTGCGGGTGGTCCGGCTTGCTAGTCCGATCTGGTCCTTATGCCGTTCAGGAACAGGCGCACGGCGGCCCGCACCCAGTCGTCCACCTCGGCGGCGCTCATCGGCTGGGGCGATCCCACCAGCCGGATCGGCCCGCCCAGCACCATCGTCATGAACAGGCTGGCTGCCATGTCCGGCCGGTCCACGCAAATCGCCCCGGCGCTATCATGGCGGCGCAGCAGGTCGGCCAGATGGTCGTGCACCGGCTGCGCGCCCTGGCTGTAGGACAGCATCAGCAGGTCGGGGAAACGATAGGATTCGGTGGTGATGATCCGCCGCAGCCGGACACCCTCTGGTGTCGACAGGTCGGCGATGCGCAGCCGGGCGATCGCGACCAATATGGTTTCCAGATCGTCGCCGGCGATTGCCTCCAGCGCGGCGCGCGGCGTGGCGGTGCGTGCGATTGCCCGGCCGACCGCCGCCATGAACAGTGCCGCCTTGTCGGGATAGCGGGCATAGATGGTGCGCTTGGTCATGCCGACGGCGGCGGCCACCGCCTCCATCGTCGTCAGCTCGAACCCCTTGTCGAGGAACATGTCGAGCGCTGCGTCGAGCATTTCGGCCTGGCGCGCCTGTGCCTGCGCGCGGGTCGGGCGCCCGGCGGCAGGGCGGGGGTCTGAAATCGGTGTGTCCATGACCAGCATCATTATGGCCCTTGCCGCCTTTTGCGAATCATGCATAATGATACGCATCATGTGCTATTAATGCACCGGAGCCACAAGGGCAAGGAGCAGGATATGGGCGCGCAGGCCGATCGCCTCACCGGACTGGTCAGTTCGGACTATCGATTCAACATTCCCCACGCCGAATTGCGCGACGCGCAGATCGCGGCGCTGAACGAGCGGTTCCAGGAAAAGAAGGACGGCATACGCCTGCTCGGCCACCGCGCGCGGGAAGCGGGAATCAGCGCAGTCACCTCGCTCGACGACGCGGTGAAGCTGCTGTTTCCGCACACGGCCTATAAGAGCTATCCCGAAAACTGGCTGATGCAGCAGCGCTGGGATAAGCTGACCCAGTGGCTCAACACCATTTCCGCCCATCCCGTGACCGACATCGACCTTGATGGCATCACCGACGTCGATGACTGGATCGCGCGACTGCAGGCGGCGGGCCATTATGTCTCCTGCTCCAGCGGCACCACCGGCAAGTCGGCAATGCTGATCGCGTCGCAGGCGGACATGGATTGGTCGAAGGTCGATACCGTCAATGTCTTTGCCTGGGGATCGGGCGTGCAGCCGGCGCAGGACCGCCGCATCATGGGCCTGGCCCCGGTCGCCAAGGTGCCCAAGAACGAGATTATCGGCGAGGCCCAGCGCGCGGCCTTTGGCGATCCCGCCAAGGAAATGTTCCAATATCCGGTGCCGCCGATCACCGTCGGCTCGCTGACCCGCATGGTCGTGCTGCGCAAGGCGATGGCGGACGGCAGCGCGCTGCCCGGCGACATTGCCGAGTTCGAGGAAACGTCCCGCTTCCGGCAGGAGGCGATGGATGCCGCCGTCCATATCGCCGCCGATGCGATGATCGAACATCGCGCCGACAAACTCTATATCGCGGGCATGTGGAACGCGCTCTACCATGTCGCCAAGGCGGTGCGGGAGCGCGGCTATAGCGCCAAGGATTTCAACCCGGACAACTGCATCTATATCGGCGGCGGCCTCAAGCGTGCGCAACTGCCGGACGATTATCAGCAGTTCGTGCATGAAACCTTCAACATCCCCGAAGGCCGGCACTTCCAGAATTATTCGATGCAGGAACTCAACAGCGGCATGCCCAAATGCCGCGAGGGCGGGCGCTATCATGTGCCGCCCTGGATTGTGCCGATGATCCTGGACAAGGATGGCGACGCGCTGATCGCCCATGATCATGACGGCGAGGTCGAGGGGCGGGCCGCCTTCTTCGACCTTTCGCTCGACGGCCGCTGGGGCGGCGTCATCACCGGCGACCGGATATCGGTCGACTACAGACCCTGTGCCTGCGGCAATAGCGGGCCAT
The DNA here is from genome assembly GCF_051058005.1 of Sphingobium sp. DN12. Taxonomy (NCBI): domain Bacteria; kingdom Pseudomonadati; phylum Pseudomonadota; class Alphaproteobacteria; order Sphingomonadales; family Sphingobiaceae; genus Sphingobium; species Sphingobium sp. DN12. The sequence continues at coordinate 4,250,618 of NZ_CP173717.1, forward strand.
CCATTCGCGACAATATTGCCCGCTATGCCGATCTGGACGGCGACGACAAGATCGGCTGCGCGGGTACCGTCGATGCCTATGTGCGAGGTGTGGCATGAGCGTGCTTGAACAGACAGCGCCGGTCGAAACGGCGGCCGAACCGATCCGCGTCGATCATTTCGTGCGCGGCAAGCTGGTCGAGGGCGGGGCGGTGCGCCATCGCTCGCGCGACCTGGGCGTCGATTTCGCAACGCCGCAGATCGACTTGAACGCGCTGGTCGCGCCGCGATCCGAACTGCCGCCGCTGCTCGACGTGCCAGTCAGCGAGATCATCGATTTCCTGGTCGAGGCCGGGCAGCGGATGGATTTCGAGACCAATCCCTATCTGCAGGCGGCGCTGGAACATACGGTCAAGGTCAACCCTTTGCCGCGCCGGGTGGTGGAAAATCTGTTCCGCCGGGCCAAGCATTTCCTGACGCCCGAGGGGCTGCGCTGCAGCATCGAATCGAGCTTCCTCAATCCCGCTGCGCTCGACCGCTGGGTGGAGCGCACCGACATGCACGGCAATCGCGGCGCGCTGCGCGCCTTTCCGCCGCGCATGGTGCATATGCTGGCGGGCAATTCGCCCACCGGCTGCATCTCCTCGATCGCGCAGGGCGCGCTGGTGAAGGCGGTCAACGTCTTCAAGATGCCGTCGAGCGACCCGTTCACCTGTGTCGCGATGCTGCGCACCATGGCCGATGTCGATCCCGATCATCCGGTCGTCCGGTCGATGTCGGCAGTCTATTGGCGCGGCGGTGACGAGCGGATCGAAGGCACGCTCTACCGCCCGCAATATTTCGACAAGATCGTCGCCTGGGGCGGCGGCGACGCGATCAAGAATGTCATCAAATATCTGGGGCCGGGCATCCAGATGGTGTCGTTCGATCCCAAGACGTCGATCTCGATGATCGGACCGGAAGGGTTCGACCCTGCCGTCATCGACGATGTCGCCGATGCCGCCGCCACCGACGTCGCGACGATGAACCAGGAAGCCTGCCTCGCCAGCCGCTTCATCTTCGTCGAGGGCGACCGCGCCGGGGTGGAGGCCTTTTGCGCGAAGTTGCAGGAGAAGCTCGGCCTCGATCGCGAGACGACGTCGGCTCTGGCGCATCCGCTGCCGGTCGAGGTGCGCGACGAGATCGAGATGCTGACCCTGATGGGTGACGACACCAAAGTCTGGGGCAAGCCCGATGGCCGGGGCCTCGTCATCCTGACTGACGAGCCGGTCGATTTCCACCCCAGCAACAAGACCGCCAATGTCGTCCATGTCGCCTCGCTGGATCAGGCGGTGCGCTATGTGAATGTTGCGACCCAGACGATCGGCATATACCCGCCCGAACGCAAACACGCCCTGCGCGACCGCCTCGCCAGCGCAGGGGCGCAGCGCGTGGTGCGGCTGGGCGGCGCGGCCAAGCATGTGATGGGCGGCGCCCATGACGGCATGCTGCCGCTCCAGCGCTTCGTCCACTGGATGAGCGACGAGGACGCCTGATCCTCTCTGACCGGGCAGGGAAGGGCCATCGCGCAAGCGATCCTTTCCCGCCCGCATTGCCTCGCCGGGCGAACCGGTTTCAAATCCTGCCCGGACAAGACGGCTCCAGCCGCATGATCGTCGCGCGCCACGACCGCGCCGCAACAGGTGAGGACAAGCGCATGGCAGACAGCGACCCGCATTTCGACACGGCTTCCGCCGTCACGCCGGCCGAAGCGCTGCCGTCGATGGCCTATCGCGCCTATTTCCTGCTGCTGATGGTGCTGGTGTCGGCTTCGGTCCAGGGCGAACGCTATCTGATGGTGGTGATGGTCGAGCCGATCCGCCATGAACTGGGCCTGTCCGACGCGGCGATCGGCATGGCCAAGGACATGATCATCGCGATCGTCTATATCCTCGCCATCATCCCGCTGGCACGGCTCGCCGATGGCTGGTCGAAACGCAAGATCGTCGCCATCGCCGCCGCCGTGTGGAGCGCCGCCGTCATCGTCTGCGGTCTGGCGAAGAGCTTCTGGATATTGCTGATCGGTCGCGCCGGCATCGGCCTTGGCGAAGGCGGCTTCACCCCGCCGTCCCAGGCCTGGATTGCCGATCTTTTCCCGATCCGCCAGCGCGCGACCGCGCTGTCGATCTTCCTGCTCGGCGCCTCGCTCGGCACCTTCCTTGGCCCTGCCGTCGGCGGCTGGGCGGTGCAGGCCTATGGCTGGCGCGAGACGCTGATTTTTGCCTCCATCCCCGGCTTCATCCTGGCGCCGATCGTCTGGTTCACCCTGCGCGACAGCCGATCGGGCCTGGCCGACGGTGCCTCGGCCGAACAGGCGCGGCCCGTGCCCTTCCTGCAGACCGCGCGCGAATTGCTGGCGATCCGCACCCTGCCGCCGCTGATCGCCGCCGCGTCGCTCAATGCGCTGCTGACCATGGGCTTCATCAGCTGGGCGCCGGCCTTCATGGAACGGACCCATGGCATGCCAGCCAGCCAGGCCGGGTTGCAGATGGGCGGCGCGCTCTTCTTCGGTTCGGCAATCGGCCATACGCTGGGCGGACCGCTGGCCGACTATCTCGGCCGCCGCGACATGCGCTGGTATGTCTGGATATTGATGCTGTCGGGCGCCTGCGCCACCGCGATCGGCTGGATGATCCTGACCGGGCCGGGCGAGCGGGTCTTTCCGCTCTATGGCCTCAACATGCTGCTGGGCGGCCTGTCTGCGGCGCCGCTGATGGCGGTGGTGGCGGGGCTGGTGCCCTCGCGCTCGCGCGCCACGGCGATCGCGGTGCTCATGGTGTCGATACAGGTCGTCGGCCTGGGCGGCGGACCGGTGCTGGTCGGCGCGCTCAGCGATGCGCTGCGCCCGGTCTATGGCGAGGATTCGCTGGGCATGGCGATGCGCTGGGCGCTGCTGGTCGGCATTCCCAGCACCATCCTCGCCTGGTTCGCCAGCCGCAGCTGCCGCAAGGATTTCGCCGCGGCCGGCGGCTGGGACCGCAGCACCATGCCCGCCGCCATCCACTGACGCGAGGAGCGCTGCCGATGCCCGCCTATATGATCGTCACCCGCGAAGGCCCGATCGCCGATCAGGAAGCGATGGACGCCTATAGCGCGATGAACCGCGCCAATGCGGAAACCTTCGTCGCTAATTACGGCATCCGTCCGCTCGCCGTTTATGGCGCGCAGCAATTGCTGGAGGGCGAGGGTGCGGACGGCGCGATCATCCTGGAATTTCCCGACGCCGCCAAGGCCCGCGCCTGGTATGACAGCCCTGAATATCAGGCGGCCTTGCCCTATCGGATGAAGGCAGCGCCCTATCGCGTGCTGCTGGTCGAGGGACTTTGAGATTCTCCATCAAGGACGCATCATGACCGACATCACCCCCCGTATTTCCCATCTGCCGCGCGACCAGTGGACCGACGACGCGCGCGAGGTCTTTGCCTTCTGGGGCGAGCCCAATGCCTGGGAGGAGGGGTCCAAGACCAATGTCATGATGGTGATGGCCAACCATCCGCCGCTGGGGAAGGTCTATAATATCTGGGGCAAGCATCTGCTGATGGCGAACAGCCTGTCGACCCGCGCGCTCGAACTGCTGATCCTGCGCGTCGCCTGGCGGGTGAACTCGGCCTATGAGTGGCATAATCATGTCGGCTATGCGCTCAACGCCGGCATCACGCTGGAGGAAATCGGCGCGATCCGCGATTTCCCCGAAGGCGGCGACTGGGCGGAGCAAGATGCACTGGTGCTGCGCTCGGTCGACGAACTGATCGAGGATGGCAAGATCAGCGATGCCACCTGGGACGGGCTGGGCGCCCATTATGACACGCGGCAGAAGATGGATCTGGTCTTTTCGATCGGCCATTATGTCATGACCAGCTGGGCGCTCTCTTCCTTCGGCGTCGGTATCGAGGGCGGGGCCGACCCGATCGGCTTTGACCTCAAGACCGGATCGGGCAGGACGCCGGGCAAGACCTTCAAGCCGGGCGAAAGTGATAATTGGACCGACACGCGCGGCTATTGATCGCCGCCCCCTTATCGCGCCGGTGATATGGCGGCGGCGGGCCGCTTTTGCGCATTGTCCGCCGCCAAAGGCGCGATAGCAGGGGAACAGATATTCGCTGTTTCAAAGGGGACACACCATGGCCACCGACATCCTGCTGCCCAAGATCGGCTTTTCCATGACCGAGGCGCAGATTGCCGAATGGCTGGCCGAAGACGGCGCGACCGTTACCGAGGGCCAGCCACTCTATCTGCTGGAAGCCGACAAGTCGGCGAACGAGGTCGAGGCGCCGGCCAGCGGCACGCTGCGCATCATCGCCCAGCCGGGCGAAACCTATGAGGTCGGCACCGTTCTGGGCACGATCGAATAAGATGGTGTTGCGCGTCGGCATCGTCAGCGCCGCCTGGGGCGCCTTCGCGCATCTGCCCGCCTGGCGCGCCATTCCCGGCGTCGAGGTGACGGCGATCTGCACCTCGCGCGAGGAGACGGCCCGCGCCGCGCAGCAGCGGCTCGGCCTGCCGCGTGCCTTCTGGAATGCGGCCGAAATGTGCGCCGATCCCGACATCGACATTGTCGACCTCGGCACTCGGCCCAGCGTCCGCCTGCCGATGGTGCTGGCCGCGCTCGCCCATGGCAAACATGTCTATAATGCCAGCCCCCACGCCCCCGACTGGGCCGGTGCCAAGGCGATCGATACGGCCTGGCAAGGCGGCACCAGCATCGGCGTGGTCGACGCCTTCTCGCAATATCTGCCCGCCCTGCGCCAGATGAAGGCGATGCTGGACGACGGCCATATCGGCGCGCCGCTCGGCGGAACCTGCCATTTCAACATTTCGCTGTTCAACCAGCCCAACAAGCTTTTCCCATACAACTGGTTCGCGCAGGCCGGGCAGGGTGTGTCGGCGGTGCGCAACAATGGCAGCCACGCGCTCTATCTGTTGCTCCATCTGCTCGGTCCGATTGCCGAACTGGTCGCGGACGACAGCCAGATACTCAAGCGCTGGGTCTTTCCCGACGGCGACACCATCACGCCCGAAACCACCGACCTCGCCAATGTCATCCTGCGCTTCGAAAGCGGGCTGGTGCTGCAGATGCAGATCAGCTGGAGCATGGCGCTGCATGACGGTTTCCTGCTCGACCTGTTCGGCGACAAAGGGCGGATGGTCTCGACCTCGCCCACTTTCCCGACCGCGCGCGACGGCACGCTGCGCGCCGGGCAACTGGGCGGCACGCTGGAGGATGTCGCGCTGCCTGACGCGTTCAAGACGACGCCCGGCATCGCCCTCGACTGGCAGAGCGAGCCCCAGCCCAGCTATCCGATGGCGCTGTCGATGCAGGCCATGGTGGATGCGATCCATGAACGCGGCACCGCAGCCCCTGACTTCGCCCGCGCGCTGGAGGTCGAACGCATCCAGGAAGCGATCCGCATCTCCAGTGCCGAACGCCGCTGGGTGCGCGTGGCGGATATTATCTGACCTTCGTTAGCAGGCGATGAGAGACGGGCACGTCATCACGCTCGTCCAACCGTCCTATCGCCCTGTAAACTTCGCTGTCCGCTTCTCCTTGAGCGCGGCGATCCCCTCGCGGTGATCGGCGGTGCGGACGCTCAGCGATTCATAGGCGATGCCGGCTTCCATCACCGCGCCGGCGATCCGCTTCAATTCCATGTTGGTCAATATCTTGGTCCAGCGGATCGCATTGGGCGCGCCGGCCAGCAATTTCGCGCAAAAGGCATCGACCGCCGCGTCGAGCCGGTCGGCCGGCAGGCAATGGTTGATGAGGCCGATCTCCGCTGCCCTGGCCGCGCTCAGCAATTCGCCGGTCAGCAGATATTCCTTCGCCTTGGCAAGGCCGATCCGCTGCGCCCAGATGACCGCGCCGCCATCGCCCGCGACCAGGCCGATGCCGACATGCGGGTCGCCGATCTTCGCCCCCTCGGCGGCAAAGATGATATCGCACAACAAGGCGATCGACGCACCCAGCCCGACCGCATGACCGTTCATCCGGCACACCACCGGCTTTTCGATGTCGAGCAGGGCGGAGACGATCCGCTTCGCCTGCCGCGCCTCATGATCGAACAGATGCGGGTTGGCGGCATTATGCTCCATATGGGCGATGTCGCCGCCAGCGGAGAAGGCGCGGCCCGCGCCGGTCAGCAGCACCACGTCCGACCCATTGTCGCGCCCGGCAAAGGCCAGCGCCTCGGGCAGTTCGTCATGCAGGTCGAGATTGACCGCGTTCAGTGCCTCGGGCCGGTTGAGCGTCATCACCAACAGCCGCCCCCGCCGCTCCAGCAGGATGGTGCGATAATCGGGCAGGTCGTGGTTCATGCGTCTCTCCTTGGCCCTCGCTCTAGCATGGCGCCGTGCGGCGCGAACGTCGCCGTGGCGATGAGCGTGGCTCCACCCTCCCCATCATCGCCCCGGCACGATAGCCCGGATGAACAGAAAAGGGAGAGCGGCGCATGGACGGGTTCGACGAGATATTCGACTGGGTGGTCGTGGGCAGCGGCGCCGGTTCGATGAGTTCGGCGCTGGTCATGCGCCAGGCCGGCAAGTCGGTCGTCATCCTGGAAAAGACCGACAAGATCGGCGGCACCACCGCCAAGTCGGGCGGCGTCATGTGGATTCCCGCCAACCGTTTCATGGCAGCCGATGGCGAGGCGGACAGTGCCGAGGCGGCGATGACCTATCTCGACGCGCTGCAGGCGCTCGATGGCCACCCGGCGCCGGGCACCTCGCGCGAGAAGCGCCTCGCCTATGTGACGCAGGCGCCGCGCGCGGTCGATTTCCTGGTGGATCAGGGGGTGGCGCTGCAACGCGGTTCGACCTTCTGGCCGGATTATTATGATGAGCAGCCCGGCGGCTGCAAGACATCACGCACCGTGGTGGCCAGGCCCTTCAACCGCAAGGAACTGGGCGACTGGGCCGACCGGCTGCGCCAGGGTTTTGCCGAATTCAACGTCACGCTGGTCGAGGGGATGGAGGCGCAGGGCCATCGTCGTACCAACAAGGCATCGGGCAAGCTGATGGCCAAGATCGCGCTGCGCACCATTCGCGACAAGCTGCTGGGCCGTAAATATACGACGGCGGGCGCCGCGCTGCAGGGGCGGATGCTGAAAGCCGTGCTGGCGGCCGACGCCGACGTCCGCACCGATACGCTGGTAAGCGAGATCGTCGTGCAGGAGGGGATCGCCACCGGCGTGGTCACGGTGAAGGACGGCAAGCCCTGGCGGATCGGCGCGCGGCTCGGCGTGCTGGTCAATGCCGGCGGCTTTGCCCGCAACCAAACGATGCGCGACCGCTACATGCCCGGCACCCGCGCCGAATGGTCGCAGACGCCCGAGGGCGATACCGGCGAGATGCAGCAGGAACTGGAGCGGGTCGGCGGCCGGCTGGCGCAGATGGACCAGATGGTCGGCTATCAGCTGACCCCCGCGCCCGGCTGGGACAAGGGCTATGTCGCGCCCGGCGCCCAGTCGATGACCGGCAAGCCGCACGCCATATTGGTCGATCAGGGCGGTACCCGCTTCATGAATGAAGGGGGCAGCTACGAGCTCTATTGCGAGACGATGGTCCGGCGGAACGCGGTCGTGCCGGCGGTGCCGAGCTGGGCGATCCTGGACCGTCAATATGTCGAACTCTACGCCGTCGCCGGCCGCTTCATCGACAAGGCGATTCCCGAAGGCTGGGTGGAAAGCGGCTATCTGCACAGCGCCGACACGATCGAGGGGCTGGCATCCAGCATCGGTGCCGATCCCGCCACCCTGGCCGCGACCGTGGCGCGCTGGAACGGCTTCGTTGCCGTCGGCAAGGATGGGGACTTTGATCGCGGCGCGCGCGCCTATGACAATTGCGGCTTCGTCGGCGATCCCTTTTCCGCGGAACGCTCCATGGGATCGATCGAGAAGGGGCCTTTCTACGCCGTGCCGGTCGTGCCGGGCGATGTCAGCACCTATGGCGGTGTCGTCACCGACGAACGCGGGCGGGTGGTCGATGGCGCAGGCGCGCCGATCCCCGGCCTCTATGCCACCGGCGTCACCACCGCATCGGTGATGGGCAATGTCTATGTCGCGGCGGGCGCCAGCATCGGGCCGTCGATGGTGTTCGGCTATATCGCCGCGCGCCATGCGGCGGGGCTGGACAATCAGTAACACAGGAAGGGAATAGCCCCGGAAAACCATTGCCCCCGACGCGGGGGGAGTGCGCCGGGGGCCTGGTAAGATGTCTCGGCCTGAGGGGGCTGGCCGGGACCATTCACAGATAGGAAGCCGTGGGCGGCTTTCAACCCGCGTCGGGCGGAGAATTTTCATCCTGCGCGTCGAACCGGGCCGGACGCGAGAGCAGGAAGGGCAGGCTGGGCGAGGCGATCTTGGTCTGGCCGCCATCGGCGTGGATCAGGGTCACGCGGCCGACCCCCGGCGAGGCCACGACCGCGACCACCGTATCGACCCATTGGTGCAGCACCGCGCGCGAATGGGCGAGTTCGTCGCCACCGGTCCGGGCATCGCCTTCCGCTTCCAGTTCGGCCTCCAGTTGCAGCACGCGCTCGGCCGCCTCGCGCGCCTTTTCATTCTTGTCCATGCGTCCGTTCCAGAATTTAGAGTAGGTTTATCCCGATCTTGCCGAAGAATTGGCCGCTTTCCAGATGGCGGCAGGCATCGGCCAGGCGGGTGAGATCATAGACCGCATCGACCAACGGCCGGATGCGATGCTGCGCGCAAAAGGCCAGCATGGCCTCATGCTCGGCGCGGTTGCCGACCGAGATGCGGGCGACCGGATGGCCGCCGACATCGGCGAGGTGCCAGCTGAACTCGGACCCCAGCATGCCGATCGCGGCGATCACCCCGCCGGGGTTGAGCAGCGATGCGGCGGTTGCCACCTGGCTGGCGCCGACCACATCGACCACGATGTCGACACCGCGTCCGCCCAGCGCCTGGCGGATCGCCGCCGGCCAGTCCGGATCGGACCGATAATTGATGCAGATGTCGGCGCCCAGCGCGCGGGCGCGCGCCAGCTTGGCGTCGGAGGAGGAGGTGATGGCGACATGGGCGCCGGCCGCCTTGGCCAATTGCAGCGCCGCGATCGAGACGCCGCCGGTGCCTTGGCACAATATCCATTCGCCCCGCTGGATCGGGCGGGGCAGGAACAGCGCGTTCCAGGCGGTGAGGCCGGCGCAGGTCAAAGTCGCCGCCTCCAGATCGCCGAGCGCATCCGGCACGATGCACAGGCTCTCGGCCGGAAAGGCCGCATATTGACGGGCGACGCCGTCAGCGCTGCCGCCCAGCATCGCCATGCTCGGCTGTCGTCCCTCCAGCCAGCCCAGGACGAAGATCGGGTTGACCCGGTCGCCCGGCTTCACGCGCGATACGCCCTCGCCGACCGCGACCACTTCGCCGGTGGCGCAGGACAGGGGGACATAGTCGGGTTCCTTGGCGAGTCCCGCCATCATGCCTCGGGCGATGATCAGGTCGCGGAAATTGAGCGTCGCCGCCTTGAGCCGCACCAGTGCCTCGCCGGGCCCCGCAACCGGGATCGGCACGCTGTGGATCGCGATCCCCTCAATCCCTTCGCCGCCCCTGGCGACGGCGGTCAGCATGTTCGTCATCGCGCGCTCTCCCTGCTGCCAGCTTGGGCCGATCGGACCGCATTGCAAGCATCGCCGGCCGCATATCGGTGGAGCGAAATCGCGCGGAAAAGTGACGCATTTTCGCGCCTTTTGGGGCGCGGGGCAACATATCGCCGGGGCGAGTTGACCCCCGATGCCCGACAGCCAATGCAGGGGGCACATTCCATAGCCATCGAGGAACCCATGGCAGAGTTGAGCAACGCCCCGGCGCCGAGCCAGGAAGCGCTGGTGGACATCTACCGCCGCATGATCCGGATCGAGCGCAACGACGACGCGATCCGCAAGACCATCCGCCTGGGGCGGCTGGTCATGCCCTATTATTCGGCGCGCGGGCAGGAAGTGATCCCGGCGACCATCTCGTCGCTGCTGACCGACGACGACAAGATCTGCACCATCTATCGTGGCATTCACGACATGGTGGCCAAGGACATGCCGCTGCGCCCGCTCTGGGCGGAGATTGCCGGCCGGGTCGATGGCACCTGCAAGGGCAAGGGTGGGCCGATGCACCTCACCCATCCCGAAACCGGGGTGATGGTGACGACCGGCATCGTCGGCTCCTCCATGCCGATCGCCAATGGCCTCGCCTGGGCGGCGAAGCTCGACGGCTCGAAGCGGGTGACGATCGCCTATTTCGGCGACGGCGCATCGAATATCGGCGCCTTCCACGAGGCACTGAACCTGGCGTCGGTATGGAAGCTGCCGGTGATCTTCGTGTGCCAGAATAACGGCTTTGCCGAACATACGCGCTACGAGAATGGCACCTCGGTCGACTTCATCGCCAAGCGCGCAATCGGCTACGGCATGCCCGGTCATACGGTCGACGGCAATGATCCGCTCGCCATGTATGCCGCCGCGCATGAAGCGATCACCCGCGCCCGTGAGGGCGAGGGCCCGACCCTGCTGGAGTGCAAGACCTTCCGTTTCCTGGGCCACGTCCTGGGCGACGACGACAAATATATGACCAAGGAGGAAAAGGCCGCGGCGATCGCCAAGGATCCGCTGCCCGCCTTCAAGGCATGGCTGGTGGCACAGGGCCACGCGACCGAGGACCAGCTGGCCGACATGCAGGCGAAGATCGAGGCCGAGGTCGAGGATGCCCAGGAATATGGGCTGGCGAGCCCGCTGCCGTCGGTTGACGAACTGCGCCGCGATGTGTTTGCCCAGGAGATGCCCGCATGACGGCCAAGAAGATGAACTCGCTCCAGGCCGTCAATTCGGCCCTCGCCCAGGCGATGGCGGAGGATGACAAGGTGCTGGTGCTGGGCGAGGATGTCGCCGACCGTGAAGGCGGCGGCGTCACCGGCGCGACAGCCGGCCTCTCGACCCGCTTCGGCGACGATCGCGTCAAATCGACGCCGATCTCCGAACAGGCGATCATCGGCGCGGCGATCGGCGCGGCGCTGGCCGGCTACAAGCCGGTGGCGGAGATCATGCTGATGAACTTCACCACCGTTGCCATGGACATGATCTTCAACCATGCCGCCAAGCTGCGCTTCATGTCCGGCGGGCAGAGCACGGTGCCGATCACCATCCGCACCCTGACCGGTGCGGGTTGGCAGACGGCGGGCCAGCATGCCGACCATCTGGAAGGCTGGTTCGCCCACACCGCCGGCATCAAGGTGGTCGCGCCCTCGACCCCGGCCGATTACAAGGGGCTGCTGCTCTCCTGCATCCAGGATCCCGATCCCTGCATCTTCATCGAATCCGCCGGCAGCCTGTTCATTCCGGGCGAGGTGGACGAAGTCGCGACGCCGATCCCGCTGGGCAAGGCGCGGATCGTGCAGGAAGGGACCGACATCACCATCGTCTCCTGGTCGTCGCAGCTGTTGCGCTGCCAGGCTGCGCTGCCGGCCTTGGCGGAGGCAGGCATTTCGGCCGAACTGGTCGATCTGCGCACCGTGTCCCCTTGGGACCGCGAAGCGGTGCTGGCCTCGGTCGCCAAGACCGGCCGGGCGCTGGTGGTGCATGAGGCCGTGCGCGACTTCGGTCCGGGTGGCGAAATCGCCTCGACCATTGCGGAGGAACTGTTCGGCCAGTTGAAGGCCCCGGTCCGGCGCCTGGGCGCGCCCAAGTCGCCGGTGCCCTTCGCCAAGGTGCTGGAGGACGCCTATATCGTCTCGCCCGAGCGCGTGGCCGACGCGGTCAAGGCGCTGATGGCCTGAAGATCGGAAGGCGGCCGGGGCAGCAATCCGGCCGCTTTCTTCTTACCGTCCCGCTTCCCCCACCGGCAGCACCGTGGTGAATTTCGTCACCGACAGGGCGAAGTGGGAGGAGGCGCCGCCGACCGAGGGGTGCTTGAGCAGGTTGCGCATCAGGAAATGCTCATAATCGGCGACGTCGGAGGCCACGACCCGCATCAGATAGTCCCATTCGCCCGACATGAGGTAGCATTCCATGATCTGCGGATGCGCCTCGACAAAGGCGTGGAAGGCGTCGACGCTTTCGCTGGTGTGGCTCTTCATCCGCACGCTGCACAAGATGTTGACGGCATGGCCCAGCTTCTCCGCATCGGCGAGCCGCACCGCGCCCTTGAGCACGCCCATCTCCTCCAGCGCCCTGATCCGCCGCCAGCAGGAGGGGGCGGTGCTGCCGACCCGTTCGGCGAGGTCCGCATTGCTGAGCGAGGCGTCGCGCTGAAGCTCTGCGACGATGCGGCGGTCGAGTGCATCGAGATTGACGGATTTGTTCATGATATCGCCGATCGGTGAATTGATTTCGCAAAATCCCTTGTAAATCCTGCCCGATTGAAAGGCAATTACGCCCACTCTGTGAGAGATTGGCGTGATGGTAGAGGAGCTTGAACCGCCCGCAGGCGCTGCGGCTGACTGGACGATCCCGCAGGCGTGGGACCGCTACAGGCCGGCTGAACATGCGATGTGGGACACGCTCTTCGCGCGCCAGTCCGCCATGCTGCCCGACCGGGTGGTGCCCGAGTTCATGGCCGGGCTCGACATATTGCGCATCAACCGCCCCGGCATCCCCAATTTCGAGGAACTGTCCGATCGGCTGATGCGGGCGACCGGCTGGCAGGTGGTCGCCGTGCCCGGCCTCGTCCCCGACCGGGTCTTCTTCGAGCATCTGGCCAATCGCCGCTTCGTCGCCGGCCGCTTCATCCGCACGCCTGAGCAGATCGATTATCTGCAGGAGCCGGACATTTTCCACGATGTCTTCGGCCATGTGCCGCTGCTCGCGAACCCGGTCTTCGCCGACTATATGCAGGCCTATGGGCAGGGCGGGCTTCGCGCCGCCGATCTGGGCGCGATCGAGCGCCTAGCCCGGCTCTACTGGTACACGGTCGAGTTCGGCCTCATCCGCCGGCCCGAGGGGCTGCGCCTCTATGGCGCGGGCATCGTCTCCTCCTATGGCGAATCCGTCTTCGCGCTCGACGATCCCTCGCCCCATCGCCTGGGCTTCGACCTCAGACGGCTGATGCGCACCCGCTATCGCATCGACGATTATCAGCAGAGCTATTTCGTCATCGACAGTTTCGAGGATCTGCTGCGCCAGACGGTCGAGACCGACTTCGCCCCGCTTTATGCGGAGCTGGCAGGACAGCCCGATTTCGCGACCGACGCGATCACCGACACCGACATCATCTACACACAGGGCACCCAGGCCTATGCCCGTGCCCGCGCAACTGAGGTTCTATGACAGACACGACCCTTCTTGCCCCGGCACCCGGCCGGTCCCTGTTCGGTGCGCTCGATCGCCAGGCGCCCGACGCGCTGCTGGGGCTGATCGCGCAATATCGCGCCGATCCCCGCGCCGACAAGATTGACCTCGGCGTCGGTGTCTATCGCGACGAAGCGGGTGCGACCCCGGTGATGCGCGCGGTGAAGGCGGCCGAAGCGCTGCTGCTGGCCGAGCAGGGCAGCAAATCCTATCTGGGGCCGGAGGGCGACACGGGCTTTGTCGACCTGCTCGCCGCCATCATCTTTGGTCCGCTGGCCGGCTCCGACCGGATCGCCGGGGTGCAGACGCCCGGCGGCACCGGCGCGCTGCGGCTGGGCGCCGACCTCATCGCCCGCGCCCGGCCCGGCGCCACCGTGTGGATCGGTGATCCGACCTGGCCCAATCATGCGCCGATCTTTCGCGAGGCTGGGCTGACGCTGGCCTCGCACCGCTTTCTGGATGGTGCCGGCGCGGTCGATTTCGATGCGATGCTGGCCGATCTGGCCGCGGCGCAGGCCGGCGACGTGCTGCTGCTCCATGGCTGCTGCCACAATCCGACCGGCGTCGATTTCAGCGCCGATCAATGGGCGGCGATCGCCGATCTGTGTACGGCGCGCGGCCTGATCCCATTCATCGACCTCGCCTATCAGGGGCTGGGCGACGGGCTGGAGGCGGATGCCGCCGCCACGCGGCAGATGCTGGCCGCCGTGCCCGATGCGCTGGTCGCCTATAGCTGCGACAAGAATTTCGGCCTCTATCGCGAGCGGGTGGGCGCGCTGTGGGTGCAGGGGGCGAATGCCGCGCTGACCGCGCTCGCCTTCTCCAACATCGTCGCGCTGGCGCGGGGCATCTGGTCGATGCCGCCCGATCATGGCGCGGCGATCGTCCGCACCATCCTGGAACGGCCGGCGTTGCGGGCGGAATGGACGGGCGAGCTGGACCAGATGCGCACCCGCATCAATGCGCTGCGCACCGCGCTGGCCGCGGCCCATCCGCAGCTGGCCGCCATTGCCGGCCAGCGCGGCATGTTCGCGATGCTGCCGGTCAGCGCCGCCGCCGTCGCCGCGATGCGCGCCGACCATGGCATCTACATGGCTGGCAATGGCCGCATCAACATTGCCGGGCTGCGGCTCGACACCATCTCCGCCTTCGTCGCCGGCCTTTCGCCGCATCTGCCTTCTGCCTGAGGACCCCGTCATGACCATCGATCCCGCCAACCCGCTGGGCCTCAACGGCTTCGAATTCGTCGAATTCACCTCGCCCGAGCCCGAGAAGATGGCCGCCCAGTTCGAGCAGCTGGGCTTCACCGCGACGCACCGGCACCCGACCAAGAACATCACCCGCTACAAGCAGGGACGCATCAACCTGATGCTCAATCGCGACGATGCCGGGCGGGTCGCTGCGTTCCGTGGCGAACATGGCCCATCGGCCAGCGCCATGGCCTTTCGCGTCGCCGATCCCGATGCGGCGCTGCGCTGGGCGCTCGACCATGGCGGCAAGCCGACCGACGAGAATGACACGGTGATCCAGGGAATTGGCGGCTCCTATCTCTATTTCATGCCCGATGGCGGCGATCCCTATGCCGACTGGGCCGAGTTCCCCGGCTGGCAGGAAGCCGAAGCGCGCAACAATGTCGGTCTCGACCTGCTCGACCATCTGACCCACAATGTGAAGCGCGGCCAGATGCGGGTGTGGAGCGAATTTTACCGCACCCTCTTCGGCTTCGAGGAGCAGAAATATTTCGATATCAAGGGCAAGGCGACCGGCCTGTTCAGCCAGGCGATGATCGCCCCGGACAAGGCGATCCGCATTCCCCTGAACGAGAGTCAGGACGACAAGAGCCAGATCGAGGAGTTCATCCGCGACTATAATGGCGAGGGCATCCAGCATATCGCGCTCACCACCGCCAATATCTATGACACGGTCGAGCGGCTGCGCGCGCGCGGCGTGCGGCTGCAGGACACGATCGAGACCTATTATGAGCTGGTCGACCAGCGCGTGCCGGGCCATGGCGAGGATCTGGAACGTCTCAAGCGCAACCGCATTCTGATCGACGGCAATGTCGGCGAGGAGGGCATCTTGCTGCAGATCTTTACCGAGACGATGTTCGGCCCGATCTTCTTCGAGATCATCCAGCGCAAGGGCAATGAAGGCTTTGGCAATGGCAATTTCCAGGCGCTCTATGAATCGATCGAGCTGGACCAGATCCGTCGCGGCGTGATCACCGTCGATGAGTGACGCGCCGCCCCGGATGATGAGCGGCTTCGGCAATCATTTTTCGACCGAGGCGGTGGCCGGCGCGCTGCCGGTGGGGCGCAATTCGCCCCAGCGCCTGCCCTATGGCCTCTATGCCGAGCAATTGTCGGGCACCGCCTTCACCGCGCCACGGGCGGAGAACAGGCGCAGCTGGCTCTATCGCATGCGGCCGGCGGCATCGCATCCACCCTTCGCGCCTTATGATGCTGCAGCCTTGCTGCGCAGCGCGCCATTTGACGAGGTGCCGCCCTCGCCCAATCGGCTGCGCTGGAACCCGCTGCCATTGCCTGAGCGTGACGTCGACTTCATCGACGGCCTCACCAGCTATGCCGGCAATGGCGATGTCGCAGCAGGCCAGGGCTGCGCCGTGCATCTCTACGCCGCGACTGCCTCGATGGTCGACCGTGCCTTCGTCTGCGCCGATGGCGAGATGCTGATCGTGCCACAGCAGGGCGCGCTGCGTATCGTCACCGAACTGGGCGTGATCGATGTCGCGCCGTTGCAGGTCGCGCTGATCCCGCGCGGCGTCCGCTTCCGGGTCGAGCTGATCGAGGGCGCGGCGCGCGGCTATGTCTGCGAAAATTACGGCGCGCCCTTCCGCCTGCCCGATCTGGGACCGATCGGCGCCAACGGCCTGGCCAACCCCCGCGATTTCGAGGCGCCGGTCGCGGCCTATGAGGATGTCGAGCGGCCGTTTGAACTGATCCAGAAGTTCATGGGCCGCCTGTGGATAACCATGCTGGACCATAGCCCGTTCGATGTCGTCGCCTGGCACGGCAATCTCGCGCCGCTGCGCTATGACCTGACCCGGTTCAACACGATCAACACGGTCAGTTTCGACCATCCCGATCCCTCGATCTTCACGGTGCTGACATCGCCGAGCGAGACGCCGGGCACCGCCAATATCGACTTCGTCATCTTCCCGCCGCGCTGGATGGTGGCGGAGGACACATTCCGGCCGCCCTGGTTCCACCGCAATGTGATGAGCGAGCTGATGGGGCTGATCCATGGCGAATATGATGCCAAGGCGGGCGGCTTCGCGCCCGGCGGCGCGTCGCTGCACAATGGCATGGCCGGCCATGGCCCCGACCGGGCGAGCTATGACAAGGCGATTGCCGCCGACCTGGCGCCGCAGCGCATCGCCGACACCATGGCCTTCATGTTCGAAAGCCGGATGGTGCTGCGCCCGACGCGCTGGGCGATGGAAAGCTCGCTGCTGCAACCCGATTATGATGATTGCTGGTCTGGCTTCCGCAAGGCCCAGCTGCCCCCGATGAACGAGACCCCATGAGCTATTGGCAAACCGACGAAACCCATGATCCCGCCCGCACCAGCTGGGTTGCGAGCGCGCAGGATCATGGCGACTTCCCGATCCAGAACCTGCCCTATGGCCTGTTCTCGCCCGCAGGAGCTTCGCCGCGCGCCGGTGTCGCGATCGGCGACGCCATATTGGACCTGGCCGCCTGTGTCGGGGCCGGGCTGATCGATTGCGCGCCGCTGCTGGAAGGCCAGCTCAACGCGCTGATGGCGCTGCCGGTGGCGGAGCGGGTCGCCCTGCGCCGCCGGATCAGCGCGCTGCTGTCGGACCCGGCCCATCGCTTGGCGGTCGAGCCGCTGCTGCACCGGGCGGCGGACTGCATGCTGCATTTGCCGGCGCGGATCGGCGATTATAGCGACTTCTATGTCGGCATCCATCACGCCAACAATATCGGCCGCCAGTTCCGGCCCGACAATCCGCTGCTGCCCAATTATAAATATGTGCCGATCGGCTATCATGGCCGCGCCTCCTCGATCCGTCCGTCGGGTGATCCGCTGGTCCGTCCGCGTGGCCAGCGTAAGCCGCCCGAGGCCGATGTGCCGGTGGTCGGCCCGACCGCCCGGCTCGATTATGAGCTGGAACTGGGCGTGTGGATCGGCGCCGGCAATGATCTGGGCAGCCCGATCCCGATCGGCCAGGCGGCCGATCATGTCGCCGGCTTCTGCCTGCTCAACGACTGGTCGGCGCGCGATTTCCAGGCGTGGGAATATCAGCCGCTCGGGCCCTTCCTGGCCAAGAATTTCCATTCGACCATTTCGCCCTGGGTGGTGACGCCCGAGGCGCTGGCGCCGTTCCGCATCGCCCAGCCGCCCCGGCCGGACGGAGACCCGGCGCCGTTGCCTTACCTCAGCGATGCCGATGATCAGGCTCATGGCGCGCTGGCGCTGACGCTGGAAGTCTATCTCTCGACCCAGGCGATGCGCGACGCAGGCCAGCCGCCGATGCGGCTGAGCCAGGGGCCAGCGAGCAACATGTACTGGACCGTCAGCCAGATCGTCACCCATCATGCCTCCAATGGCTGCAACCTGATGCCCGGCGATCTGCTCGGCAGCGGCACCATCTCCGCCCCGACGCGCGAGGGCTATGGCAGCCTGATGGAGATCAGCAGCGGCGGCCGCGAGCCGATCAGCCTGCCATCGGGCGAGACGCGCTGCTTCCTGGAGGATGGCGACGAGGTGACATTGCGCGCCACCGCGTCCGCCCCCGGCCATGTGTCGATCGGCTTTGGCGAATGCCGCGCGACGGTCGTGCCGGCGCGATGAGCGACCTCACCCTTCATGGCTATTGGCGATCGAGCGCGAGCTATCGCGTGCGGATCGCGCTGGCCCTGAAGGGTGTCGACTATGCCCAGGTCACCCATGATCTGCGCAGCGGTGCGCAGCGGGCGCCCGATTATCGAGCGCTGGCGCCGCAGGGGCTGGTGCCAGCGCTGGTCGATGGCGACAGCGTGCTGACGCAGAGCGGCGCGATCCTGGAATGGATCGAGGCCCGCTGGCCGCAGCCGCCCTTGCTGCCCGCCGATCCGGGCGATACGGCGATCGTCCGCGCCATGGCCGCCATCATCGCCTGCGATATCCATCCGCTCGGCAATCTGCGCATATTGCAGGCGCTGCGGCAGGATTTTGGCGCCGATGAGGATCAGGTCCGCGCCTGGATCGCCCGCTGGACCGGCGAGGGGCTGGCCGCGCTCGAAACATTGGTCGCGCGCCATGGTGGCACCCATGCCTTCGGGGACAGCCCCAGCTTCGCCGACTGCCATATTGTGCCCCAGCTCTACAATGCCCGGCGCTTCGGCGTCGACCTGACGCCCTTTCCGCGGCTGTGCGCCGTGGACGCGGTGGCATGCGCGCTCCCCGCCTTTGCCGCCGCGCACCCCGATCGCCAGCCCGACGCCGACATATGAGCGACGCCGACACGCGCCTGTTCGCGACGCCGGCGGGCGTGCGCCTTTGCCCGATCGAGCAGATCGCCGATGGCAAGGCGCGCAATTTCGTGTTGCAGATGCGCGCCGGCCGCTTCCATGGCTTTGCCGTGCGGGATGGCGATCATGTCGCCGGCTTTGTCGATCAATGCCCCCATGCCGGCCTGCCGCTGGCCCAGCAGCTCGATGATTATCTGACCCCGGATGGCAGCCATATCCGCTGTAGCTGGCACGGCGCCCTGTTCCGCCGCACCGATGGCGTCTGCGTCGGTGGGCCATGCGTCGGTCAGCGCATTGCGCCCTGGCCGCTCGCCATCGCCGATGGCTGGATTGTCACCGCTGCCCAAAGCGACTAGGAACCGGCCCAGGGACGGCGCTTCGCATCGTCCCGACATGATCGCGCCGGTGCCCCCACGGGGGCTTAAAATGGGAAGGCGGTGCGGATGCCATGGCATCCAAGTCCGCAGCTGTCCCTGCAACTGTGAGCGGCGAGCGTGATGAACAAAGCTGTCCCCGATGCGGGATCAGCAGCCACTGGGCCGGACGCTAAATCCTGCGAGGCCTGGGAAGGCCGTTCCTCCCGCTATGACCCGCAAGCCAGGAGACCTGCCGGCGTTTAGGTCGCTCTTGCTTTGGTCCAGGGGATGGCCGGGGCACGGTGTTCCGTCTGAGCGACAGGTTGGCGGCTGGAGCCGCGCGGTCACGCATCTGCGGGCGAACAAGCGCCCGTCCGCGATGCCGGCCGGCCGTGCGTGCGCGCCCGGTTCGCTCCCGCCCCGGTTGCTCCGGCGCGCGAGTATTTGTCATGGCCAACACTGCATCTGCCAAGATTCCGACCACCGTCATCACCGGCTTCCTGGGCGCGGGCAAGACCACGCTGATCCGCCACCTGCTGGAAAATGCGAAGGGGCGCCGCCTCGCCCTCATCATCAACGAATTTGGCGATGTCGGTGTCGACGGCGAACTGGTGAAGGGCTGCAATGACGCCGCCTGCCCCGAAGAGGATATTGTCGAGCTGGCCAATGGCTGCATCTGCTGCACCGTGGCCGACGATTTCCTGCCGACCATGACCGCGCTGCTCGACCGGCCGAGCCCGCCCGACCATATCATCATCGAAACCTCTGGGCTGGCCCTGCCCAAGCCGCTGGTCAAGGCCTTCCAATGGCCCGACATCCGCACCCGCGCCACGGTCGACGGCGTCGTCGCGCTGATCGACGCCGATGCGGTCGCCGCCGGCCGCTTCGCCACCGATGAGGCCGCGCTGGCCGCAGCGCGCGCCGCCGACCCCAATCTGGACCATGACAGCCCGCTGGAGGAATTGTTCGAGGATCAGCTCGCCTGCGCCGACATGGTGGTGCTGAACAAGAGCGACCTGGTCGATGCCGACACGCTGGCCGCGGTCGAGGCGCAGGTCGATGCCGAGACGCGGCCCGGCGTGAAGATCGTCCGCGCCGCCCATGGCGCGGTCGACATCGGCGCGCTGCTGGGCATCGTCGCGGCAGCGGAGGATGATCTTGACGCCCGCCCCTCGCACCATGAGGCGGAGGGCGAGGATCATGACCATGATGATTTCGACAGCTTCGTCGTCGGCGGCGATGCGGTCGCCGATCCCGACACGCTGGTGCAGGCGCTGTCCACGCTGATCGCCACCCATGATGTGCTGCGCGTCAAGGGCATGGTCGCGGTCGCCGGCAAGCCGATGCGCCTCGTCGTGCAGGCGGTCGGCCCGCGCATCCAGCATTTCTTCGACCGTCCCTGGCAGGCGGGGGAGGCGCGCCGCACCCAGCTGGTGGTGATCGGCCAGAAGGGGCTGGACCGCGCCGCGATCGAGACCGACATCCAGGCCGTGCTCGGCTGATGCATCTTCTGTCCGCCACGCCGGGAACGATCAGCGACGGCGAGGAGGCGATCGACCTCGATCAGCCGCCCGGCGACATCGTCATCCTGACCGTGGCGGACAGCGACCTGGCCTGTTTCGCCGCTGCCGCCGCGCGCCTGCCCGATGATGCGCCGAGCGTGCGGCTGGCCAATCTGCTGCAGCTCAGGCATCCCTATTCGGTCGACCTCTATGTCGAGAAGGTGATCGCCAAGGCGCGCTTCGTCTGCGTCATCCTGCTCGGCGGCAAAAGCTATTGGCCCTATGGGGTGGACGAGATTGCGCAGGTCGCGCGCGAACGCGGCATCGCCTTCGCCGCGATCGCCGACGGGCGCGAAGGCGACCCGGCGCTGGATCGTGCCTCCACTGTGCCGGCGGCGATGCGCGAGCAGCTGCGCGACTATCTGCGCCAGGGCGGCACCGCCAATGCGCTGTCCTTCCTGCGCTGCGCCGCTCGGCTGACCGGCGCGGATGCGGGCGAGCCCGACCATCCGCTGCCGATTGCCGATGCGGGCCTCTATCTGCCCGGCCATGACCGGCCCGGCGTGGCCGAACTGCGCGCGACCTGGGTCGAGGGGCGGCCGGTGGCGCTGCTGATCTTCTATCGCGCTTTGGTGGTGGCCGGCACGCTGAGCGCGGTCGATGCGATGGTGGCGGCGCTTGGCGCGCGCGGCTTCAATGTCGCCGCCGTGCATGTCCGCGCGCTGCGCGAGCCGTTCGTGCGCGACTGGCTTGGCGGGCTGCTGGCCGACATCGCGCCCGACATCATCGTCAATGCGACCAGCTTCGCCGCCTCGTCGTCGTCCGAACCGCGCGTATCGGGCATCTTGGAACAGGCCGATTGCCCGATCCTGCAGACCGCCTTTGCCGGGGTCGAGGAAGGCAGCTGGCGCGGGTCCGCCCGTGGCCTTGGCCCGCGCGACCTGGCGATGAATGTCGCCCTGCCCGAAGTGGACGGCCGCCTCTTCACCCGCGCCGTGGCCTTCAAGGCGGCCGAGCGGTTCGATGAACGCACCCAGTGCGGCATCGTCGTGCCGCGGGTGGCACCCGACCGGGTCGCCTTCGTCGCCGATCTGGCACGCAACTGGGCGGCACTGCGCCGCACTGCGCCGACCGAGCGCCGGGTTGCGCTGGTGCTGGCCAATTATCCCAATCGCGACGGGCGGATCGGCAATGGCGTCGGCCTCGACACGCCGGCCAGCGCCGCCGCGATCCTGCGCCGGCTGGGCGAGGCCGGCTATGCGATCGGCGACGCTCCGCGCGACGGCGCCGCGCTGATGCGGCTGATGACCGGGGGCGTCACCAATGATCTGGCGTCGCTGGATCGGTCGGGCGAGGTCAGCCTGTCGCTTGATGTCTATCGCGCCGCCCTTGCCGCTCTGCCCGCCGGCGCGCGTGACGCCATGGTCGATCGCTGGGGACCGCCCGAGGCCGATCCCTTCGTGCGGGACGGCGCCTTTCGCCTTGCCGTCCATCGCTTCGGCCATGTCGCGATCGCGGTGCAGCCGGCGCGCGGCTATAATATCGATCCCAAGAGCAGCTATCATGACCCCGCGTTGCCGCCGCCGCACGCCTATCTCGCCTTCCATGTCTGGCTGGCTCAGGATTTCGGGGCGCAGGCGCTGGTCCATGTCGGCAAGCATGGCAATCTGGAATGGCTGCCGGGCAAGGCGGTGTCGCTTTCGGCCGATTGCTTCCCCGAAATCTGTGCCGGGCCGGTGCCGCAACTTTATCCCTTCATCGTCAATGATCCGGGCGAGGGGACGCAGGCCAAGCGCCGCATCGGTGCGGTCATTCTCGATCATCTGACCCCGCCGCTGACGCGGGCGGAAAGCTATGGCCCGCTCAAGCAGCTCGAAGCGCTGGTGGACGAATATTATCTCGCCGCCGGCATGGACCCGCGGCGGCTCGACCGGCTGCGCCGCGATATTATCGACCTGGCCCGTAGCCAGGGGCTGGACAAGGATGCGGGCGCCGCCGGTGATGATGACGACGCGCTCGCTGCGATCGACAATTATCTGTGCGAGCTCAAGGAATTGCAGATCCGCGACGGGCTGCATGTCTTCACCGCCTCGCCGGAAGGGCGGCTGCGCCGCGACCTGCTGATCGCGCTGGCGCGCACGCCGCGTGGCCTGGATCATCCGGGGCAGGCCTCCTTGCTGCGGGCGCTGGCCGATGATCTGAGGCTCGGCTTCGATCCGCTCGATTGCATGCTGGGCGCGCCGTGGGATGGGCCGCGTCCGCCCGCCTTGGCGGACTTATCCACAGATGCCTGGCGCACCCATGGCGACATGGTCGAGCGGCTGGAATTGCTGGCGGCGGCGCTGGTCGATGGCGCGGCGCCGGTCGGCCCGGCCAGCGCGGCCGTGCTGGCGGCGATCGCCGATGATCTCGCGCCGCGCGTCGACGTCTGTGGCACGCGCGAGGCGGCGGCCCTGCTGACCGGCCTCGACGGACGCTTCGTGCTGCCGGGGCCATCGGGCGCGCCGACGCGCGGCCGGCCCGACGTGCTGCCGACCGGGCGCAATTTCTTCTCGGTCGATACCCGCGCCGTGCCGACCGCCGTCGCCTGGGATCTGGGCCAGCGATCGGCGCAATTGCTGGTCGATGATTATCTCCAGCGCGAGGGCGACTATCCCCGCGCCATCGCCCTGTCCGCCTGGGGCACGGCGAACATGCGCACCGGCGGCGACGATATTGCGCAGGCCTTGGCGCTGATGGGCGTGCGGCCGCGCTGGGAATGGAGTTCGGGGCGGGTCGTCGGCTTCGAGATGATGACGCTGGCCGAGCTGGGCCGACCGCGCGTCGACGTGACATTGCGCGTCTCCGGCTTCTTTCGCGATGCCTTCCCCGAACAGATCGACCTGATCGACAGCGCCGCCCGCGCGGTGATGGCGCTCGATGAGCCGGACGAGGATAATCCCGCCGCCGCCCGCCATCGCGCCGAACAGGCGGCGCTGGTGGCGGACGGCGCCGATGCGGCGGAGGCCGCACGCCGCGCCGGCGCCCGCGTGTTCGGATCGAAGCCCGGCGCCTATGGCGCAGGGTTGCAGGCGATGATCGACGAGAAGATCTGGCACAGCCGCGCCGATCTGGCGAACGTCTATCTCGACTGGGGCGGCTATGCCTATGGCGCAGGGGTGGAGGGCGACAGTGAGCGCGCGCTGTTCGCCACCCGCCTCTCCCAGGCCGACGCGGTCGTCCAGAATCAGGATAATCGCGAGCATGACCTGCTCGACAGCGACGATTATTATCAGTTCGAAGGCGGCATCGCCGCCGCCATCGAGCATCTGAAAGGCGGAAAGCCGCTCAGCTATCATAATGACCATAGCCGCCCGGAACGGCCGGTGATCCGCACGCTGGAGGATGAGATCGGCCGCATCGTCCGCGCCCGCGTCACCAATCCCAAATGGATCGCCGGCGTCATGCGCCATGGCTATAAGGGCGCGTTCGAAATCGCCGCCTCGGTCGACTATCTCTTCGCCTTCGCCGCCACCACCCATGCGGTGCGCGACCATCATTTCGATGCCGTCCATGCCGCCTTCATCGAGGACGACGCCGTGCGCGCCTTCATGGCCGACGCCAATCCCGCCGCCCTGCGCGAGACCGCTGCCCGGCTGGCCGAGGCGCTGGAACGCGGCCTGTGGAAACCCAGATCGAACAGCGCGGGCATGCTGCTCGCCCAGCTTGCAGGAGAGTGACGATGGTCGAACGCACCGACGAACAGCATGCGGAGAAGATGAAGAAGAAGCAGGCCGCCCATGACAAGATCATGGCGACCAAGACCCAGGAAAAGGGCCTGCTGATCGTCCATACCGGCAAGGGCAAGGGCAAGACCACGGCGGCGCTGGGCATGGTCGTCCGCATGATCGGCCATGGCCGCAAGGTCGGCGTGGTCCAGTTCGTGAAGGGCGCGATGACCACCGGCGAAAAGGCGGTGTTCGATGCCTTCCCCGAACAGGTCGAATTCAAGCCGATGGGCGAGGGCTTCACCTGGAACACCCAGGATCGCAGCCGCGACATCGCGCTGGCCCGCGAAGCGTGGGACGAGGTGACGCGCATGGTCGCCGACCCCGATTATGCGATGGTGCTGGCCGATGAGCTCAATATCGTGCTGCGCTACGACTATCTGCCGCTGGACGAGGTGCTGGCGGTGCTGACCGCCAAGGACGACATGAAACATGTCGTCGTCACCGGCCGCAACGCGCCCGAGGCGCTGATCGAGGCGGCCGACCTGGTCACTGAAATGACCATGATCAAGCATCCCTTCCGCAGCGGGGTGAAGGCGCAGGCCGGCATCGAATATTGATGCAGGCCTTCGATCCCGATTTCTGCGTGACGCTGACGGAGTTGCTGACTTGGCGCCGCGACGTGCGCCATTTCCGCACCGATCCGCTGGACGAGGCGGTGGTGCTGGAACTGCTGACGCTGGCGCAACTGGCGCCCTCGGTCGGCAACAGCCAGCCCTGGCGCTTCGTCCGGGTAAAGACGCCAACGCTGCGCGCGACACTGGCCGATCATGTCGATGCCGAGCGGGAGCGCGCCACCAGCCAGATCGCCGACGCGACCCGGCATGACGCCTATCGCGCGCTGAAGCTGCACGGCCTGGGCGAGGCGCCGGAGATCATCGCCGTCTTCTGCGACGATGCGACCACGGCCGGCGCGGGGCTGGGCGCGGCGACCATGCCGCAGACCCGGCTCCATTCGGTGGTGCTGGCGATCCATACGCTGTGGCTGGCAGCGCGGGCGCGCGGGCTGGCGCTCGGCTGGGTATCGATCCTCGATCCGGCCTTTGTCGCGCGGACGCTGGAGGTGCCCGACGACTGGACCTTCGCCGCCCTGCTGTGCCTGGGCCATCCCGAAGCGGTCGCCGACACGCCCGAGCTGGACCGGCTGGGCTGGCAAGCCCGGCTCGGTCCGCTGGCCCAGATCAGCGAGTGCTGACCAAACCGCCTTTTCGGGGATGAAGCGAGGCTCTACTTCGCCAGTCGGAGGAACTGGCGAGTAGACAGGCACGTTTTTCGAGCCGTCATAAGATAATGGCAGGAGAAGAACATGCATAAGAACGGGTCCGTCATTGGCAGCCTATTGGCTGCATCCGCACTTTTTCTGACCAGCACGCCGGCCTTTGCTGGAGATGAGGAACGGGCACTGGCCGCCATCTCCCAGGCACAGGGCAAGATCGACGCAGCGACCAAGCTCAACGCATCGCCCGACCTGCTGTCCCGTGCGCAGGCGTCGCTGCGCCTGGCGCAGGAAGAACTGAAAAGCGGCAAGGAGCAGAAGGCGATCGCGTCCGCCATCGATGCCCAACAGGCCGCCGACATGGCGATCGGCGAGAATAAGCAACAGGCCGACGCCGACGCGCAGATCCAGGCGCAGACGGCTGCCAGCGCGCAGATGCAGGCCGATGCCGCCAATGCCCGCGCCGACGCCGCCGAACGGGCCGCCGCCTCGGCAGCGGCCGATGCCAAGGCCGCGCAGACTTCGGCATCGCTCGCCGCCGCCACTTCGCCGACCACCACCGTGACCACCGAAACGGTCAAGGCCGCACCATCGCGGAGCAGCGCACACAAGCGCACGACCACCGTGGTCAAGAAGAAGGCCGCACCGACCACGGTTGCGGAACGCACGACCACCACGGTGACGACGCAGAACTAATTATCGTCACATATGCCTGGACGCCCTCTCCCCCAGCGGGAGGGGGCGTTGCTATTGCGGGGCGACCTCGAACATGTCCTCGATCCCCGGCTCCTGCGGCATGTCGTCGCGCTCGGTGGCCTGACGCGCCCACATGGTGGCATAGAGACCGTCGGCGCGGACCAGATCGGCATGGCGGCCGCGCTCGACGATGCGGCCGGCGTCCAGCACGATGATTTCGTCGGCATCGACCACGGTCGACAGGCGATGGGCGACCACCAATGTCGTGCGCTTGCGGCTGATGTCGCGCAGCACGGTCTGGATCTCGGTCTCGGTGCGGCTGTCGAGCGCGCTGGTCGCTTCGTCCAGTACCAGTAGCGGCGGGTCTTTCAGTAGCGTGCGGGCGATGGCGACGCGCTGTTTCTCGCCGCCCGACAGCTTGAGGCCGCGCTCGCCGACGCGGGTGTCATAGCCCTGCGGCAGGCTCATGATGAAGTCGTGGATCGACGCCGCCCTGGCCGCGGCCTCGATATCCGCCTGGCTCGCGCCTTCGCGGCCATAGCCGATATTATAGCCGACCGTGTCGTTGAACAGCACCATGTCCTGCGGCACGATGCCGATCGCGGCGCGCAGCGATGCCTGCGTCACGGCGGCGATATCCTGCCCGTCGATCGACACGGTGCCGCCCTGGATATCGTAGAAGCGGAACAGGATGCGGGCGATGGTCGACTTGCCCGCGCCCGATGGGCCAACGATGGCGAGGGTCTTGCCCGCCGGCACTGCGAAGCTGACGCCATGGAGGATTTCACGCTCGGGATCATAGCCGAAGCGGACAGCGTCGAAGCGGACCGCGCCGCCCGCCACCTGCAGCGCCGGGGCACCGGGCGCGTCGGCCACCTCCGTCTCGGTATCGATCAGCTTGTACATCGCCTCCATGTCGATCAGGCCCTGGCGGATGGTGCGATAGACCATGCCGAGCAGGTCGAGCGGGCGGAACAGCTGCGACAACAGCGTGTTCACCAGCACCACGTCGCCGGTGGAAAATTGCCCCCGGCTCCAGCCCCAGACGGTATAGGCCATCGCCCCGCCCATCATCAGGTTGGTGATCAGCGACTGGCCGATATTGAGCCAGGCGAGGCTGTTTTCCGACTTTACCGCCGCCTTGGCATAGCGGCGCATGGCGGTGCCGTAGCGCCGCGCCTCGCGCTCCTCGGCGCCGAAATATTTGACCGTCTCGAAATTCAGCAGGCTGTCGACGGCATGGGCGACGGCGCTGGTGTCCATGTCCACCATGTCGCGGCGCAGCTGGTTGCGCCATTCGGTGACGAGCCGGGTGAACCAGATATAGAGGGCGACCATGACCAGCGTCGCGGCGACCAGGCCGGGGCCGAACTTCACCAGGAAGATGGCGCAGACGGCGAGCAGTTCCAGCACCGTCGGCGCGATGTTGAACAGCAGGAAATAGAGCATCGTGTCGATGCTTTTGGTGCCGCGCTCGACGATCTTGGTGACGGCGCCGGTGCGCCGGTCGAGATGGAAGCGCAGCGACAGGCGGTGGAGATGGACAAAGACATCGTCGGCCAGGCGCCGGCCCGCTTCCTGCCCGACCTTCTCGAAAATGGCGTTGCGCAGATTGTCGAACAACACGCCGCCAAAGCGCGCGCCGGCATAGGCGACGACCAGCGCCATGGCGAGGCCGGCGGCCGGCTCCAGCCCCGGCGCCATCCGGTCGATCGCGCCCTTATAGGCGAAGGGCATGGCGAGGGTGACGACCTTGGCCAGCGCGACCAGCGCCAGCGCCACCGCGACACGACGGCGCAGCGCCGGCGCATCGGCCGGCCAGAGATAGGGAATGAAGCGCCGCAGCGTGGCCCAGGCGGGCGGAAGGGGCGTGGAATCGGGCGTGGCTGGGGGCATTTGTCGCTATTTAGGGCATGACGGGCGGCAATCCAGTGGCGCGACCATCCGGCCGGTCCCGCAAAAGCGTCCCTTGTTGGAGATGATCCGCTTAACTTCGCACATTTCCCGCACATTCTGACATTTTCTTGCGCCCCGCCGATCCTATCGAAAAGTCGGGAACCGGGTGGCAAGGATAGCAAAGCGGGCTGCTGTAGGACAGCATCTTGCCCCGATACGGCGCCCATGGCAGGCTTCGCCTCCGTCATCCTTCCCCGACAAGGAGCACGGCATGGAACCCTTCAGTGCGGCCCCCTTCAGCATGGCTTTGGCCCCCGAAAGATTGTGGCAGGCGATCAATCCCCTGACCTGGACGCAGAGCGGCGGCCAGGTCGGCCTCATCAATATCGCGCTCGGTCAGACGGCACGCCCGGACATAGAGCGCACGGTGCTGAACGAGGTGGGGAGCTATGGCCGGCAGATCGGCCGGATCGGCGATGCGCTCGAAGTGCTGATCCGCCATTTCGAGATGAAGGATCTGCCGCAGGCGGAGCGCGATGCGCTGACGATCCTGATGGGCCAGCTGGCCGAGGTCCGCAAGGTCAAGGCGCGCGAACGGGACGGGTGATATGGGGTTGGAACAAGGCATAGCCCCTCCCTTCCAGGGAGGGGTTGGGGTGGGTTGCGAGCGTAGCGAGCTTCTGCCCTATCGATCGTAGACCGCCGCTGCGCGGCGCACCCACCCCCGGCCCCTCCCTGGAAGGGAGGGGAGTAGGGAACAGCCGCTTCTGCTCGAAACCTGCCAATCCCCACAGGCGTCATCCTGACGACAGTCAAGATCCATTCTGCACTGCGCCAGATAGGGCTTGCTGAATGGATTCCGGATCAAGTCCGGGATGACGACGAGGGAGAGGGCAGCATTGGGCCGTCAGCCATCAATGACGGGAGATAGTTGCTTCCGCTCATCCTCAGCAATGTCGCGCCGGACGCGATCCGGTCGCACGGGTGGGCGCCATCGCCCACCGCTTTCCTATTCGCCCTGTCTCTGGTCTACCCTTGGCGATGCGACAGCGCGTTCCTTCGTCACCCCGTCTTCTCCATCCGGCGCCTGCCCGGTGCGCAACCGGTGCGTGGGTGTCGCCTCGGCGGCGCGCGGCGGGGGCGATCCGGGCGCGGTGCGCGGACCCGCCCCCTGTTGGAGGTGACGCGTCATGGATGCGTGACCGGCGCGTCACGGGGGCAAAACCGGCGCAAAAGGCCCCGAAAGCCCGTTTACACTGTGAACTTCGGGAGAGGCGTCTTCTATCGGCCCTGGCGCAGGATTGCCGGCGCCTCCCGCCAGGTGCCCGGCGCGATGTCGTCGATCGTCCAGTCGCCGATGCGCCAGCGGACCAGGCGCAAGGTCGGCAGCCCGACCGCCGCGGTCATGCGGCGGACCTGGCGATTGCGGCCTTCGCGGATGGTGAGGCGCAGCCAGCAATCGGGCACGCTCTTGCGGAAGCGCACCGGCGGGTCGCGCGGCCACAGCGCGGGATCGTCGATCCGCTCGACCTCCGCCGGCAGGGTCATGCCGTCCTTGAGCTGCACGCCGCGCCGCAGCGCCGCCAGCGGCGCATCGTCGGGGTCGCCCTCCACCTGGACCAGATAGGTTTTGGGCATCTTGAAGCGCGGGTCGGCGATGCGCGCCTGCAACCGGCCATCATCGGTCAGCAGCAACAGCCCCTCGCTGTCGAGGTCGAGCCGGCCGGCGGGATAGACGCCGGGCTGGTCGACATAGTCGGCCAGGGTCGGGCGCGGCGGGCCGGTGCGCTCATCGCTGAACTGGCAGAGCACGCCATAGGGCTTGTTGAGGAGGATCAGTCGTCCCACGCGTCGTCCTCCTCATCCTCGAACGCGATGCTGCCCTGATTGTGGAGCAGCACCAGCAGCGCGATCGCGGCGGCATCGCCCGCCAGCGCCGGATCGAGGTCCAGCGTGTCGTCCGCGCACAATTGCTGCGCCAGCGCCGCGCTGGCGCCGGTGCAGTCATGCGATGCGCCATCGACGAACAGCATGATGGCGTCTTCCGCCCGGACGAAGGCGAAGCGGCTGGCCGGATTGCGGCGCAGGGGGGCGCCTTCCGCCACCAGCGCCTGCATGGATGCGGCGTCGATCGCCGCTTCGGGCGACCAGTCGATCTCGGGATATTTGCGGGTGCTGCTATATTCGCCGAACCAGCGGGCAAAGCCGGCGGGATCGGCCAATTGCTCCAGCACCATCGCCTGCAACCGGGCCAGCGCGGCCGGCGCGATCTCGCCGGGATTGGCCTGGCGCGCCAAGGCGGGGTCGGCATAGCGATCATCCTCGCCCAGCCCTTCAAGCAGCTGGTCGGTCCAGCCCTCGATCAGTTCGCTGCGCGCCGGCGCACGGAAGCCGACCGAATAGGTCATGCAATCATCGCCCACCGCGACGCCATCATGGGCGATGCCGGGCGGGACATAGAGGATGTCGCCGGGTTCCAGCACCCATTCGTCGGTCGCGTCGAATTCGGCCAGCAGGCGCAGATCGGCATGGGGGCGCAGCGGGCTGCTATCGTCGCACGCCTGGCCGATGCGCCAGCGGCGGCGGCCCGCGCCCTGGATCAGGAAGACGTCATATTGGTCGAAATGCGGGCCGACGCCGCCGCCGTCGCTGGCATAGCTGACCATGACATCGTCGATCCGCCAGTCGGGGATGAAGCGGAACGGGGCGATCAGCGCCGCGACATCGGGCACCTGATGATCGACCGCCTGCACCAGCAGGGTCCAGGGGCTGGCGCCGAGCGCGGCGAAGCGATCCTCCGCCAGCGGCCCCTGTTCCATTTTCCAGTCGCCGTCCGCCTGCACCACCAGCCGCGACTCGATGCCCTCCTCGCAGGCTAGGCCCGCCAGTTCCTCGGGCGCCAGCGGGTTGCGCCATTGCGCCCAGGGATTGCGGATCAGCAGCGGCTTTTGTTGCCAATAGTCGCGCAGGAACAGGTCGATATCGAAATCATGCAGATGCATCGGGGTCTCGCCGGGAAGGGGCGGCGCGCGGGGCGCGCCTGCCATCGGCCCGAACCCTTGCCCCTGTGCCCTGCCAATGTCAAAGCGGATGGACCGGATCGGCAGGAGGGGCGGGCATGGCCAGGCTGTTGGGGGCGATAATGGCGGGTGGACGCGCGACCCGCTTCGGCAGCGACAAGGCGGCGGCGCTGCTCGACGGGCGGCGGCTGATCGACCATGCGATCGATGCGCTCTCTCCCCATGTCGCCGCGATCGCGATCTGTGGCCGGACCGAGGAAGCCTATCTCAGCCTGCCCGACCGGCCGGGGCCGGACATGGGGCCGCTGGGCGGCCTCAACGCCGCGCTGCATCATGCCCAGGCCCACGGCTTTGACGGCGTGCTGACCAGCGGCTGCGACATGCCCTTCTATCCGGCCGACCTGCCCGCGTTGCTGATCGGCGAGCGGGCGGCGATCCTCGACGGGCAGCAGCTGCTCGGCTGGTGGCCGGCCGCGCTGGCGCCCGAACTGGACGCGCATCTGGCGGAAGAGAATAACCGATCGATCCGCGGCTGGCTGGCGCGGATTGGTGCGCGCACCGTGACGCTGCCGGGGCTGGTCCTGCCCAACATCAACCGGCCCGATGATCTGGCCGCGATCCGGCGCGATCGGGGGTAGCGCTCCCATTTTTTGCGGCGGGATGCGAAAAACACTTGTCCCCCCGCGCCATCCTGCCATTGTCCGGCGCGTCGGATGCGGGGAACGGGGATTCCCATGCACCGGACAGGGGCAAGGAGGGGTGCATGGATCTGGTCCATGTCGGCGCGGCGTTGGCGGTGCAGATGGTCGTCATTCTTGGCGCCTGTCGCCTGTCCGGCTGGCTGGTCGGCCGGTTCCTGCGCCAGCCACGGGTGATCGGCGACATGATCGCGGGCATCCTGCTTGGTCCCTCGCTGCTCGGCTGGCTGGCGCCGCAGGCCCAGGCGCTGCTCTTCCCGATCGAGACCCGGCCGCTGCTGCAATTTGTCGCGCAGGCCGGCATCGGCCTCTACATGTTCCTGGTCGGCCTCGGCTTTCGCCGCGCGCATTTCCATCTTCAGGCGGGCAGCGCCGTTGCGGTTTCGCTGTGCGGCATCATCGTGCCCTTCCTGGGCGCGGTGGCGCTGACGCCCTGGCTGTCGGCCATGGGGCTGTTTGGGCCGACGGTCACGCGGTTCGAGGCGACCCTGTTCATCGGCGTCGCCATTTCCATCACCGCCTTTCCCGTGCTGGCGCGGATCATCCGCGAACGGGGGCTGGGCGGCACGCCGCTGGCCGCGCTGGCGCTGTCGGCCGGGGCGATCGACGATGCGATCGCCTGGTCGATCCTGGCGATCCTGCTCGCCTGCATCGGCGCGGACGGAATGATCGCGGTCCGGGCGCTGGGCGGCGGCGGGCTGTTCGCGATCGTCATGCTGTTCCTGGGCAGCCGGCTGCTTGCGCCGCTCGCTCGCTGGGCGGAGCGGGAAGGGCGGGTCACGCCGGCCATGTTGCTGGTCGTGCTGCTGCTGTTCGGCGGTTGCGCCTGGGCGATGGACATGGCCGGACTGCATGCCGTGTTCGGCGGCTTCCTGCTGGGGGTGGCGATGCCGCGCGGCATCCTGTCGCAGGGGCTGGCCCGCAGGCTGGAACCGATGACCATCGGCCTCCTCGTGCCGATCTTCTTCACCGTTTCCGGCCTCAATACGCAGGTGACGATGGTCAGCAGCCTGTCGCTGGCGCTGGTTGCGCTGGCGATCCTGGCGGCATCGATCCTGGCCAAGGGGGGCGCCTGCTGGGCGGCGGCGCGGCTGACCGGGCAGGACAATGTCACTGCGCTCGCCGTCGGCGCGCTGATGAATGCGCGCGGCCTGATGGAATTGCTGGTCATCAATATCGGCCTGCAGCGCGGCATCATCGGGCCGGAACTGTTCGCGATGCTGGCGTTGATGACGATCGTGACGACGATGATGACGGTTCCGGCGATCGACCGGCTGGCGCGCCGGAAGGGGCTGGGCGGCCCGATTGCCGACGGGCCGGACGATGACCCCGCCGCGCGCGCCGTCGCCACGCCCGGTGCTGCCTGACCGATGCGGCGCCCCATCCTGTTTCCCCTTCCGCTGGAATGACCGACATGCATGCAGATTTTCCGACGTCCGACCGGGTGGTGAAGCGAGTGGTGGTCGCCGGCGGCGGCACGGCCGGCTGGGTGACGGCGACCGCGCTGGTGCGCCATCTGGGGCCGCTGATCGACATCACGCTGATCG
Organism: Sphingobium sp. DN12; assembly: GCF_051058005.1. Lineage (NCBI taxonomy): Bacteria > Pseudomonadati > Pseudomonadota > Alphaproteobacteria > Sphingomonadales > Sphingobiaceae > Sphingobium > Sphingobium sp. DN12. The sequence continues at coordinate 4,284,110 of NZ_CP173717.1, forward strand.
AATCCGACGCGATCGGCACCATCGGCGTGGGCGAATCCACCGTGCCGACCTTCCGCGGCTTCCACCAGTTGATGAAGATCCGCGAAGACCGCTTCATGGCCGAGGCGCAGGCGACGGTGAAGCTGGGCATCGAGTTCAAAAATTGGGGACGGGTCGGCGACCGCTATATCCACCCGTTCGGCACGATCGGGCTGCAATGGAGCTGGATGGCCGATTTCCACCATTTCTGGCTGCATGCCAGGGCGCAGGGCTTTGGCGGCGAGCTGGGCGAATATTGTCTGGAATGGGTGGCGGGCGAGGCCAATCGCATGTCGCTCAGCAGCTCGGTCGCGCCCAGCTATGCCTATCATATCGACGCGGCGCGCTATGCCCGCTTCCTGCGCAGCCTGGCCGAGCCGGCAGGGGTGAAGCGAGTCGAAGGCAAGATCCGCAATGTCGAACTCGCGCCCGAGAGCGGCCATATCGCGGCATTGGTGCTGGAATCGGGCACGCGGATCGAGGGTGACCTGTTCATCGACTGCACCGGCTTTCGATCGCTGTTGCTGGGCGAGGCGCTGGGTGTCGGGTTCGAGGATTGGGGCCAGTGGATCCGCACCGACCGCGCGGTCGCGGTCCAGTCCACCTCCGACGGTCCGGCCCAGCCCTATACCTCGGCGATCGCGCATGAGGCGGGCTGGCGCTGGCGCATCCCGCTGCAACATCGCGACGGCAACGGCTTCGTCTTTGCCAGCGATTTCATGTCCGACGACGAAGCCCATGCCCGGTTGCTGGCGGAGATCGAAGGGGAACCGATCGTCGACCCGTGGCTGGTGCGGTTCAAGACCGGCACCCGGACCAGGGCCTGGCACAAGAACTGCGTTGGCCTGGGGCTGGCCGGCGGCTTCATCGAGCCGCTCGAATCGACCAGCATCCACCTGATGATGGCGGCGGTGACGCGGCTGATCGAGGATTTCCCCTTCCACGGGTTCGACGACGCGCTGCTCGACCATTTCAACCGCAAGTCACGGCTGGAGTTCGAGAATATCCGCGACTTCATCATCCTTCACTATCATGTGACCCAGCGCGACGATTCCCGCTTCTGGGATCATTGCCGGACGATGGAGATACCCGACAGCCTGAAGGAAAGGCTGGCGCTGTGGCAGGAAAATGGCCGCGCCTATCAATTGGGGCATGAACTGTTCCGGGTCGACAGCTGGTCATCGGTGCTGCTGGGACAGGGCATGCACCCGCGCGGCTATCATCATGTCGCGGCGATGATGCCCGAACCGCAGCTGCGCGAGGAGCTGGCGCGGATGCGCAAGGACATTGCCGGGGTCGTGGCGGAGATGCCCAGCCATCGCGAATTCCTGCGCCGCTATTGTCCGGCAGAATTGGTCTAGTCAAAAAATGCGCATCGGTAGAATATTTTTTGCAATGCACAATAAAACATAAAAAACCTTTATTTTCAGTCAAATATAAATCTGTAAATCAAACCCTTAGGGACTTTAACCGATCATAGCATCATAATTGACAACGCTGGCCATTAGGCTAGCATGAACGTCCAATAAGGCTCGATGTGGGCGAGCTGTTAAAAAAGGGAGGATTCTGAAATGGGTTTACCATATTCCAGATTCATGCGTTGCGCGTCTCTGATAGCGCTAACGTATAGCGTTACACCAACGATGGCGCAGGCGCAGGACGCCGCCGTCCAGAATGCCGAAGCCGACATCATCGTCACCGGCGTGCGTGCCAGCCTTGATCGCGCGATCGACATCAAGCGCAATTCGAGCGGTGTGGTCGATGCCATTTCGGCCGAAGATATCGGCAAGTTCCCCGACACCAACCTGGCGGAATCGCTTCAGCGTATCACCGGCGTGTCGATCGATCGCGTCAATGGCGAAGGGTCTCAGGTCACGGTCCGCGGCTTTGGCGGCGGCTTCAATCTGGTGACGCTGAACGGGCGCGCGCTGCCATCGGCCAATGTCACCTCCGTCGGCGGCGACCAGAATGCCGACTATTCGTCGGGCACCAGCCGCTCCTTCGACTTCGGCAATCTGGCGTCGGAAGGCGTCAGCACGCTGGAAGTTTACAAGACCGGTCGCGCGGCGATCCCGTCGGGCGGCATCGGCGCGTCGATCAACGTCGTCACCCGCAAGCCGCTCGACGCGCGCGAGGCGGGCTTCAGCGGCACGATCGGCGTCAAGGCGCTCTATGACACCAGCGTCGAGAAGAGCCTGAGCGATCCGGCCAAGATCACGCCGGAAGCATCGGGCCTGCTGAGCTGGCGCGACGAGAATGAAGTGTTCGGCGTGTCGATCTTCGGCAGCTACCAGAAGCGCAATTTCTCGACCCGCGGCGCGACGGTCAACAACTGGAACATCCGTCGCTACAGCCAGTTCGCCGATCCGGCCAACGGCTTCGTTAACGCCAATACCCAGATCAGCAACGCGCCCACCGACCCCAACACCCTGGTGTCGGTGCCCAATGACAGCAGCTATTATTATTCGCAGGGTTCGCGCGAGCGCATCAACGGATCGGCCGTCGTGCAATTCCGTCCGACCGAGACGCTGACCTTCACCGCCGACGCGCTGTTCGCCCAGAACAAGCAGCATGAACAGCGCGCCAGCCAGGGCAACTGGTTCAACCGGCCCTTCGCCCAGGTGGAGTTTGACGGCAATCCGGTGGTCGCCACGACCAGCTATCTGCAGGAGAATATCGCCGGCGTTAAGGACGCGGCCTTCGAACAGGCCGAACGCGGCGTGCGCAACCGGCTGCAGGATTATGGCCTGAACGCGAAGTGGGAAATCAACGACCGCGTCACCCTGTCGATCGATGGCCATACCGGCCTGGCGCAAAGCTCGCCGGACAATCCCAATGGCGTGAGTTCGACGCTGGTGGGCCTGGGCGCGCCGATCGTGGCGTCGCAGTCGGCCGATTTCAGCGGCGTCATCCCAGTCCAGTCGATCACCATCAATGATGCCCTGCGCGGCAATGGAAATGGTGTGCTCGACCTGGGCGACCTGGGGTCGCAGATGGGCCGCACCGTGTCCTCGGCGCAGCGCCAGCGGCTCAACGAGATCCGCGCCGACCTGGGCTGGGAACTGGATGATGGCGGCAGCCGCTTCGATGTCGGCGCCAATTACCGCACGTCCAAGATGCGCCAGACCCGCACCCAGACGCAGCAGACCCTGGGCGACTGGGGCATCAGCAATGTCGGCGATATCGCATCGGTCGCGCCGGGCGTGCTGCAGGAATATTGCCTGGTCTGCAAGTTCGACAATTTCGATGCCAAGGGCCAGGGCGCAACTCTGACCGCCTTCCAGGGCAGCGCCGTCGATCTCTATAATGCGCTGTCGCCTTATTATGCCCAGCGCGGCAATGCGATCGGCATCACCCAGCAGGAAGATAACCGGGTCAAGGAGGATATCTGGTCCGCTTATGGCCAGTTGACCTGGAAGGGCGAACTGGCGGGCCGTCCGGCATCGCTGGTGGTCGGCGCACGTTACGAACGGACCAAGGTGCGTTCGACATCGCTGGTGGCGGTGCCGCAGGCGATCAACTGGGTATCGGACAACGACTTCACCCTGGTGGTGTCGGATGAGGTCCAGCCGGTTTCGGACAGCGGCAATTACAACAACTTCCTGCCCGCGATGGACTTCCAGATCGAGCTGGCGAAGAATTTCATCGGTCGCTTCTCGTTCAGCAAGACCATTGCCCGGCCCGATTATGGCAATCTGTTCGTGGCAAGCTCGGTCGGCACGCCGCCGCGTCCGATCGCGCTCGGCGGCTTTGCCACCGGATCGACCGGCAATGCCCGCCTGTCACCGCTGATTTCCGACAATCTCGATCTGTCGTTCGAATGGTATTACAAGCCGTCGAGCTACATCTCGGCGGGCGTGTTCGAAAAGCGGGTGCAGAATTTCGTCGGCACCGGCCAGACGACGCGCAACCTGTTCGGGCTGCGCGACGTCAGTTCGGGCGCGGCGGGATCGCGCTCGGGCACGGCACTGGCCGAACTCAAGCGGCTGGGTGCGGACCCGAGCGACGTCAACCTGTTCACGATGACGGCATTGCTGCAGCAGCAGGGCAATATCGATGCCGCGTCGCAGCAGTTCCAGGCGAACTATTCGAACGGCGCGCTCAGCCAGGCCTTCATCGACCAGGTGCTGACCGAAGTCGACCTGACGCCGGACGCCAACGACCCGCTCTACGATTTCGAGGTCACGCAGCCGATCAACAACCGGCAGGGCAAGATCTGGGGCTTCGAACTCGCCGCCCAGCATTTCTTCGGCAATACCGGTTTCGGTGTGTCGGCGGCCTATACGCTGGTCCGGGGTGACGTGGGCATCGATGTCGGCGCCGATCCGAGCGAGGACCAGTTCGCGCTGGTCGGCCTGTCGGATACCGCCAACGCCACGCTGATCTATGACAAGAACGGCCTGTCGGCGCGTCTCGCCTATAACTGGCGCGACAAGTTCCTGCAGTCGGCCAACCGTGGCGGCGGCGATCGCAACCCGGTGTTCGTGCGCCCGTTCGGCCAGCTCGATCTCAACATCAGCTGGGATGTGTCGGAACAGTTTGCCGTCTCGTTCGAGGCGATCAACCTGACCGAGAGCGACATCCGCACCTATGGCCGCGACAAGAGCAACCTGTGGTATGCGCAGGAGCTGGACCGTCGCTTCTTGCTGGGTGGTCGCTTCCGCTTCTAAGGGGGTGAGCCGGGGCCGTCCTGCCGGGCGGCCCCGACTTTCACGATTGCGTCGGGCGGACTGCATCGGGGCGGGCCTCGCAAAGGGCTTTTCCTGCGCCGCCGACGCCCTACTATGGCCGCCCGTTCATGCGGCACGCCGGATATTCCATGACCAGCACGATGATACTCGATCCCATCACCCATGCCGCGCTTCGGGTCGCACCGGGCAATGGCGCTGCCTTCGGCGATGCCGTCAACCAGACGCTGATCTTCCCGACCGAGATCGACGCGATCCAGCGGGAATATCCGATCCTGATCCAGCGCGATGGCCAGGGTGCCTGGCAGCTCACCGCGCTGCTGGGTTTCGATCGCGACGAAAATCTGTTTCTCGACGCCGGGGGTTGGACCGCACGCTATGTGCCCGCCGTCCATCGGCGCGGTCCCTTCCTGATCGGCATGCAGCAACGCGATGGCGAAGATCATCCGGTGATCCATGTCGACCTCGACGATCCGCGCGTCGGCGCGGCAGGCGAAGCGCTGTTCCTGCCCCATGGCGGCAACGCGCCCTATCTGGACCATGTCGCCGATGCGCTGCGCACCATCCATGAAGGCCATGGCCTGAGCGCGCCGATGTTCGCCGCGTTCGAACAGGCCGGGCTGCTGGCGCCGATCGCACTGGACATCGCGATCGATGACGCGCAGCGCTATGACATTGCCGGTCGCTTCACCATCGATGCCGATCGGCTGGAGGCGCTGGATGGTCCGACGCTGCAGGCGCTGCATCAGGCGGGCCTGTTGCAACTGGCCTATGCGATCCGCTCCTCGCTCGCCAATATCGAGGATCTGATCCTGCGCAAGCGGGCGCGGCAGGCGGCGTGACGCTGCGCCAGACCCGGCGGATTGCCGCCAGCGACCTGACGCCTGGCTGGCTCGACGATCTGATGGCGGCGCAGAGGCCGGTCGTGATCGGCGGACTGGTCGATGGCTGGCCGCTGGTCGCTGCCGGGCGACTGTCGGCGCAGGCGGCGATGGACCGATTGCTGGCCGATTATGGCGGCGCGCCGGTCACCGGCTATGTCGGCGCGCGGGATGCCGGGGGCCGCTTCTTCTACAATGATGAACTGACCGGCTTCAATTTCGATCGCGGGCAGGCGCCGCTGCCCGATTATCTCGACAGGATCCGGGCGGATGCCAGTGGCGAGGGTCCGGCCATCTATATCGGGTCGACCGATGTCGACCGCTATTTCCCCGGCCTGCGCGCCGACCATGACCTGCCCGGCCTGTTCGGCGAGGCAGTGCCGACCGTCAGCCTGTGGATCGGCAATCGCACGGTCGCCGCGACCCATTATGACAGCTCGCACAACCTGGCCTGTTGCTTGGTCGGGCGGCGCCGCTTCACCCTGTTTCCGCCCGACCAGGTCGGCAATCTCTATCCCGGCCCGCTGTCGCCGACGCCTGGCGGTCAGGTGGTCAGCATGGTCGATCCGGCCGCGCCCGACCTGGCCCGTTATCCGCGCTTTGCGCAGGCGCTGGCGGCCGGCGAGGTGGCCGAACTGGAGCCGGGCGATGCGCTCTTCTACCCGGCGCTGTGGTGGCATCAGGTCGAGGCGCGCGACGGCTTCAACATCATGATGAACTATTGGTGGGACGCCGTCCCCGACTTCATCGACACGCCGATGGCGACGCTGCTGCACGGGCTGCTCAGCATCCGCGAGCGGCCGGAGCCTGAGCGCATGGCCTGGCGCGCGCTATTCGACCATTATCTGTTCGGACCGGCGCAGGATGCGCGCGACCATCTGCCCGATCATGCCCAGGGGCCGTTGGCGCCGCTGACGCCGCTGGAGGCGCGACGCCTGCGGGCGATGGTGATGCAGCGCCTCAATCGCTGAAAGGGCGGCGCCAATCGAGCGTTGCACGCGTTTTATGATAACGCTATCAATTGCGCAAATCGCAAGGAGAGGATGATATGACGATCAAGCGCGGAATGTGCCTGCACGCATGGCCGCTGGCCCTGGGACTGGCGCTCGCCGCCTGCCAGCAGGCGCCGGAACAGAAGGGCGAACAGAAGACCGAGCAGCCGGCCGGCAATGCCGCGAGCGGCAAGCGCGATGCGTCCGAATATCTGTCCCAGCCGCTGGTCAGCGACATCTACACCGCCGATCCGTCCGCCCATGTGTGGAACGGCAAGATCTATGTCTATCCCAGCCACGACATTGACGGGCCGACGCCCGAGGATGATCTGGGCAGCCATTTCGAAATGCGTGACTATCATGTCCTGTCGATGGACAAGATCGGCGGGCCGGTGACGGTCGGGCCGGTGGCGCTGGACGTGAAGGATGTGCCCTGGGCCGACAAGCAGATGTGGGCGCCCGACGCGGCCTACAAGAATGGCACCTATTATCTCTACTTCCCGGCCAAGGACAAGGAAGGCGCTTTCCGCATCGGCGTTGCAACCTCGAAGGATCCGATGGGGCCGTTCAAGGCGCAGCCGCAGCCGATCAAGGGCAGCTATTCGATCGATCCGGCCGTCTTCACCGATGCCGACGGGCAGAGCTATATCTATTTCGGCGGCATCTGGGGCGGCCAGTTGCAGCGCAATATCGGCGGGAAATATGATCCGGACGGGTCGAAGACCGACCTGAAACAGGATGAGAAGCCGGCGATCGCGCCGCGCGTCGCCAGGCTGAACGGCGACATGCTGGAATTTGCCGAAACCCCGCGCGAGATCCAGATCCTGGACGACAAGGGCAAGCCGCTGCTGGGCGGCGACCATGATCGCCGCTTCTTCGAGGCGTCATGGATGCACAAGCATGATGGCAAATATTATTTCAGCTACTCGACCGGCGACACCCATTATCTGGTCTATGCCGTCGGCGATTCCCCCTATGGCCCCTTCACCTACAAGGGCCGCATCCTGGAGCCGGTCGAAGGCTGGACCACCCATCATTCGATCGTCGAATGGGGCGGCAAGTCCTGGCTCTTCTATGCCGACAGCCAGTTGTCGGGGCAGACCCGCCTGCGCAACGTCAAGGTGACGGAACTGCACTACAATGCCGATGGCAGCATCCAGACGATCAATCCGCTGCTGCCCAAGAAGGGCGCCGCGCACTGAGGACGAGGGGAAGCGCGGCGATCAAGTCGCGCTTCCCCTTTCATGTCATGCGCCAGGCAGCGCCGTCCATTTTTCATCGCCCGCCGCATTGGCGATGACGGTTTCGACGAAGCCCATGGTTTGCAAACCGTCGCTGACCGACGGGAACCAGGCTTCGCCGCCCCGGATGCGCGTGGCGAAGGCGCGGTAGAGATTGGCGAACGCCTCGATATAGCCTTCGGGATGGCCGCTGGGCGTGCGCAGCAGCGGCAGGGTCGAGGGCAACAGGCCCGGTCCGGCCGCGCGTAGCACTTCAGTGGGCCGATCCAGCCAGCGCAGGATCAGCGTGTTGGGTTCCATCTGCGCCCATTCCAGCCCGCCATGTTCGCCATGGATGCGCAGCTTCAGGCCATTTTCGTCGCCGGCCGCGACCTGCGTCGCCTTGAGGATGCCGCGCGCGCCATTGTCGAGGCGCAGCAGCACATTGACATCGTCGTCGAGCCGGCGCCCCTCGACATGGATGCTGAGGTCCGCGCAGATTTCGCTGACCCGCAGGCCCGACACATGTTCGGCCAGGTGAAAGGCATGGGTGCCGATGTCGCCTAGGCAGCCGCCCAGGCCGGCACGGGCTGGATCAGTGCGCCATTCGGCCTGCTTGTTGCCATCACGGTCGATCGCCTGGCTGAGCCAGCCTTGCGAATATTCGACCTGCACCAGCCTGATCCTGCCGAGGTCGCCACGCGCGACACGCGCCCGCGCCTCCTCCACCAGCGGATAGCCGCTATAGGTGAAGGCGAGGCCGAAATGCCGGCCCGAGCGTTCGGCAGCGGCGGCAATCTGGCGCGCCTCGGCCAGATCGAGCGCCATCGGCTTTTCGCAGAAGACATGAAACCCCGCGTCGAGCGCGGCGATCGCCATCGGCGCATGGAGATAATTGGGCGTCACGATCGACAGGGCATCGATCCGCTCGTCCGCCGGCAGCGCCTGCTCGCCCGCCAGCAGCGCGTCGAGCGAATCATAGGTGCGTGCCGGATCGATTCCCAGCGCCTCGCCCGAGCGCTGGTTGCGATCCGTGTCGCCGCTGAAGGCGCCGGCCACCAGTCGCCAATCACCATCCAGTGCCGCGGCAGCGCGGTGGATCGCCCCGATAAAGGCGCCTTCGCCACCGCCGACCATGCCCAGGCGCAACGCTTTTCCCGCCATCCTCTTCTCCTTCGCAATTAGTCGACAGACCGTTCATTCTGCCTCTTGATCTTCCGATCATATTGGAACAGTTTACCGGTAAATAAAAGCCACAGACAAGACGGAGAGTCGAGGGTGCAAAGGGTAATGGGCTTCGGCCTGGTAGCGCTCGCAACGGGCGCAGTGATGATCCCCACCATATCGAGCCAGGCGCAGACCGCACCAGCGGCGCCGCCGGCCTTCAACGCCTGCCGCGCCTGCCACAGCGTGCAGCCCGGCGGCAAGAGCGGCCTTGGCCCCAATCTGGTCGGCGTCGTCGGCCGCACCGCCGGCACCCTGGCCGGCTTCAACTATTCCCCCGCGCTCAAGGCGTCGAAGCTGAAATGGGACGAGAAGGCGCTGGACGAATATCTCGCCGCGCCGACCAAGAAGGTGCCCGGCAGCCGCATGCCCATCTCCACGCCCGATCCGGCCAAGCGCGCCGCGATCATCACCTATCTCAAGAGCGTGAAATGACGGCGGCGAAGGGCGCGATGCGCGGCCCGGCCATCTTCCTGGCGCAGTTCATGGGCGATGCTGCCCCGTTCGACAATCTGGACAATGCCGCGCGCTGGATGGCGCAGGCCGGCTATAAGGGCATTCAGGTGCCCAGCAACGATCCGCGCTGCATGGACCTCAAGCTGGCGGCGGAAAGCCAGGATTATTGCGATGAGCTGATCGGTCGCTGCAGGGAGGCCGGGGTCGAGATTTCGGAACTGTCGACCCATTTGCAGGGCCAGTTGGTCGCGGTCCACCCGGCCTATGATGCCGCCTTCGACGCATTCGCGCCGGCCGAACTGCGCGGCAAGCCGGCCGAGCGGCAAGCCTGGGCGGTCGAGCAGCTGAAGCTGGCGGCCGTGGCCAGCCGGCGGCTGGGGCTGAAGGCGCATGCGACCTTCTCCGGCGCGCTGGCCTGGCCCTTCGTCTATCCCTGGCCGCAGCGGCGGGCGGGTCTGGTGGAAGAGGCCTTTGCCGAACTGGGGAAGCGCTGGCGCCCGATCCTGGACGCGTTCGACGAACAGGGGATCGACCTCTGCTACGAACTGCATCCGGGCGAGGATCTGCATGACGGCCTGACCTTCGAGCGGTTCCTGGATGCGGTCGGCGGCCACAGGCGCGCCAATATCCTCTATGATCCCAGCCATTTCGTGCTGCAGGCGATGGACTATCTGCAGTTCATCGACATCTATCATGACCGCATCAGGATGTTCCACGTCAAGGATGCGGAGTTCAACCCGACCGGTCGCGCGGGCGTCTATGGCGGCTATGCCGACTGGGTCGACCGGCCCGGCCGTTTCCGCTCGCTGGGCGACGGCCAGGTCGACTTCACCGGCATATTCTCGCGCTTGACCCAATATGGCTATGATGGCTGGGCGGTGCTGGAATGGGAATGCTGCCTGAAACATCCCGAGGATGGCGCACGCGAAGGCGCGCCCTTCATCGAGGCACACATGATCCGCCGGCCCGAACGGGCCTTCGACGATTTCGCAGGGGGCGGTGATCCCGCCAACAACCGGCGCTGGCTGGGGCTCAGCTGACGCCGCAACCGACGATCGACACATGTCCTGACCGGAAAGCCGGCGGGACCAAAGGGAGAGGAGCCGACATGACGGCGATTAACCGGCACAGACTTTTCTGGCTGAGCGTCCTGGCGCTGTTCACCGCCTCGATGAGCGCATCGCTCCGCGCGGCGGTGGCGAGCAGCCTGAAGGCGGAATGGATCGACCCGATCGCCCCGATCGCGGCCGGCGAGATGATCGGTGCGGCGCTCGGATCGGCCTTCCTGGGCTTTTCCATCACCGTCTTCGTCGTCAGCGCCTTTCTCGACACGCTTGGCATCCGCCGCGTGCTGATCGGCTGCGGCATCGCCTTCCTGATCGGCACGACGCTGATCGTGGGGGCGGGCAGCATGGCGACCGGCATGACCGTCTATCACCTCGTATGGCTGGGCATGCTGCTGTCGGGCATCGGCTGGGGCTTTGCCGAAGCGTCGATCAATCCGCTGACCGCCCGTCTCTATCCCGAGGATACGACCCATCGCCTCAACGTGCTGCACGCCTGGTATCCCGGCGGACTGATCGTCGGCGGCCTTGCCGGCGTGTTCCTTGCCTCGGCGCTGCCCTGGCAGGCGATCATGGCGCTGGCCTATATCCCGGCCATCGGTGTCGTATTGATCGCCTCCACCACCCGCTTCCCCGCGCCGCCCGCCACCGCCGGGAGCCGGGCGATGAAGGACATGATGCTGGAGGTGGTCCGCCGCCCCAGCTTCTTCATCTGGTTTGGCGCGATGTTCCTGACCGCCTCGTCCGAACTGGCACCGGGCCAGTGGCTCGACGTCGCGCTCAGCAACCGGGTCGGCATGCGCGGCATATTGCTGCTGGTCTATGTCAGCGCGCTGATGTTCGTGTTCCGCCATTTTGCCGGACGGATCGCCGGTCGCCTGTCCAACCCCGGCCTGCTCTGGGTATCGAGCCTGCTCGCCGCGATTGGCCTGTTCATGCTGTCGCAGGCGCAGTCGCCCGCCTCCGCCATCCTCGCCTCCACCGTCTGGGGCCTGGGCGTATGCGCGATGTGGCCGACGATGCTGGCATCGGTGGCCGAACGTTATCCGCGCGGTGACGCCTGGGCGCTGGGGCTGGTCGGCTCGGCCGGCGCGCTTGCCAGCTTCTTCGTGCTGCCACGGCTGGGCGAGATGTTCGACCAGGCCAAGGTGGAACTGGCCGGCGGGCCGGAAGCCTTCACCCGCCTGACCGGACCGGCGCTGCGCGCGGTGGAGGATGCGGCCGCGTCGCAATCCTTCGCCCGCCTCGCCTTCGTGCCGCTGATCCTGCTGGTCGTCTTCGGCCTGATCTGGCTGTCCGACCGGCGCGCCGGTCGCCGGGCGGAGGCCGTGGCATGAAGCTGTCGCGCAGACACCTGATCGCCGCCGGCGTCGCCGCGGCCGCCACCCCCGCCATCGCCGCTGCGGCCGGCAAGGGATCCTCCAATGCCGCCCGCTTCTCGCTCGGCTACGCCCCGCATGAAGGCAGCTTTGCCAGCCGGGGCGGATTGCTGGAGCAGATCGCCTATGCCGCCGACCAGGGCTTTCGCGCCTGGGAGGATAATGAGGCGCGCAAGCGTCCGGTCGAGCAGCAGGAGGTCATGGCCAGGGCGCTGGCACAGCGCGGCATGACCATGGGCGTGTTCGTCGCCAGCATGCCCAAATGGGCCGAGTTCCGCCCGCTGCTGGGCAGCAATGACGATGCCGAACGCGAAGCCTTCCTGGCCGATATCCGCACATCGGTGGAGGTCGCCAAGCGGCTGAACGCGAAACATGCGACCGTCGTCACCGGCTTCATGGACCGCAAGGTGCCGCAGGATATCCAGACCGGCCGGATCATAGATTGCATGCGCCGCGCCGGCGACATCGTCGCGCCGCACGGGCTGACGCTGGTGATGGAGCCGCTCAATACGCGGACCAACCATCCCGGCGTCTATATGCAGTCGATCGCCCAGGGCTATGCGGTGGCGCGCGGCGCCAACAGTCCGGGCGTCAAGATATTGGCGGACCTCTATCATGAGCAGATCCAGTCCGGGAATCTGATCCCGACGCTGGAGGCCTGCTGGGCGGAGGTCGGCTATATCCAGTTCGGCGACAATCCCGGCCGCAAGGAACCCGGCACCGGCGAGATCAACTACGCCAATATCGTGCGCTGGTTGCGGGGCCGCAACTATGGCGGCGTGATCGGCATGGAACATGGCAATTCGCTGGCCGGACGCGAGGGCGAGGACCGGCTGGTGGCCGCCTATCGCGCCATCGACCAAATATAGGATGAGAGGAGGACGAGGATGAAAATCATCCCGACTGGCTTTGCAGGGACGGGTATCGCGCTGGCCACGGCTCTGCTGGTGGGCACAGCGGCGCAGGCGCAAGACAAGCCTGGCAAGCTGGGCTTCAAGGACACGCCGATCCTGCCCGGCGGCAACTGGCACGTCCATGATCCCGATCGCCCCGCCCCCACCGTCGTCACCCCGGCGGCACAGGCCGGCGGTGCGCCGTCCGACGCAACCATCCTGTTCGATGGCAAGTCGCTCGACGCATGGCGCGGCGAGCGCGCCCCCTGGACGCTGGAAAAGGGGATCATGACCATCCCGCCCCGCAGCCAGAGCGGCGGCGAGAACAACCTGATATCGAAGCAGGAATTTGGCGACGTCCAGCTGCATCTGGAATTTCGGTCGCCCAATCCGCCGACCAAAAGCTCGCAGGATCGCGGCAATAGCGGCATCTGGTTCATGCAGCGCTACGAAGTGCAGATCCTGGATGGCTATCAGAACCCGACCTATGCCGACGGCACGGTCGGCGCGGTCTATGCCTGGAAGCCGCCGCTGGTGAACCCGTCGCGCCAGCCGGGCGAATGGCAGAGCTACGACATCATCTTCGAACGGCCGCGCTTTGCCGCCGACGGCAGCCTGGTCCGCCCGGCCTATGTCACCGCGCTGCTGAACGGCGTGCTGGTGCAAAATCATCAGGCGATGCTGGGCACCACCAAATGGCGTTCGATCGCCCAATATCAGGCCCATGGGGACAAGGCGCCGATCCAGTTGCAGGATCATGACAGCCCCGTGTCGTTCCGCAACATCTGGGTCCGGCCGCTGCCGGACGAGGCCATCGCACAGGATCTGAAGGGAGCAGGACAATGATGGACCGCAGACATGCGCTGGCGGGCATGGTCGCCATGTTCGGCGCCGGGCTGTTCGCGCCGCTGGCGCGCGCCGCCGGGGTGATGCCGGCCGGCGGCGTGATCGACCAGGGCGCGCCCAGCCTGCAACTGTTCACGCCCGATCAGCGGGCGCTGATGACCGCGCTGTGCGAACGCATATTGCCGGCGACCGACACGCCCGGCGCGATCGAGGCTGGCGTCCCCGCCTATATCGAGAAATTGCTGGCCGACTGGTCGGTGGCGGAGGATCGCGATCCGATCATCGCCGGCCTTGCCGAAATCGATGCGCGCAGCTGGCAGGATTACAAGATCCCCGCGACCAAGGCATCGGCGGCGCAGCATGACGCGCTGCTGACCCTGGCGATGAACGACCAGATTCCCAAGGGCGAGGAGTTTTTCGAGGCGTTCCGGCAGATGGTGATCGTGGGCTATTACACGTCCGAGATCGGGATCACCCAGGAACGCGAATATCTGCCGGTGCCGGGCGAATATAACGGCGCCTTCCCCTATTCCCAGGTCAACAAGGTCTATTCCGCATGAACCTCAACCGTCGTTCCATGATGCTGGGCGCCGGCGGCCTGGCCGCCCTCGCCGCCTCCCCCTTCGCCGCGCAGGCCGCCAGGGCCTCCGGCAAGATCGCCAGCGTCGGCCTGCAACTCTACACCGTGCGCGAGCTGTTCGCCGCCGATCCGGTCGCCACCTTGGAGAAGGTCGCCAAGGTCGGCTATCGCGAGGTCGAATTTGGCGGTGGCGGCTATGACGCCATGGACCACAAGCTGCTGCGCAGCACGATGGACCGGTTGGGCCTCACCTGCCCGTCGCTGCACATCGGCTATGACGCGCTGCTCGACAAGTTCGATGCCAGCGTGGCGATGGCAAAAACGCTGGGCGCGGGCACCGTCGTCCTGCCCTATATGGTCGACAAATATCGCAACGTGGAGGCGTGGAAGGCTGCGCTGGTCAACATCAACCGCTTCGGCGCGCAGCTCAAGGCCGCGGGCCTGGGCTTTGCCTATCATAATCATGATTTCGAATTCACCACCAAGCCGGACGGCGTCAGCCTGTTCGACCAGCTGGTGAAGGCGTGCGACCCCGACCTGGTGAAGATCGAACTGGATCTCTACTGGGCGATCTATGCCGGGCAGGATCCGCAGGCGCTGATCCGCAGCCTCGCCGGCCGCATCTATTCCTATCATGTGAAGGATATGCGCGCGGACCGCAGCATGACCTCGGTCGGCAGCGGCACGGTCGATTTCGCCGCGATCTTCAAGCTCAACGCCATCGCCGGCGTCCAGCATTTCTATGTCGAGAATGACCAGGCGCCCGCGCCCTATATTCCCGACATCACCAAGAGCTTCCAGACGCTGCGCGCGCTGCGCTTCTGACCTCCCACCTGCCTCAAGACAGAAAACTCCAGGAGAGGACATCATGGCTTCGACAGACAGGTACGATGCGATCGTCATCGGTTCGGGCATCAGCGGCGGTTGGGCCGCCAAGGAATTGACGGAAAAGGGGCTGCGGGTGCTGATGCTCGACCGCGGCCATATGGTCGAACATGGCGAGGATTATACCTATGACGGCAAGCCCGCCTATGAGGTGCCCGCCCGCAACATCATGCCCGACCCGCTCAAGCAGAGCGATTATTTCATCGCCCAGCATGGCTATGTCGCGCCCAGCAACCAGGCTTTCTACAATAATGACCGCCTGAACCCCTATGATTATGGCGCGGGCAGCAAATTCTACTGGATCCGCCCCGCTGCGGTCGGCGGTAAGTCGCTGATCTGGGGGCGCTGGAGCTTCCGCTGGAGCCCGGCCGATTTCGAGGCGAACAAGCGCGAGGGCATCGGCGGCGACTGGCCGATCCGCTATGAAGATCTGGTCCCCTGGTACAGCTATGTCGAAAAATATATCGGCGTATCGGGATCACGCGAGAATCTGGCCTATCTGCCCGACAGCGAGTTCCAGCCGCCGATGCCGATGAACATCGCGGAAAAATGGATGAAGCAGCGGCTGGAAACGCAATTCCCCGGCCGCAAGATGATCAATGCGCGCCTGTCCAACATGACCGAGGACAAGCCCGAGCAGAACCGCACCAAATGCCAGTTGCGCAACCAGTGCGGCAATGGCTGCTCCTTCGGCGCCTATTTCTCGACCCAGGCGGTCACCCTGCCGGCGGCGCGGGCAACCGGGCGGCTGACCTTGCGGTCCGACGCGGTCGTCACCAACCTCGATTATGATCCGGCGACCAAGAAGGTCAGCGGCGTGCGCTTCGTCGATGCCAAGACCGGACAGGCCGAAACCGTGACCGCGCGGCTTGTGTTCCTGTGCGCGTCGGCGCTGGCCTCGACCCAGATCCTGATGAACTCGCGCCCGGCGGGCAGCGGCAAGAGCCATTTCGACAGCAGCGGGACGCTGGGCCGCTATGTCATGGACCATATCTTCCGCGTCGGCGTGAAGGGCGACATTCCCGGCATGGAGGAGTTCATCGAATATGGCCGCCGCCCCGGCGCCATCTATGTTCCGCGCTTCCGCAACAATGGCGACAGCGAGGATGTCGGCTTCAAGCGCGGCTATGGCTATCAGGGCGGCGCCTATCGCGAGCCGTCCAAGCCGGTGGGCTTCGGCGCATCGATGAAGCAGGGCATGCGCAAATATGGCGGCTGGAAATTCCAGATGGGCGCCTTTGGCGAATGCCTGCCCTATGAGGATAATTATGTCGCGCTGAGCCCCGACAAGACCGACCGGTTCGGCATGCCGCTGATGCAGTTCAACGTCACCTTCCGCGACAATGAGATGCGGATGATGGCGGACGCGCGCGAACAGGGCGAAAAGATGCTGCGGGCGGCGGGCCTGACCAACGTCACCAGTTCGGTCCGCGAACATGTGCCGGGCGACGCCATCCATGAAATGGGCGGCGCCCGCATGGGTGCCGATCCGCGCGCATCGGTGCTCAACCAGTGGAGCCAGGCGCATGATGCCAGCAACCTGTTCGTCACCGACGGCGCGCAGATGGCCTCCATCTCCTGCGTCAATCCGTCGCTGACCTTCATGGCGCTGACCGCCCGCGCGGTCGACCATGCGGTCAAGGAAATGAAGGCAGGCCGGGTCTGACAGGGGCGGCCCACTCCCGACGCTGTGCTGCGCCGCAAAACCGGCTATCAGGGGCCATGAGGATGAGCTTCTGATGGCCCGACGGCGGGAAAATGGCGTGACGATCCGCGCCGTGGCGGAACGGGCCGGCGTGTCGGCGATGACGGTATCCAACGTCATCAACGGCGCCGGCCGCGCCAGCGCGACCACGGTCGCGACGGTGCAGGCGGCGATCGCGGAACTGGGCTATGTGCCCAATCTGGCCGCCCGTCGCCTGGCCAAGGCGCGGGCGACGACGGTGGGCCTCATCTACAGCAACCGGCGCACGCCCTTTCTCGATGCCGTTCTGGTTGGATCGCTGCGGGCGACCAACGCCAATGGGCTGCAACTGATCCTGCGCGACGGCGATGGCGTGACGCTGGACGAGGCCGAACGCATTGCCCAGGAACTGGTGCGCAGCGGCGCCGATGCACTGCTGCTGATCCCCCCCTTTGCCGAGCAGTTGAGCGGATCGGCGATATTGCCGGCGCTCGGCGTGCCTTTCGCCGCGATCGCCACCGGCACGCCGCTGTCGGGCATATCGACGGTGCGGATCGACAATCAGGCGGCGATGGAGGCGCTGACCCGGCGCGTCATCGCCGATGGCCATCGCCGCATCGCCTATGTCGCCGGCCCCGATCATTACAGCGTGGTCGCCGCCCGGCTCGACGGCTTCTACGCCGCCCTCCAGGATGCCGGCCTGCGCGTGGACGATAGCCTGATCGTCGAGCACAGCGCATTCGACCATGCGTCCGGCATGGCGGCGGCGCAGGCGCTGCTCGCTCGGCCCGACCGGCCGACCGCGATCCTGTGCAGCAGCGACGATCTGGCGGCGGGCGTCATCGCCCAGGCCGGACAGATGGGGCTGACCCTGCCCCATGATCTGAGCGTCACCGGGTTCGACGACACCATCCTCGCCTCGCGCGTCTGGCCGCCGCTGACCGTGATCCGCCAGCCGGTCGAGGACATGGCCTTTCGCGCCACCCAATGCCTGATCGGCGCGCTCGGCAAGGGCGGGATGCGCGTCAGCGACGAGATATTCGACCATCAACTGGTGCAGCGCGCGTCGATCGCGCCGGCCAGCACTTAGTAGGGCATCACCGGGTGGCGCGGAGCGCCACCCTTTCAGCGACAGGGGACAGAGCATCATGGAAACGAGCAGAAGGGAATTGGCGGCGATGATGGCATTGGGCGGCGCAGGCATGGCCCTGTCTTCGACACAGGCCTCCGCACAGGCCGCGCCCTCGGTTCAGGCGAAGCTGGTCCATCATGTCTTCTTCTGGCTGAAGCGGCCGGGCAACCCAGCCGATCGCGACCAGTTGATCGCCGGCCTGCGCACGCTGCGCGCCATCCCCGTGATCCGCGACCTGCAGATCGGCGTGCCCGCCAGCACCGAAAAGCGCGACGTGGTCGATTCCTCCTTCGACGTGTCGGAACTGATGGTCTTCGACAATGCGGTCGACCAGAAAGTCTATCAGGACCACGAAATCCATCAGGCCTTCGTCAAATCCTGCGAGCATCTGTGGGCGAAGGTCGTGGTCTACGACATGCAGGTCGTGCCGGATCGCTGAGCCGGGCATCGCAAGACGGCCCGATCCGCGCTAGGGTCGCTCATCAGCCTGAACGAGAGAAGATCATGATTCTGCCGGATATTCTTGCCCCAACCTATATCCAGATGCTGGGCGCCCTGTCGGCCTGGCTGGCCAAGGCCGAGGCCGGGAAACAGGATGGCATGGCGCAAACATTGCCGGGCGCGCGGCTGGCGCCGGACATGTTCCCGCTGTCGACCCAGATCCGCTTCGCCTGCGTCCAGGCGCAGGAGGGCATGTACCGGTTGCGCGGCGAAGCCTTCCCGCCGCTGGTCGGGCAGTTGCTCGATGAAGGCCGCAACGCGGGCGAGCATCCCGGATCGATCGCCGACGCGCAGGCGAGAATAGCCGAGACGATTGCGATCGTGGAAAGCCTTGCCGCGGAAGCGCCGCCCATCGATCCGGCTGCGCCGATCGCCCATGCACTGCCGCAGGGCATGATCTTCGACCTCACCGCCGGGCAATTTGTCCGCGACTGGGCGTTGCCGCAATTCTATTTCCACATCATGACCGCCTACGCGATCCTGCGGGCACAGGGCGTGGACCTGGGCAAGGTCGATTATGTGGCGCACATGTTCCCCTATTTGCGGCCCGGCACCCTGCCTGCGCAATGAGATGAAATAGCGGCGGCAGCGCACGCTGTGGTTCATGGCGATGGAGCCGCGTCGTGGCCCGTTTTCAGCACTGCCGCCGATCACCGGCCCGGCGCCGATCCTATGACTCGGCCGACAGGGCATGGATCGGCAGCAGGGCCGCACCGAACGTGATCGGCGATCCATGCAGGTTCGATATTCTGACCGGCGGGCGGCGATGATGGACCGTGGTAACGAGGTCCGCCTGATGCAGGCGATCGGCCAGCCCCTGCAGGATGGTCGATGGCAATGTGCCGGCCAGCACGATCGCCCCTGGATCGAGCCAGGCGAAGGCCGTGTTGCTGACCATCTGCAATTGCTCGGCCGCCCGGTCCAGCCAGATGTCGATCGTCGGTGCCTGGTCGGCAGCATGGAAATCAATGTCCGCGACCGAGGATAGGTCGCAACCATTGCTGCGGAGCATCGCGAGCAGGTCCAGCGGGCTGGGACGCGGCAGATGGCCGGGAAACAGGCAGCCAATCTCGCCCGCCACGCCGTATTGACCGCGCATCAGCCGCCCGTCGACAATGACGCCGGCGCCGATGCCGAAGCCCAGCAGCAGCACGACGATCGTGCCGAAATCGCGCAGCAGGCCACCCAGATAATATTCGGCGATCGCCGCGGCATTGGCGTCATTCTCGATCCACAGCGGCCAGCCCATTTCGGCGGACAAGATGTCGCGCAGCGGCGCATCGCGCCAGTTGGGCAGGACGTCGACGACGCTCCACCGATCGCCGGCCGGCGACAGGGATGGTCCTGGCACCGCCACGCCCAGGCCCAGCATGCGGCGTCCCAGCAGGCCGTGCCGGTCCACCAGTTCATGCGTCATGCGCCGCACCTTGCGGGCAAAACCCTGGGGATCGATCGGCGCAACGGCCTCATGATGGGTGGCGATGGTGGCGCCGGTGAAATCGACCAGGGCGATGTCGATGAAGCCCTTGTGCGCCGTCGCGCCGACCGCATAGCCGCCATGGCCGGCCAGGCGCAGGGGAATGGCCGGGCGCCCGCGGCCCTGTGCTTCCGCGCCCGGCACTTCTTCCACCAGATTGAGGCCGATCAGGTCGCGCGACAGGCGGGTGAGGGCGGTCCCGCTGATTTCCAGCGCGGATGCCAGCGCGGAACGGGACAGTGGCCCCGACTTGCGCAGCATCTGCAGGATGCGCCGCTGGTCCTTGTCCAGGGTGGGAAATAGCATGATCGATCCCGCTATCGGTGAAAAGCGACGACCGGTTATGGGGATTTATTTATTTTCACAACAATAATTAAAAATGTCATATCGCACGGCCAGAGGCGCCCCGACCAATTCAGAGGGGACGCATCATGCTCAAGACTTTCCTTGCCTCCGGCACGGCGCTTGCCGCGCTTTGCACCATCACCACGCCCGCCCTGGCGCAGGCCGCCGCCGACGCCGCGCCTGCCGCCGAAGCGGCCGCCGACGCCGGCAACGGCCCCAACGACATCATCGTCACCGGCTCCACCCGCGCCCAGCGCCGCTTCGACGTATCCTATGCGATCAACACCATCTCGGCCGAGGATGTAGAGAAGATCGCGCCTGTCAATTTCGCCGACCTGATCGGCCAGCTGCCCGGTTTCCAGACCGAAATCACCGGCGGCGAAGTGCAGAATATCTACCGCATCCGCGGCCTGCCCAACGACGGCGGCTTCGTCAGCTTCCAGCAGGACGGCCTGCCGCTGTTCCATGAGAATGACGGCGTCTTCTTCCGCGGCGACGCGATCCTGAAACAGGATCTGATGACCGACCATGTGGAGGTCGTGCGCGGCGGCCCGGCCCCGGTCTATGCCAGCTATTCGGGCGCAATCATCAACGCCATCACCGTGACCGGCAGCGACGAGGCGCGCGGCAAGGCACAGGTCACGCTCGGCGACACCGGCCTCTATCGCCTGGACGCCTATCAGGCCGGGCCGCTCGGCAACGACACCTATTATGCGATCGGCGGCTTCATCCGCTATCATGACGGCTATCGCGACAATGGCTTCGCCAATGACAAGGGCGGCCAGCTGCGCGCCAATATCAAGCATGATTTCGACAATGGCTCGATCAAGCTGAACCTCAACTATGTGAACGACCACAACGTCTTCTATCTGCCGATCCCGATCTCCGACCCGCGCGATCCCAGCGTCTCGCTCGACAAATATATCGACTATTTCGACGGCACGATGAATTCGCCGGCGCTGCGCCACGTGAACCTCAAATATCGCGACGGCACCGGCCAGATCCAGAGCCGCACCGGCGACCTGTCGGATGGCCGCCATATGCAGATGGTCAATTTCGGCGCCCAATATGATGGCGATTTCGACGGCTGGCTGGTCTCGGCCAAGGCCGGCTACACTCAGGGCAAGCTCGATTTCAGCGCCTTCTACTCGACCACCAACCCGGCTGACGGCAACGCCTTTGCCGCCGGCTATCTCGCCCGGGCCACAACGGCTTTCGGTGCGGTCGACCATTTCGGCTATACGCTGGCCGGCACCAACACCGTCTATGATCCCTATGCGGCGTCGGGTCTGGTGATGCAGGGCCAGTATCGCGACATCCATTCGAAATTCTATTCGGCCCAGGCCAATCTGTCGGTCGCCAAGAAGTTCGAGACCGGCTTTGGCACCCATGACCTCAAGCTCGGCCTCTATGGCAGCTTCTATGGCGAGGACAGCCGCACCCTCTATCAGAATTACCTGATCGAAGTGGCGGGCAAGCCGCGCACGCTGGACCTGGTCGCCTATAATGCCGCCGGCGCGGAAATCGGCCGCGTCACCGACAATGGCGTGCTCAACTATGCCGCCACCCTCAATCAGGGCGACAGCGACGCCAAGATGTTCGCCGTCTTCGCCAACGACACCTGGGAAATCGTGCCGGGCCTGCGCATCGACGCCGGCATCCGTCACGAACGCTACAGCTACAAGGGCTGGGCCGCGCTGACCGAGGCGGCCAATCTGGGCGACTCCAGCACCCTGGCGGACGACAGCACCCGCGCCTTCACCGGCGTGATCCTGAACCAGAAACTCAAGCCCAACGTCACCAACTGGACGGTCGGCGCCAATTACGACTTCTCCAGCCATGTCGGCATCTATGGCCGCGCATCGCACCTCGAAACGCCGCCCAACGTCCAGACGGTGATGAGCATCAACCCGACGATCATCACCACCAAGGCCGATCAGTTCGAGGCCGGGCTGAAGCTCGCCTTTGGCCGCTCCTATCTCTACGTCACCGGCTTCTACACCAATTTCGATCCCTTGAACGCCAGCTTCCTGGCCTATGATCCGACCACGGGCCGCAACGATGTCAACGTGCCCTTCATCGGCGAGGCGCAGGTGAAGGGCGTCGAATTCGACGGCAAGCTGGCGCTGACCAACTGGTTCTCGCTCAACGGCGCGCTCACCATCAGCGATCCCAAATACAAGAATTTCGAAAGCTCGACCGGCGCCGATCCGGAACAGGCCGAAGGCAACCAGATCGTCCGCCAGCCCAAGATCTACGGCAATATCCGTCCCAGCTTCGACTTCCAGACGGGCGACACCAACGTGTCGGTCTATGGTCGCTACACCTATATGGGCAAGCGCTATGTCGACCTTTACAACAACACCGCGCTGCCGGCCTATGGCACGATCGGCGCGGGCATCACGGCACGCCATGGCAGTTGGCAGGCACAGATTGTCGGCGACAATCTGTTCAACGCCCACGGCCTGACCGAAGGCAATACCCGCACCGACTCGCTGAGCGGGCAGGGCAGTGCCGAGGCGATCTATGGCCGCCCGATCTTCGGTCGCAACTTCCGCCTCGTCATCAGCAAGTCCTGGTGATGGCCCGCCGCCTCGGCCGCGTTGCGGCGTCGTTGATGACGATGGCGGTGGTGGCGGTCACGCCCGTCCCGGCTCTGGCCGGGGCGGCGCACGACGCCGTGACGGAGGCGCTGTCCCGGCGCCTCTTTCCCGTGCTGGACGCCCTTGGACACGACCCGGCCGCCCTTGCCGCCTTCCGCGCCCGGCCGGACATGGATGCGCTGCTCCATGCCCGCGAAGATCGCCGCACGGCATGTGCCGGCGATGTCGATTGCGTGGCACAGGCCCATATCTGGACCCCGACCGAAATCGCCCTGATGGTGCAGGCTGCGCTGTCGCTGCGTGACGTGCCGGTTGCCGACGATGGCGCGGGCGCGCAGATCCGGCGGGAAGTAGAGGGGATCAACGCCATCCTGCGCAGCTATGCGCTGGGGCAGGTGCCCGCCTATCCCGATATCGACGGCGCCGGCACGATCGACCCGCGCGAGCGTCAGGCCCGGCTGCGCGCCGCTGCCTGGATCGCGCAGACGCCGCGCAAGGGATCGGCCCAGGCGCTGGATTCCAGCATCGACTATGCCCTTGCCCTGCTCGACGTCAGCGACCGCACCGACGCGATCGGCTTCGAGCCGCTGACCGGCGGCCTCAACGCACCCGCCATGGCGCGGGCCAAAAATATCGACTGGAAACGCTATCGCTACAGCGCGCTGATCATCACTGGCGTCGGCCCGGAAGTCGACGGCATGCCGCTGAGCCCCTTCGGCAAATATCATCTGCGTCTTGCCGCCAACCGCTTTGCCGATGGCGACGCGCCCTTCCTCATCCTGACCGGCGGCCGCGCCCATCCGCGCGCGACCCGCTTTGCCGAAGCGCAGGAGATGCGCCAGGCGCTGATCGAGCGCTATGGCGTGCCGGCCGATGCGATCATCATCGAACCCTATGCCCGGCACACCACCACCAATTTGCGCAACGCCACCCGCCTGCTGATGGTTATGGCGGCGCCGCTGGACAAGGATACGCTGATCGTCTGCAATCCGGGGCAGAGCGCGATGATCGAAAATCCCCTGTTCGTGCAGCGCAATGACAAGGAACTGGGCTATCAGCCCGGTGCCATCGGCGCGCGCCTGACCCCCACCGAATTGCTGTTTCGCCCGTCGCGCCTGTCCGCGCGGGTCGATCCGCGCGATCCGCTCGACCCCTGAAGGGAGGCATGATGATGATGCGTAAACTGACCTTGGCCTTGGCGCTCGGTGCGCTGGCCTTCAGCCCCGGTGCCGCCATGGCCTGGGGTGGCACCGCCCATGCGGTGATCGATCGCGCCGCACTCGACGCCATCCCGCAGGACGGCCCTGTCTTCCTCAAGGCCTATACCGATTATATCGCCGCCTCCGCCTCGCTGCCCGACAGCTGGCGCGGCGATTCGGAGAATTTCTCCAAGATGGAGGAAGACCCCAATCATGGCTGGTTCCGCGAGCAGTTCCGCTTCGTGAAGCCGATCCCGCGCTCGCGCTACGAATTCATCCTGGCGCTCTACAAACGCTATGAGACGATCAAGGACAGCGATCCGGCGACCGCCGCGCGCACCAATGTCCGATGGACCGGCACTTTGCCCTATGCCGCGGTCGAGGCCTATGACCGGCTCGTCGTCTGCATGCGCTATGTCCGCAAGGCGCAGGCCGAAGGGGGCGACATATCCGTCCCGGCCCAGCATTGCGCCTTCCAGACGATCCGCCTTGGCCATTATATCGGTGACGGCGCCCAGCCGCTGCATGACTCGATCCATTCGGACGGCTGGCGCGGCGACAATCCCAGGGGCTACACCCGTGATCGCAGCATCCATGGTCGCTTCGAAAGCCAGTTCGTCGATGGCATGAAGCTGACCGTGGCTGACATCGCGCCGCGCATCGGCGCGCCCGGTCATCGCGACGGCGACATGTTCGACGCGATCCTCGCCTTCCTGGATCAGGCAGGCGATCGCATGGAATATGTCTATCAGCTTGAAAAGCGGGCCGGCTTTGCCGACTTCGCCGACACGGATGTGCGCGCCCTCGTCTATGAACGGACCGCTGCTGGCGCTGCCATGCTGCGCGACATGCTCTGCCGCGCCTGGGCGGAAAGCGCCAGTCCGCCGGCCAGGGTTGTGCCCGCACCGCTCGATTTCTCCAATCCGCGCTTCAACCCGGAAACCGGATCAGCGCCGGACTGATTGCGTGCTTCCCGCCGTGCCAGCGCTGCGAGCAGCCGGGCATGGCGGGCATGGCCAAGGTCGAAGCGCCGCATCAGGAGGATCGCGCAAAGGCTGCCAAGGACGGGAACGCCCAGTCCCAGGCCGAGCATGCCGGCGTGGACTGCCGCAGTCTGTGCCTGCCCCGGCACATAGCCCAGCAGGCCAAGTGTCCAGCCGGTCAGACTTGAGAAGGCGGCACCGCTTGCCTTGACCACGACGAGATAGAAGGCGAACAAGCCTGTCTCGAAGCGCCTGCCATGGCGCCATTCCACCACATCGACGGCATCGGCCAGCACCCCCCATGGCAGCATGAACATGCTGGCGAGGCCGACGCCGATCACCGCCGCACAGATGGCCAGGGCAGGTGGCCAGGACAGGCAGGCGGCAAAACCCACCAGCCCGATGATGCTGACCCCATGTCCCATGGCGAGCAGGGCGCTCTTGCTGAATCGTCTGGTCATCGCGGTCCACAGGATCACGCCGGCGAATTGGCCGATCGTCACGGCCAGCAACAAGGTCGCGACAAGATCGGGGCGGCGGACGACATAGCTGCCGATATAGAGCAGGGAGCGTCCGAATGCCGGTGCGGCAAATCCGGTGAGCAGGGCCAGAAGAGCCAGTGCCACGACCATCGGGTCGCGAAACGGGATGTCGATGCCGTCCTGCCTTGCGCTTTGCCGGGCGGTGCGGGCGGCACCACCGCTTGTATCGCCGCCGCAGGTCCATGCGCACAGGATCATCGTCAGGGCAAAGACGGCGCCCGTCGCCGCGCCGGTGAGCGCCAGCCGATCGAAGGACCGGGTATTGCCCGCATCTTGCACCAGCGGCGTCAACAAGGTCGCGACAATCAGCGCGCTCGCCGTACTGAACAGCAGTCGATAGCCCGAAACACGGCCCCGCGCGCTGCTGTCGCTGGTCACCTGCGCCATCAGCGCATTGTGCGGCACGTCGATGATGGCATAGGCGCCCCGAAATATCAGCAAGGCCATGGCCAGCATCCATAGCTGCCGGGCGCCAAGCAAGGGCATGGCATAGAGCAGGGCGAAGGCGATCGCGCAGGGCGTTGCTGCTACCGCCACCATCCAGCGATAGCCCTTGCCGACATGCCGCAGGCGGATCGTCAGCCGCGCCGCCAGCAGATCGAAGATCAGGTCGCCGCACAGCGCGGCGAGCATCAGCCATCCCGCCGTCGTCGCGCCAAGGTTCAGCACGTCGCTCAGCAGGAACAATATCGTCAGATCCGCACCGCTGAAAACCAGTGCCTTGCCGAAATTGCCGGAGGCATAGGCCAGCATGCGGCCATCGTCCCGTGTCCAGATCACCTCGATTGCCCCTGATGGTCGTGACCGCACGGGGAATTGCGGAATGCATCGCGCCTAGAAGCGCATTCTTTCATTTGTGCGACAAGGGCGGTGGGAATGGGGCCGGTGGCTTATCGCCATTGGCAGCTCTGGACCACGTGACAGGGCGGGCCACAGGCAGATCAGGGCCGCGTGGCCGCAGAAGGAAAGCGTATATGCCAACGCGGCCTTGCTGCCCCCGAAGGGTGATTATCGCATCGATTTCTGGGAAAACTGGAGCGGGCGAAGGGATTCGAACCCTCGACCCCAACCTTGGCAATTCGCCCGAAGCATATTTTCTGTGTTTTTCGATTCTACCCTAAAACAGCAAAAAGCACGCATTTCTGCCGTTTGTTTGCGATCGAGATTCGTCAGTGTTATCCTGCCCTACGCCCGGATTTGACCTCCAGGACTTATAAAATAAGCAAAATCAGGTCGAAATCCGGAAAAAGTAAGCAGATTTTTGGGTCATTTGGCAGGCGACTGAAATCATGGCGAAAATCACAAAAACGCTCATCGAAGCTCAGAAACCTTCGAAAGATGGGGTCAAAGGTTCGAATCATCTTCTGTGGGACAGCGAGCTGCGTGGCTTCGGTGTTTCTATCGGCCAGAGCCGGCGAAGTTTCGTCGTTCAGTACCGTTTGCCGAACGGACAGAGCCGTAGAAAGGTGATCGGTCGGTTCGGGTTGATGACTGTGGAGGAAGCTAGGCGGCAGGCTCGCATCATTCTTGGCGATGTCGCCAATGGGCGAGACCCTGTCGAGGATGCCCGGTCGAGCGGGCAGGGCTATACTGTAGACCAGATTTGTGACTGGTACCTTGAGCGAGCCTCAGCCGGCAAAATCATCGGCAGAAGCCGCAAGCCGATCAAGGCATCCACTCTGACGATGGATCGAAGTCGTGTCGATGCCCATATCCGTCCGTTGCTAGGCCACAGAATAATTGCCACATTGAAGCTCGGTGATATCGAAGGCGCCCAAGCCGACATCGCTGCTGGTGCGACCTCCAAGCCCAGGGTGGGCAGTCGTGGGGGAGCCACCAAAGGCGGCGAAGGCGTAGCCTCGCGCTGCATGTCTACGCTTCACTCGATTTTCGAACATGCCGTACGACTTGGCGAAATCGAAAGAAATCCCGCGAGAGGCATTCGCAGAATTGCGAGCACGCCCAAAATGAGGTGGCTCTCTCAGGCTGAGATCAGGAAGCTCGGCATAGCGCTCAGAGAAGCTGAAGCAGATGACGAGCATCCTACCGGGATAGCCGTGATCCGATTGCTGTTGCTGACTGGCTTTCGTCGGCTCGAAGCACTCAGTCTCGAGCGCGACTGGCTCCTTGATGAGGAGAGCGCGATCCACTTCAGGACGACAAAAACGGGGGCGCAACGACGCGTGATAGGTCAGCCTGCTCTCCAGCTTCTTTCGGCGCAGGCCGATTCGGGTTCGCGATATTTCTTCCCAGCCGATTGGGGAGAAGGCCACTTCATCGGCATAGTGCGGGTCTTGGATAGAATTTGCCATCGAGCAGGACTCGAAGGCGTGACACCGCATGTCTTGCGCCACACTTTCGCAAGTGTCGCAGGCGGGCTTGGCTACTCCGAACTCACGATTGCGGCACTGCTGGGACACGCGTCCCGCGGCGTCACGCAGCGCTACATCCATATCGACGAGCCGCTGCGCGCGGCCGCAACGGCGGTAGCCGAGTATATCAATGAACTTTTGCGAGGGTGCAGATGATCGCCCTCCACCATCATGACATGGAGATAAGCCCCTTATGCGAGGTCGGCCGTTTTTCAGCGAAGCATCTACGCCAGAGCGATGGCTCTTTTTCGCTACCAGACGTTATCAGCCTGCAACTATTCCGAAGAATGTGATGGTGGCCTCTTCGTGCCGAGGAGGCGAGCCGGATCATCCCAAGCGGTGAGACATATGAAAGAGGCAGATGCCCAGACGCGCGATGCTTTGGTCCCGCAAAGCGCAGCCTTATTCAGCGGCAGGACGGAAACCGCCCAGTTAGCATCCCCAATCATCAATCGCTCTTCGATTGCCTTCGTTTGTGCTTCGACGCGCGGAGCCGCGGCCCTCGACGCGAGCTCGCTCAGGGCGCGGCCCAGGAAAGCGCAGGACTGTGGTGGCGACAATATCCCCGATGCCACTCTCACAGCACAGATGATCCAGGCCTGGCGGGCTGGCACAGTCGACCGGGCTCGAAATGAATTTCATTCCTGCCGCCTCCACATTCGCATCGATCACAGGACGCGCGAACAATGAAGCGCGCGATAATCCTTGCCGTTTCTCTCCTCGCCGCATGCGATATATTGCCTCGCGATCCGGCCGGCACATCGAAGCGGATTGCTGAGCGACGAAGCTTCACGGTCGCACTCGCGGATCCCACTGTGCACGAAGCGGCACAAGTCCGGACGCTGGTATATGAAATCGAGCGGCGAACCCGCGCGAAGGCACAATGGCGGCCAGGCGCGGGCGAGGCACTTTTCCAGCAGCTTGACGACGGTACGCTTGACCTGGTGATCGGACGTTTTTCGGCCGAGAGCCCCTGGGCGATGGATGTGGCATTTGGTCCGCCTCTCTCGACGACGGGAACGAAAGACGCGCCGCTGCAACTCAAGGCGGCCATGCGCAACGGCGAGAACCGGTGGATCATGACAGTCGAGCGTGCGAGCCGCGCGATTTCGCAGGAGGCGCGCGACGAATGAGCGATACAAGTCTTCCCGATGAGCTGCGCGAGACGATGGCGCGGGCGGTGCGCCTGGAATATTGGAACATCTTCTGGACTCTAACCATCATCGTGACGATGGGCCTAGTGCTTGGTCAGAGCCAGACGATGAAGACCGCGTGGATAGAGGACACGCTGGGCCTGGTTCCGCCTGTCATGTTCCTGATCGCTGCGCATATGGAGCGTCGCGCCCATCGATCGCGCCGCTTTCCTTTCGGTTTCGAGCGGGTCAACGGCCTCGGTTTCTTTGTGGCGGCTGTTGCACTGACTGCCGTCGGCGCGCTGCTTCTCTACAATGCGATGATGGCGCTGGGCTCGCAGGAGCACGCAACCGTCGGATCGATCGTCATCTTGGGGCATGATATCTGGTTGGGATGGCTGATGATCGCCGCCCAGATCTACTCCCTCATCCCGCCGCTCTTCATCGGCCGGAAGGAACTTCCGCTGGCGCAGGCTCTCAACGACAAGCTGCTGCATACCGACGCACTCATGAACAAGGCCAATTGGCTGACCGGGGCGGCGGGGCTCGCCGGTGTCATTGGGCTGGGGCTTGGCTGGTGGTGGGCTGACGCGTTGGCAGCAGCAATCATTTCGCTCGATGTCCTTAATGACGGTATCAAGGCGTTGCGCTCTTCCACGGCAGAACTGGTCGATGGTGCGCCAAGGGCGCTCTCCAGCACTGATCTTTCGGATGATGCGCAAAGCCTGTGTGATCGCCTCAGCGCTGAATTTCCCGGTGCCACGATACGGCTGCGGGAAACCGGCCGCCTTATTCGCGCCGAAGTGCATGATACGCATCCACCGGGCGAATGCCGTCACCCGCGCCATTATTGGCCGGAGGGTGAGGACAGGGCGTGGCGGTTGGCACAGGTGAGCTTCATCCCGCCTGTTGGACGCGAGGAAGGAAATTAGGCCGGCGGTGTTTGTCGCACAGCATCCGACTGCTTTTCCGGCCGGATGTAAATGGACGTCAGATCGGGGACGCAAGCCTTCATTTCGCGTTCAATATCCTCGATCAGACGCTCTGCATCTCCCATCGGCAGATCGTCGACGAAATCAGCACTGATCGCTACGAAAACGGCATTAGGCGCGGTATGGATCGTACGGACATGATTGACCGCACTAATCTGCGACCGCTTGGCGAGAATGGTCCATAGAACCGAAATGATCGCCGGGTCGGCGCTTTCGCCGATCAACAGGCCCTTGGCTTCGCGCGCAAGCAGAATAGCGACGCCAGCCAGAATGAGACCAATGGCAATCGATGCAAAACCGTCAATCCGTGGATTTGCGAAATAGTGGCTGGCCCAGACGCCGATGCCTGCAATGGCGAGGCCGATCAGCGCAGCGCTGTCCTCGAACAGGACAATGAACCCGGCGGGATCCTTGGATCGGCGGATCGATTGCCACCAACTGCTGGCACCGCGCTTGCCGTTGAATTCGCGCACCGCAATGAACCAGCTTGTTCCTTCAAGCAACACAGCGACACCCAGCACCACATAATTGATCGTCGGATCACGCAAGGGCTCAGGTTCGGCGATGTGCAACCAGCCCTCGTAGATCGAAACGCCCGCGCCGACGGCAAAGATCAGGATCGCGACGACGAAGGCCCAGAAATAGAGTTCGCGGCCATAGCCGAAGGGATGGGTGGCGTCGGCGGGACGTCTCGCCTTTGCCTGACCATAGAGCAGCAGAACCTGATTTCCGCTATCGACCAGCGAGTGGACACCCTCGGTCAGCATGGAAGAAGAGCCACTGATCGCTGCCGCCGCGAACTTGGCGACCGCTATCCCGACATTGGCGAAAAGCGCGCCGTAGAGGACGATATTCTCGCGGATTTGGCGTGACAGACCGGCCATCGCGTTCAGCCTGGATAAGGGCTGGACTGAAGCAGGCTTGCGAGATGCGCGGCATTGCCGGCGACCATTTCCGCCGTCTTCATTACCGCCTCCGGCGTCTCGCCGAGATCCTTGAAATCGACCGACCCCATCGCTTCGCCGACCCAATAGCAGGCCGCAACAGCGGGGATCGTCCAGCCCACATCGTTCAAAGCCTGGAACAGCTGAGCGGAGCAGAAGTGGGCGCCATCTTCATTACCCACGATTGCTGCGACAGCGACCTTCCCATAGCTCGGCATCCGACCCTTATCGTCGGTTTCAGAGAGGAAGGCATCCATTCTTTCCAGGACGCGTTTGGCGGTGCTGCTGATCTGCCCCATCCAGATCGGTCCTCCGAAGATCACAATGTCATGAGCGAGTATCTTCTCGCGCAGTCCCGGCCACGCATCGCCATCCCCTTCGTTGGAGCTGACGCCTGGCCTGATGTCGAGGGCTGCAACCCGGACCGTTTCGCTGACCGTCACGTCATTCCGGCTGAAGGCCTTCGTCAATACCGCGATCATCGCGTCGGTCGAACTCTCCTGGCGGGAGTCCGCCTTGAGCGTGCAGTTAAGCGCCAGCGCCTTGAGCGGCATGTGTCATCTCCTTGAGGGGCCAGGATCAGCAGAACGCGCCCATCCCTTCTTCGCGCAAAGAACACCTGGGCGCGTAATGGGTTCTGCGGATCGAGGGAGAATTGGCTGAGCAATGCCTCTGCTGTGCAACTTCCGCGTGCGCGGAAGTTCAGCGACATGCCCCGATCAGGTGCCGGGGCCAGATGGTTGCAACATGAAGATGAGTGATTTGCCTTGCCACCCCATGGGAATGGCGAAGCTGCGCTGTCGGCTTTCTGTTTGAGGCTATCACGGAACCAACTTGCCGATTGCACGCTCTCATCGCGGAGGTCGCACATGGCTGCACGCGCATTTTGGCAGGGCCAGATCAAGCTGGCACTGGTGTCCATCCCGGTCGAAGTGTATCCCGCGACCAAATCGGGCGCGGCGGTCAGCTTTCGTCAGATTCACGAGCCCACCGGCAAACCCATCCATTATGAAAAGGTCGTGAGCGGCGTGGGGCCCGTCGACCGAGAGGAGATCCTCAAGGGGTTCGAGCTTTCAAAAGGCAATTATGTGCTGCTCGAACAGGAGGAAATCGAAGCGGTCAAGATTGAGAGCCGCAAGACCCTCGACCTCGTCCAGTTCGTCGAGGCCGATGCGATCGACGTTCTTTATTATGAGAAGCCTTATTTCGTCGTACCCGCCGATGACCTCGCAGAAGAGGCCTATGCCGTGCTGCGGGATGCGCTGCGAAAGGCAAAGAAGGTCGGACTTGGCCAATTGTCGGTCCGTGGACGGGAGCAACTGGTGTCGATCAAACCCTGTGGACGGGGGCTGGTCATGGAAGTTCTGCGCTATGCTGACGAGGTAACCAAGGCGCAGACATATTTCCGAGGTTTGCCTGCCGATACGGCGGATGAGGACATGCTCGATCTTGCTACCAGCATCATCGACAAGCGAACGGCGCCCTTCAAGCCGGAAGAGTTTCGCGATCGCTATGTCGATGCGCTCCATCGCCTGATCGAAAAGAAGAAAAAGTCCAAGGGGAAGCGGATAATAGAAGAGGTGGACGATGAGCCGGCGCGCAAGGGCGGCAATGTCATCGACCTGATGGCGGCGCTCAAGAAGTCAGCAGGAGAAACGGCTCGCACCCCAGCGACGAAGAAGAGGTCGAAAAGCGGATCGGCGACTGGCAATATGCGTGCGCCTGCAGCCAAGCGCAAAAGCGCGTGATGACGCTGAATCCCGATACCCCGCTCCACCTTATCGACGGGCCGGTCCTGCTGCGCCTGAGCATTGCTGCTCTGCTCGGCCTGCTTTTGGGGCTCGACCGACAGATACGCGGCCATGCAGCGGGGCTACGCACCCATGGCCTCATCTGCTTCACCAGCGCCCTCATGACTGTCTGCGCAATCGCGCTGCACAATCAGTTGCAAGGCGAGGGAAATATAGATCCCCTGCGGGTCTTCGAAGCTTCTGCCGCATTTTCGGGCATCATAGCGACTGGCCTCATTATATTCAGCAAGGGTGAGATCAAGAATCTGACCACGGCAGCCCATATCTGGCTGGCGTCGATGATCGGAATCGCTTCCGGCGCTGCCCTCTGGCCCCTAGTCGCCAGTGCCACTCTCGTCGCGATCCTTATGCTCAGCCTGCTGGGCTTTGTGGAACGGCGCTGGCTCGCGTCCGAGGAGCGACAGGGCGAATGAGCCGGATCAATCCCCTTGCCTCCTATAATGCCAAACGGGACTTCAATCGCACCAGCGAGCCTGAAGGCAAGATGGCAAAGAAGGGCGGCAACAGTTTCGTTGTCCAGAAACATGCCGCCAAAAGGCTGCACTGGGACTTCCGGCTGGAAGTCGATGGCGTGCTCAAGAGCTGGGCCGTCACCAAGGGGCCGAGCCTGGATCCCGATGACAAGCGGCTTGCTGTCCGCACCGAAGATCATCCTCTGAGCTATGGCAGTTTCGAGGGTAATATTCCCAAGGGCGAATATGGCGGCGGCAGTGTGATGCTCTGGGACCGCGGTTGGTGGGAACCGATCCCGGGAAAGAGCGCGAAGGATATAGAGGATGGCCATCTCCATTTCATCCTGCATGGCGAACGGATGAAGGGGGAATGGCTGCTGGTGCGGATGAAGGGGCGCGCGGGCGAAAAGCGCGAGAATTGGCTGCTCCGCAAGATTGAGGATGGCGAAGCCCGCCGGAATGGCGATCTGGTCGAGCGCGCGCTGACAAGTGTTCTGACTGACCGATCCATGGCGCAAATCGCCGGGGACATCGCCGGCACGCAGTCATTGAAAGGCGCAAGGGGCAAGACATTCACGGATAGGATGCAGGCGGCAAACGCGCATAATGCAAAGATCGGCAGGACGAAGGTGAAGGCGATCGCCAGAACGGAGGCTATGCCGCGCTTCATCAAGCCGCAGCTTGCAACTTTGGTCGACCATGTACCGGTCGGCAACGAATGGCTGCACGAGATCAAATATGACGGATATCGCGCGCTCGTTGCAGCCAGTGGCGAAGCGATAAAAATATATACGCGCAGCGGCCTGGACTGGACGGACAAATTTGGTGCTTTGGCCGGAGCCATAAAAGCGCTCGACCTCCCGCCTGCCTTGATCGACGGCGAGATCATCGCCTTTGACGCTGACGGCAATCCCAGTTTTTCGGCGCTGCAGGCGGTGTTGAAACGGGGCCATGGCGCGGAGCGAGCCGACACGCCGTTCCATTTCTTCGCTTTTGATCTTCTTTCCCTTGACGGCATGGATTTGAAGTCTCTCCCCGCAATCGAGCGAAAGGAGCGGCTCGAAGCCTTATTGGCGGATGCGGAACAACCGATCCACGTTGCCGATCACCTGATCGGCTCGGGCGAGAAGCTCTACCGATCGCTTTGTCAGGCCGGGCAGGAAGGCATTATCGCAAAGCGCGTCGATGCGCCCTATCGCAGCGGACGGACACGCGCCTGGGTGAAGGTCAAATGCACTCGTCGGCAGGAATTCGTGATCGTCGGCTGGACCCGTAGCAAGGTAAAAGGGCGTGCCTTCTCCTCCCTGCTACTGGCGCAGCATGAAGGCGGTGAACTGGTCTATAAGGGCAAGGTCGGCACTGGTTTCGATGCCGCCACAATGACCGACCTGGCCGAGGCCATGAGTCCGATTGCGACCGGCACGTCGCAGATCATCATTTCCGCCGCCCAAGCGCGCGGCGTCCAATGGGTCAAACCCAAGCTCGTTGCGGAAGTCGGTTTTGCCGAGTTCACAAGGGAGGGTCTCGTGCGACATGGCAGTTTTCTGGGGCTACGAAGCGACAAGTTGGCAAAGACAATCAAGCCCGAAAAAGCGGCCCCAACGCCTCCTTCGGCCACAGCCATCAAGATCAGCAATCGCGCGCGCGTGATTTTCCCGGAGAGCGGGCAGACCAAAGGGGAGTTGGCCGATTATTACGCGCGGATCGCCCCGCTGATGCTACCTTTCGCCGCCAATCGGCCGATCAGTCTTGTGCGATGCCCCCAGGGCCGTGCGAAGAAATGCTTTTTCCAGAAACATGACAGCGGCGCCTTTGGCGACCATGTCCGCCATGTTGCGATCCGCGAGAAAGACGGCGGCTTGGAAGATTATCTCTATGTCGACGATGCCGATGGCCTGATCGCCTGCGTCCAGATGGGTACGATCGAATTTCACGGCTGGGCGAGCCGTGCCGATGCCATCGAGAAGCCCGATCGCATGATCTTCGATCTTGATCCCGACGAGGGCATGGATTTTGCACGGGTGCGTGAAGCGGCAAAGGATATTCGCGATCATCTACGCGACATCGGTCTGATCTCCTTCGCCATGCTGTCGGGAGGGAAGGGGGTCCATGTCGTCGTCCCCCTCAGCCCCACCCACGACTGGGACGCACATAAGGATTTCGCTGCCCGTTTCGCCCAGGCCTTGAGCGCGGCAGAACCCGATCGCTTTGTTGCCACGATGAGCAAGGCCAAGCGCAAGGATCGCATATTCATCGACTGGCTGCGCAATCAGCGCGGCAGCACCGCCATCCTTCCCTACTCGGCGCGCGCGCGTGCCGGCGCGCCCGTAGCCATACCGGTCGACTGGGACGAATTGAACGATTTGCAGGACGCCCATCCCTTCGACATTGGAGATGCCGAAATATTGGGGGAGCGCGCAACGAAGCTCAAAGGCTGGGGCTTCGCTGCGCAGACCCTGCCGGATCTATGATTCGCTTCGGGCACCATGAACCCCGCCATGCGTTGATGGGAGAAGATCAGCATGAAAGGATCATAATGCCCCATCACAAGGAGCGTCCTGCCCGCAAAGCCACCAGTCGCCTTGCGCTCTACCTCGTCTTCGCATTCATCGTTGCAGCCATACTGGCTTTCATCTGGGTCAACATGCACGCCTGACCGGGCGATAGCCCCTTAGTCCGAACCGGACTGCGCCACGGTCCGTGCCAGTTCATCGATCTTATCGACCGGGATACGTCTTGCTATCATCGCCATGGTATCCGGCGGCAGGCGCGCGTCGATGACATTATCGTCTTGCTGCCAAAGCCGCAGGCGCGCAGCAAGATAGCCTGGCTTCTGTCCGGCAAGAATGGGCGCCGCCTTGCCGACTGCATGACAATTGCTGCAGGCGGGCAGGGGCTGACCGAAACGATCCACCCCCGGTGAACTGCGTGTGGTGGCAACATTCGCCAGCCCGGGCATCGCAGAGAAATAGGTCGCCAGCCTCGCCATGTCCTCGCGCCCGGTCGTTGCCAGCGCCGTCTGCATGACCGCACTGCTGCGCTTCTCCGACACATATTGGCGCATGCTGGCGACCAGATAGGCCGCGCTCTGCCCAGCCAGGACCGGAATATCGGATTGCTCCCTCCCCCGACCATCCACGCCATGGCAGCTTGTGCAAGCCGACAAGGTTGCCGGAGCAACGCCGGGCAGACGTCCCTCCCCGCCAGCCTGGGTCAGCGCTTGATATTGCGCCGCCGTCATATGCGGCAAGCGCCGGACGAAAGCGGTCATGCGCCTTACTTCGTCCGGTCGATCAGCCGCCGCCCAGGCCGGCATGCCGGTGAATTTGACGCCATGCCGGATGATCCAGAATAATTCGCGATCCCGCCATTCCCCCGCCGTCCGGGCAAGATCAGGCGCCGGCGGGGTTGCCTGCTGCATCACGGGTGATGGCCGTACACCCGGCGCGCCATGACAGACCTGGCAGGCCTGACGGAAATGCCCTGCTGCACTGACCAGGCCCTCATCGTCGAGCGGGTCGGGCGGTGCGTCCAGCCAGGCATGAGTCCGCACGGAATTGCGCATCGTCCAGTGAAGGAACCAGTCGGTAATACGCCAATGGCCCGACGACGCGGAAATCTGCATGGCCCCGGACCAGGCGAACAGCATCCCAAGAACCCCAAGTACGAGCAACGCGACAATTGCGCGCTTCAAGCTGATGCGAAGGATCATGCCGCCCCCCTCTGGCGAAGGAGGCTCGCCAACAGGACAAGACCACCGATGAAATAGCTGGCCCCGCCGACCAGCAGCATGAGGACACCAGCCAGTTGCTGGTCGATCAGCGGGTCCATGCCGGCCAGATGATGATGATCCGCCGCCGCATAGAGAGGCCTTGGCGCCAGGCCGATCAGGACACCAAGCAGGGTCATGTGCATCGATGTCAGCAACAGGGCACCTATGCCAGCGGCCCGATGATCGGCGCGGAGCACCGATGACCAAAGCAGCAGACCTGCGCCAAGGAAACAGAGCTGCTCGAGCCCGAGCAATGGGAGGGAGGTCATTGTCGCCGCGCGAAGGGCCGGCAGGTGCCAGAGCCAGACTGTGACAAGTTCCACCAGCATCATCGCCATCGGACTTGTGAGGCCGGGCCAGAGACGCGCAGGATCAAGCCGCCCTTGAGACAGGCCAATGGCAAGAAAAGGCGCTGCAATCGCCACGGCAATCATATGCCCCCCCATATGGCCAGTCATGCCAAGCGGCATGCCAGCGAGGAGCCAGCCGATCGGTACCAGCGCGAGGCCGGCGGCAAGTGCGGCGCGTTTCATCGGCAGTCTCGCAGGAAGATGACCGGAAGTGCCGTGAACAGCACGCCGACGAAGCTCAGCCCTGCCAGGAGCAAGGTCGACTTGGCCAGGAAACGGAGCCGGTCGATCCGGGTCGAGTCCTCATGGGGCGGCGGATTGCCCGGCAGGCGGGCCTGCGCCCAGGCGATCCATCCCGAAAGTCCGATCATCAGCAGCGCAAGCATCGTGCCGATGACGAACAGCAGCGGAAAACTGGCAAAGCGCCCGGCCTTGGCACAGGAGATGGCCGCCCAAAGATAGGAGGCGAGGAAATGCCCCGCCCAGATCGCTGGTGGAATGATGAGCGTCCAGAGCGTGACCTTGAGCCGCTCATGCCATTTGCCTCGCTCGCTCATGTGACCTGCGGGAACAGGCCGATCGTCGCATAGGTGACGATCGCGGTTAGCGCATAGAAATGCATGTAGACGGTGACGTTGCGCAGATCCGCGTCATGCACCGGGTCCATGCGCCCGGCGAGACTGCGCGCGAGTGCATAGCCCTGCATGATGGCGGCAACGCCCGCATGGGCCGCGGCCCAGATGGCGAGCGTCCACACGATTGCAGGATAGCTGTGCGCCTGCGGGTCCATGCCATGCGTCCAGGGGCCGGCCAGCCCTGCCCCGATCCCGGCAAGGCTGAGTAGCAGCGCGACCAAGAGGCAGAGCCGTGCCATGTCGACATGCTTGCGGGCATGCACCTCCCGCGCGCCGAGCGTCAGCAGCCAGCTTGCGATGCCCAAGAACAATGCGAGCATGGGCCAGGCCATTCCGGGCCCGTCCGCCAGAGCGACCGGCGGGAAATCGGCATGGCGGGTCCAGAAGAAGAAATAGCCAAAGATGAGCCCGGAAAAAGCCGTCGCATCGGCCATCATCGTGATGAACATCGCCCACCAGCCTGGCGCAGAGGGCCCGGAGAGATAGAGCGGCAGCTCAAGGCCGTGGCCGATCGGTTTGCACGGCTTTTCGGGAATTTCGGCCGTCCCGGTCCAGAGCCACCACAGAGCCATGGCGAGTGTGGCAACGCCACTGACGAGCGCAGCCCAGTAGAGATGATAGGTTGTGAGGATGAACACCCCGCCGAGCGCGACCGCCGTCAGCATGGGCTTGATGCTAGGGGTTCCCAGGCGGATCACTGCCAGTGGCCGGGCATCAAGGACGCTCGTAACGATCGTCTCGCGTCGCCCTTCCTCTGCATCGGGCAGGAAGAAGCGGCCCTCATCCACCTTGCGCACGAAATCTGTCTGGTCCCAGATTGGATAGCGGCTCTCGATCAATGGCACCGACCTTATGCCCCAGTCCTCGTCCTCGGGATGGGCGAGCCACTCCAGCGTGCCCGCATTCCAGGGATTGCGGACGGCCCGAACACGGCGCGGCGAGAGGCTAAGATCGACGCATATCACCGCCACCCCCGCGGCAAACAGCCAGGCCCCCAGGGTGGAAGCCATGTTGAGCCCGCCCAGTCCCAGTTCGGCCGGATAGGTAAAGACGCGCCGCGGCATGCCCATGAGCCCGGAAAGATGCATCGGGAAGAAGGTCAGGTTGGCACCGACGAACAGCATCCAGAAAGCGATCCGGCCAAGCCGGTCGGACAGTTTCTTGCCCGTCACCAACGGCCAATAATAATATAGGCCGGCGAAAAGCGGCATCAACGTGCCGCCGATCAGCACATAATGGAGATGGGCGACGACGAAATAGCTGTCATGCGCCTGCCAGTCGAACGGTGCCACCGCCACCATGACGCCGGTAAGGCCGCCAATCACGAAAATGGCGAGGCTGCCGGTCGCATAGAGAAGGGGTGTGGACCAGGTGACCCGGCCTGCCCACAGCGTTGCTATGAACACGAAGATCTGGACGCCGGTCGGAATGGCCACGGCTTCGGAGGCGGCCGAGAAGAAGGCCAGGCTGATCTTCGGCAGCCCGGTGGTGAACATGTGGTGGACCCACAGGCCGAAGGACAGGAATGCGGTACCCACAGCGGCCAGCACGATCCACGGATAGCCCAGGAGATGGCGGTTGGCGAAGGTCGGCACCAGCATCGCGAACAGCGCGATCGAGGGCAGGAATATGATGTAGACTTCGGGATGACCGAAGATCCAGAACAGATGCTGCCACAGGAGCGGATCCCCGCCCCGGCGCGCATCGAAGAAGGGCCAGTCGAGCAGCCTTTCCATTTCGAACAATATGTCGCCGGCGATG
This sequence comes from Sphingobium sp. DN12, assembly GCF_051058005.1. NCBI lineage: Bacteria > Pseudomonadati > Pseudomonadota > Alphaproteobacteria > Sphingomonadales > Sphingobiaceae > Sphingobium > Sphingobium sp. DN12. The sequence continues at coordinate 4,323,924 of NZ_CP173717.1, forward strand.
AGCGGCGGAAAGGCAAAGAGGATCATCACCGCCACAACCAGTATGTACCAGGCATATAGCGGCATGAGATTGAGCCGCATGCCCGGCGGTCGACATTTGAGCACGCCGACGATCAGTTCGACTGCGGCGGCGACCGACGACACCTCGATGAAGGAAAGACCGAGCATCCAGATATCGGCTCCGAGCCCCGACAGGTCTGTGCGGGTGGTCAGCGGAGGATACATGAACCAGCCGCCGTCAGGGGCGGCATTGAAGAAGATCGATCCCCCGACGAACAGCCCGCCAATCAGGAAGGACCAGTAGCCAAAGGCCGACAGGCGGGGAAATGGCAGGTCGCGCGCGCCCAGCAATTGCGGCAGCAGGATGATCGACACCGCCTCGAACATCGGCACGGCGAAGAGAAACATCATCATCGAGCCGTGCAGGGTGAAGAGCTGGTTGAAGGTACCGGGCCCAACCAGATCATTGTCGGGCACGGCAAGCTGGGTGCGCATGATGAGCGCGAGCACGCCGGCAAAGAGCATGAAGCCAAAGGCGGTCAGCACATACCAGACGCCGACGCGATTATTGTTGCAGTCGGTCCAGCGCAGGAAGATCCCCCTGGGCGGCGCCCACACCGCGCGCAGCCTTTCTTCCTGCGCCGCGCGTAGCGCCGGGTCATCCTGATCGTGGAGGCTCATTTCAGCCCCTCGAGATAATGGGCAATGGCAATGGCCTCCTGCTCGGACAACTGGGGATAGGCTGGCATGCGCGCGCCTGGCTTTGCGATCTGGGGCGCTCGGATGAAGGCGGCGATATTGGCGGTGGTCGGTGGCAATATCCCGGCCCCCAGCGTCCGCCTCTGTCCAAAACGGCTAAGGTCAGGCCCGATCGCCGCATCATGCGCGGTTCCCCGGATGGCATGGCAGGCGCCGCAGCCATGCGCATCGAAGAGAGACTGGCCCCTCGATGGGACCAGGCCCTTGCCGGCCCCGCGCGCGCCCGCCAGCCATGCGTCGAAATCAGCCGGGTTCATCGCGATCACGTCGAAGGCCATTAGCGCGTGCGACAGACCGCAAAATTCCGCGCAAACGCCTCGGAAGCGGCCGGCCTTTTCGGCGCGCACGACCAGCCTGTTGGTCCGTCCGGGGATCATGTCCATCTTGCCGGCAAGACCGGGAATCCAGAAACTGTGGATCACGTCCTGCGCGCCGAGTTCAAGGATCACCGTCCGCCCCACGGGAATGCGGATTTCGTTGGCAGAAACAAGTCCGGGCCCCGCGCGTGATGCCCCATAAGCGACCCGCCACCAGAATTGCTCGCCCTCGACCCGAATGGTGAGGTCGCCAGGCGCCGTGTCGCGCGGGCGCATGGCAGGCAAAGCGTAGAGAAGCAGCGCGCCAAGGATCAGGGCCGGGCCGATGGCGCCCAGCCACAAGATGATCCGCATGCCGCCACGATGGCTGAGCGCCCCTTCCGGAGCGCGAAGCGCGCGAACATAGATGAGGACCATGACCGTCACGATGATCGCCGCACCGATGGTCAACAGGATCGCCATCTCGCGCACCTGCCGTGCTTCGGCGCCGAAGACATGGAGGGCCGACTGATGCGCATTGCAGGCGCCAAGGCCGAGCAGTAAAATGGTCCAGAGCCATGGATTGCGCATTGCGCCCGCGTCACCCCTTTTGCGCTGCATCCTATGTGCAGCGTCTTTCGTGCCAACACGCGAAGCGGCATCCGGTTCAAACATTTCTGTTTCGTAACAAGTGGATGAATTGCCGGTGTCGGCGAAACCAAAAGCCAGCCGGCGCATTGGCGAGGGATCCTTCTTCCTTCGACAAGGAGACCTGTCTTGCCCAGCGCCCCGCCGCGCACCCGGCCCCTGCTCCGCCCGCTTCACGGCCTGCTGCTCGCCTGGCCGGTCGCCCTGTTTCCCGCTGCCCTGCTGTCGGACATCACCTATCTCAACAGCGCGGAAATGCAGTGGAGCAATTTTTCGGCCTGGCTGATCACCGGCGCACTGATTGGCGGCGGCCTGGTACTGCTATGGGCCTTTATCGCGCTGGCGCGCGCCAAAGGGCCGGCACGTCGGCAGCATGGCCTTTATCTGCTGCTGTTGGCGCTGATGTGGGCCTGCGGGCTCATAAACGCCTTCCAGCATAGCCGCGACGGCTGGAGTTCGGTCGGGACCATCGGCCTCATCCTTTCCCTCCTCAGCAGCCTGGCTGCCCTTGCCGCGGGCTGGACGGCCTTCGCGAGCTATCGGGAGGTTCGGCCATGACCGTGCGTGCCTTCATTCTGGGCGCCAGTCTCCTGGCGCTTGCCGCCTGCGGGCGTAGCCAGCCTGGCCTTGACCAGACCGGCGACCGGCCGGACCTGCCCGATCAGCGCCAGACATTGCTGCCGCCGATGAAAATCGCGACGCCCGCAGGCTGGGGCAATGAAAAGCCGACGGCACCGGCCGGCTTTAGCGTGACGGCCTTTGCCACGGAGCTCGCCATTCCGCGCCAGATGCTGGTGCTGCCCAATGGCGACATTCTGGTGGCGGAAGGTTCAGGGGGATCGGCCCCCGCCCTGCGGCCCAAGGATGTCATCGCGACCCAGATCAAGGCCATGGGGAAGACATCGGTAAAGGGTGGCAATCGCATCACCCTGCTGCGCGATGCCGATGGCGATGGCCGCGCCGAATTGCGCAGTACGCTCATCACCGGGTTGAATGCGCCCTATGGCCTCGCCCTGGTCGAGGGCCAGCTCTATGTCGCGACACAGGACGCGCTGCTGCGCTTTCCCTATCGCGAGGGCGAGACGCGCATCACCACGCCCGGCGTCGAGGTGACCAAATTGCCCTCGCGCATCAATCATCACTGGACCAAATCGCTGGCAGCTGGCCCGGACGGATCGAAACTCTATGTCGGTATCGGCTCCAACAGCAATGTCGGCGAACGCGGCATGGCGGTGGAGGAAGATCGTGCCGTCATCTGGGAGGTTGATCGCCAGTCCGGCATGCATCGCACCTATGCCTCGGGCATCCGCAATCCGACAGCCCTTGCAGTTGAGCCGCAGACGCGCCGGCTCTGGGCCGTGGTGAACGAACGCGATGAGCTCGGACCGCAACTGGTGCCCGATTATATGACTGCGGTTCGTCCCGGGGCCTTTTACGGCTGGCCCTACAGCTATTGGGGACAGAATGTCGATCCGCGGGTGCGTCCGCAGCAGCCCGATCTGGTGCGACGCGCGATCCGGCCCGATTATGCCCTGGGATCCCATGTCGCGGCACTCGGTATCAGCTTTGCAACCGGCGCCGGTCTTGGCCCGGCCTATGCGAAGGGCGCCTTCGTCGGGCAGCATGGCAGCTGGAACAGGCAGGATCTGGCCGGCTACAAGGTGGTCTTCATCCCCTTCGCCGATGGTCGGCCCGTGGGCAAACCCCAGGATTTCCTGACCGGGTTCATCAAGGATGGACATGCGCGTGGACGTCCGGTGGGCGTAAGCTATGATCCGGTCCATGGCGCGCTGCTGGTCGCCGATGATCTATCCAACAGCGTCTGGCGGATAGCCCCAATCCGTCACTGACATCAGGAAAAGGGGCAAGGAGAGAGAAAATGGAGAAACGACAGGAAGACGGCGAGACGGTGACCCATCTCTCGAAAGTCGAGGCACGCAGCGGATCGCGTACCACCGTGACCCGGTCGATATTGGTAACAAGCCTCGCGCTCGTCATTGCGGCTCTGCTCATCGTGGTGGCGATCGGCTATTTCAGGGCCGACAAGACCGGCGCGGATGAGGTTAACAGCGATAACCGCGCAGGATCGGCCGCCCCCAGGACTGAAGCCGTCGAGTAATAGCGGCAATATCAGGTTAAATGCGCCAAGTGGATGGAAAGAACGCCGTCGTGCGCGGTGACAGGATGGCGAAGTCCGTCTATCCCCAAGTCATGGCCTCCATTTTTTCTCCGGCGCCCACGCACGCGGATTCGCTCAGAACACGGATAGCCTCTTTCCCGTGGGAGAAAACGGCACTGGGAGCCAAGGCCGGCTGGCCAATTTCGCTGCGGACCACGGTCGAGCTCGCGCTCGCCTCGGATTTTCCGATGTTCATCATGTGGGGGGAGGCGCAGATATTCCTCTACAATGATGCCTATGCGCCCTTTTTGGGAGCTCGTCACCCCGCAGCACTTGGCCAATCGATGTGCGATGTCTGGCCCGAGATCTGGTCCGAGCTCTCGCCCCTGCTCGATAGAGCCTTTGGCGGCGAGACGGTTTCGGTCGAGGACATGCACCTCGTCATGACCCGTAATGGTGATGCCGAGGATACATGGTGGACCTTCTGCTACAGTCCGTTGTGCGACGACGCAGGCGATATCGTCGGCGTTCTCGATATCGCGGTGGATGTGACGCAGAAGTTTACGGACGCCCGCAGGATCGAGGAAAAACGGGCAAGGCTCGAGAAAAGCGAAGCGCGTTTCAGCGCATTGGTAAGCGCGACCTCCGACGCAATCTATCAGATGAGCGCCGACTGGCAGGAAATGCGCCACCTCGACGGACGTGGTTTCCTCGTCGACACGCAAGCACCATCTGTTCGCTGGCTTGAACTCTATGTTCCAACGGATGACCATTCCATCGTGATGGACGCGATCGCCCGCGCCATCGAAGCCAGGGCGCCCTTCATGCTGGAGCATCGCGTACGTCAGGCTGATGGCACCATCGGCTGGACAGCGTCCCGCGCCGTCCCCATCCTCGACGATGACGGCAATATCCTTGAGTGGTTCGGCACGGCCACCGATGTAACGGCCTCGCATCTTTCGCGCGAAGCTCTGGCCACAAGCCGCGAAAAGCTGGAACTCGCGACACGCGCGGCCCGCCTTGGTCAGTTCGACTATTGGCCGCAGACCGGACAGCTTGAATGGGACGATCGCTGTCGTGCCCTTTTTGGCCTGCATCCCGGTGCCCCCGTCAGCTATGAAACCGCCTTTCTGGCGGGCCTGCATCCCGAGGATCGCGAAGGGGCCGACGCAGCGGTGCGCGCCGCGCTCGATCCGGCCGGCACCTGCATTTTCGACACCGAGTATCGGACCGTCGGGATCCAGGATGGAATCGAGCGGCATATCCATGCCCAGGGCCTGGCAATGTTCGAGGGGCAGGACCCAATCCGTCTTATCGGTACCGTGCAGGACGTCACCGCCGATCGCCAGGCGCAGGCCAGTTTGCGCGAGGTGGAGGAGCGGCTGCGTCTTGCTGGACGGGCTACCAATGATGCGGTGTGGGACTGGAATTTCCGCGACGATCATGTGACCTGGAACATCGCGCTTGAGCATGCCTATGGGCACAGGCTCGAAGATGTCGAACCGACCGGCGGGTGGTGGCTGGACCATATCCACCCGGATGACCGGCAGCGGATCAATGACAGCATTCACGCGGTGATCGATGGCGAAGGGACTGACTGGACCGACGAATATCGCTTTGCCCGCAGCGACGGCAGCTATGCCGATGTCCTCGATCGCGGCTATGTTCTGCGTACGCCTGCCGGCGAGCCGCTGCGTATGGTCGGGGCGATGCAGGACATGTCCGCCCGCAAGGCTGTCGAGCGCCAGCTTGAGGAGGATCGTCGCAGGCTCATCGAGGAGGTCGAGACCAAGACGGCCGAGCGCGACAGGGCTGAGGACGCCCTGCGCCAGTCGCAGAAGATGGAAGCGGTCGGCCAACTGACTGGTGGCCTAGCCCATGATTTCAACAATCTGCTGACGGGCATTTCCGGCGCCCTGGAAATGATGCAGATACGTATCGCGCAGGGCCGGGTCGGCGAAATCGACAAATATTCCGTCGCCGCCCAGGGCGCCGTGCGCCGCGCCGCTGCGCTCACCCACCGCCTGCTCGCCTTCTCCCGCAGGCAGACGCTTGATCCCAAACCGGTCAATTCCAACCGGCTGATCTTCGATCTGGAAGAGCTGATCCGGCGCACGGTGGGACCACAGATCGCGGTCGAGACCGTCGGCAAGGCCGGTATCTGGACAACCCTGGTCGATCCCAATCAGCTTGAAAATGCGCTGCTCAACCTCTGCATCAATGCGCGCGACGCAATGCCGGACGGGGGACGCATCACGATCGAGACCGCAAACAAGTGGCTGGACGACGCAGCAGCGCGCAAGCGCGATCTGGAACCAGGTCAATATGTATCGATCTGCGTGACAGACACCGGCACGGGCATGACGCCCGAGGTAATTTCCCGTGCCTTCGATCCCTTTTTCACGACCAAGCCGCTGGGTGAAGGCACTGGGCTTGGCCTATCGATGATCTATGGATTCGCACGTCAGTCCGGCGGCCATGTGCGGATCTATAGCGAGCTCGGGACGGGTACGACCATGTGTCTCTATCTGCCCCGCCACTTCATGGAAGACGAGGAAAGCGAGGACGCGTCAGTCATTCCATCGCTGAGTGAGCAGGCGGCCAGCAATGAACCACGACGCGGTACGATCCTGGTGGTCGATGATGAACCCACGGTTCGGCTCCTCGTTGTCGAGATAGCGCAGGAACTGGGCTATGATGTGCAGGAAGCGATGGACGGCCCAGGCGCCATGCGGCTGTTGCAAAATGGCGTGGCAGTCGACCTGCTGATCACGGATGTGGGCTTGCCCGGCGGAATGAACGGTCGACAGGTTGCCGATGCCGCACTCAGCCTCCTGCCGGATCTCAAGGTCCTGTTCATTACCGGCTATGCTGAAAATGCCGTCATCGGAAATGGCCAGCTCGCGCCCAACATGGCGCTCGTCACCAAGCCGTTCGCGATGGACGCATTGGCAAAGCGGATTGGCGATATGTTGCCCTGATCCCGCGAGGCGGCAATCGACCGAGCACTGCCCCGCTTCCAATATCAAGAAATCGTCAATCTTGCGGTACGACCGCCGGTCGGCCTGACGACATTTTGCGGCTGAGTTGCAGGCAAGGATTCAGGCCGCGACGGATCATGTCTGGGGTCTTCCGCGTTCATGGGGCAAGTAAAAAGGACAGAGATGATGCTTGCCAACGCCCGCCGTGAAATCCTAACCCGCCCGATCTTCTCCCTCGTCGAGGCAGCCCTGCCCGCCCTTTCCGCTACGGAGAGCGAAGCGATCGAGGCGGGCAACAGCTGGTGGGACGCGGCCCTCTTTACCGGCAATCCGGATTGGGATCAGCTTCTTGCCGTACCGCCCGCCCGGCTGACCGACGCGGAGCAGGCCTTCATGAATGGTCCCGTCGAACAGCTGTGCGGCATGATCGACGACTGGCGCATGACTTGGGAAACGCACGACCTGTCCCAGGAAGCCTGGGACTTTCTCAAGCAGGAAAAATTCTTTGGCATCATCATTCCCGAGGAACATGGCGGCCTTGGTTTTTCCAATTTCGCCCATAGCGAGATTGTCCGCAAGATCGCGACCCGATCCGTGTCCGCGGCCGTCACCGCGATGGTCCCCAACAGCCTGGGCCCGGGCGAACTCATCCTGCGTTTTGGAACCAAGGAACAACAGCACCACTGGCTGCCGCGGCTGGCGGATGGTCGCGAAATTCCCGCTTTCGGCCTGACCAGTCCCGAAGCCGGCTCCGATGCGGCGGCGATGGTCGACGAAGGCGTCATCTGCAAGGGTCAGTGGGACGGCGAGGAGGTGATCGGCATCCGCCTCAACTGGCGCAAGCGCTATATCACCCTGGGTCCGGTCGCCACATTGCTGGGCCTCGCCTTCAAGCTGCGCGATCCCGACCATCTGCTGGGCGGGCAGGACGAGATCGGCATCACCGTCGCGCTGGTCCCCACCGACCTTCCCGGCGTGTCGATCGGGCGCAGGCATATCCCCTCGATGCAGAGTTTCCAGAACGGCCCCAATGAGGGCCATGACGTGTTCATCCCGCTCGACAACATCATCGGCGGCCCGGATCGCGTCGGCCAAGGCTGGAAAATGCTCATGAGCGCACTGGCGGCCGGCCGGGGCATTTCCCTGCCTTCCCTGTCTGCTGCTGCCGGCGCCTTTGCTGCCCATACAACCGGCGCCTATGCGCGGGTGCGCTCCCAATTCAACCTGCCGATCGGCAAGTTCGAGGGGATACAGGAGCGGCTGGCGCGGATCGCGGCCAATGCCTATCTGCTCGATGGCGCGCGCCGCCTGACCTGCGCAGGGCTCGATCAGGGGAACCACCCCGCCGTCATTTCCTCGATCCTCAAGCTGCATGCGACCGAACGCATGCGGACCGTCATCAACGATGCCATGGACGTGCATGGCGGCAAGGGCGTGATCGACGGACCCAATAATTATCTCGGCAATCAGTATCGCGCGATCCCGGTCGGCATCACGGTCGAGGGCGCCAATATCCTTACCCGCAGCCTGATGGTGTTTGGCCAGGGCGCGATCCGCTCCCATCCCTATCTTCTCAAGGAAATCCGCGCAGTCGCCGATGCCAATCGCGGCCGGGCGCTGGCGCAGTTCGACGATGTGCTGTGGAAGCATGTCGGCCACGCGCTCAAGACCGCGATCCGCGCCTTCGCGCGTAACTGGACCGGCGGCCTGTTTGCACCGGCGCCCAAAGCCGGGCGCGCGACCCGCTATTATCGCCAGATGAGCCGCTATGCCGCGGCCTTTGCCTTCATATCCGACATATCCTTCCTGACCCTGGGCGGCGAGCTCAAGCGGCGGGAACTCCTCTCTGCTCGGCTGGGCGATATACTGTCCGAACTCTATCTTCTTTCCGGCGCCCTCAAGCGCTGGGAGGATGAAGGGCGACAGGATGATGACCTTCCCCTGCTCGCCTGGTGCATGGACAGCGGCTTTGCCACGATCGAGCAAAGGTTCGTCGAGATCATCGAGAATTTCCCTGCCCGTCCCGTGGGCTGGATGCTGCGCCTGTTCATCCTCCCCTTTGGCCGCCGTCGCCATGGCCCGACCGACCGGACCATCCGTCAGTGCGCGCAGATCATCCTGGAACCCTGCCCAGCGCGCGAACGGCTGATCGACAATGTGTTCATCGGCGGCCCGGAAGAACCCGTCGCCCGCCTGACCGAAGCCTTTCGCCTGATGGTCGACACCCAGCCGATCCATGACCGGCTGCGCAAGGCGCGGATCAAGGATTGGGCCAAGGCGCGCGAGCGCGGCCTGCTGTCGAGCGCAGAACTGGCGCAGCTTGAAGAGGCCGATCGCGCGGTCGCGGACGTCATCGCCGTGGATGATTTTGCACCCGAGGAGCTGCGGCGCAATGCTGCTGCATCGGATCTGGCACAGGCCGCCGAATGAGCCGGCCGGTCTATATTGTCGATGGCACCCGCACGCCGTTTCTCAAAGCGCGCGGCGGCCCCGGCCCCTTCACGCCTGTCGACCTGGCCGTGCAATGTGGGCGCCCGCTCCTGCTGAGGCAGAAATTTGCCCCCACGGATTTCGATCAGGTTATATTGGGGTGCGTCAATGTCATCGCCGATGAAGCCAATCCGGCGCGCGTCGCTGCCCTGCGTCTGGGCTGCGGGACGCAGACGACCGCCTTTACCGTTCAAATCAATTGCGGTTCGGGCATGCAGTCGATGGACACCGCCTACCGCTATATCGCCGATGGCGGCAGCGACCTCATCCTGGCCGGCGGTGCTGAGGCGCTCAGTCACGCCCCCCTCGTGTTTCGGCAGGATGCCGTCGAATGGTTTGCCGCGATGCAGGGCGACAAGAGCAGCCCCCTGGCCTCGCTGAAAGCGGCCAGCGGATTTCGCCCCGACTTCCTCAAGCCCATCATCGGGCTGGAACGCGGCCTCACTGATCCCATCACCGATCTGGGCATGGGCCAGACCGCGGAAATATTGGCGCACCTCTTCTCCATAACGCGGGCGGAAGCAGACGCTTATGCGGTCGAAAGCCACAAGCGTCTTGCCAGGGCGCAGGCGGAGGGATGGCTGGAGGGGGAAGTTGTGCCCGCGTTTGCCAAGGATGGAACCGTCCATTCCCGGGATGATGGCGTGCGGCCCGACAGCAGTACAGAGAAGCTCGCGACACTGAAGCCGGTTTTCGAGCGTCCTTATGGGAAGGTCACGGCGGGCAATAGTTCGCAGATCAGCGACGGCGCCTGTTGGACCATACTCGCCTCGCAAGAGGCCGTCGAACGCCATGGCCTTATGCCCCGCGCGCGGATCGTTGACAGCCAGTGGTCGGCGCTTGATCCAGCCATCATGGGCCTGGGCCCGGTGCTCGCCTCGACGGCACTCCTCAAGCGCAACGGTCATGGATTGGCAGACATCGACCTGTGGGAATTGAATGAAGCCTTCGCTGCGCAGGTGCTGGCATGCCTTGCCGCATGGGAGGACGAAGCATTCTGTCGCACCATATTGGGCCTTGAGGGGGCGGCCGGGCGAATCGATCCCTCGCGCCTCAATGTCGATGGCGGCGCGATTTGCCTGGGGCACCCGGTGGGCACGAGTGGCACGCGGATCGCACTGCATCTGGTTCAGGCGATGGAGCGGCTCGGGCTCAGGCGCGGCATCGCCACCCAATGTATCGGCGGCGGCCAAGGCGGCGCCATGTTGATCGAACGGCTGTGAAGGAGGCCATGATGAACGATCCTGTCTGGTCCTTTCTTGCCGATCGCGCTCTGGAGACCGGTCCCGCGTCCCATCGCGCGGAGGCCCTGCATCATTGGCGCTTCACGCGCGACGCCCATGACATTGGCTGGGCTATCCTCGATCAACAGGGAACGGACACCAATCTGCTGTCCCAGGCAGTGCTCGAGGAGCTTGGCCATATACTCGACATGATCGCGGACCGTACGCCCCGGGCGCTGGTCATTCGCTCAGGCAAGACACAGGGCTTTCTTGCCGGCGCAGATATCAGCGAATTTCGTGACATGCGCGACGAGGCGATGGTCAGGGACCGGATCGCCGCCGCGCATGCGATCGTCGACCGGCTCGAAGGGCTGACCTTTCCGACCATCGCGGTCATGCACGGCTATGCCATGGGTGGCGGTCTCGAGGTTGCGCTGGCATGCAACCAGCGCATTGCCATCGAAGGCACAAAGCTCGGCTTCCCCGAGGTGCAGCTTGGCCTGCACCCGGGGCTCGGCGGCACAGCGCGCTTCACCCATTTATGCGATCCGATCGCGGCGATGGAACTGATGCTGACCGGCAAGTCGATCGATGCTGGCCACGCGAAAGACATGGGGCTGGTCGATGCGGTAGTTCCTGAACGCCATGTCCACGCCGCCATCATGGCAGCGGTTGCAGGAGATATGGACCAGGGCCGTCAGGCATTGCTGGATCGCCTTAAGGACGCCGCGCCAGTCCGCCATCTGGCAGCGCGGCAGATGCGCAGCCAGGCGGAAGCCAAAGCACCCTTGGCCCATTATCCCGCGCCCCATGCGCTTATCGACCTGTGGGAAACTCATGGTGGCGACCAGGAGGCGATGAAACGGGCGGAGATCACTTCCTTCGCACATCTCATGATGAGCAATAGCGCGCAAAATCTCATCCGTGCCTTTTTCCTGCGCCAGAAGCTCAAGGCACTGGCTGGGCCGGGCAATAAGACGATCGCCCACGTTCATGTCATCGGTGCGGGCGCGATGGGCGGCGACATCGCGGCCTGGTGCGCCTGGCGCGGCCTGCGCACCAGCATCTCCGACGTGAAGCCTGGGCCGATTGGCGCGGCCCTTAACCGAGCTGCGAAGCTGTATGAAAAGCTCGCTCATGGAGATCGGCTCAAGGTTCGCGATGCGCTGGATCGGTTGATCCCTGACCCGGATGGTGCGGGCATCGCCAAGGCCGACATTCTGATCGAGGCAGCCCCGGAAAAGGTTGATCTCAAGCGGACCCTCTATGCGAGCGCCGAGCCACGTATGAAGGACGGCGCAATCCTGGCGACCAACACCTCCTCCATTCCGCTTGAGCAATTGCGCGAGGGGTTACGCCATCCCGAGCGGCTGATCGGCATCCATTTCTTCAATCCCGTGTCGCGGCTCGACCTGGTGGAGGTCATCAGCCATGACGGGGTCGATCCGGAAGTCGAGGCGGGCGCAAGAGCCTTTGTCGGCATCATCGGCAAGCTGCCGGCCCCGGCCCGCAGCGCCCCAGGCTTCATCGTCAACCGGATCCTTACCCCCTATCTGGTCGAGGCGATGACGATGATGGAAGAGGGCATCGCGCCCGAGACGATCGACAGGGCGGCAATGGATTTCGGCATGCCCATGGGCCCGCTGGAACTTGCAGATCAGGTCGGCCTTGATATCGGCCTTGCGGTTGCCGCCATGCTCAAGCGAGAACTGGACTGGCCCATGCCTGCCACGCCGCAATGGTTGGCAGACAAGGTCTCGGCGGGTCAGTTGGGCCGGAAAGCCGGGAAAGGCATATATGCCTGGAAGGACGGCCATGCGGTCAAGAACAGCGCCCCGCAGCCCCCGCCGGAGATGGCGGACCGGCTCATCATGCCGATGCTCAACATGGCCGCCGCGACCCTGCGCGAGCAGGTGACCGACGATCCAGATATCATCGACGCTGCCATGATCTTCGGCACCGGATTTGCGCCCTTCCGCGGCGGACCGCTCCATTATGCCCACGCACGCGGGATTGGCGAGGTCAAAGCCGTGCTGGAAGGGCTGCGCGATGCGCATGGCGAGCGGTTCCGGCCCGATCCGGGCTGGGACTTGCTGCAATGAGGACCGGCGGGACCGGTCCTCTCGAACTTCGTTCGGCAGAGGAGGTCGCCGACCGCATCATCGCTCGCACTGACGGGCATATCGTCCTTGGCCTGCCATTGGGCCTGGGCAAGGCGCCTCATATCGTCAATGCCCTCTTCGCCCGTGCCAGCGCTGATCGCGCCATCAGGCTGCGTATCTTCACGGCGCTCACGCTCGAGCCGCCCTCGCTTGGCACGGACCTCGAGCGTCGTTTCCTCGAGCCCGTGTTCGAGCGGACAATGGGCGGATATCCGCGCTTTGCTTATGCGCAGGCGCAGCGTGCGGGCGAGATGCCGGCGAATATCGAGGTGAATGAATTTTTCTTCCAGGCCGGCAGCCGGCTCGGCAATGGAGATGCACAGCGCCACTATATTGCAGCCAACTATACCCATGCGATGCGTTATCTGATCGACCAGGGCGTCAATGTCGTGGCGCAGATCGTGGCGCGACGGGGAAACAGCTATAGCCTGAGCTGCAATAGCGACATGACCCTCGACCTGCTTGCCGAGCGCGATCGGGGCCGGGGCGATTTTGCCCTGATCGGTCAGGTCAATGACGAATTGCCCTTCATGCGCGGTCCGGCCGAAATCCCGTCCGATCGGTTCGCAATCATTCTCGACAGCGCGCAGACACGCTTTCCCCTCTTCGGGCCGCCACGCCAACCCGTAAGCCCTGCCCAGCACGCCATCGGCGCCCATGTGGCCGCGCTGATAGCCGATGGTGGCTCGCTTCAGATCGGCATCGGCGCAATCGGCGACGCGATCGCCCACAGCCTGATCCTACGGCAGGAACGGCCGGATGCCTATCGCGCAACGCTCGACCGGCTGGGCGCTCCCGAACCATGGGAAACGGGCCCGTTTGAGGAAGGCCTATATGCGCCGACCGAAATGCTGGTCGACTGTTTCCTCGACCTCATAAGGGCCGGCATCGTCAAGCGTGAAGTCGATGGCGCGATCATACATGGCGGCTTCTTCGTTGGCCCGCGCAGCTTCTATGCCGCGTTGCGGGACATGGATGAGGATCTGCGCGATCGCATCCATATGCGCGAGATCAGCTATATCAATGCGCTGTTCGGCAACGAAGCGGCCAAGCGCAAGGCCCGGCACAAGGCCCGCTTCGTCAACAGCGCCATGATGGTCACCCTGCTGGGCGCCACGATCTCGGACGGGCTTGAAGATGGCCAGGTCGTCAGCGGCGTGGGCGGACAGTATAATTTCGTCGCGCAGGCGCTCGAGCTCGACGGCGCGCGTTCGATCATCACGCTGCCCGCCACCCGGCGTCACAAGGGCGAGAGCCAGTCCAATATCGTCTGGAGCTATGGCCATGAAACCATCCCGCGCCATTTGCGCGATATGGTCGTGACCGAATATGGCGTGGCGGACCTGCGCGGCCAAAGCGATGAGCAGGTCATCCGGCGCCTGATCGCCATTGCCGACAGCCGCTTTCAGGGCGAACTTGTGGAAAAGGCCCGGTCCGCGGGCAAGATAGCGCCCGACTGGGACATTCCCGAAGCGTACAGGGATAATCTCCCCGAGCGGATCAGCGCGGCCATGCCCAAGGAGACATTTGCGTCCTTCCCGTTCGGCACGGACTTTACGCAGATCGAGCAGCGGCTCCTGCCGGCGATGCAATATCTGGCAGACCATGCGACCAGGCCCGCCCAACTGGCCGCCCTGCTTGCCCGCGGCCTGCGCGGTGGTCAGCCCGACGAAGCGGAATCGGCCGCGCTCGAGCGCATGGGGCTGGATGCGCCCCATGGCGTCAGGGAGCATAGCTATCGCGCGCTCATCCTGGGAGCCTTGCGCAATGCCGGACAGTAAGGACAGGAAAGAGGCGACCGGGCCAGGCGTCGCTTCGACAGACAGGGGAATGGAGCAGATGAAGGACGGCAAGGATAGCCCGCACCCCGATCTTGACGCAGAAGAGGCCGCCCATGTCGAGGAGCGTAGTACGGGTTCGGCAAAGGTCGTCCATGAGGTCGTGCGGCTCCAGGGTGAGGAAGAGCTGGATCGACCGATCCTCGCACTCATGCTTTCCGGCCTGGCCGCCGGCCTCGCTATCACCCTGTCGCTCATGTCCGAACTGTTCCTGCGGGCAAGGCTGCCCGACACGGACTGGGCGCCCCTCATCTACCTGCTGGGCTATCCGGTCGGATATCTGATAGTGATCATGGGACGGCTCCAGCTCTTTACCGAAAGCACGGTCACAGCGGTGCTGCCGGTCGCGACCCGTCCGAGCCTTAGCAATCTGGGACGTCTGGCGCGCCTGTGGGCCTGCGTGCTGGCTGGGAATCTTGTCGGCGTGACGCTCGTAAGCGCGCTGATGACCGGTGAGATCATCATCACGCATGAACAGCGCATCGTGGCGCTCGATATTCTCGCCAAGCTCGAATGGCAGGACTGGTCGAAAACCCTGATGCTGGGCATTCCGGCTGGCTTCATCATGGCCGCGATTGCGTGGGCCTTGCCAAATGCCAAGGGCAGCGAATTCTGGGTGATCTTCCTTCTGACCTATGTCATCGGCCTTGGCGGCTTTTCGCATGTCGTCACCGGTTCTTCCCAGATCAGCTTCCTCTGGTTGAGCGGCGAGGTCAGTTTCCAGCAGGCCTGGTTCGGCTTCTCTCTGCCTGCACTCATCGGCAACATCATCGGTGGTAGCGGCCTGTTCGCGGTCCTGGCCCATGGGCAGATGCGAAGCGACCTTACCGAAGGGGGATAGCGTTCGGTTTCAACCGTCGCTGTCAGGCAGAACTGCGCGCAGAGACTTCTCGATTTCCCCGCCGCAATAGGCCTCGCCATAGCGCGTCACGCTTCTTGCCTCGAGCCTCGCCAGGGCAGGATGAGCGCGCAGACGCTGGACCAGACCCATCGTTGCAGGCGCATGTTGGGAGAGCATGGCAGCGATTGCGCCGAAGCGGCTGGCCATGGTGCCCCATAATGTCACGGTCACGATATCGGCCAGATCCGGTTTTGCGGTGCCGAGCATGAAACCCTTTCCAGCTTCAAGGCCGCTGCTTGTGCCCACAGCCTCCCAGATGCGCATCCATTTCACCAGCCGAGGAATAAAGCTGGCCCATCGATCCTCCGTCCACATCTGCCGGCCGCCATCCAGCGTCAGTTCGTCAATGATATCATTTGCGTCATTGACGAGCTTGACCGTCAAGGCGCGTTCGCGGGTACCGCCATGCACAAGGTCAAGACGCTCTGCCAGATAGACCATGATTGCTGGCATCTGCGACAAGGCAAATCCGGTTTCATTATCAAACAGGAGGGGGGGGCCCATGAAGGGCACCGGCTGATCCTCCGCAGCCATTTGCATCAGCGCGGCGATCTCACCCTCATCATGTTCGTTCCAGCTCTTGCCCGCAAAGGCAAGCGCGGCCCGGATGAACTGTCCGCGGAATGGCAATGGCCAATAATAGAGCTCGAAATCCTTCTTCACCCTCATCCCTCCTTTACGTCCGTGCTTCTGCCAGAAGGCTTTCCTGGGCATATTGGTTGCCATGGGAATCTTGCTGGCAACCTCCGGGCTGTAATGGTGCACAGGAACACAGTGGCGGAGTTCGCGTTCTCCAATATGAGCTATCAGCAGTTTCCAGGAGCAGTTTCGGGGGCCAGCCAGGCGATGAGACCGAAGCTTCGATGGGGAGGCATAGTCTCAAATAAGGCCTTCTCCGCCAATGATAGTGCAGTTGCGCAGGGAGCTTGGGACGCATGTCGAATGAAATAGGTTCGCTTCGGCAATGGGATGAGGGGGACCTAATGGAAGCCTTTCTTCTCATTCAAAGCGAGCGCCATACCATTGACGACCAGATAATTTTTGCAGAAATGCGGCGCCGTGCCGGTGGCGGCGCACGTGAGCAGCGCGATGCTTCTAACAGGCCTCGACTGTGGAACTTCGAGCCGGACCGGCCTCTGTTCTGAGATATGGTCGCCAGCCCGGCGCGCGCCAAAGGCGAGGCGTTGCCGAGCCGGGACACCTCAACCCGCTGCAAGCCTGTCAGGCGAAAAGCGGTCTGTCATTTCGGCGAGCGCCCGCCCACTCACCCAGGCGGATTGCGATCTGATCGCGCCCCCCACGCTTTGCGTCGTAAAGCGCTTCATCTGCCAGCCGGTAGAGCGTGCCAAAGTCAACGCGGGATGCCGAGGCCGTCACACCGATACTCACCGTCACCATGCGATTGCCGATGATGTCGCCATGGCTCAGATCGGCCAAGGTTCCGCGCAGGGTTTGTGCAAATTGCTCGATGTTCCCAACTTCAGCTCCTGTGACCATCATCGCAAACTCCTCCCCGCCCAGACGACACACGGCACAGGAGGAGTTTTCATGCTGCGCGATGCAGCGACCCATAGCTGCCAGAACGTGATCGCCAGCCTCATGACCATAGACATCGTTGATCGACTTGAACCAATCGACGTCGATCAGGAGCAAAGCGACCAGCGCGCCTGATACAGGCAAGCCTTCAAGCATCCTGCCGGTTCTTTCCATGAAACCCCGTCGGTTTGGCAGCCCTGTCAGAACGTCGCGGCGGGCAAGCTCATGGGCCTTAGCCTCTGCGAGCCGCGCGACGTCTCGTTCCATCCGCAAACGGGCATGAGCACGCGAAGCGGCAGCGGAGAGCCACAATGTTTGCCAGGCCGCTGCGAACAGGACCAGAATTTGCGACCCACCGCCCCAGAACATGGCGTCCGCATCGAAGAAGCTGGTCGACGCAAGGACGATCATTGGCAGTGCCCAGGCCCCACCCAGGCTCCGCGCCGCGCTGCTTCCCCGTCGCCATGCCTGGCCGATACAGGATGCGACCGCCGCTAGATTGGCCAGGACCAGGAGCCCCAGCAGATTGCCGAGCATGTCGAACGGCCCCGAACGCATCAGCGAAAGCGGGATGCCCAATGCGCACACGCTTGCGGTGAGGCCCAGCGCTGTGCGCCTCAACCCCGCATCGAGATGCTGTTTTTCAAGAGCAGTGACGGCGCTCAAAGTGGCGAGCGTGATGGCGAGACAGGAGAGACCAGTGCAGATTTGCGCCGATACCGCGCCCGCCATGGAGGGAAAGAAGAACAGATGAAGTTGCGACCAGCACGCCCCCCATATGACCATGCAGAATGCCCATGCAGCCTGCCAGCCGGCATGTTGCTGACGAACGGCAAGAGCCAGTGAGGCGTTATAAATCGCGCCCACAATCAGCAGAACGAGCGCTGCACCGGTCAAGGTAGCCAGGCCAGTTGTCTGGGTGGCTTCTTCACCGCGCTCGACAAGCCTCATCCGCAGGAGATGCGCGCTCGCCACTTCGTCAAATCTCACGGTGTAGGCCACGACAGGAACGTCGCGATAGGGCGCGCGGAACGCGAGTTGGCCGCCAGCTCTCCAATAGGTCCCGAAATTGCCGCTCCGGACATGTTGCTGCTCGACGGCACCGTCACGATAGATGAAGCGCACGACCAGCCGATCAAATCGAGAGCTGTGGATGATCAGCGACAGATCCTCATGATCGCGCGAGCCCTGGGGCAAGGCGGCATGGAGCCACAATGTGCCCTTCTGATAGCCATCAGGATCACCATTGCAGACAAAATGGGAGGGGCGCGTGTCGTCAGGGGCGATCGATCGGCTCACTGCGTGACATAGAGGATCGCCAATGCGTAGCAATTCAGCGCGCGCAGGCTGAGCCCCGCCCAGGATCAACAGTGCGATCGAGAACATGGCGCAGCTAATCGCAAGCCTATGTCGGGATAGTCCCCTGGTCAGGATCCGCGCATTCATCGCGGCCCCTCTAGCATGAAAATGCGTGAATATACTGGGCGCATGGCCACTGGCTCACTTGCGGGCAGCGATCCGCCCGGCTCGCGTCAACGCTCACCATGGACTGACGGAGGCGGAAAAACATCTCACAATCACAAAACAAGAAATTTAATCCAAGTTAAAAAGAAAGGTCATCATGTTGCGGCGGACGGCTTCATGAAAATCCCGCCGCTAAATCCATGACGATATCGAAATAAATATTTCGAATGCTGCTACATCCATGTCTTCTGCCTCAATAGACATTGGCGAACGCGCCCTGATAGTGTCAAAATTGCAACATAAGCATTATTGTTTTCGCACGCGGCAACCCCGGTGCATGCCCTTTAGTTTGAGCCTCGTGGAAATAATCAAACAGGGACGTACATCATGAAGAAGATCATTCTCCCATTGCTGGGCTGCCTGGCACTGCCGACTGCTGCCATGGCTCAGGACGACACCGCACCCGATGGCAGCAAAGCCTTCGGTATTGAACCCTATGTCGGCATTCTCGGCGGTTATCACACTTTCGACCGCGGGACCGAGTTCGGCAGCGTTCCGGGCGAGACGATCATGAACGGCGCCCTGATCAGCGGCATCGCGGGCGTGAATGTGCCACTCGGGCCGGTGTTCGTCGGGGTGGAAGGGAACGCCTCGAAGGGCTTTAGCGACATCGACTGGGAATATGGCGTGAAGGGCCGTGTAGGCGCCCGCGCAGGCGAGAGCGGTTTGATCTACGCCTCGGCCGGCTATCAGTGGGTCAATGGCAAAGGCGGCTGGCCCGACGAGAAGGACTGGATGTACGGTGCGGGTGTCGAAGTGGGGCCAAAGGAGATCGGCCTCGGCGGGGTCACTGGCAGCAGCGGCGTGCGCCTGCGCGTGCAGGTCGACACCTATGATTGGGACAGTTTCCGTCCCATGGCTGGCGTCATTTTCCACTTCTGAAAATTACCACACAGTTCCATGGGAAGGAATAAGACATGGCCTTCCCCTGGGACGCACAGGCTGATCGCGCAGCCGCTTCTGGGCCGCATGCGCCTTGAGTGGAAGATGGGCGCTGCCATGGGGTAGAGCGGGCAACTACAGCGGGCCCGTTCACCCATTCAGCCAGAATGTGCCGGGCTCATTCACATGATCTGGAGATTTTCTTCCCGCACCATGAACCCGTTGAATATCAAGGCGTTTTGAGTGGGCTACTGCGCTCTTTGCAGGATTTTGGAGGCTTGTGCATGACGATCGAAGTTCGCTTCCCCGATGGCAGCCGTCGGGATGTGCCGAGCGAGCTTCGTATCCTGCACGCAGACAGCGCGAGCGAAGAGCCTGCATTCTGGCATCTACCGCTCAACTGCGATTCCTATTGGCGTTTTGCGTTTGACGGCGTCCACTGGAATGCGCGCCCCAGAACGGGTAGCCTTGCCATGTTCCGTAGTCCGGGCATCGAGTGGTGGCGGGGCATCGTAACAATGTCGGACGAAGCGGCTTTGGGTCAGGAACAGTGTCTTCTGGTCGCCGTCAACGCCTGATGGCCTATGACTTTTCTTGAACAGCGCGAGGCGATGCGCTCACCATGGTGTCAGCATATTCTATGTGAGCCGCTGCCAGGCCTCTTCCATCGCATCGCGCAGTCGCGCCGCCCAGAAGGATTGCCCCTCGCCTTGGGAAATAAGGTCCTGCCTGACCTCGATTTCAGCGTAGCGAAGGTCATTTGAAAGGGCGTGGAAGGGCATGCTGTAATCGGTTTCATCCATGGCATAGGGAGCATTGTCGCCCACCTTGATCGGCAACCGGCGTAGCGCGTCCAGCAGGCAAATCGCAAAATCGATCCGGCCGGCGGCGTGCAGGACGCCCACCGACCAGGGGCGCCTCATCTCGTCCAGTATCGGGGTGAAACTATGGAGCGCGAGCAGGATTGTCTCCTGCCCCGCTGCCAGCCGAGCTGAGATCATTTCTGAAATGCCGGAATGATATGGAGCATGGATGGAGGTGACACGCGCCAGCCTGTCGATTTCGGTCAAACCCTGATTGCCACCGATATCGGTCCCATCGGACGACGCAGGTATCGCGTCGTCGCGCGCGGGATCGCGATTACAGTCGATGACCAATCGCGAATAATTCTGGAAGATGAAAGGGGCATCGAGGAGACGCGCCAATTCCAGGCCCATATCTCTCACGCCTATGTCGATTGCGATATGCCGAGACCAATCGGCCGGGCCTACGCCAAGATCACCCAGGGCCGAAGGAATTGCCAGCCCTGCATGATCTCCGGTCAGGAGGAACGGAGAGGAGCCGTTCGCGTTGATGACGGTGAAGGGCGCAGGATCGGCTGGCACCAGTAGATTCATGGTTTCTCCCTGCCCATTGGGAACTTCCTTTCATGCCGTTGCTCACAATCGAACATGTGACGACTTATCGCTATCAGCAATCGGTGTCGCTGGGCGAACATCGCATCATGATGCGGCCGCGTGAGGCCTTCGACCAGCGACTGCTCCGCGCGCGGCTCGATATCGATCCCCAACCTTGTGAATTGCGCTGGCTGCATGATGTGTTCGGAAATTCCGTGGCCATTGCTCTGTTCGACAAACGCACGTCGCAGCTGAAAGTCGCGAGCGCGGTTACGCTCGAGCATGCGCCCTTGACGCAGCAGCAGGTCGACGTCGAACCCTATGCCCGGCTTTTCCCCTTCACCTATTCATCGGAAGACATGCCCGATCTGTTGCGGTCGATCGAACGAAACCATCTCGATCCCGAGCGGATCGTCGACAATTGGGCGAGAGATTTCGTCAGCAATCATGGTGATACAGCGACCATCGATCTCCTTACGCGGATCGCGACAGGCATCCAGCGTGACTTCACCTATGTGCCACGACATGAAAAGGGCACCCAATCTCCTATGGAGACGTTGCGCAAGCGGCAGGGGACCTGCCGTGACTTCGCCGTGCTGATGATTGAGGCTGTCAGGGCGCTGGGTTTCGCCGCCCGCTTCGTGTCGGGCTATGTCTATAATCCATCGCGCACCGAAGGGCTGGTCGGCGGCGGCAACACCCATGCCTGGGTCCGTATCTTCCTGCCCGGATCTGGCTGGGTGGAATTCGATCCGACAAATGGGATCATCGGCAATCGCGGCTTGATCCGCGTGGCGATCGCACGCGACCCGTATCAGGCGCTACCGTTGTCGGGCACCTGGTTCGGCCTGCCTGCAAGCTTTCTGGGGATGGACGTGAGCGTCAACGTCAGTCGTGCCGATCCAGAACCATTCTCCCTCTCCGGCCATGGTGCCATCAACAGCCGGCTCGCCGGCAATCAGGAAACGAACCTGACATGCTGATCCGGTGCGGCTATGATATCGAGTTCTCGACCGAGAACCGGACGGCGATGATGGCCATGCTCAGCCTGCATCCATCGCGCCATCAGGATCTGCGAACGCCGCAGCGGCTGATAGCGGCGCCCGACATTCCGCTTTATCAATTCGAGGACGGGTTCGGCAATGTCGCCACCCGGCTCACCATCCCACCGGGCAATGTGCGCTTGTCATGCGACTTTGTGATCGAGGATAGCGGAGATCCCGACCAGCGCTCGCCCAGTGGTCCTCAGATGCCGGTGGAAGAGCTTCCAGATGCCGTCATGCCCTTTCTCCTGGGCAGCCGCTATTGCGAAACCGACCGTCTGATGGACGTGGCATGGGCTCAATTTGGTCATCTGGCCAGCGCGCGGGAAAGGGTGGAGGCGATCGTGGGCTTCGTGCATCATCATATTGAATTTGGCTATCAGCATGCGCGCGCCGACAAGACCGCCTGGAATGGCTATCAGGAGCGAAAGGGCGTGTGCCGTGACTTCGCCCATCTCGCCATAACCTTGTGCCGCTGCATGAATATTCCCGCTCGCTATTGCACCGGTTATCTCGGCGACATCGGCGTGCCTCCGGTAGATGCTCCGATGGATTTCAGCGCATGGTTCGATGTCTATATCGATGGCGCCTGGTATACCCATGATGCGCGCCATAATCGCCCGCGCATCGGCCGGATCCTGATGGCGCGCGGGCGCGACGCCACCGACGTAGCCTTGACGACGGCTTTTGGCCCGGCAAACCTGGTGCGATTTCAGGTGCACACCCAGGAAGTAACCGCCCTTGACTGAGCAAAGCGACCCGCTTCTCCAACCCTGGACTGGCCCGCTTGGCGCGCCACCTTTTGCGCAGATAGGCGATGACCAGTTCCTTCGCGCGGTCACGACCAGCATCGCCTGGCATAAGGCTGAACTTGATGCGATTTGCGAGCAGGTCGCGCCCGCGACCTTCGAGAATACGATTGCCGCACTGGAACGGTCGGGCGAGCCGCTCGCGCGCGTCCGGCGGTTGTTCTGGGCCCTGTCCTCGGCGAAGGGCACGCTGGCCATCCGCGAGGCGGAAGCTGAGATTTCGGCGCGACTTAGCGCGCATGCCGTCGCCATAAGCCATAATGACCAATTGGCAGCACGCGTCTTCGCAGTCCATGCTTCACGGCACGAGAGCGGCCTCACCCCGGAACAGGTCCGCCTCGTGGAGGATAGCCATGCAAGCTTCCTTAGAGGCGGCGCAGCATTGACGAGGGCTGGCAAGGACCGCTTTGCCGCCATCGAGGCTCGCCTGTCTGCCCTAGCAGTTCAATTCGGGCAGAATGTGCTTGCCGCAACAAATGCCTGGGTGCTTGATCTAGAGCAGAATGAGCTTGAGGGACTGCCGAGCGCAATATGCGAGGCGGCTGCGGCGCGAGCAGCAGCCAAGGGGTTTCAGGACCGTTATCACATAACGCTCGATCGCACCGACCTGGAGGCATTTCTGACCTTTTCGAAGAGGCGCGACTTGCGCGAGGCCCTATGGCGCGCCTTCACCGCCCGTTGCGACGGCGACCAACATGATAATTGGCCCATCATCGCCGAAATGCTCGCGTTGCGCAGGGAAAGGGCGGTCCTGCTGGGCTATGCCGACCATGCGCATTATGCGCTGGCCGACAGCATGGCGCATGATCCGGCAGCAGCGAGCGCGCTGATGCGCCAGCTGTGGGCTCCGGGCAAACGGCGCGCAGCGCAGGAAGCTGCTGAACTGCAGGCATTGATCGATTCGGAGGGCGGCGATTTCCGCCTCGCGCCCTGGGACTGGCGCTTTTACGCGGAACAGGTACGGCGCACCCGTTACGCACTCGATACTGCGGCAGCTGCGGAGCATTTGCGGCTCGATGCGGTGCGGCAGGCAGCATTCGACACAGCCGGCCGACTTTATGGCCTGAGCTTCTACAGGCGTGCGGACATAGAAGGCTATCATCCGGACGTCTGGGCCTGGGAAGTGAAGGAGAGCAACGGGAGCACTGTGGGTCTGCTCTTCACCGACTATCTGGCCCGCCCGGAAAAACATGGTGGCGCTTGGATGGGAAGCCTGCGGTTGCAAGAAGCGATGGATGGCGACGTGCGCCCGATCGTCTATCTGGTCGCCAATTTTGCCGCTGCTCCGCCACCCGACCGGGGTGCGACCCGCCTTTCGATTGATGAGGCGCGCACCTTGTTTCATGAATTTGGCCATGCATTGCATGGGCTTCTTTCACGGGTCACCTACCCCAGCCAGTCCGGAACTGCGGTTGCCCGCGACTTCGTAGAGTTTCCGAGCAAGTTCATGGAGAACTGGATTGTCAGCCCGCAGGCGCTCGCCGGTCTTGGGATGCCGGACAATCTGATCAGCGCCATTCGCGAGGCGGAGGCTTATGGTCAGGGCTTTGCCACCGTGGAATTGATCGGTTGCGCATTGCTGGACCTTGCCATCCACCAGAAACCGGACGCGCAGATCGATCCTCGCGCATTTGTCGAGGCGCAGCTTGATGCGCTCGAAATGCCCCGCGCGGTCGGGTTGCGCCATCGCTTTCCCTATTTCACGCATATCTTTGATGGCGGCTATTCGGCTGCCTATTATAGCTATGCCTGGTCCGAAGCATTGGATGCCGACGCATTTGAGGCTTTTGTCGCGACAGGTGATATTTTCGACCCAGATCTCGCATCGCGGTTCCGCGAAGAGATACTCGCCGCAGGAAATAGCCGCGATCCCATGGCGTCCTTTCAGGCCTTCCTGGGACGCGCGCCCGACGGAACGGCCTTGATGCGAGCAAGGCATCTTCTCGACGCTTGAACGTCCCTGGCGCGCGATCTGTTTTGCCGAGAATGAACCACGGGACCTTGTCAGGCGGCGATGGTCAGCGGGGTGGCGACATGCTGTCCGGTCTGGATCACCTCATCAGTATGAACCTTGAACGAGGCCAGTCGCATCGGACCGAACGCCGTGGTCAAAGCGGTATCGGCTGCGTCGCGTCCGCACGCCATCAGGATGCGCCCTATGCGAGGGACATGATGCCGCGCATCGAAACTGTGCCACTCACCACCCAGGTACACTTCGAACCAGGCGTGGAAATCCATTGGGACATCAACCGGATCGACGCCGATATCGCCAAGATATCCGCTGCAATATCGTGCCGGAATGTTCATGCACCGGCATAGGGCCACTGCAAGATGGGCAAAGTCCCGGCATACGCCAACCCGCTCATTATATGCCTCCCAAGCGGTCCTGGTGCATCGCGCATATTGATATCCGTAGGTCAGATGCTGGTGCACGAAATCGACAATGGACTGCACACGCTGCCACCCGGGCGCGATATGGCCGAAATGATACCAGGCTTTCTGGCAGAGGAGATCGGTCTCGCAATAACGGCTTCCCATGAGATAGATAAGGACGTCCGAGGGCAAATCCCGAACTTCATGCTGGACTGCCGATGGACTTTGGCGATCGTGCAGGCCGCTATCGGCAATGGTGAAGTCACATGACAGGGTAGTGCGCCCTGCCGGCAGGGTCATGCGTGTGCAGATATTGCCAAAGCTGTCACGGTAATCATGGGTCGGGATCGGCGCGCCTGTCCTAATCCTGTGGGGGCTGCGAAGATCGGGAAACCTAGACGGTCGGATCGTGAGGAGGGAAATTAACGGCGTAGGAGCACCGGTTTCCAGGACCAGTTCATAGCCAGCACGAATGAGCATAACTGCCTTTCCAATTCGAGGCGCGATCTAGACATGAAAATCTACAGGTCATTCGATGGTTTCTTTGCCCAGAAATCATCCGACAAATGTTAAACCTTCATTATTTGATCAAAAGATGATCTATTCAATTATATTTGCAATAATTGGTATCCGCGTAGGGGCTATATTACCGCCTGATGCTTTCGTTCTTCGCCGATGCATATCTCTCCCAACAGTCGGGACAGTTCATTCACCGAATAGGGTTTGTGCAGAAGTGGAAAGCCATGGCGGCTATCATCAGCCAGGACATGGCTATAGCCACTGGTGAGCACCACGGGGATTTCCGGCCAGCGCGCCCGGATATGACGCCCAAGCTCCAGACCATCGATCCCGGGCATGACGACATCTGAAAAAACGATATCGATATTGGCGTGCGAACGCTCAAGCACCGCGATCGCCTCAGGAGCATTGGCCGCACGCCACGTCTTGTAACCAAGATCCTCGAGGAGCTGCGAAGCGAAGTCTCCGACCGGCTCATTATCCTCGACGATCAGAATATTCGCATGCTGGATGGCGCAACGTCCTGACGGCGTGACATCCTCCAGGGAATGTGGCGCGGCAGCCCGCGGCAGATAGAGGCTGAACGTCGTCCCGATACCCAACCGACTTGCAACGTCGATCTCGCCACCGGACTGTTTGATAAAGCCATAGACCTGGCTCAGTCCCAAACCCGTACCCTTGCCCACCTCCTTGGTCGTGAAGAATGGCTCGAATATATGTTCTATCTGCCCTTCGCTCATGCCCAAACCCTCATCCGTCACGGAAATCCTGACGAAATCGCCCCTGGCAGCCGCGAGGCCGCCGCGGGCCGGGATTGATCCGGCCGCTTCCACCGACAGGGTAATCCGTCCCTCTCCGTTCATCGCGTCGCGTGCGTTCACCGCCATGTTGATCAGCGCGGTTTCGAACTGGCTCGCATCGACTTCGACAAAACAGGAGGTGCAGATCGGGTCGACAACAAGGGCAATGCGCGAACCCACGACCGTTCGAAGCATATCCGCAACGGCTTCAACCTTGCGCGCGGCATTGAACGTCTCTGGTCGAAGGGCCTGGCGGCGCGCAAAAGCGAGAAGCTGGCTCGTCAGCTTCGCCGCACGGTCCGCGGTCTCCGAGATGGCATCAATATATTTCTTCTGCTTCTCGCGCGGCAGCTCGCGGGTCGCGAGAAGGTCGGCGGACCCACGGATGATGGTGAGAAGATTGTTGAAATCATGCGCAACGCCGCCTGTCAGTTGCCCGATCGCTTCCATCTTCTGAAGTTGGCGAAGCTGATCCTGAGCCGAGGACAGTTCGCGCGAACGCTCCTCGACACGCGCCTCCAGCGTGTCATTGAGCAGGCGCAGCTGTTCTTCCGCAATGGTCCGCTCCAGAAGGTCTGCGGCCTGCCGGGCGAGGATATCGAGCAGACGCAGGTCCCGCTCGGAAGGATGATGCGGACGATCCCAATGGGTGGAGATCATGCCGAGCAAGCGGCCGGTGCGCGAGAGAAGCGGCGTGGTCTGAGCCGAGCGGATGCCCGCGGCGCGAAACGCATCGAGGTCGGCAGTCCCGGCGATATCGGCCCATTTCTCGAAATCAGGAACAATGGCGCGCTGACCCATTTTCAGGGCTAGCGAGCAACTGCTGTAGGCTGCTGGACTGACCCACTGCCAGAACCCGACCGCTTCTGCCGGCAAGCCTCTGTGCGCCAGCAACTGGAGTTGCCCCCCATGTCCCGAAGGGTCATCGGCGGGGCAAAGGAGTTGCATCGTCCCGAACTGGGAGCCGGTGATGGCAACAGCGGCCTCCACGATCTTGCCATAGAGTTCGAACCGATCATTCTCGGCGATGAGCGTAACGCTGATCGCGTGAAGCAACTCGATATCGGACGGTTCCCTGGCCGGGCCCTGAACTTGCGACCCACGCGGCAATATCTGCGGCCCACGATATGTGACAGTCATCATCGCTCCCATGCCGCCATCATCGGCCGCGCTTCACGCCAAAAGAGGCATATGCACGAAAAGTTCCGGTGAGTTCTGGCCGCAGACATCACGCGCCCCAGTGCCGCGCGGTCGCTATCTAAGATTCATATTGATCCAGATTGGTCCTGGACATCTTCTCGCCTCCCGCCGGAACCCAGCCTCCCGCTTCCGGTTAGAGGTCTGTCTGCTGCGACAATCGCAGCCTATCATGCGCGTCAGGGAGAATTGATATGGCCGTTTCGGGTCCCAAAAGTGATGCTGCTCTGGAAAATGGTCTTGCCGATCACCAGCCCGGAGCTGGAAGTCCCGATTATGAGACGATGGTCGGAGAAGGCGGAGAGACGCAGCAGAGGTTGCAGGATGAGCGCTCCGGTGATGCCCTGACAGACAATTTCGGGCATCGGATCGCAGACAATCAGAATAGTCTGAAGGCCGGCGCCCGCGGTCCCACGCTGCTGGAAGATTTCGTACTGCGCGAGAAAATCTTCCATTTTGACCATGAACGCATCCCTGAACGGATCGTCCATGCACGCGGCTCTGGCGCCCATGGGATTTTCGAGTGCACCAAGGCCATTCCCGATGTGACCAAAGCGAGCATTTTCCAGAAGAAGGGTGCGAGCTGCCCTGTGTTCGTTCGTTTCTCCACTGTGGCCGGTGGCGCGGGTTCCGTTGATACACCGCGCGATGTGCGCGGCTTTGCTGTGAAATTCTACACGGAAGCCGGCAACTGGGACCTGGTCGGCAACAACATCCCGGTATTCTTCATTCAGGATGCGATGAAATTTCCTGACCTGATCCATTCGGTGAAAATGGAAGCGGATCGGGGCTATCCCCAGGCTGCGAGCGCCCATGACACCTTCTGGGATTTTGTGTCGCTCATGCCCGAGAGCATGCACATGATCATGTGGGCCATGTCCGATCGGGCCATTCCTCGTTCGCTGCGGATGATGGAAGGATTTGGCGTCCACAGCTTCCGCTTCATCAATCAAGACGGCGACGGCAAGTTCGTGAAGTTCCACTGGAAGCCGGTTCTGGGCGTTGCGTCCCAGGTCTGGGACGAGGCTGTCAAGACGGCAGGCGCCGACCCCGATTTTCATCGCCGCGATCTGTACGAAGCCATTGCCAGCGGCGATTATCCCGCCTGGGACCTGGGCGTGCAGATTTTCGATGAGGCTTGGGCGGCAGAACAGCCCTATGATGTGCTGGATGCAACCAAGCTGATCCCGGAAGAGGATATTCCTGTCGAGATCATCGGGCGCCTCACGCTCAATCGCAATGTCGACAATTTCTTTGCCGAGACAGAGCAGGTGGCCTTCCTGCCCAGCAACGTCATTCCAGGCATCGACTTCACGAATGACCCCCTGCTGCAGGGGCGGCTTTTCTCTTATCTCGATACGCAAAAGTCGCGTTTGGGAACGACCAACTTCCATCAGATCCCGATCAATGCGCCCAAATGCCCCTTCCACAATATGCAGCGCGACGGGTTGATGCAGACGCTGGTCCCCAAGGGGCGCGCCAATTACGAGCCGAACAGCCTGAACGAGGCTGGCGAGGATAGTGGTCCACGCGTTGCGCCCGAAACCGGCTTCACATCCTTTAGCGATAATGGAGAACGCAACGATCCCACTGACAAGATGCGGATACGTGCCGAAACATTTGCCGATCATTATAGTCAGGCGCGGATGTTCTATCTGTCGCAGACCGAGAATGAACAGGCGCACATCGCATCGGCCATTGTCTTCGAGTTGTCGAAGGTGGTGATGCCTCATGTGCGGCTTCGGGTTCTCTCGCGTCTGCGCAACATTGACGAGGATCTGGCGCAACGAGTCGCCGACGGGCTGTCGATCGCTCTGCCTGAAAAGGCGCCAGCAGCCCGAGACCTTGTGGAGATGCCCATCTCCGACGCTCTTTCTATCCAGAAGAATGCCAAGGATGGCTTCGCCGGCCGCAAGGTCGGAATTCTGTTTGCCGAAGGCTCCGACAAGGCGATGGTAGAGAAGCTCAAGACGGGCGTGGAGAAAGCAGGCGGCAGCGTCTTTCTGGTTGCGCCCAAGATTGGTCCCCTCAAGGTCAAGGGCGGAACGCTCGAAGCGGACGGCAAGCTCGATGGCTCGCCCTCCGTGCTGTTCGATGCGATTGCCTCCGTGCTGATGCCGCAAAGCGCGGAAATATTGTCGAAGCAAGGCGCTGCGGTCCAATGGTTCATGGACGCCTATGGCCACTGCAAGACCATCGCCCATTGCCCCGGCACGCAGATCATCCTCGACAAAGCGGGGGTGGAAAAGGACGATGGCGTCATTCCAAACGAGATGCTGCTGGACAAGGGCCCCAAGCGGCACTGGGCGCGAGAGCCGAAAATCCGCGATCTCGCCTGAGATCAGCTAATAAGTCCGCATGCGCGCCATTAGTGCGCATGCGGACAATTCTGTGCTGAGCTGTCCGGGACGACAGATTCATTTCGTTTGCACATCCAAAGCAGCTGGCGCCGACATGAGGTCGGTGCGCGGCGCCAACATCTTAGCAGTCCTGAGGAACGCGTCAGGACGAGGAGGACCAAATGATTCAGCCCGAAGACGAAGCATGGATGCGCGAGGCTATCGCGATTGCGCGTTCAAAAGGGTCTGATCCTTCAACCTCCCCTCTGGGCTGCGTGATCGTGCTGGATGGGAGGATGATAGCCGGCGAACGCAATCAGACTCAGGAGTTGCCCGACGCGACAGCCCATGCAGAAATGATGGCGATCAGACGCGGTTGCGAGAATAGCGGTGACATGGAGCTGCGCGGCGCAACGCTTTATTCGACGCTTCAGCCATGTGGAATGTGCACGATGGCATCGATCTGGGCAAAGGTCGGAAGGGTCGTTTACGGCGCTGGAAGGCATGATGTTCATCAGATGTATTTCGAGGCAAGGCATGTCGACACGCTGGATTTCGTAGCAGAAGCCTATCGCGATGATATCTCGATAGAGGGGGGATGCCTGCGCGCGGAATGCGCTGAACTTTACTACCCGCCTGACGCAGATCTTTCGGAGGAGGAACAGGCCAACCTATAACATCATCATTTTCTGCCCAGATGGCGGCATGGCTCAATCGGGTCGGCTTGTTTCGACGATAAGCCAAGGGTATCGCGGAGCCGATGAAAGGGCCGGGCGTTGTGCGTGCGGATCAACTTACGGAGTTCTGATGCGCGCAATCCTCCCAGAGCAGCTGGCAACCTATTTTGACAGCTCGCCTGTGGCTTTGTCGCTCGGCCGCGCAGAGGGCGATCATGAGCTGCTGTTGACGAATGAGGGCTTCAGGAACCTTACCGGCTATGCGACGAGCGAGATCGTCGGCCGCAATTGCAGGTTCTTGCAGGGACGCAGCCGGAATGAAGAGGCCCGCGCGCAGATACGGTCTTTCCTCCAGGACGATGGGCAGGCGAACGTGCGGACGTCCATCGTCAATTTCCGGAAGGACGGGCGCCCCTTCGTCAATCTTCTCTACATGACGAAACTTCGCGCTCAGTCGGGCCAGGTGCGCTATATTTTTGCGTCTCAATTCGATGTCAGTCGCACCCAGCCGGATCGACTGGCGGATTATGATCTCGACCTTGAGCGTACGCTTGACCGATTGAGTCCGGTCCTCGCGGAAAGCGGGATCGTGGTTGAAGGTTCGCTGATGACAATCGCGAATACGGTGGCCACCATAGCGCAGGCCAAGCTCATATTGTCCGATCTGGACAATGGCGATTTCCTTTGAGCGGTGAGACAGCTAACCCCAGCCGGTTGCCGATCGTGGGCATCGGCGCTTCGGCGGGCGGGCTTGAGGCCCTGCGCGAAATGCTGGCGTCAGCCCGTGGCCAGACCGGCATGTCCTTCGTCATCGTTCAGCATCTTGATCCCAATCATGAGAGCATGCTGGCGCAATTGCTGGACCGCCACACGACCCTGGAAGTTCTCCAGTGCGAGGGTGGTGAGCAGATAGAGGCGGACAAGGTTTACATCATCCCTCCCGGTCGCGGCCTGGTCATACGGCAGGGCATGTTGGAACTGACCGACTTCGCGCAGCCCCGCGGTCTTCGCAGACCGATAGATGATTTCTTCATCTCCCTGGCGTCGGACAAGCAGGCGGACGCCGCCTGCGTCATACTTTCAGGTACCGGCGCTGACGGGACCATGGGCTTGCGTGCCGTGAAGGAAAATGGCGGGCTGTGTGTCGTGCAGGATCCTGAAACGGCAAAATATGATGGCATGCCGCTGTCTGCTGTGGGAACCGGACTGGTCGATTTCGTCAAACGTCCAAGCGAGATAATTCAATGTCTGGAAGGATTTTTCCAGCACCGTGCCACGGCCGAAACACCCGAACGGGAAGCTGCGCTGGTCGCCGATCATGTCGATGATCTGTGCAAGACCCTGCGGACTGCGGTGGGCCATGATTTTTCGGGTTACAAGCGCACGACCCTTATCAGGAGGGTCGAACGGCGCATGCATGTGCTGGGGATCACGTCGGGCCACAGCTATCTTTCGCGGATAAAAAGCGACAGGGACGAATGTGAAGCGCTGTTTCGTGATCTCCTGATCAACGTCACCCGATTTTTCCGGGACGCAGATCTGTTCGAGCGTCTGAGGATCACGGTTATCGAGCCGCTGGTCGATCAGGCCGATGGCGAGGAAATCAGGGTATGGGTTCCAGGCTGCTCCTCTGGCGAGGAAGCCTACAGCGTTGCGATGCTCTTCGCCGAAGCTGCTCGCAAACGAAATATTCTGCCGGCATCCGTGCAGATCTTCGCTACGGATATTGATGAGCAGATGCTGCAGATTGCGCGCGAAGGAGTATATCCTGCGTCTGCGCTTGCAGATATTCCGCTGGCGCTGCGCGAGCAATATGCGATCCCTCACGCAGAAAGATTCACGATCGTTCCCCAATTGCGGGACATGATCCGCTTCTCCAGTCATAGCCTGGTCAAGGATCCGCCCTTCTCGCGCATCGATCTGGTCTCCTGTCGCAATCTTCTCATCTATTTCGATGATCGGCTGCAGCAAACGGTCATGCCGATCCTGCATTATGCTGTTCGGCCAAATGGATATCTGTTTCTTGGACCGTCCGAAAGCGTCGGGAGATTCGAGCATCTCTTCCCGGCGATCGATCAGCAGGCGCGCCTTTTCCAACGCGCGCCTGGGCCACCCAATTATCCGATCGATCTGCCGGGTGGCGGCAGGCTCCGCGATCAACCCGCAACAGGTTCCGGCAACAGGCCGTCGGGTCGGTCGGCAAGCGATGAGACCATAGCGGTTCGTCGCCTCGTCGAGCGCTATACGCCCGCTAGTCTTGTGCTAGATCAGGATGGCGCCATCATCTCTGCCTATGGTCGGCTCGGCCGCTATTTTGATTTTCCGGTCACACGGACGGGAGGCTCGAGCGCGATTGGTCTCGCCCGCGCTGGGCTTCGCAACGTTCTTGGGCCGCTACTGCGCGAAGCGCGCGACAGTCGAAAGCGGGTCGTTGCGCGTGATGTGCAGGTCATGTCCGAATATGGCATGCAGCAGATCGATGTCATCTGCGATCCACTGGCCGATGGCACGCTGCTTTTCGTTTTCCGCGACACGGCGCCTTTCCGCCCAGCGCTTGATCAGGATGTCGGCGAACTGGACGCAAGCGATGATCATCTCGATGCGTTGGAGGACGAGCTTCGTGTCACGCGGCACCGCCTGCGTACCGCTGTCGAAGAATTGGAGACGGCGAATGAGGAACTGAAAAGCTCCAACGAAGAAATGATGTCGATGAATGAGGAGCTTCAGTCCACCAACGAGGAGCTCACGACCGTAAATGATGAGCTGAAGTCAAAAGTTGACCAGCTGACTGTTGCAAATTCCGACCTTCGAAATTTCTTCGAGTCGACCGATCTGGCAGTGATTGTGCTCGATGGAAAACTTCAGATCAGAAGCTATACCGAAGCTGCGACGGCGCTTTTCCCGCTTCAGCCCAGCGACCGCGGACGGCCATTGGAGGATGTCACGTCACGCCTTGCAGGGACGCTCTATCTTGATGATGCACGGTCCGTGACAGAGGGGCATCCCGTAATCCAGCGGCGTGTCACGACCCGCGATGGCGCGAGAACCCTTTCGCTTCGAACATTGCCTTACAGAACCCAGAGCGGATCGACGGACGGCGCGACGCTCGTCCTGACGGACATTACTGACGCATTGTCTCTCGAGCGCGATCTTGCGGCCGAACGTGAGCGCCTTGGGATGGCCATTCGGGCAGGTGGCGTTGCAACATGGGAATATAATGTCGACACGGGCGAGGCGATCATCGATGACCATGGGCGTTCCATCCTGGGAATAGCGCCCGACATCGCTTCAACCGATGGTGACCGGCGCCTGGCGCGACTGCATCCCGACGACCGTGAAGCTTTCGATGCAGCGTTGGCAGAAGTGATCGCGCAAGGGGGCGATTTCGAAGCAAGCTATCGAGTCATCCAAGACGGCCAGGCGCGCCGCATCAAGAGTTTCGGCAGGATCGTGAGCGATGGCTCAGTCCGTCATCTGGTCGGCGTTTCTATCGATGTAACGTCGGAATATATGCTCGCCGAGACGCGTGAACTGATGCTCCGCGAAATGAATCATCGCGTGAAGAATCTTTTTGCGATCGTGGGCGGAATGGTCTCCGCTGGCGCGCGAATTCATGATGATGTGCGTGCTTACGCCGCCGATCTGAGGGAGCGTATTGCAGCCCTGGGACGCGCGCATTCGCTTGCTTCGCCAACGGGGGAAGTACAGGCCATCAATCTGGAAGAGTTGGTTCGGACAACCATCGAACCCTATCGGGATCATGCAGCAATCTCGATCTGTGGACCTGAAATCCTCATCGCGCGTTCCTGCCTCTCGTCCCTGGCGTTGATGCTGCATGAATGGGCGACCAATTCGGTCAAATATGGGGCTCTGGGGGCCTCCGATGGGAGATTGAACATCGTTTGGAAACTTGACCATGACCTCCAGTTGACGTGGAGCGAAACGCGCAGGGACGCGCTGAGCGAGGATGGCGACGTTGGGAGCGGATTTGGCACCCTGCTGGTCCAGACATCATCCCGACAATTGGGCGGGCATGTGGAAAGAGATATTAGCGACGACATGTTCACGATAAGCCTTACCCTGCCGGACAAGGTTCTGGCCGATGCCTAAGACGATCATGCTGGTTGAAGACGAGCTCCTTGTTGCCTTCGATGTACAGGACATCATTGAAGCTCAGGGCTTTTCGGTCGACGGCCCCTACATCTCTGTCAAGGATGCTGTCGCGGCGGTCACTGCGCAACTGCCGTCCTGCGCTGTGCTCGACGTGCGTTTGCAGGATGGCGAGGTCTTTCCGGCGGCTGATTTGCTCGAAAAAGCGGGCGTTCCGATCATATTCCATTCCGGGCATGCCGACGCATCGGATCTCAAACGGCGATATTCCAAGGCTGCGGTGTGTGAGAAGCCCTGTTCGCCCGCGGCCCTGAGAGATACGATACTCGAGCTACTCGCCGAATGAGCCCAATTTTTGCGTAGCGCTCCGCCACCATTTCCGCGCAGCACCTGACCACGCGCCTCAGGCCGTCGCAAGATGTCCCTGAAGGCGGAGATTTTCAGGCGTCGTCGGGGATGGTCGGATTGTTCGTTCCTGGCGCGCCGGGCATCAAGGCTCCGTCAGCATTCCGATCCTCCTCAGGTCCCGACCGTTCGCCCAGGGCGCGGTCGTCGGGCTGCGCCTCCTGACCGTGGATCGGCTGGTTTTTGGACTGCTCCTCCTGCGTGCGCCGCGCATCATTCGCGTGGTGACCATTGCCTTGCATAGTCGTGGCCTGCGGCTGCGCGGCTGCCGCGATAGCCAGGATGAATATCCACATGATGCTTCCTCTCACTTCTCCATAGTCGCTCTAATCTCCCGTGGAGCGACGTGGTTCCGGATTTTCTCCTCTTGCAGCCCCCAAACGGGAATCATGAGCAAGCGGCACACGCTTTCTATGGCTCGAATTTGTGCAGCCGTCGCGAAGCGCCCCGCGCAAAATCGGCAAGCAATTCGGCCTCTGCAACTCCTGTCCCATGCGCTCGTTTAGCGGCAGCGACTTATGTTGGAACGGGAGCTTTCATGGCCGGACGCACGCTGCTTCAGTTTTTCCACTGGTACTATCCTGATGGAGGCCAGCTCTGGGACGAGGTCGCTCAAAAAGCGGAGGATCTCAAGGAGTTGGGTGTGACGGACGTCTGGCTACCCCCGGCCTATAAAGGGGCTGCAGGCGGCTATTCCGTAGGCTATGACAGCTATGATCTTTTTGACCTGGGCGAATTCGATCAAAAAGGATCCATAGCCACCAAATATGGTGATCGCGCCGCGCTGGAACGGGCGGCGCATGCGCTGCACGACGTTGGCCTTGGCGTCATTCATGACGTTGTCTTCAATCATAAAATGGGCGCGGACGAGATGGAAACGGTCCATGTTCGCAGGGCCAATCCCGATAATCGGGACGAAGTGGAAGACCAAGCATTCCAGGCTCGCGCCTGGACCCGCTACGTTTTCCCTGGACGCCAGGGGCGCTATTCAGAGTTTGTCTGGGATGCCAGATGCTTCACCGGCGTCGACCATATTGAAGAACCGGATGAAGATGGCGTGTTCCGGCTCGTCAATGGATATGGTGATGGGGAATGGAATATCGAGGTCGACGACGAAAAGGGCAATTTTGACTATCTGATGGGATCAGACGTCGAGTTTCGGAACCGGGCGGTCTATGAAGAGCTCAAATATTGGGGCAGATGGCTGGCTGATCAACTGCCTTGTGACGGATTCCGTCTCGATGCAGCCAAGCATATCCCTGCATGGTTTTTCCGCGATTGGGTAGGGCACATGCGCGAAAGCGTCGGCGACGCGCTGTTTGTCGTCGCCGAATATTGGCATCCCGACATGACGGTCCTGCAAGCATATCTGGACATGGTCGATCGACAACTCATGCTTTTCGATGTCGGCCTTCTCCATCGTTTTCACGATGCGGCCCGAGCCGGCGGCGATTTTGACCTGCGAACGATCTTCGATGGTTCGCTGCTGCATGCCGCCCCGGATCATGCGGTAACGATCGTCGGCAATCACGACACCCAACCGCTCCAGGCTCTTGAAGCACCCGTGGAGGATTGGTTCAAACCCCTGGCCTATGCCTTGATCCTGATCCGCGAACAGGGCACCCCATGCATCTTCTATCCCGATCTTTTCGGCGCACGATATGCCGATCAAGGTGGCGATGGGCACGCGCATGAGATCGTCATCGAGCCGGTGGCATGTCTGCCTCAGTTGCTCAGAGCACGGCAACTCTATGCCCATGGACCGCAAAGCGATCTGTTTGATGATCCACATTGTGTCGGTGTCATACGCCATGGCACCCAGGATCAGCCAGGATGTGTCCTGCTTGTGTCGAATGGCGAAGAGGCGAGCAAATCGGTCCAGCTCGGACCGGAGCATGCAGGGGCATCTTTCCATGATTTTCTGGGCCATCATGCTGAAGAGATAATCGCTGATGAAAACGGAAGCATCATCCTTAAGGTGCCCGGCGGCTCGATCAGTCTTTGGGTTCGCACATAACGCAATTTCCGTAATTTGCCTTCTTGGCCTTCGACTCTTCTGGCAGCCTATTTCTTTCAATACAGGACAAGGTGCATCTCGAACGAACCGAGAGGCTGGCGGCGCCGGTTCAGGATCGGCGCGATGGCGGTCAGCGTAACTCTGGCGAGTCGTCGCAGACGGATAAGCGCGTTCTGCATCGCCCCGCCAAGTGAATGCAGCCCTTCAGGCAACGAGACGGGTCATGGCCTCACCCGGCTCTCCAGCCGGCTGTCGATCTTCAATGGCATCGATGACAGAAAACAGGTTTGTCACATTCTCATCGGCTTCGAATTCCGATCGGGACTGGGCTAATTGGCCATCGTTGATCAAAGCTTCGAGCGCGGTGCGAGCACGAGCAACGCGGCTTTTGACCGTGCCGATCGCAGTGCCCATGATGGTCGCGGCTTCCTCGTAGGAAAAGCCACCCGCCCCGACCAATATGAGTGCCTCACGTTGAGGGACGGGAACCTGCGCAAGAGCGCGCACGACATCGGATAGCTCGACAATCTTCAACTGTTCCGGGGGCGCGGCAAGTAGTCTGTCTGCGACAAGATCGTCCCACGCCCCGACAAATTTGCTGCGCCGGCTGAGGCTGAAATAGTGATTGCGAAGGATAGTGAACGTCCATGCACGAAAATTGGTGCCGGTTATGAACCGCCCCCGCGCGCTCCAAGATTTCAGCATGGTTTCCTGGACCAGGTCGTCGGCAAGATCGCGATCACCACACAGACTGCGGGCAAAAGCTCTGAGTTGCGGCAGGACCAGCGTGAGTTCCCGCTTGAATGCTGTGTCAGTCAGCTTGTGCGGAGTCTCGGCGATTTGCGTTGCCGTCATACAGGCCCTTCGTGACGATGATGTAGCGCTGTGTCTGAAAACGGGGTGGTTGACGATCTGTTCCGCTGGGGTCGGCGGGGCGAAGACCTGTCCGCCTCTGCGCCAGCCGCCTGTCGGCCATGGCAAGCCGGTGCGAGGCGCATGTTTACGGGGCGATCGGATCCTGCAGGGCCTCTGGCCGTTACCCCCTCATCTAACCCAGTCAGAAAAACTATTTCCAAAGGAGTCGCCATGTCGCTCAGCGACCGCACGATCGCCCTTCTCATCGCTCCGCGCGGTACGGAAGAAGTCGAATTTCTGGAGCCGATGAACGCCTTAAAGAGGGCGGGTGCGCGCGTTCAAGTGATCGGCCTTCAATCTGGCCAGGCACGCACCAATGTTCATGATCTTGATCCCGGTGGCGAATATGCCGTCGACATGACCTTCTATGAAGCAGATCCTGCATCTTTCGATGGCCTGGTCATTCCCGGTGGCAGTGTGGGTGCTGACAAATTGCGTGCCAGCCGCGAAGCGATATCCTTTGTCGAGGCAATTTTCGATGCGGGTAAACCGATCGGGGCTATTTGTCATGCGCCCTGGCTTTTGATCGAAGCCAAGATAGCCCCCGGTCATTCGCTTACCTCTTATCCTTCGATCAGGACGGACATCGAAAATGCCGGCGGTCATTGGGTGGATGAGGAAGTCGTGATCGACGGTCAGTGTATCACCAGTCGCAGTCCTGATGATCTGCCGGCATTTTGTGCTGCACTCGTCGACGCATTTGCAAACGCGTCATCGCGTTGAACGTTTTCTGGAACGGCGGCGGACAGCGGCCGCCAATTTTTCAACAGGGTGAGGGTCGATGATTTTTCGTAAAAAGGCCATTCAGGGTCGGGCATTTGGCCAGTCCCGTGATGAGGCGATGCAGGACGCGGTGAAGATCGGAATTGCGGAAACCGCAGCGCGTGCCGCTGTCACTGCGACAGTCACCTTCGCGGTGGGTTGGCTGCTCAAGCGGACCTTCGAAAAAACGGTGGCGCAAAATGCGCAATCTGCCTGCAGGACAAAACCATCCATGGCGACGAATAGCCCTGCGGTGAGCTACAAACATACGCGAAAGCGGACTGATAGCGGGAGTCCGGACGCCTCCTGAAGAGAGACGCGCTGGAGCTTGCGAATGACCAAGGCAGCGCGATCTTTAGGGAAGGTGTGACTGCCTGCGTGCAGCTTGACCAGAAAATTTCGAGTGAGCGCATTTCTTCGGATACAAATCGGACATTGAGAAGTTATCATGCGGTAAGTCATTGACTTGCGGCCCCCCTAGCCCTGCATCGAAAGATGCAGGGTTTTTAGTATCTGGCTTTCGATGCGACTCCCGCGTGATGCACCGGTGACCTTTTGACCGCGGCGACAGCGATCCAGTTCGCTCGGATCTCGGCAGGATCGCTTGTGCGAAGCGTGAGTGATGCTTAGCACTCGACCCTTGTCGGGTGATGTGCGAATGCGTTGCTCATCCATTTTTGCAATGCTGGACATGATGATGGTGTTTGCCGACTTTCTGCGAGGTCGAAGGCGTGACCTCCTGAGTGCCCAGGATCTCGAAGCGCTTGAAG
Organism: Sphingobium sp. DN12; assembly: GCF_051058005.1. Lineage (NCBI taxonomy): Bacteria > Pseudomonadati > Pseudomonadota > Alphaproteobacteria > Sphingomonadales > Sphingobiaceae > Sphingobium > Sphingobium sp. DN12. The sequence goes on from NZ_CP173717.1 coordinate 4,363,415, forward strand.
CTGCGGTAGCTGACGTGCGAAACCTGCCTCCTCGCAAGACCTTCATCTCTCGCGATCAAAATATCACCACCAGCACCTATCTCCTCGAAGGCGTGATGTGCCGATACATGGATGACCGGCAGGGAGAACGGCAGCTTGTTGCAGTGCATGTGGCCGGCGACTTCGTCGACCTTCATGGCTACCCGCTTGGTCATCTTGATCATGACCTCGCGACCTTGACCGCCTGTCGGGTAGCGTTGGTGCCCCACGTTGCGCTCGATCACCTTGTTGCGACGCGCCCGGCGCTCACGAAATTGCTTTGGTTCAGCACGCTCCTTGATGCTGCGATGCATCGCGAATGGATATTTCGCCTCGGCCGTCTCGATGCGATCGCGAGGGTCAGCCATTTCTTCTGCGAGACGGAAGCGAGATTGCGCGCGATCGGTCGAAGCGATGGATCGCATTTCACCCTTCCGATGACGCAGGCCGATCTGGGAGAGGCGTGCGGAATTACGTCCGTTCATATGAACCGGATGCTGCGGGATCTCAAAGACCGCAACCTCCTGGCGATGCATCGCCAGGAGGTTGAAATTCGCGATCGAAAAGGCCTGGAGCGGTTGGGCGAATTTGATCCTGCTTACCTTTTCCTCGAAGAGCAGAATTGACGGAACCGCCCTTGCCAGCCTGTCGTTGTCGGGGCCTGGAGAAGGAGCGAAGAAGATATGCCAACCCCGGGTATTCATGAAGAAGCTGGCATTGCCTCAGCCCACGCTGGATTGATCATGCTGGATGGTCCTAACGGCATCGCAATAACGCTGACAGCCAGTGCAGCGGAGGGGACGGGTCTTTCCCTGTTGCGGGCCGCAGAACTGGCACGCGAACAGCTGGAAAAAGGACAAACTCAAGATTTTGCGGAAGACTAAAGATGAAATCTTATTAATTTAGATCAATATTTCAGATCGTTTCGGGTTTGCTCTTTATTTTATTGTTTCCGCAATGCAACTTTAACCATCGATGCGGCTTTATTTTGCGGCTCGTGTGCTGAGGGGGGAACGAGGCCTATCTCCGTTAGAGGATAGCCGCATGAAGATCGCTCAAATCGCTCCCCTGGCTGAAAGTGTACCGCCCAAGCTTTACGGGGGTACCGAACGGATCGTCTCCTATCTCACCGAAGCTTTGGTGGATCAGGGGCACGACGTGACCCTGTTCGCCAGCGGCGATTCGCAGACTTCGGCCGAGCTTGTTCCGATCACGCCGGCGGCGCTGCGACTGACCCCGGGCATCGTCGACACGATCCCCTATCATATGATGATGCTTGATGCGGTGCGGCAACGGGCGGACGAGTTTGATGCGCTCCATTTCCATATAGATCTTCTGCATCTGCCAATGATCCAGGATTTTATTGGACGCACCGTGACGACATTACATGGTCGGCTGGACCTGCCTGATCTGCCGCCATTCTATCGCTGCTTTGGCGATCACTGCCTGGTTTCGATCTCTGATCATCAACGGCAACCCATGCCCCCGGTCAATTGGGGCGCGACCATCTACCACGGTCTCCCGGCCGACCTTCTCACCCCCAGCCTTGGCGAAAATGAAGGTTATCTCGCCTTTCTCGGGCGTATCTCGCCCGAGAAGAGACCGGACCGCGCTATTCGCATCGCAGCCCGAGCCGGCATGGAGTTGCGAATTGCGGCGAAAATCGACGCGGTCGATCGCGCCTATTGGGAGGAAGAGATCGCGCCTCTCGTCAAACTATATCCCAATATTCGCTTCATCGGCGAGATCAACGAGCGACAGAAAGCCGATTTCCTCGGTGGTGCGAGCGCCCTGCTGTTTCCGATCGACTGGCCTGAGCCTTTCGGACTGGTGATGATCGAAGCCATGGCTTGCGGAACGCCGGTCATCGCCTTCCGCTGCGGATCGGTTCCGGAGGTCATAGAGGATGGGCGCTCGGGTTTCATCGTCGACAGCGAAGACGAGGCTGTCGAAGCGGTGAAACAAATTCGTCACCTTGAGCGCAAAATGGTGCGCGGCGTATTCGACGCACGGTTCACGGCTGACAGGATGGCTGCCGATTATGCCGCATTATATCATCGACTGCCCGGTGCGCGCACCGACGCAGCCTGGCTGCGTCGCCGGCGCGGCGAAGAATCGGAATTGCAGATCGTCGCATAGGAGCCGCCATGTCGCAGACCCAACCGCAGCCAGGGGTTTCGGGCATTGCAGGGGGACAGGCGCTGTCGCAGGCGCAAACCCAGTTCTTCATTCCTGCGACCGCCTCGTTGCATGAACGTCGCCCACGCACACTCAAGCATGGAGACAGTTTTGCTGTCTTTGATCATAGCGGCGACGCCATATCCGGGCCTGGTAGTCCCGAGGGTTTCTACCATCGCGATACGCGCCATCTTTCGCACTTATTCCTGACGGTCAATGGCATGCGCCCGATCCTGCTGAGTTCGGCGCTGCGGGACGACAATGCGATGTTGACCTGTGATCTGGCCAACCCGGACTTCCTTGGAGAGGACGGGCGCGTAGAGGTGGAGCATGACCTGATCCACCTGCGTCGCAGCCGCTTTCTATGGGACGGCGCAATCTATGAACGCATCATTGTGCGCAATTTCGACATTGTAGAGCGGCGGGTGTCGGTAGGTCTGTCCTTCGCTTCCGATTTCGCGGATCTGTTCGAGATACGTGGCATGACCAGATTGCGCCGCGGCACCATGCACGAGCCGCAGGTGGGAGACGCCGATGTCCTGCTGGGCTATCGAGGACGCGATGACCTTGAACGCTCGACACATCTCCATTTTGATCCCGCACCCGCGCAACTAACGGCGGAGCAGGCGCTATTTGAAGTCACTGTTGCCCCAGGCAGTCGATCCACATTATTCGCGCGTATCTCCTGCGAACATAAGAATGAGGTCGATCAACCCCTGCCCAAGCTGTTTCTAAAATCCCTGCGCGAGGCCATGCGTGCGCTTCAGCATGCGCGACGCCGGGGTGCTTCGATGCAATCGTCCAATGACCTGTTCAATGCCGTTTCGCGGCGTTCGGTTTCCGACATCTCGATGCTCTCCACCGATACAGAATTTGGGCCTTATCCCTATGCGGGCATCCCTTGGTTCAGCACAGTTTTCGGCAGGGATGCCCTGATCACTGCCCTTCAGACGATCTGGATGGACCCGGCCATCAGCCGAGGCGTGCTGGGATATCTCGCTGCGCATCAAGCGACGGATTTCGACCCGGCCGCTGATGCCGAGCCAGGCAAAATTCTGCACGAAGTACGTCACGGCGAAATGGCCGAGCTGGGGGAGGTGCCTTTCCGTCATTATTATGGCAGCATCGATTCCACGCCGCTTTTCGTCATGCTGGCCGGCGCCTATCTGGAGCGCACCGGGGACCTTGAATATCTCGCTGGGTTGTTACCCAATATCGAGGCTGGATTGCGATGGATCGACACTCATGGCGATCGCGATGGCGACGGCTTCGTTGAATATGGACGCCTGACGGATCAGGGCCTGCAGAACCAAGGCTGGAAGGACAGCCATGATTCCATCTTCCATGCCGATGGCAGCATCGCCAGAGGCCCGATCGCTTTGGCTGAAGTTCAAGCCTATGTTTATGGCGCGTGGCAAGCGGCAAGCCTCATCTATCGTGCGATGGGCGATCTGGATCGCTCGGAAACCTATCTTGCCCGGGCTGTCGATCTCCAGCAGCGTTTCGACGCGTCGTTCTTCGACGCGGAACTGGGAACATATGTGCTCGCGCTCGATGGACAAAAGCAGCCCTGCCGGGTTCGTTCCTCCAACGCAGGCCATGTCCTTTACACGGGCCTGGCTCGGCCAGAGCGCGCGCCCATGGTGGTGGCAACCTTGATGGCGCCCGCCTCATTTTCCGGCTGGGGTGTCAGGACGATCGCGTCGACCGAAAAACGCTACAATCCCATGAGCTATCATAATGGCTCCATCTGGCCGCACGACAATGCGCTGATTGCCGCAGGCTTTTCGCGATATGGCTTTCAGCGTCAGGCGGCGCAGATATTCGAGGGGCTCTTCGCCGCTGCAACCTATGTCGATCTCATGCGGCTGCCTGAACTGTTCTGCGGTTTCCCGCGACGACGCTCCCAAGGGCCGACCTTTTATCCGGTCGCTTGCAGCCCCCAGGCATGGTCGGCGGCGGCCCCGCTATCGCTGATCCAGGCCAGTCTTGGACTGTCGTTCGACGTCTCGTCCAGCGGAATCATTTTCCGCCAACCGACCTTGCCGACATTTCTCGACCGCCTTTTCATAAAGGCGTTGCCATTGGGCCTGGCTGAGGCGGATATCATGCTTGAGCGGCTGGGAGATACGGTGGTCGTCAAACCGCAGCATCGGGACAGTCAGGTGAGGATCGTCAGTATAGCGTGATGAGCCAGTCCTGGGACCGCGCACAGCTGAGCCGGATAGCAGCGGCCGACTATTGCACCCACGCACAGGGCGCTGGTCCCGCTCAGCACATCAGCAATAAACGATCGGGATTTGGATGATTTCGCGCGAGCGTATCGACAATGGAGGATTGATCCTCTTCATCGCCATCTCGACGCTCGGGCTGGGTCTGATTGTTTCAGGTTTCATCTCGGCATTATTGTGGGCTGCTCTGGCGGCCTTGCTCTTTCAGCCGCTTTACAGACGTATCCTGTTAGACTGTCGCGGGCGACGCAACATGGCGGCGGCGTTGACGCTGCTCATCATTATCATAGCTGTCATCATGCCGGCCTTGATAATCGGGAGTCTCGTGATCGAGCAGGCAAGCGGCGTCTACGCAAAGATCAGAAGTGGCCAGATCGACTTTGCGACCTATTTCGGTCAGGTGCATGCTGCTTTGCCGATGCGATTGCAGCATTGGGTTGAGAATGCCGGTTTTGGCACATTTGAGCGGGCACAAGCCAAGATCTCTCAGGCATTGAGCAACAGCGCGAGCATATTGACGCAGCGCGCATTGACCATAGGCGCGGACGCAGCAGCTTTCGTGCTTTCCTTTGGGGTGGGTCTCTATGTGAGTTTCTTTCTCCTGCGCGATGGGGAGGCGTTAGCATCGCAGATCATCACAAGACTGCCACTTGAACCGGCCATTGCCCATCGGATTGCAACCCGCTTCGTGATCGTCGTGCGCGCGACCATAAAGGGATCGGGAATTGTCGCCCTGGCGCAAGGCATGCTGGGCGCAGCAACTTTCTGGATAGTAGGCGTGCCTGCCGCCCTTCTATGGGGGGTGCTGATGGCGATTGCCGCCCTGCTACCAGCGATCGGACCTGCGATAATATGGCTGCCGGTAGCGACCTATCTGCTTGCTACGGGCGATTTTTGGCAGGCCGTCATCGTGGTTGCTTCCGGCGTCTTTGTGATCGGTCTTGTCGACAATCTCCTACGGCCCATGCTCGTAGGTCGAGATACCGGTCTGCCGGATTGGCTCATATTGGTGACCACCCTCGGCGGTATCGAAACACTTGGGCTCAGCGGCATCGTGGTTGGGCCGATTGCTGCGGCCTTCTTCCTGACGGGATGGGATATATTGGCAGAGCAGAAAGCCGCTTCCACGCGAGACTGAACAGGGAATTGTTGGATTCCGCATAGCCTCCATGAACGCAAGATCGACCCGGGGGGAACGAAACGGCGATTGCCGCATTGTCGGCGAACCAATGGCGCGCCTTGCAGGATCTTCGATGATGTTCAAATATGTTGCGATCAGGCAGGAAAAGGGCCGCTGGCATATCAGCGCCGAGAGCGGCCGACCTGGCGATCCAGTCCTCAATCTCGACAACAGAGGTTATGCCTCGCGCATGGACGCCCTGCAGGCTGCGATGATCTACGCGCAGGACAATCGCCTGGATATTGTCGAGATGGCCCTTTGAGGCGACTGGAAGCCTGCCACGATCTCTCTCTCCCGCATGCTCCGGTCGTTCGCGATGCTGTCCTTGCAGACGCGAATCGCGGAAAAAACTTGAACGAAATCTGCGGCCCTATCGATCGCCCACGAGATGAATATTACGGCTTGCAAAGCCATTGGATGCAGGCCCCTCCCAGCGCGACTGTGCAACCCGTCGCCGCAGTTTGGGAGGGGGCTGCGATATGAGCCATTGTCGGTCGAACTCGTCCATTGAAAACATCAAGGAAAAGGCATGATCTTTAAGTCGATCCTTTTCTCGCGAGATGGTTGGGTGCCCAATAATTCCGCCATCCCGGTCGGGCTGTACCTCGGCGTGGAGCCAAGCGAGAGGACGGATCTGGCCAAGGCCTTCGAGGCACGATTTGCGAGCCATGGCTGGCTGCCTGAGTGGCGTGACAAGATCTATGATTATGACCATTATCACTCGACTGCGCATGAAGTGCTTGGAATGGCCTCGGGTCATGCCACTCTCGCGCTTGGAGGATCGGCCGGATTTGAAATTGCGGTGGCGGCCGGCGATGCGCTGATGCTGCCGGCCGGAACCGGCCACCGCGCAGTCAAGCAGAGTCGGGATTTCCTCGCGGTAGGCGCTTATCCTGTCGGGCAGATCTGGGATATTTGTTGCGTCTCGCCAAGTCAGAGCATGCTGGATCGAATCAGCAGCCTGCCGCCGCCCGAATATGATCCGGTCACCGGCAGCAGAATATATTCACCGTAAAAGGCGGCTCCTCACCGCAACGTGCAATGCCAAGAGACCAGAGCAAATCGGCACATCATCTGTCTGTAGCCTGACATCCTTCACCGTTACGAAGTTTGCTAACGGATTGGACCATTTCAGATCTTTGAGCGTTCATTGCTTCGAGGAGACCGGCTTGATGCAATTTTCCCCCTTAATGCACTTTGTTGAGGCGCGACCCACTCCATTGCCGCACCTGGCCATTTTCGCGGACGCCGAAGAACTGCAGCGGTCGGACGACAATATTTCGTCCCGAGCTTTAACCGGCCAACATGTCGCCATGGGTGGCGCCATTCTGTTAACGGCTCTCCTGTTCGCGCGTGGGCTAAGATGATTTCTGGTTGGAAATTTTCTGCTCGATAAAAAAGGAACGCCTCTATGTTGTGGACAATTCTTCTAGTCCTTCTCGTTCTCTGGGTTCTGGGCGCGTTCGTCATTCCGGTCGGCGGTGGCCTGATCCATCTACTCCTGGTTCTGGCCGTAATCGTTCTGGTCTATCAGTTCGTGACCGGAAGACGAGCCTGATTGGAAAGCCGGGCGCTCAAAATCAGCGATGTGAACCAGCGGAATGTTGGTGGGGCTAGGTGCGAGCAACCGACGCCCCCCAACATTCATCAACGGCAGGAGGCCCGATCACCAATATTCTCTGACCGATCGGAAAGCTTGGCCATAATGACGCCGATCTATCATTTCTCTGCATGGTCAGTTCTACAGAAGTGCTTACTACCTGAGAGCTAGCAGCTAACCCGACAGCGTGCTGCCGGCATTTCGATGGCCGGATCATGCCAGATGATGTCTGCGTGCAGCACCTGGACAGGCCGCTCCGTTGCTAATTCGTTGCGAACGGCAGTGTCAGAATTCGGCGCGCGGGCTTGGAAGTAGCGCATGATTTCTCAGCGGCACGATCAAGGCCTAGCGCAGGATCGGATTTCGCAATATTCGCCAATCCGTTATCAGCCTTCCTGACTTGAACATCCTTGTGTGGCATGCCTACCTTCTTTTTCCAGATATTTTCTTCATAACAATCCAGTGCCCATGCGGTTGCAAGGCAAAGAATATACTCCATTTTTCGATGGCTCAAGCCACAATCAATGAGTCGATTACTCAGTTTTAAGAAGATAGCGATCGATAGGCTGCCGGGTCGTCTTCCGCGCTCTCTAAACTGACATATGCGCGCTGACGCCTCGCTTAGTCTACCCAGCTTGTGGAAAGCCCTCCCGGTTGGGTAGCTCGCTTTTGCTAGACTTCGCTTCTTTCTCGGCTTTCGCGGATATGTTTCGTCCGTCGACGATCAGCGCGAGACACCGGGAATAGTGGCTCGTGCAGCCGCGGGCGAATGCTTTCGGGTGAACGCAATCCAAGGCCAGACCGAGCCGGGCTTGCCGACCATCGATCAGTCTATTTGCCTCTTGAACGAGGTTGCATCAGCCTGTGCCCACCAGCGCGCAAGACGCGGATCGCGAGCGCCATCGAGCAATTCCCCAGGCTCAACGAAGGGATAGAGTTCATCGAAGGAACGCATCTCAACGGCACTGATCCGCTGGCGCAATCCGTCCGGCGTAAACTCGTCGGGAGAATTGAGGCCGCATGCGACGACGATGTCATGCAGTGCCGACAGGGTGGATTGCTGGAACCGGGCGACACGCTCCGCCTTCTCGGGAATCACCAGGCCTCTCTGACGGGCCGGTGACTGTGTCGCCACGCCGGTTGGACAGGTGTCGGTATGACAGCGCATGGACTGAACGCAGCCGAGCGAGAACATAAAGGCTCGCGCCGCATTGCACCAATCTGCGCCCAGAGCCGCATTCATCGCGATCCCCGCACCCGAACTGACCTTGCCTGAAGCCGCCAGTTTGATCTTCCCCTTGAGATTGGTGCCGACAAGTGCGTTGCGCGCAAGCATCAGTCCCTCGCGCAGCGGCATGCCAACCCGGTCCGACAATTCGGTGGGAGCAGCCCCCGTGCCACCCTCGGCGCCGTCAATCACGACGAAGTCGATCAGGATGCCGGTCTCGATCATCGCCTTCACCACAGCGAAAAGTTCATGGGGATAACCCACGCACAATTTGATCCCGACCGGTTTGCCGCCAGAAAGTTCGCGCATCCTTCCAGCAAATTCGACGAGCTGGATCGGAGTGGAAAAGGCGCTGTGTCCAGCGGGCGACAGGCAATCCTCGCCCATGGGCACGTCGCGGGTCTCGGCGATCTCGCGCGTCACCTTGGCCGCTGGCAATAGTCCGCCATGACCGGGCTTGGCGCCCTGGCTCAGCTTGATCTCCGTCATCTTCACTGCGTCATAGGCGGCCCGATCAGCGAAATGGCTTGGATCAAACTGGCCTTGTCGGTCTCGGCAGCCGAAATAGCCCGACCCTATTTCCCAGACGATGTCGCCGCCATTTTTGAGATGATAGGGCGACAGGCCGCCTTCTCCAGTGTCGTGATAGAAAGCACCGATCTTTGTGCCGAGGTTGAGCGCCTCGATAGCATTGCTGCCGAGTGCGCCGAAGCTCATTGCCGAAATATTGAGTCGCGCCGCCTGATAAGGCCGACTGCATTGATCCGTGCCGACGTGGACCCGTGTTTCCCTCGGGGCGTTGCGGGAGGGGGCGATCGAATGGGCAAGCCACTCATATTCGTCGGAATAGACGTCGAGTTCGGTGCCGAATGGATGGGCATCCACCTCGCCCTTGGCGCGAGCGTAGACGAGCGCCCGTTCATCATGGCTGTAGGGTCGCCCATCCAGATCGCTTTCGGCGAAATAGGCCCTGGCAAATGGACGCAACCATTCGAAGAACCAGCGGAAGCGGGCGGAGGCGGGATAGTTTCGACGCAGACTATGATGCGACTGGAACAAATCGGTCAACGCCAGGACCAGGATCGGCGCGAGCACAAGCAACAGCCACAGCGCATGGCGATGATGCCAGCCAATGGCCAGCGCTCCAATCGTGCCGACTAGCCCGATCAGCAGCAGCAGGTTTCGGGACAGCGGACGGTCGCGGGTCAATGCCGCGACCAGATTGGGTCTTTCGCTCACGAGAGAAGATTTCGCATCAGCCCGACCACATCGCGACCGCGTCCGTTCAGCACCGCCTTGGCCGAATAGAGCGCCATGCCCGCAACTTGCCCCACTTCGACCTTGGGCGGCATGACCAGTTCGAACCGATCCGTGACCACATCCAGCAGAGCCGGTCCGGGCGCGGCGAGCCAGTCCTTTACGGCCCCTTCAAGCTGGTCGGCTTTTTCAACGCGCCGGCCCCATAGACCCATCGCCTCGGCCACGCGCGCAAAATCAGGATTGACGAGGTCGGTATAGGCCTCCAGCAGGCCTTCCACCTTCTGCTCGATTTCGACGAAATCGAGTGCACCATTATTGAACACGGCAACTTTGATCGGCAGCTTCTCCTGCACGGCGGTCAGCAGGTCGCCCAACAGCATGGCGATGCCGCCATCGCCCGACAAGGATATCACGGTCCGGTCGGGGAACGCCGCCTTGGCGCCCAGGGCCTGAGGCATCGCATTGGCCATGGTGCCATGGCTCAGGCTGATGACGGTGCGATTGTGCCCGGTGGCCGCGACATGGCGCAGGCACCATACCATCGGCGATCCACCATCGGCGGTGTAGATGCTATTGGCGGGCGCATGCCGTGAAATCATCTCGGTGAGATATTGGGGATGAATTGCCCCACCTTTGCCGATGGTCGCATGCTTGGCCTCATCCTCAACCGTTCGGGCACGATGAGCTAGGCATTCGTTGAGAAACGCGCGTTCGCTACGCGATGCTATGCGTGGCAGCAGCGCTTCGATCGTTGCAGCAACATCGCCCACGACGCCAAGGTCGACAGGATGGCGTCGTCCCAGATGGCTACCATCTATGTCGACCTGGATGATGGTCGCCTTTTCGGGATAAAATTGCCGCCAGGCAAAATCGCAGCCCAGCAGCAGCAGCGTGTCGCAGGCCATCAGCGCATGATAGCCCGCCTCACCGCCGAATATGCCGGTCATCCCGACATTGAATGCATTGTCATGCTCCAGGAAATCCTTGGCGCGCGAGGTATGGGCGACCGGTGCCTGGAGCGCGTGCGCCAAGGCAATGATCTGATCATGGGCGCCCTCGCAACCCGATCCACCGTAGATGGCGATCTTCTTGCCCTTGGCGATCTCAGCGGCGATGCGGTCGATATCCGCATCGGTCGGGCGTATGAGCGGACGGGCGGGATGAACCGCAAAGGGTGGCTCGTCGGGGGCCTTGGCGCTCGAGACATCCGCAGGCACGATCAGTACCGCCACCCCTTTCTTCGCCAGAGCGGCCTGGGCTGCCATCGCGGTCTTGCGCCGTGCCTGTGCGGGCGTCCTGATCTCTTCACAGAATACGCTGCAGCTCTGGTAGATTGACCGGAAGTCGACCTCCTGTGGGAAGTCGAAGCCCAGCTCATCGCGAACGATCTGGCTGGCAATCAGGACCACGGGCGCGCGATTGCGGTGGGATTCGAACAGGCCATTGATGAAGTGGAGACTGCCGGGGCCGCAGGAGCCCGCACACAGGGCCAATTCGCCGGTCAGCAGCGAGTCTGCCCCCGCTGCAAATCCGCCCGCCTCCTCGTGGCGCACATGAACCCAGCGAATGTCGCTTTTGCGGATGGCATCAGTCACATGGTTGAGGGTGTCGCCCGGGACGCCGTAGCATCGCCTAGCCCCGGCTGCCGCGAGCGTTTCCACGATTACCTGCGCCACTGTGGTCATGAACTGTTCCCCGATAGCATCTTGAGATGCAGGGGTAAGCGGCGAGCGGCACCCATGTTCCGTTACAAATGAGTTATGTTGAACGGCGCTCGGTCGTCTGGTGGCTGCCTGGCACCTCTTTCCGTTACAACGGGCTGCCCCTCGTCAGCTGCGAGCCGATAGAAGCGCCACACGCCATCAGGCAAGCGCGACGCTCAACGGGCCATCCGTGGGCATATCATCGATAGCGCCGCACTTGGGGGCAGTAGCCAGGGCGTTGGCACTGGAGAATTTCGGCAGCGCCAGCAGGCTCAGCGCATAGCCGATGATGGCGCTGCCGCCATAGCCCACAACCGGCGTCGGATAATTGCCCAGGGCAGCCGCCAGCATCGCGGCGAACCAGACGGCGCCGAAAGCGACATAGATTGCGCGGCTCTCGGCAGCCCGGCGCCAACCAATGACGGAAGGGACGACGAGCAGCATCAAGCCGCCCAATACCGCCAGTCCCGCAACGGCATGAAGGTCGAACGATGAATAGAGAATCTGATCGACATAGGGTATTGCGGGCAGTCTGTCGGCACGGATCAGCGTTGCCGCAAAGCTCGCGGCGCTGGCAGCAAGTGCGGTGCACACATGTCGATCGGGGCGCATGACTGCAAGCGCGGTTAGGCAGATCACGAGCATCGCCGCCATCGCGCGATCGGGCTGAAGCGCCATTGCGGCCGCAGCCGCGACGATGCTGACAGTCGCGGGGACGTTTCGAAAACGCGAAAATGCGACGAGCATTGTCGGCAAGAGGATCAGACTTGGCTGCATCGCCAATCCGCCCCAATAAACCCAGCGCGCTATTCCATCGGCTTGGGAGCCGAAAAGAGCTGTTGCCAACAATGCGCCTGCCATCATGAGGTTTGCCCCGTCCGTCCAACCTTGCCCCGATCGGGCCGCGCGTTCCAGCAGCAGCAGCAGAGTCAAGCCGATGATCAAGGCGCCCAGGTTCACCCCAAGATAGCGCATCGGCGCGCCGGCGATCGCCATATAGGCAGTGCCGAGCAGGACAGCGCTGGTCAGACAGACGATGCCCAGCGCACGGGGACGACGTGTAGCGGCGTTGACGATATGCATGATGGTCGATCCTTCCGGACGGGAAACATGGTCACCAACAGGCGAGGCGAAGATGGTCAGCAGGCGGGATGCGACCGCACGCGGCATGAGCCCACATAGGCTGCCGAGCGTGAATAAGAGAGCCTTGCTGTCATCCGGGATGGCAGCGGCTTCGCAACGGATCGCCCATCCCCATCGCTGCAAAGGCGTGGGCAGCGTAGCTTGCAGCGCACGACAGGCCAGATCGATCAAGCGGCGACGAAGCCTTATGCTCATATGGTTGCCTGCCGGCTGCGCACGGCAGTTGTGACCGGATGACCGGGAGGATTGGCGCGGGCAAGCTGCACACCGTTCGCCGTCAACCGATAAGCGTGCCGTGGCGGGCGGCCAGCTTCAACTGGCTGCTGCCATTCTGCTTCCAGATGTCCCTGAGCTTCCAGGCGGATGAGGAGCGGATAGAGTGTGCCGGATTTCACATCAGCGCGGCGCGCCAATTCATATCCGTGCGACCATTGGCCATCGGCATCGAGCAGGATGGCAAGCACCATCCGGGCGCGAGAGGACAAGGAACGTGTTCGAGGCATGATCGATAGATCTACCTATATCGATTTATTGTCAAGCTTCAGTCGGAATGAGCATGGAAGCGCGCCAAAATGTTGCTCGAGATTGACCGATTGCCGATCGTCCCACTAAGTTCCGCACACGGAATTGATGACAGGCTTTTCGCACAACCTGAGCAGGAAAAGGCATGACGGAAGAAGAAGCTTACGCGCTCAGACTGCAATCCGTCGCCACCACCAAGCTGGCGCAGACCACGCTTGAATTCGCTATCAACATGGCACGACTGCAGGGATTGTCCCTCGATCTGGAAGGCGCTGCCCAAGCGCACCTCAATTGTGAACTGGATCACAGCCTCGACCCGAAAAGCCTGGCAATAGAAGGTGACGCGCGCATGATTGTCGCAGAGACGCTCCTCGCCTTCGCGCGCAAGTCGGGCTGCTGATCACAGGCCTCGCAAAAGATCTGCCGCTGCTGCTGACCACGCTTTCGGAGAGCGTGGCCAAAGCTCCATCCGATCCATCATTTTGTGCAGCACGGCATGTTACAGCCTTGCATGCCGCAGCCCCTAGGCCAGTTACTGGCCCAGCTTGAAAAGCCCATGGCGAAAGCTAACGGAACAGCACAAATTGTTGCTCGTTCATGTCTCCATGAAGCCATTCGCGCCTGCAGAACGTGTTCCCTATCTCCATGCCCGTCGCGACCTCAAAATGGCACGGTCGGCCCATGCTTATGTGCGGGGCAACACGGCACGTTTCTACGAATGGCTGGAAGATAGCAGGCTTGCCCGGATCGTCCCGGAAGGGCCCGCGATCTGGATCTGCGGGGACTGCCATCTTGGCAATCTTGGTCCGTTAGCGGATAGCGACGGCAATGTCGCAATCCAGATACGCGATCTTGATCAGGCGGTCATTGGCAATCCCGCACACGATCTTATCCGCCTTGGCCTGTCACTTGCGACTGCGGCGCGCGGTTCCGATCTTCCAGGCGTCATCACCGCTCGCATGCTGGAAGAGATGATTGCGGGCTACGCCGAAGCCTTTTCCGACCCGGGCCAGGACGAGCGGGAGGCCCAGCAGGAACCTGATGCGGTGCGCACGGTTCGCCGCCGTGCTCTCAACCGCAAATGGCGTCATCTGGCCAAAGAGCGGCTGGAGGCGATTGAACCCTGTATTCCTCTTGGCAAGCGATTTTGGCCGCTCGATGAAAAGGAATATGCGGCCCTGCGCGATGTCGTGATCCATCCGCCTGTCAGCGCGATGATCCTGTCTCTCGATCATCGCGGGAAAGAACGCGCACCTGTCATGGCGGACGCTGCCTATTGGATGAAGGGTTGCAGTTCGCTTGGCCTTCTGCGGTTTGCCGCGGTCGTCACCTTGGAAGGAAAAAAGCGCACCGATCATGCGCTGGTCGATCTCAAGGAAGCTGTTCAACCTGTCGCGCCGATCGCGTCCGGAGCCTGCATGCCGGATGATCCTGCTGAACGCGTGCTGGCAGCAGCACGCGCCTTGTCTCCGCATCTGGGCGAGCGCATGGCCACAGCAAGGATGCTTGGACATTCGATCTTCGTTCGCGAACTGATGCCGCAAGACCTCAAGATCGAGGCAGAACAATTTTCTCGGGGCGAGGCCCTAAAAGCCGCGCGATATCTCGCCTTCGTTGTGGGAAAAGCCCATGCACGACAAATGGACAAAGCGACACGCCGCGCATGGCTCACGACTTTGCGCAACGGCCGATCGAACGGCATGGACGCCCCATCCTGGTTGTGGCGGGCCGTAGTTGCCTTGGCGGCGCGACATGAAGCAGGCTATCTCGACCATTGTCGCATTTATGCACTGGCGCGCTGAGACATCTTTCGTCTGGGAAGGATGCTCAGCCGTGCGGACGTGCCGACTGCGCTCGGTAAAATCACACTGATTGAGATTAAAGCGACAGCTGCGACCGGGAACGCCCCTCTTGGCTAGGGATTGTCCTTCTGGCGGGACAATATTTGTCTCGAGCAGATTGGAGAGTATCATGAGCATTGAAGGCAAGGCCAAGGAAGCCGCCGGTTACATTAAGGAAGAAGCTTTCGAGCATGGCAAATCGCCTGAAAGTCAGAAGAAGGCCCAGGAAGGCCGCGACCTTCGCAACGAAGGCCGGGTGGAAGATGGCAAGCTACCCAAGACCGACAAGCCCGGCACCGGCGACTGACGGTCCTCCAAGCAAAAATCGCCGCTCCGGTCCGGGGCGGCGATTTTCATTGGAGTGCCTCTATTTTAGCGGTTTGTAGCTGCATTTGAATTTCAACGGGCGGGCTGGCAGGCTCGGTGTCAAATGGATGTGGAACTGCTCTCCGACCATCGTGTCGAGCGCGAAAGCCTGCTCCGCCTCATACATGTCGTCACGATGGGCGTCCTTCCATCCAGCCACGGCCTCGATCGCCTTTGCCTTCGCCCGCGACAGGCTGGTTGCCACGACGAACATGTTGCGATGCTGCTCCGCGAAGTCCGTCGGGTCATACCCTCCCAGATTGACATAATATAGCCTCTCGGCGCCCGTCCATCGCTCTGGGCGTAAAGTGACATTGTAGCCATCGGCATGATCGATCTCGGCCCAGCAGTCTATGTGCAGCGTGCCTGGCGTCCCCCACCATTGCTCCCGCAATGCTGCATGGGTGTCCGTGATCGTATCAGCTACGACAAACCGCATATCGTGGATTTCGATATGGGCCCTGGGATGTTCGCCGCCCACATATATCGCAAAAAGCTTCATATCGGTGCTCCGGGCTGGTGCTCGGACCGTACAGGCGATCGCGATGGGCGTATCGCGATCGCACAAGCCAGTTCAGCGCCGACTACCAGGCCCATTTCATGGGAGCTGGTGATGCCCTGGACAAAGGGATGGCGACCAAGAATGAAAGGTAGGCTTAGACAGAATATGCGTCGCGCCGCCGGGTCGTCAGAGACAGGATGATAGAGCTCGTCGATTGCGACACCTTTGACGCTGCAGCCTTGCGTGTCTGCGGCATTTTGGACGATTTCTTGTTCGATCAAGGTTGGGAAGGGGAATGCGTCAACATTGAGTGGACGCTGTCCGGTTGCTTCGATGAACACAGGATAATGGTGATCTTCGCCATCAATCAACACATGCACACCGGAATCGGCTTGATGACTATCGATTCTGTAATTTTCTCCCAATGCCTTCACATCCAATTTTTTTGCCCGATGTAGTGCTATCAGGCGTTCGATGGAAAGGTGTGGCACTGTTGCATAGTCGTCGATGAATATCGGCTTTAGAAAGCGATCAAACCGCTCGAGTTCATCTTCATCAAGATGCGGAACGATCAGTGCCATCACCTCATGCATCCGCAAGATGGCATAGCGCCATGGAACGGTGACTTCCTTGGCGAAGTTGCGCTTGGCTTCTGCCAGGTTGGTCGCTGCCCACTCAAATGGATCGACGTTGGCGCGCTCTCCAAAATAGCGATCCGAAAACTGTTCGGGCGCGAGGTCTGCAAGCATGATGCGTTTCGCATAATCCGGGTCAGCCTCCTGCAGCTCCTGCCGGAAAAGCGCGTAGGCTCGACGGAGAATATCGCCTTCTCCATCCTCGATCAGGCTTGTGATCGCTGCTTCCGTGCAGATCGAAAGCGGTATGTAGGGGATAGTATGGTAGAAATCAGCTTCCGGAAGCAGGCCCTTGCGCGACATCATCGTTATCTGAAGCTTTTCATGGCCGGGCTTTGACCGATATGTCAGAGCTCCGCCGTTCCGGCATTCGAACTGACCGTGGGCGACAGCCAGAGCCACCGCGGCATCAATGGCCGTCAGTGAGCTTCCGCGCAGCCCAACCTTTGTAGCGGAAATCCGCTGAAGTGCGCTTGCCGGCCATGGGCTCAGATAATAGCCGGGTCGCACTTCGGGCTCTTCGGGCCACTGATGCCCGGTCGCCAGGACGACATAATCAAACCACTCGATTGACTGGGGCAAGCGGGCTGGGGCGATCATCAGCTTCAGGCTGTCTCCTTCAACTTCAATGTCGACTACCTTGGTTCGCGCGCGGACATGAACGTCGATCCCCTTCAACCGGGCGCGCTCGACCAGTTGGGTGAACTGGTCGAGAAAGAACCGGCCGAGCGCTACCCGCGGGTAAAAAGCCCGTTCGTCGATGCCTGATCGATCAATGCCGAGTGCGCGAAGCCGATCTTCATCCTGGCGGCCGAGCCAATCGATCAACGTTTCTGCCAGAGGCGGAATTTCGACGCTCGCAATGTTGGACAGCATGGCGGGATCATTCCAGCCTGGCCGATATGGGGTGCCCAGACCTGGCTGGGATTGCAGTTCAAATATGGTGATATTGGCGTCAGGCCGGCCTGGTAAATTGCCTAGGGCTTCAATCAGCGCGTTCAACGTATAGATGGTGGTCGGACCTGCGCCGACGAAAGCGATTGCGGTAGCCATGTCAGTGCAATTCCCGTGGCGCCATTGAGTGCCATGGCAACTGCCATAGTTGATGCGAATTAAGCTCTTTTCCTGTTAGCGCCACGCGGTATCGGCACCGTATGAGCTCGCAGAACAGGACCTCAAAGCCCGGCCTCCCGCCCTCCGTCACGACAGATCGCCTCAGCTGAACGCCGTTTTCACCACGGATGATGCGTCTAGCATGCGCGTCTTGCGCCGATATGAACTCTACCATCGTTTAAGGGCGCGCGCCGCCGCCATCGCAACTGCTCCCGCCGATCGGTCTACGCAGCTCATTCACTGGAACCAGATGCCCTTGCGGCTCGTAAATTGCCCTGTTGCCTCAGGAGGCAACCCGGACAATGTCCATCATTCCACTCAGCAAGGAGCGAACATGGCAGAGCGTCTCACCATGCAGGACCCGCGCGCGCAATATCCCAAGCCGCCATTTCCAGAGCAGCCGCAACCGGTTCCCGGCATCGCAGCAAACATGGATCCAAAGCCTGATCATGGCGAGGACAGCTATGTCGGTTCAGGAAAGCTCAAGGGCCGCAAGGCGCTCGTTACCGGTGGCGATAGCGGCATCGGCCGGGCTGCAGCCATTGCCTTTGCGCGAGAAGGCGCTGATGTCGCCATCTCCTATCTTCCAAGTGAAGAAGCTGACGCAAAGGTAGTGGTCGCCCTCATCGAGGCTGAAGGGCGCACGGCCTTGGCGCTACCGGGCGACATCACCGATGAGAGCTGGTGCCGCAAACTTGTCGATGAAACGCTCTCTGGCCTAGGCGGCCTCGACATCCTCGTCATCAATGCTGGTCATCAACAATATCGCGATGATGTGACAGCCGTGAGCTCGGAAGATTTCGACCGTACGCTCAAGACCAATCTCTATGCCATGCATTGGATCACGCAGGCGGCGGTTCCTCATCTACCTGCTGGCGCATCCGTGATCACCACCGCCTCGGTGCAAGCCTATGAGCCGTCGGCCATTCTCCTGGACTATGCCACGACCAAAGCCGGCATCGTCGCCTATACCAAGGCGCTGGCAAAGCAGCTGATCGAGAAGGGCATCCGCGCCAATGTGGTGGCGCCCGGTCCATTCTGGACCGTGCTGCAGCCCAGCGGGGGGCAGCCGCAGGAAAAGGTCAGACAGTTCGGCGGGCAGAGCCAGTTCGGTCGTCCTGGTCAGCCAGTCGAGATTGCGCCCGTTTATGTGCTGCTTGCCTCGCAGGAGGGCAGTTATATCACGGGCGAAGTCTATGGTGTGACGGGAGGCGCCGGTATCGCGTGATGCAAATAACGGCCCCGCATCACTGTGGGGCCGTTATGGCAGTGAATATCCGGGAACGTGCCTTCATGGAATGTATTGCCCTGGGCGTTGCCGGAAACCAGCTGGAAGGGAAGCGACCATTTGCGTCGTTCATGCTACGGTTTCTAAATCTGCAATCCGCCATCGCCCCTGAGACGCTGCTTTTCACCCTTCCCAGCGCTCGGAGCGCGCCAGCCGCCGGCCCGTGGTCAAGGTCTGAATGACGAAAAGAAGAATAAGAATAAAGCCTGCTGCCCCGACAAACAGGTCGAAGCCCGACAGGCGCCCAAAATATCCTGGACCAGAACCCAAAACCATCATCATCAGCGTGAGCGCGATAAGCATCAATCTCAATTCGGTCGGGCCCGCTGCGAGATATGACAGCTTGAACTCTCCCAGCACGCGCGCAGCAAGATAGGCGTGGATCGAGAGCAGCAAATATCCAGCAAGCGCCACCATCGCGATGTCCATGGTGACGAACGGACTGAGGCCGATGCCGGCAAGGATGAGTAGGGTCGCAAGCCCATCACAACTATGATCGATGAAATAGCCATAGGAAGGACGCTCAATGCGGCGAAAGCGAGCGATGCTCCCGTCCATTGAATCCCCAAACCATTGGACGACATAACCAACAATGGCGAGCGACAGCCACGATGTGTGTAGATTGCTTGCCACATAGCCTATGAAAATCAAACATGCACCGAACATGCCCAAGGCCGTCAGGAGATCGGGGGTGACGCACTGCGGCATTTGAGCGCATAACCAGTTCAGCAATTTCCGCTCTTTCGCGGCAAGCCAATTCTCTTGGATGCGGGAAAGGGCGGCTAAATTCTTTAGGGGAATTGTCATAGTCCCTTATGAAGCCATGAGCCTCACTGGGCAATGTGAGAATGGCGATACCTCCCGTCACTTCCAAGGCATATGCCTGATGGCAGCTTGCGACCGATTCCGTTGTTCCCAGCGCCTCTTCAAGTTTGCTTAGGGAGAATTGGAAACAGTCCGCTATCTACCCGTCACTGCAATCACGCTCGGGTTTAGCTTCGAGACTCTTTGGGCAAATTATCTGGGAATCTTCCTGCTGTCGCGGCACCGCTCGGACCTCTATCTGGACGATCACTAGTCGGAGCCGGGGCGTCGGGCTCGTCGATGTCTGTGGTACGTATGGCAGGGCTTCCGAGCCCTTCCCCAGCGATTGTTGCGCTACTATCTCCCGGCGAGACCTTCTGGGCGGCCTTCCGGTTGGTGCGCTCGCCAGCGCCGGTGTCCTCTGGACCGTCGGTAGTTTTAGGTGTCGTGGGCATCATCGATATCCTTTTTCGACTCATCGTCGAAACAAACAAAGCGCGCGCGCAATTGGTTTCACGATCGAGGCGACACTGATCTCCGACCGTCCGCTCCCGACCGTCGATCGCTGTTTGCCGGGGCGCCCGGCGCCGGCCCCCTACAGCGGTTGGTCCACTTCTAGGCGGGAACGTTGCCCGGCGCGAACCAATCGAATTGTTTGATGCCGCCACTTTTTACCCTGCCAGGATGAAGGCCCAGCCTCATCCCAGACCAGCGTCTTTCCTAGCGCCAGCTGCAAGTGCCGGGGCCTTGGCCTGAAATATGGCCGTCTGAACTTGGCCGGTCCGCTCACCGATCGCAGCCACGAGCCTGTCGCGATCATTAGTGTATATGGTGGCGGACAGCTTTGCTCGGGAGATCCCTACATAGAAGGACTTCTGATCGACCAGGTTGGTCGCTCTGCTGTCGGCATGGATGATGACGTGGTCGGCGGTCCTGCCCTGCGCCGCAAAGGCGGTATCGACATAGGCATGGGCAATATGCCGGTCGCGGGCGGAATCGAGATGGAGCGTTTCGATCTTCCCTCGTCCAGTCTGGACCGTGGCGGTGCGCGCCTCTTGATCAACCGCAAGGACTTGCGCACGGGCGCCATTCACCCGCCCCGTCTCGCGGTCATTGCGGGTGAACCGGATCGTATCGCCGGCCTTGAGGTCGATCGACTGGGCCAAGAAAGCCTGAGCATGACCTGCCCCCCATTGCCGCAGGCGCCAGTCCACCGCGCGCCCATCCTCGGCCCTGAGTGTGATGGCAGCCTTGACCGGATCTATGCTCTCGACGCGATAGGCTTCTCCCCGCGCCACCCCCTTATCGGCATAGTCACGAGTGAAGCTGACGACGTCGCCCTTGTCGTAACTCAGCGGAGCGCGCGCATCGGCTCGGGTGAGCCCCTTGTTGGTGAGGCTTTCCACGGCAACGGCGGGACCGGTCAATATCTCCGATCGAGCGAGGGCGGTGCGAATGTCTGCGGTCAGCACATCGCGCCCTTCGCGCGACGGCTCGATGATGATGGTGCGGGCACGTCCTGTCTTGTCGAGCGCGGCATATCGCTGGGCGATGGCAGCAAAGCGCTCATTCCGATCCGCGTTTTCTATGACCTGCCCGCCACCTCGATCCAGCGCTGCCATGGCTGTTCTGGCATCCCCATCGATCGAAGCCAGCACGGCTTCCTTGGTGGCACCATTGGTCTGTCGCACAATCTCGGCCAGCCTGGCGGTCTCCATGCCGGCGTCCTGCAATTGGGCAAAGGCCGCGCCCGCCTCGACTGAACCCAACTGCTTTACATCCCCGACAAGCAGGATGCGGGCATCATGCTTGGCTGCAAGCTCGAACAGTCGTGCCATATCGTGAGCCGACAACAGGGATGCTTCATCCACGATCCACGCGGCAGGTCGACCAATATCGCCACGCTGCGGTGATAACAGGTGTCGGGCCACGGTATTGCCATTTGTGCCCAGCGCCTGCCCAAGCACCATCGCCGCTGATGCGGTGGGCGCAAGTGCGGTGATCGACACGCCTCGCGCCGCAGCCTCACAGGCAAAGGTCGCCAGTACAGTCGTGGTTTTGGCCGTGCCGGCATAGCCCTGCAGAGCCGTGATCCGGTTGCAACTGTTCAGGAGCTTCTGGGTGGCAGAGCGCTGATCGGGGTTCCAGCCGAAACCTGCGCGCTCGGCTTGCACTGCAGCGTTGGCAACCGCCTTTGCGGCCGCAAGTGGGGATGCGATTGGGGCAAGTCCCCCACGCCCGTCCGCCTCGATCCGCAGCATCCTGGTTTCGGTCTCGACATTCTGCCGGGTGGTGAACCCGGAAAATTCGGCGCCGCGCCGGTCGATATAGACACGTTCCAGCAAATCCCCCTTCTTCGTGGCCAAATCGATTGCGGCCCCGATCTGCTCGTAGCCGATCCGGCCCAGCCCGATCCGTCCAGCCTCCTGTCTCAAGGTGGCCTCGGAAAATAGCGACTGCCGCTCTCCCAGACTGGCGGCGGCATGGGCGACAGCGCGGGCTGCGCCATTCTCGCCCTCAAACGCCATCCTGGCGCGATGAGAAGGATCGGCCATTCTGGCCTGAGCCTCTCTTACCATCATCGACCTCACTTCTGCCCCAAAGCCGGTCTTGGCGGCCCTCTCCCGCCATTGCGCAACAAGTCCCGTCTGGTCGGCGAGGACTTTGGCCTCGCGCGTGTCGAGCGCGGCAATCTGCTTCTCCAGAGCGCTGGCGGCATCACGAGATGTTCCCCTTTCGACAAGCGCTGCCTCGATCTCGGCACTTCGGGTGCTGAACGCGTCAATGACACCGGCTGGCACATCCGTGATCTCGAACATGGACTCCTTGCCGGCATCGATCTCATAGCCGAGCTCTCGCACCTTCAAGGCCAGTTTCTGTCGATAGATGGCTCCAATCTGCTTTTGCAGCTGGTAGAGCGCGCGCGGTTCTAGGCTGCGCCAGCCACCATCTTCACCCTGCGTGGCATTCATGATGACATTGTGGGTATGAAGCTGCGGGTCCTGGGCACGGCTGGTGCCATGCTGGAAGCTGGCAATGACCAGATTGCCGGTCGCCTCGCGCGCAACGGTGCCGCCGTCGCGTACACGGGTCGCGGCCATATGCCGTTCGACATGCGCCATCGCGATTTTCACGGCATGGCCATGGGCGTCAATCAAGCGCCGGTCGCCTGCCACCTGGGCCATGATCGACACCGACTTGGGGGCGCTCAAGGTCACGTCCCAGCCGGGACGGTGGTGAAGCGCGCCATCCCGAAAGGCGCCGAGCTGCAGATCGCCGATCCTGCCGTCCAGCAAGGCACGGAACTGGTCGCGGTCCACCTCCCCGCACAGACCCAGCGCTTCGGCGCCCTGGCCCTGCCAATGGGAGGGCGACAAACCGCCCTCGGCATAATAGTCATCGGCCTCATAATAGCTGCTCGCCTGCGCCGAGCTGGTCAATGCCGATACCGATGCCACCATCATACTGGCCCTTGGCTCTCGGGCTGGGTGGAAAGCGGTGACGACGCTGCTGGAGATGGCGGTGCCGGAGATATCGGGGACGCTGGCGCAGCTTTGCCCCAGAGCATGGTCGCCGGATCGGCTTCAATAAGCCGCGGCTGGCGTGGGGGGCCGCGCCGCGCGACATGATCGGCGGTCAGCCGGATTTTGGCTACTGGCAATCCGTCGGGCAGCAGCAAATAGCCATCATGCCGCGCAAGGCGCAGTTCGCTCTCGAAGACGGCCGGGCGGACTTCTCGCCGCTTGCCCAAGCTGATTTGGTGGCCCTCATCACCGTCTACCAGAATGTCGGCCTTGGTCCGCATTTCCATCTCGCACTCGCCGATGGTCTGGCTGGCCCATTTCCTCGTTTCGCCGTCGATGCTTTGCAGGAACAGCTTGCTGTTACAGCAGCCCAGCATGGCCTCGGCGATCTGCGGCCCGTAGCGGTGCTGCATCTGCCCCAGCGCCTGGAAGGTCAATATCACCGCCGCACCAAATTTGCGGCCCTCGGGCAGCAGCCGCGCCAGATTGTCGACGCGGGGCAGGTCGGCCAGTTCATCCAGCACGAACCAGATGCGCCGTGTATCGGAAGGGGGCAGGCCCAGCACGGCGCTTGCCGCACATTCCAGCCAACAGGCGAGCAAGGGTTTGGACGCTTCGAAATAGTCCTCCTTTCTTGGCACGAATATCCAGGGCCGCGCGCCGGAATGCCGATCGAGCCCGTTGAAGAAGGTGCGAAAGGCAAAGGGGCTCTCCTTGGCGCCCTCGGCGCGCAGGAACTGGATAAGGTCCGCGGCCTTGGCGAGCATGAAAAGGACGCTGCCCGTTGCCCGGTCGGCATCGTCGGCAAAGGTGCGTGCCGATGAACTGGTGGCGAGCCATTGCTTGAGATCATCCCTGGTCCGGTTTTTCAGGGCATGAAGCAGGTTTGGCAGAGTGCCATTCTTCTCTCGCCACAAAGCCCTGATCATGTTGGCGACAAGGATGCGGCTGGTATCGAGCCACACGTCGCTATCATGTTTCCCGGTTTCGGTGATCAACTGGTGGGCGATGCGGTCGGCATCGGCGGGATGGGCGATCTCGGCGAACGGCGACCAGAAGGCGCAGCGCGCATCGAACGGATTGAGGATGATATCGCCGCGCGCCGGATCGTAATAATGTGCGATGAACTCGCCGCTTGTGTCATAGACCAAAGCAGCTTCGCCACGCGCCTCGATACCGTCGAGCAATTGCCGCAAGGCTGTGGTCTTGCCGCTCCCGGTTGTGCCGATCATGGCCATGTGACGGGTTTCGAGGCGGGTGGGAATTGGTACCTTTCCAATCGAGAGGGTGCGGGCATCGGCCTGCCTGCCGGTCAGCCTGGCGAGTTTCTTCTCGTCCGCCACCTGCGTTCCGCCGATCCAGCGATCGGCCAGCAGGCGCTCACGTCGCCGGGCCATCGCATGACGCATGGCGATCAGCGCAACGAGCCAGCCAGCAAAGCCCAGCATGCTGCCGCCTTTGATGCAGGCCCAGAGAAGATCCACTTGGTGGTGGAAATAGGGATGGGCGATGATCTGGCGGGCGGATCGTCCTTCCTCGATATGGTCGGGATAGTGGACATCGATTCCCGTGTCCGCCTTCCAGGCCGATACGGCCAAGAGTTTGGTCCTGGCCCAATAATAGGTGCCGGTGGCCAGCATGCTGTCCTTGTTCAGCAAGATGGTCGGCAAGGACAGTCCGCCGATGGCGATAGAGGCCAGCATCACCAAGGCCTGCCGCTTGAGGCGCGCGCCCTCGATACCGAGATGATGCTTGCGCAGGGCGTCTGCATGGTCGCGGCGATCGTCTCGCCGGGTCATGATCGATGTTCCTGCGCGAGCCGCCGCTGCCGATCATAGGCGGCATGGATCTCCTGGGTGAGGACTTCGTCGCTCTTGCCTGCGCCGCTCGCCGCGCTGCGGGCGTAGCAATAGGCTGCGCAGGCGGTGAACAGCGTGCGGTCGAGCATATGCTCGAGGTCGATGACATGCGTGCCGACCGCTGCAAGTTCGGTCACGATCTCGCGGGTGTCGATCGCGCTGCCTGTTCCCTGGACGAGGGCGATCAGCCCCTGGTCCACGACCCGAGCGAGCATGGCATATTCGCTCAAGCCGCGCTGCCGGGCGAATTCGGCAAGGATGCGATGCTGGGCTGGAGAGAGCCGCACGGTTTGGGCCCGAGCGCTCATCGCACTACCTGTGACGAGATGCTATTTGCCATCGCTAGAAATGGCGCAATTGCGCCATGTCCGCGCCGTTGCGATTGGCGAGATGCTATCGGCATCCCGTCAACCCCGCAGAAATGCGCGATGCACCCGTGCGTGAGGTGTGTATCAAAATTGCTGGCTCGATGCGGAGCATCGCAGCCCTGGAACCTTGCCCAATGGGCGCCCCAATCAACGCTCGCCAGCATGACCGGCTTCGACCATGCGGCGCTCCGACCGGCAACTGCGACATGGGCGGTAGGACGATGGTTCATCGCGCCGAGCCAGTAGAGTGCCGTACGAAGATCGTCGGCAGCACATCCACAAAGCCATCCTCACCATGCAAATAAGCGGTGAGCGCGGAACGAGCAGCAGCGCCATCGCCCGGCGGCTTCATCGCGGCGATCCCGCCAGAGAAGAGGCGCGACGCGCGCCAGTCGGTCGGCATGGGGACAAACATATTGCGGGCATCAGCCTCGCGCCTTTCGGTGACACGAGCGACATAGGTGATGGTCTCGGCGGGCAGGGCACGGGCATATTTGCGGTAGGCGTCGACGCGCCCCGGCCCGGCATTATAGGCCGCCAGAGCAAGGCGTAGATCCCCATAGCGGTCGATCATTTCGCGCAGATAAGCAGCCCCTGCCAATATGTTGGCCCTGGGCTCATAGGGAGAGCTACCCAGATGGTGGCGTCTGCTCAGATAAGACCAGGTTGCAGGCATGATCTGCATCAGTCCCATGGCGCCAGCACGCGATGCGGCGCGCAGATCGCCTGCACTCTCTGCCGCCATGACGCTGCGGATCAGGTCCTCGGGAAGCGCGAAGCGATACGCGGCTTCGGCGATGATCAGGCCATGCTCTTGGGCGCGTGACGGCGCTGCGATGGCACAGCCTAGGAGGCCGGCCAGCAGAAAACAGGGCAGGCGACGGCGCATGATTGCGGATCTGGCAGTCATGGCTGCGCCTCCCTAGGGCGCGGCAGACTGCGCGACCAGAGCAAGGCATGGTCAGCGGGATTGCGATCGGAGCGCATGAGGTTTGCCCGGAGTGGACGAGAGAAAGACGGGCAATCGAGCAGAAGGGCGATAAAGGGGCCGGCCTTGTCGCTGGTGCGCGTCCAGCCGCAGCCAACGTCGATGCGCGCGTCGCCGCGTGCAAGGACGACATGCCAGTCCGGCGCTGTCGCGCTTGCCTTTCGCCCGGCGGGCAGGACTCGGATGTCGAGATCGAGGCTCAATGTCTGGAGCCGGCCGGCATAGCCGCCGATCACCTTGCGGAATTTACCGATATGCATCGATTTTTCTCCTTGTCGGTCTGGGCTGTCGCATCGCGGCGCCACCGCCAGGGCGCATCGGGCGCGGCGCGCGTGAGGATTGGCGTCGCGATCCCGATCACCGTCCGGCTGGAAAGCGGACCGAAATAGCGACTGTCGAAACTGTCGGCCGGCGCATTGAGGAGAAAGAGTTCGCCCCTCTCGAGCGTGCGGCACCCAACCCAGCCTGGAAGTGCACGGCCTTCCCGATCCCGCGCGTGGGCGATCGAGCGGGCGATCCCATTTATGCTGATAATGCCTTGGGCGTTGCAGACACGGGCACCGGCCGTCGCTGCGACCCGCTTTAGTAGCGGCACATTTTCGCCTAGATAGCGACGCCGCACCATGAAGGCGGCAAGCCGTGGCGGCGGCATGACGGCGACGAAGGCACCGCGCCGCGCCCGTGCGCCGACATGGACGAGATAGAGCCCGACGGGCGCACTCGCGCTGCTGTTCCAGAGCAGGCGTGGCGCGGGTCCGCTGACTGCAATCATGGCAAAGGCGATGGCAAAGCCCGGCGCTGCGAGCAGCGTTGCGAGACGATAGAAAGCCCGGCTCATCGTCCGAGCGCCTTGCGTTTGCGCCACGCCACATGGCGCTCGGCAGTGTAGGCGCGTGGCTGCTCGCCCGCTGCAATCCGGTCGGCGACATGGCTCCAATGTTCGGGCACGACAGCGCAGGGATCGATGCCGGCCGCTTCGATGGCATCGATTGTCTCGAGCACCAGCTGGACCTTGGGCCCGCCCTCGATGCTGAGCCAGATTTGCGCGCCCGGGCGGACGAATGGCAGCGTCGAACAGGCCTCGCCCGGTATCACCGTGCACATGATGTCGATGCGCGATCGGATCGTGCCATAGTCGCTCGCCGACCACCGAACCAATGCGACAGGACTGTTGGGAGGGAAGCGCAATATGCGTGTGCAGCGCGAGTGGATCGTCTCGTCCACTGCGTTGCCGAAGCGGATCCAATGTTCGATGCGCTTTTCGATCCAGACAAGTTCGATGTCGGTGTGAAGCTTCTTGTCCGCCACGGCTGTGCCGGGGCCAGCGCGGTCCCGTGCTGGCGTCATCTTGCGTCTCGCTCACGGCATGGGGATGCGATCACCAGGCGCGCGGCGCACCGCGTTAGAAGGAATCTGGAAGATTCCTTCCTATTAGCATGGTTAGAGGGGGCGGGATTCCGGAAGCGATGCCAGCGGCTTATCGCTGGTCTCGGTTCCCGATAGGACGAGGATCGGGTTCCTGATAGGACGAGCCCACCGGTTCCCGATAGGACGAGGCGAAGTCGGCTCATCGCTGCTGGCTCGCACGGGTTCGGCGCAGGGCGCGCTCAAAGCCGCTGAGCGCGATCGGTGCGAAACTCAGCCGCTCGCGTCCACTGTCCCGGTCAATGAGGAGGTGATAGCCGGGCAGCGGCTGACGGCGGACAATGTCCCGCAGTTCGAAGGCAAAACGTTTGTAGGGTGACAGTACGCCAGACTTTGCGTGCAGATGGGAAAGGTCGAAACTCCAGCCACCAACTTGTCGGCCGCCATGCTTGCGCACGATTCGATAGAGCCAGCGCTCGAGACCTCCTGTAAGGCGAAAATAGGCGGGATCGATGGTCAGGATGAGCGCACGATCCAGCACAGCTGCATAGAACCAGTCTGGCAGGATCAGCTCGATGCCGAGGGGGCGGCCCTTGCCGTCGAGCCGCTCCTGCCATTCATTTATCCAGGAAAAGCGGTGCCGGCGGCGCTCATGCTGTTGTCGGATCGAGGTCGCGACACTGGTCGCCTGCAGCCGATCGAGCGCCGCCTTCAATCGGTCATAATTGTCGCGGCTGGTCCCGCGTCCGATATAGGTGAGTATCTCGAAGGGCGTGGTCGCCATGAGCCGGGAGGTCGGCCGGCCGGCGTCGCGGGCCTCCACCAGCTGGCTCGCTGCCCAGATCAGGATGTCGGCATCCCAGATCGTCGCCATGCCATGCTGATGCACGGCCTCGACCGATATCCAGGTCTGGCCCATTTCAAAGGCGATCGGCACGGTCCGAGGCGACTTGGCGAGGCTGAAGAAGGGCCATGCCATCAGATCCTGGGCATCGCGGGGCGGGATATTGCCGGGAATGGAACGGAACAGCTCGAGCTGCGCGCGGTCCGGCTCGTCCCGGACGGTGAGAGCGCTATGATGTGCCATCGGTTCAGCGCCGTACCGGGCCATCGAACCGGCGGGCGGGCAGGCAGACACCTGAACCCGGATCGGAGGTCGAGCGCCGCAAGCCGAGCGCTGCCCAGCTGTCGAGCGCGTCGATCGTATAGACGACGCGCCCACCAAGTTTGTGAAAAGCCGGGCCGGTGCCATAGCAGCGGTGCTTTTCGAGCGTACGCGGGCTGAGGCCGAGATGCAGGGCGGCGTCGGGTGTCCTGAGATATTGCGGCGAGGACAGGGCGCGATTGGCGCTCATGATCATTCTCCATCGAAGGTGGGCCGGGGATCGAAGATCAGCGGACCGTCCGGCGGAGGATGGCGAAGCGCGTCCGGCATGGTGGAGCGGCTATCTGGATCGCCGGGTTTTTGTCGCACCGCGTAGCGCTCAGGGGCGTAGGAGCCTGCGATAGCCGCCCTCCATCAATGCCCGGGCCTCATCGATGAGGCGCTGGGTGCGGCGGCGCTGGGACGAGGATTTCCATTCGCTGCCCTGCCCCACCTGCATGTGGGCATAGACATGGCTGCGCGCGATTTCGTGTGTCGTCAGCCGGGCTTCGTCCCGCGCGCCGGCAGCATCGAGTATGTCGAGCAGCATGGATAGGCGCTGGCGCTGAAATGACGTGGGGCAAATGCCGGGCGGCGCTCGGCCGGCGCGGCCGCCCGCCGTGCGCCGCTCGAAGCGGCGCACCATGGCCTGACGAAGCGCGATCGCGTCGTCTCTGATGACCATATAGGCAAGTGATCTGTCGGCCGGCCCGGGGCGCAGCCACAGGCGGTGCAGACCGCCGCCGTCTGCCAGGACGATGTGACGCCCGTTTTCGAGCAGTTGATCGACCAGAATGTCAGGCTGCCCCTCGAAATCGGAGAGAGCAGGAGCCGCGCCCTCAAACGGCGCGGTGTCCAGGATGAGGACCGCCGGCGCCGCCTGCGGATGCCAGAGCGCGGGCTGCGCTGCGGCAAACATGTCGGGGGCACAGGGGAAAGCTCAGGCCCCAGCGCCGGGCCATCACCTCCCGCGCCGATGGCGCTTGTCCAGCTGGCAGGATGGCAAGCGCATGATATTCGGCGCGGTAGCGTGGGTTGCGGCGGAGAAATTCCTGCGCAAAGCCAGGCAGATCGAGCTGCTGGCGCCCTGCCGCTTCATTGCCACCCATGCCTGTTCGCTCTGCCATGGCGGGAAGTTGGCGTGGCGGCAAAAGCTCAGCCATTCCATCATCAGGGGGTCGCTATCCCCGCAAATGGGGACGGTTCGCCCCCTTGGGGGAGCGAACCTTTCCATAGTCAGTCCGCGCCACGGCGGGGCGGGCGATTCCAGACCAGATCATGTTCGCCATTCTCGCCCTCGAAAAGTTGCGCGAAGATCGGAGCAGTGAAGCTGGGATCATCGAGTTTGATGGAGAGAAAGGGGCGATCTTCGTTGCGGGTCTTGACCCAGCCGGCACCGACCTCGGCTTCGCCGGCATAGATGCGGTGGGTGGGCGCATGTTCGCTGGTCGTGACCTGTTCGACGATGCGGACCGACTTGGCCAGCAGTGTGAGAGTGATGATCTGGCCCCGATATTCGCCCGAGACCTTCTTGAAGCTGCCGATCTTCGACATGATCCAGTCCTTTTCTGTTGCTCGAGCCGCGCCATTGCGGCCTCGATGCGCATGAGGGGCAGCAACAGGAAGGCGCCGCAGCTGTCAGGCCCGCAGCGCAAGCGAAGGACGGGGCCACAGCCGTTTCTTGGCTCGCGAGGAGCGACGCGAAGCGCCGCGGGGAAGAAACTGCGAGCGGCGCCATTGCGGCAAGCCTTCCAGCCGCAGGCGATGTTGGTGCAGATGCGCAGGGAAAGAGGCCCATGGCGCGGCACGAACGGGCAACGGACATGTTTGACGATTGGCAATGTGGGATGGGTCGGGGATCGGCGCGCACGGCTGAAGCCATGACTGACAAGCGCTCATCCTCGATCAGGCGGACATCAATCCTTGCGCCCAGCTGTCGCCGATGCCGGCAACGAGGATCTCGGCAGACCGGATCGGCAGCTCTGTCCCGTCCCCAAATCATTCTGCAGGCTTGCGCTGCCTGCTGGATTGCGCTCACCGCTGGCAGGGCAAGGATGATAGCGCAACAAGCAGGCGACCGGTATGGAGACGTGCAGCGATCGCGACCATGCGCAGCCAAATGGTCAGGGGCCACCCCTTATCCAATGAGGGAAGGTGCTCTCTCCCACCGCAGCGCACATCTGCCCGACGACCAGAGCGTGGCGGCAGGGCGCCGCGAACCACAATCCATTGCCGGGCTGTCAGTCGGCACGCCCCGGTCCACCAATGGCGGACCGGGACGCATCGATCAGGCCGGTGCATTCCAGATGATGACCTTGCGCATCGGGTCATTCCCCGGCGCATTGGCGATGTTGCCGTAGATGGTCCCGAATTCCGGGGCCGAGAGAACGACCGAGACATATTCGGCACCGGTCGACTGGGCGAATTTCCTCCAGCCAGCACCGAGCTCGAAACCATTGCTGCGGCTGATGATCCGGTAATCGGGCTCCGCCTCCTTCGATTTGCGGGCGTTGGGCACAACGGTGATGGGGGCACTGATGGTCAGGGTGGCGAGCGTGCCTTCAAGGCTATCGCCCTTGACGATGAGGTTCGCGACGATGGTAGCCATAATGTGATCTCCTTGTCTGCTCGGGACCATTCCCGATGTCCAAGCCCAGGGGGCAGCTGATTACCGACGTCACGGATGGCTATGGCATCCGGGAACCTCCTCGCGGGGTTGACGGCATGAGGTAATCACGCTGCTCCAAGGCCAGGATGAGGGAGAATGGGGCTGGGCAGACAGATGGCGTCAGGTCTGCCTTCACCATGCTCCGAGCCAAGATCCACAGCCTGTGGCACTCTCACAGCAGTCCTGAGAACCCGCGAGTGGACCTGGTTCGACTGTTGGGACAGGAGGGCGGCATGCTGGCACCAATGCAGGGATGATGCGTTTCTGGGCTATCTGATGTTGGGAGATGAGGATATGCCTGCAACCTCCAAGGCGCAGCAAAAGGCGGCCGGTGCCGCTCTTGCCGCCAAGCGCGGCGATCAACCCAAATCGAAGTTGCGCGGCGCTTCAAAGCAAATGGAAGAGTCGATGACCGAGAAGCAGCTCGAGGAATTTGCGAGCATAGCTCGCAAGAAGCTGCCCGCCAAGAAAGGCTGACATTGGCCGGTAACGACAACCAGGCGCTGATCATTGCCTGCCCGATGTGCGCGGTGCTCAATCGCGTGCCATCGTCAAAATTGGGTGTCGGCGGGAAATGCGGCAAATGCGGTGGCGATCTCTTCGCGGCGGCGCCGGTCGCACTAAGCACCAGTAATTTCGATGCGCACGCCTTGCGATCCGATATCCCGTTGCTGGTGGATTTCTGGGCAGACTGGTGCGGACCTTGCCGGCAGATGGCGCCAGCCTTTGCTGCGGCCGCTCCGCAACTGGAGCCCTGGTTGCGGCTCGGCAAGCTCGATACGCAGGCCGACCAGGCAATTGCGGCGCGCTATGCTATCCGGACGATCCCGACAATGCTGATTTTGAAAAAGGGCAAGGAGATTGCCCGAGAATCAGGCGCAATGCCGGTACAGGCAATTGTCCAATGGGCACGGCAAGCTTTGCGTCCGGACTGACAGGCGCGATCCACTTGTGCCTCGCTTATCATAAAGACCGTGCGGGCGAAGATATTGATGGCGGGTAAAGTCGACAAAACTGCGGCTCGGTCAGAGCCTGGACGCAAAGCCGGCAGCGCCCGATTTCTTCCGTGTAGATGTCTGCTACCGAGGGCCTGTCCTGCGCCCCGTCAATAGGCCCCCGCCAGACATGCTGGCAGGGGCCATGAGGCCCAGGCCATGGAGAGATGTCGCTACGGCGTCTCTTCATTGTCCGAAAAGATATGCACGGCGTGCGAAGGCGGCATCACGTCAGTCCTTGTCGAGCGCCTTGGCACTCGAGAGATGCTTTTCGACCACAGGCGCTATTTCCCCAGCTGCCTGCTTGAGCGAGGCGATCGTGCCGTCCGCAGCATATTTGCGCATCAGCTCAAGAGCGTCTTCATGGGCATCGACTTGGCCATCAATATATTCCTTGTCGAACTCAGTGCCCTTGAGTGCCTTCAACTCCGCGAGATCCTCCGACTGATCTTTGGTCAGCGTGGCATTGGGCGTTATCGCGGGACTGGCCGTCTTGGCTGCGGCCTTGATCTTGGCGGTCGAATCCGAGTGGGCGGCGACCATCATCCTGGCAAATTCCTTCACCTCAGGAGATTGGGCATTTGTTGCCGCCAGCTTTGCGGCTTCGATCTCGAAGGCGTCGCTCTTGGCGGCCGCGTCCGCAAATTCCTGGCCCGTCGGCGTCGTCATGAGAGCCTGCTGGGCATTGTCGATTGCGTTGCCGGTGGAATTGACGGCCCCTGAAACGGCGGCGCCGGTATCGTTCAATGCGTTGTCGGCCTTTTCTTCCACTTTCGGGCTGCAAGCACCAAGCGCGAGGGCCGCTATCGGTGCGACGCTCATCCACAGATGATTTTTCATGACATCCTCCTCTTTGGATGTCGCTCGAACGTCCGATAGCCGACCGCCGTTCCGCTGACGGGGGCGATTCAAAGCATGTTTTGAAAATCCCGGAAAATCGATCTGCTCACTGCTTCACCGACGAAGAGACCGAGGCGCAGCAGAGATCATGCCATGTTCAATGGCGCGACAAAATAAAAGCCCGCCCGGTTTGCGCCGGGCGGGCAGTAGCAGGCTAAAAGCCTCGGGTCGCTCATGAGCAGATACAAGCTTGCAAGCGAGTCGCCTTGTAAGAATCCGACAAGTCTTGGATACTTTCCGTTAGGGAATGCTTGTCTTTCATGCGTCAGCCCGCCTTGCCGGAAAACGGCGCTCCCAGCGATGCGCCAGGAACTTGCCGGTCCCAAGATCAATTGATGCGCTCAATAGTGGCAAGGCTGAGGCTTCCCAACCATGAAGATTTTCACCATCGGCTATGAGGGGGTGACCCAGGAGCAACTGATCGACGCGCTGAGAGCGGCTGGCGTTGAAGTCCTGGCAGATGTACGGGCCCTACCCCTGTCGCGCCGCCCGGGATTTTCGAAGAATATCCTAGCGGCCGGTCTGCGAGAGGCTGGCATCGACTATGTTGGTTTCAAGGCACTTGGGACCCCTGCGGCAGGCCGCGAAGCGGCGCGCAAGAGGCAGCACGCGCGGCTGGCGGAAATCTATTCAGGTCAGCTCGAACTGCCCGAGGCAATTGTCCAGGCAGCGCAACTGGTCGAACTGGCAAAGGGGCGTCCTACCGCCTTGCTTTGCTTCGAGCGCGATCCGGCAGGCTGCCATCGGACCTTGCTGCTCGATGCCGTCCTACCACAGGCTGATCGTGTCGACCTCTATCCGGGCTGATGGCCGGATCTGCTGTGAGAACCCCGCCGGCGCGATGTGGCGTAAGCTACGGCGGCCCGGTGCGGCGCCGAATTTTCGAGATTATCCTATTCGATTTCGGGAACCCCAGCGGACGGGCGACCTTATAGCGGCATGCGCACCGCATCATCCCTGTCCCTGACATTTGATTGCTGGAGCCTTGGGCTTGAGGCTTGGTCCGTCATTGGCATGCGGCTTCCCCGCCTGATGTCCGGAAACGCTTTAGCCATGGCCGAAGCGCAGTTGATGGTCAGAGAGAAGATGGAGGCAGCAGCGCTGCTCCAGTGGAAGTTCATGACCGGTAGCCTTGGCGCCTCGGCCCCTGCGATAATGAGCGCATCAGTTACCCATTATCGCAAGGCGGTTCGCAAGAATCGGCGGCGATTGGCGCGGCCGGCCAGAAAATGAGAGTGCGGCGGTATTTTTTGCAATCAGTATGAAGTGCGCTCGACCACCGCTGGCATGTTTGGCAAAACGCTCCCTCCCCCAGCGAAAGAGGATGCCATGACTGGAAATGAACTGATCGAAGCCGTTGCTGTCCAGCAGGGCGTCACCAAATCGGACGTGAAGAAGATTATCGACGCAGCCTTGGCCATTATTGCGGACGAAGCAGCCAAGGGCGAAGATGTCTCGATTGCAGGCTTCGGCAAGTTCAAGGTGAAGCAGAGCGCGGCCCGGGAGGGCAAGAATCCCCGGACGGGCGAACCGATGACGATCCCGGCATCGCGCAAGGTCGGTTTCCAACCGGCCAAGGCGCTCAAGGACAAGGTCAATAGCTGATAGCAGGCGCCCCGGCATTATGAAGCGGCGCGACAGTTTTCGTCCGTAATCAACGACCGCGGTGCGCCCTGTATCGGCACGTACTGATAGGACTTCCGGCGAAAGGCTGGCAATGCTGGTTCCAGCGCGCGCTGGATGATGTTGGACCTCGCAACGGGCGGGGCAAGGACAGTTCCGGCTGGAGCGGGATAAGGTCTTGCCCCGCCAGCCTTGAGGCGGGTCGCTTCGCTCTGAAAGGCAGGCGGGGCATCCAGCAGATTGGCGCAGTCCTTGCCGCCCCGTTGGATAGATTTGACTGTTAACAGCGAAATCTGAATGAAATCTGCAATGGCCTTAGGCCATCGAGTCAACCTCAGCCGGCCACCCACTGCAGGCAGGCTGAGGTCAACCGAGAGGGTCGAAAAACCCTGCACCGGTTGATGCAGGGCCAGTCGGGTCGCGCAAGCCGCGGAGACTTGCAGGGGGATAACTGCTTGGTCGATCATTGTTTCCACGAAATAATGACGCAATCGAAATTTATCCGCGATGTGCTTTGCCACCATAGCTGGCCCGAGTCGGGAAAGGCGAAATATGCGGGATCAGGTCGGGAACAGAATGGCTTGAGGGAAGGCCGCCGCGCGCGGCGGCCGCGATTTTTTCTGGGCGCGTCAAGCCATGGGCAGCGTTTTTGCTGCCCATGGCCATTTGATCAGGCTGTGCTGGCCGTCGATCTTGGACGAGCGGCAGGCGACTCGACCTTTCAGGCGCCGTGACGCGCCGTGCTGATCCCGCCCAAACCACCGGCAGGGCGGGAATTAGGGGGGGCGGCAGGGTGCGAGCGGAAAGGCGCGCTCGAGCGGGCGTCGGCACCGTCAGGGCGCAATGGCAATGGAGCAGCTGCGCAGCAGGTTGCCACCGGTCGCGACGCGCCTAGCAGGTAGCGCCGGCCACTCCCGATTTTGAGAGGAAGCGGCCAGACCTACGCCGCCGCGCAGGCGCGGCGTCCGCAGCCCCCTTTCCTTGCCACCGGGATCGTGACCGCGAGGCATGAGATCTGGCTCGAGATCGGGAAAGCGAAATGAAGCTTGGCCGGCGATGGCCGAGCCGCCATCGATCGCCTGTCACATCATTGTCACAAAGCATCTTGAAACCGGCGGTCATTCGGGCAGAGTTGCGCCACGGACCAGGAGAGTCCTCCCGCTTCGGGAACAGAGGTTGCAGCCAAAGGCAGACAGAAACGCTCGCGGCGCGGCGTGAGGGACGTCGCCAACGGCCCGAGCCAGGAAAAGGGCGCCTTCATGACGTAACGGGTTGGGCCCGCCGGCATGGGCGCAGATCCCAAGTCATGAATCAGGAACAGATAGAGTCGCTCAGCAAGACCATTCTTCGTGCCCTGTCCGCAGACGCCCTTCATGAGGCGATGGACAGGATCGCCATAGCGCTGGGGTTTGACCGCTTTGCCCTCAGCGTCGACGTCGGCCTTGGCGGACATTCGGGCACATCAATGCTTGTGCACAGCTACCCGGCCAGCTGGGCGGATATCTATATCGGCTTCAACCTCGCCCAGACCGATCCGGTCCGAAGAGCCGGCGAAAGCAGTTTGTCGGGCTTTCGATGGCGCGAAATCGAACATCTCATACCGATTACGCCGATCGAGCGGGTCACCTTCGAGACCGGGCGCAAACATGGCATGGTCGACGGCTTCACCGTCCCGCGTCACCTGCCCGGTACGGTCACAGGCAGTTGCACGTTCGTCACCGCCACAGAACGCCCGCTCCCTGAGAGGATGCTCATCATCGCTGACATATTGGGCGCCATTGCCATCGCCCAGGCGAGCCGGTTGTCGGGGTGGCGGCGCCCCATCAAGAAACCGCGCCTCACCGATCGGCAACGCGACTGCGTGCTCTGGGCGGCGCGGGGCAAGACCAACTGGGAGATCGGTCGGATATTGGGCATTAGCAAGGAGACGGTGATCCAGCATCTTAAGGAAGCGCGCGACCGCTATGATACGAGCAACCGCGCCTCGCTCATCCTTTATGCCCTGTTCGACGGGCTGATCAGCTTTTCCGACATATTCCGCTGGCGCGAGCGGGTCTGATCGACCGCACCGCCGCGCGATGCGCGCGGCGGTGCCATCCCCCTTTCTGGGTATAGGCGGGGTCGGGCTGCGATGATGTCATGCGTGCATGTTCAATCATGACAGGAAAAGCACATGCCATCCCCGATCATCCAGGGCCCGCATATCGACCAGGATATGGTGCTCCGCGCCATGTTCGAAGCGCGCAAGCGGGTCTTCATCGACCTGCTCAAATGGGATCTTCCGGTCCTGGCCGACCGCTATGAGGTTGACCATTTCGACACGCCAGACGCGCAATATCTGGTGCTGACCGATACGGAATTGCATCATCGCGCCTCGACACGGCTGCTGCAGACAAACCGGCCCCATATCCTCGCGGACATCTTCCCGCATCTGTGCGCTGGTCCGGTCCCGACCGGCGACCATGTCCGGGAGATCACCCGTTTCTGCCTTGATCGCGACCTCAGGGCCGCTGAGCGGCTTGACGCGCGCAACCAGCTCGTGATCGCGCTTGTCGATCATGCCCTGGCCAATGGCATCGGCTCCTACACCGGCGTCGCCGAGCGCTCCTGGTTCGCGCAGGTCGCGACATTCGGCTGGCGATGCGAAGCGCTGGGCCAGCCGGTTCGGCATCGAGATCAATTACTCGTCGCCCTGCACATCCATATCGATGCAAGCACGCCGTCCATGCTTGAACGGGCGGGGATCCATGCCTCGCTTCAATATCAGCTGAGCGCCCCACGCCATGGGAGGCGCGCATGATGCGCCTACAGGCTTGCGACATTAGCATGCGCGAGACGCTGCTGCGAGACGGCTACTGCGTCATCGAGGATGCGCTGCCGCCAGACGTCATCCATGCGCTCAATGCAGATCTTGAACCCAGTTTTGCCGCCACCCCGCTCTGCCAGGGACGCTTCTATGGCGAGAGGACCAGGCGTTTTGGCGGCCTGCTCAAGCGCTCGCGCCACGCGCAGGCGCTCGTCCTCAACCCGGTCGTCATGGACCTGGTCGAGGCCGTGCTGAAGCCCGCCTGCGACCGGATCCAGCTCAATGTCATGCAGGCGATCGAGATACTGCCCGGCCAAGCCCAGCAATTGCCGCATCGCGATCATGACATGTGGCAGGGTGCCAAGGGGGCGCATGAATATCTTGTCAATGTGATCTGGCCGCTCGATGCCTTCACCCGCGAAAATGGCGCGACACTTGTCTACCCCGGCAGCCATGGCGAAGCCGGCATGGCCAGGGCTGAACAGGAGGAACCCATCGTCGCCCAATGCCCGGCGGGCAGCGCGATCTGCTTTCTTGGCTCGACGGCCCATTGTGCAGGCGCCAATATCAGCCAGAGCGCCAGGCGTGCCATCGTGGTCGGATACTGCCTTGGTTGGCTCAAGCTCTATGAGAATCAGTGGCTCGCCTATCCGCCTGCAGTGGCCAGACATTTCAGTCCCGAACTTGCGGCGCTGGTCGGATATGCCCAGCATCGCCCCAATCTGGGCAATTATGAAGGTCAATGCCCGTCGATCCTGCTCGGTGACAATCTGCCCGACCATGTCGGTGCGATCGATGCGCTGCGGCCCGATCAGGAGGCGCTGCTGGCCGCGTATTTGGAAAGCGGTGGAGAAGGGAGATGAGTCCGGCCCACGTGCTCGAGCCCACCTATGATGCGCTGCGCCGGCGGCTTATCGCCGGTGCCTGGCCGTCGGGCTTTCGCCTCGAGGCGACGAAGCTGGCGCTGGAGCTGGGCGTCAGCATCACCCCTGTGCGCGACAGTCTCAATCGCCTTTCGGGCGAGCGGCTGGTCCAGGCCACGGCAGGGATCGGCTTCCATGTGCCCCGTCTCGATGCCGCCGATATCAGCCAGTTGCTCGACTGGCACCAGATACTGCTCGGCATCGCGGTGCAACGGCTCGAAGCTAGCCAGGCCGCACTGACCATTCCCCATGGCCATAATGGCATCGCGGATCATAGCGCGATCCTGTTCGGTTCGATCGGCATGGCGGCCGGCAATGGCGAACTGGACCGGGCGGTCGCCAATGCGGCGGCGCGGCTTGGCCCCTATCGCCGTATGGAAACCGAATTGCTGGCCGACGCCCCAGCCGAAATCGAGCGGATCGACCAATTTGCGCGCGCCGGGAGATGGCAGGCGCTCAAGGCGCTCCTGGAGCATTATCATGAGCGCCGGCGCGCGATCGCGTCGCAATTGGCCCAGGCGGTTCGCGACAGCTGATCGCGCAATCGACGGGGCCAAGGTCAAGGCCGGCACGATCATCCTCGCGTCTCCAATCCCGACGCCGATCATCGCTGGAAAAGCGTTTGGAATTGCAACGCAATATCGCCTGAGGGAAGATGCCCCCACCCCGAAGGCCGAGAGGTTCCAGACGCACGCATGACCGAGACGCAATTTGATCGGCTGACGCCTCGCGAGTGCCAATGCCTGCTGATGGTGCGCGATCTCAAAAGCTCGGAGGATATTGCCCGCGCCCTCAATATCAGGCCCGGCACCGTCAACACCTATATCCGCGACGCGGTCGTCAAGCTGGGCGCGCGCGACCGCCGGCATGCGGCCCTGCTCTATGCCGAGCATCTGTCCCGGATCGTGCCGCCATCTACCACTAGCGCCCCCGAGAAAATAGGGGGCGATTTGATAGGTCTAGCCGATCAGGCCGATCCTGCAGCAGCTGTGCCACACGCCCAGAACGCCATCGATCGGTCCAGGCCGGAGGATGGTCTTGAGGGCGAGAGGCGGTCCGTCACCCCGCCTCGCGGGCAGGTCAATCTCGGCCTGCTCGTGCGGGAAATTCTCGATGGAACGAGACCGGACGGGATGACGCTGGTTACGCGGTCGCTTCTCACTCTAGCGGTCGCGATCGCGATCGGCTTCTGCTTCTTCGCGATCAGCGCTGGCCTAGGCATGCTATTCAGCATTGCCGATTTTCTTCGCCGCCTCTCCCACTGAGCCTTCCCCACACCGGCATCACAGCAGGTGCGCCACGATACTGGCGCGAGGAGAATGCGCATGTCCAAGCCGACCGACCATCCGCTCCATGGTGGCATCATGAACGTCGCTGCGGCAATCCAGCTGGCCGAGAAGTCTGCCGATAGCGGCATCGTCTCGACCGCCGAGCTCATCATCGCAACGATCAGGGTCCAGGAAGATCAGGGTCTTCCGCCGGGCATTGCCGAACCGGCGCTCGCGCAGCTGCGGCGCGCGATCGATGCCCATATGGAGAGCCGGAGAGCGATCGTGGAAGCCCATGCCGAATATGGCCGGATCGCCAGGCGTTTCGGGGCCACGCCCGAAAGCTTCGGTCCGACCTGGCCCTGCCAGCAGGCCAAAGCGCCCCCTGCGCCTGTCACCACGCTTGCAGCCGCCGCCTGAGCCCGATTTGCAAATGAGGGAAGGCCAGCCTTAATGTGGACAAGCGACCATGATCCTGCTGGCCTTCCTCATCCTTTCGGCAATCTGCTGCAGCTATGCCCTGGTGCGGGGCGGCAGCCCCGAGCGGCTCACGGCAGGAGTTTTTCTTGCAGGCACCTTCGCCTCGATCATGATTTCCATCCATGCGCCTCCCCCGCCAGAGGGCTTCCAATCGGCGATCTTCCTGGTCGATCTCGCCATGCTGATCGCGCTGGGGGCGATCATGCTGTTCGCGCGCCGCTACTGGCCGATGGCGATCACGGCCTGTCAGCTGCTGGCGGTGATGGGCCATGTCATCCGGTTGCTCGATCCGCAGATCGTTCCTGTCCTCTACTGGATCAGCACCGCCTTCTGGGCCGTGCCGCAGATGCTTTTTCTGGCGGCTGCCACCGCGCGGCATCGCAATCGGCTCCGCCGCCATGGCGTCGACCCTGCCTGGTCGCGCCGGCCTGCCGTCGACCACGTCGGGTAAGAGGCGCAAGCCCAGCGCAGCGGCATGTCGGGCCATGAGCCGGACTTATCCACAGGCCAGACCTGCGTCTTGCCGGGAACAAGGCGAGATGACCGATCAACCGCGCAAGGCGCTCGGTTTTGGCAACATGGCGACGGAAGGCGCGCCGAAGCCTGGCGGGACGCAAGCCGGTACGAAGCGGCGGCGCGGTCCTTGCTTCCCGATTTCCTTGGAAGACGAGAATGGTGCAAGGTTCATCCGATCAATCATTGAGATGCGCCGTCGCCGCGCTGATCATGCCGCGCTTGCCCAATCGGCTGAACCGGCATGGGATATCATGCTCGACATCTATGCCTGCGCAATTGAAAGGATCGACCTCTCTGTCACGGCGGTAGGAATTGCCGCAGGGATTGCGCCGGCAACCGCGCAGAGATGGATCAAGAAGCTGGCAGCGCTCGGCGTCATTGAAAGGCTTGCCGATCCCCGTGATCGCCGCCGCAAGCTGGTGAGGCTATCCCCGGCAGCGCTGGCGGCTATGCACCATTGGCAAACTGAAGCGCGCGCGATCTTGGAACAGATCGTACGTCGTGAAGAGCCATCGTGACGAACGGCCGGCCCCTGATTGCAGCCGCCCTGCGGACTAAGCTAGGATAGGATGATGCGGACCGATCTGGATCATTTGCCCGGCGACAAACAGCGCGAGCTCGAACGGGTCGTGCGGATCATCTTCGAGGAATTCGAGGATGCGCTGGCGCTCGCCAACCATGGCTGGAAGAAGCGCGGCCGGATCGAGAAGATCATTCTTTATGGCAGCTATGCCAGGGGCGGATGGGTCGACGAACCGCACACCGCCAAGGGCTATCAGTCCGACTATGACATCCTCATCATCGTCAATGACAAGCGGCTGACCGAGCGGGTCGATTATTGGCTCAAGCTCGAGGACCGCTTCAACCGCGAACTGGCGATCACCCACGCGATCCGTACCCCGGTCAATTTCATTGTCCATACGCTGCAGGAGGTGAATGACGGTCTGGCCCATGGCCGCTATTTCTTCATGGACGTGCGCGAAGACGGCATCGCGCTCTATCAGGTCGAAGACGGCGAGCTCCATGTTCCCAAGCCAAAGACGCCCGACCAGGCGCTTGCCATGGCACAGGAATATTTCGAGGAGTGGTTTCCGGCCGCAATGAAGCGCTTCGAGGGAGCCAACTTCTATCTCAATCAGGGCTACACCAAGGATGCTGCTTTTGACCTTCATCAGGCCACAGAACGGCTATACCACTGCATCCTTCTGGTCACGACTTTCTACACGCCCCATGTCCATAATATCGGATTCCTGCGCACACAGGCGGAGCGGCTGGATCGCCGGCTGGTCGATGTCTGGCCGCGCGAGCGGCGCATCGATCAGGCACGCTGGGAAAAGCTCAAAGAGGCTTATGTGAAGGCCCGCTATTCCAAGCATTACAAGATCAGCGAGGCGGAACTCAGCTGGCTTGGCAGACAGGTCGAGGATCTGGGCCGTGTGGTGCATGAAGTCTGCGCTGAACGGATAGCCGAGTTGAAACGGACTGCCGGCGTTATCGCCTGAACATCCAGGACCTGATCATTCGGGCTGTTCGCCTTGCTTGCGGATGGCGTCGGCAATGATCATGGCGAGCGACTCCTCCGCACGGACACGGGCGCCTAAATCCTTCGATGTCAGATCCTGCCGGATCCAGATCGGGGCGCGTTTGATCACGGCGAGAATGGCGGCCTGTACGAATTCACTCATATGCGCGCCTATGCCGGGCCTTGGCTATCGAGGCAACGCATCGGTCTCACACATCCGTGCGGCGCGGCGATGCGGGTGCAAAAAACATGATCCACTATAGTGAGTGGGCCGCCGCCGGACACGGATACCGCGCTTCTTGCCTTTGCTATCCCCGATGTCTCAACGTCATGTCCCTGCAGCGGAAAGAAGATTGCACTCAATATGCGCCGATTGGCTGTCCTTTGCGCTAGCCAATTGGCGACTGAGAGAAAGCGCAGGCCGATAGGTACTGGCTCTCAAACCCTCAGCTGCACATCATCGACGGTTTGGCCAACTGGCTTCGACCGCGGATCTCAAGAGCTTCGCTCCCTGCACATTAGTTGCCCCGGTAAGTCGAGTATCCATAAGGGCTGACTACCACCGGGACATGATAATGGCCCTCTTTGTCGGCAACGCGGAAGGTCAGGACAATTTCAGGAAAGAAGGGATTTGCAGACGCATCGGGATATTTCGACATATCGAATTCAAGGCGGTAGACGCCCGTGTCGAACAGGCCGCCATCGTCGAAGCTACGAACACGACCATTGGCATCCGTCGTTGATTTGGCCACTTGCTGCCAGACGCCATCCGCCGAGCGCTTGGACAGTGCAACAGGCACGCCCTTGCCGCCGGTGCCACGTGCAAGGTCGAGCACATGCGTGGAAATTTCAGCGGCGGTGGCCGGGAAGACGCTGCACCCATAGATTGAGGCGAATACGACCAAGGTAGCTAGTTTCATGGTGACCTCCCCGAAAAGCGATGCTCTTTTCCAACATACGTCCATTTGGCTCACGTCCTCCCGCCCGATGCTCAAAGCGGGCTGAGTGCGTCCAGTTCCCGCTATGAGAAATGCCGAAACGCGCCATCATTGGCGGGTGA
The DNA here is from genome assembly GCF_051058005.1 of Sphingobium sp. DN12. Classification (NCBI taxonomy): domain Bacteria; kingdom Pseudomonadati; phylum Pseudomonadota; class Alphaproteobacteria; order Sphingomonadales; family Sphingobiaceae; genus Sphingobium; species Sphingobium sp. DN12. Next base: position 4,407,036 of record NZ_CP173717.1, read on the forward strand.
TGCGTACCAGATTCCAGTCATATCCCAACCGTTTGACGCGCTCGGCAAGCTCGGTTTTCATCTGGTCCGAAGGATGTTGGTCACGGGTCAGTACCCACAGATAGCGGCCGCTGGGTTCTCCGACGATAGACCAGCTATAGTCATCGCCATGATCCAGCACCCAATAGTTGCCATAGAATGGGCCGAAGAATGATACCTTGAGCTTGGCGTTGCCGCTACCCTCGACCAGCTTGGCCTTGCCGACCGATTCCTTCCATTTCGATCCCCGGCGTCCACGGTTGACGACCCGGACGGTGCCGTCCGGATTCATCACATAGTTGGCTGTGACGCCGTCCATGTCCTTCTGAAAAGGTGCCTCATATCTGAATTGCTCGAACCAGAGCCCCATATACTGTGCGAGGTCGACGGCTTTGGCGGGGGCGGGTACATTAACGTTACCGACTGGTCCGGGCCGCTGGATGAGCGCGCATGCGCCTAGTAGAGTCGTGGCAGCCAGCAGGCTGCCGATAATCAATTTTCTATGCATCTTGCTTTCACGATATGTTGGAATTTGCCTGCTATACGCACCGAATGTTGGATGTTTCCGTGAAGGAGGGAGACGCGCCGCTCGTACCACTTTAGTCTGGCAGCCGGACTCCGTTCCACGCGAACAGCCCGCCACTGTCTTGCGGTGTAAGCCCATCGAGCACATCGAGCAGCCGCTCCGCAGCATATTCCGGCGTGAAGATTTTTCCGGTCGAAATGCGGGCGGTGAAGGGAGCGGAAAGGGCGCTCCTTACGGTGCCGGGATGGAGGGCAGCGGCGATGGCCTGGGGATGTGTCCGACCCATCTCGATCGCGAAATTTCGGATCATCATGTTCAGTGCTGCCTTGCTTGCCCGATAGGCATGCCAACCGCCAAGCCGGTTATCGCCGATCGACCCGACCTTTGCTGAAAGCACAGCGAAGATGGCGCGTCGATCTTTCGCAAGCCGTGGCAGGACATGTTTGGCGATGAGAGCGGGGCCGATAGCATTTATCAAATAGCTTCGCGCGAGTGCTTTGGCGTCCAAGGCACGCATCGTCTTTTCCGGAGCGATTGCCGCCGCCTGATCGTGCAACATGCCGGTGCAGACAAATATCAGGTCGAGCGAGCTTGGCAGAGTTGCTGCTGCCGCCACAATCGACGCCTCACTCTCCAGGTCGAAGCTGAAGGGCACGCAGTTCGGGGCTGGAACAGATCGACCTTTTCGCGAGCCGGTGTGGACCGAACTGAACCGACCACCTTGCGCGAGACTGAGCGCAACGGCCTGGCCGATCGCGCCACTCGCGCCGAATATCGCCGCCGTTGCGGGCCGGGCCAGAAATTTGCCTGTCTCATTTTGCAAAGCGCTCATCGTTCGACGGCTCCATTGACGCTAGCATCGATCGGTTGCGACAGCATTGCGTCAGCGAGCAGGACGCCCGAAAGCCATGCGCCCTCGACCGTCGGTGAATGACACCAGTCTCCACAGGCGCCCAAGCCTATGCCTGGATTCCAGATGATCCTGCTCGACTGCGCATAGGGCTGCGAGAACCGCCAGCGATGGGCCTTCAAAAATGTGGGGGCAGGGAGCCTGATCTGGAAAAGTCGCGCAAAGGCGTCGAGAAGATACGCGGCAACCTCAGGCGGCGACCATTCCAGATGATCCTGGGACCAGTGGCTGTTGGCGTGCAATATCCAACATTCACCATCACCCCTTTCAGGTTTGGACCTGTTGCACGCAACCATCGAGAAAATATCGACGTTGGTAGCGAACGGCGTTGGTACATCCAGTTGATGCGGAAATTCGACCATAACCGCCCAGCAAGGTGAGGATCTAACAGACGCGGCCTCGCGCGCAGCTTCGAGATCGTGAAGAGACAGCAGTGGTGCCGCCTGCTCAGCCGGAACGGCGATCACCACCGTGTCGAATGGACCTACGCAATCTCCCTCTGCCTGGATCATCCAACCGGCATCTTCCCTGACAAGAGATTGAACCCGGAACTCAAAATGGACGTCAAAACGCCGGCTTTGCTCGCGAACCAAGGTGGCCATTGCAGGCACGCCTACCATCGCATTCCCTGGGCCGTCGCTCCAACGCGAGGCCCAGCCAGCCTTTCGCCAACGCCCGACTTCAGTTCGGAATCGGGGATCCCTTGCCGTGAACCAAGGCGCTCCTAAATCCCATGATGATGATCCAATTGCGACCGTTGTGAGCCTGCCACCGGGACGATGCCCCTTGTCGACGAGCATGATTTCACCGCAATGACGCAGCCGTCCTGCGCAGGCCAATCCTGCAATGCCAGCCCCGATGATGCCAATGCGAGGCATTTTATTGAGACTGCATGAGTGTCATGATCTCCCTACGGCTTGTGGGAGCATCGCGGAAGCAGCCGAGCATCTTGCTCGTCGTCATCGTTACGCCATGGGTACGTACACCGCGGCCGGTCATGCAACCATGACTTGCCTTGATGATGACAGCGACCCCATGGGGCTTGAGATTGTTCCAGATACAGTCCGCAATTTGAGCGGTAAGGCGCTCCTGGACCTGGAGGCGCCGGGCATATCCGTTCAGAACACGGGCCAATTTGGATATGCCCACGACCCTGTCCTTGGGAAGGTAGGCTATCGAGGCGGTTCCCGTGATTGGCGCAAGATGATGCTCACAGTGGGACTGGAAAGGAATGTCACGCAAGAGGACTATTTCATCATATCCTCCTACCTCATCGAACGTGCGAGAAAGATAGGTGGCTGGATCGATCTCATATCCGTTGCAATATTCTTTCCATGCACGCGTCACGCGCGCAGGCGTATCTCGAAGGCCTTCACGATCAGGATCGTCGCCCGTCCATCGCAGAAGCGTTCGGATAGCATCGTGAACTTCTTGGGGAGCTGAGAGAGGCTCTGGACCGCTTTTCGAGCTATCCTCATCGATAGGGACGAACCCGGCAGTAACGAAATTCATGACAGCTCTCGAATAACTGGCCGCCTGCCCCTTGCAAGCGATGCGAAGAGGACATGCTAGTCAACTGAACAGGGCTCTGCGATATGACCAAATGGGAAGGAGTTGCAGTGACCAGAATATCGGATCCCAATTCTCTGATTTGCAACAGCCAGGTAGCGGCCGTGGTCAGCGATCCTCGGCGCGCGGACAATCCTATCGTGGCCTGCAATCCTGCCTTTGTTGAGTTGACGGGCTACTCCCAAGATGAGGTCATAGGCCGAAACTGCCGGTTCCTGCGCGGTGCCGGAACCGAGGCCGAGCAGACGGAGATGTTGCGCGACGCTGTAGCCCAGGTGCGACCTGTCATGGTCGAACTGATTAATTACCGTAAAAACGGCACCCCTTTTCGCAACGCTGTAATGGTTGCGCCGCTTTTCGATGACGAAGGCGAACTGGAATTCTTTCTGGGTTCTCAGATGGCCATCGACGATCGGCCGGTCAGCCGCCATCAGCAGGCACGCATGCGAATTGAAAATCTTAGTGGCCGTCAGCGTCAAATAATCGAGGCGCTTGCCCAAGGGCGCCTCAATAAACAAATCGCGTTCGAGCTGGGGGTTACCGAGCGGACGGTTAAGATGCACCGCGCTGCCGTTCTTCGAACTTTGGAAGTGCGGTCGGTGGCAGAGGCAATCCGGATTGCGATAGAAGCTGGCCTCTAGAGGTCGCGCCGCGCAGCGAACCGGGCCAAAGTCCTCAATCGGGCAGCGCTTATGCCAAACGGCTCCAGAGCGCTATCGCATGCGCGCAGGAGCGCTTCCACTTCAAGAGCTGTAGTTTCTGCCCCCAGGACCGTGACGCCGGTCTCCCGGCTTTTATCTTTGTCCTTGTTTACGGCCTTTCCGACAATGGCTGCATCGCCCTCAGAATCGAGGAGGTCGTCCCTGAGCTGGAAAAGAAGGCCGAGGTCAGTAGCATAGGACTTTAACGCGCTGCGCGTTTGCGCATTGCTTCGGCCCAGCAACATGCCTGCTTCCACTGCGAACCGCACAAGTGCGCCAGTTTTCCGATTGAGGCAATCGATGAGCCCTTCTCGTGAAAGATCTGCTTCGGGATACAGATCCATCATCTGACCGCCGGCAAGTCCGTCCTGACCGATGCATTTCGCAAGGCCCAGAACAAGTTCGCTGCGCACGGCCGCATCGGCATGGGTGCGCGGATCAGAGAGAATTTCAAAGGCCAGTGCCAGCAGAGCATCGCCCGCCAGGACCGCTGTGGCCTCGTCGAACCGACGATGAACGGTAGGTCGTCCTCGCCGAAGATCGTCATCGTCCATGCAGGGCAAATCGTCGTGGACGAGGGACTGAGCATGTACGCACTCAATTGCCGCAGCGACACGCAGTGCCGAACCCCGGTCACCCCCCAACATTTCAGCCACAGCCAAGGCAAGAGCGGCTCTAAAACGCTTTCCTCCTGCCGTAGCAGCGTAGCGCATCGCGTCGGCGAGACGAATATTGCGTGTGGGACAGTCACCGATCGCATCCATCAGCACCGTGTCGACTGCTGCACGATCATCAGTCAGAATCTTGGGCAGATGCGGAGGGGCTTGCTCGGTCGTTACCACTGAAATGGGTCGAAATCGGATTGATTCTTCCGGTCCAGCCATTTCCTCGCGCAAGAAGCCAAGGCCATCAAGCCAGGAACATATTTCTTCAATCGCCTCGTCCGGGGCGGATGCGGCTGCGCTCAACCCTATTGTAGAGGCTTTCGCCAGTGGAATATGAGCCAAATCTTCAGCATCTTCGATCAGAAATGCCTGCGGACAATCAGCCGCCAGCGCCGCTTCGACCAGTCGGCGCGCATTCGAAGATGTGGGATCTCCAACAATCAACATGATATCGCAACGCGGCGCTATTTGCGTCACAGCAGATTGCCGGTTTGTGGTTGCATAGCAGATGTCGCTTGAACGCGGACCGACGCAATTGGAGAATCGAGCCTCTATCGCCTCGATCAATCGAGCTGAATCGGCGACTGAAAAGGTCGTCTGGACGGCGTAAGCTACTGGCGTTTCATCTGGCAGGGGGAGGGCGCTGACACTGGCCAGATCCGCTACTATCGAAATGGCGTCAGGGGGCAATTGTCCAGTGGTTCCGATTATCTCGGGATGGTCCGCATGGCCGACGAGCAAGACGTGGCGGCCTTGCGAATTCCATTGAGCGACCTCGGAATGAATTTTTGCGACCAAAGGGCAAATGGCATCCACGACGCGCAAACCACGTTGATCCGCCTGCGCTTTCACGGCGGCTGCACTTCCATGCGCGGACAATATCGTGACTGCGCCTTGAGGGATTTCGCTCACATCCTCGACAAAAACGGCGCCTAATTCCTCAAGCTGCTTTAGCACCCTTCGGTTGTGCACGATCGCATGGCGCACATAGACAGGAGCACCATGGACATGCAGCGCGTCCTCAACGGCTGCAATCGCACGTCGTACGCCAGCGCAAAAGCCACGCGGATTGGCCAACAGCACCCGTCTGGGCCCAGGAGAAAAAGCCTGATCTTCTCTATCGTCTGGTGCGCTGATCATCGCCTCATCCTATCTATCTGACATATTTTCAGTTTTTGGCTTTGAATACCATACTCCCCTTTGGACAGGTTGTGGCACTCCACCAATTCCATAGCGATGCCTTGAACCAGCATTCCTCAAACCAAGGCGATACTTGATGTCATCAAAGCCTTCTGCAATCGTCATCGGATCAGGCTTTGGGGGACTTGCGCTTGCAATCCGCTTGCAAAGTGCCGGTATCGGCACGACGCTCATCGAGGCACGCGATCGCCCAGGCGGGCGAGCCTATCGCTGGGAAAGAGAAGGTTACATATTCGACGCCGGTCCGACCGTGATTACCGATCCGGCCTGCCTGGAAGAATTATGGATGCTTTCAGGCAATCGAATGGATGAGGATGTGACCCTCAAGCCGGTGAGCCCCTTTTATAGGCTTGTCTGGAACGATGGCACACAGTTCGATTATTCCAATGATGACGCGCTGTTGGAAAAAGAGATTGCCAAGCTCGATGCGGAAGACATCGAAGGCTACCACCGGTTTCTGGACTATGCGCGGTCAGTTTACCAGGAGGGCTACGTAAAGCTGGGTGCAGTCCCATTTCTTGATTTCAAGAGCATGTTGAAAGCGGCGCCCGCCCTTGCCCGGCACAAAGCATGGCGGTCTGTCTATGCAATCTTATCGAGCTTCGTGGGGAACGAAAAGCTACGCCAGGCCCTGTCATTCCACACTTTGCTGGTCGGGGGCAATCCGATGAGCACGAGTGGCATCTACGCCCTTATCCACCACTTGGAGCGGGAGGGAGGAATATGGTGGACGACTGGCGGCACAAACGCACTCGTCGATGGGATGGTGGCGCTTTTTGAGCGATTGGGCGGAACGCTCATGCTGAATGAACCGGTACGGGAAATTTTACATGAAGGGCGTCGCGTAACTGGCGTGGTCACGCAGGCTAGACGTCGCATTCATGCAGATCAGATCGCCTCCAACGCGGATGTTGTCAGCACCTATAAAATGATCGTCGGGTCTTCTCACGCATTGAGGAAAAGGCATTCACTCGAAGCTAAGCGATTTTCTCCCAGTCTTTTTGTTTTACATATGGGGCTTAAAGGAAATTTTCCGAAAATCGCGCACCACTCGATTCTTTTCTCCGATCGCTACGGTCCCTTATTGGACGACATTTACAAGGGGGGGCGCTTGCCGAAGGACCCGTCAATCTATTTGCATAATCCCGGAGCCAGTGACGCAAGCGTGGCTCCTGCCGGCAAATCGGTCTTGTACGCGCTCGCCCCTGTGCCGCATTTGGGCGCTGCGGCAGTCGATTGGGCGGAGGAGGGCGACCGCTATCGCCAAATCATCATAGGCCGCATTCGCGACCTGTTGATCCCCGATATCGAGGATCGGATCGAAATCTGCTTTCACTATACGCCGGAAGATTTCCAAAGGGATTTGGACGCTCATCTTGGTAGCGCTTTCAGTCTGGAACCGGTGCTGACGCAGAGCGCCTGGTTTCGAGCACATAATCGTGATGACCGATTTGAAAATCTTTTCCTGGTAGGAGCAGGTACCCATCCCGGCGCGGGCATCCCGGGCGTTGTCGGAAGTGCCAAAGCGACTGCAGGGCTCATGATGCAAACCGGGAGGCCCTGAGGCCCGTGTGAACATTGCTGTTCTATAGGCCTACAGAGCTCTATCGCTCACGCTCTATGGATGATCCGTTATCAGTCCAGCGCCAAGATCTGCTGCTCGGACAATAATTGCTGTTTCAGCATCCCGTAATCGACATCCTGCACGCTCCTGCCCTCCCGGATCGCGATGGATGCCGCAGCAGCGGCCGATTGGCCAAGGATCATGAAGACGGGCTCCATTCGGATCGAGCCATAGGCAATGTGCGATGCCGACAAGGCGACCGGGACCAGTAGGTTGGTCGCTTCCTGGCGCTTCGGGATGATCGCATCATAGCTGATCGGATAGGCGCGTTCAGGGCTGACCTCGATATTCCCTTCGTTGCGCGCAAAGCCTCTTGCATCGACGATCCGCCGGACATTGTGCGAGTCCATATTATATGATCCCATGCCGACCGGCCGGGGCGTCGCCTTCGTGCCACGCAGATGCGGTTCGGCCATGACAAAGTCCGAAACCATGCGCCGCGCTTCGCGCACATAAACTTCCCGCGGCCAGTTACCATTGCCGGTGAATTCGTCCTTGCACAGGCCCCAGCGCGCCATTTCCGTGCGCGTCTCGGCCGGCACGCCAGGATCGTTTGCCATGAACCACAGCAGCCCCTGCTGATAGTCCACATGCTCCTGGATGATGGCAGCCCGTTCGGTGTCGGTCCCCTCGGGATAGCGGTAATTCATGCCGATATCATCGAAGGAGAAGGCACCGAAATTGTTGGTGTCGGTCTTGCCGTTTGGGATGCGGTCGAATTTGCGGAAGAAATCCCGATAGCCCGCATCCATATAGCGTTTGAGCAACGCATATTGGCGCGGATCATAATGGCGCGGCCTGGGAAAAGGCGTACGGTTGGCTGGCACGTCGGTCAGGCACATGCGGAATGTATAGGCCTGTATGCGATGGTCGCCCGTGCCGTCCGGCCCGATCGGATCTGCCGTTACCCGCGGCAGCAGGCCGCTGCCGGGTTTGCCGGGGACGACATAGGGATCGACGTTCAGGGTGAATTGATGGTTGGTCGTGTTGGCCATCTGGACGCCGTTCAGCGTCTCGCCATAGGTGGCATTGGCTTCGCGCCCGACCGCAAAGCCCACCCCTGCCCCTGCCATCAGATCGCCTTCATAGCTGGCATCAATAAAGACACGGCCGGCAAAACGACGACCGGTCCCGGAACGGAAGGCGACAACCCGACCGGCTCGCACCTCCACGGCCCCGTCCCGCCGATCGATCGGCTGGGATCGAACGACATTAACACCGGCCTCCTTCAGCCAGGCCTCGTAAATCTCCTCAGCCACCTTGGGCTCGAACTGCCACATCGCATCGTCATTGACGAAATTCTCGGCGTTCTCCGGACGCCTGGCAAAGGTCCAGGCAGCCGGATCATCATAATGACGCTTCACCCGCCGATAAAATTCGAGCGAGAGGCCACCAATGGCGCGATGATTGCCGGTGTCGGACCAGCCCAGGCCATTGGTCGTCATGCCGCCGACATAGGCGTCGCGACAGACGAGCAGCACCGACCGGCCCAGCCGCCGTGCCTCGACCGCCGCAATGACGCCGGCCGAGGTGCAGCCATATATCACGATATCCGCCGGTGTTTGTGCAACCGTGCTGGCGTCGGCCGCGCCGGCCAGCAGAAGGGCCGCGGCGAGCATGGGGCGAAGCGCCTTGATCCTGCCAGCCATCAGAAAGTCGCCGCCACGCCGAAGAAGAAACGGCGGTCCTCTCGGAGCGAACTGAGCAGGCGCGCCGGATCCTGGAGATATTGCCGTTCGACGGACCGGGTGAGATTGATGGCCTCAGCCGTCAGGCGGACGGTCTTGGTGAGGTTGATCTGGGCCGAAGCGTCGAGTTGCCCCCTGGCCTGCATATAGGAACTGCCGCCCGATGCGGCGCTGCCCTGCCCCTGCAGATATTTGCTTCGGTGGATATAGGCGACCCTGAAGGACAGCAGCTCGTCCTCATAATAGCCGATGAGATTATAGCTATGCTTCGACAGGCCCGGCAATGGCAGGCCGCGTTGGGTCGCCTCGTCTACCAGCGGCGTCTTGCTGTCGACGAAGGTATAATTGGCCTGGATGCCGAGATTGTCGAAGGGCGCCGGCAGGAAACGCAGCGCGTGCTGATAGGCCAGTTCGAATCCCTTGATGGTACCCGACTTGCCATTGACCGGCTGGGTGATCTGGAACAGGTCGTCCGGTCCCGTCGACAGGCCGGGCACGAATTCGGGCCGGGTCGTGTTGATGGTGAAGGAACTGACGTCCTTGTAGAAGCCGGCAAGCGTCAGCGCACTGGACGGCGCAAAATACCATTCGAGTGTGGCATCATATTGCGTTGCCTGGAACGGCCGCAGGGCGGGATTGCCACGCGATCCCGTGCGGGCGACGATGAATGGAATGAAGCTCACCCCGACATCGTTGAGGCTGGGACGCGCGACCACCTTGGCAGCGGCAGCGCGGAACATGAGGCTGGGCGACAGCTCGAGCGAGAGGTTGGCGCTCGGCAACCAATAGTCGAAGCGCGATTTCGACGCGGTTGCCTGTGTGTCCGACAGATAGCCCGAGGATATGCGCTCGATACTGATATAGCGCACCCCCGCATTGCCGGTGATCGGCATTGATCCGACCTCGCTCTTGAAATTGGCCCGGACATAGAAGGCGAGCGTGTCCTGATCCACGTCGCGGATCGACACGCGGCCAAGCGGGATCGTATCGGCGCGAGGGATCGGCAGGCCAAATGCATCGCGTGCAACATCCTTGTCCACGGTCCCGGTCAGCAAATCGCGTGGGAAATCGCCCGAGGCACCGGGAAAGAAGCTGCTCATGCTATTGTCATAATTGAGCCCCGGCATCTCATCGACGGTGATGATGCCATCGCCATTCTTGTCACCAACGGCCAGCAGGCTTGCCGCGGAGGGGACGCTTTGTGGCGATTCCGAATAAAATTTGATCTTCTCGTAGCGCGAGCCAACCTGGATCGAGCTGAGCAAGCCCCAGTCGGTGCGGATGTCGAAATCGACACGGCCGTCATAGCCGCTGTTGTTGGTGATATTGTCGCCATCGAAGATCGATGCCAGCTGATATTGCGCCGGATCGTTACGGTCGAAATTGGTGTCGAGCGAAAGGTTGGGCACCGGGCCGCCCCCCGAGAAATCATAGCTCGCATTGGTGACATTGCCGGCACGCGGGACCACCACATAGGTGAAGGATGCGCCAGGGCCACCATCCGTGCCCTTGCCCTTGCTGTAGGAAGCGTCCGCCGACATCGTCAGGACATCACCATCATATTTGGTGGAGAAACCAAGATTGGTGGATCGGAACTCGGTCGGCTCGTCATAGATGAGCGGCCGCAGCGTCACGCCGGTGAAGGTGCCGCTGACGACGGTGCCATGTTCGTCAGCAACAGCATCGACGTCATTATTATTGAAGAGAATCTGGTAATTGGCGCTGTTGCGTTCCCGTTTCAGCCGCGAATAGGTGCCGTCGAGAATGATCTCCCAATTGTCGGCAGGACGAAACTGCAGCGAACTGTTGAGCGTCAGGCGCTGCTCCCGCCGATCATAGATGCGCGCCATGAAACGATTCGGCCGGAAGAGGCCGGGATCGTCGACGCCGTCACCATCGCCGTCGATGGCATCAGTACGGGTCCAGCCGCCGGAATCGAATGACTGTCCCTGGGTATGGGTGTTGGAATAGGCGATGCTGGCAAGGACGCCGAAGCGATCGTCGAAATTCTTCGAGACGAGGGCTGAGCCTCGGTAACCAAGATGATCGGCCTGGTCGGTATAGGCCCCCTGCAGCCGCCCGCTGATGACAAGGTCGTCAAGGTCGAGCGGACGCTTGGTCTTGAGGTTCACGGTCGCGCCGAGCGCCCCTTCGGGCATGTCGGCGGTGGGAGACTTAGAGACGACGATACTGCCGATGATTTCCGGACTGATCGATTCAAGCGACGCACTGCCCCCTGCACCCGGTCCCAGGAAGGTGCGGCCGTTGATTTCCAGGCGGTTCTGGGAAATGCCGCGGACGGTGAAGTTGGAGCCGTCGCCTTCGCGCCGGGTGATCTGGACGCCGGTTATGCGGCTCATGGATTCAGCGACATTCTGATCAGGCAGCTTGCCGATATCCTGCGCCGTGATGACATCGACGATGTTGCTGGCGCGGCGCTTCACATTGATCGACTGCTGCAGCGAGCCGCGAATGCCGGTAACGATGATGTCCTGCGCCGCCTGATGGTCGGAAGAGACAATATCGTCTGGTGCTGCGCCCGCCGTTTCATGCTCCTGTGGATCGGGCTCGCCGGCCGGCATCATGGTGAAAGCGGCTGCCGGGGTCGGACCGGCCTTGCCTCGCTTGAGTACGATGGCGCTGCCGACCCTGACCATGACGAGATCTGTGCCTGCAAGCAGGCGCTCAAGCGCCTGCGACACATCCATCGCCCCTTTGACATCGGAAATGGTAACGCCTTCAGCTGTGGGTGCCGACACCAATATTTCGATACCCGCCTGTCTGGCAAAGAGCGGGATGCCGGTGCGCGCCGGTTGCGCGGGGATATCGAATCGCCGGATCTGGGCCGCCGCCTCCGCAGGCGAAGCCATGCTCCAGGCCAGGCTGGCTGAAGCCGCAAGAAAATGGGCGCGCGAAGCTCTCATACATCCTCCCCTGTCTGGCGCCCTGTTTTCTGGTGCGCTCTCGATCATCAAGAGACGGGCGGGTCGGTTTTCCGTCAGCGGCCTGCGATCTTTTTTCGCGAAAGGCGAATTTCCTCGGCCGTCATACTTACCGAAATATCGAGGGAAATGGCCAGGGTCCGCGCAAAACCTGCCGGATTATCGATCCGGAACAGGCCGACCAGCTTCTCATTGGCGAGGCTTGGGTCGGACAGCACCAATTGCTGCTTGTTGTAGCGATTGAACCGGGCAATGGCGTCAGACAATGTGTCCCCTTCGAGCGCGATTTCACCCGCTCGCCAGGCGAGCGACCTCTCTATCGCCTGCGGTGAATTGCCAGTGGCGGGAACCAGCGCGCCGCGCTCGAAGGTCGCAAAATCCCCGGCCTTGAGGATGGTCATGGCCCCTGCCCCGTTACGGGCCCAGGTTGCAACGACCCCCTCGGTCACGGCAATCTGCACGCCATTTTCGGTCCGACTGACGGAAAAGGCCGTGCCGATCGCCCTTGCCTGCGCAATGCCGGCATCGACGATGAAGGGACGCCGTCGGTCCTTTGCAACCTGAAACCAGGCCTGACCTCTTGCCAGCGTGACGCGTCGGCTTTCCTCGTCGAGGGCAACCCGCAGGTCGCTACCACTGTCGATCGTTGCGACCGAACCATCTTCGAGCGGAAGACGCCGAATTTCACCGCGCTCGGTCGCGATATGCTCCCCCGTCCAGCGCGAAAACCCGACCATGCCTGCAATCGCCGCCGCCATGGCACCACCGACCCCGGCCGCCATCCATCGACGCCGCGTCCAATAGGAGCCTTGCTCCGGCCCGGCGTCGGCAACAAGCGCTTCCTCCGCCAGGGCCAGGGCAGCCTGCGCACGCAGCAGCGCCCCGGCATGGAGCCGGTCCTGTGCGAGCCATGCGTCAAGAGCGGCCTGTTGATGCGCATCCAAGGGATGGCGCATGGCCCAGTTGGCAGCTGCCTCGTCAATGCTTTCGCGCATGGACACCTCCGCTGCTCGAAGGCTGTTCCTGTTCGGGCTCGGTCAATGTGCGAAGAATGGTTCTCAAGCCGCGGCTCGCCTCATTCTCGACAATGGTTTCGCTGATGCCCAGCGTCTGGGCAATCATCTTCTGGCTCAAGCCCTCGACCCTGCGCATGATGAAGATCCGGCGGGCACGGTCGGACAGCTGTGCCAGCGCCGCCTGTACCCTGGCCAATTCCTGGCGTCCCTGCGCGAAGCGCTCGGGCGTCAGAGGATCACCTTCCTCTTCCCAACCATCAATGCCGGACGCAGTCTCGATGCGAACCACCCGCGCCCGCTCCACCTGTCGTTGCAATATGTGTCGCGCCATCGTGAAAAGATAGGCGCGCGGCACGGCAACATGCGCGACATCGGGCAGCTGGGCCAGACGGCAATAGCATTCCTGCACGATATCCTCCACATCGGCCGCCGCAAGCACACGCCGCCGCAACCAGCTCCGCAGGTCACGTTCATGGGGCAGAATTTCCCGTGCTACCCATCTGGCAAGCGCGTCGCGTTCCGTAGTTTCTCTCCTCTCTCGTTGCCAAGAGCCATGGAAGAGGCATTTCCGTCACGGTTAAAGCAATTTTGTGGCGGAGAAACAGATACGCGCCGATAGGTGCACATACTCGAACAATCTCCGCAAAAACTGACTGACTATCCCGATCCTTCGCTGCCACCCGATGGGATTTTTTCGCTTCTTTCAGCGGATTGTAGGTTCCAAGCGCTCATGTGAGATCAATGAATTGCAAAGGGAGATGATAATCCGATAAATTGCGGTAACTATCGGACATATCCCAATTGCCGTACTCTGGAAGCATGATCCATTAGGGCCGTGTCGAAGATGATTATTCCCGGTGACATGATGCAGACTGACCTGCCCCCCGAAAGATCCCTCATTCTGATGTAGAGTCTGTCCACGAGAAGGAGCAGACGCATGAGGAAGCGCCGTTTTACTGAGGCGCAGATCATCGGGATGATCAAGGAGCAGGAGTCCGGGCTACCGACGGTCGAGATTTGTCGGAAGCATGGGCTGAGCACGGCGACGTTTTACAAGCTGAAGGGCAAGTACGGCGGGATGGAAGTGTCCGATGCCCGCCGGCTCCGCCAGCTTGAGGAGGAGAACGGCAAGCTCAAGCGATTGCTGGCCGACAGCATGCTCGACAATGTGATCCTGAAGGATCTGTTGGGAAAAGTCTGACGACACCAGGTTTGCGGCGAGACGCGGTGCTCAAGGTGCTGGGGCTCTATCCGATTTCCCAGCGCCGGGCCTGCGTCCTGATCGGTATCGATCCCAAAATGGTCCGGCGCGAACGCCCGCCGGACCACGGAGCCATCCGGACTGCGATGCGTGAGGTCGCAGGCCAGCGCCGTCGCTTTGGCTATCGCCGGATCGGCATCATGCTGGAACGCCAGGGGATGACTATGAACCACAAGAAGCTCTACCGGCTGTATCGTGAGGAAGGATTGTCGGTTCGCCGCCGTCGTGGGCGCAAACGGGCGCGTGGCAGCCGCACACCGATGCCCGTGCCGCTGGTTCCGGGTTCGCGCTGGTCGATGGACTTTGTCTCCGACACGTTCGGTGCCTCACGCAAGTTCAGGATCTTGGCCATCAATGATGATTGCTGCCGGGAGAACCTGTGCCTGGTAGGTGAGCTGCAGCGACGGCGGCTGATCCCTTAACTGCTACATGTCCAGGAAGCGTTCTACACTCAGCTTTCTACTGCCCTGAGGGGCGGAATTTCGGTGAGCTAGCGTTGATCATGGTTCAATGATGCAATTGCGAATCGCATATCGAACAAGGTCTGCCACATTTCGTAAGTCGAGGCGTTTCATCGCTTCCAGGCGATGTGCCTCCACGGTTTTGACGCTCATGCCCAAAACTTCAGCGATTTCCGTGTTTCGCCGCCCTTCAGCGATCTGCTGAACAATCTGACGCTGTCGTGGGGTAAGCCGCCGCAGCGGGATTACGCTTTCGTCCAGCACGCGCTCGACCAGGAACTCGCTCGCTTCTCCTGAAAAGAAGGGTTCGCCTTTGAGGGCATGGTCCATCGCCTGCTGCCAAACCGACGGCCCTTCAATTTTTGAGAAATACGCTTTGCAGCCTGCACTCAGGGCGCTGGCAATTGTGGTTTTGCTACGCTGCAGAGTGAACATCGCGATGTAGATGGAGGGAGTAACCTGTCTCAATTGCGTTGCGTAGTGCAGCTCATTCTTCAAAGGGGGAGGGCAATCAAGAATAGCGATGTCGGGGGCGTAATCGCGCGCCATAGCAACACCATGTACGCAATCTACTCCTTCTGGGACTGTCAGGATTTCCGTGTGCGGCCGGGCGGTTGATCATCAGGCCGCCATGGCTCTGATGAAACGTTCGCCGAAGATCACGGCAAATTGCGCCTTCGCCATGGTCCACTCACGTGGTGGCATCTTCCACTCTTTCTCCGACCGATTCAAGATCAGGTAGAGCAGCTTGGTGGCGGCCTCGTCGCTGGGGAAGTGTCCCCTGGCCCTGACAGCCCGCCTGAGCTTCGAGTTCAAAGCTTCGATGGCGTTCGTAGTGTAGATGATCCGGCGGACCTCGTCGGGGAACGCAAAAAACGGGATCACCTCGCCCCAGGCGCGCCGCCAGCTCTGGCCGATGGCGGGATAGCGCTGCCCCCAAGGGCCAGCCTCAAATGCTGTCAGCGCCTTTTCGGCGGCATCTGCGTCGGTGGCACGGTAAATCTCCTTGAGCGCGCTGGCGAGGTTCTTTCGGTCCTTCCAGGAGACGAAGTCCATCGAGTTGCGCAGCAGGTGAACGATGCAGGTCTGGACGATCGCATCGGGGAACACTGCGGTGATCGCATCGGGAAAGCCCTTCAGGCCGTCAACGACGGCCAGCAGGATGTCTTCAACGCCACGGTTGCGAAGCTCGTTCATCACCCGAAGCCAGAACTTGGCACCCTCATTCTGCTCGAGCCACAAGCCGAGCACCTCCTTTGCGCCGTCGGCGCGGACGCCCAGCGCAATGTGGATCGCCTTGTTGCGCACCATGCCCTCGTCGCGGATCTTGACCCGGATCGCGTCGAAGAAGACCAGCGGGTAAACCGGATCGAGCGGCCGCTGCTGCCAAGTGGCGACCTCATCGAGCACGGCGTCGGTCACCGTGCTAATCAAATCGGGTGAGACGTCGATGCCGTATAGATCGTGCAGGTGCCTGGTGATCTCGCGGGTGCTCATGCCGCGCGCGTACATCGACACGATCTTGTCGTCGAAGCCGGGAAAGCGGCGTTGATACTTGGCGATCAACTGCGGGTCGAAGCTCGACTGGCGATCGCGCGGCACGTCGATCGCCAACTTGCCGGTGTCGGTCATTACCGTCTTCCGACCGTAGCCGTTGCGCATGTTGCCGGCGCCGTCTTCGCCAGCGAGGTGGTGATCCATCTCCGCATTCAGGGCACGCTCTGTCAGCGCCTTCTTCAGCGAATCGAGCAGACCGCCCTGCTCGAAGGCGGCACTGGCAGCGCCGCCCGCCAAAAGCTGATCGAGAAGCTCATTCGGTATGGCAGGTTCTTTGCGTCGTGACATAGTGGGACTCCTTGTTGCCCATTATGCCCGGCCACACACGGAAATCCTGACAGTCCCCTCCTTCTTCGACAACTTCGAAGCGGGAATCTTTCCGCAGAAGCCGGCACAGGACGTTTCGCATCTCTATGCTATCGTCGATCACCAATATCTTAGCGCGGTCAATCATCGTGACGAACTCTCCCAGGCGGGCCCAATCGATTGCCCTCGAACGGCCGCCATGCTCTGGATGGTAAATTCGCTTTAGACTCGCTGCAATCTCCTAAAATCACAGCGGACTGAGCATTTTTCTTCCCTGCTCTCCGTCCTTGATACTGAAGCTAAGATTGAAATCGGCGTCTACCGCCGACCCAAATTATACCTTCAGAGACAGAGTTCGGCTCCTCAGGCGCAGATCTTCCGTTTTTCCAGCGGCTCGCGACCAACTTCCCTCAGGTCGAGCGCTCATTTCTAGCGTGATGGTCCCTTGGATAGGGTAATGCGTACCGTGATCAAGTCGCCTTCGGCCAGCTTTTCTGCTTTTCTCACGCTCGCCTTGATGGGTAGCATGTAGCCTTGGCGGGCCTTGCTCGGAAAAACCGATGTGCGCCAACAAGTTTTGCTGATGGCAGCCTCTACATAGACTGATCCCCAAGCCGCTGAGTGACCAGACGATGCTACACGGATGGCTTCCGCGACGTAGCCGTCGATCGTCAGAAATGACGGCTGGCCATCCTTGCCTTCCCCGCGCCACAACCAGATAGGACCGGCATGCTCCCAAACTGTTTCGTCGGGTGAGACGTCTCCGCCCAGTTCCTCGCGCAGGAAGCGGATCAGCTCAGGGTCTGTTGGGCCATCGTTCGTTTGCGCCACTCGATCATTGGCTGTGCGCTCGTTTGATGCAACCCGATCTTGCGCTATCGTTTCGTCTAAACCAGTAGGCACTATCGGCGCGCTCCTCGCGCGACTGGACGACTTCGAGGTCGGCGCCAACGTGCGGGTCACCCTCCAGCGGGGGCAAGCTACGCGCGAGGTCAAGATCGCGCTTCAGCCGGACGAGTAGCTGCCACCAGATGCGCGCTATCGGAAATCCTCCCGCGATTCGCAGGTGCCGTGACGTTTCATGCGTTTCGAGAAAGGGTCAGGCATCGATCGGCTGGAGGACTTCTCCCGTTTCATCGATCAGGAATGAGCCATCGGTGCGGCGCGTGACGGCAAGACCACTATCCAGGATGAAATCGATTTCCTCGCCCCTTTCCATCTGGACGATAGTGTGTCGCCGGCCACTCTCGCCAGCTGCAGGCAGCCGTTTCGTTACGCGCCAGTGCATCGCCAGGTTCCTTGGCCTGTCCCATAGATTGTTGCTGACAGAGAAAGGAGCCCCGGCGGCTGGCTCGAGGCTCCCCTGTCCATCCTCGCGAGCTTCCGCGAACGGGGCGGACGACCATGGAACGCAGATGGGCGCCATCGGGTTTCCGGCAAAAGCTCGCTGCCGGTAAGCGGCGGGCACTTGCGCGGATCGTCCGCATCGGACTCTCGCTCAAGCGGCTTCGCGCTCTTCCGCGTGGCCCGAGCAGGCCGCCATCTGGTCCTTGACCGCCAGCTTCAGTTTCTTGAGCCGGCCGATCAGGAAATGGCGCGGATGGAGACGCTTCTCCTCTTCGCGGATTTCGGCTTCGAGACGCGCATGTTCGCGCTCGAGGTAGCGCAGATAGTGGTCGTTCATCGTCGAGTTCCTCATGTTCGATGATGGGGCCCGGCCGCAGCCGGGCCCTTCGTCTGTCAGTACTCCATTTCCGGCATCGTGGCCCTGGCGCCCTTGTCATCCTTGGGCGCTTCGGCGACGAGCGCCTCGGTCGTGATCAGCAGCGAGGCCACCGAAGCTGCGTCTTGGAGCGCGGTGCGGACCACCTTGGCGGGATCGATCACGCCGGAGCCAACCAGATCTTCATATTGGCCGGTGGCGGCGTTAAAGCCCCAGTTGTAGTCTTCGCTCTCCAGAAGTTTGCCGACGATGAATGCACCATCCTCGCCGGCGTTGTCAGCAATCTGCCGTGCCGGCGCGCGCAGCGCCCGGCGGACAATGTCGATACCTGACTGCTGGTCGTCGTTCGCGGCCTTGATGCCCTCGAGCGCCTTGAGCGCGCGCAGGAGCGCAATGCCGCCGCCCGGCAGGATGCCCTCCTCGACCGCGGCGCGGGTGGCGTGGAGCGCGTCGTCGACGCGGTCCTTCTTCTCCTTGACCTCGACCTCGGTTGCGCCGCCGACGCGGATCACCGCGACGCCGCCGGCGAGCTTGGCCACGCGCTCCTGAAGCTTCTCGCGGTCGTAGTCGCTGGTCGTTGTCTCGATCTGCGCCCTGATCTGCGTGACGCGAGCGTCGATGTCCGAACGCGCGCCGGCGCCATCGACGACGGTGGTGTTGTCCTTATCGATGATGACCTTCTTGGCGCGGCCGAGCATGGCGATCGTGACGTTCTCGAGCTTGGTGCCGAGTTCCTCGCTGACGACGTTGCCGGCCGTGAGTACCGCGATGTCTTCCAGCATCGCCTTGCGGCGATCGCCGAAGCCCGGCGCCTTGACCGCCGCGACCTTGAGGCCGCCGCGCAGCTTGTTGACGACGAGCGTCGCCAGCGCTTCGCCCTCGACATCCTCGGCGATGATCAGAAGCGGCCGGCCCGACTGCACCACCTGCTCGAGCAGCGGGATCAGCGCCTGGAGGTTCGACAGCTTCTTCTCGTGGATAAGGATGTAGGGATCCTCAAGCTCGACCTTGAGCTTCTCGGCGTTGGTTACGAAATAGGGCGAGAGATAGCCGCGGTCGAACTGCATGCCCTCGACGGTCTCGAGCTCGGTCGCAAGGCTCTTGGCTTCCTCGACGGTGATCACGCCCTCGTTGCCGACCTTCTCCATCGCCTCGGCGAGAATGCGGCCGACTTCCTCGTCGCCGTTCGCGGAGATGGTCGCGACCTGGGCGATCTCGCTATTGGCGCGGACCTTGCGCGCATGGGCTTCAAGGTCCTTGACCACGGCGCCGACGGCGAGGTCGATGCCGCGCTTGAGGTCCATCGGGTTCATACCTGCCGAGACAGCCTTGGAACCCTCGCGCACGATCGCCTGGGCGAGCACGGTCGCGGTGGTGGTGCCGTCGCCGGCCTTGTCGTTCTGCTTCGACGCGACCTCGCGCAGCATCTGCGCGCCCATGTTCTCGAACTTGTCCTTGAGTTCGATCTCCTTGGCGACGGTAACGCCGTCCTTCGTGATGCGCGGCGCGCCAAACGACTTCTCGATGACCACGTTGCGGCCCTTCGGACCCAGGGTCACCTTCACTGCGTTGGCAAGCGTATCCACGCCGCGCAGCATGCGATCACGCGCGTCCGACGCAAACTTCACTTCCTTGGCAGCCATTGCCTCGTCTCCTTTCTTCGAATTCATTCCTGGGTGTTGAGGGGACAGGCCAGCCTCACGCCGCCTGCTTGAGCTCTGCCTTGGGCTCGATCACGCCGAGGATATCGTTCTCCTTCATGATGAGCAGATCCTCGCCATCGATCTTGACCTCGGTCCCCGACCATTTGCCGAAAAGGACGCGGTCGCCGGCCTGGACTGATAGCTCGACGAGCTTTCCGGCTTCGTCGCGCGCTCCCGGACCAACGGTGACGACTTCGCCTTCCTGCGGCTTTTCCTTGGCGGTGTCGGGGATGATGATGCCGCCCGAGGTCATCTCCTCGGCTTCGATGCGGCGGACGACCACACGGTCGTGCAAGGGGCGGAAATGCATGCATAACCTCCAGATGCAAAACTGAGATGTGATAGGCCCGGCGTTCATTCGAACGTCAGGTGACGCGGAATTAGGAAAGCTCATTTTTTGCGTCAAGATGGTGCGCGAAAATTTTTGGCACTCGCAGGCATCGAGTGCCAGGTGCCGACTTATCGAGTTGTTGTTGGGTCAATTTCCCTCTTGACGCGAATCGCCGGCGTTCCAAAATTTGCCGAGTGGGCGCTGCGCCCGCAGATGAGAAAGGAGCGACACCAAAGGAAGGAGGCAGAGCCATGTCGCAGCCATTTTCCCGCTATCTTCATCCCTTCGACGTTGCGCACAATCCGAGCCTGGAGCCCGAAGTGAAGCGCGCCATTCTGGCATCCTGGGCGTCCGACCGTTCCGCGGTGCGCGACCATCCCGGCCTGCGCAAGCCGCCCGGCGCCAGGCGCGCGGTGCCGATCGATGACATCCTTGCCGCCATGCATGCGATCGACAAGCCCGCGGAAGGTCCCCGCGCTTCGCCATGAGCCGCCGGGATTTTATCGTGCAGCTAAAGGGCCATCGGCTGACGACGGCACAAATCCACTACTACCGTCCCGATGCGCCCTCGCTGCTGCAGTTGTTCGTTTGGCAGGAGTACGATCTCGCGCCCGACTTTCCAAGGCTGTTCGCGTTTCTCGAGCATTGGCGACGCGAGATCGAGGCCCCGCTCCACTCGGTGTGCATTTCCCATGAGGGGATGATCCGCCCTACCGAGTGGCGCGCGGTCGATGGCGTCATCGATATCCGGTGACGCGCAGTCTGCTCAAGGGGTGGCGCAAGCCGAAGCCGGACGACGTGCCGGTACGCCTGCCCTTCAGCCACATCATGGAATTCGCGATGGCGCTCCTGTCGATCTCGCCGCACGAGCTGCGAGCGCTGGGCTTGACCTTCGCCCATCGCAAGAGACTTCTCGATCACATGCTGGCTTGTGGCCGTGCAGCCGAAGGCATCGAGCCGAACAAACTGACCACCAAGCAGATCGAGCTGCGCTTGCCGAAGGGGGACCTTGCCCGCTTGCAGCATTTCGCGGTGCGCGAACTGCCCAAGGCGGCGAGCAACGCGGCGGTTATCGACCGGGTGCTCACCGCCCTCGACGAGGCATGGCATCGACACGAGCGTCCGTCGCACGCTGCATGCTCTGGCGAGCAGTCCTCGCCCACCTGAAGTGCGCCTCTACCTATGCAGATTTGCGATCAACCTCCTCATTGGCGGCCATGCTGGCGCAAGGGAAATTGCCGCAGCACAGAGCATGCGGGCCGGTGGGCCAGCAGCAAAGCACGGGCCCCAAGGCATCGGGGATAGCAAGACGGATTTGGCCTAGCGACGGCTCCGTCCGGCATTCGAAGTCAAGACCCTGCCTTTGGCAATATCGCTCGGCCGAGGCGCGGTCAGGAAAGCGCAGCTCGATCGTCGCGAGGGGATCGCCTCCGCCGGTCCAACCCGTCAGCGGGTCGGCAACCGGGCCCCAGCGCGGCGCAAACCTGACCCGCCATCGATTTTGGCGGCGTCGGCCGCCACTTGTCGCTAAGGCCAGCGGCTCGATGATCGCCTGAGCACCGAGCGGGAACGAGGTCGCACCCGCCAGGGCAACCGCCTGGTTGTCGTTAGCCGAAGGCCCGGACTCGAAAGTCCGGGCCCGGCCGTCAGCGGGCGCAGCCATTGACGGGAATCCGGCGGATGTGCTGCTCCGCCGCCTCTGTCCTCGGCAGCGTGACCGTCAGCACGCCGTTTTTGAAGGTGGCTGCGACCTTGTCGCGTTCGATGCCCCTAGGCAGGCCGATGCGGCGCTCGAAGCGGCCATAGCTGCGCTCCGAGTAGCCGCGATCCTTGTCCTCGACTTCGGACTTCTTTTCGCCACGCAAGGTCAAGGCGCCGTCCTCGACGAAGATCTCCACGTCCTTCTCGTCGAGGCCCGGCAGTTCCGCCGTTACCCGAATCTCCTTGTCGGTCTCGCCCAGCTCAAGGTGCGGCCATCCTGACATGCGGTCGAAGCCGGCGAAGGCGGGCATGCCGAAGTTGCGAAAGACATCGTCGAAGAGACGGTTCACGTCGCGGTGAAGCAACTGAAGCGGATGGGTTTCCCTTTCCCGCTCGGCGCTGACCGGAACGGGCAGCCGGTTTTCCTGCCGGCTCCAGGGAATGAGATCACGAATAGCCATGATGACATCTCCTTTTCTGGCTGGATGAAAGGCTGAACCTGCCGGACGCCGCGTGCGGGGGGTATCGGAAGGCGGCGCCGGCAGGCCGATGGGCGCGGGATCAGGCCGGCTCGGCCGCCTTTTCCTTCACTTCGCCCAGTCGCTTGTCGTTGGAAGCGGCGCCGAAGATCTCGATGCGGCGCGGCTTCATCGCCTCGGGCACGACACGAGTCAGCTCGATCGACAGGAGGCCGTGCTCGAAGTTCGCATTCCCGACCTCGATGAAATCGGCGAGCTGGAAGCGCCGCTCGAACGCCCGGGCCGCGATACCGCGATGCAGGTATTCGCCCTTGTCGGCGTCATCGGCACGCTTGCCGGTGACCGAGAGCAGGTTCTGGTGCGCGACGATCTCGATATCCTCGGGCTTGAAGCCGGCGACCGCGATGGTGACGCGGAAATTGTCGTCGTCGATCCTCTGGATGTCGAAGGGCGGATAGCCATCTTCCTCCCGCGCACCCGCTTCGAGCAGGTTGAACAAACGATCGAAGCCGACCGTCGAACGGCGATAGGGCGTAAAGTCAAAGTTCGGTCTCATCTCCAAATCCTCCAAATGAAGCAATTCGGGCATGAGATGCGCCAGTAACCAAGAGCCGGCGCTCTCATGTGTCCAACCGGACCCGGTTTGGCGTCCGGTACCCGTGAGCTAATTTTGGTCGCGCGGCTTTCAAGATAGTGCGGCCAAAAAATTTTTGCGGCGCGCGCAGATTTGCTCAGGCGCTGTGCTCAGCCGGGGAACCGAACGCCAGCAAGACCAATTTACCGGGCGATTTCAATCCAAATAGAGGTAATGTGTTCTCATGAGGTACCGACTGCTGCGCGATGACGACCGCTCGGTGGCGACGACGAGCGAGGATCTCGAGGGCGAACTGGCCGCGACGACGTGGGCTCGCGCATGGCTCGAAGACCATGCCGATCACGATCGCTACCGGCTCGAGCCTATGGGCGGTTCGCGGCCCATGCTGATGATTCGAACGGTCGCCGGACATGGTACGCTATTCCGATTGCTGCAGAGACGGAACGCACCTGAGCTTGCCGAACGACGCGCAAATTTCGCGTCAGGACGCGGGACCACCCTCTTCGTAGATCGGGCCGAGCGCTAGCCAGCGTCCGCTGCGCGAGCGCTCGATTGGTGTGCCGCACCTGTCGCACAGCGCCGAAAGGTCGCCGCCCCGCTTGCGCCGGCTGACCGAGATTATCGGCGGCCGGTGCCGTCCGATGAGACAGAACAGCAACCGCGCGTCGATCATGCTGGCATTGCCTCGTCATGCCGCGATCTCGCTTGATGCCATTACCGATCACTGCCGCTTTCCTGTCGCCCAATAAAGATGGCAGGGCGGGATGTTCCTCCATTCGTAGCTTTCGCGCAGGCTCGCGAAATGACGCCTCAGCAGCGGACGGATGGCGGTGCGCATCTGGTAGGCCGCCAGCGTGCCGCACGGCGACATGGCCCGCACCGTCTCGCGCATGATCGCCTCGGCGTCGCCCGGCTCGAGCGTCGAGAAGGGCAAGCCCGTTAAAATACAGTCGGCCTCGCCCAGTCCATGCTCGGCAAGGTGGCGATTGACGTCCTGCGCCGTTCCTTGAACGACGATGAGCCGGCGATCGTCGCAGCGCTGCCGCAAAGTTTTGACGAATCTTTCGCCGGTCTCAATCGCCAGAAGAACGGCATCGCGCCGCATGCGCTCCAGCGCTTCGAAGGTAAAACGCCCCGTGCCCGGACCATATTCGACCAGAATGCTGATGCGCTGCCAGTCGAGCGGGGCGAGCATGCGGCGAACCATGCGCGCGCTCGCCGGGACGGCCGAGCCGACCATGCCGGGATTGCGCACAAACTCCGAGACTGCCACCCAAGCTGAATCCTGCGCCATCGCTCTCTCCTTGCAACCGTGACAACGATACTCGCGGCCAGTGGTTCGCGGGGAGGAAGCAGTACCTCGAACTGCGCCGGTGGCGATGATGGTCGTGCTCATCCTGTTCGGCGATTCGCTGGTCCATGGCCTCCTCTCGCCGCTCGGCTCGGCCTAATGGGCGGCGGCCATTGCTATCATCATAATCGAGCGATTGCCCGCCGGGCTGATCGGCATGACCGCTTTCAGGGCGGCGCGGCACGAGAAGTCGATGCTGACCTTTTTCGGCCTCCTAGTGTCGGATCGTTTTACTATATAGCTTATGGGGTCGACGACGGTCCGTTTGCCGGTTGCCACCGGCTGCGAACCCCTGCGGATTGTCGGCCCCTTGTCATCCTGCCGGCCAAACGATCGATGAATATCGGGTTCTGACAAGAGCTGTCCTCCGATCCATCGCTTGCGAACGGCAGCAAAGTCCCAGTCTCGGCCATAACCGGACCGACAGCTCGTAGGCGCGACACTTTTCCAATTGAACGGCATGCATGGGCGCGTTGCCGCCTTTCAGCATGAGGCTTCTACAGGTTAGTGAATGGCCGCTTTGCTGGTTCGGTTTCTCCGAAGCCGAAATTCGGGAAAGTCCCATTTGCCGTCATCACAGCCGGCGTTGCCATCAATTGATATCCTAAATCAATTTGTCGAGCGTGATCGGCAAATCACGCACGCGTTTCCCAGTCGCATTGTAGATCGCGTTGGCGACCGCCGCCCCCGTACCGGTGATGCCAATTTCGCCGACGCCGCGCGCGCCCATGGGTGTGTGGGGATCGGGTATGTCGGTCCAGATGACATCGATTTCGGGAACGTCCATATGCACGGGCATATGATATTCAGCGAGGCTGGGGTTCATGATCCGTCCGCTCCGCTCGTCGAACTGTGCTTCTTCCATCAGCGCGAGGCCCAGGCCCATGATGATGCCCCCCCTGAACTGACTCGCCGCCGTCTTGGGATTGAGGATGCGGCCGCAGTCGAACGATCCCAGGAAGCGAGATATGCACGGTTCACCCGTAATCATGTTGACCCGCACTTCGCAGAACATGGCGCCGTGGCTGTGCATCGACCAGTGCATGGTCTCGAGCGGCATGGGCGGCTCGGCTTCGATGACGACGGCGTCGCGCTGGGCGCGCGAGAGGATCGACGTGTAGCTTTCATACCGCGATGGATCGTCCAGGCTGGCTAGGCCGCCATCCCGACTTCCCACCTCTGCCTGTTTCAGCCCAGCCAAAGGCGAGTCATTTCCTGCCAGAGCCAGCAGTTGCGCAACCAGCTTATTGTAGGCCGCAATCACCGAGGCGCCGATCGATGCCGTCTGCTGCGATCCGCCTGCAAGGACCAGCCCAGGCAAGGTTGAGTCGCCATAGTTGAATTGGACGTGTGACATCGGCAGGCCCAGTCGTTCAGCTGCCACCTGTGTCTGCGCCGTAGCCGTACCCATGCCCATTTCGTGCGCGGCGATGTCGATCGTCGCATGGCCGGCGCGAGACAGGGTGATGCGGGCTGCGCCGCCGGGCATCCGGTAATAGGGATAGGTAGCGGTGGCGCATCCCATGCCGATCAGCCATTCGCCTTCCTGGTGCATGCACGGCAGAGGGTTGCGTGCGCTCCACCCGAAGCGCTCGGCCCCGTCGCGCCATGCCTGATCAATATGCCGCGCTGAAAAGGGCAGACCGGATATTGGGTCCTTCTCCGGCTCGTTGCGCAAGCGGAGCTCGATGGGATCGATACCGAGCTTCTCGGCCAGTTCGTCCATCGCGCATTCAAGCGCGAAGGTGCCCACCGCTTCGCCCGGCGCGCGCATGAATGTGTTACTGGTCATGTCGATGTCGACATGCTGGACGTCCAGCAGGATATTCTCCGCGGCGTATGCGCTGCGCGTCGGGAGGATGAATGGTTCGGGCATGACATTGTGCGATGTCTTGGCTGTCACACCGCGATGGATGAGTGCGGTGAGCTTGCCCTCGGCGGTCGCGCCCAGAGCAACCTGCTGCTCGGTCGGCGAACGACCACCAACCGTGCGGTAGACACCTTCTCGGGTCAGCATCAATCGGACAGGTCGCTGGGCACGCTTCGCCGCTGCGGCCGCAATGATCTGATGCTGCCACAGCGTCTTACTGCCGAAACCGCCGCCGACATAAGGCGATGTGATGACGACCTTGTCCGCGGGTAGATCGAACACTTGCCCTAGCGTCCAGGCCGAATGCGCGACAGCCTGCTGCGCGTCATGGATGCGGAGTGTGTCGCCCTCCCACGAAAGCGTGACGGCATGAAGTTCGATAGGATTATGATTGTGGCGCGGCGTCGAATAGGCCGCGTCGATCTTGACGGCGGCCTTTTCGAACGCTGCCTGCGCATCGCCCACCTCGTCATGCAGCGGCTGGCCCATGAACTGCGATTGGGTGGTACCCCTGGCGATCGCCGCGTGGAAGTCGGTCTCCGCCGGCTCGGCCGCATAGGCCACATCGATCAGGCCGGCCGCATGGTCCGCTTGCTCCTGCGTGTCAGCAAGTATGATGGCGATAGGCTGACCGTTCCAGTAGATCTTCTCATCCTGCAGGACGGGAATGCTGTCGCCCGCAGCGGCCTTGGGATCACTCATGAACAGGGGGGCAGGCTTTAGTCTTGGCGCGTTACGATAGGTCATCACGAGCAGGACGCCGGGCGCGCTCTCAGCCCTTTCGACATTGAGCGAGGTGATGCGGCCTTTCGCGATCCTGCTGTAGACGATGGCGGCATAGACCATGTTTTCCAGAGGAAACTCCGCCGCAAAAGGAGCAGCCCCCGTCACCTTGAGTGGCCCGTCGATGCGCGAGACAGGCTTGCCGACATGACCATGCTGGTGACGGATGAGCGGATCGGGTTCGCCTCCCGGCATCCAGCTATCTGGCGCCAGCGCCACTACCTTCGCCATCGCCCCCTGCATCAGGCCTTGCGCCAACGCCTTGCCGCTATCGATCAGGCTCATGCCATGTCCTCCATCAACTGCGTGAGTACAGCGACCATCGTCCGCTGCGCGAGCGCGACCTTGAAGCCATTGTCCCGGAGCGGCCGGGCATAGGACAGTTCCTCCGCGGCTGCCTTGATGAAGGCATCCACCGTTGCGGGTGATCCACGCAAAAGCGCTTCCGCTCTGGCTGCACGCCACGGCTTATGGGCAACGCCGCCGAGCGCCAGCCGGACGTCCCGAACATGCCCCTGTTCCACATCGAGGACAGCCGCGACGGACACCAGCGCGAACGCATAGCTCGCCCGATCACGGACCTTGCGGTAGGTCGAGCGCGCAGTGGGTGACACGGCTGGCAGTTCGATTGCGGTGATGAGTTCGCCCTGCTGCAGATTGGTGTCGATATCGGGTCGCTCGCCGGGCAAGCGATGAATGTCAGCAAACGCGAGCTTTCTTGCGCCATTGGGTCCTCGCACATGCACAGCGGCGTCAAGCGCAGCCAAGGCCACGCACATGTCCGATGGATGGGTGGCGATACAATGATCGGACGCGCCAAGAATCGCATGATTTCTGGTGAAGCCGCCAATCGCATCGCAGCCGCTTCCCGGGATGCGCTTGTTACATTGCGTGCCATCCTGGTCGTAAAAATAGAGGCACCGGGTGCGCTGCAGGATGTTGCCGGCGACGGTAGCCATATTGCGGATCTGCGCGCTGGCTCCGGCGACGATCGCGCGGGAAAGAAGGGGATATCGTTCGCGGATGGCGCGATGTTCGGCCACCGCAGTGTTGCGCGCCGCAGCGCCGATCAGCATGCCGCCATCGGATTGCTCGACTATGCCCGTTTCGAGACCTGTCACATCGATCAAGGTCGATGGACGCTCGATATTTTCCCGCATGAGATCGACGAGGTTTGTTCCTCCGCCAAGATAGCGGATGCCGTTACCGGCCTGTCGCAGCGCCTCGTCGGCGTTGGCGGCGCGATGATAGGTAAAGGGGATCATTCGCTGACCTCCGCAAACGTCTCGAGGATCGCATCGACGATGCCATTATGCGCGCCGCAGCGGCACAGGTTGCCGCTCATCCGCTCACGAACCTCGTCGCGCGTCATCCCTATGCTGTCGGTGTCGAGCGCGTGCGTTACGTGACTGGGAACGCCGCGTTGCAGTTCGGCGGCCATCCCGACTGCAGAGCATATCTGTCCCGGCGTGCAATAGCCGCATTGGAAACCGTCATGCTCGACAAAGGCCTGCTGAAGCGGGTGCAGATTGTCGGCCGTTCCCAAGCCTTCGATCGTGATGATCTCCTGCCCCTCATATTGAACGGCGAGCGCGAGACAGGAGAGGATCCGCTCCCCATTTGCCAGCACGGTGCAGGCGCCACATGCTCCTTGATTGCAGCCTTTCTTCGATCCGGTGAGGCCCTGATGCTCCCGCAGAAAGTCGAGGAGGGAAACACGAGGGTCTTCAGGACACTCGGCCAAGGCGCCATTTACAAGGATGCTCATCCATCACTCCCCATAGTCGGGTGCGTAAACGATGTAGAAATGCGCGGATCGAGGTTTCGGGCCCATCGACAGCATTTTCCAGATGCGATTGCCGATCGGGCTCTCATCAATCAGGCTGGAAACTACCGCCCGCATAAGCGATGATCGACATGGTGTTGCCACCTTTCTGGAAGCAGATGTGCGCGATGGCACGTCAGGAATTCAGGGCGATAGTTGACAGGCCGACCAGTGGGATAGGCTCAGAACCCTGTGTCTGATCTGCCCCATGGTCGAGAGCCGTAGCCTTCCAAATGGATCCAGAATCGAATTGCTGGATCATGCGTGGAGACGCGCTAATGGTGCGTCCATGCGCAAACTCATTCTACCTCTAATCCTTCTCTCGATCACCTCGCCGGCCTTTGCATGGGGGCCCATCGGCCATCGGGTGACCGGCGCGATCGCCGATCGCAACCTGAGCGGCGTGGCCCGCGCCAATGTCCAGCTTCTCCTGGGCGAGGAGGATCTGGCTGAAGCCGCCACCTGGCCCGACGACATGAAATCCGACCCTGCCGATTTCTGGCAGAAACAGGCCAGCCCATGGCATTATGTGACCGTGCGCGAGGGCGACGCCTATACGAGCGCAGACGCGCCGCCCGAAGGCGACGCGATGAGCGCGCTTGCCCGCTTCACGGTGACGCTGCGCAATCCCGCCGCCTCGATCGACGACAAGCGCCTCGCCCTGCGCTTTGTCGTCCATATCATCGGTGACCTCCACCAGCCGCTTCATGCCGGCGGCGGCAACGACCGGGGTGGCAATGACATGAAGGTGAGCTGGTTCGGTCGCTCGACCAATCTCCATTCGGTCTGGGACAGCGCGATGATCGAGCAGCGATCCTTGTCCTATTCGGAACTCGCCGACTGGCTGTCGCGCGCGATCACGCCGCAACAGATCATTGCCTGGAATGATCGCGATCCCGGTACGTGGATCCGCGAGAGCATCGCGCTGCGCAAGACCATCTATCCCACCGATACCAGCCTGTCCTGGGACTATGCCTATCAGCACCGGCTCGAGCTTGATGATCGGCTCAAGCGCGGTGGTATCCGCATCGCTGCCTATCTCAACTGGGTGTTCGAGAATCCTGATAATCAGGGCCCGTCCCCGGCCCAATCCCCGCACAAGCCTGCAAGGCGCAAATGACATGCCACGCGGCACGCGGCACGAACTCATCGGCATCCTGCTTGGCGATGGTCCTTTCCCCGTGCTGCGTGTCGCCGATGGCGGGGAATGGCGGCTCGATTGCCCCAGATCCTGCCGGCATCTTCTTGGCGAGAAGGTCCGGGTCGTGGGAACGAGATCCGATTTCGACATGCTCGATGTCGAGCAGATCGAGCCGGCCTGAGCCGTATCGGCGGCTGGCCGCCTTTCAGCGAAAATCCCGTGTCTTGACCTTGATGCCCTCTGTCGGCTGGCCCGGAATGATGCCCGAGCCAAGGCGCAGATCGGGATCGTAAAGATCGCGCGGTCCGCGCCCGAGCGGCCTGTTCGCCGCATCGCGCGGATCGGGGGCCATGGCGCTCTTCACGATATCGGCGCGGCTGACCTGATAGATGCTGGCGACATCCGCCCGCTGGCCGACGCTGGCGAGGAGAGGCGAGAGATCGTCGAGCCGTTGGGCGATGAGATGGATGACCTCGCCCTCCTTCTGGACCTGACCGCGCACGCCCATCATCGAGGCGCCCAGCACCACGCGCCGATGCTTCTCGAAAAGATTGGGCCAGACGACGAGATTGGCGACATCGGTCTCATCCTCGAGCGTGATGAACATGGTGCCCTTGGCGGAACCCGGCTTCTGCCGCAGGAGAACGAGACCGGCGAGATTGACCCATCGCCCGTCGCGAATATCCTTGAGCGCGGCGCAGGTCACCATCTTCCGGCGCGCCAATTCGTCGCGCAGGAAGGCGAGCGGATGGGCGCGCAGCGAGAGCCCGATCGCGCGATAATCCTCGACCACTTCCTCGCCTTCGCCCATCTGCGGGAGAATGACGTTCGGCTCAATCGCTTCGGGGCGGAGCTTGCCTGCCCGCGCGTCCGCTGCGGCAAAGAGCGGCAGGGGCTCTTCGCCAAGACCCTTCACCTCCCAGAGGCCGGCGCGGCGCGAGAGCGCCAGCGAACCAAAGCCACCGGCATGGCCGATCCGGTCGAGCGCGCGGCCGCTGACGCCGGCGCGGCGCTGAATTTCCTCGACGCTGGCATAGGGGTCATTGCCCCGAGCCAGGACAATAGCGGCACCATCGGCATTTTTGAGCTCGCGCGCATAGCGCAGGCCGATCCTCAACGCATGATAGCGGCCCTGGGTCGGCTCGAGCGTGCAGTCCCAGCGGCTGTGATTGACATCGATCGGGCGGACCTCGACCCCATGCTGGCGCGCGTCCCGCACGATCTGGGCGGGAGCATAAAAGCCCATGGGCTGGGCGTTGAGAAGCGCTGCGCAAAAGACGTCGGGATGATGGCATTTCATCCAGGAGGAGGCATAGGCGATGAGGGCGAAGGAGGCGGCATGGCTCTCTGGAAAACCGTAGGAGCCAAAGCCCTCGATCTGCTTGAACGTCTGTTCGGCAAAGTCGCGTTCATAGCCACGCGCGATCATGCCGTTGATGAGCTTGTCGCGGAAATGGGACACCCCGCCGGTCAGCTTGAAGGTCGCCATCGCCCGGCGCAACAGATCTGCCTCCGACGGCGTGAAGCCCGCGCATTCGATCGCGACGCGCATCGCCTGTTCCTGGAAGAGGGGAACGCCCAGGGTCTTCTCCAGCACCCGGCGCAGTTCCTGCGTCGGATAGCTGATCGCTTCCTTCCCCTCGCGGCGGCGCAGGTATGGATGGACCATGTCGCCCTGGATCGGGCCCGGGCGTACGATCGCCACCTCGATCACCAGGTCATAGAATTTGGTCGGCTTGATCCGGGGCAGCATCGCCATCTGCGCCCGGCTCTCGATCTGGAAGACGCCCAGCGTATCGGCCTTGCGGATCATCGCAAAGGTGTCGGGATCATCATGGGGAATGGAGGCCAGGTCCATTGCGATGCCCTTGTCATCCTCGAGCAGAGCGAAGGCGCGGCGCATGCAGCCCAGCATGCCAAGGCCCAGCACATCGACCTTCATGAAGCCGAGCGCATCGATATCATCCTTGTCCCATTCGATGATCTGGCGATCGGCCATGGCAGCGGGCTCGATCGGCACCAGCTCGTCGAGCCGTCCCAGGGTCAGAACGAAGCCGCCGGGATGCTGGGACATGTGCCGCGGCGTATTGATGAGGGTGCGGGCGAGCTCGAGCGTCAGCGCCAGGCGCTTGTCGCTCGTGTCGAGGTTGAGTTCCTGTGCATGCTTCGCCTCGACCCCATCGCGCGCCCAGCCCCAGACCTGGCTTGAAAGCCCTGACAGCATGTCTTCGCTGAGTCCCAGCGCCTTGCCCACCTCGCGCACCGCGCCGCGCGCGCGAAAGCGGGAGATGACGGCGGTCAGCGCCGAACGTTCGCGGCCATAGGTCTCGTAAATCCACTGGATCACTTCCTCACGCCGCTCATGCTCGAAATCGACGTCGATATCAGGAGGCTCGCGCCGCTCGGCCGACACGAAGCGCTCGAAGAGCAGTTCGGATTTGACCGGGTCGATCGAGGTGATGCCGAGCACGAAGCAGACCGCCGAATTGGCGGCGCTGCCGCGCCCTTGGCAGAGAATATCCTTCGATCGGGCAAACTGGACGATCGAATGGACGGTGAGGAAATAGGGCGCATAGGCAAGCTCGCCGATCAGCCGAAGCTCATGGGCAAGCTGTTCGCGGACATTGTCGGGAACCCCATGAGGATAGCGGCTCGGCGCCTTTGTCCATGTGAGGCGCTCAAGTTCCTGCTGGGGTGTGAGGCCGCTTTCCCCGATCTCGTCGGGATAGGTGTAGGTCAGCTGACCAAGGTCGAAGCGGCAGGCCCGCGCAATCTCGACGCTGCGTCGGAGCGGCGTCACGTCGCCCAGATAGCGGGTGAAGAGCCGCTCCATTTCCGCGACGGATTTGAGATGCCGGTCGGCAAAACGCTCGCGGCGCTGGCCCAGCGTATCGACCGTGCATTTCTCGCGGATGCAGCTCACCACATCCTGCAGCAGCCGGCGCTCGGGCGCATGGTAGAGAATGTCGCCGGTGGCGACGGTCTGCACCCCGGCGCGCGCGGCGAGGCAGCCAAGATCGCGCAGCCGGATCGCATCGCGGGGCCGGCGCCGGATCGAGAGGGCGAGATAGGCGCGGGGCCCGAAGATGGCAGCAAGCCGGTCGAGCGCCTCCTCGCACGCCGCATCGGCGCGGTCGGGCACCAATATGCCGATCATTCCTTCCCCCCAGTCCGCCACGTCCGACCAGTCGAGATGGCAGCTGCCCTTGCCGCCACGGGCCTTGCCGATGCTCAAAAGCCGGCAGAGCCGCGAATAGGCCTCCCGGTCGGTTGGATAGACGAGCAAGGAAGTGCCGCAGACAAGGTCCAGTCGGCAGCCGATGATCGCGCGGCAGCCTGTGACCTTCTGCGCGTCCCAGGCTCGCACGGCGCCAGCCAGACTGTTGCGATCGGTGATGCCAAGCGCGGGCAGGCCCAGCAGCGCGGCGGCCGAGAACAGCTCTTCAGGGCTGGAGGCGCCGCGCAGGAAGGAGAAATGGCTGGTGACCTGCAGCTCGACATAGCGGGCGCCCTCCAGATCATCCGCCTGTTCGTCCGCGCGATCATCCTCGGACATCATGCAAAGGCACCATGGATGAACCAGCGCATCGGGCCGGTGGACGCCTGTTCGCCATCGCCCATGCGGAACAGCCAGTAGCGCGCGCCGCTTACCGTCTCGACCTGGAAATAATCGCGTACGGCATAGGGTGTGTCCGCCTCATGGCCGCCCTCGCGCCACCATTCACCATGCAGGCGTTCGGGCCCATCAGCCTGGGCGATCCGATGGCGCCGCCCCCGCCAGACGAACATGGCGGGCGGATGATCGGGCAGCATCGCCATCACGTCGACCGGCTCTGGCGGGACCAGCATGCGGGCAGGCCGGGGAAGATCATCGGCCCAGCCAGCGCCACCGGCTGATGAGAGGGGCGCGACATGTCCGACTTCGCGTTCGGGCATGCTGCTCGCGCGCGGCGCGGAGCGATAGAGGCTGCGCGCGCCAAAGCGATTGGCGAGCGCATCGACGATCGCGGCGAGATCCGGCTCGCGATCCTCGCCAGCCAGGACGCTCCCGACCTGCGCGGCCGCCATGGGCTGGGTGAGAGATGCGACTAGCGCCATCGCCTCGATCCCCATGCCCGGATCGATCATCTCGATCTTCTGGGAGAGCAATTTTGCCAGATGACGCACATCGCGCGAGGGGGAAGCAGTCCCGACCCGCACCGCCAGCCGGGCGCCATCGACCCGCTCGAAATGAAGGTCGAGCCGGCGCGCGCCTGTCCCCGCGCGCAGCAGGAGGCGGGCAAGATCGGTGCAGAGGTCGGCGATGACCTGGGCGATGGCATCGGCGGTACCGATCGGCTCGAGCAGGCTGCGCCGCACGCGCGGCAAGCTGGCGCGGTAGATCGGATCGATGGGTTCGGGCACCTGGCCCAGGGCCTGGTCGAGGCGTTTGTAGAGCTGCCGGCCGAACCGCTTGGCGAGGGGCGCACGCGGCGCGGCGATCAGCTGCTCGATGCGCTCGAACCCCATGCGGCGCAGTTCGCTCGCGACGCCCGGCTCGATGCGCAGCGCGGTGACCGGCATGATCGAGAGCGCGGCGCGCGTGGCGCCGGGCTCGATGATGTTCGGCCGTCCTGATGGCACAAACCGTGCCACCGCATGGGCGCAACCGGGCGTGTCGGCGACCGCGACCTGGCAGGCGAGGCCCGAGCCACTGACCCGGCGCATCATGTCCTTGAGGAGTGGCACTTCGCCCTCGAAAAGATGGGCGCAGCCGGTGATATCGATCCAAAGCCCATCGGGGGGATCGGGCGCGACGATCGGGGAATAAAGCTTGCCGGCCCATAGGGCGAGCCGGCGCAGACCCTCAAGATCGCCCTCGGGATCGGCATCCACGACGTCCAGCCCGGGCGCTAGCGATCGGGCACGGGTTACCGTCATGCCGACGGCTATGCCAAGCCGGCGCGCCTCCTCGTTCATGGCCGCGATCAGTCGGCGGCCATGGTCGGCATGGGCGGTAACGAGGGGCGGCGCCCCGCCTTCAGGCGGCCTGCCGGCTTTGCGACGGATACGATCCGTCGACCAGCGCGGCAGGAACAGCGAGACAACCCGTCTCATCGCTTCCCTCTACGGTCCAGAGTTGGGGTTCGGTGCCGCGCGCGCGCTCAAGCGCCAGCGACCAGCGCGGACGCGCGAGACCGGGGAAACCCAGCGCCGGGCTGGGCACGGCCCGCACCCGCCAACGGGTCAGCGCGGCGCTGCCCTCGGCCTGGCTTTCAGGGGGCATGGCGCGGCGAAAGACCATGGCCAGCACGCCCGATTGTTCGGCTGCCAGCTGCAGCCGGCGCGAAGCGGTCAGCGACATTTTCCGCAGTTCCCCGACGACGCCGCCAAGGCCGGGGTGACGCAGGCATTCCTCCATGGCGATAAGGACGTTGGTGTCATTGCCCGCTTCCACGAAGATGACCCGATCGGGGTGGAGCCCGGCGAGATGCAGGGCCGGCGAGAACAGGTCGCGCCAGTGGAGGCACCAGATGATCTGGCCCTGCGACCGAGCAAGAATGCCGGCCAGGAAGATGGTGGCGGCTGCATCGTCGGCAAGGTCCGAACTTCCGGCCACCTCATGAAGGGCCCCGGTCGCTATGCCGCCGCCCGGCAGATGATGGTCGATGGCCTCGATGCCGAAGGGCAGCACCGGATGCCGATCGCCCACGGCTTCCACCTGCGCGATGCGCGCGCGCAGTTCGTCGAGGATGGCGGTTTTGGACATGGGCGGCAGGGACTCGAAAATATGTTCTCTATTTGTTCGCTCCAATCCGCCACTGGAGTCAATGGCATTTCGTTCTTCATATGTTCCATGTTAAGACGATGGCTTCGAGTCCCTCAAGGAGATGAGGTCATGTCACGGCTGCATTGCGCGCGAGCCAGCATCGCCGAGATCGCGGCGCATTTCGGGGTCGATCCCTTGCCGTCGGTCGCGGTGCCCGAAGAGACGGTTGAAGGGCTGCCGGGCCTGGTCGTCTTCGAGAAGGGCGGCCGGCGCCTGCTGCGGTCCATGACCTGGGGCTTCCCGCGCCTGACCAGGGATATGCGGGCGCGTGGCGAGGAGGCGGGACGTATCGGCCTTGTAGCCGATCTCACCAATCCGATGTGGGAGGAGATGGTGGTCGATCCGCGCTATCGCTGCCTTATCGTCCTCACCCATTTTGCCAATCCCGATGGCGTGCCCGGTGCCAAAACCCGGACCTGGTTTTCGGTGAAGCGCCAGCCGATCATTGCCTGGGCTGGCTTCTGCCGGAATCTGCTGAGCGAGGGGCCGGTCTATGCCGGCATGACGATGGAAGCCAACGCCGCGATCCCGCCGACCAATGACCGGATGCCGGTCCTGCTTGATCCGCACGACTATGACAGCTGGCTGCACGGTGGCATCCAGGATGTGATCCGGTTTCAGTTCCGGCCGCCCTTTGCAGCCGAGCGGATGGAGGTGCAGCAAACCGAGGATAGCTGGCGCAGCAAGGCGCCGCCGCCCGGGACACAGGCGCAGGCGCTTTTGCTGTAGCCGGGGCGAGAAGTTTGCCGGCTGTCCTGCCAGACAGGCGGCTTTCCCGTCCTTCGCGCCATGATAGGATGAGCTGGAATCGCCAACCGCTCCAGCCGCTCCGTTCGAACAGGAGGTCAGTCATCTGCAATCTCTACACCGAGCGCCTGAGCGCTGCCGAGGTGGCCGCTCATTTTGGCGTCGCTAACCCGGTCATGTCCAATGCCGGTGACGAGGTCTATCCCGGCACACCGGGGCTCGTGGTCCGGGAGGAAGCCGGGCAGCGTATCATGCAGTCCATGACCTGGGGCTTCCCATTGCGCCTCAAGGGTATGTCGCCGACGGCCAAGCCCAAGCCCGTCAACAATATCGCCGATCTCGCCAAGCCGATGTGGAAAGGCCTGGCGGCAAAGCCGCAATGGCGCTGCCTCATCCCGCTAACGGCCTTTGCGGAAGCGGAAGGCGTGAAGGGCGCCAAGACGCGGACCTGGTTCAATGTGAAGGGACAGCCGATCTTTGCATGGGCAGGGCTCTGGCGCGTGAGCGATGAATGGGGGCCTGTCTATTCGGGCGTAATGACCGATTGCAACGAAGCCATCCGGCCTGTGCATGATCGCATGCCGGTGCTTCTCATGCCGGAAGACTATGAGCGGTGGCTTCACGGCTCATTTGATGACGCCGTGTCATTTCAGGACCGCTGCTTTCCCGATGCGTTGATCGAGATGACGCGCACCAGCGAGCTCTGGGTGAAGAAGAAGGCGGTGGCCGAGGCTCCGTCACTCCTATGACCCGAGAGATGG
Source organism: Sphingobium sp. DN12 (assembly GCF_051058005.1). Taxonomy (NCBI): domain Bacteria; kingdom Pseudomonadati; phylum Pseudomonadota; class Alphaproteobacteria; order Sphingomonadales; family Sphingobiaceae; genus Sphingobium; species Sphingobium sp. DN12. Next base: position 4,444,299 of record NZ_CP173717.1, read on the forward strand.
AACGTTGGGCCGCGGCTCTCGCCGTGGACCGCCAACATGGCACCGCAGCAGCGGAGTTTATCGCAGGGCGCGTGAAAGCCCTTGCCATTGCGGGGGATGAGGCTGGCGTGCTGCGCTGGCTTGCGATCGCAGATTGTCTTGACGCTCTTGCCGCTGGCGGCACCATCCAGTGAGATGATTGGCCGCATTTGGGGCCAGCCGCCGAACCGGTATCAACTACCGCCAATGGCTCCGGCACGAAGAATCGTCGACGATATGGGCGGTGTGCGATCAGCGTCCTACGCCAGCGCCTGTCTTTCTTCGCCACAGCTTCATGATCGCAGACACCTGTTGAAACCCGCCATTTTCTGCGTCTCTTAATCATCCCATCGGCGGTCCGGCATCGCCATCAGATGGGAAAAAGCATGTCTGAGACCGCGACAATAGCTGTCCGAAAGCCCCAGCGCAGCGCGCGCATGCTGCAGACAGCCTTGGGGCCTCATATCGGGCGGTGGCTCCAGGATCCGGCCGTCATCGAGGTCATGCTCAATCCGGACGGTCACCTCTGGGTAGATCGGCTGGGCGAGGGCATGTCGGACAGCGCCATCAGGCTGGCACAAGAGGATGCAGAACGCATCATTCGCCTCATTGCCCATCATGTCGGCGTGGACGCACATTCAGGATCGCCGCGCGTGTCGGCAGAATTGCCGATAACGGGAGAGCGGTTCGAGGGGCTACTCCCACCGATTGTCAGGGCGCCGACCTTCGCCATTCGCAAGCCAGCGACCGCGATCTTCACGATCGACGACTATGTCGCAGCGCAGGTGATCACGCATGAACAGGCGACAGTGCTGCGGCGTGCTGTTGCCGACCGTGCCAATATCATCATTGCGGGCGGCACTGGGTCGGGCAAGACGACGCTGGCCAATGCCCTTCTCGCCGAAATCGCCAAGTCGCCGCATCGGATCGTCCTCATCGAGGATATGCGTGAGCTGCAATGTGCCTCGCCCAATCTGGTCGCCATGCGGACGAGGGATGGCATAGCATCGCTGCAGGATCTGGTGCGCTCGGCCTTGCGTCTGCGCCCTGACCGCATCCCCATTGGCGAAGTACGCGGGGCAGAGGCGCTCGATCTGCTCAAGGCCTGGGGAACCGGCCATCCCGGCGGCATCGCGACGCTTCATGCCGGTTCCGCCCTCGGCGCGCTCCGCCGGCTCGAACAGTTGATCCAGGAAGCGGTCGCGACGGTGCCCAGCGCACTCATCGCAGAAACCGTCAATCTCATCGCGGTCCTTGATCGCAATGCCCAGGGCCGACGCCTCACCGAACTGGCCTGGGTGACAGGCCTTGATTCCGCGACCGGCAATTATCGCCTGATTTCCCATGCCTCCAGCTCAGGAGAAGATTCATGACCCATTCCCTCAATCGCTGCGCCTCGCGGATGCGTGCCATGCCCACCGCAGCCTGCATCGCCTTGATGCTGATAGCGGCGCCAGCAAATGCCAGCGGCTCGTCCATGCCATGGGAGGCACCGCTCCAGTCGATCCTCCAGTCGATCGAAGGGCCGGTTGCCAAGATCATCGCGGTCATCGTCATCATCGTCACGGGGCTCAGCCTTGCCTTTGGCGACACATCGGGTGGCTTCAGGCGGTTGATCCAGATCGTCTTCGGCCTCTCGATCGCCTTTGCAGCATCGAGCTTCTTCCTGTCCTTCTTCAGCTTCGGCGGCGGGGCGCTCATCTGATGCAGGACCATGACACCACGCCCGGCTTCCATGCGCCTGTCTATCGGGCTCTGGGCGAACCGATATTGCTGGGCGGGGCGCCGCGCTCGCTGGCGATCGTCAATGGTACGCTGGCAGGTGCGGTCGGACTTGGTCTTCGGCTCTGGATATTGGGCCTCGCCCTGTGGGCCATCGCCCATTTCCTCGCCGTCTGGGCCACGCGCAAAGACGCACAGTTCGTGGATGTGGCCCGCCGCCATCTCAAATATCCCGGATGGATGCAGCCATGATGTCATTGCGGGAATATCGGTCGACGTCGGCCTGCCTGGCAGACTTCCTGCCCTGGGCGGTGCTGGCGGCACCGGGCATCGTCCTCAACAAGGATGGGTCGTTCCAGCGTACGGCCAGGTTCCGGGGCCCGGATCTCGACAGCTCGACGCCCGCAGAACTTGTTGCCGTCGCGGCGCGCATCAACAATGCGCTGCGACGCCTGGGATCAGGCTGGGCCCTGTTCGTGGAAGCGCAGCGTCTGCCCGCGCAAGCCTATCCCCAAGGCCTGTTCTGCGACCGGGCATCGGCTCTGGTGGATATGGAGCGCCGCGCGCAGTTTCGCGAGGCCGGCGTCCATTTCGAGAGCTTTTATTACCTGACCCTGCTCTGGTTGCCGCCGGCCGAGGAAATCTCGAGGGCGGAATCCTGGCTTTATGAAGGGCAAGTGAAAGGCCCACTCGACCCCCTGACCCACCTGCGAAATTTTGCCGACCGGACAGATCGGCTGATCCATCTGCTCGACGGCTTCATGCCTGAAGCCCGATGGCTCGACGATGGCGAGACGCTGACTTTCCTCCACAGCTGCATTTCGACCCGGCACCAGCGGGTTCGCGTTCCCGAAACACCGGCCTATATCGATGCGCTTCTTGCCGATGAGGGCCTGTCCGGCGGTTTCGAGCCGCGCCTTGGCGACCATTATCTGCGCACCCTCACCATCACCGGTTTTCCGACGTCGACCTTCCCCGGTCTCCTGGACGAGCTTAACGCGCAGGCCTTTGCCTATCGCTGGTCGACCAGAGCGATCATGCTCGACAAGAATGATGCGACCAGATTGCTGACCCGAATCCGGCGGCAATGGTTTGCCAAGCGCAAGTCTCTTGCCGCAATCCTCAAGGAGGTGATGACGAACGAGCAGTCTGTCCTGCTCGACAGCGACGCTGCGAACAAGGCCGCTGACGCAGACATGGCGCTCCAGGCGCTGGGCGCCGATCATGCTGGTATAGCCTATGTAACGGCGAGCGTAACGGTATGGGACCGTGATCCGACCGAGGCATCGCACAAGCTGCGGCTGGTGGAAAAGGTGATCCAGGGGCGTGACTTCACTTGTTCGATCGAGCGCGTCAACGCCGTCGAGGCATGGCTGGGTGGCCTGCCTGGCCAGGTTTACGCCAATGTCCGCAAGCCTCCCATAACCACGCTCAACCTTGCGCACCTCATTCCGCTGTCCGCGGTGTGGGCAGGCGCCGCGCGCGACGAACATCTCGATGGTCCGGCGCTTCTCTACGGCAAGACCGAGGGATCCACACCCTTCCGCCTCTCACTTCATGTTGGCGATGTCGGGCACACCCTCGTCATCGGCCCTACCGGCGCAGGCAAATCGGTACTGCTCGCCATGATGGCCATGCAGTTCCGTCGCTATGCCGGTAGCCAGATATTCGCCTTCGATTTTGGCGGGTCGATCCGCGCCGCCATCTTAGCAATGGGCGGAGACTGGTGCGATCTAGGGGGCCAGATCGATGCAGGTCAGGACGCCAGCCCAAGGATTGCACTTCAGCCACTGGCTCGGATCGACCAGCCGGCTGAACGAAGCTGGGCTGCGCAATGGATTGCTGCTCTTCTTGGAACGGAAGGCATTGCGCTCGATCCGGCCGACAAGGATCATCTCTGGACGGCGCTCAATTCGCTGGCATCGGCCCCGATCGCCGAGCGCACGCTGTCGGGTCTGGCAGCGCTCCTGCAGACACAGCGCCTCAAACAAGCTCTGATCCCCTATTGCGAGGGAGGCTCCTGGGGCAATTATCTCGATGGAGAAAGCGAAAATCTGGGATCGGCATCGGTCCAGGCTTTCGAGATCGAAGGTCTGGTCGGCTCCTCTGCCGCAGCGCCCGTGCTGGCCTATCTTTTCCACAAAATCGAAGCACATCTCGATGGTCGTCCGACCCTCATCCTGATCGATGAAGGCTGGCTGGTGCTCGATCATCCGCAATTTGCCGAGCAACTGCGCGAATGGCTCAAGACCTTGCGCAAGAAGAATGCGAGCGTGGTGTTTGCCACCCAGAGTCTTTCGGACATTGATGGCTCCGCGATTGCGCTGGCCATTATCGAGAGCTGCCCAACCCGTATCTTCCTGCCCAATGAGCGCGCCCTAGAGCCGCAGATCACGCAGATATATTCTCGCTTCGGCCTCAATGATCGCCAGATCGAGATATTGAGCAGGGCGACGCCCAAGCGCGACTATTATTGCCAGTCCCGGCACGGCAATCGTCTGTTCGAGCTCGGTCTGGGTGAGGTCGCGCTCGCCTTCACCGCCGTCTCTTCCAAGCAGGATCATCGCTCGATCAGCGACATCCTCGATCTGGTCGGACGGGAGCAGTTTGCCTCCAGATGGCTGACACAAAGGGGCCTGGACTGGGCGGCAGACCTTCTCGCGCACATCGATATCGCGCCACCGGTGGATCCTGAGCCGCAGATCCCTGCCCATGTCGAGGAGGCTGCGCAATGAAGAAGCGCTTTGTCCTGATCGCTCTGATGGCGCCGATGGCAATCATGATCCCGCCGGCTGCGCATGCTCTGGTGGTCTATGATCCGACCAACTATGCCTCCAACGTCCTACAGGCGTCCCGGGCACTCCAGCAGATCAACAATCAGATTCAGCAGATCCAGAACCAGGCCACATCGCTTCTCAATGAGGCAAGGAATCTGACGAGCCTTCCGCTTTCGACATTGTCGACACTCCAGGCACAAATAGGCCAGACCCGTCGCCTGCTCGCGAGTGCGCAGCGCATCGCCTATGATGTGCAGGACGTCCAGAATGTCTTTGCAACCCGCTACTCGGGCGCCGTGCTGCGCGGCGATGCTGCCCAGATGGTCGCGAATGCCGACGCCCGCTGGCACGATAGCGTCGACGCGTTGCAGGATGCCATGCGCGTACAGGCCGGCGTGGTCGGCAATCTTGATGGCGCGCAGTCGAGCATGGAGCGCTTGATGGGGGCGAGCCAATCAGCAACCGGTGCCTTGCAGGTCGCGCAAGCGGGAAACCAGATGTTGGCGCTCCAGGCTCAGCAGCTTGCCGATCTGACGGCAATATCTGCGGCACAAGGCCGGGCTCAGGCGCTGGCGGCCGCGCAGCAGGCGGCGGTCGAAGCGGAGTCGCGCGAGCGTTTCCGTCGGTTCCGAGGCAATTGACATGCGGCGGCCGGGCATTGCCATATTATGCTGCGCTGCTGCGGGAATGATCGTTGCGCTGACAATGATCATGGCGCGCGAACGAGCGGCCGAACCATCAGCCACGGTCCGTCCACAGGAGGCCAATCCTCCTGCCGCGCCTATCCCGCCCCAGTGCCGCACGGTCGCGCAGCCGGACGCGGCATGCCTGGCGATCTGGGAAGAGAGGCGACGCCGCTTCTTTGCGTCGGATCGTCAGCCATGACTGACACAGACGTCATCGACGAGTTCCTCCTCGTCTTCACCACCTATATCGATAGCGGTTTCGGCTTGCTGGGTGGTGAGGTCGGCTTCCTCTCCTCGAGTCTCATCGCCATCGATGTGACGCTTGCAGCCCTGTTCTGGGCTTGGGGCGCCGACGAGGATATCCTCCAGCGTCTTGTCCGAAAGACGCTCTATATCGGTCTGTTCGCCTTCATCATCGGCAATTTCTCAACGCTTGCGACGATCCTGTTCCAGAGTTTTGCGGGATTAGGGCTCAAGGCTTCGGGAAGCGGACTGGCTATCGGCGATTTTCTGAGACCCGGTACGGTCGCCGCCACTGGCCTCGATGCCGGCGCGCCGCTGCTCGATGCGACGGCTGACCTGTTGGGTCCGGTCGGTCTCTTCACCAACTTCGTCCAGATCATGATCCTGCTCCTTGCCTGGCTGATCGTCGTGCTCGCCTTCTTCATCCTCGCGATCCAGATTTTCGTGACGATCGTGGAGTTCAAGCTGGTGACGCTCGCGGGCTTTGTCCTGCTCCCCTTCGCCTTCTTTGGTCGAACTGCGTTCATGGCCGAGCGCGTGCTCGCGCATGTGATCTCGTCCGGGATCAAACTGCTTGTCCTTGCGGTGATAACCGGGATCGGAACGAGCTTGTTCGCACGCTTTACGACCGCTGGCATCCCCGCCGAACCGAACCTGGCACAGGTGATGTCGATAGCCCTTGCTGCACTGACGCTCTTGGGGCTCGGCATTTTCGGTCCCGGCATAGCCAATGGGATCGTCTCGGGCGGTCCGCAGCTTGGCGCCGGGAGCGCAGCGGGTACGGCGGTCGCAGCGGCGGCGACCCTGGCAGCTGGCGGCGCGGGTGGAAGGCTGGCAGCCGGCGCCATCGGAAGCGCGGCAGGCAGCGCGGCAGCGAGCGGCGCCCGGATCGCTGGCGCTGCAACACGGGCCTATTCAGCTGGCGCCAGTGGGAAATCCGGTGCGTCCGCGGTGGGCGGTGGTCTGGCAGAGGTCGCAAAGAGCGCTGCGGCATCGCTTGCCTCGCCGCTGCGCAACAGCGCCGCTGGTCTCAAGGATGGTTTTGCACAAGGGCGTTCAGGCGCCACAGGAAAGTCTTCAGGCGCGATCGCCCAGGATGGCGCTGGCCATGTGCCGCATTGGGCGATGGCTATGAAGCGACGCCAGATGATCAGCCACGGCGCCACCGTCGCCAGCCAGACGCTCAAAAGCGGCGACAGCCATGGTGGCGGCGCCGGCCCGGATATCAGCGAAAGGAACTGACATCATGTTCCAGCGAACATCGGTCCATTATGGAAAGTCGCCCGAAGCAGTGACCCCATATCAGCGGGCCGCTCAAGTCTGGGATGACCGGATTGGTTCGTCACGCGTGCAGGCGCGCAACTGGCGCCTGGCATTCTTCGCCAGCCTGGCTCTCTCCACGACGATGAGCATCGGGCTGCTGTGGCAAATGGCGCGCGGAACCGTGACGCCCTGGATCGTCGAGGTCGACAAGCTTGGCCAAGCGCAGGCGGTGGCCCCCGCAACGCGCGACTATCGCCCGACGGATCCCCAGATCGCCTTTCATCTCGCCCGCTTTGTCGAGCAGGTCAGGAGCCTGCCGACGGATCCCATCATCCTGCGTCAGAACTGGCTGCGCGCCTATGACTTCACGACCGACAGGGGGGCGGCAGCACTGAGCGAATATGTGCGGCGCGATGATCCTTTCACCAAGGTCGGGCGAATTCAGGTGGCAGTCGAGATATCGAGCGTCATCCGCGCCTCGGATGACAGCTTCAGGATCGCCTGGGTCGAACGACGCTATGAGCAGGGCATATTGAGCGACACCAGCCGATGGTCGGCAATCCTGACCGTGGCGCTCCAGCCTCCTCAATCCGAGGACGTCCTCACCAGAAACCCGCTCGGAATCTTCGTCGATGCCCTCAACTGGTCAAAGGAGTTCGGACAGTGACAAAGCCTCGCCCCTCCCTGGTTGCCGGCGGTGCCGTCCCCTTGCTGGTCGCGTTCATGGTCGCGCCTCTGTCGATGGCGCCCGCATATGCGCAGGACAGCGGAGAAATGGCAGCGGCAAAGCGCTCCTCCAGCAACGCCACAATCAAAGTCGTGCCACTTCCGGTGCCCATGCCCCTGCCGGGGCAGCTCAAGCCTGTGCCGCATGTCGTCCGGACGCTTCCGGCTGCGCCTCAGCGGGATGTGAAATCAGCCAACACAGCGGCTCGTATCCAGCCCAGCCAGGGCGATTATGTGAATGCTATGCAGCGCTATGCATTCGCAGCTGGCGCGCTCTATCAGGTCTATGCTGCGCCCGGGCAAGTTACCGACATCATGCTACAGGAAGGCGAGGAACTTGTAGGCGCCGGTCCGATCGCCGTCGGCGACACTGTACGCTGGATCATCGGGGATACGGTGAGCGGGAGTGGCTCCTCGCTGCGCGTTCATGTGCTGGTGAAGCCGACGAGAGGCGATATCGCCACCAACCTCATCATCAACACGAACAGACGCACCTACCATCTCGAACTGAACGGGACGCCATCGACCTACATGTCATCGGTGTCCTGGACTTATCCACAGGATGCGCTGTTCGCATTGAAAGCTGCAGCGGCGCAGGAAAGCCGCAATGCGCCGGTCGCGACGGGGTTGGATCTGGCATCCCTGAACTTCCATTACCAGATAAAAGGGGATCTGCCTGCCTGGCGCCCGCTGCGTGCGTTTGACGATGGCCGTCAGGTCTTGATCGAGTTTCCCTCGGACATAGCGACCGGAGAAATGCCACCGCTTTTTGTCACGGGTGCGTCAGGATCGGCCGAGCTCGTTAATTACCGCGTGCAGGGGCACTTCATGATCGTCGATCGCCTTTTCAGCGCAGCGGAACTGAGGCTTGGGGACAGGAAAACCAGCAAGCTGGTGCGCATCGAACGGATCGACCCGAAGCCAGTTCATCGGGTAAGCCGATAATGAGCAGCGCAGAAAATAGCAGCAAGCCGGGCGACAAGGTCGAGGACCAAGTCGAGATCGATAAACATGACGACATCCCGCCCGCCAATGTATCAAAAGACAAAAATTCTGAGGCGGTTGCGTTGCGGGCGGCCTCGCCGCCGGCCATGCGTCTGTCCCGGAAAGCGATCGGGCTTCTGGCGGCCGTCAGTTGCATCTGCATTGCCGGAACATTGATCTATGCCCTGCGGCCAAAGACGATCGAGGGCGTCGAAAACATACCGGTCTCGCACGGCCGCATCAAAGCCGAAACCATAGCCTCAGCACCCGACGACTATTCCAAAATTCCCAAATTGGGGGTGCCATTAACCGACGTCCCGGGACAGCCGCTGCTTGAAGCGCAACAACAGCCAAGTCTGACAAACCCCGGCCGCTCGCCACCCAGCGATGAGCGCCTGACGGCGCGCCAGCAAGAGCGGGAGCGCCAGAGGAGCATGCGTGAGGCCGCGCTATCGAGCAGATTGTTTCTTGCCTCAGCGCCAACGGTTGCAAGGGCGAAGGAACCGGACGGGGTGCTGCCAGCGGAGGCCAGAGCGCCCCGGGACCCGAGGGCAGAAGCTGAAAGCCAGCCCCTCCAGTCCCGAACCGCCGATACGAATAGGCGCACGTTTCTGGCGCCTGTCGCTATCGCCGAGGCAAGCACACAGCGCGTTGCGAATTCGGCATCGCCCTATGTCGTGCAGGCGGGCAATGTCATCCCTGCTGCGCTGATCACAGGAATCCGATCCGATCTTCCCGGCCTTATCACCGCGCAGGTGACGGAAAATGTTTATGATAGCCCGTCGGGCCAGATCCTGCTCATCCCGCAAGGGTCTCGGCTGATCGGCGAATATGACAGTGCGACCGCAGCGGGACAGCAGAGGATATTGATCGCCTGGGACCGCCTTATTTTTCCCGACAGCCGTTCGATTCTGCTCGACCGGCTTCAGGGCGCCGATCAGTCCGGCAGGTCGGGCCTGCAGGATGGTGTGGACAATCATTGGGCCGGCTTGCTCGGCGCAGCATTCATCTCGACCCTGTTGAACATGGGGACCGAGGTTATGGCCGACGATGACGGAAGTCTCGTGCGAGCGCTGCGATATGGCACGCAGGACAGCATCAGTCAGGCAGGCCGACAGATCATCGGGCGGCAACTGACGATTCCTCCGACACTCACCATCAGACCTGGCCATCCTCTGCGCGTGATGGTGAAGCGAGACATCATATTGGAACCATGGGAAGGGCAGAAGTGATGGTCAAACTCAAGCTAGGACCGATCGAGGATGATAAGCCAGTCAAAATCTCGGTCGAACTTTCCGCTGCGGTACATCGGGATCTGACGGCTTATGCGCGCATCCACGCTAGCGACACAGGACTGACCCATCCCATGGCAATTGAGCGGTTGATCGGCCCGATGCTGGAGCGTTTCATGGCCAGTGATCGGGGTTTCAGAAGAGGATGATGCCCAAACGGCCTTCGACAAACTTCTGCGTGATAAAATAATCCCAAGAAATGAGTCTGGTGCAGCAGGTTACTGTCCAGCAATCAGACTCTCACTTTGTCCCTGCCGCAACCGATGATGGGAGGTGTGAGCATCAGGATGCGCCATTTGCACTGTCTCCAAGCAGTGACCTGAGCCTTTCGACCGGTTGGCCAGGCTTCATAACAAGCGGCAAGTGAGGATGCCGCGCTTGCAGTTCTGGAGGAAGTCCGGCAGCGCTGTACACTAGGAACGGTATTGCGCTATCTATCAGCAAAAGTGCTAGAGGCGTCACATCGCGATCCCGGAGATTTGCGTCAACGATGGCAGCGTCAATCTTGGCCTGGGTAAGGAAATTGACGGCTTCACTGACGGCTGAAAACGGCCCGGCAACTGTACCGCCTACGGCTTCTACATTTTCGCAAAGCGCCATTGCAATAAGCGGATCATCCTCGACGATCAGCACGCAGAATCCTGATAGCATATGTTCTCCCTTGCAGCGGGAGCACAATGTCTCTCAGTCGGTGATGCGCCGAACATGTCACCGATAGGCTGTAAGCGGATTGATATGGATTAAGTTCCGAAATTCATTTTATATTTCAGCGACTAATTGTGGTGCCCCTATATTGTTGGTCGAGACGCATTGGCTATTTCCCGCCAAATCGCAGTCTCCAAGGCTACACCGTGCGGTATAGCCTTCCTTGCCATGCCTCCAAAAGGCAGGCATGGTTCGGTGTCACCGCGTAATCGACGCCACTTCGGTTTACGGCGCGCTTGATCCAGAACGCGACAGGAATTCCATGAACTATAGCGGAACGCGCATTGCGCGGTCGTCGCCCCCTGCCTCCAATGACGCCTGGAATGGCAGAGGCGCATCCCCAGAAAGGAAAGGAGTACAGGAAAACGGGGCAGGATCGGACAAAAGCCTCCCGATAATTACGGTCGATATTGCCGATATTCCGGGCGGTGGCCAGCTTCACCTCCTCCAGTGTGGGACAGAGTTCTCGATCCAGTTCGGCGATGATGAGTTGATGGGCAGCCGGGATCATGAATCCGAAAAGGCTCTCGCAAGGCTGACCCAAGAGCGTCTTGCTCAGCGCGATGGCAATATTTTGATTGGCGGCCTCGGCATGGGCTTCACGCTCGCGGCTGCGCTCGACGCCTGGTCACAAAGCGCGACCATCACGGTTGCCGAGCTCGTGCCCAAAATCATAAGCTGGGCTAACGGACCTCTGATGCACTTGTTCGGTACCAATCTGACAGATCCGCGAGTCAGAATTCAATTGGCCGACGTGTTTGATGTCATTACCCATGAGAAGGATCGCTTCGATGCCATTCTGCTCGACGTCGATAATGGTCCAGACGGTTTCATCAGAAAAAGCAACGACAGGCTTTATTCGACCGACGGCTTGGAAATGGCCTATGCGGCACTGAAACCGGGCGGCCTACTGTCGATATGGTCAGCCTACAGCGATGACGCATTTGCCGAAAGGCTGGAGCAGGCCGGATTCTGTCTGGATGAGATTTTGCTGCCAGCCTTTAGCGGCAGCGCCGAACGCTGGCACAATATCTGGTTCGCCGCCAAGGCCGGGGCCTGACAGTCCGTACCAGCCTTGCAAGCATGAGACCAAGCCTGCCAGGCTTCCATTCGCGACAGCGCGCGACCGGGCTTGGCAGGCATCGTCGTTCTCAGGTCAGTAAACCGGAGACTCACATTTGATTTGTCGTGATGGCACTTGGCCGGGTTAGTTCAGAATTGCCACTGCTGTAGAGGCGATGAAGCCTCTTCGCGTTGCAACACGGAAATGATCTTCGCATAGGCACGAGCCAAATCCTCGTGCCTTGCTCTGATCGCAGGATTCTCCGCAAGCTCAGCATGCTTTAACTCGGCCAATCTCCGGCGGTTAAGATAGTCGAACCGACCCATGGCCATATTCATCGTGCTGACGGCGGATGGTGACGGGCCACATGCGATCGGGAGCGTGTGACAGATCCTTCGATCAGCTTACCCTTCATCAAAGCGCGAAGCGCATCGGCATCCCGTGGGTCAAGCAGAACGATCCGCACGCCACCGGAGTCAAGCGCCTCGAGAACCGAAATCCTGAAGCCGTTTTTTTGACACACCAGCCGCACGGAGTCGGCTGACTCCATGATGTTTATGGCCCTGCTCATATCCGACCATCCCGCTGGTCATTCAAAGCGAAAGGGGCTGAACCATCGGGACGCTCTGATCGATAGGGGTGCACATGTTCTCGAATGCGCTGCGCATAACGGTTGGCCAAACGCTGATGCGCATGGGATGCAGCGCGGCAATGCGCGCTTTGGGCACGCAGCAACTCTTCCTGCTCGCGCTTGAGCAAATAATTTAGATCTTCCACGGATGGGCTCCCTCAGCTGGCAAGCGGGAGCACGTTGGTCTCTCTGTCACGGCGAATGCTTGCAGCAAATTTCGCGCAATAATTGTGTTTATCAAATAATATTCTCAAAGTCCATGATTTAATTTAGAAATCACATGAAAAACCTTAAGAATTATTGGATCGACATAGCAACGACATTTTATAAAATATAATGCATGATATTTGAGATTAAATATGTAGAACGCTCTTAATTATTTTAAAAATAATCATATTATACCATATTCACTTTGATATCTATTTAACATCATAAGACGTTTTATAGATTTTCATAATTCACCGATCTTCAGATCGTCCCCATCATCCAATATGCTGCTCCTCCACTCTGTTCGAGAATTCGGCATAATTGGTTGGCAACCAAGAAATGCGCTCGCTCACCTGGCGCTGACAGCAAATGCAGCGCCCGCTCATGACCATGGATGGCCTGGCGGGCTGCCTTCCCCTGCCCATCCACGCCTGTTTTGCCGCCGGCCCAATGGAACTGCCTTCATACCCATCGCCTTGACAGTGGAGATGACGGTGCTGGACTGCATCCCAAGCTTGTTGGCTTATGGTCGGGGTTCCGCATATTCATCAGCGCGACCTTGCGCTGTTCGTGACCCAGCCCTTGGCCATCGGGCAACGATGCGCGGATGCTTGAGCGCAAAAACATCAATGATAATCTGACAATATCTATCAGAGTTCTTCGAGAATTCGCTTTACCGCCTCAAGCCCCGAAGAGCTTTTTACCGCGATATCTAGTGGTCGGCCGCCGAGGCCGGGCTCTTCGCCGTTCAGAAATGCGATGGCGCCCTGAGAGCCCAATCGGGCTATGGCAAGTTCAAGAATATGCCCTTGGCGCTCGATCTGATCCGAAGATAGATATGGACCGTCGAACCGTCTTCCAGCCCGCTTAATCAAGATGCTCATCCTTTTTTCGCATCTTGTCCAGCGCTTGTCTTTTGCGGTCGATCTGGACCAGCAAAGCGCGATCAGACATGATCTGCCATGCAGCTTTTGACCGCAGACAGCGCTCTTTCACATTCGCCAGATTGGTTTCCTGCGCCTCTTTGTCACATTGTGCGACGCGGGCCAGGTAGAAGTCGATCGTGGCGGGCATGTCGATCTCCTGCGAGTTGGATGTCGTTGCGACGGACGTCAATCGATCATTTCAGCGACAGCCCTGCGCAATTCGCGCACGGGCAGAGTGCCCAAAGGGACGTTTTGGTAAAATGAACGCGGCGTTTTGCCAGTCGCGGGCGATAATTTGGCATGAGCCATATTCGAACGGATACTGAGATTCATGATATTCCTGAAACACGCATCTTGGCGTGTGATGTAATGAAAAAGTCTCGCTCAACGACGTCTTTCGCCGGCACATAAGGCAAAAGAAAAAAGCCGGAGCATTAGGCCGCTGTCACATGGCCGGGGGCAATTGCCCATATTTCGGGCAATTATGTGGTACTTAAGCGCTATCCGATGTTTGAGCAAAGACAAGACGGCAAGCCAGCGCGACGAAATGCCGCGCTGGCAGTGTAAAATAGAAACTCGACTTCGTAATTTACGCGGCTTCCAGGTTCACGGCCGACTGCTTGCCCCGTCGATCTGCTTCGACTTCGTAGCTCAGACGCTGATCCTTATGGAGCGTTATCATTCCCGCACGCTCTACGGCAGAAATATGGACAAAACTGTCCGGACCGCCGTCCTCGGGGGCGAGGAAGCCGTACCCCTTGTCAGAATTAAAGAATTTTACGGTGCCGATAGGCATGGGCGTTCCCTTCACGAAAACAGAGAATCCACCCGCGGAATTGCAGGTGAAGCTGATAGCGCAAGTAAGGAAACGACACCCAAATAGGATGCAAATTTCGTCGCAGGCGACGTTAAGCACTATTGAAAATATATTATATTTGGGAAATGTCAAACGAACAATTTAATATTGGTTGAAATAAGGAATTTCCGATATAAATTTCACTGCTATCGGGCAATAATGATTATTATAATTATCGCTACGGACGTTTCTAGTTATATTTCAGGCACTATGGATATGTCTCCAAAATGGTTCTGAAGAAACCGCATTCCCCACTGAATCTGTTGCCGCTCTCATTCTTGAGCATGGCGAATATGGGACTTTATCGAAGATTTGCTGCAATTTCGCATGTCCGTTTGACGACACGGCAGAGCAGTCGACGAGCGTCGGAATGGGTGCATGGCAGCGAAGGGATAATCCCCTTGGGTTGCGAGGAGAATGCAGGTCTGCCGCTTTGATCGAGACCTCAGACAAATATGCAATCACTGGCCGCGAAGGGCCAGATAGGTATCAAAGTGGGGGCAATTTATCTTGTGCAACAAGATATGTCGCAACAGTCTCCTTCTTCCACAAAGTCAATTGTGGATGGTGACCGGGCGACTGGCCCGCATGTCCAGGCTGAAAGGCTAAAGGGGTCAGTGCGTGTGCCCAACCCACGCCCTCACTGCTCGGTCACTATTAGCACATCCCAGTGGCATCGGGATAATTGTTCATAGATTATAATGTAATTATAAAATGGATGGTGAATTGTTTCCGTGAAATCTTTCGAATTGCGACATGGAGTCGCTGATTTGAAGGAGAATGACCATGGAACGTGATGCACATTCGCAGGATATCGTCGATTTGGGAGATGCAGTCGAACTCACCCGCGGCGTTCTGCTGATCGGCCAGGATGATGGCAACGGCACGCTGTACAAGGCTTCCGGCATTTCCGACGAAGACTGAAGGTCGAAAGGGCGCACCGCTCATCCAAAGCGGCGCGCCCTTTTGATTTGCGGAAGGAAATCGCAATGCGACAGATAGGACGAGATTTACATGCCTGCCTGATCGGTCAGACGCCCGTAATTCTCAATATAGCGAGCGAGCGATATCAGCTTGTCCGCGGGCCAACCAGAGACCATCTGACCGCCCTCCTCGCAACAAAGCCAGGCCCTGAGAACATTGCGGCCCTGGTCCGAGCAGGACTGCTCGATCCGGCCATAATGGACGCAGAAGGCGCAGCGGCACCCGTAGCTCCGACATGCAGTCATCTGGATCTGATCAAGCTCAGACATGGTTGGCTCTTGGCACCAGTGGCGCTTGTTGCATTGTCCGTTGCTGTGATTCAGGTCCGTCGCGACGCGCTGCGGACCATCTTGGATCGCGTCGAGGAGGGGGCAGGGAGGCCGCGGTTGAAACTGCCAATCTTCAGCGAAGCCATGGTCGCCGCTGCATTCTACCTCCTGCGGCAGTTTCTGCCGCTCGATAATCACTGTCTTGCGCGCAGCATCGCGATTTCGCGGATGTTGCGACGCTTCGGCCACCAGGCGACCCTGGTGATTGGCGTACAGTTGCCGATCGCGGCGCATTGTTGGGTTCAGTGCGAAGACAGGCTGATGGCCGACAGAGTCGATCGGATCACCGCTTTCGAACCTATCCTGGCGAGATGAGTGCGTCGCGCTATCTGGCTTATGTCCGCTGCGCGCCTGCCGGATCCAAAGGTGCAGCGACAGACCAGATGTCAAAGGTGCCGCTCGCGGTGCCTATCAACCTTTGGACGTCCGACCCTGTCGTGATGATCGGCACGCAGGGCGCGATAATCGGGCATCTGTTTACGAAGGCGCTACCCAGTCGGCGGGTCAAGGAGCTCAACGCGGCCGAAACCAATGCGGCCATCATAACCCATGGGCAAAGTCTGATACGCGATTATTGGGGCAGTTATGTCGCCATCTTCCAGATTGCTGGCGGCGACATCGTCATAATCCGCGATCCCTCCGGTGGTCTGCCGGCTTTTTGGAGAGAGATTGACGGGGGCATCGTCATTGCGCCTCAGGTGGGCACATCTCCCTTCGCGGCATCAGATGGAATATCTGTCGATCTGGACGCGCTGCTTGTCCACATGTGGCATCCGTTCCACGCTGGCGAACAGACATGCCTCTGCGGCGTGCGGGAAATTGTGCCGGGCGGGCGGCTACACATCGGGCCATCAAACCAGCGCTCGGACCTTCTCTGGCAACCTTGGGACTATATAGCCGGTCGTGCGCGCCTCGGCCCTGCCTCGATCGAACATCTGCGCGCCACCGTTCTCGACGCGATCAAAACTTGGGCTGGTGAGTTCGCCTCGATCTCGTCGGGCCTGTCGGGTGGACTGGATTCTTCGATCGTCTGCGCGGGGCTCGCCGGGGCGACTTCTTCGCCTCGGGGCTTCCATATGCGTTGGACCGACCGCGAGGGTGATGAGACATACTATGCGCAGCTTGTTGCCCAAGCGCTCGACATGCCGCTCGACATCTAT
The DNA here is from genome assembly GCF_051058005.1 of Sphingobium sp. DN12. Taxonomy (NCBI): domain Bacteria; kingdom Pseudomonadati; phylum Pseudomonadota; class Alphaproteobacteria; order Sphingomonadales; family Sphingobiaceae; genus Sphingobium; species Sphingobium sp. DN12. Next base: position 4,460,871 of record NZ_CP173717.1, read on the forward strand.
CCGTACGACCTGGATGCCATCGATGTTGAGCAGCCCATTGTCGCACATGCTGCGCGTCCGCTGATGGCCCATTATGCCCAAAGCACTGCCAAGGCTCAGGCCATGGTTGCAGCACAACATAATATTGCGGCGTTCTTCACGGGCCATGGCGGCGATAATGTCTTTGGAATGACCCATTCGATTGTGCCGATCCTAGATCGCTATCGGGACGCAGCGGGCGCCAAGGCTGTTATCGCCTCGATCCAGGATGTTTCGAGATTGCACGACGCTTCCTATGCCACCATTCTGCTTTATATCTTGCGGCATCTCGCACGTGGTCCGCGCAAAGCAGCGCAAGGCACTTCTGGCTTTCTCAACATCGAAAGATTGAATGCGGCGAAGGAGAGGATCGCTATCCATCCTTGGCTGACACCGCCCGAGGGCCTCGCACCCGGCGCAGCCGCGCATATTCGCGCATTATCCCGAGCTGTAGGCTATGAAGGATTTCATGACCGGCGCGTCCAGCCACCGACAATCGCGCCGTTACTGGCCCAGTCGGTCATGGAGGTCTGCCTGGGCATACCCAGCTGGCAATGGGTGGAAGGCGGGATCGATCGCTCCATGGCGCGCCGCGCCTTTTCGTCCGATCTGCCGCCTGCCATTACCGCCCGCCGGACCAAAGGCGGGCCGGCGGGCTTTCTCGACCGATATTATTGGGACAATGAGCGCAAGATATTGTCCTTCCTCAAGTCCGGCTTCCTCGCTGAGCATGACCTCATATGCGCTGTGCCCCCGCCGGATGCGCCGTCAGGCAGACCGGCCTATGACCGAGCGGATGCCCGCCGCCTGCTCGGTCTTGCCGGGGTGGAAAGCTGGGCTCGCCAGTGGGCCGGCTAGCTCGGCGATCATCGATCGCCTGACTTGGGCCGCGCAAGCCGCATGGCCTCCCATCGCGCGCGTCGCGCGCCATCCGGTCCAGTTGAGGGTGGAAGATCCCGTAGCCAATAATCAAACCACTCCAGATTCTCCGCCATGGCGCCCAGCTGATTTGAGGGCAGATGGAAAAAATGCGTCTCGTTCGACGCCCAGCTCTCTCCGGGATAAAGTGATATTTCCGAGGGGATCTGCGCAGCGCGCAATGCCTGATGGAAATCGATCGCGGACTCATGTGGTTCGGCGATTTGCTGCAGCACGGGCGCCTGAGCGAAGCGCGCTCGATAGGAAGGGGCCAAAGCGGCATAATTTGGCTGGGCACCAGGATCGCCAGGAGCCCCGCCATAGATAGCCCGGTATACGCATTGGTGCGTGCGATAGCTGGTTGGTTCGAGAAACCCCCCATCGCCGCTGGATGCAGCTGAAAACAGATCAGCCTGGGTGACGGCAACATTCGCGATCTGGGAGCCATAGCTGTACCCTGCAATGCCGACATGCCTGGGATCGATCAGGCCTTCTGTATCAAGCGCATGCAATATTACACGGAAGCTCTCGAGCTGATTGAGCCAGCCCAGACGCTGTATTTCCGCAGGCGGCGTTGCCCCGCCGCACATGTTGCGATCTGCCGAAGCCTTTACCAGCTCGTCGCTTTGCGAGACGTCGGGCTCATTGGCCAGTATGACCATATATCCGCGTTCAGCGAAGAGCTGAATCGGATAATCCCATTGTATATCCTTCGACCCGAACCGTTCATCCGCGTCGGAACCATGCGTGACAAGCACAGCGGGGTAGCGCTGCCCGGATTTATACGCTCGAGGATAAATGATCAGGCTTCGCGCACGGTATCCATAGGCGTTTGTCAGGATGCGGGTTTCCACGCGAAGCGGCGTAATCGCATCATGTCGCGGCGACAGGGGTTGAAGCGCCTCTATCCTTCCTGTGCCGACCGTGACCCGTACGAAGGATGGCGCCCGCGTCACACCCTCGCGCGCGCAGACGCCTGCGGATAGGCTGGGCGCGAAGCTGCAATGGGTCAGGCTTTCAGGAACCTCGATCCGCGCCACTCTGCCAGCAGTATCTAGGCGGATCAGGCCATAGCGGCCCGCGCTCGTGAAGCGGACTGCTATGAGTGCCACACTCCCGTCTGGAGATCGCCAATGTCCAGGGGATCGAGGGTCCGACAATGTGGCATCAAGCACCCCATAGTCGATCAAGCGGCCATCGATTGTTCGCTCTCTCAAGCGACGCTGCTGGTTGACGCGCTCGATCGCGACCGTTCCGTCATGAGGTCCCGCGATGCGATCGGCGAACAGCGCGGGCCCTTCGTCAAGAGGGCGGCTTTTGCGATCCTCGAACCGCCAGCGGTAACGCTGGATATGGGGCACATTGAGATTGTCTGCCTGAAGTGCGTAGTCGAGCGCATCATCGTGCCAGATCGGCATGCCGCCCATATAACGCCCAACCCGATCAGGGCCGAAAACGTCAGCGATCCAGAGCGGCGGACCACCATCCTCCTTCAGGAAGAAATGTGCCGTGACCCTCGGGCCTCGTCGCCGATAGATGGTCAGCCGCGTGACGTCTTCATCATGCCGGATTTCTCCCTTTTCGTCCTCCGCGCGCAGCAGTGAGTAGAAGAGCCGACGCCCGTCGGGTGACCAGTCATAATAGGCAAGGCCAAAGCGTACTGGCCCGGTGAAGCCATAGCCGAATTGTGCACCATCGGCTGACCCGACCAGGACTGGCTCGGGATTGACGACAAGGGCTTGCATGGCGCCGTTGTTGCCGAACTGATAGAGCTGAACGCCTTGTCCCTGATCGATCAATAGGCTCCAGGCCATTTTGCCGGGAACGGCCTGGAGCCTTTCCATCCAGATGGAACGGGCAAGGATCCTGTCTCCATCCGGCTGGAAGTTAGTCACATGGAGTTCGAACTCCGTGCGGTTCTCCTTTCGGTTTGCGACCCGAAGGATGTAGGCAAGCGTTCGTCCGTCATCGGCCAGCGCGGTGCCGGCCACTGCAGGGATCGCCAATATGTCGTCCATGGTCCAGAAGTGGCCTTGAGCCGCGACCGCACGGCCCACCATCGGCTGTGCCGCCGCGAGTGTCAGCAAGATGGCCAGGCATGTTCCCACGCGCATCAACATCACCACGACCGGCGAATCTGGATGGAGAGAAAGCGTCCAATCGGGGAGTAATTGGTCGTATCGAAGGGCGTGTCATAACCAGAGCCTGTGACGATCAACGGGGGCTTGGCGTTGAAGACATTCTGCATATTGGCGCCCAATTCGAATCCGCCTCCCATCTTGGCGATGGCGGAAAGATCGAGGGTCGCGAGCGCGCGCAGGCGGTAAGCTGGCAGCCTCCGGTTATCGAGGATGCTTGAACTCAGATTGGTGAATGCAGAGAGGGTGAGCCGCGGTGTGACATAGCTGGCACCAACCCGGCCCTTGAGCTTGGGCGGGTTGAATATGGTGCCGGAAAGATCGACCGTCGGCAGGCCGTCGAACAATTGCCTGCTGCTATCGATCCAATTGCCATCGAAGCTGAGATCGAGCGCCTCGCGATCCGGGTCTCCGATCAGGTAACGCATGGAAAGGCTGATGCCTTTGTAGATCTCGCGTGCCATGTTTCGGTCGCGGCCATCCAGAATTGCGACGACCCGGCTGGGATCATAAGTGCCGGTCGTGCCATTCTGCAGACCGATCGCTGCACCGCTGATCAGCGACTGTTGCAAGGAGGTGGACGGGTCGAGCGTGACGAGGCTGTTATAGATCGGATTGTTGAGTACGCCGATCGCAGACGTCAGTGGCGTTGCAACACGATCGGTGTAATCAAAATGGAAAAAGCTGATGCTGCCGGTGAATTCGGGATGTTCGACTGGACGGAATTCCGCCGAGAAGGTCCAGCTTTCCGATTTCTCGGGTTTCAGGTCGGCGTTCGCGCCCCCCAAGATTATCATGGTCGAGTCGGCTGGAAAGCCCGTGGCATATCTGGCGGTCTGATATAGGACGGCGGAGTAGCTTCCATATCGCTGATACAGGGTCGGGAGGCGGAATGAGCGGCCCCAACTACCCTTTATCGCCAGGCCATCAAATGGCTCATAGACGATCCCCAATTTCGGAAGCGCGACGGAATCCGTGCCTGAGTTCGCCTCGTAGCGGAATGCTCCCGTCAGCCGAAGCGCACGCCCCAGCCGGGAATTCTGTGCTGGCGAAAGGATCGGGACCAGCAGTTCGGCGAAACCAAATCCGTTTTCACTGTGCTGCTTGAAGGCGTTGCTCGTGACGCCCAATGTGGTGGTGGTCAGTTCGATGCCGGTACGGCGATAGCCGCCGCCCAATGCAACGCGAACCTCGCCGGCCGGTAGGCTGAAAAGCGGGCCGTCGCCGTTCAATTCGATCGACTGAGCATCATTGTCATATTGCCGATAACTTGCCCCATAAACCGAGCCTCCCGCGAAGATGTCCGAATGAGTCTGGGATTTGTCGGCGCCGAACGACGACAGGAGATGCAGATTCCAGGATGCGCCAAGGCTGGCCGTAAGCGACGGGGCGACAAGCCACGACCGGGTGTCTGCCCGGACCGCCGCGCCGCTGACGGTGTGCGGCTGTCCCTCAAGGAAGCCGGCGATCACATCTTGCCTTCCGTCCTTGTACATCAGGTCGACATTGGCCTTCAGCTGACTGCCAATGTCCTGGAAGAGGCTTATCAGCGCGCTATCGCGCCCGAGCCTGGGGTAAAGCGATGAATCCGTCGCCATGCTTTTGGCGTAGGAACGGCTCGATGCTGGAATGTCGGAGTTGGACGAATGGTCCAGAACGGCGAGAATTCCGCCTCCGGCCCACTTGGCGCCACCCGTCAGATTATATTGCTGCTGGAAATTGCCGCCATCGGTCGAACCCCCGACTCTCGCCAGCGCGCTAACGCCTTCATAGTCGCGCTTCAGAATGACATTGACGACGCCGGCTACGGCATCGGCGCCGTAAATCGCCGAAGCGCCGTCCGTGATGATTTCGACACGATCCACTGCGGTTGCGGGAATGGCGCTGATGTCGACGGCAGAATTAAGACCGGTGTAGCTGAGGCGGTTGCCATTCAACAGCGTCAAAGTGGCATTTGGACCCAAGCCAAGCAGGTTGGGGGACGAAGATCCGTTGACGTTGACGTCGCTGTTGCCCTGGCTGGTGCCGACACCGGGATTCTGCCCTCCGCCAAAATTCACCGGCGAACTTCGGATGACCTCACCGAGGTCCGCTTGTCCGCCGCGGCGCATGTCTTCGGCCGTTATGACGCGAACGGGGGCCGACGGCGGCGCCCCGGTAATCCGGCTGCCGGTGACGGTGATGATGTCCCTCGAATTTTCATCGCTGATCGACTTCGAGCGGATGATCACGGCTCCATCCACGATCTTAGCTTCGAGGTCGGTGGTTTTGAGGAGCCGACCAATAGCTTCACTCGGGGTCAGATTGCCTTTGAGCGGGGCAGCGGCAATGCCCTCGATATCGCTGGCAGACATGTAAATTTCCCAGCCAGCGCTCGAGGCAACGGCGCGCAGAGATTGGTCGAGCGTCTGCGCAGGCAAGTCGATGACGATAGCCGGATCGTCCTTGGCCCATGTTGCTGGGATTGAAATAACCCCTGCCGCGCCAGCCATGAGCAATGCAATCGTTTGAACCTTCGTGACGGACATTGTTCCCCCCAATGCGTTTGCCGACCCGCCACATCGGCGCGTCTGGGGGGGATTGACGCTGCAAATGGTACGACCTTAGTCGTCGATCAAAATATTTTATCTCTTGCGCAGGTGAATGGCGCCTTGGCGGTGCACTGCAGCAAGTCCGAAAAGAGAGGCGATCCTCTCGGCAAAGCGGTCGCTATCCGTAATATGGAACCGTCCCGAAACCAGCAGATTGCCCAGGGGTGGCTCATCGAGCTCGATCGGCTGCCTTGCATATCGATTGGCATCCGCAATCACCTCCGACAGGGGCGCGGAATGATATTCGGTCCAGCCATTAGGCCAGTCACGCCGATCGGTGTCGTCCTGTCCGACCGCAATTGGTGTGAAGTCGCTTGCAAGATAGCCATAGCTTTGCCCGGCCTGCATCTTTGGGGCTACCCTCTCCAACACCGCGGGGCGCAGCAATCTTCGTAATTCGACCTCACCCGACAGCACGGCAACCTCGATTTGACCATCGGCCGCCATATCCACATCAAAGCTTGCGGCATTGGCCATAAGTTCGCCTGAACCAGCCTCGACGATGAAGGGGCGAGGGTCTGCGCTCACGGCTATACGAGCCTTCCCTTCGAGGAGCCGGATTCGACGTTCTCTGGTCGTCATTGCAACTTCGATCTGGCTGGCGGCGTCGAGCGTGAGATCGGAACCGTCGGCGAGCGCCACGGTGCGGATCTGATGCCGCGGCGCACGCATGCGCGCCGGCGCAGCTTCCTCGTTGATAGCGGTCCGCAGATGCTGGTTCGACGTGAAGGTCGCGCCTAGAGCTATTGCCAGCGCAAGTGCTGCTGCAATTCCCAGGCCGAGGAAAAATGTGCGGGAATGTAACGGCTTCTTTTTGCCATGGCGGACAGATGACTTCAGTATCTCTGAAGCCTCAAAATGATATCGAGCCCGCTCATAGGCCCGTCGATGATCGGCAGACTGATCCAGCCATGCGTCGAGATCCGAGGTATCCGCCCCCGGTTCACGAGCGCGCAGATTCAGGAACCAGGCGATAGCTTGTTCTTCGATGGCATCGCGGTCGACGCCATCGTCGCCATCCAGGTCGCTCATCGCGCCGCGTCCACGTGGCGGCTGATATGCGCGAGCGCCTTCACCATGTGATATTCCACCGTCGCGACGCTGATTTCCAATCGCTCATGGATTTGGCGATAGCTCATTTCATCCACCCGGTGCATCAGGAATACACGGCGGGTCTTTTCGGGAAGCGTATCGACGGCATTCTCGTAGAGGCGTAGTAGATCGGACGCCTCCAAATTGAGGCATTGCTCTGGTTGCGCGACGACATCTCGCTGCTCGTCGAGCGGAAAGATGACGACATTATCGCGTCCTATCTTTCGGGCTCGATCGATCAGCAAATTGCGGGCGATTCGTCTGACGAACGCGGCAGGATTTATGAGTCGTCCCGCCTGCTCGCTGCTTGCGGCGCGCACGAAGACTTCTTGGACAAGATCAGGTGCTGCATCCCATCCGGCGCGTTTGCCCAGATAACGCAGAAGCCCGGCTCGCTCGGTCTGGAAAGTTTGCGCAAGGCTTTCGGCCGGCGGAGAAACGGCGTCGGATGCCGGCGTCCCATCGGCGGGACTATTGTGGCATCCAGAGGATACGGACCTAGGCGGACGATGGCACGGGAAAGGGAATTGAGAGGGCACAAGTCAAATCCAGGCGACAGCAACTGCCATCGGGCAGCCGCCCGACTGTTTGCTTTCCCCTGCGCTATGCCGCGGTTCGACATGCCACTGTCATCTCTAGGCGGCCGCCCGTCCTTCGTGGACCGACGTAAATTATGCTTGGCAGGTATGCTTGCGAGGCACTCTTCGGATTTCCTCACGTCACGATGATGGCGGCATGTAATCGATTGCGCAAGGCAGCCGGTGCGATCAGAGGCTGGTAAACTGTGATGGAAAAAGCACAGCGGAACCTAGCCCCAAACATGCTTACCATGCGCTTACTTTGCGATTTTCGAAGGAAAAATAAGCGGTTTCGATCGGCCCCGGCGGGCCAGAATTCTTTGATTTTATTGAAGAATTCTGGAGCGGGCGAAGGGATTCGAACCCTCGACCCCAACCTTGGCAAGGTTGTGCTCTACCCCTGAGCTACGCCCGCTCTTGGCGGCCGGGAGAGTGTGTCCCTCTCGGCGGGTGGCGGCGAACTAGCAGTGGTTTCCAAAGTCGGCAAGGGCTGAATTGCAGAAAAATGAAAAACTTTTTGAAAAAGGAAAAAATCCCCCGTTTTCCGGAGGTTTTGGCGGTGCGATTAAATTGGCGGGTGGCGCCGGAGCGAACGCGGCTGTGGATCGGCCCATGGCGAATCGTCGAATCAAGCCGCCTTTGACCATGGCGTGCATGTATCTGCGCGATATTGGTCATGGCCGGGCATGCCGGTGGTCGCAGCTTGACAGTGGCGGGCGCGACTTCCTAGTCCCCGATGCAAAATCGGACCAAGGGGACGCGCTTCATGAAAATCCTGCCGCTGCCGTTGATGCTGTGCGCGCTGCCCGGCGTCGCCGTTGCCCAGGCGCCCGATGTGACGGCGGATGAGGCCGCGTCAATCGTGGTGACGGGCACGGGCCTCAGCCTGCCGCCCGGCACACCGGCCTATGGTTCGGTGGTGATCGACCGGGACCGGCTGGAGGATGCGGCATCGGGTCGGATCGAGAGCGTGCTGGCCGATGTCGCGGGCTTCCAGCAATTCCGCCGCTCCGACAGCAGGGCGTCCAATCCCTCGAACCAGGGTGCCACGCTGCGCGCGCTGGGCGGCAATGCGTCGAGCCGGACGCTGGTGCTGCTCGATGGCGTGCCGGTCGCCGATCCCTTCTTCGGCTATATCCCCTTCTCGGCTTTGGTGCCCGACCGGCTGGCGCTGGTCCGGGTGACGCGTGGCGGGGGCAGCGGCGCCTTCGGCGCGGGCGCGGTCGCCGGCACGATCGAACTGGCCAGCGCCACCCGCGACCAGATGCCGCACTTCGGCGCCAGCGCCTTCTATGGCAGCAGGGACGCGACCGAGCTGTCCGCCAGCATCGCGCCGGATCTGGGCCAGGGCTATGTCTCGCTCTCGGGTCGCTGGGATCGGGGTGACGGCTTCCAGACCACGCCCCGTGACCAGCGCGTCGCCGCCACCGTGCCCGCCGCCTATGATAGCTGGTCGACCAATTTGCGCGCGGTCGCGCCGATCGACGCGACCTCGGAAATCCAGTTTCGCGGCACCCTGTTCCAGGATAACCGCACGCTGCGCTTTGCCGGGGCCGACAGCATGAGCCAGGGCCAGGATGCCAGCATCCGCTATATCAGCCGCGGCCGCTGGCAGGTCGATGCACTTGCCTATCTCCAGGCGCGCAATTTCTCCAATATCGTCATCTCCTCCACCAGCTTCCGCAAGTCGCTCGACCAGCGCAACACCCCCTCGACCGGGATCGGCGGCAAGATCGAGCTGCGCCCGCCGATGGGCGAGGATCATGTGCTGCGCATCGGTATGGATACACGCTTTGCCACCGGCGACATGTATGAGGATGCCTATAATGCGGGCCTTGCCAGCAACCCGCTGACATCGCGTCGTCATGCCGGTGGCGACCAGATCACCAGCGGCATCTTTGCCGAGGATGACTGGACGATCGGAAATCTTGTCCTGACCGGGGGTATCCGGGCCGATCGCTGGTCGATCCGCAACGGCTTCTACAAGGCGGTCAGTGCGGCGGGCGTGGTGACGCAGGACAGCAGCTATGCCAATCGCTCCGACTGGGAATTTTCCGGCCGGGCCGGCGCGCTCTTCCATATCAGCGATGCGGTGGCGCTGCGCGGCGCGGCCTATAGCGGCTTCCGCCTGCCCACGCTCAACGAGCTGTATCGCCCCTTCGTCGTCTTCCCGATCACCACCCAGGCCAATGAAGCCCTGAAGCCGGAAAAGCTGAAGGGCGTGGAGGGCGGCATCGATCTGACCCCGGCATCGGGCGTGCAGCTGTCCGCAACGCTCTTCTACAACCGGCTCGACGATGCGATCGCGAACGTCACCATCGCCACCAACGCCCGCCAGCGCCAGAATGTGAACGCGATCGTGGCGAAGGGCGTGGAATTGACCGCCAGCGCGCAACTGCCGGCCAACTTCTCGCTCCTTGCCTCCTATGCCTATAGCCACAGCAAGGTCGATGCGCCGGGCATGGCATTCGACGGCTTCGCGCCGGCGCAGGTGCCGCGCCACTCGGCCAGCGCGACCTTGGCCTGGGCACCCAAGGCCGGGCCGGAACTGTCGGCGACGCTGCGCTACACGGCCAAGCAATATGAGGATGATCTGCAGAGCGATGTGCTGCCCGATGCGCTGACGCTCGACGTCCTCGCCCGACTGCCGATCGGCCATGGCATCAGCCTGGTCGCGCGCGGCGAGAACCTGTTCGACGAGGATATCGTCACCCGCAATGCTGGTGGATCCATCGACCTGGGCACGCCCAGGACGCTCTGGATCGGCGTCACCGTGCGCGGTTGAGCCGATTTCCGTCACACAGTTTCTTGCCCTCGCCTGGTTGCTGCTGGCGAACCTGATGGCCTTCACGCTGTTCGGGTTCGACAAGCGTCGGGCTGTGCGGGGAATGGCGCGAATCCGCGAGCGGACCTTGCTGCTCTGGGCGCTCGCAGGGGGGACGCCGGGTGCATTTGCCGCGCGCCACCTCTTTCGTCACAAGACGCGCAAACAGCCTTTCGTCCGGTGGCTATGGCTGATCGCGGCGGCGCAGGCGCTGGTCCTCGCCGGATGGGCGATGATCTGATTTTTCATCTGTCGGGGGAGAAATGGTGCTGCCGGCGAGGATTGAACTCGCGACCTCAGCCTTACCAAGGATGCGCTCTACCACTGAGCTACGGCAGCACTCTATTTCGTCTCCGTCGCGCCGTGCGCTTCGGAGGTCGCGCCTATGGCCGCCCCATTGCCTCCTGTCAAGGCGGGTTGCGGCAGATAATGCATTTTGCTTATGCGCTTCGTCATGAGCGAGACCCAGGACGAAAAGAAAGCAAGGCTGGCGCAGGCGCTGCGCGACAATCTGCGGCGGCGCAAGGCCCAGAGCCGCGATGTGGCGCGGGAAGGGGCTGAGCCCGCCCCCGCGCCGGAACCGTCGAAAGACTGATTCGCGTTACAGGGCCGCGCAGGCCGCCTGGAGCCAGGCCAGCGCTTCGCCGTCGAGCTGCGGGCCGACCACGGCCAGCACCTGCGCATGATAGGCGTCGACCCAGGCGCGCTCGCCCGCGTCCAGCAGGTCGGTGGCGATGGCGTTGCGGTCGATCGGCGCGAAGGTCAGAGTCTCGAAACCCAGCATCGGCTTTTCGCCGCCGGCGATCGCCCGTTCCTCGACCAGCACCAGATTCTCGATCCGGATGCCATATTCGCCGGTCTTGTAATAGCCCGGCTCGTTCGAGAGGATCATGCCCGCCACCAGCGGCTCGTCGCCGCCGCCGAAGGTCGCGATCCGCTGCGGCCCTTCATGCACCGACAGGAAGCTGCCGACGCCATGGCCGGTGCCATGGGCATAATCCAGTCCCTGTGCCCAGAGATATTGGCGTGCCAGCACGTCGAGCTGGCCGCCGCGCGTGCCGACCGGGAAGACCGCGCGGGCCAGCGCGATGTGACCCTTCAGCACCAGGGTGAAGCGCTGCTTCATCTCTTCGCTAGGGCTGCCGATGGCGATGGTGCGGGTGACGTCGGTGGTGCCGTCACGATACTGGCCGCCCGAATCGACCAGATAGAAGCTGCCGGTCTCGATCGGCCGGTTGGTCTTTTCCTCGACGCGATAATGGACGACCGCGCCATTGGGGCCGGCGCCGCTGATCGTGTCGAAGGACAGATCCTCCAGCAGGCCGGTATCCTTGCGGAACGCTTCCAGCCGGTCCGAGGCGGAGAGTTCGGTCAGGCCGCCCTTGGGCGCTTCCACCGCGATCCAGTGGAGGAAGCAGCTCAGGGCCGCACCATCGCGCGCCTGCGCCGCCTTGTGGCCGGCAATCTCGGTATCATTCTTGATCGCCTTGGGCAGCACGGCGGGGTCGCGCAGGCTCAGCACCTGCGCACCGCCGGCGTCGAGCGCCTCGAAGATGGCGGCGACGGCGCGCTCGGGGTCGGCGACGACGGTCTTGCCCTTGAGGTCGGCGAGCGCATCGGCAAAGGCGGCGCGGTCATGGATGCGCACCGCATTGCCCAGATGCTTGGCAACCGCCTCGTCCATCTTCTCCGGCGCGACATAGAGGTCGGCGGTCGCATCGGCATGGACGATGGCATAGGCCAGCGCGACCGGGGTGCGCTCGACATCCTTGCCGCGGATGTTGAAGGCCCAGGCGATCGAATCGAGCGCGGAGAGGACGGCGGCATCGGCCTTCTTCGACACCAGCCAGTCGGCGATGTCGGCGCGCTTCTCGGCCGCATTCTTGCCGGCATAGCGATCCTCATGGACCACCAGCTTGGCGTCGCTGGGCGCCGGACGATCGGGCCAGACGGCATCGACCGGATTGGTGTCGACCGCAACCAGCTCGGCACCCTTGTCCGCCAGGGCCTGTGTGGCCTGCTTCACCCAGGCGCGGGTGTGCAGCCAGGAATCATAGCCGATGCGCGCGCCCTCGATCGCATGGTCCTTCAACCAGGCGGCGATCGAGGTCTGCGGCACGCTTTCATATTGCCAATAGGCGCCGTCCACCTGTTCACGCACCTGCAGCGTGTAGCGGCCGTCGACGAAGATCGCGGCCTCCTCCGGCAGGACCACGGCGCTGCCGGCCGAACCCTGGAAACCGGTCAGCCAGGCGAGCCGCTGGGCATAGGCGCCGACATATTCGCTCATATGCTCGTCGGTCAGGGGGACCACGAAACCATCGAGCTTCTGGCGTACCAGCTGGGCGCGCAGGGCCTTCAGGCGATCTTCATAACTGGACATCGAACTTCCCTTGGATCATTCCGGCCTCTTGCGTTGGCCATAATGCCGACAACATAGAGGGGCCGGCGCGCTTATTCCAGCGCAGCCCCCGTCTGGACCATGGATAGTTAATGACCGATCAAATGCAGCCGCCCCTGTCCCCGCCGATCGCCGAACGCCGCCCGCACAGTTTCGCGCATCATGGCATCACGGTGGACGATCCTTACGCATGGCTGCGCGACCCAGGCTATCCCGACGTCAAGGACAAGGATGTGCTGGCCTATCTGGAGGCCGAGAACGCCTGGTTCGAAGGCGCGATGGCGCCGCACAAGCCGCTGCTCGACACGCTGTTTCACGAGATGAAGGGGCGCATCAAGGAAGATGACCAGTCGGTCCCGCAGAAGGATGGCGACTATATCTACTGGCGCGCGTTCGAGACCGGGGCGCAATATCGCAAATGGTATCGCAAGCCCGCAGCCGGCGGTGACGACCAACTGATCCTGGACGAGCCGGCGCTGGCGCAGGGCCATGACTATTTTCGTCTGGGCGCCATGTCGGTCAGCCCCGACGGCCGCTATCTCGCCTATGCGATCGACACCAACGGATCGGAACGGTTCGAGGCGCGGATCAAGGATCTGTTTTCGGGTGAAATCCTGCCCGAAGTCATTCCCGACACATTGTCGTCGCTGGTGTGGACCAGCGATTCAAAGGGGCTGCTCTATGGCTTGGCCAATGAAAATTGGCGGACCGACAATGCGCGGCTGCACTGGCTGGGCCAGGATGTGGCGAGCGACGTCGAGCTGTTCCATGAGGATGACGAGGGTTTCCGCGTCTCGATCGGCCTCACTTCCTCGGAAAAATGGATCGTCATCGCGACCGGCGACCATGTGACCAGCGAAGCCTGGCTGGTGCCCGCCGACAATCCGACCGCGACGCCGCTGCTCGTCGCCGCGCGCCAGGCCGGCCGCGAATATGATGTCGATGAGCATGAGGGCACGCTCTATATCAAGACCAACGACACCCATCCCAATTTCCGGCTGGTGAAGGCATCGCTCGACGCGCCCGACCAGTGGGATGAGGTGATCGGCGCCGACGCGCATTTCTACCTGACCGATTTCACCCTGTTCAAGACCTTCTACGTCACCGAAGGGCGGCAGGATGGGCTCGACCAGATCGAGCTGCGCGATTATGCGACCCATGCGGCAAAGCGCATTCCATTCCCGGAAGCCAGCTATTCGGCGAGTCTCGACGACAATCCCGAATATGAGGTGACGAAGCTGCGCATCGGCTATGAATCGATGGTCACGCCCGACACCATCTATGATTATCATCTGGCAACGGGTGAGCTGGAGGTGTTGAAGGTCCAGGAAATTCCCTCGGGCTATGACGCCAGCCGCTATGCCACCGAGCGGCTGATGATCCCGGCGCGCGACGGCACGCAGATTCCGGTGTCGATCGTCTATCCCGCGGATTTCCCCCGCGATGGCAGCGCGCCGCTGCACCTTTATGGCTATGGCGCCTATGGTCTGGCGATGGAGCCGGGCTTTTCGACCAGCCGCCTGTCGCTGCTGGATCGCGGCTTTGCCTTTGCCATCGCCCATATTCGCGGCGGCGACGACATGGGCCAGCAATGGTATCTGGACGGCAAGCTCGACAAGCGCACCAACACCTTCACCGATTTCGTCGATGTCGCGAAGGGGCTGATCGATCTTGGCTATTCGGCCAAGGGCAGGATCAGCATTTCGGGCGGATCGGCCGGCGGCGAGCTGATGGGCGCAGTCATCAACTCCGATCCCGACCTGTGGGGCGCGGTGGTGGCACATGTGCCGTTCGTCGATGTGCTCAACACCATGCTGGACGAAACGCTGCCGCTGACGCCGGGCGAATGGCCCGAATGGGGCAATCCGATCGAGGATGAGGCCGCATTCCGCACGATCCAGAGCTATGATCCCTACACCCATGTCAGTGCGCAGGACTATCCGCCGCTGATGGTGACGGCCGGGCTGAACGACCCGCGCGTCACCTATTGGGAACCGGCGAAGTGGGTGGCGAAGCTGCGCGCGACCAAGACGGACAGCAATATCCTGCTGCTCAAGACCAATATGGGCGCGGGCCATGGCGGCAAGTCGGGCCGGTTCGAGAGCCTGCACGAGACCGCCGAGGAATTTGCGTTCATCCTGTGGCAGCTGGGAGTGGAAGGCTGATGGCGTCGAGCTTCACCAAGCAGTTCACCGCAAGGCCCGAGCATATCGATGTGCTGGGCCATGTGAACAATGCGGTGTGGGTGCAGTGGATGGAGCAATTGTCGGTCGAACATTGGATGACCGATGCCGATCCGGCCCATGTCGACGCCTATATCTGGGTCGTGACCCGGCATGAGGTTGATTATCGCGGTAACGTGACCGAGGGCGATGTCGTATCGGGCCGCACCTGGATACCGGAAGGGCCGCGCGGCGCGCGGTTCGACCGGCTGATCGAGTTCACCGGGCCGGACGGCAAGGTGAAGGTGTCGGCCAAATCCACCTGGGCGATGATCGACAAGGAAAGTGGCCGGCTGATGCGGGTGCCGGCGGAAGTCGCCGCCAACTTCATCGAGGGCTGAGCCGGCCCAGCTTCAGCGGGCGCTGACGGCCTGGGAGAGGGCGCGGGCCGCCTGCACATAGGCCGGTCCGCCGCACACGGTCCAGGCCTGGGGCAGGCTGATGCGCGCTATGTCGCGCAGCACCGGATGGTGCAGCATTTCGGTGCCCTGGTCGGTGATCCGGTCGGTCGCGCTCTCGACGATCAGATAATCGGGCCGGGCCGCGACCATCTCCTCCAGGCTGACCTGCGCGATCGCCGGCTTGCCAAGGTCGGCGGCCAGGTTGCGCAGGCCCGCCCGCGTCATCAGGTCGTCGACCAGCGTGCCGGTGCCGGTCATGTAGCCGCGCCGCTGATAATAGGCGGCGACCTTCGGCTTCGGTGCGCGGGGCAGGGCGGCAAGCTCCCGGTCCATCCGCGCGATCATCGCTTCGCCGCGGTCGGCATGGCCAGTCGCCTGCGCCACGGTGCGGATCGACGCGATGATATCGGCATAGCTGTCCGCGCTTTTCAGGTCGACGGCGGGATAATGCTGGGCCTTGAGGATCGCGATTGCCGGATTGCGCCGCGCCGGCATGCCGATCACCAGATCGGGATTGGTCGCCAAAATCTGTTCGGCCGATCCGTCGAGGATGGGCAGGCCCTTCGTTACGGCAGCCACCGCCGACATCTGCCGATCGCCGGCATTATGGGTCAGGCCGGCAATCTGGTCGCGATCGGCCAGCGCCACCAGCAACTGGTCGGCGCACAGGTTGAGCGACACGATCCGTTGCGGACGTTTGCCTGCATTGGCAGGCTGGCGCGCGGTGGCCGCCCATAATGTGGCACCGCCGATCAGGGCGATCATCAGGGCGATCATCCCCTTGCCGGGGCCGATGGGCGCAAAAATCCGCATGGCCATCTCCCTTAGCCCGCGCGCTCCGCCAGGCAAGGAAGATTGACGCTCCAGTCGGGCTCGCCTATCGCCCGGACTGCGACAGGTTCCCCGGCAGCGGGGATGAAAAGGGAATGGGGTTCAAGACCTCGGCTGCCCCTGCAACTGTGAGCGGCGAGCTTTTGTGCCATATGCCATTGGGACCGCAAGGTTCTGAGAAGGCGGCATGAATCAGCGATGACCCGCGAGCCAGGAGACCTGCCCGTCGCGGTCGTCCTTCGCGCGGACAGGGTGTGCCGAGCGGACGGGGGTGAACCCGCGTGGCGACAGGTGGACCGCAAATTGCGGGGACCATGTCGCGCCCGGCCGGGCACCGATATCGTCCCTGGGATGCGGTCCCTCGTCCGGGGGCTCATGTGTTCAAATATCTGACTTTCTGTTCTTTCCTTCTCTCCACCACCGCTTTCGCCGAAGAGGCGCAGCAGGCGCCACCGCCCGATGCCGCTGCCGATGCCGGCGCATCCTCGATCCTCGTCACCGCGACCCGCCTCGCCACGCCGGCCGACCAGGTGCCGGCCTCCGTCACCGTGCTCGACAAGGCAGCGATCGACCGGGCGCAGGATCTGGGCGTCACCGAATTGCTGCTGCGCACGCCGGGCGTCAGCATCTCGCGCAATGGCGGCTATGGCACGGCGACGTCGCTGCGTATCCGTGGCGCCGAGTCCGACCAGACCGTAGTGGTCATTGACGGGGTGAAGCTCAACGATCCGTCCTCGGCCGGCGGCGGCTATAATTTCGCAAACCTGCTGGTCGGCGACGCCTCGCGCATAGAAGTGCTGCGCGGTCCCCAGTCGACCCTGTGGGGCAGTCAGGCAATCGGTGGCGTCGTCAATGTCGTCACCGCCATGCCCGAACAGCCGCTGGAGGGGAGCTTCGATATCGAGGCGGGGTCGCGCGACACGGTCAGTGCCCGTGCGGCGCTGGGCGGCAAGACCGGCCCGGTCAGCTGGCGGATCGGCGGACAGAGCTTCACCACCGAGGGCATCTCGGCGATCAGCCCGGCCTTTGGCGGCAAGGAGAAGGACGGCTATACCAACCGCAGCGTCACCGGCCGGGTCGAGGTTGCGCTGGCGGACGGGATCAGCGCCGACCTGCGCGGCTATTATTCCGATGGCCGGGTCGATTTCGACGCCACCAGCGCGGACAGCCCGGCCTATGGCACCAATCGCGAATTTGTCGGCTATGCCGGCCTTAACGTCGCGCTGCTCGACGGCCGCTTCCGCAACCGCTTCGGCTATGGCTATACCGACACCGATCGCGACAATTACGACCCGCGCAACCCGCGCAAGCAGAGCTTCGACGCCGCCGGTCGCAACCAGCGGCTGGAATATCAGGGCAGCTTTGCCATCGCCGACGGCTGGACTGCGTTGTTCGGGGTGGAGAATGAGAATAGCCGCTTTCGCAGCGTGTCGCCTTCGGCGTCGCTTTCGGTGCCGATTCCCGACCCGGCCCGCGGCAAGGCGGAGATCACCAGCGTCTATGGCCAGCTCAATGCCCAGCCGATTACGGGCCTGACCCTGACCGGCGGGCTGCGCTATGACGATCATAACCGCTACGGCGGCCGCACCCTCTTTTCCGCCGGGGGCGTCTGGGCGCTGCCGACCGGGACGGTGCTGCGCGCCAGCTATGGCGAGGGCTTCAAGGCGCCGACCCTCTATCAGCTCTTTTCCGAATATGGGAACCAGGCGCTCGATCCCGAACGCGCCCATGGCTGGGAAGCGGGCGCGGAGCAGCGTTTCCTTGGCGAGAAACTGCGGCTGGGCGCGACCTGGTTCGACCGGACCACGACCGACCAGATCATCTATAATAGCTGTTCCACCAGCTCGACCGATCCGCTCTGCTTCACGCCCGGCACCACCACCCGCCGCTATGGCTATTATCTCAATGTCGCGCGCGCCAAGGCGCATGGCATAGAGGCGCAGGTGGCGGTCGAGCCGGTCAAGGGGCTGACGATCGACGGCAATTACAGCTGGACCGTGGCGGAGGATCGTTCGGACGGCACCGCGAACGAAGGCAATTGGCTGCCGCGTCGGCCGCGTAACAGTGCCAATGGTTCGATCAGCTATGCCTGGCCCTTCGGCCTCACCACCGGCGCGGCGGTGCGCTGGTCCGGCCACAGCTATGACAATGCGGCCAACACGACGCGGCTGGACGACTATACGCTGGTCGACCTGCGCGCCGAATATGCGTTCACCCCGGCGTTGCGCCTGTTCGCCCGCGTCGAGAATCTCTTCGACGAGAATTATATGACGGCCTATCGCTATGGCACGCTCGGCCGCAGCATCTATGCCGGCTTCCGGGGGCGCTTCTGATGCTGCGCCCCGTCGAACCCGGCCCCGCCATTGTCGCCTGCAATACCTGCCGTCATTCACCGAAGATGCGGGAGGACGGGGAGGGCGTGCGCGGCGGGGCCCGATTGGCGGAGGCGCTGCGCAGCGTGCAGGCCTCCGACCCGCGCTATGCCACCGTCGCGGTGCAGGACATGCCTTGCCTGTTCGCCTGCCAGGATCATTGCACCGTCCATCT
Source organism: Sphingobium sp. DN12 (assembly GCF_051058005.1). Lineage (NCBI taxonomy): Bacteria > Pseudomonadati > Pseudomonadota > Alphaproteobacteria > Sphingomonadales > Sphingobiaceae > Sphingobium > Sphingobium sp. DN12. Next base: position 4,479,432 of record NZ_CP173717.1, read on the forward strand.
GCGCGCGCCGGGCAAGGTCGGCTATGTAATGGGGCGGTTCACCCCGGATGCCGATGCGGCGCGCGCGATCCTCGATTATGCCATTGCCTATGCCGCCAGCGAGCATGGCCGCGTCGCCTTTCGCGAATGGCCCGAAGGCGTGAAGGGCCATTTCATCACCCGTACCCCGCCGGAAGGATTTGTCGTCGAATGAGCTTCGCCTCGATCACCGATTTCGAAAATGCCCTGGCCAATCTGCCGCCGGCCGAGGAACTGGCCAGCGCGGCGGCACGCGCGCGGCAGGCGGAACTGACCAAGCCGCTCGGCGCGCTCGGCCGGCTGGAGGATGTCGCGATCTTCATGGCAAGCTGGCAGGGGCGCGCGGTGCCGCGCCTGAAGCGGGCGCGTGCCGCGATCTTTGCCGGCAATCATGGCTTCACCGTCCATGGCGTCAGCGCCTATCCTGCCGCCGTGACCGCGCAGATGGTCGCCAATTTCGCCGCCGGCGGCGCGGCGATCAACGCCCTGGCCGGCGTGGCCGGGCTGGAACTGGCGGTGCGATCGATCGATCTGGACCGGCCGACGGCGGACTTCACCATCGCCCCCGCCATGACCGAGGAGGAGTGCCTGACCGCGCTGTCGATCGGCGCGGCGGCGGCCGAAGAGGATCTGGACCTGCTGGTCGTGGGCGAAATGGGGATCGGCAATTCGACCGCCGCCGCCGCCCTGAGCGCGCGCAGCTTTGGCGGCGCCGTGCGCGACTGGGTTGGTCCCGGCACGGGCGTCGATGGCGAGGGGATCGGGCGCAAGATCGCGACGATCGATCGGGCGCTCGCCTTCCATGCCGATGCGCCGGACAGCGCCTTTGAAACGCTGCGCCGGCTGGGTGGGCGCGAACTGGCGGCGATTGCCGGCGCGGTGCTGCGCGCCCGCCAGTTGGGCGTGCCGGTGCTGCTCGACGGTTTCATCAGTTGCGCCGCGATCGCGCCGCTGGTGGCGCAGGTGCCGGTCTTTGCCGACCATTGCCTGGCCGGCCATTGCTCGGCCGAGCCGGGCCATGGCTTGCTGCTGGAGCGGATGGGGCTCGAGCCGCTGCTGCGCCTCGACATGCGATTGGGCGAAGGCAGCGGCGCGGCGGTGGCGGCCAATATCGTCCGTGCGGCCGTAGCCGCGCATAGCGGCATGGCGACCTTTGCCGAGGCGGCGGTGTCGACCGCGACATGATGGGCATGCCGCTCCATCTGCTGCGGCATGGCGCACCCGAGACGCCCGGCCTGTTGCTGGGGCGGACCGACAGCGTGCCGACGCGCGCGGGCATCGACGCCTGTCTGGCGCAGGCGGAGGGGCTGGAGATCGAGATGATCGTGACGTCCGACCTGCAGCGCGCCCGGCAGGCGGCAACCGCGATCGGCGAGCGCGCCGGCTTGCCGGTGTGGGTCGATCCGCGTTGGCGGGAACTGGATTTCGGCATCTGGGATGGTCTGGCTCCCGCCGATGTCGATCCCGAGGCGCTCGCCCGTTTCTGGCAGGATCCCGATGGTTTCGCGCCGCCGGGCAGCGAGGGCTGGACGGCATTGCTGGGGCGGATCGCCGATGCGGTCGAGGATCTGCCGCGCGTGCCCACATTGGTGCTGACCCATGGCGGGGCGATGCGCGCGGCGCTGGCCCATCTGTGCGGGTTCAGCGTGCAGCAGAGCTGGAGCTTCGGCCTGCCCTATGCCGCCTTGCTGTCGCTGGAACGCTGGACCGGGGAGCCGCCGCTCGCCCGCATCACGGGCCTGCGCCCATGAAGGGGCTGGTCCTTGCCATCCAGTTTCTGACCCGCCTGCCGATGCCAAAGGTGACAGCGAACGAGACAGACTTCGCACGGTCGATCCGATGGTTTCCGGCGGTCGGTGCGATTGTCGGTCTATCTGTCATGTTCGCTGTCAATCTTGCTGTTCGCATCGATCCCTGGATCGGGGCGCTGGCCGGGCTGCTCTGCTGGGTCGGCGTGACCGGGGCGCTGCATCTCGACGGGCTCGGCGACATCGCTGATGCCTGCGGCGCGGTGCATAAAGGGCGGGACAGGCTGCTGGCGGTGCTGGCCGACCCGCATGTCGGCAGTTTCGGCGTGGTGGCGATCGGCCTGCAACTGATCGCCAAGCTGCTGCTGCTCCATGCGCTGGTCGAGCGGGGCATGATGCTGCCGCTGCTGCTCATTCCCTTTGCCGCGCGGATCGGGCCGTTGCTGTGGGCGCGGATGCTGCCGCCGCTGCATGCCGGGCTGGGCGCGCGTTTTGCCGATGCCGTCAAAACGATCCACATCGCCCTGTGGATAAGTTTGTTGATAATCGCCGCCTGGTGGCTGCCGGCCCTGCTCGCAGCGCCGCTGCTGATGCTGGTCTGGGGCCTGTGGCTGAAGCGCCGGCTGGGCGGCATTTCCGGCGATGGCCATGGCGCGGGCATTGAACTGGTTGAAAGCGGGCTGCTTTTCGTCGCCCTGATCGCGAGCGGCACAACATGACGACGCGCTGGACCTGGCATGGCGGCGGCGTGGCGGCGGCGAGCGCGCATTTCGGTGGCGCGCCCGAAAGCTGGCTCGACTTATCCACAGGCATCAATCCCCATGCCTGGCCCGGCGCGGCCGAGCAGGCGATCGACTGGCGCGCCTTGCCCGACGAGCAGGGACTGCGTGCGCTCGAACAGGCGGCGGCCGATCATTTCGGCGTCGCGGCCGATCATGTCTGCGCGCTGCCGGGGACGGAGGTTGGCTTGCGCCTCGTTGGCACTTTGCTCGACGGTTCGGTCCGCCATGCCAGCCCGGCCTATCGCACCCATGGCGTCATGGTGCCCGGCGCCGCGCCGGTCGATCTCGACCATCTGGACCATGCGGATGGGCAGACGCTGATCCTCGCCAATCCCAATAATCCCGACGGGCGCATCCATGGCGTGGATGATCTGCTGGCCCTGCTCGACCGGCGCGGGTCGGCCGGCTGGCTGGTGGTGGACGAGGCCTTTGCCGATGGCCATCCGGGCATCAGCCTGGCGCCCTTCGTGGCCGACGATCGCCGCCTCATGCTGTTGCGCTCCTTCGGCAAGTTTTTCGGGCTTGCCGGCCTGCGCCTCGGTTTTCTGGTGGCGCCGCGCGCGATCATTGCGCGGGTGCGGGATCGGCTGGGTGCCTGGCCCGTATCGGCCGCCGCCATTGCCATCGGCACGGCCGCCTATCGCGATAGAGCTTGGATAGAAGCGATGCGCGATCAGCTCCAGCGGGAGGCACAGGCGCTCGACGCGTTGCTGCTGAGCCACGGTTATCAGCCGATCGGCCAAAGCCCGCTTTTTCGCCTGATCGAAACGCCCCATGCCATGGCCCTGTTCGAGCGGCTGGCAGGGCAGGCGATTTTGACCCGGCCCTTCGATGCCCAGCCGCACTGGCTGCGCATTGGCCTGCCGGCCGACCCGATGGGCCTGGCCCGACTGGAACGGGCGCTGCGCCATGGCTGATCCGGTTGCGTTGCTGGCGCTTGCGCTGGATGCGGCGGTCGGCTGGCCGGCGGCGCTCTATCGCCGGGTCGGCCATCCGGTCGGCGGCTTTGCGCGGCTCATCGATCATTGTGCCGCGCGCTGGAATGATCCGGCGCATAGCGCTTTCACCCGGAGAATGGGCGGAATGGCGACGGTGTTGCTGTTGCTGTTGGTAGCGGGCGGTGGCGGATGGCTGGTCCAGTATCTGCTCCGCTTCTGGCTGCCCGAACCATGGAGTTGGCTGCTGATCGGCCTGCTGGCCTATCCGGCGCTGGCGCTGCGCAGCCTCTATAGCCATGTCCGCGCGGTCCATCGCGCGCTGGCGGCCGATGATCTGTCGGCCGCGCGCGAGGCGGTCGGCATGATCGTCGGCCGCGATACGCAATCGCTCGATGAAAGCGGCGTCACCCGCGCCGCGATCGAGAGTCTGGCGGAAAGCTTCTGCGACGGCGTTGTCGCGCCCTTCTTCTGGTTGCTGTTGCTGGGCCTGCCGGGCGTGTGGGCCTATAAGGCGGTCAACACCGCCGACAGCATGATCGGCCATCGCGAAGCCCCTTGGGGGGCGTTCGGCTGGGCGGCGGCGCGCACCGACGATCTGATGAACCTGTTCCCGGCGCGGCTGGCCGGCTGCCTGCTCTGCCTGGCGGGCGGGGGCGGCTGGCGGGTGATGTGGCGCGACGCGCGCAACCATGCCTCGCCCAATGCCGGCTGGCCCGAAGCGGCAATGGCGGGCGCGCTCGACCTGCGGCTGGCTGGGCCGATCCGCTATGATGGCGTACGCCATGACAAGCCGTGGATCGGCAGCGGGCGAAGCGAGGCCGATCCGCTCGACCTGCGCTGGGCGCTGGCCATCTATGTTCAGGCCTGCCTGCTGCTCTGGCTGGTGGCCGGGTTGCAGGCGCTATTTGCGGGAGACATGATATGACAAGCAGCCTGCTGGTGCTGGGCGGCGCGCGATCGGGCAAGAGCCGCCATGCCCAGGCAGCGGCGGAAGCGCTGCCCGGCGCGCACGTCTTCATCGCCACGGCCGAGATTTGGGACGCGGAAATGGCCGACCGGATCGCCCGGCACAGGGCCGATCGCGGGCCGGAATGGGAAACAGTGGAGGCGCCGATCGATCTGCCGGGCGCGATCGCGGCGGCGCGGGGCAAGACCGTGCTGGTCGATTGCCTGACATTGTGGGCCAGCAACCTGCTGCTGGCGGATCGGGATGGCGAGGCCGCAGCCGACGCGCTCTGTGCCGCGATCCTGGCCCATGACGGGGCGATCATCCTGGTCGCTAATGAGGTGGGATTGGGCATCGTGCCCGACAATGCGCTGGCGCGGCGTTTTCGCGATCTGGCCGGCACCTTGAACCAGCGGGTCGCGGCGGTGGCGGATCGGGTCGTTTTCGTCGCGGCGGGCCTGCCGCTCGCGCTCAAGGGGTGAAGGGGCGGCGGACCGCCCCCTCGCTCGATTAGTCGCGCAGCAGTTCGTTGATGCCGGTCTTCGACCGGGTCTGTGCGTCGACGCGCTTGACGATCACGGCGCAATAGAGGCTGGGGCCGGGCGTGCCGTCGGGCAGCGGCTTGCCGGGCAGCGAGCCGGGGACGACGACCGAGTAGGGCGGCACTTCGCCGATGAACACTTCGCCGGTGGCGCGGTCGATGATCTTGGTCGACTGGCCGATGAAGACACCCATCGACAGCACCGAGCCCTTGCCGATGCGCACGCCCTCGACCACTTCCGAACGGGCGCCGATGAAGCAGTCATCCTCGATGATGACCGGATCGGCCTGCAGCGGTTCCAGCACGCCGCCAATGCCGACGCCGCCCGACAGATGGACATTCTTGCCGATCTGGGCGCAGCTGCCGACCGTCACCCAGGTGTCGACCATCGTGCCTTCATCGACAAAGGCGCCGATATTGACGAAGCTGGGCATCAGAATGACATTCTTGGCGATATGGCTGCCAGCACGGGCGAAGCTGCCCGGTACGGCGCGGAAGCCGGCAGCGCGGAAGGCGGCCTCGTCCCAGCCAGCGAACTTGCTCGGCACCTTGTCCCACCAGTGGCCGGCGCCCGGACCATTGTCGATCATGACATTGTCGTTGAGGCGGAAGGAGAGCAGCACGGCCTTCTTCGCCCACTGGTTGACCTGCCAGCCGGCTTCGGTCGGCTCGGCGACGCGTAGTTCGCCCTTGTCGAGCAGGGCCAGCGCCTTGTCGACCGCCTGGCGGACTTCGCCCTGGGTCGACAGGTTGATATTGGCCCGGTCCTCCCAGGCGGCGTCGATGATCGCGATCAGGTCTTGGCTCATGGTCTTTCCCCAAAAATATCCGCCAGGAACGGCGTCAGATGGTTGGTTTCATAATCGATGAAATCGGGATGATGGTCGTGATTGCCCGCTTCCGACCCGTTATTGACCCAGATGGTGGTCATGCCGATCACCTTGGCGGGCTTGAGGTTGCGCGCCATGTCCTCGAAAAAGGCGGCGCGGGTCGGGTCGACGGCGTGGACGCTGCACAGTTCGGCATAGCCCGACGGATCGGGCTTGGGCACATAGCGGCAGGCGTAGATGTCGTGGATCAGCTCGAACGCGCCGGCGAGGCCCAGCCGGTCGAGCACGCGGCCGGCATAGGTGGCGTCGCCATTGGTGAAGATCAGGCGGCGGCCGGGTAGCGCCGCGATATGGGCGTTGAGGTCGGCATCGACCGCCAGTCGCTCCATCGATATGTCATGGACATAGTCGAGAAATTCGCGCGGCTCGATGCCATGATGATGCATCAGCCCCGACAGGGTCGTGCCATGCTCCATGAAATAGCGTTTCTGGACAGTCCGCGCCTCGACCGGGTCGCAGCCCAGCAGGCCCTGGATATATTCGCCCATCTTCACGTCGATCAGCGCGAACAGGTCCGCCTTCGCCGGATAGAGCGTATTGTCCAGATCGAAGATCCAGGTGTCGACATGGGCCAGGTCCGCGCGCATGGCCGGGCCCTAATCCCCGCCGGGGATTAGGGCAAGGGCGCAAAGGCCCCATGGATCGGCCGCATCAGCCGCAGCCGGGCGCTTCGCTGTCGTGATAGAAGTCCTGCACCGCGGCCCAGGCATCCTCGGCCGTCTCGACCCAGGTCAGCAGGTTGAGGTCATTGTGCGAAATTACGCCCTCGTCCGCCAGCGCCTCGAAATCCACCACCTTGTTCCAGAAATCCTTGCCGAACAGCAGGATCGGGATCGGCTTCATCTTGCCGGTCTGGATCAGGGTCAGCAGCTCGAACATCTCGTCGAACGTGCCGAAGCCGCCGGGGAAGACGGCGAGCGCGCGGGCGCGCAGCAGGAAATGCATCTTGCGCAGCGCGAAATAATGGAACTGGAAGCTCAGCTCCGGCGTGACGAACAGATTGGGCGCCTGTTCATGCGGCAGCACGATGTTCATGCCGATCGTGGTCTGGCCGACATCGACCGCGCCGCGATTGGCCGCTTCCATGATCGAGGGGCCACCGCCCGAGCAGACGACGAAGTGGCGGCAACCGGCGGCGTTCACCGGATATTGCGCCGCGATCCGCGCCAGCTTGCGCGCTTCCTCATAATAGCGGGCCTTCTTGCCCAGATTTTCCGCGATTTTCTTCTGCTGCGGCGTAGTGGCTGCGTCGATCCGCGCCTGGACCTGGTCCGGTTCGGGAATGCGGGCGGAGCCGTAGAAGACGAAGGTGGATTCGATCCGCGCCTCGTCCATCAGCAGCTGGGGTTTGAGCAATTCGAGCTGGAAGCGCACCGGGCGCAGATCCTCGCGCAGCAGGAACTCATTGTCCTGGAAGGCGAGCTTGTAGGCGGCGCTGCTGGTCTGGGGGGTTTCGATCGCCTTCCTGGCGTCGTCCGCTTCCTGGCGTGCGGGGCGGAATTTGCGTTCTTCAATTTCTTTCTTGGTCATTCCCAACAAGCTAGGCGCGGCAGGTGACAATGCCAAGACCGTTAGCGGGAAAATTGGCCAAGTTGGCTATTTCCGCTCAGCGGCAGAAGCCGCCGGGTCTTTTGATTTCCGCTTAGCGGCAAAAGCCGCCGCGCCTCAAATTTCCGCTCAGCGGCAAAAGCCGCCGCGGCCGCCCATGTCGAAATGGAAATGGTCATGATGGGCGGCGTTATAGTCGGGCGACAGCACCGTGTTGAACCGCTTGCAGGCGCTGGCATGGACCACTTCCAGGAATTGGCGGGTGCGCTTGTCGCCATTCCAGTCCTTCTCGACGCTGATCCGGCGTCCATCGCTCAGGACGAAGGCGGACACGTCGATCGCATTGCTGTGGGCATGTTCGCTGAGCTTGCCGCTGCCCGCGATCGGCCGGCAATTATAGGTGCCGAACGTCTCGATCTTTTCGATCTCCGCGCCCAGGATCAGCCGGGCGGCGGGCTGCACGGCATAGCGCGACCAGGCAGCGAAATTGGCGGCAAGGTTGCAGGTCATGGCCCCCAGGCCCGAGGTCGGCACACCGATGTCGAGCAGCTTGACGCTGCCGATCGCGCTGCATCCACCCCCGAAATTCTGATCGGGCAGGGGGGTGAAAGCGACCGACTGGGACTGCAGCTTGGCGAAACATTGCCGGGTTTCGAGCGGCGGCGGCGCGGGCGGTGTGGCCGGGCGTGCGCTCTTCACCGGCTTGGATGCACGTGCGACTCGACCCTTGGGCACCAGGTCGCCGCTACAGGCGGCCAGCATGCTCGCCATCGTCGCGGCCAGGGCCGCGCTGCGCCATACCGAATATTTCGTCGCCCGCTCTACCATCAATCCCGCATTTACCACGGCTTTCCGGGCTGATGGGTTAACGGCGCTGTCATTTCGTCGCATTTTGCTGCGGCTTGACTCTTTTTCGGAAATCTTTAGGGCGGCCGACGGGCCACGCGGTCCCAACGCCGCGCGTGCTCTCTGCAAGGAGACGCATTACATGACTGATCTGACTGCCGTTGACGCCATCATTGCGCCTGTCGCAAAGCCTGCCAACCGTCCGGCTCGCCCCTTTTTCTCTTCCGGTCCCTGCGCCAAGCCTCCGGGTTGGGATGCCGCCAAGCTGGCTACCGAGTCGCTCGGCCGTTCGCACCGCGCCAAGATCGGCAAGACCCGCCTCGCCTACAGCATCGACTTGATGCGCGAGCTGCTGAACCTGCCCGACACCCACCGCATCGGCATCGTGCCGGGTAGCGACACCGGCGCCTTCGAAATGGCGATGTGGACGATGCTGGGCGCCCGCCCGGTGACGACGCTGGCCTGGGAAAGCTTCGGCGAAGGCTGGGTGACGGACGCCGCCAAGCAGCTGAAGCTCGACCCGACCGTGATCCGCGCCGATTATGGCCAACTGCCGGACCTCAGCACCGTCGACTTCTCGAACGACGTGCTGTTCACCTGGAACGGCACCACTTCGGGCGTGCGCGTGCCGAACGCCGACTGGATCCCGGCCGATCGTGAAGGCCTGACCTTCGCTGACGCCACCAGCGCGGTCTTCGCCTATGAGATCGACTGGACCAAGATCGACGTCGCGACCTTCTCCTGGCAGAAGGTGCTGGGCGGCGAGGGCGGCCATGGCGTGCTGATCCTCGGCCCCCGCGCCGTCGAGCGTCTGGAAAACCATACCCCGGCCTGGCCGCTGCCCAAGGTGTTCCGCCTGATGGCCAAGGGCAAGCTCGCCGAAGGCGTGTTCAAGGGCGAAACCATCAACACGCCGTCGATGCTGGCTGTCGAGGATGCGATCTTCGCGCTGGAATGGGGCAAGTCGCTGGGCGGCCTCAATGGCCTGATCGCACGCAGCAACGCCAATGCGGCGGCGCTGGGCAAGATCGTCGCCGAACGGGATTGGCTCGGCCATCTCGCCGTCGATGAAGCTTCGCGCTCGACCACGAGCGTCTGCCTGACCGTCGAGGGGGCCGACGAAGCCTTCATCAAGGCCTTCGCCGGTCTGCTCGAAAAGGAAGGCGCCGCCTATGACGTGGCGGGTTATCGCGACGCCCCGGCGGGCCTGCGCATCTGGTGCGGCGCCACGGTCGAGACCGCCGATATCGAGGCGCTCGGGCCTTGGCTCGACTGGGCCTATGCCCAGACCAAGGCTGCCGCTTAACTCTCATAATTGTCGTCATTCCCGCGAAGGCGGGAATCCATCTCCGGCCCTATCAGTTAGGTGCAACGTCAGGAGATGGATCCCCGCCTGCGCGGGGATGACGGGACTATTTTCCAAAAGGAAACCCAGATGCCTAAAGTTCTTATCAGCGACAAGATGGATCCCCGCGCCGCCGCGATCTTCCGCGAGCGCGGTGTCGAGGTCGACGTCATCACCGGCCAGACGCCGGAAGAACTGGCCGCGATGATCGGCGCCTATGATGGCCTCGCTATCCGCAGTTCGACCAAGGTCACCAAGGCGATCCTCGACGCGGCGACCAACCTCAAGGTCATCGGCCGCGCCGGCATCGGCGTCGACAATGTCGATATCCCGGCCGCATCGGCCCAGGGCGTGATCGTGATGAACACGCCGTTCGGCAACTCGATCACCACCGCTGAACATGCCATTGCGCTGATGTTCGCGCTGGCCCGCCAGATCCCCGAAGCCAATGCCCAGACGCAGCAGGGCCTGTGGCCCAAGAACGGCTTCATGGGCGTGGAAGTGACCGGCAAGACGCTGGGCCTGATCGGCGCCGGCAATATCGGGTCGATCGTCGCCAGCCGCGCGCTCGGCCTCAAGATGAAGGTCGTCGCCTTCGATCCCTTCCTGACCCCGGAACGCGCCGTGGAAATGGGCGTGGAAAAGGCCGATCTCGACACGCTGCTGGCGAAGGCCGACTTCATCACGCTGCACACGCCGCTGACCGACCAGACCCGCAACATCCTGTCGAAGGAAAATCTGGCCAAGACCAAGAAGGGCGTGCGCATCGTCAACTGTGCCCGTGGTGGCCTGATCGACGAAGCGGCGCTGAAGGACGCGCTGGACTCGGGCCATGTCGCCGGCGCCGCGCTCGACGTGTTCCAGACCGAACCGGCCAAGGAATCGCCGCTGTTTGGCACGCCCAACTTCATCTGCACCCCGCATCTGGGCGCGTCGACCGACGAAGCGCAGGTCAATGTCGCGCTGCAGGTGGCGGAGCAGCTCAGCGACTATCTGCTCGATGGTGGCATCACCAATGCGCTGAACGTGCCCAGCCTGTCGGCCGAGGAAGCGCCCAAGCTCAAGCCCTATATGGCGCTGGCTGAAAAGCTGGGCAGCCTGATCGGCCAGCTGGAAGGCGATGCCATCACCGGCGTCGCGGTCGAGGTCGAGGGCCATGCCGCCGAGCTGAACCAGAAGCCGATCACCGCCGCAGTGCTGGCCGGCCTGATGCGCGTCTATTCGGATACGGTGAACATGGTCAACGCGCCTTTCCTGGCGAAGGAGCGTGGTCTGGACGTGCGTGAGGTCCGTCATGACCGCGAGGGCGACTATCAGACGCTGGTGCGCGTCACCGTTTCGACCGAAGCGGGCGACAAGTCGGTCGCCGGCACGCTGTTCGGTCATGCGCAGCCGCGTCTGGTCGAGCTGTTCGGCATCAAGGTTGAAGCCGATCTCGACGGCCATATGCTCTACATCGTCAACCAGGACGCGCCGGGCTTCATCGGTCGCCTGGGCTCGAAGCTGGGCGAGTCGGACGTCAATATCGGCACCTTCCATCTGGGCCGCCGCAACCAGGGCGGCGAAGCCGTGCTGCTGCTGTCGGTCGACGGCACCGTCACCGAACCGCTGCGCTGGGCGATCTGCAACCTCGCCGGCGTGAAGCAGGTGAAGCTGCTGCGCTTCGCCTGATTCTCAATTCCGTTCGTGCTGAGTAGGGGCTGAGCCTGTCGAAGCCCCGTATCGAAGCATCCTTCGATACGCCATTTCGACTTCGCTCAATGGCTACTCAGGACGAACGGAGTAGAATTGGCCGCGTTTTGCGCTAAAGGGCCTGTCCCATGACCATGATCCCGCCAAGCCTGCTCCCGGAGGGGCTATCCGATCGCCTGCCGCCGCAGGCCGAAGCTTCCGCGCGCCTGGCGCGCCGCGTGCTCGATACGGTTGCGACCCATGGCTATGAACGGGTCATGCCGCCGCTGGCGGAGTTCGAGGATACGCTGACCCAACGGCTCAAGTCGATGCGCGCGCAGGATCTGGTTCGCGCCGTCGACCCGGTGTCGCAGCGCACTTTGGCCTTCCGCCCGGACATGACCGCGCAGGTCGGCCGCATCGCCGCCACCCGCCTGCGCAGCGCGCCGAGGCCGCTGCGCCTGTCCTATGCCGGGCCGGTGATCCGCCAGAAGGCGAGCCAGCTGCGCCCCGAGCGCGAGAAGATGCAGCTGGGCGCCGAGCTGATCGGTAGCGACAGCAGCGCCGCCGCGGTCGAGATCGTCAATATCGCGATCGAGGCGCTGACGGCTGCCGGCGTCACCGGCATCACCATCGATTTCACCTTGCCCGACCTGATCGACGCGCTGGCCGCCGGCCCGCTGCCGCTGGGGGCGGAGGAACTGGAAGCCGTGCGCGCCGAACTGGACGCCAAGGATGCCGGCGCGCTGGTGGCGATCAGCCCGGCCGCCGCCGCCTATCTGCCGCTGATCGAGGCGACCGGCCCCTTCCATGCCGCGATGGAACGGCTGGAGGCGTTCAGCGCCAGCCTGGGCGGCGCCATCGACAGCCGCATCGCGGGCCTGCGCGCGATCGCCAAACCGATCGGCTGGGACATCACCCTGACCCTCGATCCGACCGAACGGCACGGCTTCGAATTCCAGAACTGGTTCGGCTTCTCGATCTTTGCCGAGGGCTTCATCGGCGAGATCGGCCGGGGCGGCAGCTATGCCATTGCCCGTGCTGGCGAAACGGATGAGCCCGCCATGGGCTTTTCTCTCTATCCCGATCCGCTGATCGACGCAGGCTTTGGCGACGAGCGGCCCAGGCGCCTGTTCCTGCCGGTGGGCCATGATGTAGTCCGCGCTGCCGCGCTGCGGGCCGAGGGCTGGCACACGGTTGCGGCCTTGGCGGACGGCGAAGATGGCGCGGCCCAGCGCTGTTCCCACTGGCTGGATGGCAGCGAGCCCCGCGCCTACTGACCGAACAGCCGGCGCAGCCAGGCGTCCACAATGCCCGTGCCGGCATAGTCGGCATCGCCCATCTCGCGGTTGATCTGCATATGGCCGCGCAGGCCGCGTCCGGGCAGGGCATGGATCTCCACGGGCGTGCCCGCCTTGCGCAGCGCGGCGGCGAGCGCATTGGACTGGGCGGTGCCGTCGACCCGATCGACATGGAGCAGCAGGAAATCGGGGGCGTTGGGCTTTGCCGCCTGCAAGGTGGGCGATAGCGCCTTCTGCCGCGCCGGATCGGTGCCAAACGCCTGTTCATAGGTCTTCGCCATGAATCGGCCGCCCTGCGCCATCTGGGTCGGCACGTCATAGGCGGCGCCATCCAGCGCGATGATGCCGCGCACCGCATCGGGCTTCAGCCCGGCCTTGGCGAAATAGCGCATGTCGGTGCCGACCAGCGCGACCAGATGCGCGCCGGCGCTGTGGCCCATCAGGATGATGCGGTTGGGATCGATGCTCAATGCCGCGGCCCGGCTGCGCAGATGGGCGACCGCATCGGCGACATCCTGCGCTTGGCTCTCGACCGTCGCATCGGGCACCAGCCGGTAATTGATCGAGGCGAAGGCATAGCCAAGGCCGGTATAATGGGGTGCCTTGGCCGCGCCGGTGGCATTGTCCTTGCTGCCGCGCTTCCAGCCGCCGCCATGGACGAAAATGACCAGCGGTGCCTTCGTGCCCTTGCCCGGCCAGAAGTCGATCGCCTGCAATGGATCATGGCCATAGGCCATGGCGTGCGGCGCAGTAGCCGTCTGGGCCTGCGCGGCCAGCGGCGTGCCCGCGAGCAGGGAGAGAATCAGGATGGGAATCAGCCGTCTGTGCATATGGATCGTCCTTCGCTGCCCCTGTGTCGCCATGATCGCGAGGGCGCATCGCGCCGTAAAGTCGGCACCTGGTATCAAAGTGTAATGTGTCTCCAACCTTGACGCATCGGCCCTGCCCGGCTAACGCGCGCCCCGCACAGGGCGTACCCCGCCCATCCTATTCCACCGGCATGCCGAGTCCCGTCGAAGGGCATGGCCGGTCCGCGCGGCGGGCGGAGGAGTGTATCCATGGCAAATGTTACCGTGATCGGCGCCCAATGGGGTGACGAAGGCAAGGGCAAGATCGTCGACTGGCTGTCGGAGCGCGCCGATGTCGTCGCCCGTTTCCAGGGCGGCCATAATGCCGGCCACACGCTGGTCGTCGGCGAGAAGGTCTACAAGCTCTCGCTGCTGCCGTCGGGCATCGTGCGCGGCACGCTGTCGGTGATCGGCAATGGCGTGGTGCTGGACCCCTGGCATTTTCGTGACGAGGTCGCCAAGCTCAAGGGCCAGGGCGTCGAGATCACCCCGGAAAACCTGCAGATCGCCGAGACCTGCCCGCTGATCCTGCCCTTCCACCGCGACCTCGACGGTCTGCGCGAAGACGCGTCGGGCGCCGGCAAGATCGGCACCACCCGTCGCGGCATCGGCCCGGCCTATGAGGACAAGGTCGGCCGCCGCGCCATTCGCGTCTGTGACCTCGCCCATCTCGACGATCTCGACCTGCAGATCGATCGCCTGACCGCGCATCATGATGCGCTGCGTGCTGGTTTCGGTGAAGCGCCGATCGACCGCGCCCAGCTGATGGCCGACCTGACCGAGATCGCCGCCTTCATCCTGCCGTTCGTGAAGCCGGTCTGGCTGACGCTCAACAAGGCGAAGTCGGAAGGCAAGCGCATCCTGTTCGAAGGCGCGCAGGGCACGTTGCTCGACATCGACCATGGCACCTATCCCTTCGTCACCTCGTCCAACACGGTGGCGGGCACGGCAGCGAGCGGCACCGGCCTTGGCCCCAATGGCGCCGGCTTCGTGCTGGGCATCGTCAAGGCCTATACCACCCGCGTCGGTTCCGGCCCGTTCCCGACCGAGCAGGAAAATGACGTCGGCCAGCGGCTGGGCGAGCGGGGCCATGAATTCGGCACCGTCACTGGTCGCAAGCGCCGTTGTGGCTGGTTCGACGCGGTTCTGGTGCGCCAGTCGGTTGCCGTTTCGGGCGTGACCGGCATTGCGCTGACCAAGCTGGACGTGCTCGACGGCTTCGAGGAACTGAAGATCTGCGTCGGCTACAAGATCGGCGACCAGAGCTTCGACTATCTGCCTGCCCATGCGCAGGACCAGGCCAAGGCCGAGCCGATCTATGAAAGCATTGCCGGCTGGAGCGAAACCACGGCCGGCGCGCGCAGCTGGGCGGACCTTCCGGCACAGGCGATCAAATATATCCGCCGTATCGAAGAACTGATCGGCTGCCCGGTCACGCTCGTGTCGACCAGCCCGGAACGCGACGACACCATCCTCGTCCGCGATCCCTTTGCGGATTAAGGGGCATGGCCGGCGAACGCTTCGAGCGGCACAAGCAGCCCTGGACCCAGGATGAGGTCCAGAAGCTGCACACGCTCGCCAAGAAGGGCATGGCGCTGAAGGCGATCGCCAAAGCGCTGACCCGCAGCGAGGAATCGGTGAAGACCCGCGCCAAGCAGGACGGTCTATCGATCGCCAAACTGCGCTGAGAGATGAGAAGGCCGGGCGGAAGCGTCCGGCCTTTCCTCATTCCGGGGCGTGGCGCTGGACCGGCAGGATGCTGCCGTCCTTGGCATAGGTCAGCGGCGCGATGGTGATCGAGCGCCGGTGATCGCCACCGCCGGGCAACAGCCAGTCATGATAGAAGAGCCAGCTCTTGCCACCCCGCCCGACGATCGCCTGGTGATTGGTCGAGATTGGCAGATAGTCGAGGATCACCCCGCCATAGGCGAAGGGGCCGAGCGGCGAGGCGGCGGTGCCGTAGATGATCTGGCCGGGCCAGCCGGTCGAGAAGCTGAAATAATAGCGGCCGCCATGGGCGTGGAGATAGGGCGCCTCGCCATATTTCTTCTTGGGGTCGCTGGCCGGCAGTCCGGTGACGACGACATCCATGATCGGACCGTCGACATGGATCATGTCGGGCTTCAGCCGCACAACCTTGGGCACGCGGGTGCCGAAATAGAGATAGGCCTGTCCGTCCTTGTCGATGAAGACGGCGGGATCGATCGGCTCGGCGCCGGCATTGGCGTCGCGCGCCTTGTCGATCAGCGCGTCGCCGCGCGCATCGCGATAGGGGCCCTGGGGGTGGTCGGCCACCGCGACGCCGATCCGGTCGCCGCCGATCGGCGCATAGAAATAATAGCGTCCGTTGCGCCGGGCGACTTCGGGTGCCCAGGCCTTGGCATCGGGGCGTGCCCATGTGAAGGTGGTGACGTCGAGAAAGGCGCCGTCATCCTGCCAGCTTTTCATGTCGGCCGAACTGTAGAGGCGCCAGCTTGTGCTGTCCCAGTAGCGGCCGGAATTGGACGCGTCGTCGGTGGCATAGAGATACCAGCGATCGTCGAACCAGTGCGGCGAGGGATCGCCGGCAAAGCGCGGGCTGATCGGCTGGCCCGGCGCAACATCGCCATTGGCCATCAGCAGGCCCATATAGGCCAGCAGCGCCATCCTCTTCATTCGCATCCTCCCTGATCGCTATCGGATCGATGATGGCGTTCCGCCATGTGAAATGCAATTTCGCATCATGAAATATTGAAAGATTAGAAGGCCAACTGGACCCGATCGGGGCAGGATGCGACAAGACAGCCGATATCCAAGCAGGAGGCTCCGCATGGCACTCGACATCCTCGTCCTCTACGGCTCCTATCGGCGCGGCCGGCTCGGTATACGGCTGGCGGATTATCTGATCCGCGGCTTTGAAGGGCGTGGGCACAAGGCTGAACTGGTCGATGCCAAGGCGATCGACCTGCCGATGCTCGACCTGCGTTATAGCGACTATCCGGCCGGCGAGGCGCCTGCCGCCATGGCGCATCTTGCCGAGCGCCTGTCCGCCGCCGATGCCTTCGTCTTCGTCGCCGGCGAATATAATCGCGGCATGCAGCCCGGTCTCAAGAATCTGGTCGACCATTATCTCAAGGAGTTCGACCGTCGCCCCGCCGCGATTGCCAGCTACTCGATGGGGCGTTTTGCCGGGGTGAACAGCCATGCCGACTGGACGGTGACGCTGTCCGCCATGGGCATGGCGGTGATGCCCGAGCGCCTCAGCGTCGGTCAGATCCAGCAGGTGCTGGACGAGCAGGCCCGGTCCCAGGGGGAGGGCGGCGCAGCATTGGACCGTGGCTTTGCGGGTTTCGCCGACACGCTCATCTGGTGGGCGCAGGCGGCGAAGGCGCAGCGCTGATCTCCTCGCGCGCCGATATCACGGTCGCGGCCACCAGATCGCCGGTGACGTTGAGCGCGGTGCGGCACATGTCGAGCAGCCGGTCGACGCCCAGCACCAGCCCGATTCCCTCGGGCGGGATGCCGACCATCGCCAGGATCATCGCCACCACCGGCAGCGACCCGGCTGGCACCCCTGCCGTGCCGACCCCGCCCAATATGCAAACCAGCATCACCATCAACTGCTGGCCAAGGCTGAGGTCGACATGGAAGAATTGGGCGAGGAACAGGACGGTGATCCCCTCGAACATCGCCGTGCCATTCTGGTTGGCGGTGGCGCCGATGGTGAGGACGAAGCGGGCGATGCGGCGCGGCAGATGCAGATTCTCCTCCGCAACGCGGATCGCGGTCGGCAGGGTGGCGTTGGAGGAGGCGGTGGCAAAGGCCATGACGCTCGCTTCCTGCACGGCGGCGAAGAAGCGCAGCGGTGACCGGCGCGCCAGCAGGGCGATCAGCAGCGAATAGATGCCGAACATCTGGATCGCGAGCGCCAGCAGCACGACCCCGACATAGGCGGACAGGCGCAGCAGCAAGTCCCAGCCGAACTGCGCGGCGAGGTTGAACATGAAGCAGGCGATGGCGATCGGCGCCAGGCGGATGACGATCGATATGAGGCGCATCGTCACCGCGAACAGCCCCTCCATCGCGTCGAGCAGCAGCTTCGTTTCCTTCGTCTGCACCAGCACCAGGCCAATGCCGAAGAAGAGGGCGAAGACCATCACCGCCAATATGTCATTGTCGGCCATCGCCGCGATCACATTGTCGGGGACGATCGCGATCAGCGCCTGCATGCCGGTGGGCGTGTCGGCGCCGCGGTCGAGGATCGCCTTGGCCCCCTGTCCCGCATCGGCCAACAGCGCACGGGCCTGCGCCGGATCGACGCCGCTGCCCGGCTGCAGCAGGTTGACCAGCGCCAGGCTAATGACGACGGCGATGCCCGAAACGATCAACGTGTAGATCAGGGTGCGCAGGCCCACCCGGCGCAGCGAGCGCATTTCGCCCATTTCGGCGATGCCGACGATCAGCGCGGAGACCAGCAGCGGGATCACGAGCATGAACAGCAGGCGCAGGAAGACCTGGCCGATCGGGCCGGTGAGATAGCGGGTGACCGCATCGATCCAGGGCGCGCCGGGGGTTACGGCATAGGCGATCAGCCCGGCGGTGAGGCCGATCAGGAAGCCGGCCAGCATCTGCCATTGCAGCGAGAAGGCCGCGCGTCGCCCCGCCTGTTCCTCTGTGCCCGAACCACTCATGGCTTCTCCTCTTCCTCCCGACCAACGAGCCATGCGGAAGCGGGTTGCGCGGCCGGCAATATTTCGTTTCGTTAGGGCATCGACGGAGCATAGCCGCATGCTCGGGCGTTGGGCCGGTTCACCAGAAGGAGTCTTGCATGATCGTTGATGCCGTCCCCAGCATGCGCCGGATCGCATCGGAAGTGTGGAAACCGCTGACCGCGCTGTTCGTGTGGGACTGTGCGGTCACGGCCGCTTATTATCTATTGCCGTTCAAGGCCCCTTCGCTGCCGCTCACCATCTTCGGTTCGGCCCTCGCCCTGTTCCTGGGCTTCCGGTCGAACAGCAGTTACCAGCGCTGGTGGGAAGGGCGCACATTGTGGGGGGCGATGATCAACGCCTCGCGCAGCCTGGCGCGTTCGGCGCGCAATTTCCTGCCCGACCCGGAGGCCCGCGACCTCAAGCGTGAGATCGTCAAGCGCCAGATCGCTTATGTGAATGCGCTGCGCTGCCAGTTGCGGCGCCAGACGATCGGCGAGGACGTGACCAAATTCCTGCGCGAGGAGGATCAGGGCAAGGCGCTGGCGCGCGCCAATTCGGCCAATGGCCTGCTCGACAGCACTGGCCGGCGGATCGACATGGCGCGGCGGGAAGGCTGGATCGATACCATCCAGCAGACCCAGATGGAGAAGGTGCTGGTCGACATCGCCAATGCCCAGGGCGGGATGGAGCGGCTGAAGAACACGCCGCTGCCCTTCCAGTATCGACTGTTGCCGGTGGTCTTCACCCACCTCTTCTGCATCCTGCTGCCGATCGGGCTGGTCGAGACGCTGGGTTTCGCCACGCCGCTGGGTTCGACGGTCGCGGGGCTGATGTTCATGGCGGTGCTGCGGATCGGCGATGATCTGACCGATCCCTTTGCCGACAGCGTGCATGACGTGCCGTTGACCGCCATGTGCCGGACGATCGAGATCGACCTGCTCCAGTCGATCGGCGATCCGGCGCCAGACCCCGTCACGCCGGTGCGTGGTGTCCTGTGGTAAGGTAACAAAAAGCCCCGCCGGCAACATGCAGGCGGGGCTTTTTCTTTGGCATTGAAGCGCGGGCCTTAGCCCTTGCGATCTTCGTCGACCATGTCGGAGGCCAGTTCCAGCCCCGCCCGGCCGTGGGACGGGGTATGGGCCGGCGCCTTGGGATGGGGCACGTCGACCGGCTCTTCCACTTCCAGCATGCCTTCCCACTTGGTGATGACCGAGGTGGCGATGGCATTGCCGAGCACGTTGGTGGCGGTGCGGCCCATGTCCATGAAATGATCGACCGCCAGAATGAAGGCGACGCCCTCGACCGGCAGGTCGAACTGGCCGAGCGTGGCGGCGACCACGACCAGCGAGGCGCGCGGCACGGCGGCGATGCCCTTGCTGGTGACCATCAGGACGAGCAGGATCGTGATCTGGGTCGCGATCGGCAGGTCGATGCCATAGGCCTGGGCGATGAAGATGGTCGCGAAGGTCGCATACATCATCGAGCCGTCGAGGTTGAAGCTGTAGCCGAGCGGCAGCACGAAGCTGTAGATGCGGCGCGGCACGCCGAACCGGTCGAGCTGCTCCAGCATCTTGGGATAGGCGGCTTCCGACGAGGCGGTCGAGAAGGCGATCAGGATCGGCTCGCGGACATAGCGGATCAGCTTGAACATACGCTTGCCAAGGAAGATCGCGCCCGCGCCGAACAGCAGCACCCACAGACAGATGAGGGCGATGTAGAATTCGCCGACCAGCGCGCCATAGGTCTTGAGCACGCCCAGGCCCTGCACCGTCACCGACGAGGCGAGGGCGCCGAACACGGCGAGCGGCGCGACCCGCATGACATAGCCGGTGACCTGCAGCATCAGCTCGACCAGCGCCTCGATCACGGTGATGATCGGCTTGCCCTTTTCGCCGATGGCGGTCAGCGCCACGCCGACGAACAGCGAGAAGACGACGATCTGCAGGATCTGGTTGTCCGCCATCGCCCCGATCATCGACGTCGGGAAGACGTGCAGGATGAAGTCGCGGAAATTGAGCGCTTCGGTGTTGACGCCCGCATCCGCGCCCGACCGGACGAGGTTGAGGCCGGCGCCGGGTTCGAAGAAATTGACGAAGATCAGGCCCAAGGTCAGCGAGATCAGGCTGGCGATGATGAACCAGGCGAGCGCGCGCCCGCCGATCCGCCCCAGCGCCGCGCTGTCGCCCATATGGGCGATGCCCGCGACCAGCGTGGAAAAGACCAACGGCGCGATGATCATCTTGATCAGATGAAGGAAGATGTCGGCCAGAAGGTGAAAATAGCCCGCCACATCCTTGGCCAGCGCTTCATCCCCGCCGACCCAGAGATTGGCCACGAAGCCCACGATCACGCCCAGGACCATGCCTGTCAGGATGTAGGCCGTCAGTCGATTTCGCATTATATTCCTCTAGCCAGCGAGCGGTCCGCCCGCGCATTCATTCTGTTCTGCTGGGTGGTGACACCTAACAGGCGCCCGGCCAGCCCGCAATCGGGCAGGCTTGGACTGTGCGGGGATAGACGAATGAGCCACCATATTCCGCGCCCTGTTTTACGGCAGGACAATGGCATGGTGCTCGCTCAGGGGTAGAGAAGCCCTTCGTTCCAGCCATTTTCCTGGCGGGTGAAGACGCGCCGTTCATGCAGGCGATGCTCGCGATCCTGCCAGAATTCGATCCGTTCCGGGGTCAGGCGGAAGCCCGACCAGTGGGGCGGGCGCGGCACCGGGCCGCCCTCGAACCGGGCGCGCACCTCTTCATAGCGATCCATGAAGACGGCGCGCGAGGGCAGCGGGCGGGACTGGTCGGAGGCCCAGGCGCCGAGCTGGCTGTCGCGGCTGCGAGTGGCGAAATAGGCGTCGGCGGTGGCGTCGTCGACCGGGCCGACGCTGCCCTCGATCCGGATCTGGCGGCGCACCGACTTCCAGTGGAACAGCAGGGCGGCATGCGGATTGGCGAGCAGGTCGCCGGCCTTGCGCCCTTCGAAATTGGTGTAGAAGATGAAGCCGTCGGGGCCATGGCCCTTGAGCAGCACCATGCGGACCGACGGGCGGCCCTGCGCATCGGCCGTGGCCAGCGCCATGGCGTTGCTGTCATTGAGTTCGGTCTCGCGCGCCTGCGCATACCACTCGTCGAAAAGGGCGAAGGGATCGGTCATGACCCTGCCTTAGATTCCCGGCACCACACTGTCGATACGGATGCGCCGCAGCTTGAACGATGCCCGGCCTTCGGCCACATAGGGGCGATATGGCCGTGATGCGGCAGATACCGGTTTCAGCATAACAGGATGATAGATGGCGGATCCCTATTCCACTCTGGGTGTGGCGCGCAGCGCGAGCGAAGCGGAGATCAAGTCCGCCTATCGCAAGCTGGCCAAGCAATATCACCCCGACAAGAATCAGGACAATCCGAAGGCGGCGGAGAAATTCTCGGCCGTGACCAACGCCTATGACCTGCTGTCGGACAAGGACAAGCGGGCCCGCTTCGACCGGGGCGAGATCGATGCCGATGGCAATCCGACCGCGCCCTTCGGCTTTGGCGGCGGTGGCGGCGGGCGTGGCCGTCCCGGCGGGTTCGAGTTCAACGAGGGCGGCGCCGATTTCGGTGACATTTTCGAAGGCCTGTTCGGCGGCGCGGGCCGTCGCGCCGGGGGCGGGGGCGGGGGCGGCTTTGGCGGCTTTGGTCGCGGCGCGCCGCCGGCCAAGGGGGCCAATGTCGCCTATCGGCTGGCGGTGCAGTTCGTCGACGCCGCGACGCTGGCGCCGCAGCGCATCACCCTGCAGGATGGCAAGACGATCGACCTGAAGCTGCCCGCCGGGGTCGAAACCGGCACGCAGATGCGCCTGACCGGCAAGGGGCAGCCGGGCGCGGGCGGTGCGGGCGACGCGATCGTCACCATCGAGGTCAAGTCGCACCCCTTCTTCAAGCGCGACGGCGATAATGTGCTGCTCGACCTGCCGATCACCATCAACGAAGCCGTCAAGGGCGGCAAGGTGAAGGTGCCGACCGTCGATGGCCCGGTGATGCTGGGCGTGCCGGCCGGCACCACATCGGGCAAGACGCTGCGCCTGCGCGGCAAGGGCTTTACCGGCAAGGATGGCCAGCGCGGCGACCAGCTTGTGACCTTGCTGATCGACGTGCCTGCCGATGATCCGGTGATCCTCCAGCTGGTTGAGGATTGGCAGGATGGTCGCGCGGTGCGGACCCATCTGGGCGTCTAGGACGTTCGGCAAGGGTGCCGCTGCCTTCCCCCTATAGTCCGGAGTCGCGCCGCCACATGGCGGCGCAGGCGCAGGAGAAATTCCATCGCCAGATCGATCGGGTCCGGCCGGGATCGCGCAGCTTTGAGATCGCCAAGCGGGTGATGGTGGGCGTCTATAGCGACGGGTTCATCCATGCGGGGAACCTGGCCTATCTCTCGCTGATGACGCTCTTTCCCTTCTTCATCGTCGCCGCCGCCGTCGCCAGCGTCTTTGGCCGCACGTCGGACGGGCTGTCGGCGGTGAATGCCTTTCTCTATACCGTGCCGCGCGGCGTCGCCGATGTCGTGCGCCAGCCGATCAGCGATGTGTTGCAGGCACGTTCCGGCAATCTGCTCTGGTTCGGCGGTCTGGTGGGGCTCTGGACCGTGGGCAGCCTGATCGAGACGATCCGCGACATATTGCGCCGTGCCTATGGGACGAAGAGCACCAAGCCCTTTTGGCGTTATCGGCTGGCGTCGGTGGGCATCACGCTGGTCAGTGTGCTGGCGGTGATGTTCGCCTTTTCGATGCAGGTGATGATAACGGCGGTGGACCAGTTGCTCCTCCGGCTGCTGCCCTTCGCGGACGAGGCGATCGCCTGGGTTTCCTCGGCCAAGCTGGTGCCGATGGCGATATTATGCGTGGCGCTCCACTCGCTCTATGTCTCGCTGACCCCGTCGCTCTACCGTGACAAGCGCTTTCCCAAATGGCCCGGCGCGGCCGCCACTGCGCTCTGGTGGTATGCCGTCACCCTGCTATTGCCGGTCACATTGTCGATGCTGGGCGGCTATGACCGGACCTATGGCAGTCTGGCCGGTGTCATGATCACCCTCATTTTTTTCTTTCTCGTGGGGCTCGGCGTGGTAATTGGCGCCGAATTGAATGCGGCACTGGCGGAATTTCCGGAAGACGAAGCAGCCGGCACCGTGCAGGACAAAGGGAACGGAACGACGATATGACAGGCTTGATGGCGGGAAAGCGCGGGCTCATCATGGGGCTGGCGAACGACAAGTCGCTGGCTTGGGGTATTTCGCAGCAACTGCATGCGCAGGGCGCGGAACTGGCCTTCTCCTACCAGGGCGAGGCGCTGGCCAAGCGCGTCAAGCCGCTGGCGGAACAGCTGGGTTCGGACTTCCTGATCGACTGCGACGTGTCCGACATGGCGAAGCTGGACGAGGCCTTTGCCGAGATCGAGGCGCGCTGGGGAAAGCTGGACTTCGTCGTCCATGCGATCGGCTTTTCCGACAAGAATGAGCTGCGCGGCCTCTATGCCGACACCAGCCTCGACAATTTCCTGATGACCATGAACATCTCGGTCTACAGCTTCGTCGCCGTCGCGGCCCGCGCGCGCAAGCTGATGAAGGAAGGCGGCAGCCTGCTGACGCTGAGCTATTATGGCGCGGAAAAGGTCATCCCCCATTACAACGTCATGGGCGTGGCCAAGGCGGCGCTGGAAACCAGCGTCAAATATCTGGCGATGGACCTTGGCCCGGAAAATATCCGCGTCAACGCGATCTCGGCCGGACCGATCAAGACGCTGGCCGCCAGCGGCATCGGTGATTTCCGTTACATCATGAAGTGGAACGAGCTGAACTCGCCGCTGCGTCGCAACGTGACGATCGACGATGTCGGCGGTGCCGGCCTCTACCTGCTGTCGGACCTCGCTTCGGGCGTGACGGGCGAGATCCACCATGTCGACGCGGGCTATAATGTCATCGGCATGAAGGCCGAAGACGCGCCCGACATCGCGCTGGACAAGTAAGAACGACGCGACCGGATTGGAACGGATATGAGCTTCAACACATTCGGTCGCGTCTTCCGCTTCTCGACCTGGGGCGAGAGCCATGGGCCGGCGATCGGCGCAATGGTCGATGGCTGCCCTCCGGGCCTGGCATTGAGCGAGGCTGACATCCAGCCCTGGCTCGACCTGCGCAAGCCGGGCACGTCGAAGTTCACGACCCAGCGGCGCGAGCCGGACGAGGTGCGCATCCTGTCGGGCGTGTTCGAGGGCAAGACCACCGGCACGCCGATCAGCCTGATGATCGAGAATACCGACCAGCGATCGAAGGATTATTCGGAGGTCGCCAAGGCCTATCGCCCCGGCCATGCCGACTATGCCTATGACGCCAAATATGGCTTTCGCGACTATCGCGGCGGCGGGCGGTCCTCGGCACGCGAAACCGCCAGCCGGGTTGCGGCCGGTGCAGTGGCGCGGCTGGTCATCCCTGAAGTCGATATCTTCGCCTATGTGAGCGAGATCGGCGGCGACGCGATCGACTATGGCAATTTCGACGCGGCGCAGATCGGCCAGAATCCCTTCTTCTGTCCCGACGCCGAAGCCGCGGTGCGCTGGGAAGCGTTGGTCGATGGCGCGCGCAAGGATGGCTCGTCGCTCGGCGCGGTGGTCGAATGCGTGGCATCGGGCGTGCCGGCCGGCTGGGGCGCGCCGCTCTATGCCAAGCTCGACAGCGAACTGGCGAGCGCGATGATGAGCATCAACGCGGTCAAGGGCGTGGAGATTGGCGACGGCTTCGCGGCTGCCCGGTTGCGCGGCGAGCAGAATGCCGATCCGATGCGGCCCGGCGCCGATGGCCCGGTCTTCCTCGCCAATCATGCCGGCGGCATTGCGGGCGGCATTTCGACCGGCCAGCCGGTCAAGGTGCGGATCGCCTTCAAGCCGACCAGTTCGATCCTGATTCCGGTCGAGACGGTGACGCGCGAAGGCGATGCGTCGGACATCATCACCAAGGGCCGTCACGACCCATGCGTCGGCATTCGCGGCGTGCCGGTGGTCGAAGCCATGATGGCGCTGGTGCTGGCCGACCAGAAGCTGCTGCACCGCGCCCAATGCGGGGCCGACTGACGCGCCGAACTGCGCCAATCGCGCGTCGAATGTGCAAAAGATGCGAGACGACTCACCCATGTTACGCTAGGATGACATGGTCACCCGCGGGAGGGTGAGCGGCAGAGCGTAAGCCTGGGGAGCGTCAGCACGCTATGCGTGGATTGACGGTCAAAACGTCCCCTGACGCCGCGACACGGGCCAGCCATGCAACCATGGCTGGCCCATTTCGTTTCACCTCCGTTAGAGACGCGATCACGCGATCGAACGGGGGCAAGACGAGATGCATTTCATCACCGCGCTATTGGGCATTTACCGCGCGGAAATCGGCCTGGTCATTCTCGCCTGCATGTTCGTCGCCTTCGTGCGCGAACGCTATTCTCCGACCGTCGTCTCGGTGCTGGGTGCCTGTGCCTTCGCGCTGCTCGGCCTGCTCGACGAGAAATCGCTCTTCTCCGTCTTTTCGAACAGCGCGCCGCTGACCGTGGGCGCGATGTTCGTGCTGTCGGGCGCGCTTATCCGCACCGGCACGATCAACCGCATCGCCGATCTGGTCATGGTGCGGGCGCAGAAGCATCCGCGGCTGGCGCTGGTGGAGGTTGCGGTGGGCACGGTGCTGCTGTCCGCCTTCCTCAACAACACCCCGGTCGTCGTGCTGCTGATCCCGATCATGTTCCGGCTGGCGCAGGCGACCGCCTATCCGGTCAAGAAACTGCTGATCCCGATGAATGCGGTCGCGGTGATGGGCGGCTGCGTTACCCTGATCGGCACGTCGACCAACCTGATCGTCGCGGGGATCGCCGCCGAACAGGGGATGCAGCCCTTCGGCATTTTCGATATTACCCCCTATGGCCTGGCCGGCACCATTGCCGGCGTCATCGGCCTGGCCTGCCTCAGCTTCCTGCTGCCCAGCGACCCGCCCTCGATCGCGGGCGAGAATGGCGGCAATGTGCAGGAATATCTGACCGAACTGGTCGTGACGCCGGACAGCGAGTTGGTCGGGCGGGAGATTGGCGAATTGTCCGTCCTTGGCCGCTCGGTCACCCTGATCGGGCTCAAGCGGGCCGGCGAGATACGGCGCCACGACCTGGAGCAGGAGGGACTGCATGTCGGCGACCGGCTGATCGTCCGGGCCGATGGCACGGCGATCATGACGCTGCGCGAATCGGGCGATTTCGAACTGGGCATTGCCGCCGATTCCGAAACCTCCGCGCGCGAGGGCACGGTGATCGAGGCCATGGTTGCGCCCAGCCACCCCTCGATCGGCGAGCGGTTGATCGACATTCCCTTCCTCCATGCCCTGCGCGTCCGCCTGATCGGCATCCATCGCGCCCGCCATCTGCCCGGCCCGGACCTGGCCGATACGCGGGTGCGCGGCGCGGACCGGCTGCTGGTGGCGGGCAGCGATGACGCGATGCGTTCGCTGAAAGACAATCCCAACCTGATCGGCGTCGACATCAGCCGGACGCGCGCCTTCCGCCCGCGCAAGGCATGGATCGCGATCCTGGCGATGGCCGCGGTGGTGATCCTGTCGGCGCTCGACGTGATCGGCATCGGCCTGGCCGCCTTCATCGCCGTCGGCGTGATCCTGGTCACCCGCTGCATCGATGCGGAGGAGGCGTGGGCGGCGATCGACGGCGATGTGCTGATCCTGATCTTTGCCATGCTGGCGGTCGGCCTGGCGCTGGAACAGGCGGGCAGCGTCGCGCTGATGGTCGGCTGGATCACGCCGCTGATGCAGGTCGCGCCGCAATGGAGCCTGGTCTTCATCGTCTATTTTGCGGCGCTGATCCTGTCCGAGCTGCTCAGCAACAATGCGGTCGCGGCGCTGCTGACCCCACTGACCATCGCGCTGGCGCATCAGCTGGGCACCGATCCGCGTCCGCTGGTGATCTCGCTGATGATCGGCGCATCGGCCTGTTTTGCGACGCCGATCGGCTATCAGACCAATGCGCTGGTCTATGCCGCGGGCGATTATCGCTTCGCCGATTTCGTGCGCATCGGCGTGCCGCTCAACCTGATCGTCGGGGTTGCGGTTTGTTCGGCGTTGGTCATTTTGGGCTAGCGTCGCTCCGTCTATCGCCGTTCGCCCTGAGCGAAGTCGAAGGGCTCACCCGACCGACGGGAGGGCACTTCGCTCCGCTCAGTGGATGGCTTCGACTTCGCTCAGTCCGAACGGGATTTTAAACGTACCTGCCAAGGGACCAATTGCCCGCATCCGGCCCTGTCGGCACGGATGCGGGCCCGGCATGAAGGCGGCGATCCATCAGGAGTATCGCCATGACCCGCCTTCGCTTCACCCAGGTCGACGCCTTTGCCGACGCGCCCTTCACCGGCAATCCGGCGGCGGTGATGCCGCTCGATGCCTGGCTCGACGACGCGGTGCTGCAGGCGATCGCCGCGGAAAACAACCTGTCGGAAACCGCCTTCACCGTGCCGACGCCGGAGGATGCAGAGGCCGATTATGCGCTGCGCTGGTTCACCCCGGCGGTCGAGGTGAAGCTGTGCGGCCATGCCACGCTGGCGAGCGGGCATGTGCTGATGCAGGGCGATACCATCCGTTTTCGCACGCGCCATGCCGGGGTGCTGACCGTGACCCGTGCGGGCGAGGGCTATGAACTGTCGTTGCCGGCCTGGACCAGCGCGCCCAGGCCGCTGCCGGAGCTGGCGGCGGGGATGGGCGGGGACATCGTCGAGACACGCTGGCGCGAGGGTGGCTATGCGATCTTCGTCTATCGCGATGCCGATGCGATCCGGGCGCTGGAGCCTGATTTCGCAACCCTGCGCAAGCTGGGCGACAATCTGCTGATGGCGACCGCGCCGGGCGACGACAGCGACATCATCAGCCGGGTCTTCGTGCCCGGCGGCGGGATCGACGAGGATCCCGTGACCGGATCGGCCCATGGCCTGCTGACGCCCTATTGGGCCGAGCGCCTCGGCAAGGATGCGATCAGCGCCTATCAGGCGTCGGCGCGGGGCGGGCGGTTGGGCTGTCGGTTGGAGGGCGACCGGGTGGTGATGACCGGCGTCTGCCGCACGGTGATCGAGGGCATATTCACCCTTTAACCGGGGAAGAGGCCGATCAGCCGGGCCAGCTGCGCCTTCACGGCGGCGCGCTGTTCCTTCTTGGGTGACATGCCGATCCGCACGATCGTCAGCCGCTGGCCGGGCGCGACCAATATATATTGGCCATTATGGCCGACGCAGCCGAACAGGCTGGCCGAGGCGAGGCCGGGCATCAGCGCGCTCTCGCTGCTGTCCCGGTTGAGCCAGAGATGGGCGCCATAGGCCGCGTTCCGGGGCGACGGCGCGCGCATATAGTCGACCCATTTTTCCGGCACGATCTGATGGCCGTTGGGCGAACGACCATGGTTGCGCAGCAATTCGCCGAAGCGACCATAGTCGCGCGCGGTCATGTGCATGATCGATCCGCCGATCAGCGTGCCATTGGCGTCATATTCCGGGGTCAGGCTGGACAGCTTGCCCGGCGCCTTCAGCCGGCCGTCGATGAACATCTGCATCGCCCGGCGACGCACATCGGGATGGGGGCTGTTGGTCAGCATCCGGGTCATCAGGTCCGACAGGATCATCGTGCTGCCGGTGGAGTAGGAAAATGTCTCGCCGGGAACATGCGCGAGCGGCTTGGATTCGGCATAGGCCGCCATGTCCTGCGCGCCGTCCATGAACAGCATGCGCACGGTATCGCCGTCGGTGATCGGCTCGCCATCCTCGGCATGGTCGAGGCCCGAGGTCATCGACAGCAACTGGCGCAGGGTGATGCGGCCGCGCGGATCGCCCGGCTGGCTCCAGGCCGCGACCGGCACCGGCGAATCGAGCGCAAGCCGTCCGTCTGACACCATCAGGCCGACCAGCACCGCAGTCACGCTCTTGGCGATCGACCAGGACAGCAATTTCGTGTCGGGGGTGATGCCGGGGGCATAGCGTTCGGCAATCACCTTGCCGTCGCGCATGACCAGCAGGGCGCGGGTATCGCCCATCTCCTTGTCGTCGAACAGCGGATCGATCGCGCCGCGCAGCGCGCTCGCGCTGACCACGGCGTCGGTGTCGACGCTATAGACGGGCTCGGGCGCATGGGCCGCGCGCCCCGCCAGCGTGCCGGCCAGGACGAGCGCCACCAGTCCGGCACCCATGGCAAGGCGCTTTACGATTCGCTTCTCGATCTGCATAAGCCGGCGCCCTTAGCATGGAGGCGGGAAGAAGGACCATGGCGGTTCGTGGTAAATGGTGGATCGTCGCGGCGGTGATCGTCGTCGCGCTGCTGGCCGCGCTGGCGTGGAACTGGTCGACCCTGCGCGCCCGCGCGCAGCTCGGATCGGCCTATGGCGCGCGGCTCACCTGTTCCTGCCGCTATGTCGAGGGCCGCGCCATGGGCAGCTGCCAGAGCGACAAGGAGCCGGGCATGGCGATGGTCCGGCTGACCGACAAGCCGGAGGAGCGGGCGGTCGAGGCGCATGTCCCGCTGCTGGCGTCGCGCACCGCACGCTTCAAGCCGGGCTGGGGCTGTCTGCTCGATCCGGCGGGTTAAGCGCGTGTTTGAGAAATCGCGAAAGAGCGATTTCTGATACGGCACCAGCCCGCTCCCCCACCCGGCCACCCAACGGCAGTATTCTATGGGTGGCCGGGTGGGGGAGCGGGCTGGTGCCGGAATGCGCCATCTGGCGCATCTCAAACAGACACTCCGCGCTACTGGCACCTGTGGCCCTGACTCGCTAAGGCCGATCCATGCCTCGCGACATTCCCACGCTGCTCCACGATATTTTCGGCTTCACGACGTTCCGCGGGGTGCAGGAACAGGTGGTCGGCCGGGTCATGACGGGGCAGCCGACGCTGGCGATCATGCCGACCGGCGCGGGCAAGTCGCTCTGCTATCAGCTGCCGGCCGTGGCGCTCGATGGCTGCTGCGTCGTCGTCTCGCCGCTGATCGCGCTGATGCATGACCAGCTGCGCGCGGCGACCGCAGTGGGCATTCGCGCCGCCAGCCTGACCAGCGTCGATGCCGACTGGCGCGAGACGCAGGATCGGCTGCGCAATGGCGAGCTGGACCTGCTCTATGTCGCGCCGGAACGGGCGAGCGGCGAGGGGTTCCGCAATCTGCTGCGCTCGGCGAAGGTTGCGCTGTTCGCGATCGACGAGGCGCATTGCGTGTCCGAATGGGGGCATGATTTCCGCCCCGACTATCGGTTGCTGCGGCCGCTGCTCGATGAATTTCCCGATGTCCCGCGGCTGGCACTGACGGCGACGGCGGACGCGCATACGCGCAAGGATATCCTCGTCCAGCTCGGCATTCCCGAGGATGGCCTCATCATCTCGGGCTTCGACCGGCCCAATATCCGCTATGCCGTCCATCCGCGCGATGGACTGACCCGGCAGCTGGCCGATCTGCTTGCCGCCAATCCGGGGCCGGGTGTCGTCTATGCGCCGACCCGCGCCGCGACCGAGAAGCTGGCCGAGACGCTGGGGCGCGGTGGCCGGGCGGTGCGGGCCTATCATGCCGGCATGGACCCGGCCCAACGCGCCGCCAACCAGGCCGCCTTCATCGCCAGCGAGGATATGGTGATGGTCGCCACCGTCGCCTTCGGCATGGGGATCGACAAGCCCGACGTGCGCTTCGTCGCCCATGCCGGCCTGCCCAAGTCGATCGAGGGCTATTATCAGGAATCGGGCCGCGCCGGCCGCGATGGCGAGCCGGCGGTCGCGCATCTCTTCTGGGGGGCGGAGGATTTCGCCCGTGCCCGCCAGCGCATCATGGAGCTGGAACCGGCGCGCCAGCAGGGCGAGCGGACGCGGATCGCGGCGCTGGGGGCGCTGGTGGAAACGGCGACCTGCCGCCGCGCGATATTGCTGCGGCACTTTGGCGAGAATCCGCCGGCGACCTGCGGCAATTGCGACAATTGCCTGACCCCGCCGGCCAGTGTCGACGCGACCGAGACGGCGCGTAAATATCTGTCGGCGGTCTATCGCACCGGCCAGAGCTTTGGCGCGGGCCATATCGAGGCGGTGCTGAGCGGCGCTGTCACCGACAAGATTCGCGAGCGCGGGCACGACAAGATTTCCGTCTATGCGATCGTCGATGGCGACGAGACGGCCCTGCTGCGGCCGGTGTCGCGCGCGTTGCTGGTGCGGGACGCGCTGGAGACGACCGAGCATGGCGGGCTGATGCTGGGGCCCAATGCCCGGCCGATCCTGCGCGGCGAGGAGGAGGTGCGGATACTGGTGCCACCGCGGCGCGAGCGGAAGAAGCGCAATGCCCGCAATGGCAGCGACGCCAATCCAGTCGGCGATCCGCTGTTCGACGCGTTGCGCACCTGCCGCCGCGAACTGGCGCAGGAGGCCGGGGTGCCGCCCTATGTCATCTTCCATGATTCGACGCTGCGCGAAATGGCCGAGCAGCGGCCGGCGACCATCCATGAACTGGGCATGGTGAGCGGCGTCGGGCAGAAGAAGCTGGATGCCTATGGCGATGCCTTCCTGGCGGCGATCCGGTCCTATCTGTAGCGGATGAGCGTGTGGCCCCGTTTCTCGACAGGCTCGAAACGAACGGATGAAGGGGCATCGATGCCGGTTGGGCGTGCAGACGCTTGAATCCTGTGGCGGGCGGGCGCATGGCGGGGGCGAAGGAGATTTGCCCATGTTCCGCCAGCTGACCGACCGCCTCTATGTCTCGCCCCAGATCAGTGTCGATCAGGTGGAGACCGCCAAGGCGCTGGGCGTGACCATGATCATCAACAACCGCCCCGATGACGAGGAGCCGGGCCAGACCAACGGTGCCGCGGTCGAGGCGGCGGCGATCGACGCCGGTGTCGCCTATGCCGCCGTGCCGGTGGCCCATGGCGGCTTCGCGCCCTGGCAGCTCGACGGCATGGCCGCCGCGATCGAGCAGGCGGGCGAGGGCAAGATCCTGGCCTATTGCCGGTCGGGCACGCGCAGCACCCTGCTGTGGGCGCTGACCCGCGCGCGGGCCGGTGACGATGCCGATGCGCTGTCGGCACAGGCGACGGCTGCGGGCTATGATCTTGGCCCGGTGCGCCAGATCATGGATGCGCTGAAGCCCGCCTGAAAATAGGATTTCGTCCGCTTAACTTCGCATATTTCCCGCACATTTCGACATTTCCTTACTCAAGTAGGAAATCATGTTGCGAGAAGGATGGGGACGCCGGACGATGGGAAGGAGCCGGGCGCAGCCTAACATGGGCCCGGCTCTGTAGGACAGGGCGGGGGAGCGGGTCGGGACCGGCTTTCTCAAGCGGACGCTCAGCCGCACTCCACCGTGACATGTTCCATGCGCGGCAGGCTGCGCACCCGTTCGC
Organism: Sphingobium sp. DN12; assembly: GCF_051058005.1. Classification (NCBI taxonomy): domain Bacteria; kingdom Pseudomonadati; phylum Pseudomonadota; class Alphaproteobacteria; order Sphingomonadales; family Sphingobiaceae; genus Sphingobium; species Sphingobium sp. DN12. The sequence continues at coordinate 4,511,952 of NZ_CP173717.1, forward strand.
GGACACGGGCGCCGTCGGCGCCGGGCGCCAGGCTGATGATCGCGGCATGGGCGTGCGGGCCGATGCGCCAGACATGGAGGTCGCGGATGGTGGCGCCTTCGGCTTCGACCAGGCCGCGCACCCTGGCCATCAGCGCGGGTTCGGCGGTGTCGAGCAGGATGGCGGCGGTGTCCTTCATCAGGCCCCAGGCCCAGCGGGCGATGACCACCGCGCCGAGCAGGCCGACCGCCGGATCGAGCCACCACCAGCCGAGATAGCGGCCGGCCAGCAGCGCGGCGATCGCCAGCACCGACGTCAATGCGTCGGTCAGTACATGGACATAGGCGGCGCGCAGGTTGTTGTCGGCATGGCCCCCCTTATGGTCGTGATCATGGTCGTCATGCGCGTGACCGTGCGCATGCCCATGATCATGGCTATGGTCGTGGCCGAGCAGCAGGGCGCTGACCAGATTGATGACCAGGCCGATGATGGCGACCAGGGTCGCCTCGCCAAAGGCGACCTGCACCGGCTCGAACAGGCGCATGCCGGATTCGATCGCGATGAACAGGGCGGTCAGCAGCAGCAGCAGCGCGGAGGCGAAGCCGGACAGGTCGCCGACCTTGCCAGTACCGAAAGTGTAGCGCGGGTTGCGGGCATGGCGCTTTGCGTAGCTGTAGGCGGCGGCGGCCACCGCCAGCGCACCGGCATGGGTCGCCATGTGGAAACCGTCGGCCAGCAGCGCCATCGACCCGGTGATCCAGCCAAAGGCGATTTCCACCACCATGGTCGCGGCGGTCAGCCAGACGACCCACAGGGTGCGCCTGGCGTTCTTGTCATGCCCGGCGCTCAGATAGATATGGTCGAAATAATGGCGTTCCTCGCCGTCCTTGTCGGTCGGCGGCGGGGCGGCCGGGGCGGGATGATGCGCATGGTCATGGTTGCAGCCGGCGCCATGATGATGGTGCGCATGGGCGTGATCGTCGTGCATGGTCATTTCCCGTAGCGGCGGATCAGCGCCAGCATTTCTTCGGTGGCGGCCGTGCGCGCTTCGTCGGTCAGGCCGGGGCGGGCGACATGTTCGCGCATATGCTGTTCGATCAGCTCCTCCATCAGGCTGCCGACCGCGCCGCGCACCGAGGCGACCAGCTGCAGCGTTTCCGAGCAGCCCGCGTCGCCCGCCAACTGGCGCTCGACGGCGTTGACCTGCCCCGCGATGCGGCGCACCCGCGCCAGCAATTTGTCCCGATCCGCGATAATGTGCATAGGATACCCCCCTATACTATGTGGATAAGTCAAGCAAGGCGCCGGGGATGGGCGGGAATGCCGATGGAAGCCCAAGATCGACGCAACAGTCGAAGTTCACAGTGTCGTGCGGGTGATTTCGGGCCAACGCGCCGGCCAAGCGCCTGCCGCGCGACAACCGGGGCATGATGACGCGGCTTCGACGCGACAGGGAGAGGACAACGAGGCGACAGGAAAACGACACTTGCGCGCCGGTCGGGTGACAGCGGCTTGGCGGCGAGGGCTGGAAAGTGGAGCGGGTGTCCATCGCTCAGGGTAGATCAGAGAAAGGCCGAATTGGAAAGCGGGATGCCGGGGCCAGCCCGGCATGACGGACGCGGGATGGCAACTGACGACCATTTTGTGCCGTTCATCGTAGAGTTGGCCTAGCCCGAAAGCTGACATCGTAACGGTATGCGATTAGAACGGGGCATGGATATGATCGATCGAGATAAGTTTGGCCCGCCCGACGATACGCCCATCCTACCTTGGTTTAGCGGCGCATACACACACGGCTTTGTCGCCCTCCATCCATTTTTCACCGTAAAAGGGCTCGACCCGAAGACCTGCGAACACGGAACGCTTGTCCTTTCAGGCTCGGCGGCTCCTGCTGCACTTGGTTTGTTGGAGTGGGCGGACGAAGAGGTGGCTAATCGACGCGTTGGTAAGGAGATTAGTTTCGAAGGGGTCGATAGTGCGGCAAAGCGATATGGACGGCAGATCGGCTGGCGAACGATCTGTCAGCAGGCTGATTTCGCTAACCACTGCGATTTGGATCAGGCTTTGAGAACGAGCATCGGCGGCCTCAAGCATGGCTTTGCGGGCGCCGCCAAATCAGAGCGTCTCACCATTTACTGCTCTCAGCATGGCATATTTCCGCCGAACGAGGGGCGTTTCGAACCGCTGATGCAAGCCAACCTCGCCGCAGTGTTCAGACGAGCCGGTTTTAGCCGGCTGATCGTGGGAGATGAATTTGGCGATGATGAACGCCTGGTCGACACTAGCTCGTTGGAACAAGGTGATTTGTGGGACGGCATGGCTGACCTTCCACAATATGGCGTGAAACGCCTGATTGCTCCCGATCACTCACTTCTAGCATGGGTCCACTGGGATAGCTTCTACACACTGCTTCTTGGGAAAGAAGAGGCGTTCCAAGGCCTAAAGATCGCCAGTTTGTTCGAGGGGTTTTGGTGTTCCGAAGAAACGGAATCATCTTGGTTTAGACAGCCCTGCATCCCGCTTGTGGAATAGCTCGCGAAGCGACTAGCACATGTCCGCTTTCCAAACCGGTTGGCTAAAAGCCGCCGGTCCGCTTCCCACCCATCCCGGACACCCCTGCCTGCCTGTCCGGCTTTGCCTTTGGCGTCGGCGTCGCTAACAGGGGGAGTGGCTGATCTGGAATGCGATCTTGCGATTATCGGCGGGGGCCTTGCCGGGGGGCTGATCGCGCTTGCCTTTGCCGAGCGGCGGCCGGGTACGCGCATCCTGTTGATCGAGCAGGCCGATCATGTCGGCGGCAATCATATCTGGTCCTTCTTCGACGGCGATGTCGATGCGCGCGACCGCTGGCTGGTCGATCCGCTGGTCAGCAGCCGCTGGTCGCAGGGGCATGAAGTGCGCTTTCCCGGCTATCGGCGGCAACTCGACACCCCTTATAACAGCATCGCCTCCCCCCGTTTCGACGCGCATGTGCGGGCGGCGCTGGGCGATCGCCTGCTGACCGACGCGCGGGTGGCGACAATCGGCCGGCAATTTCTGGTGCTGGAGGATGGGCGGCGGATCAGCGCGCCTGCGATGATCGATGTGCGGGGCGCGGGCGACCTGTCGGCGCTGCGCTGCGGTTGGCAGAAATTCGTCGGGCAGACGCTGCGGCTGGCACAGCCGCACGGGATTGCGCGGCCGGTGATCATGGATGCGACGGTGGCGCAGATCGACGGCTATCGCTTCGTCTATCTGCTGCCGCGCGACGCCCGGACGATCTTTGTCGAGGATACCTATTATAGCGATAGCCCCGCGCTGGACGAGGCAGGGATCGCGGAGCGGATCGCCGCCTATGCGCAGGCGCAGGGGTGGCAGGTGGAGGAAGTTATCCACAGCGAGAGCGGCGTGCTGCCGGTGGTGCATGGCGGCGATTTCGACCGTTACTGGCCGGCCGATGACCCGGTCGCGCGGGCCGGGGTGAAGGCCGGGCTGTTCCAGCCGATGACCGGCTATTCGCTGCCCGATGCGGTGCGATTCGCGACCTGGCTGGTGGAGCAGCCCTTGAAGGGCCTGCCGGCGGCGACGCGGACCTATGCTGCGGCGCACTGGAAGAAGGGACTTTATTATCGGCTGCTTGGCCGGATGCTCTTCGGCGCTGCGGTGCCGGACCAGCGCTGGCGCATCTTTGCCCGCTTCTATCGGCTGCGGCCGGGGCTGATCCAGCGCTTCTATGCCGGGCGATCGACCATCGCCGATCGCATCCGCATCTTGTGCGGGCGTCCCCCGGTGCGCATAAGGGATGCCATGCACGCATTGCTGAACCCACCCGCCTGATGGAGCGGAAAGCGATTGTCATTGGCGCGGGCTTTGGCGGCCTGGCGCTGGCCATCCGTCTGCAGTCGGCCGGGGTGGCAACCACCCTGATCGAGGCGCGCGACCGCCCCGGTGGCCGCGCCTATATGTGGGAGAAGGACGGCTTCACCTTCGACGCGGGGCCGACGGTCATCACCGATCCGGCCTGCCTGGCCGAATTGTGGCGCCTGTCGGGGAACGACATGGCGCAGGATGTCAGCCTGGTGCCGGTGTCGCCCTTCTACCGGCTCAACTGGCGCGACGGCACCAATTTCGACTATTCCAACGACGAGGTGGCGCTGCGCGCGCAGATCGCCAAGCTCAATCCCGAGGATGTCGCGGGCTATGAGCGGTTCCTGGATTATGCCGATGGCGTCTATGAGGAGGGCTATCGCAAGCTCGGCTCGGTCGCCTTTCTCGACTTTGCCTCGATGGTGCGGGCGGGACCGAGCCTCGCCAAATATCAGGCCTGGCGATCGGTCTATTCGATCGTGTCGAGCCATGTGAAGGACGAGAAGCTGCGCCAGGCCTTGTCCTTCCACAGCCTGCTGGTCGGCGGCAATCCGATGACCACCAGCGGCATCTATGCCCTGATCCACAAGCTGGAAAAGGATGGCGGCGTGTGGTTCGCCAAGGGCGGCACCAACCGGCTGGTGCAGGGCATGGCGACCCATTTCGAGCGGCTGGGCGGCGTGCTGCGGCTGGGCGACGCGGTGGTCGAGATCGAAACGCATGGCGACCGGGCGGTGGCGGTGCGCACCGCGTCGGGCTGGCGCGGGGAGGCGGATGCGATCGCCAGCAATGGCGATTTGATGCACAGCTATCGCGACCTGCTGGGCCATCATCCGCGCGGCCAGAAGCAGGCGGAAAAGCTGCGGCACAAGAAATGGTCGCCCAGCCTGTTCGTGCTGCATTTCGGCATCAAGGGCAGCTGGCCGGGCATTCCCCACCATATGATCCTGTTCGGCCCGCGCTATGAGGGGCTGCTGACCGATATCTACAGCCATGGCGTGCTGCCGGCGGATTTCTCGCTCTATCTGCATCACCCGACCGTGACCGATCCGTCGATGGCGCCGGAGGGCTATTCGACCTTCTATGCGCTCGCCCCGGTGCCGCACATGGGCAAGCTGCCGATCGACTGGGATCGCTTCGCGCCGGCCTATGCCGAGCGCATCCTGGACGAGATCCAGCATCGGCTGATCCCCGACATCCGGTCGCGCATCGTGACCCAGTTCCATTATGCGCCGAGCGACTTTGGCCGCGACCTCAATGCCCATCTGGGCAGCGGCTTCAGCCTGGAGCCGCTGTTGACCCAGAGCGCCTGGTTCCGCGCCCATAATCGCGACGATGTCATTCCCAACCTTTATCTGGTAGGGGCCGGCACCCATCCCGGCGCGGGCATCCCCGGCGTGGTGGGCAGCGCCAAGGCGACCGCGGCGCTGATGCTGCAGGACATGGCTTGAGGAGCGCGCGGCGCTTCGGGACTGGAAGATGATGAAAAGACTGGCTGTTTATTGCGGTTCGGCGACGCCGGCCGACCTCACCTATATCGACGCGGCGCGCCATGTCGGCCGCATTTTGGCACAGCGCGGCATCGGCGTCGTCTATGGCGGCGGGCGGCTGGGCCTGATGGGCGCGGTGGCGGATGCGGCGCTGGAAGCGGGCGGCGAGGTGATCGGCGTGATCCCCGAGGCGCTGGTCGGCGCCGAAGTCGCGCATCGCGGCTGCACCGAACTGCACGTGGTGGAGACCATGCACCAGCGCAAGCAGCTCTTCACCGACCTGTCGGACGGCTTCGTCACGATTCCGGGCGGCGTCGGCACGATGGACGAGCTGTGGGAAGCGATCAGCTGGGCGCAGCTGGGCTATCACAACAAGCCGGTCGGCCTGCTCAATGTCGCAGGCTTCTATGACCAGTTGATCGGCTTCAACCGGCAGATGGTGGAAGCCGGCTTCATCCGGCCGCAGCATGCCGGCATCATGATCCATGATGACAGCATCGAAGGGCTGCTGGACCAGATGGCGGCGTATCAGCCGCATGAGACGATCTTCGCGATGAAGGCCGCACGGCTCTGAAATAATATTCCCCTCCCGCTTGCGGGAGGGGTCAGGGGAGGGCATGTCCGCTTCATGGACTTAACAGGCCCTCCCCCGGCCCCTCCCGCAGGCGGGACGGGAGAATGGAATCGCCCCGCCCTGGTCGCCCATGCCCGCGACAGCATCGCGCGGGGCTCGAAGAGCTTTGCCATGGCGTCGAAGCTGTTCGACCGGCTGACGCGCGAGCGGGCCTGGCTGCTCTATGCCTGGTGCCGCAAATGCGACGATATCGCCGATGGACAGGACCATGGCGGGACGATGCGGGGCGTCGCCGACGGGCAGGCACGGCTGTCGACGCTCCGGGTGCTGACCGATGCGGCGCTGCGCGGCGATCCGACCGGCGACCCGGCCTTTGACGGCTTTGGCGTCGTCATGCGCGAATGTGCGATCCCGCACCGCTATGCCCATGACCTGCTGGAGGGGTTTGCGCTCGATGCGCGCGACTGGCGGCCGCGCAGCGAGGCCGACATGCTGCGCTATTGCTATCATGTCGCCGGCGCCGTCGGCTGCATGATGGCGGTGCTGATGGGCGTCGACCCGGAGGATGAGGCGACGCTGGACCGCGCCTGCGACCTGGGCATCGCCTTCCAGCTCGCCAATATCGCCCGCGACATCAGCGAGGATGAACTGGCCGACCGCTGCTACCTGCCGGTCGAATGGCTGGTGGAAATGGACATGCCGCCCGGCGAGCATATGAAGCCCTGGCTGCGGCCGCAGCTGGCGATATTGGGGCAGCGGCTGGCGGATATGGCGGCGGCCTATGAGGATAGCGCGCGCCATGGCACCGGCGCGCTGCCGGCGCGGGCGGCCTGGGCGGTGCTGGCGGCGGCCGGCATCTATGGCGACATCGCGCGCGAAGTGGCGCGGCGGGGCGAGCATGCCTGGGACCATCGCGTGGTGACGCCGGCGCGCGAGAAGCTGGGCTGGGTGATCCGCGCGGGACGGCAGGTGCCGGGACGGGCGCGGCGCTGGCCGGCAAGGGCGGCGCGGGCTGCCGGGTTGTGGACGCGGCCTACTGTCTGACTTGGGTGGAGAGCGGAATGGCTGCTTCAGATGGACATCCATGCTTTAGCCGACATACGATGACCTTGGTATCGTTAGGAATGCCTCTCAATCATGATTGATCCGCAGGAAATGTTCGATCGCGTGAAGCAGCTTTGGCCAGCCGAAGTTCCTATTCTAGGGAACGAACAGAATGACATTTACTGGTCGTTGGAAAGGCGATTGGGAGATGACCATTGGATGCAGATCGCTGCATGGTCATTCCATCAGGCTGTCGAAAAATATGCAAAGGCGGCTTTCGCTCAAGGCAAAGAAACCCTTTTAACGTCATCAATCACCGTGACGGATTTCGACGCAAATATGAGGGGAAATCTGAACCATGAAAGCTGGTCAGCAGACAGGCCGCTTTATGGCGGTTTAGGATTGAAGCATTAGGTCCGGCATTGGTCGACAGCCATCAGGCTGCTACGCAATGCACCTGTCGGCATATCGCTAACAAATCTGCGCCATAGGACGGGACGATCATCAGTAACTGAGCTTCCCCGCGTTTGATCCGCTCTACTTGCCCTTTTACAAAAGAGGCGTGTTTCTCGTGATATTGCGGGGCCGCAGCCGGATGTGGCGGCTCATAGAGCCGATCAAGGGCATCGGCGCTCAGCAAGCACCCTCCGATAATATCGACGTGCGATATGATATTGCCCTGCCGAAAATCATCGGTTTGCAGCGCCTCAAGGCCTTCAAGGATCAAATTGAAATCTGCGCCATCTACTTGCCGCAAGTAGAGCGTAGCGCCACCTTCGCGTACCTTTAACCCTGTCACGTAGCCATCGTGGAAATTCGGGATAGACTGGATCATTTACTGAGCTTAGCCCCGGATCCGCAGCGTCCGCAATTGGGCGAGCGTCGAGGCCATGCGAATGGTAAAAAGTGGTCGTACCCGGCCCATTGAACTCGACCCGCTGCCTGCCCTGTGGATAAAAATAGGGCCGGTACTTTCGTACCGACCCCAAGGCATGTTCGCAGGAGGAACAAGGTGAGGCGGGCGGCCCTGGCCTGTGGGATGGGCCGCCCTGCCAATCTCAGTAATTGTAGGCGCGTTCGCCATGTTCGCCGAGGTCGAGGCCTTCATATTCGACCTCCTGGCTGACCCGCAGGCCGGTGATGGCCTTGGCGATGAAGATGGCGATGGCGGTGCCGATCGAGGCCCAGATGATGGTCACGACGACCGCTTCGATCTGGACGAGCAGCTTGGCGCCGATTTCATAGTCCGCCGCGCCGGGGCCGCCGAGGGCCGGCGAGTAGACGATGGCGGTGCCGATGGCGCCGATCATGCCGCCGATGCCGTGGATGCCGAAGGCGTCCAGGCTGTCGTCATAGCCAAGCTTGGGCTTGAGCACGGTGACGGCATAGAAGCAGACGATCGAGGCAACGGCGCCCAGCACGATCGCACCGAACGGACCCGAGTTGCCGGCGGCCGGGGTGACCGCGACGAGGCCGGCGATGACGCCCGAGCAGAAGCCCAGGGCCGACGCCTTGTGGCCATTGACGCGTTCGATCAGCATCCAGAACAGGCCGCCCGATGCGGTGGCGACGAAGGTGTTGATCATGGCGAGCGCGGCCGAACCATTGGCTTCCAGCGCCGAACCGGCGTTGAAGCCGAACCAGCCGGCCCACAGCAGGCCGGTGCCGACGGCGGTCAGCGTCAGGCTGTGCGGGGCCATCGGTTCCTTGGGATAGCCGATACGCTTGCCCAGGATGATCGCGGCGACCAGCGCCGAGACGCCGGCGTTGATGTGGACCACGGTGCCGCCTGCGAAATCGAGCGCGCCGGCCTTGAAGAAATAGCCCGAAGCAGCCCAGACCATGTGCGCGATCGGGAAATAGACGATCGTCAGCCAGACGGCGGCAAACACCATCACGGCCGAGAATTTGATGCGTTCGACCACCGAACCCAGCACCAGCGCAACGGTGATCGCGGCGAAGGTCATCTGGAAGCAGACGAAGACATATTCCGGAATCTCGACGCCGGCGGTGAAGGTCGCGGCCTGCGAAGCGGGCGTGATGCCCTTCAGGAACGCCTTGTCGAAGGTCGAGACGACGTTGGAGAGGCCGCTGGTATAATCGGGGCCGAAGGCCATCGAATAACCGTACATGACCCAGATCAGCATGGCGAGGCAGGCGGCGGCGCCGATCTGCGTCATCACCGACAGCATGTTCTTGCTGCGGGCAAGGCCGCCATAGAACAGGGCGAGGCCCGGCAGGATCATCAGGAAGACGAGGATGGTAGAGGTCATCATCCAGGCAACGTCGCCCTTGTCCACGGTCGCGGCCGGCGCGGCCGCGTCCTGTGCCCAGGCGGGCAGCGCGGCGAACAGCGAGAGGCCGGTGGCCCCCAGCGCGCCGCAAATCTTCTTCGAAAAGGTCATCATTCCCCCCTTCTTACAGCGCGGTTTCGCCGGTCTCGCCGGTGCGGATGCGCACGGCCTGGCCGACATCGAGGACGAAGATCTTGCCATCGCCGATCGCGCCCGAATTGGCGGCGGCCTGCGTCGCTTCCACCACGCGCGGCGCGAGGTCGTCGTCGCAGACCACCTCGATCTTGATCTTGGGAACCATGTTGGTGGAATATTCGGCGCCGCGATAGATTTCGGTCTGGCCCTTCTGGCGACCAAAGCCCTTCACTTCGCTGACCGTCATACCGGCGATGCCAAGCGAGGAAAGAGCCTCGCGGACATCGTCAAGCTTGAACGGCTTGATGATAGCCATGACAAGTTTCATGTCGCCCCCTTATTTGGTGTGCGGCGACATACCAGCAAGAGGCGTGCCAATTTGCTAATGACGCATTAACGCGGGATTTCCACTAGGGGAGATTGTTGCGCCGCCGAAAAAATGTGCAGATGCACAGCCATGCCTAAAAAATAGGCATGTTCTTGCCTACCATTGTGATCCTTCGGCGACCGCTGCCGCCTCGGCGGGCAGGGTGGTACGGCCCAGGGCAGCGTTGCGATGGGGGAAACGGCCGAAGCGCGCGATGGTTGCATGATGCTGGCGGGCGAAATCGAGCGACCGGGCGTCGCCGGTCCCTTCGAACAGGGAGAGCGACAGCTCCTGATCGGCCAGATCCTCGCTATGCTGGAACGGCATGTAGAAGAAGAGCCGGCCCGCCCCGCCAATCTGGATGTCATAGCCCAGCGCGATGGCGCCGCGCGCCACGTCACGAGCGATCGGGTCGGTGGCAAAGGCCTGGGCCTGGCCGCGGAACATGTTGCGGGGCAACTGGTCGAACAGCAGCACGGCGGCCAGCGCATCGTCGGCGCGGTCGAGGAAGCTTTCGGCCGGAAGCTTCCGCTTCTCGCTCCACAGGACGGCGAAGCGGTCGATGCAATGCTGGTCCAGCGCCGGATCATGGCTATACCAGCCTTCCTCGCCCACCTGGTTGAACCAGAAGTCGAGCAGGGCCGCCGCCCAGTCGGCGGTCACGGCGTCATGGCTGTCGGTCAGCATGTTCATACGCAAAATACGTGTTGATCGCCGCCCGGTTCCTCGGCCCATGGCGGCGGCGGGTCGGGTGACCGCGCCGCCATGGCAGGAATGGGGTCAGGCGGCGGTGCCGCCGACGGTCAGCCCGTCCATCAGCAGGGTCGGCTGGCCGACGCCGGCCGGCACGCTCTGCCCACCCTTGCCGCACATGCCGATGCCTTCGTCGAGCGCCCAGTCATTGCCGATACCGATCACCTTGGTCAGCGCGGTCGGGCCGTCGCCGATCAGGGTCGCGCCCTTGATCGGATCGCCGATCTTGCCGTTCTCGACCTTATAGGCCTCGGTGCAGGAGAAGACGAACTTGCCCGAGACGATGTCGACCTGGCCGCCGCCGAAGCTCTTGGCGAAGATGCCCGACTTGACGCGCGACAGCAGTTCTTCCGGATCGTCCTGGCCGCCCTTGATGAAGGTGTTGGTCATGCGCGGCATCGGCGCATGGGCATAGGATTCGCGGCGGCCATTGCCGGTCGGCGCGACGCCCATCAGCCGGGCGTTGAGGCGGTCCTGCATATAGCCCTTGAGGATGCCGTCCTCGATCAGGATATTTTCCTGGGTCGGCGTGCCTTCATCATCGATCGACAGCGAGCCGCGGCGATCGAGGATGCTGCCATCGTCGACCACGGTGACGCCCGGCGCGGCGACGCGCTGGCCGATGCGGCCGGAAAAGGCGCTGGTGCCCTTGCGGTTGAAATCGCCTTCCAGGCCATGGCCGATCGCTTCATGGACCAGCACGCCCGGCCAGCCGGGGCCGAGCAGCACGGTCATCTCGCCGGCGGGGGCGGCGACCGAGCGGAGATTGACCTGCGCCTGGGCCAGCGCCTCGTCAATGGCGCGGTTCCAGATCTTGGGGTCCATCACCTGATCATAGAGATAGCGACCGCCAATGCCGAACACGCCGGTTTCGCGCCGGCCATTTTCTTCCAGGATGACCGAGACGTTGAGGCGGACGAGCGGGCGGATGTCGCTGGCGGTGAAGCCGTCGGCGCGGACGATCTCGATCACCGACCAGCTGCCGGCGAGGCTGACCGAGACCTGGGCGACGCGCGGGTCGCGGGCACGGGCGGCGGCGTCGATCGCGGCGCACAGGGTCACCTTCTCGGCGAAGGGCACCAGCTCCAGCGGATTGGCGTCGGTATAGAGGTGGCGATTGGTGCGCTGGGGCGGCGGGGCGGGCTGGCCCTTGGCCGGATCGAGCAGGGTCAGCGTCTGCGCCGCCTTGCGGATTGCCGCTTCGCTCAGGTCATTGGCATGGGCAAAGCCGGTCATCTCGCCCGACACACCGCGCAGGCCGAAGCCGGCATCGGTCGAATAATCGGCGGTCTTGAGCCGGCCGTCGTCAAAGCCGAAGCTCTCGCTGGCGCGATATTGGAGGTAGAGCTCGCCATCGTCGCAGGCCGAAAGCGCCTGCGCGGTCAGGCGGCGCGCGCCATCGGGATCGAGCAGGCCCGGACGATAGAGCAGGCCGCGGGCATCAGTGAATTGCGAAGCGAGATCGGTCATGCCGCCCGATATAGGCGCGGCATGACGGATGCCCAATGGAAATTTTAGAGGGTGCCTTAGAGGCTGGCGCCCGAGGCGATGTCCGGCTTGTTGCCTATCTCGGCATTGTCGGCGACGCCGCCGGCCAGCACGAAGCGGCGATCGCAATAGCCGCAATCGACATAGCCATGCTCGTCGATTTCCAGGAAGACGCGCGGATGGCCAAGGGCGGCGGGAATGTCACCCGAACCGTCGCAGGAGACGCGGGACTTGGTGACTCGGATGATTTCGGGCGGCTGGATCATGGGAGGCGGAATTAGCAGCGGTGACGCGGCGCCGCAATATCTGGCAGCGCGTGATTACATCAGCGGATAGCGGGGCTGGGTGCAGCCGGCGTCGGCGGGGGACTTTGCCGCGATCCTTGCGCTTGGAGCCTTGGCTTGCCAGTCGGCACAATTGCCGACCGCCATCACCGCGAAGGGCGACAGCATCAGCAATATCGGCGCGACGGAGCCGCCAAGGAAGAAGCTGATCGGCATGGGCGGGAAGATGCCGGAACCATGCTTGCTGCAGGATGAATGTTACGGGTGCGGATCGGGGCGGGTTTGCGGGGGCGCTAAGCCCTTCGCTGTCGCTCGGGAGTTTCGCCGGAAGCCGTCCCCCGGACGGCTTCTCATTCGGCGAAACTGGTGGGCGATGACGGGCTCGAACCGCCGACATTCTCGGTGTAAACGAGACGCTCTACCAACTGAGCTAATCGCCCCCATGGGGTGCGGGCGCTTCTAGATTTTTTTGGGCGCGGGTCAAGCGGCCTTTATCCGATGGGGTAGATCAGTGCGCGCGATAGCGATGGCTGGCGCCGAACCAGCGAATGAGCTTCTCGGCTGCGTCATCGGCCAGCGCGATGAAGATGCGGCGGCCGTCATGCGGATCGGCGCGGCGCTCGACCAGGGCCTTGTCAGTGAGCGTGCGAATCCAGCGCAGCGCCGTGGTCGGCGGCACGGCGGACGCGATGCAGAGGCTGGAGACCGAGACATGGGCCTGTCCCAGCCGGGCGGCGAGCAGATCGAGCATCATGTCCCAGGCCGGATCGGCGAACAGGTCGCCGGGCAGGAAATCGGCACGCAGCCGGCGGGCGCGCAGCAGGTCGCGCACCTGGGCGGCGGTGACGGAGGCGGTTTCGGCCATGGTGGCCGCGCCGATCGTGGCCATGGCCGGCATGGCGGTATAGCCGCCCTGGCGGTCGGCGATGCGCGCGGGCATGTCGAACGTGGGGAGCGTCGGGCGCGGCCGATCGGTCAGGGCCTCGATCGTGCGGGCGAGACGGCTGACTTCCTCGCTCAGCCGCTGCAGCCGGTTGCCGTCGCTTTCATGGGTGGCGTCATGCAGATTACGGGGCAGAGCATCGCCGTGCGCGGCGGCGAGCAGGGCGGCGGCAATGTCGCTATTGTCGGGACTGCACAGCAACTGGGTCTGCGGGCTGCGCATGCAGGCATAGGCCATGTCGAGCGTCTCGATCCCGGCGAGCAGGACCACCGCCATGCGATTCTGGATCGCGATCGTCTCGACCTGGACGATCAGTCGTTCGAGCAATGGATCGGGTCGGTGGCAGAGCAGCAGCACGACGTCGCAGCCCACCTGCATGTCGAGCCGGACGGCGGCCTGGCCGAGCGGCACGGTGCCGAGCAGGCGGAGACCGGCGGCATGGGCCAGCATGGCAGCATCGTCGAACCACTCGTCATCGGCAACGATCAGCAGCCCGCGCCGGTCATCCGGCGCGGCATAGGGGCTATCATGATCGGTCGAGAAGGGACTGGCCATCACCACGCAATCTCCCGTGCCTGTTATGTTCCGCAGCTTAGCCGCTTGCCCACCGGGCGCAGCCGGCGCTGACTCCATAATGGCGCAAATGCACGGGGCTGTCGTGATGGCCGTCACGCGGCCGAGATATCGGCGGGGATGCGGAAACGAAAAGGGCGCCGGCTGATGCGGGCGCCCTGTTCTGCCTATTCGATCCGAAATGGACTCATTTCGTCGCAGGTCAGACCGCGGTGCGGCGGGCGAAGTCGATATAGAGTTCGCGCAGCCGGGTCGCGACCGGGCCGGGGGTGCCGTCGCCGACCGGCTGGCCGTCGATCCTGACGATCGAGAGGCAGAAGGTGGACGCGCTGGTCATGAAGGCTTCCTTGGCGGCGAGCGCTTCGGCGAGGGTGAAGGGGCGGCGGATCACGGCGATGCCGCTTTCTTCCGCAAGGGCCGTCAGCGCCGCGCCAGTGCAGCCGGCCAGCACCGACTGGCTGTAGGGGCGGGTGACGATGCCTTCGTCGGTGACGATGAAGGCGGTGGAGGAGGCGCCTTCGGTGATGAAGCCATCCTCGATCATCCAGGCTTCCTGCGCGCCGGCTTCCTTGGCGGCCATCTTGGCCATCGCCTGGGCGAGCAGGCCGACGCTCTTGATGTCGCGCCGCGCCCAGCGCAGATCGGCCATGGTGGCGACCGCGACGCCGCTCTTCGCAGCGGGCACATCGAGGAATGTCTTGTTCTGGACGAACATGAACAGGGTCGGCTGCAACCCGGCCGGCGGGATGAAGTCGCGGGTGACATCGGCGCCGCGGGTGATCTGGAGATAGACCAGGCCCTCGCCAAGGCCATTATGGGCGACCAGCGCCTTCTGCGCCGCCTCGATCTCGTCCAGGGTCAGCGGCAGGGCGATGCCGATTTCGGTGCAGGAACGTTCCAGCCGGGCGAGATGGCTGGCGCTGTCGACCAGCCGGCCATCGATCACGGCCGCCACTTCATAAATGCCGTCGGCGAACAGGAAGCCGCGATCGAGCGGGGAGATGCGGACGTCTTCGAGCGGCAGAAACTGGCCGTTGAGATAGGCGACGGACATGGCGGCGGGCGATCCTTGATCTGATGATTTACGCCGCCGCTTTTGCCGCCGCGGCGGCCGGGGTCAAGGCAGCGAAATAGGATTTGCTCCGCTTAACTTCGCGTATTTCCCGCACATTGTGACATTATCTTGCGCTGGCCTGATCCTATCGGAAAGTCAGGGGATGGTAGCGCCGATGATAGGGGAAAGGGCCGCTGTAGGACAGGCTCAGGCGGCCTTGCCCTTGAGCGCCTTTTGCCGGCGGCGCTGGACCGAGGAGCCGATGCCCATGGATTCGCGATATTTGGCGACGGTGCGGCGGGCGATGTCCATGCCCTTGGCGCGCAGCAGGTCGACCAACGTGTCGTCGGAGAGGATGGCATGGGCTTCCTCCGCGCCGATCAGCGCCTTGATATGGCTCTTCACCGCTTCGGCCGAGACGGCGCCATCGCCATCCGCCGCCGCGACGCCGCTGGTGAAGAAATATTTGAGTTCGTAAAGGCCGCGCGGGCAGGAGAGATATTTGTTCGAGGTGACGCGGCTGACGGTCGATTCATGCATCTCGATCGCGTCGGCGACCGCGCGCAGGGTCAGGGGCTTCAAATAGGCGACGCCGTTGCGGAAGAAATCCTCCTGCTGGCGGACGATCTCGCTCGCCACCTTGATGATCGTCTTCTGCCGCTGGTCGAGCGCCTTCACCAGCCAGTTGGCGCTGGCGAGGCAGTCGGCCAGCCAGGCCTTGCTCGCCTTGTCCTGCGGGCCGCCGGCCAGTTCGACATAATAGGTGCGGTTGACCAGCACGCGCGGCAGGGTGGCGCTGTTGACCTCTATGCCCCAGCCTTCGCGGGTGCGGCTGACGAACAGGTCGGGCGTGACCGGCGTGGCGCTGTCGCTGGCGAAGCGCAGGCCGGGCTTGGGATCATAGCCGCGCAGTTCGCGGATCATGTCGGCCAGATCCTCCTCATCCACGCCGCAGATGCGGCGCAGCTGGGGCAGGGCGCCCTTGGCCAGCAGGTCGAGATTGGCGAGCAGCCGCTGGATGCAGGGATCGTAGCGGTTCGCCTCCTTCGCCTGAAGGGCGAGGCATTCGGCAAGCGAGCGGGCGCCCACGCCGGTGGGATCGAAGCTGTGGATAACTTCCAGCACGCCTTCCACCGTGAAGAGTGGAACGCCCAGGCCATGGGCGGTCTGGAGCAGATTGGCCTCCAGATAGCCCGCTTCGCTGATCTGGCCGATCAGCTGGGTGGCGATCAGCAGGTCCATGCCCGACAGCGTGCTGCGGGCCTGATCCATCAGATGTTCCTGCAGGCTGGGCGCGGCATTGGCGAAACTGTCGAAATCGACCGCTTCGCCCGAACCGCTGCCGCCGCCGAGCATGTCGAGCGAGCCTGAACCGCTGCCCGCAGCCATGCGGTCGGCCGGGCCATCGTCGATGAAGGTTTCCGCGCCATGATCGACATCGAGCGGGCTGTCGGCGCCGCCCAGCCCCTGGGCGATCAGATCGTCGCTGGCACCGGTTTCTGCGGCCAGCGTGGGCGCCTCCACCTCGCGGTCGACGCCGCTGCCCTCACGGCCGCCGTCATCGGCGGCGCCCTGTTCGAGCAGCGGGTTCTTTTCCAGTTCGCCCGCGACGAACGCCTCGATCTCCAGATTGGACAGCGCCAGCAGCTTGATCGCCTGCTGGAGCTGCGGCGTCATCACCAGAGACTGGCTCTGGCGGATGTCGAGGCGTGGCCCGAGCGCCATCAGCCGGGCCGTCCTGCATCAGCGAGGGGGCGCCGGCCGATCATGTCAGAGCTGGAAATTCTCGCCCAGATAGAGGCGACGAACATCGGGATGGGCGACCAGTTCGGTCGGGCTGCCGGCGAACAGCACCTGGCCGCTGTAGATGATGCAGGCGCGGTCGACGATTTCCAGCGTCTCGCGCACATTATGGTCGGTGATGAGGACGCCGATGCCGCGCGTCTTGAGCTGCTTCACCAGGTCGCGAATGTCGGCGATCGACAGCGGGTCGATGCCGGCGAACGGCTCGTCGAGCAGCACGATCGAGGGATCGGCGGCGAGCGCGCGGGCGATTTCGCAGCGACGCCGTTCGCCGCCGGACAGCGCCATGGCGGCGGAATCGCGCAAACGGGTCAGGCCGAATTCGTCGAGCAGCTGTTCCAGCTTCTCGGCACGGGCGGCCTTGTTGGGTTCGGCCATTTCGAGCACGGCGCCGATATTCTGTTCGACCGTCAGGCCGCGGAAGATCGAGGTTTCCTGCGGCAGATAGCCCAGGCCCAGGATCGCGCGGCGATACATGGGCAGGCCGGTAATATCCTGGCCGTCGAGGATGATGCGGCCTTGATCGGGACGGACGAGGCCCATGACCGAATAGAAGCAGGTCGTCTTGCCCGCGCCATTGGGGCCGAGCAGGCCGACGACCTCGCCCTTGCCCACGGTCAGCGACACGTCGGACAGGACGACGCGCTTGTCATAGCTTTTCGCGATCGAGATGACGGACAGGCCCTCACCCACTTCCTGCGGAGCGAGCGGTCGCGCTGAAGCGGCCCTGTCCTGGATCGTCACATCGTCCATCACTTCAATCCTTGTGCCGCCAAATCGGGGTGCGGCGGACATGGGTCCGTCTGCGGCAATTGGCAAGCTTTGTGCATGGGATCGCCGCCGGGGCAAGGGGAAAATGCGATGGAGAAGAGGGGGATGGGCGTGCCATCCCCCTGATGCGCGGGTTATTCCACCATGATGCGCGGGTTGGGCAGGACGACGCCGACATCGCTGGCATAGGCATCCCACGCCTTTTCCAGCGCCGCCCGGCGTGCCGGTTCGCGGGCGGACAGGTCCGTGGTTTCGCCCGGATCGGCGGCGATGTTGAACAGATGCCATTGGCCATCGCCGGCATCGGTGATCTTCCAGTCACCCTGGCGCAATGCGCGCGAGCCGAACAATTCGGTGCCGATCGCCTCGGAGGCGGGGTGGACGGTCGCGGCCTTGCCGGCGAGCCATGGCGCCCAGCTGGTGCCGCGGATCGGCTGGACGGTGCGGCCCTGGAACGTCCCCTTGGGCGGGGCGATGCCGGCGAGGTCGATCAGGGTGGGGGCGACGTCCATGACGTTGAGATAGTCATGGGCGATGCTGCCGGGCTTCTTGACGGCCGGGCCGGAGAGAAAGGCGGTGGTGCGGGTGCCACCCTCGGTCGCGAACGCCTTGTAGAGCCAGGAGGGGGTGGTCGCCGCCTGCGCCCAGCCGGGGCCATAGCTGATATAGCTGCTGTCCTTGCCCAGATTGTCATAGCTGTTGTCGGCCGCCTCGGCGCGGGCGCGGAAGCGGGGATTTTTGGCGTGGACCAGATCCATCCCCTCGGCGCCATTGTCGGCGAGGAAGAGGATGACGGTATTGTCATATTCGCCGCTGGCCTTGAGCGCATCGATCACCCGGCCGACATTCTGGTCGAGCCGGTCGACCATCGCGGCATAGATTTCCATCGTCCGCGACGCGGTCTTCTTTTCATCCGGGGTCAGCTCTGCCCAGGGCTTGCTGTTTTCAAGGGGGTGCTGGGCGGCACTGGCCGGAACCAGGCCGAGGGCGATTTGCTTCTTGAGCCGCTCGGTGCGCAGCGCTTCATAGCCTGCCTCATAGCGGCCCTTATATTTGGCGATGGTTTCGGCCGGGGCCTGCAGCGGCCAGTGCGGCGCGGTGAAGGCGAGATAGGCGAAGAAGGGCTTGTCGTCGTTGGTCGCCTTGATCTGGTCGATCAGCTTGGTGGCGAAGGCGTCGGAGGAATAATAGTCGCTGGGCAGGCTTTCGAGCGTGCGGCCATCCTCGCGATAGGTGGTGAAGCCGGGCTTGGGCGTGGCCGAAATGTCGGTGCCATAATGATTGCCCGCCCCCTGCAGCAGCGCGAAGCTGTGCTGGAAACCGCGGGCATGGGGATCCTGCTCGGGCGTGAGGCCGAGATGCCATTTGCCCGAAAAGAGGGTGCGATAACCGCCGGCGGTCAGGACTTCGGGCAGGGCGGCGATGTCGGTGCGCAGATAGCCCTCATGGCCGGGCTTGCCGACCTGATTGGGGGCCTGCATTTCCGCCATCGTGCCAAGGCCTGCGCGATGATTGTCGGTGCCAGACAGCAGCATCGAGCGGGTCGGCGAGCAGGTCGGCGCGGTGTGGAAGCCAGTGAGGCGCACGCCCGACAGAGCGAGCCGGTCGAGATTGGGTGTGGATATCTCGCCGCCAAAGGCGCCGAGATCGGAATAGCCCAGGTCGTCGGCGACGATCACCAGGAAATTGGGACGCTTTTCCTGCGCCGCCGCGGGCGTGGTGAGGGCGGTGGCCAGCGCCAGGCTGGCAAGGACAGTGCGGAGCTTCATGGGGTCTTCCGTGAAAAGGGGCCGCGTCCGAATGGAACGCGGCCCAGTGTGCCGAAGTTCAGGGGCAGGTTGTGGGGGTGAGCAAGCCCTGCTCAGGCGGCTTCGGCAATCTTGCCATCTTCCTTCTTGATGATGCGGCTGTTGCGGCCGTCGATCGAGACGGGGACGGTGCCGGCGATGGTGGCGCGGCGCAGCTGGCGATGCTGGGTGCCGAAATCGGCGATGGCGCGATGCTGGGTGGCGCGATTGTCCCAGATGGCGACGTCGCCCGGCTGCCAGCGCCAGCGCACGGTGTTTTCCGGCCGGGTCACGGCGTCCTGGAAGGTGGCGAAGAGGCGCTGGCTGTCGGCTTGGCTGAGGCCGACGAACTGCTTGAAGAAATGGCCCAGAATCAGCGAGCGCTCGCCGCTTTCGGGGTGGACATGGACCAGCGGATGTTCGGTCTCATAGACGGTCGAGGCGAAGACTTCGCGATAGCGCTTCACCGCTTCCTCGTTCGCGTTGGTGACGACCGAGGCATAGTCATAGAGGTTGGAATGGACCGCCCACAGGCTGTTGGCGAGCTGGCGCAGCGGTTCGGGCAGTTCCTCATAGGCGGCCGCCGTATTGGCCCAGAGCGTGTCGCCGCCGGCCTGCGGGATGACGATGGCGCGCAGGATCGAGGATTCGGGATAGGCGGGGACGAAGGTGACGTCGGTGTGCCAGCTCGATGCGGCGCGGCCTTCCTTCGAATCCAGTTCCAGCAGATATTTGGAGCCGGGCACGACCGGGACGGTCGGGTGGGCGACGGGCTTGCCGAAACGCTCGGCAAAGGCTTCCTGGCCGGCATCGTCGAGATGATGCTGGGCGCGGAAGAAGATCACCTTGTGGCGGACGAGGGCGGCGCGGATCGCGGCGATGGTGGCGTCGTCAAGGTCGCCGCCCAGCGCGACGCCGCGAATCTCCGCGCCGATGCGGCCGGCGACGGGAACGATATCGAGCGGACCGTCGGCATCGGCGGCGTTGAGGAAGCTCTGGGTCAGGATGGTCATGGCAGGTCTCCTTAAGATTATGCGTGGACGGTCAGGCGGGGATCGCGTCGCGCTGGTCGAGGGCGCGGCGGATTTCGGCATGGGCGGCTTCGTCGAGCGGGAAGCGCCAGATGATGAGGGTGGCGATGATGTGGGCCAGGGCCGGGCCAAGGGCGAAGACGGTCTTCAACCCTTCGAGCGCGGCCGGGCTGTTGTACGGGCCGGCGGCAAAGCCGAGCCAGGCGATGAGCGGCAGGGCGATGCCGATGCCGATCGCCGGGCCGAGCTTGGCCGAGAGGGCGAAGACCGAGAAGAAGAGGCCGGTGCGGTCATGGCCGGTGCGCAGCCGGTGGGCGTCGGCCACGTCGGCGACCATGGCGCGCAGCATGAGGTTGCCCGACCCCTGGGTCAGCCCCTGGGCGATGGTGAGGGCGAGCAGCAGCGGCAGGCCGCCGGGGAAGACGAAGAGCAGGCCGATATTGATCGCCGCCTGGGCGATTTCGCCGCAGATCGCGGCCTGGCGCTTGCCGATGAGGGTGCCGATGCGCAGCCAGATCGGCGCGGCGGCGACGCCGAAGATGAACTGGAGCAGATAGAGGCCGCTCGCCCAGGCGGGCAGGCCCATATACCAGACGGCGAAGAAGACGATCAGGCTGGCGCGGATCGACTGGCCGGCGGTGACCACCGCGTCGGAGGCGAGTACGCGCAGCAGCAGCCGGTCGGAGAAGATGACGCTGGTGGCGCGCCAGAAGCTCTGGCGGACCGGCGGGGTGGCGGGCACCGGCGGTTCGGGCACGGAAAAGAGGGTGAGGGCGAGGCTCGGGATGAGGGTGGCGATGATGAAGCCGCCGACCAGTTGCAGCTTCAGCGTGCCATTGCCCGGTTCGACCTGGTCGAGGATGGTCGGCAGCACCAGCACGGCGAGCAGGCCGATGGCGCGCAGCAGCGCCTGATAGCTGACGACGCGGGTGCGGCCATGATAATGGCGCGACAGCTCGCCGGCCCAGGCGGAGGCCGGGATCTCGATCATCGACCAGCCGAGATAGAAGAAGAAGAGGGCGGCGCCGAGATAGGCGGGCGTCACCAGCGCGGCTGGCGGGAAGAAGAGCAGGGCGGAGGACAGGCCGAACAACAGGCCGCCGGCCGCGATCCATGGGCGGCGCCGGCCAAAGCGGCTGCGGGTGCGGTCGCTGAGCGCGCCGACCAGCGGATCGGCGCTGACATCCCAGATGCGGCCCAGCAGGAAGATGAAGCCGATGGTGGCGAGCGAGAGGCCGAACTGGGTGGCGTAAAGCTGGGGCACGAACAAGGCGAGCGGCAGGCCGGCGCCGGCGATCGGCACCGCGATCGAGGCGAAGCCGGTGAGGCGCAGGCGCGAGGGTTCCCCCTCCCCGACGCGGGCGGGGTCTTCCGGCCGGGCCCGTTGCCGGGTCCGGTCATCCAGATAGTCTGCGTAGGGAAGGGTAGCCATGATCTTGCCTCCGTATTGGGGGTCAGAATTTGCTGCGCAGGGTGACGCCGATGGTGCGGGGATCGCCGACGGTGGCGGTGACGAGGCCGGTGTTCGCGACCGAGAGCGTGTCGACATAATCCTTGTCGAACAGGTTCTTGGCCCAGAGCGACAGGTCGATCAGGCCATCGTCCAGCCGCACGCCGATGCGCGCATTGGCGACGCCGTAGCTTGGCACCAGCGAGTAGCGGCTGTCCGACACGGCGGTGTAGTAGGAGGAGCGCCAGCTATAGTCGGCGCGGCCGTAAAATTGCGCGTCGCCCCATTTGGTGGTGCCGAGCGGAATGGCGAAGTCGCCGCCCGCGCTCCACGACCATTCGGGAACGCCCGACAGCGGCTTGCCGCTAAGGTCGCTGACGGCGGAACCGCCGGTGGTCGGGTTCAGCGCCTCGACCGGGGTCGGGCCGTTCTTGAAGTCGACATAATAGGCGTCGGTGTAGGCGAGCGAGGCGTTGAGATTGACATAGCGGCTGAGCGCCAGCGCACCATCCAGCTCGAAGCCGCGCGCGCGCGCCTCGGGAATGTTGGTGATGTAATTGCGGGTGCTGTTGGTGCCGACAATCTGTTCGGTGATCGCGGTCTGATAGTCGAAGATGTTGGTCCAGAAGGCGGCGGCGTTGAGCGTCGCCTTGCCGCCCCAGAACTGGCTCTTCACGCCGGCTTCGTAATTGTCGACCTTCTCGCCGCCGACATCGGGGCTGACCCCGGCCGGGATGTTGGTGAGGTTGAGGCCGCCCGACTTGTTGCCGCGCGAATAGGTGGCATAGACCAGCACGTCCGGCGTCACCTTGTAGGACAGGGTGGCCAGGCCCGAGAGGCTGTTGTCGGTGAAGCCGGTCGAGTAGCTGGTGACGGGGTTGAGGCTGTTGCGCAGCGCGATCGCGGCGGTGCGCTGGGCCGCGGTCAGGCTGGAGAGATCATTCCCTTCCGCCCACCACTGGCTGTAGCTGCCCTGCTTCTTTTCATGCGTGTAGCGCAGGCCGAGCGTCAGCGAGAGACTGTCGGGGATGATGGCGTAGCTGGCCTGGCCGAACAGCGCCGCGCTCTTGGTTTCCGGATTGGAGCTGGAGCGGGCGACGAAGCCGTTGACCGCCGCATTGCTGACCACCGGATCGGCATTGGGGAAGAGCCAGAGCGGCGCGTCCACGCCATAGCCGGCGGCGCCCGACCCGTTGATGATCTGCCAGAAATAATAGGCGCCCAGCACATAGGAGAGGCGGGTGTCGCCATTGGAGGCGACGCGAAATTCCTGGCTGAACTGGCGCTGGTTATTTTCCTGGTGGTTGAGCGTGTTGACCGAGAGCGAGGTGGCGTCGCTGTCGTTGCGCGGATACCAGTTCCAGGCGCGATAGGCGGTGATGGAGCTGAGCGTCACCGGGCCGACATCCCAGTCGGCCTTGCCCGAAATGCCCCACTGATTCATGTTCGCCTGAAACTGGCCGTCGACATCGACCTTGCGGGCGAAGGGATCGGTGGCGAGCGGCGTGTAGCCGGCACGGGCGGCGCGGATCGCGAAATTGTTCGCGATGGTATTGCCGTCATCATAGGTGGTGAAGACGGTGCTGGGCAGGCGGACGCAGCAATTGAGCGTCTGTTTGGCATAGTCACCGATCAGGCGCAGGCTGAAGCCCTCACCCTGGGTCAGCAGCAGCTGGCCGCGCGCGGTGAAATTGTCGTAATCGTGAATTTTCTTGCCGTTATGGACATTGGTCAGGAAGCCATCGCGATGGGTGTCGGCGATGCTGACGCGCACTGCTGCCCAATCGGTCAGGCCACCGGTGACCGAGCCGCGCACCTGATGGAAACCATAATCGCCCAGCGTCGCTTCCACCTGGCCGCCGAAATCGAAGCTCGGCTGGCGGGTGGTGATGTTGATCGCGCCGGCGGTGGTGTTCTTGCCGAACAAGGTGCCCTGCGGCCCGCGCAGCACCTCGATCCGTTCAAGGTCGACCAGGTCGAACTGGCTGGCGCCGACCCGGCCATAATAGACATCGTCGATATAGACGCCGACGCCATTTTCGAGGCCGTCATTGGTCAGGGCGACATTGGAGCCGAGGCCGCGAATGTTGATGTTGGTGTTGCGGGGGTTGAAGCTGAACAGCTGGAGGCTGGGCGCGACCTGCTGCACGGCGGCGAGGGTATAGTCGCCGCGCTGTTCGACCAGATCGCCGCCGACGACGGAGAGGGCGACCGGCACGTCCTGCGCCTTTTCGGCGCGGCGGCGGGCGGTGACCAGGATGGGCGCACCATAATCGCCTTCATCCAGGGCGGCTTCGGGGGCCGGGGCAGGCGCCGCGGCGGCGGGTTCGTCGGCGGCATGAGCGGCGCTCGGCAGCAGGCCGATAGCGACGCCGGCGAGCAGCAGGCGACGGAGGGACAGGCCGTGCCGGGGTCGGCTGGGCGCGAGGACTTGGGACATGAAGAGGCTTACTCCCTGAATTTCTTGTCTGTTCTGCTTGTGGGCTGCGGACGCAGGGCATCGTCGCGCACGGCATTCAGGCCGTAGAGCGCGGCGGCCGCCTGGAGCAGCGACACGGAATAGGCTGGGTGCGGCGACGCGCGTCGGCCGCGAGCTTCCACGGGCATGCGATCCCCCTTTCCCGCACGACGCATCGGCGGAGGACGGGCGGATGGAGGCGCGCTGAGAAGCAGCGCGCTGCGTGGCGGGCGTCAGGCCCTAGATTTCAGATGGATGGCACATCGTTTCATTCCCCATTCTGTTGGGGGGAACACGAAGCTGGCGTCGTCGCCCGAGCATCGTGCGCTTTAGCTGTTGGTGACGCGGAGCAAGCTGCATCCCGATCAAAAGCCGCGGGTCCGATGCCGATGTCGTCATCCGGGCGGGGACCAGTCCGCTCCGTTTCAGGCAATCTCTACTTATAAGATAGAGTGTCTGGCTCAACCAAGTTTTGCTTGGCCGTGCCCAAATTGCGCTGTGCCGGTCCATCCGCCCGTTCGAGCATGGCGTCGCGCCGGGCGAGGGTGATGAGGCGCAGGCCCGATTCGGCGGCGCGATCGAGTGCGAGGCTGGTGGGGGCGGAAAGCGTGACGAGCAGTGGGCAGGCGGCGAGCGCGGCCTTTTCCACCAGTTCATAGGAACAGCGCGAGGAGAGGAGGGCGAAACCGCCGTCCCAGCCAAGGCCGGCGCGGGCCATGGCGCCGATCAGCTTGTCGAAGCCGTTGTGGCGGCCGACATCCTCGCGCGCGAGGCGGAGCGTGCCGTCGGATGCGGCGAGGGCGGCGGCGTGGAGGGCGCCGGTGCGCTGGTTGCCCGGCTGGCGCGCGTCGAGCGCATCGAGGGCGCGGAACAGGGCATCGTCGGTGGCCTGGGTGACGGCGGTGACGCGGGGCAACGGACGCAGCGCCTGTTCCAGATTCTCTATGCCGCACAGGCCACAGGCGGATTCGGCGACGCGGTGGCGGACACGCGCGAGGATGCGGTCATGGCGGTCGGCGATCAGGCGGATGCGCAGCAACAGGCCCTGGGGCGCTTCATGGATGTCGATGTCGATGATGTCGGCGGCACTATCGATCAGCCGTTCGGACAGAGCGAAGCCGGTGGCGAGATCATCCAGATCGGCCGGGGTCGCCATCAGCACGGCATAGCCAATGCCATTATATTCGAGCGCGACCGGGCATTCGACCGCGACTGCGCGGGTGACGGGCGCGCGGCCGCCGTCCGGGGTGATCCGGGTGAAGCGGACGGGCCGGTCGGCGTCGCTCATCGGGCGGCGCGCACCGTGACGGGAATCGACTTGTAGGCGGGGGTGCCGCTGGCCGGATCATAATCGTCGAGCGGGACGAGATTGTTCGCCTCGGGATAATAAGCCGCGAGCGATCCGCGCGCGATGGCGTGCATGACGATGGTGAAGCCGCGCAGTTCGCGCCCGGCGGGCGTCGTCACATCGACCCTGTCGCCATGGGCCAGGCCCATCTCCGCCAGATCGATCTCGTTCGCGAAGATGATGTCGCGCCGGCCATGGATGCCGCGATAGCGATCATCATAGCTGTAGATGGTCGTATTATACTGATCATGGCTGCGGATGGTGGTGAGCAGCAGCGGCAGCGCGCCCGCGTCCGGCGCGGCCGGGTGGGTGATGAACTGCGCCTTGCCGCTGGGCGTGTTCCAGACGCGTTCGCTGGGGCCGACGGTCAGGCGGAAACCGCCCGGTTCGCGCACCCGGATGTTGAAGTCGCGGAAGTCGGGATAGACCGCCTCGATCCCGTCGCGGATGCGGTCATAATCGGCGACCATGCCGTCCCAGTCGGTGCGGCTGGCGGGCATGGCGGCCTTGGCCAGGCCCGCAACGATTGCCGGTTCGGAACGGACATGGGGCGAGGGGGGCTTCAATTTGCCGCGCGAGGCGTGGACCATCGACATGCTGTCCTCCACCGTCACCCATTGCGGGCCGGCGGCCTGCAGATCCAGTTCGGTACGGCCAAGGCAGGGCAGCACCAGCGTCTCGCGCGCGGTCAGCAGGCAGGTGCGGTTGAACTTGGTGAGGATGTTGACCGACAGGTCGAGCCGACGCACGGCGGCGAAACAGGCATCAGGATCGGGCATGGCGACGGCGAGGTTGCCGCCGAGGGAAATCAGCGCTTTAGATTCGCCGGCATGCATGGCGGCCAGCGCCTCGACCGCATTATGGCCATGCTTGCGCGGCGACTGGATGGAAAAGGCGGTGTCGAGCCGTTGCAGCATCGCCTCGGTCGGCAGTTCGGTGATGCCGACGGTGCGATCGCCCTGCACATTGCTATGGCCGCGCAACGGGCAGATGCCGGCGCCCGGCTTGCCGAGATTGCCGCGCAGCAGCAGCAGGTTGGCCAGCGCCTGCACATTCTGCGTGCCGTGGCGATGCTGGGTGATGCCCATGCCATAGCAGATGATGACCCGGTCGGCCTTGGCATAGACATGGGTCATGCTCTCGATCGCTTCGCGGGTGAGGCCGGACAGGCGCTCGATCCACGGCCATTGGGTCGCCTCGATATCGGCGCGCAGGGCGTCGAAGCCTTCGGTGTGCTGAGCGATGAAATCGTGGTCGAGCGTGCCGGGCTGCTGTGTCTCGATCGCCAGCAGCGCCTTCATCATCCCCTTGAGCATCGCCATGTCGCCGCCGATCCGCACCTGATGATAGGCGGACGCGAGCGGGGTGGCGCCGGGCGAGAGCATTTCGGTGGGATGCTGGGGCGACTTGAAGCGTTCCAGCCCGCGTTCGCGCATCGGGTTGGCGACGATGATCGGCACGCCCCGCTTGGACGCGGCGGCGAGCGTGCTCAGCATGCGGGGATGGTTGGTGCCGGGATTATGGCCGATGCAGAAGATCGCGTCGGCATGGTCGAAATCCTCCAGCGTCACCGTGCCCTTGCCGATGCCGATCGACTTGGGGAGGCCGGTGCTGGTCGCCTCATGACACATGTTCGAACAGTCGGGGAAATTGTTGGTGCCGAACTCGCGGGCGAACAGCTGGTAGAGGAAGGCGGATTCGTTCGAGGCGCGGCCCGAGCAATAGAATTCGGCCTGGTCGGGATGGTCGAGCGCCTGGAGCGCGGCGCCGGCGCGGGCAAAGGCCTCGTCCCAGCTGATCGGCACGAAATGGTCGGTTGCGGCATCATAGCGCAGCGGTTCGGTCAGGCGGCCGGCATCTTCGAGCTTGTGGTCGGTCCAGTCCCATAGCTCGCTGACGCTGTGGCGGGCGAAGAAATCGGGATCGACGCGCTTGACCGTCGCTTCCCAGGTGACGGCCTTGGCACCATTCTCGCAGAACTCGAACGAAGAAGTGTGCTTGGGGTCGGGCCAGGCGCAGCCGGGGCAGTCGAAGCCGTCGGGCTGGTTCATCTGCAGCAGGGCGCGGGTGTCGGGGCTGGCGCGCATCTGTTCGGCGACCGTCTTTGCCACCGCACGAAGCGCGCCCCAGCCGCCGGCCGGGCCGTCATAGCTGGAGACGCCTTCCACCGTGTCGGGGATCAGGTCTTCGGCGGATTTGTCCATGGTCGTCTGTCCCACATCATCGCGGTGCCCCGCGTCGGATATAGGAAAATTCGGCTGGAGAACCAAGGCCGGGCAGGCAGGATGGGGCGTGCCTGCAGGGGGCTGTCATCATCATCTGCTGCTATCGGGAAAGTGATGGTGCGGTCGAGAAGACTCGAACTTCCACGGCCTTTCGGCCACAACGACCTCAACGTTGCGCGTCTACCAATTCCGCCACGACCGCACATCAACAGGGAAACCGGCGGGGCCGGTGCCTTGGTAGGAGGCGGCCCTTAGCAAAGGCTTTTGGGTCATGCAACCAGTGATCGGCATCAACGTTATCTTTGTTTGGCAGAAAGTCGGTTGCGAAAGGGGGCTGGCCCCATGTCGTTGCATTTCTGGGTGGGATCGGGCGGCGCTATGGTGGCCGCCGCCGTGATGGGGCTTGGCCTTGGCGCCTATGTCACCAGCCCGCAAAAGCCGGTGCGGCCTGCGCTGGAGGCGGAACTGGATAGCGGCGACATGGCGATGGCGCAGACTCTGCCGGAGGCTGAGCGCGGACCGGCGTTCGTGACCTGCACCGGATGCGGACCGACCTTGGAGGAACGGCGGATGCAGGCCGACATGGCGGGGCTGGATGCCGATGGCATGATCGGCGAATCGCGCGATCCGGCGGTGCGCGACTATCTGGCGGAAGAGGAACAGCCGGTCGAATCGGCGGCGCTGGGGTATCCGCCGCTGCCGCAGCCGACGGTGCGGGTCGATCGCCTGCCGCCGCGGATCGAACGATTCGCGGCGGGCGAGGCGGAACAGGGACCGGCGCCGATGCCGGTCGCGGCGACCACGGCGCCGCCCCCGCCGGTCCCCGCAGAACCGGCAGAGGCGGGCTTGCCGCAATAATTATTCGGCAGCGACCGGGGTCGATGCGTCGCTCAGCGGATGGGCCAGGCGATTGACCATTTCCTTCGGGCAGACCTGCCAGATGTAGCGGCGCCAGCGATCCCAGTCCTCCAGGATGGTGTTCGACCATTTGCTGTCGGTCGCGACCGCATGTTCGGCGATCAGCGCCTTCAGCTCGCCTTCCCAATGGGCACTGTCCAGACGCTGCCAGACGATGCTTTCCGGGTTGGCGCGGCTCGGGAAGCTGCCATCCTCGTCGAGGATGAAGGCCATGCCGCCGGTCATGCCCGCGCCGAAATTGGCGCCGGTCTTGCCCAGGATCACGGCGGTGCCGCCGGTCATATATTCGCAGCCATTGGCGCCGCAGCCTTCGACCACCACCTTCGCGCCCGAATTGCGGACCGCGAAGCGCTCGCCGGCCTGGCCCGCCGCGAACAGCTTGCCGCTGGTCGCGCCGTAGAGGACGGTGTTGCCCAGGATGGTGTTGTCCTTCGACGAGAGCGGCGAGGAGACGGTGGTGCGCACCTTGATGATGCCGCCCGAAAGCCCCTTGCCGACATAGTCGTTGGCGTCGCCGAACACTTCCAGGGTGATGCCCTTGCAGAGGAAGGCGCCGAGCGACTGGCCGGCCGAACCGCGCAGGCGCACGGTCAGATGGCCGTCCGCCAAGGTCGACATGCCGAACTTTTCGGTCACGGCGGAGGAGAGGCGGGTGCCGACGGCGCGGTGCGTGTTGCGCACCGTGTAGGTCAGCTGCATCTTCTCGCCGCGCTCGAATACGGCGCGCGCGTCCTTCATCATCTGCGCGTCGAGGCTGTCGGGCACTTCATTGCGCCACTGGGGCAGGCTGAAGCGGCGATGCTCGTCGGGGGCGTCGACCTTGGCCAGGATCGGGTTGAGGTCGAGATCGTCGAGATGCTCGGCGCCGCGATTGACCTGCTTCAACAGTTCGGTGCGGCCGATCACTTCGTCGAGGCTGCGGAAGCCCAGGCGGGCCAGGATCTCGCGCACTTCCTCGGCGATGAAGGTCATCAGGTTGATGACCTTTTCCGGGGTGCCGGTGAACTTCTGGCGCAGCTTCTCATCCTGCACGCAGACGCCCACGGGGCAGGTGTTGCTGTGGCACTGGCGCACCATGATGCAGCCCATGGCGACCAGCGACAGCGTGCCGATGCCGAACTCCTCGGCGCCCAGGATCGCGGCGATGACGATGTCGCGCCCGGTCTTGAGGCCGCCATCGGTGCGCAGCTTCACGCGGTGGCGCAGACCGTTGAGGGTCAGCACCTGATTGGCTTCCGACAGACCCATTTCCCAGGGGGTGCCGGCATATTTGATCGAGGTCTGCGGGCTGGCGCCGGTGCCGCCGACATGGCCGGCGACCAGGATGACGTCGGCATGCGCCTTGGCAACGCCGGCCGCGACCGTGCCGATGCCGGCCTGGCTGACCAGCTTGACGCAGACGCGGGCGCGCGGGTTGATCATCTTGCAGTCATAGATGAGCTGCGCGAGATCCTCGATCGAGTAGATGTCATGGTGCGGCGGCGGCGAGATCAGCGTCACGCCGGGTGTCGAGTGACGCAGGCGGGCGATGAATTCGGTCACCTTGAAGCCGGGCAGCTGGCCGCCCTCGCCGGGCTTGGCGCCCTGTGCGACCTTGATCTCGATTTCCTCGGCCGACCCCAGATATTCGGCATGGACGCCGAAGCGGCCCGACGCGATCTGCTTGATCACCGAGTTGGCATTGTCGCCATTCTCATAGGGCTTGAAGCGCGCGGCATCCTCGCCACCCTCGCCCGACACCGCCTTGGCGCCGATGCGGTTCATGGCGATCGCCAGCGTCTCATGCGCTTCGGGGCTGAGCGCACCCAGGGACATGCCCGGCGTCACGAAGCGCTTGCGGATCTCGGTGGTGGCTTCGACCTCGTCGATCGGCACCGCCTCGCGGGCGAAGTTGAACTCCATCAGGTCGCGCAGATAGACCGGCGGCAGGTCGCGCACGCCGCGCGAGAATTGCAGATAGGTCGAATAGCTGTCGGTACCGACGGCGGTCTGCAGCAGGTGCATCAGCTGGGCGGAATAGGCATGGGCCTCGCCGCCGTTGCGCTGGCGGTAGAAGCCGCCGATCGGCAGGCGGACGACCGCGCTGTCATAGGCCTTGTCGTGGCGCAGCATCGCCGAATAGTGGAGCGAGGCATAGCCTTCGCCCGAGATCTTCGCCGGCATGCCGGGGAAGAGATCGTTGACCAGGGCGCGCGACAGGCCGACCGCTTCGAAATTATAGCCGCCGCGATAGGAGCTGACGACCGCGATGCCCATCTTGGACATGATCTTGAGCAGACCCTCGTTGATCGCGGTGCGCTGACGTTCGAAACACTGGTCGAGGGTCAGGTCGCCGAACAGGCCACGGGCGTGGCGATCGGCGATGCTGGCTTCGGCCAGATAGGCGTTTACCGTGGTCGCGCCGACGCCGATCAGCACCGCGAAATAATGGGTGTCGAGCGCTTCGGCCGACCGCACGTTGATCGACGCATAGCTGCGCAGGCCCTTGCGGACGAGATGGGTGTGGACGGCCGCGGCCGCCAGCACGCCCTGGATCGCGACCCGGTCCTGCCCGGCGCGCTCGTCGGTCAGGAACAGTTCGCTGCGCCCTTCGCGCACCGCCTGCTCGGCCTCCTCACGGATGCGGGCGATCGCCGCGCGCAGCTGTTCCTGGCCGCCGGTCGAGGGGAAGGTGCAGTCGATTTCGGCCACGGCCGGGCCGAAATAGGCCTTGAGCCGCGCCCATTCGGCGCTGTTGAGCACCGGCGATTCCAGCACCAGCACATGGCTGTTCTGCGCATCTTCCTCCAGGATATTGTGGAGGTTGGAGAAGCGCGTCTTGAGGCTCATCACATGCCGTTCGCGCAACGGGTCGATCGGCGGGTTGGTGACCTGGCTGAAATTCTGGCGGAAGAAATGGCTGATGGTACGCGGCTTGTCGGAGATGACCGCCAGCGGCGTGTCGTCACCCATCGAGCCGATCGCTTCCTTGGCATCCTCCACCATCGGCGCGAGGATCAGTTCCATATCCTCCAGCGTCATGTTGGCCGCGACCTGGCGACGGGTCAGTTCCGCCTTGTCCCACGCCGGCAAGGCGCTGGGGACGTCGGGCAGGTCGGTGATGTCGAGGAAGTCCTTGATCAGGTCGCCATAGGGGCGCTCGCCCGCGATGCGATCCTTGATCGCGCGGTCGTCATAGACTTCGCCTTCCTGCAGATCGATCGCGATCATCTGGCCCGGACCCATGCGGCCCTTCTGGACGATGGTGGTTTCGGGCACGACGACCATGCCGGTTTCCGAACCCACGATCAGCAGATTGTCGCCGGTCAGCGTGTAGCGCAGCGGGCGCAGCGCGTTGCGGTCGACGCCGGCCACGACCCAACGGCCGTCGGTCATCGCGAGCGCGGCCGGGCCATCCCACGGCTCCATCACGGAGGCGAGATATTCATACATGTCGGCATGCGCCTTGGGCAGCTCGGCGCTTTCCGCCTGCCATGCCTCGGGCACCAGCATCAGCTTGGCCGTGGGCGCATCGCGGCCCGAGCGGCAGATCGCTTCGAACACGGCGTCCAGTGCGGCGGTATCCGACGCGCCGGCCGGGATCACCGGCTTGATGTCCTCCGACTGCTCGCCGAAGGCCAGCGAAGCCATCTTGATCTCGTGGCTCTTCATCCAGTTCTTGTTGCCGCGGATCGTGTTGATCTCGCCATTATGGGCGAGGGTGCGGAACGGCTGGGCCAGCCACCATTGCGGGAAGGTGTTGGTCGAATAGCGCTGGTGGAAGATCGCGACGCGGCTCTCGAACCGCTCATCCTGCAGGTCCGGATAGAAGACCGACAGCGATTCGGCGAGGAACAGGCCCTTGTAGATGATCGAGCGGCACGACAGCGAGCAGACGTAGAAATCGCTGATCTGCGCTTCGATCACCTTCTTCTCGATACGGCGGCGGATCAGGTAGAGATCCTTCTCGAACTCGCCGACGTCGCGTTCCTCCGGCATCGGGCCGGCGATCATGATCTGCTCGATCTCGGGACGCGTGCGCTGCGCCTTCTCGCCGATGACGGAGACGTCGACCGGCACCTGGCGCCAGCCATAGATGGTGTAGCCCGCGTCGATGATCTCGGCCTCGACGATGGTGCGGCAGGTTTCCTGCGCGCTGAGGTCGGTGCGCGGCAGGAAGATCATGCCGACGGCGAGGCGGTTGGGCAGCGGCTTGTGGCCCGAATCGGCGATTGCATCGTCGAAGAAGCGGACCGGCAGGTCGACATGGATGCCCGCGCCGTCGCCGGTCTTGCCATCGGCGTCGACCGCGCCGCGGTGCCACACCGCTTTCAGCGCATCGATCGCGGAGGAGACGACGCGGCGGCTGGGCCGGCCGTCGGTCGCGGCGACCAGGCCGACGCCGCAGGCATCGCCCTCCATCTCGGGATGATACATGCCCTCGGCAGCGATGCGTGCGCGCTCTTCGGGGCTGGCCATGAAATTGGTGTCGGTCATGATGACTTACCCTTGCATCTGGCCGTCCCCTTCTTGGGGCACGGCCGCCTTCATTCTGTTGGTGCCGGCGTGCCGGCGTCGATCGTCAGTTTGCCTTTTGCGTGTCCGCCCCGAGCAATGCGGTGAGGCGGTCGCGTTCGGCCTTGGTCAGGTCTTTATAGGTGCGCGGCTTGGGCAGCTTGGCGAGTTCGGCCTGGGAGGATTGCATGATCTCCGGCATGGCCTTCATCATGTCGGGCATGATCTTCTGCATGCGGCCGATATAATGGGGATCGGTTGCCAGCTGCATGAAGCCCTCGCCGAACTTGGCGCCGGTCGGCGTCTTCAGGAAGGCGGCGATCTGATCCAGCTCGGTGGCATTGTAGCGATAGGCAAATGCCTCCGCCATGCCGGCGCGCATGTCCGGTTCGTAACGGCCCATGAAGCGGCCCATGGCCGGCATCATGGTGTTGACGATCACGTCCATCCGCTTGCGGAAATTGGGATCGAGGATCGCCATCATTTCCTCCATCGTGCCTTCGCCCAGGCCTTCGGCCCGTTCGGGATCGATGCCGCCGACCTTCAGGAACTCGCGGATGGGCATCTTGGTCATGCTGTCCATCATCGGGCCCATCATCTTCTGCATCATCGGGCCCATCATCTTTTCCATCGTGCCGTCGGGCAGGATGAGGGCCGCGATCGGCTGCGCCTTGGCGAGCAGCGCCGGATCGACCGGCTGCTCGGCGGCTACAGGCGCCACCGGCGTCTGCGCCTGCACGGCGACCGGGGTCGCCAGCAGAAACAGGGACAGGAAGGCGAGGCGCATCACGCGGCAACCTTCTCGCTGGCAGCGGCGACGGCCTTGGCCTTGAGATATTTGTGCATATGGTCGGTCACGTCGCGGCCATCGCGGATGGCCCAGACCACCAGCGATGCGCCGCGCACGATGTCGCCGGCGGCGAAGACGCCATCCATGCTGGTCATCATGGTCTTGTGATCGACGCGCAGCGTGCCCCAGCGGGTGACCGACAGGTCGTCGGCGCCGAACAGGCGGGGCAGGTCTTCGGGATCATAGCCCAGCGCCTTGATGACCAGATCGGCTTCCAGCGTATGTTCGCTGCCCGGATCGGGCTCGGGTGCGCGGCGGCCCGATGCATCGGGCGAACCCAGGCGCATCTTGGTGACCTTGACGCCGGTGACATGTTCTGTGCCCTCGAAGGCGATCGGCGCGGTCAGCCAGACGAACTCGACGCCTTCCTCCTCGGCATTGGCGACTTCGCGCTGCGAGCCGGGCATATTGTCGCGGTCGCGGCGATAGAGGCACTTCACCGACTTGGCGCCCTGGCGGATGGCGGTGCGGACGCAGTCCATCGCGGTGTCGCCGCCGCCGATCACGACGACATTCTTGCCGGTGGCGAGCAGGGTGCCATCCTCATGGCCGGGCACGGCATCGCCAAAGCCCGCCTTGTTGGAGGCGGTGAGATAGTCGAGCGCCTTGACCACGCCCGGTGCGCCGACGCCCGGCGCCTTGATGTCGCGGGCCTTGTAGACGCCGGTGGCGATCAGGATCGCGTCATGCTTCGCACGCAGCTGTTCCATGCTGGCGTCGCGGCCGACCTCGAACCCTTCGTGGAAGATGATGCCGCCATCCTTGAGGCGCTGGACGCGGCGCATGACCACGTCCTTTTCCAGCTTGAAGCCGGGGATGCCATAGGTCAGCAGGCCGCCGGCGCGGTCGTGCCGGTCATAGACATGCACTTCATAGCCCGCGACGCGCAGATATTCGGCGGTGGTGAGGCCGGCGGGGCCGGCACCGATGACGCCGACCGACTGGCCGCGCGCGGCGCCGGGGACCAGCGGTTCGACCCAGCCTTCCTTCCAGGCGGTGTCGGTGATGAACTTTTCCACCGAGCCGATGGTGACCGATCCGTGGCCGGAAAATTCGATCACGCAATTGCCCTCGCACAGACGGTCCTGCGGGCAGATGCGGCCGCAGATTTCCGGCATGGTGCTGGTCAGGTTCGACAGCTCATAGGCTTCGCGCAACCGGCCCTCGGCGGTCAGGCGCAGCCAGTCGGGGATGTGATTGTGCAGCGGGCAATGGGTCGAGCAATAGGGCACGCCGCATTGCGAGCAGCGCGACGCCTGTTCCTCGGCCTTGTCCAGGATGAAGGACTTGCTGATTTCCAGAAAGTCCTCGGCGCGCGCATCAGCGCCGCGCTTTTCCGGATAGGCCTGTTCCTTGCCCACGAACTTCAGCATCGGATTTTCAGCCATGGCATTTCCCTGCAACGATTGTTTGCAGTGCGCATAGCAGGAAAACCCGCGGAGTCACGCGGATTCTGGCATTTAAGACAGCTAAGCTGACCTATTATCTGGCGGTTTGGGAAAAGACTGTCGCGGCGCTGTAATTATCTTTCAAATATTAGGTCCGTATCGGCCTTATCTCAGGCTGAGCCAGACCAGCGCGCCGATGCCGGCCATGATTCGATACCAGGCGAAAGGCGCGAAGCCATGGCGCGACACCAGGCCGACGAACCATTTGATCACCAGCAGCGCGACGATGAAGGAGACGATGAAGCCGAGTGCGATGCTGTCCCAGCCGACCTGGGCGCTGGTGAGCTGGTCACCTTTCTTGAGCAGTTCCAGCGTCGAGGCGCCGAGCATGGTCGGGATGGCGAGGAAGAAGCTGAATTCGGCGGCGGTGCGGCGTTCGACGCCCAGGGTCAGTGCGCCCATGATGGTCGCGCCCGAGCGGCTGACGCCCGGCACCATGGCGAGGCACTGGATGAAGCCGATGCCGATGACGCGGACCAGTGGAATGTCGGCGATGCCGTGGAAGCGCTGTTCCTTGATGAGGCGTTCGATCACCAGGATGGCGACGCCGCCGACGACCAGGGCGCACGCGACCACGCGGGGCGAGCCGAGCAGCGTGTCGATATAGTCGTGCAGGGCAAGGCCGATGACGACGGCGGGGATGAAGGCGACCAGCAGGTTGCGCACGAAGCGGATGCTGACCGGATCGAGGCGCAGCAGGCCCATGGCCACCGCCCAGAAGGTGCGCCAGTAGAGGACGACGACGGCGAGGATCGCGCCGAGCTGGATCATGACGTTGAACATCGCCCAGACCGACGCATCATAGCCGAGCAGCTCGCTCGCCAGGATGAGATGGCCGGTCGAGGACACGGGGAGAAATTCGGTCAATCCCTCCACGATGCCGAGCAGGATGACCGTCAGATAATGCATGTCCATGGGGATGTCGGATCCTCAAGCAGGGGGCGCATAAGCCAAGCCCTCCCCCCGTGAAGGGAGAGGGCCGGGCAATGCCTATATGTCAGGGATGCACCATGCCGCAGTGCAGCGAAAAGGCAAAGCGGCATGGCCACGGCCGGTCGTGGCCGATCATCGGCCCGTCGAGCCGATGGCGGGAATGGATCAGGCCTTCACGCGGCCGGCGAAGCGGCCATGCTTGCGATAGGGGACCATCCAGCGTTCGGCGACGGCGGCCATCGGCGTGGGCGCGACGCCCAGCGCCTCAAGGCCCGGCGAGCCGGGCGCGGCGACATTGTCCTGACCCAGCATCGCGAGCTGGTCGCGGGTGATCGGGCCGCCGGGCAGCATCGCCAGCAGCGAGGCGAAGGCGCCGGGCACCTCGACCAGCGGCTTGTCGCCCCGGCCGATCGCCTTGGCGACCCAGGCGTTGATTTCCTTCATGCTCATGACCTGCGGACCGGCGAGTTCGAAGGTCTTGCCGCCAAAGAGGCCGGGCTGCTGCGCCGCGTTGGCGATCGCCTCGGCAACGTCGCCGACATAGACGGGCTGGAACTTCGTGGCGGCGCCGATCACCGGCACGATCGGGCCGCTGCTGGCGACGCCGGCGAAGCGGTTGAGGAACTGGTCCTCCTGGCCGAAG
The DNA here is from genome assembly GCF_051058005.1 of Sphingobium sp. DN12. NCBI lineage: Bacteria > Pseudomonadati > Pseudomonadota > Alphaproteobacteria > Sphingomonadales > Sphingobiaceae > Sphingobium > Sphingobium sp. DN12. Next base: position 4,548,935 of record NZ_CP173717.1, read on the forward strand.
ATGATCGACGGGCGCACGATGGTTGCGGTCGGGAAGGCAGCCAGCACGGCGGCTTCGCCCGCAGCCTTGGACCGGCCATAGGCCGAGGGGCTGTTGGCGTCGGCGCCGATCGCCGAGACATGGACCAGCGCGGTGACGCCGGCGGCGGCCGCCGCCTTGGCGACATTGGCGGCGCCCTCATGCTGGACCGCGTCGAAATCGCCGCTGAGGATGCCGACCAGGTTGATGACGATGTCGCTGCCGTGCAGGGCGCGGGCGACGGTGTCGGGCTTGCGGATATTGGCCGCGACGAACTGGGTCTGGCCCAGATTGCCGAGCGCCTTCACCTTGACCGAATTGGCGAGGTCGCGCTGGGCGATGCGCACGCGCGCGCCGCGTGCCATCAGCGCCTGGGCGACCTGGCGCCCGAGAAAGCCGCCGCCGCCGAAGATGGTTACCAGATTGTCCTTCATCACGCGCGTCCCATGCTGTTCGAAAAGGGGAAAGTTCGTGCCGTTTCCCTTGCAACTTCCGCCGCCCGCTGACAACCGCCCGCCGGCGGCGGTGTTCCGATTTTACCCGATCCAGCCCTGCAGTCCGGCGATCATCCACAGGCCCAGCAGCAGGAAGAGCAGGGCGGCGCCGACCTGCAACGCGCGCATCGGCACGCGCTTCGCCAGCGCTTCGCCGAACAGCACGGCCGGGACATTGGCCAGCATCATGCCGCAGGTTGTGCCGGCGGTGACGGCGAGCAGATTGTCGAACTGGGCGCCCAGCGCCACGGTCGCCACCTGCGTCTTGTCGCCCATCTCGACCAGGAAGAAGGCGAGCAGCGTGGTCACGAACACGCCGGCCTTGGACGGGGCCTTCAGCGGCGCATCCTCATCGATCTTGTCGGGCACCAGCGTCCAGAGCGCCATGGCGATGAAGCTGCCCGCCACGGCATAGCGGAACCAGGGCTGGGTCAGCACCCCGGCGATCGAATGGCCGACCAGCGCGGCGAGGAAATGATTGGCGATGGTCGCGACGAAGATGCCCAGGATGATCGGCACCGGCTTGCGGAAGCGGGTGGCGAGCAGCATGGCCAGCAACTGCGTCTTGTCGCCCATTTCGGCGAGCGCGACGAGGGCGGTGGAGGTGAGGAAGGCTTCCATGAAGAACGTCCGGGCCGGGCTCTGACAAAAGACACAATGCCACCGTCTTCCCCGCCCGGCCGGACTGGGAAGCCGATGCCATTGGTCTCGCCCGATGCGGCTGATACCGCATCCCATATGCCATGGCCTCTCGGCCAAATATGTTGACATATGGCCCGTCCCGTCAGCGGAACGGCTGGCTACTCCCCAGATGACGCGCTAGCCTGTAGTCGGACAGGCCGCGAAAGGCAAGCCGATGGCGACGGGCGAGAACAAGACCATGGAGACGGCGGCGGATGTCGCCGCCTATCTCGACACGGTCGAACCGGCCGAGCGACAGGCGGATGGTCGAGCCATCGCGGCGCTGATGGCGCGGCTGTCGGGCGAGCCGCCGCGGCTATGGGGGCCGAGCATCATCGGCTTTGGCCGCTATCATTATCGCTATGACAGCGGGCGCGAGGGCGACATGTGCCGGATCGGCTTTGCGCCGCGCAAGGCGGAGCTGGTCTTCTATCTCGCCGGTCTCGACGACGCCGATTTCATGGCATTGGGCAAGCATCGGCGCGGCAAGGGCTGCCTCTATGTCAAACGGCTGGCCGATATCGACATGGGCGCGCTGGAGGCGCTGATCGTGCAGAGCCTGGCGCATATGGACGGGCTATATCCGCGCTAGGGCGTGTGTTGATACATTAGGCCCTGTTGGTGGTCATCGCCCGCGTCACCCATCACCGTCACCCTGAACGTGTTTCAGGGTCTATCCTTCCCAACAGGTCCACCGGTCCTGGGGCCTGATAGATGCTGAAACAAGTTCAGCATGACGCCAGAAAGCATGGCGAGGCTCTAGCTATTCAGGCCCGCTCGCCTGAAGCAGCTCAGGGCGTGCTGCTGCTGCTCTGCTGCATCCGCCGTTCGGCGAACCATTGCTGCAGCATCTGGGCGGTGCAGCCGGTGAAGCCGTTGCTGCCGATGGCCGAGCAGCTGTTGGGCAGGATCTGGCGCTGGGTCTGTTCCATCGTCGCGACCTGGCTGCCCCAGCCGGGGCCACCCACTTCTTCGGGCTTCTCGCGCAGCTTCTTGGGGATGCGATAGCGTTCGGATTCGGGCTTGCGGGCGCAGACCACGATTTCCTCGCCCTCGCCCGTCGGGCAGGGATCATCGCCATAGACGATGAGGTTGAAGATCTTCTGCGGCGGATCATCCTGGGCGACGGCGGGCGCAGCGGGCAGGGCCAGCGCGGCCAGGCCGGCGATCAGCAGGGGGCGGGGGAGACGCATCATCAATTCCTTCATTCGCCCCGGTTGCACCCCGTTCGTCCCGCGCTGCACTGGCGCGGGATCGATATGAACAGACGCCGCAGGACGCCCCATGCCGTCACGGCCGGGGCGGGACTTCCTGTTCCTGCGCCTTCTTGGCATCGGCGTCGGCCTTTTCCTCGGCCAGAACGCGCTTTTCGATCGCTTCGCTGTCGGCGTCGATGGTCGACAGGCGCCTGGCGCGCTCGGCTTCGACCAGATCCTTCCAGCTGGCATTGTCGGCCTGCTGCCGTTCCGCCTTGGCGAGGCGCGACAGCTTGGCGAAGCAGCCGGTGGCGCCGCCGCCGCCGACCGGCGAGCAGCTTTCGGTGCCGTCGCGACCGACATATTCCATCGACTTCACTCGCTCGCCCCAGGCCTGGTTGCTGGGCTTGTTGGGGTCGCCACGCAGCGGCTCGGGAATGCGGTAGCGTTCCTCCTCGCCCTTGCGCGCGCACACGACGATGCCGTCGCCCTGGCTCTGGGGACAGGCATCATCGCCATAGACGATGACCAGATTGACCTTTTCGGAGCCGGTGCTGGTGGCGGCCGTGGAGGCGCTGTCCTGCTGCGCGAGCGCGGGGGCGGCGGTGCCCAGCATCAGGCCGGCGGCCAGAGCGATCAACGGGGTCTTCATCATCGGTCCGTCCCTTGTTCAGATGCGCTTCGAGAGCGCGATGGCGGCGCGGCAACCCAGGCGGATCGCGCCGGACAGCAGCGGATAGGCCGGGGCCTGTTCCGCGCCATGGGCGATGGCGGCGTCGCGATGCTCGACCTCCTCCGCCTGGAAATCCTTGATCAGGGCAGAGAGTTCCGGATCATCCTCGCCCAGTTGCTGCAACTGTTCCTCATAATGAAGGTCGATCTCGGTCTCGATCGCGGCAGTGCAGGCCATGGCGGCCTTCGGCCCCATCGCGGCGGTCACGGCGCCCAGCGCGAAGCCGGCGACATTCCAGATCGGATGGATCGCGGTCGGGCGCACGCCGCGTTTGGCGATCAGCGCGTCGAAGGCGGCGCGGTGGCGTTCCTCCTGCGCGGCCATGCCGGCGATCAGCCGGCCATAGGGATGGCGATCGCCCATCACCGCAAGCTGCCCGGCATAGATGCGCACCGCGCCGAATTCGCCCGCCTGGTCGACGCGCACCATGGAGGCGCGATCAGTTGCATTGGTGCGACGTCCTGGCCGGGGGAAATCCTTGGTGGCGCTCATGCCTTCCTCGCTTTCAGCAGCAGGGCCAAGATGGCGAGCGCGGCCGCGCCCGACAAGAGGCCGTTATAGCCTGCCAGCGAAATGCCGAAGAGGCTCCAGGGCGCAACATCGCAGCGGGTGATCGGCGTCGCCATGATCTGGCTCAAAATATCGGCGCTGCTGCCACCGGTCGGCGTGGTCGAGCAGGCGGTCAGTCCTTCCCACCAGCCATATTCGACCCCGGCATGGAACAGGCCGATGGCGCCGCTGATGCCGATGGCGATGCCGGCGAAACCGGCGAACAGGCCGCTCATGCAGGCGCGGCCGCGCAGCGCATAGGCGACCAGCGCGAGCGGGATCGCCGCCATATGGGGATAACGCTGCCACCAGCACATTTCGCACGGATGCAGGCCGCCCAGATATTGGGAGGCATAGGCCGTGCCCAGCGCGATCACGGGCACGAGCAGGGCAAGCAGGCGGGCGCGGCCCAGGGCGGGGGACAAGCTGTTCATATCGCCCGCTTAAACCCTTGTCCGCCTTTCGTCATGCTGAACTTGCCCGTCCGGTCATCCGAACGGGCACGACTCATTTCGCGCCGGGCTTGCGCGCAGCGGCCTGCTGCGCCTGGGCGATGGTGGCGCCCGGCGTGCCGGCGAGGCGGGAAATGGTCTTGAGCGCATAATCGAGCTGGAAGTCCTCGATCCCCTTCTTCTTCAGCTCCTCGGCCGTCTGGGCGAAGCGCGGATCTTCCTTGCTGTCCTCTTCCAACGCGGCGTCGTCGGTCTTGATCTCGTTGATCAGGTGGCGGCGCAGGTCGCTTTCGCGGAACTTGGGGCGATCCTTGTAATCCGGGTCGCTGAGCTGCGGCACCTTGATGTCCGGCTGGATGCCGCCTTCCTGCACGCTGCGGCCCGAAGGCGTGAAGTAGCGCGCGGTGGTGAGCTTGAGCGCGGTGGTGTTCGACAGCGGCAGCATGGTCTGGACCGAGCCCTTGCCGAAGCTGCGTTCGCCCATGATGAGCGCGCGATGCTGGTCCTGCAGTGCGCCGGCGACGATTTCGGAGGCCGAGGCGGAGCCCGCATCGACCAGCACGATCACCGGCAGGCCCTTCGCGTCATCGCCGGGCTTGGCATAATAGCGTTCGACATCGCCCTTGTTGCGGCCGCGCTGCGACACGATCTCGCCGCGTTCCAGGAAGACGTCGCTGGTCGACACCGCTTCATCCAGCAGGCCGCCGGGATTGGAGCGCAGGTCGAGGATATAGCCGGTCGGCTTGTGGCCCAGGCTCTTGTCGATGCTGCGGATCGCCGAGCGGACATCGGCGCCGGTATTGGCCGAGAAGCTGACGATGTTGATGACGCCGATATTGTTCTTCACTTCCCACTTCACCGGCTTGATCTCGATGATCTCGCGGGTGAGGGTGAGGTCGATCGGCTTGTCGCGGCCAGTGCGCACGATGGTCAGCTTGATGCTGGTGCCCGGCGCGCCGCGCATCTTGTCCACTGCTTCATCCAGTGTGCCGCCATAGATGAGCTGGCCGTCGATGTGGGTGATATAGTCGCCCGCCTTGATCCCGGCGCGCCAGGCCGGCGTATCCTGGGTCGGGGCGATCACCTTGACCGCGCCATCCTCCTGCGTGACCGACAGGCCAAGGCCGCCATAGCTGCCCTCGGTCTGGGTGCGCAGATTCTGGAAATCGCGCGCGTCGAGGAAGCTGCTGTGCGGATCGAGGCTGGCGAGCATGCCGTCGATCGCGCCCTTGATCAGCTTTTCGTCGTCGACCTTCTCGACATAGTCGCTGCGGACCTTCTGGAAGACGTCCATGAATTCGTCGAGCGCCTTGTAGCTCGATGCCTCGCCATCGGCGAGCGCCGCGGTGGTGGCGGGGATGAGCGCAAGCGCGCCGAGCGCGACCGCGCCCTGCAGGAAGGTGGATTTCATGGCTGTCCTTGGAGTCCGCATCAAGGGATCGATATACGTCGATTCGCTATCCAACGCAAAAGCGCGCTTGGACCAATGTTGCCTGGCGTCGATGAGCGTGGGGTTAATGGGGGTGATTATTGCCTTATCCGGCGAGACCCTTGATCATGAGGCTGATCTTGGATTCCAGCCGTTGCCGCGCCGCATGAATCATTTTGCAACGTTCGATGGCTTCGTTTTCGTCGAGCACCAACGTCTCGTGCACGGCTTTGCCGCCTCGTAATGCCTGCACGCGCAAGGTGACGTGCCATCGGCCCTTGTGATCGACGGTGACGGTCTGCGTACCATGGCACAAGGTCGCGCGCAGCGTTTCAAAGGCGATGAACTCTTCCAGGGACTTGGATAGTGCCTTGCCTTCGACGGCAAATGGGCCGTCGGTGCCGATGGCCTTGGCCAGTGCGGCAAATCGCTGGCCCACAAGATGGGGCAGATTGATGTTCTTGCCCTTGGCCGGGACATTGGAAAGCTGGATCAACGCTTCGGTCACGACCGCCTCGGCGCGGGCGAACTCTTCGATCATTCGTCCCCGCCAAGCACTGGCGCTCTGCCACAGATCGGGCCAGATCTCATGTGCGGGCAAGGGCAAGGGCGTATGAGCGTTCACCCAAGCAGGCGTAAGCGGCAAGTCTTGCGATTGCGTTAGCCCAGTCCCACCAGCGGCACGATGTCCACCGGGCGGCCGTTGCGGCGCAGTTCGATGGTGACGGTGGGGCGGCCCTGGGCGGCGGTGAGGCCGACCGGGTCGCCCTGGCGCACACTCTCGCCGACCTGAGCGGTGACGCGGTGCAGGCCGGTGATGAGGGTGGTCCAGCCCTGGCCATGGTCGATGATCAGGATCTGGCCATAGCCGCGATAGGGGCCGGCAAAGGCGATGCGGCCGGCGGTCGGCGCGACCGCCTGGGCGCCGGCCTGGGTCACCAGGGTCAGGCCGCGCGAGCGCACGCCGCCGTCATTCACCTCGCCCATGCCGGTGACGAGCTGGCCGACGACGGGCAGGCGATAGGGCGGCGGGCCGCTGTCCAGCGTCTCGCGGTCGGGGGCGGGAGCGCCGGCCTGGTCGGGGCGGGCGGGGCGCAGCACCGGACCGGACAGTTGCGCTAGGCGATCGCGCAGGTCGCTCGCCACCTCCAGCTGGTCCATCAGGTCGACAATGTCGCGCGCCTTCTCGCCCAGCGCCAGCGCGCGTTCGCTCTCCAGCCCGGCATTGGCGCGATAGTCGCGGGCGGCGACGCGCTTTTGCGTTTCGAGCTGGCGCAGGGCGGCCTGGCGATCGGTGAGGGCGCGGCGGCTCTTGGTCAGGGCGTCGGCGGCCTGCTGCGCGGTGGCGCGGATCGCGCGGCTGCGGTCCAGTTCGGCGCGCAGGCCTGCGGTGCGCTGTTCGATCACCGGCAGCACCTGTCCCAGCACCGCGCGCATATGGACGGCGTCGCTGATCGATCCGGGCTGGACGAGGGCAAGCGCGAGCGGCCGGCGGCTCATCATCTGCAGCGCGGCGGTCAGTCGCACCACCGGTTCCTGCCGGACGGCGAGGCGCGCGGCCTGGGCGCGCTGCATCCGGGCGATGATGGCGATGCGGGCCTGGGCGGCCTGCACGTCGGCCTCGGCCTGCTGGATGCGGGCGGCCATGGCAGCGGCGCGGCGGCCTGCCTGTTCGGCCTCGTCACGGGCCATGCCGGCCTGGCGCTCCAGCCGGACCGATCGGTCGGCGGCCTCCACCGACTGGCGGCGGGCGTCGCGCAGCGCCTTTTGTTCCTGTGCCAGCGTGGTGCCGGCGGTGCCGGGCAGGATGATCGCGACATCATCCGCGGCGGGCAGGCGCGTGGCGACAAGGGCCAAGATGCCGGCTAGGGCGATGCCCGTGATGCTGTTGCTGATGATGCTGCGCTTCAACCGCTTGTCCCGCCCGATAGGGCTTTGACTAGGCGCAAGCCGCGGGCATGTCGAGCCTCAGCCTTCGCGGTGATAGGGGTGGTTGGCGAGGATCGAACAGGCGCGCCACAGCTGTTCGGCGAGCATGGCGCGGGCGATCATGTGCGGCCAGGTCATGGCGCCAAAGGCGATCAGCAGGTCCGCATTGGTCCGTTCGGCATCGTCGAAGCCGTCGGCGGCGCCGATCAGGAAGCGGATTTCGCGCGTGCCGCTGTCACGCCAGCCCTCGACCCGCCGGGCAAAGTCCATCGAGGAAAGCTGCTTGCCCTTTTCATCGAGCATCACCGTCACCGTGCCGGGGCCGACGGGCGGCAGCTTGCCGCCCCGGTCGGGCATTTCGGTGATCTTGTGCGGCATGGTCAGCCGCTTGACATAGCGGTCGACCAGATCGGCTTCGGGCGAGCGCCCGATCTTGCCGCGCGCGATGATGTGGAGGAGCATGGCCCCTCCCTAGCCTGTCATCGCGCCCATGTCGAAGGGCGCGACGGCAAGGATCAGGCGTTGCCCGCGACCGGTGCGTCGACGAAGCCCCACATCCGTTCCAGATTGTAGAAGCTGCGCACTTCCGGCTTGAACAGATGGACGATCACGTCGCCGGCATCGATCAGCACCCAGTCGGCGACCGGCAGGCCTTCGACCCGCGCGGAGCGGCCAGTGGCCTTCTTGATCCGTTCGGCCAGATGCTGGGCGATCGCCGCGACCTGACGCGACGAACGGCCGCTCGCGATCACCATATGATCGGCGATGCTGCTCTTGCCTTCGAGGGGGATGGAGATGGTTTCCTGCGCCTGGTCGTCGTCGAGCGACTGCATGACAAGGGCGTGCAGGGCGGCCACGCTATCGGCGGCGGGCGCCGTATCGTTGGCAGGGGCGAGGTTAGTCAATTAAACTCCAATCTAGACGATCATCCGGCGCGTGAGCGGATCGCGCACACACGTTGCTTCATATTCGCGATGCCAGAGGGGGTCCGCCTGCCGTAGCAGGGTTGCCGATCTTGGATCAGGGCGAAAGCGCAATAGCACGAGCGCCGGTGGTCTCCAATTCGTCCAGTCTGCACTCTGGCGCGCGGACCGGACGAAGCGCCGCAGCCAGCTCATGGCCGTAGAGCCACGGGCGGCGTCATCATAGCCCGGACGGGCGATTACGGCAATGGGCATCTGTCGCGCTATGCCGCGCCAGTCGCGCCATTGGCCAAATTGCGCCAGATTGTCGGCGCCCATCAGCCAGACGAAGCGGGTGCGGGGGTAGCGCTGGCGGAGCGCGCGCAGCGTGTCGACGGTGTAGCGGGTGCCCAATTGGCGCTCGATCGCGGTGGCGCGAATCGGCGCGCGGCGGGCGATTTTCTGCGCATGGGCAAGGCGGACCGGCAGCGGCGCCATGCCCCTGGCGGGCTTCAACGGATTGCCGGGCGACACCAGCCACCAGATTTCGTCGAGACCCAGGGCGTCCCTTGCGAACAGCGAAATGGCGCGATGCCCGCCATGCGCCGGATTGAAGGAGCCGCCAAGCAGGCCGATCTTTTTCATGGGGCAAGCCATGCCAGCGCCGGGGCGGGGCGGCAATGGGCAGATTCTTAAGGCTTGCCCGCTATAGCCGCGCCATGCAGGGGCGGCTGATCGGATTCGATGGATTGCGCGGGATCGCCGCGCTCAGCGTCCTGCTGTTCCATGCGCTGACCTGGACCACGGGCGACGCGCGGGGCAACGGCTATCTGGCGGTCGACTTCTTCTTCATGCTGAGCGGCTATGTAATGGCGCGCACCTATGAGGCGCGGTTGGGGCAGGGGCTGTCCACCGGCAGGTTCGTCCGCGCGCGATATCGGCGTTTCCTGCCGGTCATGGCCATTGCCGGGCTGATCGCGCTGCCCGGCTTCCTCCTCACCAATGAGATGTCGCTCTGGCCGGTGGCCCTTGCCAATCTGCTGCTGATTCCCAGCCTATTCACCGGGCGTCTCTATCCTTTGAACGGGCCGGCCTGGTCGATCCTCCTGGAACTGATCGGCAATATGGCCCACGGCCTTGTCCTGCGGCGCTTGTCGACCAGGATATTGGTGCATGTCGTGCTGCTGAGCGCGACCCTGTTCGCGGTTGTCGCCAGTCGTGTGGGGGTGGACGTGGGGGCGCAGCCTGCCAGCTTCCTCTTCGGCCTGCCGCGGGTGATGTGCGCCTATGGCGTGGGGGTCATATTGTGGCGCTGGTGGCGTGACAGGCCGACCATAGCCGTTCCGCCGCTGGCGGCCCTGGTCGCGATGCCGCTCTATTTCGGCATCGGCACGATGATCGACGCGGATGGCTGGGCCAGCGGCATGGTCTTCATCCTGCTGGTCTGTCCCCTGATGCTGGCGGGCGGGCTGCGCTGGCAGCGACAATCGCGGTGGATGACGGCGGCGGGCGCACTTTCCTTTCCGCTTTATGCGGTGCATGCCCCGGTCTGCATGACGGGGCTGATGCTGGGCATACCGGTGCTTGGTGGCGTTGCCGCCAGCCTGGCGATTGCGGGGTTGATTGCCTGGGTGCAGGCGCGGCCGCGCGGACCGGTGGCCACGACGCTTCCGGCCGCGCCTTTGGCTGCAAGCTAGCCCCAGACGATCCTATTCCGCTGCCGGCAGCGCGCGCGCCTCGTCGGCCTGGGCGTCGCGGGCGAGGACGTCGAGCGGTTCCATCGCCTCGATCTCCTTGCCGCCGGTCTCGATGTCGAGATCGCGGAACTTGCGGCCGGTGGAGAGGACGCGGGTTTCGAAGCTGCCGATGAAGCTGTTATAGTTGGAGACCGCGCTGTTGAGGCCCGATCCCAGCTTGCGCAAATGGGTCGCGGCGACGGCTAGTCGCTCATAGAGTTCCTTGCCGAGCTGGCCGACCTGCTGCGCCTGTTCCTGCATCTTGGCTTGGCGCCAATGGCCCGCCAGCGTGCGGGCGAGCGGCAGGAAGGTGGCCGGGCCGCAGATGATGACGCGATTCTTCGCCGCGCGTTCCCACAGCTCCATGTCCGCTTCCAGCGCGGCGGTGACGAAATTGTCGCCCGGCACATACATGATGACGAAGTCGGGGGCCTTGTCGAACTGTTCCCAATAGGCCTTGCGCCCCAGGGCATCGGCATGGGTGCGCATCGCGCGGGCATGATCGAGCATATGGGCGTCGCGCTGCGCCGGATCGACCTGGTCAACCGCGTTCAGATAGGCGACCAGCGAGCATTTGACGTCGACCACCATCTGCTGGTCGCCGGGCAGGTTGATGACGAAGTCGGGGCGCAGGCGGCCGTCCTCGACCGCGACCGACACTTCCTCCTTGAAGTCCACGAAGGGAGAAAGACCGGCGGTTTCGATGAGATTCTTGAACTGCTGCTCGCCCCAGCGACCGCGCGTCTTGGGCGCGGCGCGCAGGGCGTTGACCAGCTTGGCCGTTTCCTCGCGCACCTGGCCTTGGCCGAGATGGACCTGCTGTACGGCCTCGCGCAGTTCGGCATAGCTGCCGACCCGATCCTTCTCGACGCGGGCGAGGCCCTCCTCATAGCGCTTGAGCGTGGTTTCGACCGGGTTGAGCAGCGTCTTCAACTGCGCCTCGCTCTTCTCGCTCGCCTGGGCGAAGCGCTGGTCGGCGCGGGTCAGGAACTGGGTCTGGGCGGATTCGAGCAATTTGCCGCCAATCTCGCTGAACTGGGCGGAGAGCTGTTCCTTGGCATCCTTGAGCGCAGCGATCTGCTGCTCGAACGCCTGGGTGCGGGCATGGATGTCGGACTGGAGCGCGGCGAGGTCACGCAGTGCAGCCTCGCGCTCGGTCTGGATCGCCTCGATGCGCTGGCTGGCGGCGGCCTGCAGCGCCTCGATCCGCTGTTCGGATGCGGCCTGCGCGGATTCGAGCCGGGCGAGCTGGCTCATGCCCTGGGCGACCCGTTCCTTCTCCACCGCCAGTTCGGCGATCGCGCCGTTGCGCTGGGCGGTGGCGATGTCGAGCTTGCCCGCCAGATCGGCCTTTTCGGCGGTCAGCGGCGCCAGCGCCTTGCCCTTGAGCAGCCAGCCGACGGCGAGGCCGATCAGCAGCGCGACGGGAATGAGAAGGGCGGCGAGGCTGTCCATAACTATCCTTTTTGGGAACGAAACGGGAACCTAGCGGGCCGCGTCGAAGGTCGCAAGAACCTTCCTCATGCGTGTCGTCATGCCGCCTGTGCGCTGGGCGCGGCGAAGCGGGCGCGATAGTCGCCGGGCGACAGGCCGACCAGACGGTGGAACAGCTTGCGGAAGGCGGCAGCATCCTCATAGCCGACGCTCCAGGCGATCTGGTCGATCGTGCGCCGGGTAAATTCCAGATGCTCCCGTGCCTTTGCCACGCGCAGATGCTGGACATATTCGATCGGGGTCATGGCGGTCGCCGCCTTGAACCGGCGCTGGAAGGTGCGTTCCTCCAGTGCGGCCTGCGCCGCCATTTCCGTGACGCTGACCGCCTTCGCCTCGCGCGCGGCGAGCCAGTGCTGCACCTTCAGGATCGGCTCGTCGCCATGGGTCAGGCGCGGCAGGAAACGGGCGAAATGCTTCTGCTCGCGCCCGGCCGTGTCGATCAGCAGGAATTTGGCGGTGTCGAGCATCACCGTGGGACCAAGCAGCCGGTCGACCAGTCGCATGCCAAGGTCGGTCCAGGCCATGAGCCCGCCAGCGGTGATGATGTCGCCATCGTCGATGACGATCCGGTCGCAATCGAGCTTCACGGCAGGAAAGCGGGTGCGGAAGGCGTCGGCGAACCACCAATGGGTGGTGGCCGGGCGACCATCGAGCAGGCCGGTCGCCGCCAGCAGGAAGGCGCCGCCGCAATTGGAGGCGAGCGTCGCCCCGGCGGCATGGCGATCCAGCAGCCAGCGGGCATAGGGCGCGGCTTCCTCCGCCTCGGGCACGCCGGTCAGGCGGCCGGGGACCAGCCAGATGTCGGGCGTGCCGGCCAATCCTTCATGCGTGTCATGGCTGCGGGCGAAGCAGCCATCGGCCTACATCTGCCAATGGCTGACGCGCACCACCGGGCCGCCATGCTGGACCGAGAACTGGCCGGCAATGTCGATCAGGTCGGTCATGCCATGGACCATCGCCTGCTGGCAGCCCGGATAGAGCAATATGCCCACTTCGGCGCGTGGAAGACTGCTGTCGGCCATATGCTGATCCTTTGTCGGAATCGGCCCGCTTAATGTCGGAACCGCCAATCCCGATCCTCCGCCATCGTTCCTAATAGTGCAAGCACAGGGCGTGAAGGACGCCCTTCTGGAACAGAAGAAGGGAATTTCACATGAGCAATTTTGTCACCACCAGGGACGGCACCCGCATCTTCTACAAGGATTGGGGACCGCGCGACGGCCAGCCGATCCTCTTCTCCCATGGCTGGCCGCTCAGCGCCGACGCCTGGGACGCGCAGATGGTCTATTTCGCCAATCAGGGCTTTCGCACCATCGCCCATGACCGCCGCAGCCATGGCCGGTCGGACCAGGTGTGGGACAATAATAATATGGACCAATATGCCGACGATCTGGCCGATCTGATCGCGGCGCTGGACCTGTCCGACATCATCCTGGTCGGCCATTCGACCGGCGGTGGCGAAGTCACCCGCTATATCGGCCGCCATGGCACCAGCCGGGTCGCCAAGCTGGCGCTGATCGGCGCGGTGCCGCCGCTGATGCTCAAGACCGAAGCCAATCCGGGCGGTCTGCCGATCGACGTGTTCGACGGCATCCGCAAGGGCACGTTCGCCAATCGCAGCCAGTTCTTCAGGGATCTGACCACGCCCTTCTACGGCTATAACCGGGACGGCGCGGTCATCTCCGAGGGCATTCGCGAGGAGTTCTGGCGACAGGGAATGATGGGCGGCCTCAAGGGCCAGCTCGACTCGATCCGCGCCTTTTCCGAAAGTGATTTCCATGCCGACCTGGCGAAGGTCGATGTGCCTACGCTGGTCCTGCATGGCGATGACGACCAGATCGTGCCGATCGGCGCAGCTGCCCTCTCCACCATCAAGATCGTTACGGATGCGGTGCTGATCGTGTATGAAGGCGCCGACCATGGGCTGACGCAGACTCACCAGGACCGGTTCAACGCCGACCTGCTCGATTTCATCAACGGCTGACAATTCCGACCCCCGTTCGTTTTCGACAGGTGCGGAAGCGGACGGGGGTGGCTCCAAGGAGACATCCCATGACTCAAGACACCATCCTCATCACCGGCGCCTCGGACGGTATCGGCGCCGTCTATGCCGACCGCTTCGCCAGGCGCGGCGCCAATCTGATCCTGGTCGCCCGCCGCGCCGACAAACTGGAGGCGCTGGCCGCCCGCCTGCGCGCCGACAGCGGCGTCAGCGTGGAAGTGATCGCCGCCGACTTGTCACAAGCCGACGATCTGGCGCGGGTCGAGGCGCGGCTGCGCGACGATGACGCGATCACCGGCCTGGTCAACAATGCCGGCATTGCCGGGGAACAGGCCTTTGTCGAGACCGATCCGGCCTATCTCACCGGCCTGATCGACCTCAACATCCTGGCGGTGACGCGGCTGTCCCGCGCCATTGCGCCGCGGCTGGCGGCCAGGGGCGTAGGCACGCTGATCAACATCACGTCGGTCACCGCGCTGATGCCGGATGGCTTCACCGCCGTCTATCCCGCGACCAAGGCCTATGTGCTGGCCTTTACCGAAGCGTTGCAGGTCGAACTGGGCAGCAAGGGCGTGAAGGTGCAGGCGGTGCTGCCCGGCATCACCCGCACCGCCATCTGGACGGCGGAACAGATGGCCGGCCTGCCGCCGCACATGGTGATGGATGTCGAGGTGATGGTCGACGCGGCACTGGCCGGGCTCGACATGGGCGAGGCGATCACCATTCCGGCCCTGCCGGACAATGCCGACCTCGACGCCTATCTCGCCGCGCGGGCCGCGCTTCGGCCCAACCTGTCGCTCAGGGATGCGGCGCCCCGTTATCGGGTGACCGCCTGACCTCTTTTGTCACCCCCGCTTTCGCGGGGGTGACGGGAATTTTCCAGGGAGAAGCATCATGATCCTCGGTCTTTCCATTCCCGCCTTCATCGCCCTGCATGTCGCGATCAGCCTGATCGGCATCGTCAGCGGCCTTGTCGCCCTGCCGGCCATGGCGAAGGGGCATGTCCTGCACAAAATGCAGGGCCTGTTCCTGGTGACGACCCTGCTCACCAGCCTGACCGGCTTCCTCTTTCCCTTTCGCGGCTTCACCCCGGCGATCGGCGTCGGCACCCTCTCGACGCTGGTGCTGATTATCGCCTTCTCTGCCTTTTACGGCCTTGGCCTGCGGGGCCGGGCGCGGGGCGTCTATGCGGTCACCGCGACCATCGCCCTGTGGCTCAACCTGTTCGTGGCTGTCGTGCAGGGCTTCCTCAAGGTGCCGGCGCTCAATCGGCTGGCGCCGACCGGCAGCGAGCCGCCTTTCCTGGCCGCACAGGGACTGCTCTTGATCCTGATGCTGATCCTGGGCGCGGCGATCCTGCGTCAGCCAAGGCTGGCGCGGAAGGCGGCGAGCCGCTCGATCGCCTGATCCAGCGTCGCGTCCGACTTGGAGAAGCAGAGGCGGACCAGATGGGTGACCGGATCATCGGGGTAGAAGGCGGAGATCGGGATTGCCGCCACGCCCGCCTCGTCGATGATCCGGTTGCAGAAGGTCACGTCATCCATCGCGATGCCGGACGCGGGCAGGTCGATCGACAGGAACCAGGTGGCGCCGCTGGGTTGCACGACATAGCCCGCCTTGATCAGCCCCGTCGCCAGCCGATCGCGCGACGCCTGATAGGCGGCGCGCTGGTCGTTCAGCCATTGGTCGGGCCAGCCCAGCCCCTGCGCCACCGCCCATTGCAGGTTGGGCGGGGTGGTGAAGGTCAGGAACTGGTGCGCACGGGCGAGCAGGGTGGCGATCGGCGGCGCGGCGCACATCCAGCCGACCTTCCAGCCGGTGACGGAGAAGATCTTGCCCGCCGACCCGATCTTGACCGTACGCTCGCGCATGCCGGGAAAGCCGATCAGCGGGCGATGCGGCAGGCCGTCATAGACGGTTTCCTCCCAGACTTCGTCGCACAGCGCGATCAGGTCATGGGCGACGCACAGGTCCGCCAGCAGCGCCAGTTCCGCCTCACGCAGCACGATGCCGGTCGGATTGACCGGATTGTTCATCAGAAGGATGCGGGTCCGGGGCGTGATTGCCGCCTCCAGCGCGTCGCGGGTGACGCGCCAGTCGGGCGGCGTCAGCTTCACTACCCTGGCTACGCCGCCGACCCGCTCCACCAGCGGCAGATAGGCGTCATAGAGCGGCGCCAGCATCAGCACCTCGTCTCCCGGTCGCACCAGCGCCAGCAGGCTGGCGGCAATCGCCTCGGTCGCGCCCGATGTGACGATGATTTCCTGTGGGCTGAGGTTCAGCCCCTGACGCCGGGCATAATGATCGGCCAGCGCCGTGCGCAGTTCGATCAGGCCGGGCATCGGCGGATATTGGCTGGACCGGGTCAGCAGCGCATTCGCCGCGGCCTGCAGCACTTCCTGCGGTCCCGGCCCTTCGGGAAAGCCCTGCCCCAGATTGATTGCGCCGGTTTCGCGTGCGCGGGCCGACATATGCTCGAAGATGGTGGTCGGCATGTCGCGATAGACGGGATGGCCAAGTCGGGTGTCGGGCAAGCGGGGCTCCATCGGATCGTCGGCGATGCCAGCGGTCTAGGTCTTTCCATTGCCTCGCGCAAACCGGTCCGGCATCATGGCGTCTCCTCATCACAGGGAGACAGACCCATGTGTTCGGACGTCGATGGCATGCATGACCAGCCGCACGGGACGCAGGAGGAGGATGGCGCCGCGCCCTCCCGCCGCGCCTTTCTGACAGCGATGACGATGGCGGGTGGGGTGGCCATGGCCGCCCTGCCGTCCGTACCAGCGATGGCGGCGCCTCCCGCCGACGGCCCGGATGCGTCGATGACGCCGGACGCTGCCCTGGCCGAGATCATGGCCGGCAACGCCCGCTTCGTCGCCGGCAAGCCGACCGCCCATTTGCAGGACCTGTCGATCATCAAGGCGCGCGCGGCCGAGGGGCAATGGCCGGTGGTCGGCGTCCTCTCCTGCGCCGACTCGCGCGTGCCGGTGGAGATGGTGTTCGACGAATATATCGGCCGGCTGTTCGTCACCCGCATCGCCGGCAACATCACCACGCCCGAAATCGTCGCCAGCCTGGAATATGGCGTGGCGGTGCTGGGGCTGAAGGCGCTGGTGGTCATGGGCCACAGCAATTGCGGCGCGGTGAAGGCGGCAATCGACAATCCCGAAGTGCCGGGCCAGATCAGCGCGCTCTTCCCCGCGATCCTGCCCGCCCTCTATCTTGCCCGCAGCAAGGATGCGGCCATCGTCACCCGCACCAATGCGCTGGTGCAGGCGGCGACTCTGGTCAACGCCTCGCCGGTGATCGAGGAGAAGGTGAAGGCGGGCACGCTGAAGGTGGTCGCCGCCGTCTATGACGTGGCGACCGGCAAGGTCGACATGTTGCCGGTGCCGGCCGACATGCTGATGCGCGGCTGATCCGTCAGGGCCGGGTCGCCGCCGCATTCCAGGCGGCGACCTTCGCCTTCGTCTCTGCCAGCAGCGCGTCGAGCTTGGCCCGGTCCTGCAATGTGCCGCGCAGGATCACCGCGTCGATCGCCTTGGTGGCGTGGATATCCTCCAGCGGATTGGCGGTCAGCAGCACCATATCCGCCTGCTTGCCCTCCGCCACCGCGCCATAACGGTCGAGCAGGCCGAACCAGGCCGGGCCGGCGCGGGTGGCGCTGGCCAGCGCCTGGGCCGGGGTCAGGCCACGATCGACATAGAGCGCCAGTTCCTGGTGCAGGGCAAAGCCGGGATAGTCGAAGCTGTTGAGGAAGCCGGCATCGGTGCCGGCCATGATGGTGACGCCGGCCTGCTGCAACAGCGGCAGGATCGCGGCATTATGCTCGTAAATGGCGTGGCGCTGGGCGATCTGATCTGGCGTCGCCTTGGCCGCGCGCTCGATCCGCCAGTCATAGGTCTTGCGCAGGCGCGGGCCGATATAGGCCAGTTCCGGATCGGCGCTGTGATCCTCCTTGTCGAGATAGGCGACGGTGCGCGAGATGCTGAGCGTCGGCGTCACGAACACGCCGCGCGCGGCCATGTCGCGATAGGCGGTCATGGCGGTGGTCTCGTCAAAGCCGGCATCCAGTTGCGCGCTCGCCTGCGCCCGGTCGATCTTGCCGGCGGCGAAATCGGCGGTGATCCGCGGCTCATCCTTCACGCCCGCCTTGTGGGCATAGTCGATATGCTCGATCGAGCTGATCCCGGCCTCGATCGCCTGGCCGACGGTCAGGGCCATCGGGATATGGCCCGACGCCCGCAGCCCGGCGCCGCGCGCCTGGCGCACGGCATAGAGGAACAACTCGGGCTTCAGGGTGCTGTCCGTGATCTTGACGAAATTGACGTTCAGTTCTTTCAGCTTGGCGATCGCCTGGTCTACGTCCGCCTGCGACCCGGTTTCCAGCGTGCCCTTCCACACCGGCTTGATCCCCTCGATCTTCGGGCCGGAACTCAGCAGGGTCGGGCCGAACAGGCGCCCGTCGGCAATCTCCCCGCGCCAGCGCAGCACATCATAGGGCAGGTCGCCCGACGCATCGCGCACGGTGGTGATGCCGTTGGCGATATAGAGCGGCAGCAGCGCCTTATTCTCTTCGATCAGTTCCGGCCCGCCGCCGAAATGGACATGCATGTCCCACAGGCCGGGGATCAGATAGCGGCCCTTCGCCTCGACATTCTTGCCCGCGCGCCAGGCGGCGGCGATCGTGGTGTCGTTGCCGACCGCGACGATCCGGTCGCCCCTGGTCGCGACCGCCTGGTCGGGGACCAGCCGGCCATGCTCGACATCGACCAGCGTCGCATGGCGGATCAGCAGGTCGGCGCGGGCCGGCGCGGCCTTCGCTGCGGTGGGCAGGGGCAACAGGCCAGTGGCGGCCAGCAGCGCGGCGAGAAGCGTCTTCATGAAAATCCCCGGTTCTTGTGCGGCGCGCAGGATAGGCAGGGGCTGCATCATCGACAAACAACATATATGAATGGCAATCATTCATGATCCAAATGGAATGCCATGCTCGATCCGCGCCTGCTCCGTGCCTTTGTCGCGATCGCCGACAGCGGCAGCTTCACCATCGCGGCGCAGCGGCTGCACATGACCCAGTCGACCATCAGCCAGCAGCTCGGCCGGCTGGAACAGGCGGTGGGGCATATGCTGGTCGATCGGGCGGCACGGCCGGTGCGGCCGACCGCGGCGGGCGAACGGCTGCTGGGCCATGCAAGGCGCATCCTGTCGCTGCAGCAGGAGGCGGAAAGCCTGCTTGCCGATCCGGCCGGCAGCGCGTCGATCCGCATCGGCCTGCCCGACGACATCGCCAGTCGCGACATGATGCAGGTGTTCGCCCGCTTTTCCGAGCAATATCGGGCGGTGCGGCTGGACGTCACCACCGGGCTCAGCCGTGATCTCACGCGCCGATACCGCGCGGGCGAGTTTGACATCATCGCTGTCAAGGAACCGACGCCGAGCGCCGATTGTCGCGCCAGTTTCGCCGAGCCGATCGGCTGGCATGAAAGCGCGGACCGGCAGGGCGACTGGCCTGATCCATTGCCGCTGGTCGCCTTTCCGGCGGGCGGCCTCTATCGCGACGCGATGTTCGACCGGATCGGGCGGGAGAGGCGGCGCTGCCATGTCGCCTTCACCGGCAGCGACCTCACCAGCGTGCTGACCGCGGTGGAGGCGGGCATGGGTCTGTCGCTGGTGCCGATGCGCGCGGCGGCCGGGCGGGCGGTGCGGCCCTATGCGCCGTTCGGGGGGGAGGCCGCCATGCGCGTTTCGCTCTATGCCTGGGACGATGCCGGGCCGACGGCCGAACTGGTCGCGCAGATGGCGGCGGTGCTGGCGGCGCGGTAAGCGGCAAGGGCTGCGGCGGCTCGCGCCGCCGCAACTGGGTCTAAATGGTGCGGCACCGTGCGGTGCCGAATAAACCGGATCGCCGTCCCCCGGACGGCGATTCAGCCAGATACTCACGGCCGCTTACGCGGCCGAGTAAAGCCGGCGAATGTCCCCCGGACATTCGCTATTTCGGCTTTACTCCCACTCGATCGTGCCGGGGGGCTTCGAGGTGTAGTCGTAGACCACGCGGTTGATGCCCTTGACCTCGTTGATGATGCGGGTCGCGACGCGGCTCAGGAAAGCGGCGTCGAAGGGATAGATGTCGGCGGTCATGCCGTCGGTCGAGGTGACCGCGCGCACCGCACAGACGCTGTCATAGGTGCGGTAATCGCCCATCACGCCGACGGTGCGGACCGGCAGCAGCACGGCGAAGGCCTGCCAGATCGCGTCGTAGAGGCCGGCGTTGCGGATTTCCTCCAGATAGATGAAGTCCGCCTTGCGCAATATGTCGCAGCGTTCCTTGGTGACTTCGCCGGGGATGCGGATGGCAAGGCCGGGGCCAGGGAAGGGATGGCGGCCGACGAAGATGTCAGGCAGGCCCAGTTCCTTGCCCAGCACGCGGACTTCGTCCTTGAACAGTTCGCGCAGCGGCTCGACCAGCTTCATGTTCATGCGTTCGGGCAGGCCGCCGACATTATGGTGCGACTTGATCGTGACCGAAGGCCCGCCGGTGAAGCTGACCGATTCGATGACGTCGGGATACAGCGTGCCCTGCGCCAGGAAGTCGGCGCCGCCGATCTTGGCGGCTTCCTCCTCGAACACGGCGATGAATTCGCCGCCGATGAACTTGCGCTTCTTTTCCGGGTCGGTGAGGCCGGCGAGGCCGCCCAGGAAGCGCTCCTCGGCGTTCACATGGACCAGCTTGATGCCATAATGTTCGCGGAACAGGCTGACCACCTGCTCGGCTTCGCCCAGGCGCATCAGGCCATGATCGACGAACACACAGGTGAGCTGGTCGCCGATCGCTTCATGGATGAGCACGGCGGCCACCGCGCTGTCGACGCCGCCCGACAGGCCGCAAATGACCCGGCCATTGCCGACCTGCTCGCGGATTTCGGCAATCTTGACCTGGCGGAATTCGGCCATGGTCCAGTCGCCGGCCAGGCCGCAGACATGGCGGACGAAATTGGCGATCAGCTTGCCGCCGTCGGGCGTATGCACGACTTCGGGGTGGAACTGCGTACCGTAGAATTTCCGTTCCTCGTCCGCGATCACCGCGAAGGGGGCGCCGTCCGACACCGCCACGATCTTGAAGCCGGGCGCGAATTTCGTGACCTTGTCACCATGGCTCATCCACACCTGATGCCGTTCGCCGACTTCCCACAGCCCGTCGAACAGGGCGCAGGGTTCGGTCACGGTCAGGAAGGCGCGGCCAAATTCGCCGCCTTCGCCGGTCTCGTGACCGGGGCGCACTTCGCCGCCCAGCTGATGGCTCATCACCTGCTGGCCGTAGCAGATGCCCAGGATCGGCACGCCGGCGTCGAACAGGGCCTGCGGCGCACGCGGGCTGCCTTCCTCCGGCACGCCGGCGGGCGAACCGGACAGGATGATGCCCTTGGGCTTCATGCGGTCGAACGCGGCCTGGGCCTGGGTAAAGGGGGCGATCTCGGAATAGACGCCGGCTTCGCGGACGCGCCGGGCGATGAGCTGAGTCACCTGGCTGCCGAAGTCCACGATAAGGATGGAATCCTGAAGGGGCAGCGTCATCGAATCGCCTTTATGTCGAGCGGTGGAAGGGATTCGCGCCCGGTTAGTCGCACCGCCCCGATATGTCCAGTTTTCCCGGTTCAGAGCATCATCCGATTAGGGTAAATCGGATGATGCTCTGATTTCCTTTTGTTTGCCGCATTCTGCGAGTCGTCGGCTGTTCCAGCCGACTTCAGAATGCTCTAGGCCGGCGCAGGACCATCCTGTTTGCGTCCCGCTGCGCGGCCGAGCAGGGCGGCACCGGCCAGCACCAGCGCCGCGATCAGGAAGGCGCTGCCGATGAAGGGCAGGATCGGACGGGTGCCGACCGAGGCGGAATAGACCGCGCCGAAGAAGAGCGGGGAGACGATGCCGGCGATCGCGCCGACACTGTTGTTGGCGCCCTGCAACTGGCCCTGTTCGCTTTCGGAGACGCGCTGCGTCATCAGCGACTGGATGGTCGGCATGGCGAGGCCCCAGAGCGCATTGGGGAACATGGCGGCGACGAACAGCCAGCCGGTGGGCGCCAGGCCCATGGCGGCGATGCCGACTGCGCCGAAGCCGAGGCCCACGACCATCGTTGTGCGATCGCCCAGCCGTTTCACCACCGGGCCGACCAGCAGGCCCTGCACCGCCATGTCGAGCAGACCGACCATCGCCAGCAGGGTGCCGACCTGCCAGGCGCCCCAGCCATAGCGGTCGCCGGCATAGAGGACGAACACGGCCGAGAAGAGATGATGGGCGAAATAGAGGAGGAAATTGACGATCGCGAGGCTCGACAGCTCGGGGTGCGAGCGCAGCAATTGCAGCGCGCCGAAGGGATTGGCGCGGCGCCAGCTGAACGCCATGCGCTTTTCCGGAACGAGCGATTCGGGCAGCACGATGAGGCCATAGAGGAAGGCGAGGCCGGACAGGCCCGCCGCCGCCCAGAAGGGCGCACGGTGCGAGATCTCGCCCAGCACCCCGCCCAGCAGCGGCCCGGCGACGAAGCCCGCGCTGAACGCTGCGCCGATCAGACCATAGCCACGCGCCCGACCCTCCGGCGGGGTGATGTCGGCCATATAGGCGAAGGTGGAGGTGAAGCTGGACGAGGTGATGCCGGCAAGGATGCGGCCCAGCGCCAGCCACCAGAGATTGGGGGCCACCGCCATCAGCACATAGTCGAGCGCCAGCCCCGCGACCGAGATCAGGATGACCGGCCGGCGCCCGAAGCGATCGGACAGCGACCCGATCACCGGCGAGCAGATAAACTGCATCGCCGCCCAGAGCGCGACGAACAGGCCATTCCACAGGCCCGCGCTGGTGCTGGAGCCGGACAATGTCTCGATCAGCTGCGGCAGCACCGGAATGACGATGCCCATCGACATGACGTCGAGCAGCGCCGTCACCAGGATGAAGGCGATGGCGGCGGTGCGGCGCGGATGGGCGGGGGCGGTCATGGCGCAGGCGCTATCCTGCCGGGATGGCGATGCCAAGCGCGATGGCGCGATGTTCAGGCATGAGGCGCCGTTTCACCATGTCTGGCGCCCCAAAAAAAGGGCCGCCCCGGCGGGACGGCCCCAGCTCATGCTATGGGATGCATGAAGGGATCAGCGCTGCTCGCGATCCTGATTGTCGCGGCGTTCCTGCTGGCCGCCGCCTTGCTGGCGACGCTGTTCATCCTGTTGGTTCTGCTGGTCGGGCTTGCCGGGCTGACCGCCCTGCTGACCGGGATTCTGGTTCTGGTTTGCCATCTCACACTCTCCTAACGGGCATCGTAACCCGCCTGCGCTCAACTTGGGCCGGTGCGGCGATGTTCCGAAAAATCATGCTGATCGAAATCAAGTCTGCCGCAAGCTGCGGACAAGCTGCCATATTTCCTGTGTCTCGCCTAAAATTGGGCCGATCGAAGCGGCGATGGCGGCGATGGCGTCATGGGATTGTTCCGTCGGCTTGCGCGACCGTGGGCTTGGGCTAGTCTGCGCCCGTCCACAGCAGGAGAGCGCCGATGACCACCGATCGCGATGATGTGCCGTCCCCCGTCGAGCGGCTGGCGGAGGATCGCAACTGGATCGCCTCGACCGGGCTCAGCCGGCGTCACATCCTGGCCGGCGGCGCCTTTGCCGCCGGTTTTGCCGCCGCCTGCCAGCCGGTCGCGGCCAGCACCATCCAGACCCCGGCCGACGGGCTGGTGGAGGAAGCCGTCTCGATCCCGACCAGCGACGGTTTCGCCATGCCCGGCTTCGTCGCCCGGCCGGCGGGCAAGAAGAAGGCGCCGGTGATCGTCGTCGTGCATGAGATTTTCGGCGTCCATGAATGGGTGCGCGACATGTGCCGGCGCTTCGCAAAAGCGGGCTATCATGCCGTCGCGCCGGATCTGTTTGCCCGCCATGGCGACGCGACCAAGGTCAGCGACTTCAAGCAGCTTGTCGCCGAAATCGTCAGCAAGGCACCGGACGCGCAGGTGCTGTCCGACATCGATGCCACCTATGCCTTTGCCGGCGCCCATGGCGGCGACGCGTCGCGGCGTGGCATTACCGGCTTCTGCTGGGGCGGCCGGGTGGTCTGGCTCTATGCCGCGCACAGCGCCGCGCTCGACGCCGGCGTCGCCTTCTACGGCCGGCTCGTGACCCAGAAGAACGACCTGCAGACCCTGTCTGTGATCGAGGAGGTGGGGCAGCTCAAGGCGCCGGTGCTCGGCCAATATGGCGAGCTGGACAAGGGCATACCCCAGGCCGATGTCGAGGCGATGCGCGCCGCGCTCAAGGCGGCGGGCAAGTCGCCACCCGATGCGATCACCGTCCATGCCGGCGCCGACCATGGTTTCATGGCCGATTATCGGCCCAGCTATAATGCGGCGGCGGCGAAGGCCGCCTGGACCGAAACGATCGGCTGGTTCGACAAATATGTGAAGGGGTGACCGGCACCCCTTCGCCGTTGCGCCTTATTTCTGCTTCATCGCCTCGACCGCAGCCAGCGTGCTCTTCACATGGCCGGCATAGCTCATCTCGCTATGGACGAAGGCGATGCGGCCGCTGGGCGCGATCACATAGGAGGTGCGGTCGGTCATGCCCGGCCGCATCTTGAGCGCGACATCATAGCCCGACACGATGTTCGGCCCGGCCGAGGCAACCGCGAACTTGCCGGCGCATTCCTTGGTGGAGAAGGCGACCAGATCATCGACCGGATCGGCCGACATGCCGATCACGGTGGCGCCTGCCGCCTTGAACTTGTCGATATTCTCCGCGAACTCGCGCGCCTCGGCCGAACAGCCTGGCGTGAAGGCCTTGGGGAAGAAATAGAGGACCACCGGCCCGCGCTTCAACTGGTGCGACAGGGTGACGGTGAAGGTCTTGCCGGCCAGCGCGCCGCGGGTGGTGAATTCCGGCGCCTTGGCGCCGACCGCCAGTGCCGCCATGCTGCCCTGCGTGCCCAGGGCTGCGGCCGCCAGGGCCAGGATGATCTTTGCGCTCTTCATAAACTAGCTCCCATGGGTCGGTCAGGCGGCGGGGGTGGGCGGTTCCCACAATTCGATGGCATTGCCCTCGGGATCATGGATGCGGGCAAAGCGCCCGACATCGGGATGATCCCATTCGGGCTTGGTGATGGCCTCAACGTCCGCCGCGCGCAAGTCCGCCAGCAGCCCGTCGAGATCGGACACGCGCAGATTGATCATGAAGCTCTTGTCGGCGGCGAAATAGTCGCTGTCCTGCTTGAACGGCGAAAAGACCATCGGCCCGCCCAGCGTCTGCCAGACATATTCGTTGACCGCCGGCATGTCGGGATCGGCGCTGCATCCGCCGCCGACGCCCAGATGGGTGCGATACCAGGCGGACAGCGCAGCCGGATCACGCGCGCGAAAGAAAAGTCCGCCCATTCCCAGGACCGGCATGGCATCCCTCCTCGATTGTCGCGGCGGTGATAGCATGGCCGCGATGGCCGGTCACGCAAGGGTTGGGGGAACCCGATGCCGCCCTGCCGGGTTGGCATCGCATGCGTAACCATTTCCTCCTCGCCCTTCCGCTGCTGCTGCTCGCCGGTTGCGGCAGCAAGGAACAGAATCAGTCCGGCATGGTCACCAACATCCTGGACCAGGCCTTGCCCAGCACGCGCGATGTCCCGCCCGGCGCCAATGCCATCACCCCGGTAGAGCCTGCGCCCGACCTGCCGGTGGCCAAGGGGGAGGCGCTCCACGCCAATGCGATCCCGATCGCGCTGCAGGGGCGCTGGACCGGCACCAACGAGCGCTGCGGCGACCGGGCGGCGGCCCAGGCGCTGGAACTGACGGCGGCCAGCCTGATTTTCCACGAGAGCGTTGGCACGGTGCAGCGCGTCACGCGCGAGGCGGAGGGGCGGCTGGCGGTCGTCGCCAATTTTACGGGTGAGGGCGAAAGCTGGACCCGGACATTGATGCTGCGTCCCTCGACCGATGGGCAGCAGCTTACCATCACCAATGACGGCACGGCGATCGTGCGCAAGCGCTGCACCCCGGCCGCCTGAACCGCTTCCCCCGGCGCGCAGTCCTCGCTACAGCGGCGCGATGATCGGCCGCCTCACCCTGAGTGATTTCCGCAACCATGCGGACGCGCTGATCGTGCCCGACCAGCCGTTCGTCCTGCTGACCGGCGACAATGGCGCGGGCAAGACCAACATATTGGAAGCGGTATCGATGCTGGCGCCCGGCCGGGGGCTGCGCGGCGCGGCGCTGCGGGCGATGGCGCGGCAGGATGGCGGCGGCAGCTTCGGCATCGCGGCGGAGGTGGATGGCGTGGTGCTCGGCACCGGCGCCAGTGCGGATGCGCCCGACCGGCGGCAGGTGCGGATCGGCGGGGTCGCCTCGTCCGCCAATGCGCTGGCCGATCATCTCTCGATCGTCTGGTTGACGCCGGCGATGGACCGGCTGTTCCTCGACAGTCCTGGCGGTCGCCGCCGCTTCCTCGATCGCCTCACCCTGGCGCTCCATCCCGGCCATGCCGCGCACAGCGCCCGCTATGAAGCGGCGATGCGCGCGCGCAACCGGCTGCTGACCGATCTGCGCCGGGCGGACCCGGCATGGATCGGCGCGCTGGAGGCGCAGATGGACGAGCATGGCACGGCGCTCGCCGCTGCCCGCGCCGATCTGGTCGCGCGCCTCAACCGGCAATTGGTCGATCAGCCCGACGAGCCCTTCGCCCGGCCCCTCATCCGAATCGCGCGGGAGGATGGTGCCAGCGACGAACCGTTCGGCCAGCGGCTTGCCCGCGAGCGGCGACGCGATGCCGCGGCCGGCCGCACCCTGTCGGGGCCGCATCGTCATGATCTGGATGTCATCCACATCGCCAAGAATCAGGCGGCGGCGCTCTGTTCGACCGGCGAGCAGAAGGCGCTGCTGCTTTCGATCCTGCTGGCCCATGCGGCTCTGGTGTCGGCCGATCGCGGCCAGCCGCCGGTGCTTCTGCTCGACGAAGTGGCGGCGCATCTCGACCCGTCGCGACGAGCTGCGCTGTTCGACCGATTGCGTGAAACCGGCGGCCAGGTCTGGATGACCGGCACGGAAGATAGTCTTTTCAACGAGTTGAACGGCGCAACCCGGCTCCATGTAACGGCCGGGCATGTTTTTCGTTCCGCAGCATGACGCATCGCAGCAACGACTCATCGCTCGGCGGTTTTCAAGACGAACGGCGTCTGCCCTAAGGAGGTCATCGGGGATTATACCTACCTACAAGTCGGGGGTCGCAAGGAATGATCGGTGGTTTTCGCGCGCTGTTCGCAGCCGTCATGCTTGCGCTCGGTGCCTTCTCTGCCGTTCCCGCCACCGCCGGTGTCCTGCAATGCGCCCCCTTCGCCCGCGAAGTTTCTGGCATCGAGATTTTCGGCAATGCCAACACCTGGTGGAACCAGGCCGCCGGTCGCTATGACCGTGGCCATGAGCCCCGCGTCGGCGCCGTCCTGTCCTTCGCGTCCAGCCGCGCCATGCCGGTCGGCCATGTCGCCATGGTCAGCAAGATCGTCAATGATCGCGAAGTGCTGCTGACCCACGCCAACTGGTCCTATCGTGGCGGTGTCGAGCGCAATGTCCGCGCTATCGACGTGTCGCCCAACAATGACTGGACCGACGTGCGCGTATGGTATGGCCCGATCGGCGACGTTGGCCTGCGTTCGAACCCGACCAACGGCTTCATCTATGCCGACAAGCCGGAAATCGATCAGCCGGTCCAGATCGCCCTGGCCGATCGCGCCACCGCCGGCAGCGACAGCGCCAAGGGTGCTTTCTGAGCCGTTAACCCAATCCTTACGGATGGGGCTCTAGGGTCGATCGCGGTGGGGCGATACTCGACGCTTAGAGGTCGCATTAAATGTTTCGATATGTCCGCTGGATGGCTTTGCTGTCCGGCCTGACGGCGGCGCCCGTGCTGGGCGCCACGGCGCTGCAGTGCGTTCCTTATGCGCGCATCGTGTCGGGCGTGGAAATCTATGGTGATGCGCTGACCTGGTGGGACCAGGCACAGGATCATTACAAGCGCGGCAGCATCCCCAAAAAGGGGGCGGTGCTCGCCTTCCGGCCCGTCGGGCCGATGACGCTCGGCCATGTCGCCGTGGTCAGCCGGATATTGGATGGTCGCCGCGTGCTGATCCGCCACGCCAACTGGTCGTCGCCCGGCGCGATCGAGGAGGATGTGCTGGCGATCGACGTGTCGGACGCGGGCGACTGGAGCCAAGTGCGCGTCTGGCACAGCCCGACCGGGCAGATGGGCGCCCGCATCAACCCGACCTTCGGCTTCATCTATCCGGCCAAGGCGAAACTGCATCCCTTCACCCCCGATCCGGCGCTGGGCAGCAGTCTTCGCTATGCCAGCGCCGCGGCCGACACAGGCGATGGTGAGGACGGTGTGGAGGTTGCGCCGCTGCCCAGGGCGGCGACACGGATGGCGTCGGTCCAGACGCATGCGATGGTGGCGGCGGTTTCGCCCAAGCCTGCTGCGCTCCGGCGCAAGGCGGCGCCCCGTATCGAGGCGGACCCGTTCATCATCGAATATGCGGACAACAGCCCGTCGGATCGCTCGCTGGGCGACGTCATCGCCGACGTGAAGCGCGAATCCCTGATGAACTGACCGGCCCCCGCGATCGAGCGGGGACCGGCCTTATCTGCTTATTCGGCGTCGGCGGCCTTGTCGCCCTCGGCGCCTTCGGCCGGATTTTCGAACCAGGCCTCGACTTCACCCGACAGCTTGATGGTCAGCGGGTTGCCGTGACGGTCGCGGGTCTTGCCGGCGGCGACGCGAATCCAGCCTTCGGAAATCGAATATTCTTCCACATCCTTGCGCTCGCGGCCCTTGAAACGGATGCCGATGCCGCGCTGCAGCACCTCCATGTCGAAATGGGGGCTGCGCGGGTTGGTGGACAGATGGTCGGGGGGCGTGTCGCTCATGATCTCAATTTCCCTGAAAATGCTGCGCAGCGCCTACTCTTTCCTGCCCGCAGGCGTCAACCGCCGCGCCCGTCATCGACATCGCAGAAGATGCGGCGGATGACGCCTTCGTCCAGCCAGTTGGCGAAACGTTCCTGCGCGTCGGTAAGGCCGGCAAAGGGATAGGCGACCGGTTGGTCGCCAACGGCGCGGCTGGCGGCGGTCAGGCGCATCATCGCGTCGGGCGCGACGGTCAGGATGCGGCCGCGCCGGTCGGTCGATGCGCTGTTGATGCCGACCACCCGGCCATCGGTGGAGAAGACCGGGCCGCCGCTGATCCCCGACAGGGTGCCGTCGCCCTCGGGCAGGCGGCCACGCTCGGCCCAGACCAGCACCGGCTGGTCGATGCCGCTGCTGCCGCGCCGCGCTTCGGCCCGGCCGATCAGTTCGGACAGGACCAATGTCGGTTCGCCGGCGGGAAAGCCCATATGATAGCCGGTGGAGCCGGGCGAGGGCGCGCCGCTGCGCAGCGGCAGGGCGGCGGGGCTGCGGGGACCGCGCGGGATGATCGCGGCATCCGATTCCCGGCTTTCGATGACGCGTGGCACTTCCAGCGCGCGGCCGCGCTGTTCCAGCCCGACGCGCGAACAGCCATGGGTGACATGTTCGGCGGTCATCCACACGCCGCTGCGATCGACGGCAAAGGCCGTGCCCATGGCGTCGGCCGGGCCGCCGGGCCGATCCTCGATAATATATTGTTCCTCGCCCCCGCGCGGCAGCGGGCGGCGGGGCGAGCGGGGATCATATTGTTCGACCTGCAAGGACGGTGCCTGCATCTCGCCCAGCCAGGCGAGCAGCAGGATCAGGCCCAGCAGCCAGGGCAGGCAGCCACAGCCCCCACGCCCCATCGCGTCAGCCCGCCACGGCCGCAGCCGTCAGGCAGGCGACCGCGGCCTTCATCATCGCCAGGAAGATCGCGGCGGAACGCTCATTCGCCTCGATCCGGCCCGACAGCGATCCCAGCAACAGGTCGACCAGGCGAAAGGCGATGAGTTGCAGCACCAATGTGACGCTGCCCCAGATAATGACGTCCCAGACATTGACCGATCCGGCGAGGCAGAAGGCCAGCGGCACGGCGAGGCCGACGGAGGCGCCGCCGAGCGAAATGGCAGCCGCCTCGTTGCCGGCGCGGATCAGCTTGAACTCGTCGTGCGGGGTTATCCACATATAGACCGCCATGGCGACCGCCCAGACCAGGGTGGCGCAGGCGAGGTGGAGAAGCAGGATCGGCAGGCCCGACAACAGGCTCTGGATGACGGGTGTAGGATCGCTCATGGGCACAGAAATGCCGCAACCCGCCCTCGGGTTCAATCGGGGCGGGCCGCGATATGGATTTGGTCAGGCGGGATCAGCGGCAGACACGCACCCGGACCCGGCGGTCGCGATAGGAATTATAGCGCCATTCGTCCCAGCAGCGCTGGCGATAGGCGGAGCGATGATAGCCGCGTCGTCCATCATAATAGCGCCGGTCGCCGCGCCAGCGACGGCGGTCGTCCCAGCGGCGATTGTCCCAATGGCGCCGGCCATCCCAGCGGCCGTCGCGATCGCCGCGCCAGCCGTCGCTGCGATAATGCTGCGCCTGGGCAGGCGCGCTGGTGGCGGCGATGCCGGCCATGGCCAGGCCCAGCATCGCGGCGCTTTTCCACAGGAATTTCATCTTGCTTCTCCTCTGTCCGGCCCGGCTGCCGGGGCAGCGCGGGGACGTGGGGAGGAGAATGGGGGCCGGTCACTGAACCGTCCGGGAACGGGGCTGACAGGCTTTGTTCAGCCCGCCCGGACGGTCGCAATTCTGCCTCGCATCATCGGTGCGCGGCGGTGTTTCAGCGTCCGCGCAGCGCCGTCTCTGCCTCGATCATATAGTCGCGAGTGATCGGCAAGGCGCGGCGATCGCGCACATATTGGACCTGGAAATTGACCATCGATCCATGTTCGAACACGGTCGCCGCGCCCGCCAGATAGAAGGTCCACAGGCGGAAGAAACGCTCGTCATAGAGGGCGACGATATCCGCCTTGTGCGCCATGGTCCGCTTGTACCAGTCGCGGATGGTCAGGCCATAATGGATGCGCAGCACCTCCACATCGGTGATCATCAGCCGCGTGCCTTCGCTGCCCGCCACCATTTCCGACAAAGCGGGGATATAGCCGCCGGGGAAGATATATTTGGTGGTGAAGGTGTCGGTGATGCCGGGGCCATCAACCCGGCCGATGGTGTGGATCAGCATCACGCCGTCCGGCGTCAGCAGGTCGCGGCACTTGTTGTAGAAGACGCGATAGTCGGCGGTGCCGACATGTTCGAACATGCCGACCGACACGATCCGGTCGAACGGCCCTTCAATGTCGCGATAGTCGATCAGCTCGAACCGGACATGGTCGGCCACGCCCGCGTCGATCGCCCGCTGGCGCGCGACCTTCAACTGCTCTTCCGACAGGGTGATGCCGGTGACGTCGACACCGAAATGCTTATGCAGGTACAGCGCCATGCCGCCCCAGCCGCAGCCGATGTCCAGCACCTTCATGCCCGGCTTCAGGTAGAGCTTGGCGGCGATATGCGCCTTCTTGTCTTCCTGCGCCTGTTCCAGGCTGATCCCCGCCTCATTCTCCGCATCGGGGAAATAGGCGCAGCTATATTGGCGGTCACGGTCGAGGAAGAGGGCGTAGAGCGCGCCCGACAGGTCGTAATGATGGGCGACGTTGGCCTTGGAGCGGCTGCGGTGATTGGCCTTCCACAGCTTGCGGCGGACCGTCTTCAGCGCGCGCTGCACCGGTCCCTTGGCGTCGATCGACTTGCCATTTTCCCAGGCGTTGTTCTGGCGGATCATGGACACGAATTCCATGATGCCGCCGCCCTCGATCGCCACCCGGCCATCGATATAGGCCTCGGCCATGCCCAGGCGCGGATCCTTGACGATGTCGAGGGGCACGCGCTTGTCGAGGAAGCGCAGCGCCAGAGGGGGCAGGTCGGGATCGGGCGAACCGACGGTAACGCTACGGCCATCGGCATAGAAAACGGTCAACTGACCCTTGGTGACAAGACGTCTCAGAACGCGGTCGAAAATCTTCATGGAGCAGGCTGGTCCTTCTCGTTACGCGGCCGTCAAATACCTGCATACCAATCATAATTGGCGCGGTCTTCCCAAAAACCGCCCTTGCCCCGACCGATGGACAATAGGCTCTCGACCGCCTCGATCCGCATCAGATATTTGGCCTGTTTATAGCCCAGTTGCCGCTCCACCCGCAGCCGCAGCGGCGCGCCATTGGCGACGCTCAGCGGCCGGTCGTTGAGCGCGAAGGCCAGGATGGTCTGGGGATGGAAGGCATCGATCAGGTCGATGCTCTCATAATAAGCGGTGCCGCCGCCCATGTCGTCGGCGCAGTGGAAGACGATATAGCGGGCGCGATCGCGCAGCCCCGCGCCGTCGAGCAGCAGCTTCAACGGCACGCCGCGCCATTTGCCGATCGCGCTCCACCCCTCGACACAGTCATGGCGGGTGATTTGCTCGCGATGGGGCAGGGCGTGCAATTGCGACAGCGAAAGCGACAGGGGCCGGGCGACCAGTCCGTCGATGCGCAGCCGCCAGTCGGCAAAGCCGCTGCGCCACAGCGCCTTGTAGGCCGGGGTGTTGGGGTTGGCGGTGCCGTTCGCGCGGAAGAAGGGCGAAATCTGATCGGGCCGGAATTCCTGCGCCAGTGCGTCGCGCGCCATGATTGTGCGCTGCGCCCATTGATGAAAATTGTCGGCGGAAAAGAGGATGTCGCGGGCCAGCGGCTGGCGCGCGATCCGGTCGCATCCCGCCAGCGTCGCGGTTGCGCCCAGCAGCAGGGTGCGGCGGGTCAGGATCATGGCCGGTCCTCAGGGAGGCGATAGCGGCCGGTGATCATCGATCCTATCTCGTTCACCGGGCCGGCCAGCAGCACCATCAGCATATGGACCAGGAAGAAGGCGACCAGCGCGAAGGCGGTCAGGAAATGGATCGACCGGGCCGACTGGCGCCCGCCGAACAGGTCGACCAGCCAGGGCCAGGCGGCGTTCATGCCGGGCGACATGGTAAGGCCGGTCAGGATCAGCAGCGGCAGGGCGATGAAGATGACGGCGATATAGCTCGCCTTCTGCAGCACATTGTAGCGCAGCGCCGCGGCGCCGGTGGGGAAGTGCAGCCGGGCATGGTCACAAATGTCTTGCCAGACATGGCGCGGCGCCAGCTCGCCCCGGCGAAAGGCCAGGTCGCGGGCGATATGGCCGCCTGCCAGGCTCCAGAGCATGTAGAAGAGCAGCGCGAAGGCGAAGATCGGCGCGGCGGTCAGGTGCCAGTGGCGCGACAGCGCCAGATTATAGAGGGCGGGCAGGGTGATCCAGCCGGGGAACCGGTCCAGCTCCAGCCAGGCATGATCGAAATTGGCGCCATATTGCCCCCAATAAAGGCGGGGATGGGCGTTGAAGATGCCAAGGCCGGAGGTGAAGAGGATATAGAGCAGCAGCGCATTCAGCCAGTGCCACAGCCGGGTGGTCAGGCGGTGGCGGCGGACCATGTCCCCTGCGGCGTAAGGCGGCTCCATGGGCATGACCCTATTGTCTTTCGTCGAAATATCCAGCCGCATCGCGGTCGTTCGCATGTCCAGGCCCGTCGTTGGTCGAATGGCCATGGTGTGCGCCGTGCGATTGCGATCAACGGCTGGCCTTGCAAGGGACTGATGAAGTCGACTTCAAAGAATTTTCGTACAGAAATTTGAATTGATAAAATTCCTCCACGAAATGGGAGTATAAACAAGGTCGCCTGTCACGATTTTCGGCGCTTCGACGCAGATATTGGATGGGTAATATGAAGAGTATCACGTTTTTCATCGCTTCGGCTGTTCTATGTTTTGTTTCGGCGCCTGCCTTGGCGCAGGATTATGCCCCTTTCACGGGTGCCCATGCCGAAATCATCACCGGTTATGATGTGGTCGATGCCAAGGGCGTCAAATCGGCCGACGGCCTGCTCTATGGCCTCAATGCCGGTTATGACTTTGCCCTGGGCGGCCTGATCCTGGGCATCGAGGGCGAGATTTCCGATTCCACCACTCGCCTGCATGTCGCCGGCGGCAAGAGCGAGACCGACCGCGATCTTTATGTCGGCGGGCGGATCGGCGTGCCGCTTGGCAGCAAGGCGCTCGCCTATGTGAAGGCGGGCTACAGCAATGCCCGGATGGAATATGAAGCCAGTGACGGCGAAGGCGGCCTGATCCGCGGCGGCGACAATGGCGACGGGCTGCGGCTGGGCGCGGGTCTGGAATATCGGATCGCCGAAAAGCTCTTCCTCAAGGGGGAATATCGCTATTCCGATTATGAGGCAGGCGTGTCGCGCCATCAGTTGGTGACGGGCATCGGCCTGCGCTTCTGATCGCCCGGAAACCGGGGCTTTCGCGAAGGGGGCGGCTGTCGGGCCGTCCCCTTTTTGCGGCCGGTCGTGCTGCAGTCGCGTTGTCACACTTTTGCAACACAAGCCCTGAAATTGATTGAAATAAAGGCCTTGCCCCTTTGCAAGTGAGTTTGGCGATCCTAGATGGCCACTGCGCTCTCATGATGCAGAGGGGGCAGTTCCTATCCGAAGTGTCGGAGAAGAATAAGCAGGAGGAAGTGTGACTCTATTTCATATTTTCCTAGCATCAAACCTGAACGCTAGATGAACAATTAAGTCGTAGCGTCATAATAAATATCGAGGACTTTATGAAGACTGTGATTTTCGCAGCGATTGCTGCTGCTGCCGCTGTTTCGGCCCCCGCTTTCGCTCAGGATGCTGCGCCGTTCACCGGTCCGCGCGCTGGCGTCACCATGGGCTTTGACAAGGCGCAGGGCGAAGACGGTTTCAGCTACGGCGTGACCGCCGGCTACGACCTCGCCGTTGCCAACCGCGTGACCTTCGGTCCGGAAGTGTCGTTCGGTGACTCGACCGTCGACGGCCAGGGCTTCGACGCCAGCCGCGACCTCGCCGCTTCGGTCCGTCTCGGCTATGTCGTGACCCCGCAGATCCTGGCGTTCGGCAAGGTCGGCTACGCTTCGAGCCGCATCGAAGCCGCTGGCGCCCACACCTCGCTGGAAGGCGTGCGTTACGGCGGTGGCCTGGAATATTCGGTGACCCCGAACACCTACATCTCGGCCGAATATCAGCGCACCGAGTATGAAGATAATTTCGGTGGCCGTGACGCTGGCGTCGTCGGCATCGGCTTCCGTTTCTGATCCCTCTCGATCGGAATATGGGGAAGGGCGGTCCGTTCGGGCCGCCCTTTTTTTATGCCGGCAGCGGCGCCCGATCGGGCGCGACCCAGGCCCGGCGCGCGGCCGGGCTCATCAGCGTCTCGCGCGTCCAGTAGGTGAAGGGCCAGTCCTTGTCGCCCAGCGGCGACGCCATCAGCGCCGCATAGGCTGCGGCCGGCGTCACATCGGCGGGCAGGCCGGCCAGCAACTGCCGGGCCATGTGCAGCGAGGCCTGGGTGATGGTCTCATGATAGCCGCTCGTGTCGCTGTTCACCCCGCCGACGCTTTCATTGTAGCGGCGGATCATGCCGGGCATGTCAATTTCGGCGTCAACATCGGGCCGGCGCAGGATCAGCCACAGCGCGGTCGCGAAATGGGCGCCATGGGTCCAGCGCGCCTTGGGCAAGGTGCAGGCGCAAAAGCCGGTGCCCAGCGCTTCGATCTCGTCATCGGTCATCCTTATTCCCCCAAAAGAAAAGCCCCGCCGGTATGGGCGGGGCTTGTCGTCGCGCGTCTGGGCGCAGCCAGTCGTCCCCGGATTATCCGAGTGCGGCTTGCTTCTCTTCGGCCAGGCGCTTGAGTTCCGCCTTGCTCTTCTTCTCGCTCGCCGACTTGAGCTGGCCACAGGCGGCCATGATGTCGCGGCCGCGCGGCGTGCGCACCGGTGCGGAAATGCCGCCCTCGAACACGATCGTGCTGAACGCGCGGATCCTTTCGGGGCTCGAACATTCATAGTCGGTGCCCGGCCAGGGGTTGAACGGGATCAGGTTGACCTTGGCCGGCAGCTTGTACTTGCGGATCAGGCGGACCAGCTCATGCGCGTCGGCATCGCTGTCATTCTTGTCCTTGATCATCACATATTCGAACGTGATGCGCCGGGCATTGTTCGCCTTGGGATAATCGGCACAGGCCTGGAGCAATTCCTCGATGCCATATTTGCGGTTGAGCGGCACCAGCTCGTCGCGCACTTCCTTGGTCACGGCATGGAGCGAGACCGCCAGGTTCACGCCGATTTCCTCGGCCGCGCGCGCCATCATCGGCACGACGCCGCTGGTCGACAGGGTGATGCGCCGCTTCGACAGGGCCAGGCCATCGCCGTCCATCACCAGCTTGAGCGCGTCGCGGACATGATCGAAATTATAGAGCGGCTCGCCCATGCCCATCATCACGATGTTGGTGAGCATGCGGCCGTCCGCCGTATATTGCGAATCCTCGTCCGTCTCGTCGTCATTGGCGCTGGCCATGCTGCCCTTGGGCCATTCGCCCAGCGCATCGCGTGCCAGCATGACCTGGCCGACAATCTCGCCCGGCGTCAGGTTGCGCACCAGTCGCATCGTGCCGGTGTGGCAGAAGCTGCAATTGAGCGTGCAGCCGACCTGGCTCGACACGCACAAGGTGCCGCGATCCGCATCGGGGATGAAGACCATCTCATAATCCTGGCCATCGTCCGAACGGAGCAGCCATTTGCGGGTGCCGTCGTTCGACACCTGCGCCTCCACCACCTGCGGCCGGCCGACGATGAAGCGTTCCGCCATCCACAGCCGCATCGGCTTGGCCAGGTCGGTCATCTTCTCGAAATCGGTCTCGCCGCGATGATAGAGCCAATGAAACAGCTGCTTGGACCGCAGCTTGGCGGCCTTCTGGTCGAGTCCGGCTTCTTCCAGCACGCCCTTCATCTGGGCGCGGGTCAGGCCCAGCATGTCAACGCGTCCGTCCTCACGGGGCGTCACCGCGCGGGGCACGGGCACAGGGTCGATAAGGCCGGGAATCGGCATGATGGGATTGGCGGCGGAATGCATGGCCGCGCACATAGTCGATTTTGCCGGATTTTTAAAGTGGCGTTGCAATCAGCGTAAACGGGCGCACCCCAGCGCAGCTGCGTCGATCGCTGTGGCCGCGCCGCGCAGCGCATAGCTGTCGGCAAAGGCGCCGCCCTTGGCCGATGTCGATTGCACGCTCATGCTGCTGGCGGAGCGCATCGCGGCGATGATCGCGGCATCGTCCTGCGGATTGGCGGCCCAGGCGTCGGCCTGGCCGGCGACCAGTGCGAAACGGCGGTCGCCGACGCTGAGCGAGACCCGCGCATTGGCGGCGCGCGGGCGGCTGAGGCGGAAATGGACCTGGCCGCGGACATGCTGGCGCGGCCAGGTGCCGACGGCGGCAAAACCCTTGGGCGCATCGCCCGCGCGGCGCGGCACCGGCATGGCGATGGCGTAGCAGCGCGGGCCGTTCTGGCCGGTGCCGGGATCGCGAAACGCCCCCCAGCTTTCGAAAATGCCGAGCGAATCGCGCGCCATGGCCGGACTGACGAGGATGACGAGCGGGATCAGCAGGGCGGGCAGGCGGCGCATGGTCCGGGCAAAGCGCAAGCCATCGTCATTTGCAAGCCCGGCTTCGTTTCGAAAGCGCGTCGAGGTGCTTGCCGCCGCTGACATAGCGGTTATGAAGGACCATCCATCATTGCCGCCGGGATTCGACCGAATCCTCGCCATCGACGCAAAAAGAACGGACAGAACAGGGACATGAAGGCCACCATCGAACGCGCAACGCTCCTCAAGAGCCTCAGCCACGTCCAGTCGGTGGTCGAGCGGCGCAACACGATTCCGATCCTGTCCAACGTGCTGATCGAGGCATCGGCGGATGGCGCGATCAAGCTGATGGCGACCGATCTCGACCTGCAGGTCGTGGAAAGCGTGTCGGCCCAGGTCGAACAGGCCGGCGCCACCACCATTTCCGCGCACACGCTGTTCGACATCGCCCGCAAGCTGCCCGAAGGCAGCCAGGTGTCGCTGCAGGCGGCCGACGGCAAGATGCTGATCCAGGCCGGCCGCGCCCGCTTCAACCTGTCGACCCTGCCGCGCGACGACTTCCCGGTGATTGCCGAGGGCGATTTGCCGACCAGCTTCGAACTGCCGGCCGAAACGCTCAAGCAGATCATCGACAAGACGCGCTTCGCCATCTCGACCGAAGAGACGCGCTATTATCTGAACGGCATCTATTTCCACGTCTCGGACGAAGGTTCGCCGGTGCTGAAGGCGGCGGCGACCGACGGTCATCGTCTGGCCCGCGTGACCGTGCCGCGTCCCGACGGCGCCGACGGCATGCCGGGCATCATCATCCCCCGCAAGTGCATCGCCGAACTGCGCAAGCTGCTCGACGAGGTCGAGGGTTCGGTGCAGGTCAGCCTGTCGGCCAGCAAGATCCGCTTTGGGCTGGGCAGCGCGATCCTGACCAGCAAGCTGATCGACGGCACCTTCCCCGATTATAGCCGCGTCATTCCGACCGCGAACGACAAGCTGCTCAAGATCGACCCGCGCAGCTTCGAGGAAGGCGTGGACCGCGTTGCGACCATCGCCACCGAAAAGACCCGCGCGGTCAAGATGAGCCTCGACAAGGACAAGATCACCCTGTCGGTCACCAGCCCGGAAAATGGCACGGCGGCCGAAGAAGTGCCCGGCGCGTTCCAGGGCGAAGGCTTCGATATCGGCTTCAACGCTCGTTATCTGCTCGACATCCTTGGCCAGATCGACACCGACATCGTCGAACTGCACCTGGCCGATGCGGCCGCACCGACGCTGATCCGCGAAAATGATCGCAGCCCGGCGCTCTATGTGCTGATGCCGATGCGCGTCTGACCGGTCTTGCCGGGAGATCGCTGAATATCAGGGAATCTCCCGGACCCGGCGGGTAATCGCTTCTCAAGCTTTGTCGGTTAGACGATCGGCATGGCTATTGTCCGCAAAACAGATACTGATGCGCCGGCCAGGACCGCGAGCCTGCTGGTTTCGCTGGGTCTGGCCGAAAGCGGCACGGAAGTCGCCGCCAACTGGCTGTCGCGCAGCTTCACCCATGTCGCCGCCCTCTGGCCGCTGATGCTGTTGGCCAAGCTGTGCGTTGCGGCGCTGCTCGGCATGCTTTCCTTCACCCGGCCGGAACATGGCGCCCTGCTGTGCGGCGTGGTGCTGATCGACGGCTTGCTGATGCTGGTGCCGCGCTGGGCGCTGTTCCGCAATCTGCGGCCCCATGTCCAGAACTGGCTGATGCTGCCCGCACTCTTCTGCTCGGGACTGATCTTCAGCCTGTGGCTGGCGCAGGGCAATGGCGTGGCAATGCCTTCCGCCGTGCCGGAAATGGCGATCGCGCTGCTGGCGGTCTGCATCGTCGGCGATCGGCGCCTGTTGGGGCTCAGCTATTTTATGGGCGCGCTGTTGGTGGCCGGCATCGCCCATGCGGGCATGGTGCATCTGGGGCTGCTGGCCAGTTGCCTGGCGGTAATGGCGATCGCCACCCTGCGGCAGGCGGCGGCGGATCGTGAACGGGCGATCGAACAGCATCGGCAGGATCTCAAGGCGCAGCGTTCCGACCGGTTGCTGGAGGAATATGAACAGTCCGGCCGCGGCTGGTTCTGGGAAACCGATCGCCACGGCCAAATCACCTATATCTCCGCCACCCTGGCCGAACCGCTGGGCGTGGAAGCGGGCAGCCTGATCGGCCGGTCGCTGACCGACATCATCCAGCAGGGTGACCGGCAACAGGGCGATGGCGAGCGGACGCTGGGCTTCCACCTCTCGGCCCGGACCGGCTTTGCCGACATCGCGGTGCGGGCTGCGATCGCGCGCGAGGAACGCTGGTGGTCGATCTCGGGCGAACCGGTGTTCAACGAATATGGCCAGTTTCACGGCTTTCGCGGATCGGGCACCGACCTGACCGAAATGCGGCGCAGCCAGGCGGAAGTGACGCGCCTGGCCCAATATGATTCGCTGACCGGCCTCGCCAACCGCGTGCAGATGCTGCAGGCGCTGGAACAGGCGGTGCTCGGTTCCCGTGGCAAGCAGGGCGAATGCGCGCTGATGATGCTCGATCTCGACCGGTTCAAGAGCGTTAATGACACGCTCGGTCATCCGGCCGGCGATGCGCTGCTGCGCCAGGTCAGCCAGCGCCTCCAGCGCGTGGTCGGCAATCAGGGGCTGGTGGGGCGCCAGGGCGGCGACGAGTTCAAGGTGCTGGTGCATGGTCGCCATGACCGCAACCGGCTCGGCCTGCTGGCACAGGCGATCATCAGCGCCCTGTCGCAACCCTATTCGATCGAGGGCACGGGCGTGGTGATCGGCGTGTCGATCGGCATTTCCTTCTGCCCGGAAGATGGCGTCACCGCCGATGCCCTGATCCGCAATGCCGACCTCGCGCTCTACAAGGCGAAGGGCGATGGGCGCGGTGTCTATCGCTTCTATTCGGCTGACATGCACGCCGATGCGGAGGATCGCCGCCAGCTGGAACAGGATCTGCGCCATGCGCTGACCGCGGACGGCCTGCACCTCGTTTACCAGCCGATCGTCAGTTCGACGACCGAGCGTATCACCGGCTATGAGGCGCTGTTGCGCTGGGATCATCCGGTGCGCGGCGCCATCTCGCCCGCCTTGTTCGTCCCCATTGCGGAGGATAGCGGCCTGATCGCGCCGATCGGCGAATGGGTGATGCGCACCGCCTGTCGTGACGCGGCCCAGTGGGACGCGGGCATCCGCGTTGCGGTCAATGTCTCGGCGATGCAGTTCGCCAATCCCGGTTTCCCGACCACCGTCATGCAGGCCCTGGCGAGCGCGCAACTGGCGCCCGAACGGCTGGAGCTGGAAATCACCGAAAGCGTGTTCCTGAACGACAATGACGGCACCGACGCCATGTTCACCCGGCTCAAGGGGCTGGGCGTGCGGCTGGCGCTCGACGATTTCGGCACCGGCTATTCGTCGCTCGGCTATCTGAAGAAGGCGCCGTTCGACAAGATCAAGATCGACCAGAGCTTCGTGCGCGGCGCCGCGATCCGGGGCAGCCGCAACAGCGCGATCATCAAGGCGATCGTCAGCCTGGCCGAGGCGCTGGGCATGGACACCACGGCCGAGGGCGCCGAGACCCGTGACGAGCTGGACCTGATCCGGCAACTGGGGTGCAGCCATATCCAGGGCTATATCTATGGCCGGCCGATGCCCGCCGCCCAGGTGCTGGAAGGGCAGCGCGCCAATGGCGTCTCCGCCCGGTCGGAAGGCTTCCAGTCGAGCCGGCCGGAGCGCAAGGCGATGCTGCGCACGGTCGCCGTCCATCATGACGGCCATGTCTATAATGGCCGCATCCGCAACATCTCTGCCACCGGCGCGATGATCGAGGGGCTGTGGAATGTGCCGGAAGGCACGCAGTTCGCGATCGACCTGTCGGAGGGGCAGAGCGTCGACGCGACCACCCGCTGGTCGCGCGAGGACCGCATGGGGGTGGAGTTCGCCGCCCCGATCGATCTGGCCCTGCTCCGCCCGCAGGCGCGCGCACTGGCCGGATAGCGACACAGGCGACCGGCCGGACATCGCCCGGCCGGTCGCCCTTTCAGAAGAACAGCTTGCGGAAGCTGACCGACACCGTCCGGCCGAGCGGATCGAGATAGCCCGGCTGATAGCGGACCGGGGTTGCCCCGGTTGCGTCGGTCACGTCGCGGCGGGTGTTGAAGATATTGTCGATGCCGATCGACACGCGCGCGCCGCGCAGGAAGGGATGGGCCTTCACCAGGCTGGGCATCTGGCCGAAATTCGCGAACAGCCGCAGATTGGCGGTCGCCAGGCTGGCAAAGTCCAGCCGCGAACTGCCGCCCAAGGCGCCATCGACATGGGTGCCGCTTTCCCAGTCGACGCCCAGCCGGCCGCCAATGCCATTGTTCACATAGCCGACCCGCGCCTTCAGTTCGTGGCGCGGCTGCCCGCCCGACGAGCCGACCGCATCGCCGTCGAGCAGGTTGAGTTCGGGCACGCCCGGCGCGATCAGGATGCTCTCGGTCAGGTGCCAGGTATGATAGAGGCTGAAGGTCAGCCGCCCGCCGGCCTGGCCGGCGCCGGGGCCACGGAAACCACCCGGCCCACCAAAGCCGCCGCCCGGACCACCGGGGCCACCCGGCCCGCGCGGACCATCGCCACCGGCCTGTGCATTGTCGCCACCCTGGCCGCCATTCTGGCCACCGGGGCCATCATTGCCGCGCTGGTTGTTGTCGCCGTCGCCGCGGGGCGCGCCGTCATTGCCTTCGCCGCGCGGCGGACCGCCCTCGCGATTGCCCTCCGCGCCGTCGCGTGGGCCACGATTGCCGAAGGCAGCGCGCATGTCCTGCAATTCCTTGGGGCGATCCTCGGGCTTGGCGCCGGCCGCGCGCCACGCCTCGATCACCTTCTGGATGTGCGACTTCAATGAGATGGACAGGTCGAAGCCCCAGCGCAGCTGTTCGCTCTGCGAACGCAGATAGTTGATCGGCCGCCCGTCGATGCTCAGCAACTGGCCATCCTCGTCGCGCATGAAGCGCTGCGGGAAGGCATTTTCGATCGCCGGCGTCGGCGTCGGGAAAGCGGAAATGGGGTTGCTGGTCCGGCTGTTGAGATAGGTCGCCGTCAGCGTCAGGTTCGGTTTCTCGAACGGCTTGATCCGGGCGTTGATGCGGAACTGGTCGCGCGTGCTGGATCGCAGGTCGGGGTTGCCGCCGGAAAATTGCGTGACGAACACGGTCTGGCCGGTGGCATAGTCGAACACCGACACGTTCGGCGTCGAAATCACCGGATCGTTGATCTGCGTGCCTGTCGGCGCCGACTTGTCCTGATTGGCCGACACCAGCAACTGCACTGCCGGCACCGGCCGCCAGCGCAGGCCATAGCCCAGCGTCGACAGCGTGCCGAAATCCGACAGATGCTGCGCCCCGGCGTTCATGTTGACGCCGACATCGCCGATCGCGCCCAGGAATCCCTTGGACCGGCTGGTCAGCGGTATGTCGAAACTGACCTGTCCGCTCGCAATCTCGCGATTATAGTCGAGGCCGCGCTCCACGCCCGACCGCACCGAATGGCTTTCAAAGCCATTGGCCGATCCCCCGACCCGCACCGACGTCATGACATTGCCGGCCGGCAGGGTCAGCAGCGATCCGCTGACCAGCAGGTCGCCGCCGATCGCGCGCGATTGCGACCGGGCGCGGTCGGTCAGGCGCGATTGCAGCAGGTCGGCGGTGAAGGCGCCATAGGGATTGACGCTGGCCGATCCGGCGTCGAGCGCGGCCTGGATGCCGCCCGTGTCGACGCCGCGATCGGTGCGGGTGCGGGTGTCGGAAATGTCGCCATTGCCGGTGAAGGACCATTGCCAGGTGCCGCCCAGCCGACCGTTCAGCGTGACGCCGACATGGCCGGTGGTGCCGCGGATCTTCTGCCCCAGCGCGCCGGCCTGCTCCAGATAGCGATAGAGGCGGACATCGTTGCCAAAGGCGGAGAAGGGATTGCCGCCGGGCAGGGTGAGGGTGGCCGCCGACAGGCCCTGGAGCGAATCATTGTCGGACAGTTCCAGCCGGCCGTTGATCGTTGCGGATACGCCGCCCAGCGCGCGCGCCAGGGTCGCGTTGGCGGAAAAATTTTCGGTTGCGGGGCTGAGCGTGCGATATTTGCTGAGATTGCTGACGCTGGTCTGGTTCGCGCCGGCGACGAAATCATTGAGGTCGGGGGCGCCATTGGCGGCGCTGCCGGGCACGCTGGCGACCGTGACGGTCTGGCCGGCGGCGGCCGACAATGCCGGGTCGATCTCCGCCCCCCGCTCGATCGCGGTGATATTGCCGGCCAGCGAATAGGGCATGCTGGGCGCCGCGGCATTGATGCCGCGCTCGCTCTCCAGCAGATTGTCGGCCCGGCTATATTTGACGTTCAGCGTCAGCCGATTGTCGCCCCGGATGCGCAGCACGCCCACTTCGCCCTGGCCATTTTCGCGTCCGCCATCGGTGGTGGTGCCGCCGCGCAGGTCGACCGTGGTCGCGCGGAAACGCTGGCGCAGGACGATGTTCACCACCTTCTGCGTCGGCGCATAGCCATAGGACAGGGCCACTTCCTCGGGCAGGATGTCGACCCGCGACACCGCTTCGGACGGCAGGTCGGAAATTTCCGAGAAGCTGGAAATGCGCTTGCCGT
This sequence comes from Sphingobium sp. DN12, assembly GCF_051058005.1. Taxonomy (NCBI): domain Bacteria; kingdom Pseudomonadati; phylum Pseudomonadota; class Alphaproteobacteria; order Sphingomonadales; family Sphingobiaceae; genus Sphingobium; species Sphingobium sp. DN12. The sequence continues at coordinate 4,592,716 of NZ_CP173717.1, forward strand.
TCAGCAGGATGACCGGCGTGCCGTTGGTCTGCGGCGACAATTCGGTGATGATTTCGGAAATCGACGTGACGCCCAGTGCCCGGACATCGGCGGGGGACAATTGCTGTTCGGGCTTGATGTCGCCGGGCACCGCGCCGCGCTGGACCGCGCCGGTCACGACGATCTCGTCGCCCTCGTCCATCTGGGCCGGCGGCCCCTTCTGCTCGGCCTCCTGCGCCATCAGCGCGCCGGGCGCCGCGCCCAGCATCAGTGAAAACAGCAGCAGCGACGTCGTCTGGCGCACGGAAATTTACCCCTAATCTGGACCCTGACAGGATCTCGTTTAGGCCGCACTTGTCGCAAAAATCTGGCAAGGCAAAGACAGTTTTGTCGCAAAGTGTAACGGCGCGTCACATGGTGCAACAAATGCGTGTTCGGGGCGTGATCGGCTTCACTTGCGATCCCGCGTCAGTCGGGCATAGACGGGCTTTCGCGGCCGCGCCTGACGGCCGGACGAAGGGGGATTATATGCGCCATTCCATCATCCTGCTGCCCTTGCTGTGCCTGGCCGCACCGGTCGCCGCGCAGCAGCCTGACGATCTCAACCGCGTCATCGACGAAGGGCTGAACCACAGCCAGGTGATGCAGATCGCCCAGCATCTGACCGACGATATTGGCGGGCGCATGACCAATTCGCCGCAGATGCGGCAGGCCGAGGCCTGGACCGCCGACCAGTTTCGCCAATGGGGCCTGTCCAATGTCCGCAAGCAGGGCTTTCGCTTCGGTCGCGGCTGGTGGATTGCCGCCTCCTCGGTGAAGATGATCAGCCCACGCCCGATCCAGCTCACCGCCATCCCCATTGCCTGGACGCCGCCGACCAATGGCGTGCTGAGCGCACCGATCATCGTCGCACCGATGAAGAAGGAGCGCGATTTCGATGCCTGGCGCGGCAAGCTTGCCGGCAAGATCGTACTGGTGTCGCTGCCCGGCACCGGCGACGAGCCGAACGAGGCTGCCTTCCAACGGCTGAAGGGCGAGGATATCGAGAAGCTCGACAGGTTCGAGCAGCCGAAAAATGATCCGGCCTCGCTGGAGCGGCTGATGAAGCGCCTCAGCTTCATCCGCAAGCTGGAGGCCTTCCTGAAGGCCGAGGGGGCGGTCGGATGGGCGCGTCAATCCTATCGCGACGGCAAGTTGCTGCATGGCGAAGGCTATGATTTCGGCGTCAGCGACACGCCCGCGCTGCCCGGCGTCGAGATCGCGGCGGAGGATTATCGCCGACTCGCCCGCCTCGCCAAGACCGGCCCGGCGCCGGTGCTGGAAATCAACAGCGACGTCCGTTTCGACGACAGCGACGTCAACGCCTACAACATCCTGGCCGATATCCCCGGCAGCGATCCCAAGGCCGGTTATGTCATGGCCGGCGCGCATCTCGACAGCTGGGTCGCGGGCGACGGCGCGGCGGACAATGGCGCGGGCAGCGCCATGATCATGGAGGCGGCGCGTATCCTCAAGTCGCTCGGCATCAAGCCCAAGCGCACGATCCGCTTCGCCCTCTGGTCGGGCGAGGAACAGGGACTGTTCGGCTCCATGGCCTATGTCGACGAATATCTCGCCACCCGCGCGCCGGGGCCGAAGGAGGAAGAGGGGCGGGAGGAAATGTATTTCCGCTACAAGACCCGTTTCCCGATCACGGCCAAGCCCGGCTATGCGGACCTGAAAGCCTATTTCAATATCGACAATGGATCGGGCAAGCTGCGCGGCCTCTATGCCGAGCGCAACGTCGCCGCCGTCTCGCTGCTGCGCGAATGGCTCAGCCCCTTTGCCAGCATGGGCGCCGGCAATGTCGTGTCGCAGCCGACCGGCGGCACCGACCATGAATATATGCAGGCGATCGGCGTGCCGGGCTATCAGTTCATCCAGGATCCGCTCGACTATGAAAGCCGCGTCCATCACAGCGGCGTCGATACCTTCGATCATCTGAAGGCGGAGGATATGCGTCAGGGCGCGGTCGTCCTCGCCGGCATGCTGTTGCAGGCGGCGAACAGCGACAAGACCCTGCCGCGCATGCCGCTGCCGACCCAGCCGGCGGTCAGCGATCCGTTCAAATATGAGGATCCGGCGCTGGACTGAGGGTAACGGGCGGGGCGGCGGCGTCGCCACCTCGCCTAGCTCTGGGCGTCGTGGAAGATGATGCCCAGCGTGTGACGCATGCCGGACAGGAGCCGGCTGACGCCATGGCGCATCTGCACCCGGTGGACGCCGCGCGTGCCCATCACCGGCCGCTCACGCACCGGGAAGACCACGGCATCGCCCTTGCGCAGCGGCACCATTTCAGGCCGCGACTGCATGCGCGGGCGCTGTTCGGTCAGGATGAAGGCTCCGCCGGTGAAGTCCGCTTCCGGCTCCGACAGCAATATCGCCGCCTGCAACGGGAAGATGGTCGCGCCATAGACATCCTGGTGCAGCGCATTCCAGTCACCCGCCTCATAGCGCAGCAGCAAGGGCGTCGCCCTGTCCTGGCCGCCAAGCGCGCACTGGTTGAGGAAATCGGCGTGGCGGACGGGATAGAGCGCATCGCTCCCCAGCATCGCCGCCCAGCGATTGGCGACCTCTACCAGCGGCGGATAGAGCGCCTCGCGCAGTGCGGCGACAGACTCGGGCAATGGGTAGTTGAAATAGCGATAGCGCCCCCGGCCATAGCCATGGCGCGCCATCACCACCTCCTTGCGGAAGGCATGGGGCTGGTCCCATAGCGCGACGATCGCGTCGCACTGGTCCGAGGAAAGCAGGGCAGGCAGGCGCGCGGCGCCATGCAGGTCGAGGTCAGTGAGGTCCATGGCGCGCAGCATGGGCGGCGCGCGGCGCAGCGTCATCCCGCGCCTTGCGCTCAAATCCGGCGGATCATTTCGGCTTGCGGAACCGATAGAGAAAGCGATCGGTCTTGCCGCGAATGGCGGGATCGAACACCAGCTTGCTATGATCGTCGGCCGGATTGGCGAGCAGCGGACTCTGTGCCTCCAGCACGAAGCCGGCGCGCAGGAAATCGGCCTTCACCACCGCCGGGTCGATCCGGTGCAGCTTGTCGACTACCGTGCGCGTGTCGCCGGCCGGGCCGACATGGTCGATGATGCCGACGATTCCGCCCGGTTTGGTTGCGGCATAGAGCGTCTTCACGAAGACATCGGGGTCGGTGCGCGGAATGCCATATTTGTCCGATTGCCAGTAGAGATCATGATAGCTTAGATTGATGATGCTGAAGTCGAAACTGTCGGGCGCCGCCGCGAAGGCCTCGAACGGATAGCGCACCCAGTCCACTTCCGGCCGGCGCGCGACCAGCGCCGCCCATTTGGGCTTCTCTTCCTCGCTGGCATAGAATTGGCTGGGCTCGAACCCGGTGACCTTGCCCTTGGGGCCGACCGCATCGGCCATGATCTCCGCCCAATAGCCCGATCCGGTCATGATGTCGGCCGCCTTCATGCCGGGCTTGAGGCCCAGGAAGGCCAGCGTCTCTGCCGGCTTGCGGCTTTCGTCCAGTGCGCGCGCGTCGGCCGGACGCTTTGGGTCAGCCACGGCGGCAGCTAGATCACTCTTTGCGGTGGCGGCGATCGGGGCGGACAGGGCAAGGCCGCTCAGGGCCAGGGCAAGCATCAGGCGCATGGATTGTCCCCTCATGGAAGGCGCGCCAGCATGCGCCCGATCGCGCATCCGTTCAACGATCCGCGCCGATGCCGGTCGATCGATTCCAGTCGTTGGTCGAAGGGGGGGCAGGTCCGCCGCGTCCACTCGGCTCTCCACATGCACGTTCAGGCCCAATCATATTGTCATGGTTAACGGGCTCGGCTTGGGACGGCGCGGGGGCAGATGATAAGGAGAAAATGATGTCGCACCCGATGAAATTAGCCCCCATTGCCATGGTGTTGGTGGGCTCGCTGGGGCTGGGTGGCTGTGCCACGAAATCCTTCGTGCGCGAACAGGTGGCGACCGTGAACCAGCGCGTCGACGCGCTCGACGCCAAGCTGCAGACCACCGACGGCACGGCGCAGCAGGCTCTGGCCCAGGCCCAGTCGGCCGCCGGTCAGGCCCAGAATAACGGTCAGCGCCTCGATCAGCTGAACGCCCGCGTCGACGGTGTCGAGCAGCAGATGCGCGAAGCCAAGACCAAGCGCGCCAGAAATTGATGACGCAACTGATCACGTAACTGATCGCGCAACTGATCCGGTCGGGCTGGTCCCGACCCCGTGCCGGCGCCCCCGCTTGTTGGGGGCGCCGGCCCCATTCCCGGATATCATCCCCGATGCACAAATTCCCATGGGCGCTGGCGATGCTGGCACTGTTCGGTGCCTCTCCCGCGCTGGCCGCCGCGCCGGAAGCGCCCGCGTCCGCGAAGCCCGCGCCCGAAACGCCGCGATCGCCCGATGCGCGCCGGGTGATCGACTGGATCGCCGCGACCGGCGACAATCACGGCCTGCCCTATGCCATTGTCGACAAGCAGGCGGCCCACGTCTTCCTGTTCGATGCCAAGGGGAAGGCGCTGGCGGATGCGCCGGTGCTGATCGGCATCGCGCCCGGAGACGATGCCACGCCGGGCGTCGGCAAGAAGAGCCTGGCGGAGATCGGCCCGGCGGAAAAGACCACGCCGGCCGGCCGCTTCCTTGCGAAATTCGGCCTGGCGGCGGGCAAACAGCGGGTGCTGTGGGTCGATTATGCGACCTCGGTCGCGATGCACACCATCCCCAAGGGCAATCCCAAGGAAAAGCGGCGCGAGCGCATGCTGTCGCCGATGATCGACGATAATCGCATCACCTTTGGCTGCATCAACGTGCCGATCGCCTTCTATAATCGCGGCCTGCGCCCGCAATTCCTGAAAAAGGGCGGCTATGTCTATGTGCTGCCGGACACAAAGTCGCTCGAAGCGGTTTTCCCTCCCCTGCATGTCCAGTCTTATCCGAAGGCGGACGCATCCTCATAAGGCGGGAGGCACGCGCATGACGATCCGGAGGGCAAGCGGCCTGATACTGGTTGCGGCGGCGGGGCTGTCGCCGGGCAGCGCGCAGGCCGGCTTCTATTCGGGCGAAGCGCTGCTGGAAAGCTGCACCGCCGATCGCACCGACAAGGCTTTTTTCGAGAAAAGCTATGAATGCGTCGGCTATGTCGCCGGCGCGGTCGACGCGTTCAACACCACGCGCGAGGTGAGCGGCCTCAAAAGCTGCATCCCCGCCGATGTGACGCTCAACCAGTTGAAGGGCGCCACTGTCGACTATCTGCGCGCCAATCCGGACAAGCGCGCCCAGTCCGCCTCCGCCCTGGTCTTCACCGCCACGCGCCAGGCCTGGCCCTGCCCCAAGGCAAAGGCCCAACCCAGCATCAGGCCCAGCGTGAAGAAAAAGCGGAAATAGCGCCTATTTCGCGGCTTTGCCGACGGGCCGCATATAGAGGCGCGCCATTGCCGCCTCCATCTTCGCCCGATCGACCGACAGGATCACGCGCTGCGCCTGCTCGCCCAGATGCGGGCGATAGGATTCCGTCCAGGACAGGGTGTCACCATAGGCCGCCGTCTGGCTGGTCTCGAAATCGACCCACAAAGTCTCGTCCTTCGTGACGATCTCCGGGTTCAGCCAGGCCATGGCGACGATCTCGTCCCACATCGGATAGCCCGGTTCCAGCCCGGTCTGGAACAGCTCGCTCAGCGGGGTGTGGGCGGGCTTCAGCCCGTCGAGGAAGGCGCGGCTCCATTGCGTGCCGGTGGACGGATCGACCGGGATCATCGTGATCGTCTTCCACGGGGCATGGGCAAAGATCTTCGCCGCTTCGGGATCCCAGCGAATGTTGAACTCGCGGCGCGGCGAATTGACGAATTCGCGGGCGAACTGCTCGGCCGACGGCCCTTCCAGCACCTGATGCGGGGCCAGGCTGCCGCCCATATAGAGGATTTCCTTCACATTGGCGGCGAAGCTGGGGTCCAGGCTCTGGGCGATGGCGATATTGGTCATCGGCCCGGTCGCGAACAGGGTGATCTCGCCCGGATGCGCCTTCACCATTCGCACCAGGAAGGCGGCGGCAATCTCGGCGCTGGGCTTCGTCCTGGGGTTGCCGATCGGCAGGTCGGGCACCTTGGTCGGATCGGTCGATCCGGGATGTTCCTGGATCGTGTCGCCCGGCCAGTAATCGGTCCACGGCCCCTTGAAGACCAGCCGGCCATATTGGCCTTCCCAGCGCTTGGTCGCCTCGGCGCTGTTGAGCAGCGGGAAGGTCGCGCCGGGCACCACCGGCACGTCGGTCCGGCCCAATATCTCCAGCGTGCGCAGCGCATAGGCGGTCGCCGTGTCGCGCCACACCGATCCGCTGGTGGTGGTGATGCCCAGCACCTCGACATCCGGGCTTTGCAGCAACAGCAGCGGCACGCCGTTGAGGCCGATCATGTCGTCGTCGACGATCACCAGTCGCTTGGGCGTTGCCGGCGCGGCGGGCCTGGCATTCGCGCCCTGCACGCCCAGCATCAGCGCCAGCGCGCCCAGCATGATCTTCATCGTCCGCATTGCGTCAAACCCCCATTTCGCTTCGTCCCGCCGCCTGTTAGGACGGTGTCATGCGCAGCCTCTATCCGCCGATTGAACCCTACGCCACTGGTCATCTTGACGTAGGCGATGGCCACAGCCTCTATTGGGAACGGTCCGGCACGCCCGGCGCCAAGCCCGCGGTCTTCCTGCATGGCGGGCCGGGCGGCGGCATCTCGCCCGATCATCGCCGCCTGTTCGATCCCGCCCGCTATGATGTGCTGCTGTTCGACCAGCGCGGCTGCGGCCGATCGACCCCGCACGCCAATCTCGACGCCAATACAACCTGGCATCTGGTCGCCGATATCGAGCGCTTGCGCGAGATGATGGGCGTCGACCAGTGGCTGGTCTTTGGCGGCAGCTGGGGATCGACCCTGGCACTGGCCTATGCGCAGGCGCATGTCGCGCGCGTCACCGAACTGGTGCTGCGCGGCATCTTCACCATCCGCCAGTCAGAGATCGACTGGTATTATCAACAGGGCGCCAGCCGCATCTATCCCGACAAGTGGGAACGCTTTGTCGCGCCGGTTCCCGAAAGCGAGCGCGGCGACATGGTCGGCGCCTATCGCCGCATCCTGACCGGTAACGATCGCGCCGCGCAGGTCGCCGCCGCCAAGGCCTGGAGCGTCTGGGAAGGCGAGACCATCCGCCTGCTGCCCGACGACGCGCTGTCCGCCACCCATGAGGGCGATGATTTCGCACTCGCCTTCGCCCGGATCGAAAATCATTATTTCGTCCATCGCGGCTGGCTGGAGGATGGCCAGTTGATCCGCGAGGCCGGCAAGCTGGCCGACATTCCCGGCGTCATCGTCCAGGGTCGCTATGACATGGCCTGCCCGGCGGAAACCGCCTGGGCGCTGCACCGCGCCTGGCCGCAGGCGCGCTTCGAAATGATCGAAGGCGCCGGTCATGCGTTCAACGAACCGGGCATATTGGACGCGCTGATCCGCGCGACCGACGGATTTGCGGGTTAATTGGCGTTACAGGGGGAAGGCATGGTGCGACTGACCGGAACCGGCATATTGGGTCTCGCCTTGCTCATCGGCGTGACGCTGTCCGGTATATTGTGGGGCTGCCCCAGCTACAATGTCTACAGCAAGGAACAGGCCGGCCGCGCCGCACTTGCCGAGGCACAATCCTCGCGCCAAATCGCGGTGCTGGAAGCGCGCGCGAAGCTGGAAAGCGCCAAGATGCTGGCCGATGCCGAAGTCGTTCGGGCCGAGGGTGCCGCACGGGCCAACCGCATCCTGCAGGACAGCCTGGGCGGGCCGGATGGCTATCTGCGCTATCTGCAGATCCAGGCGATCGACAACAAGGATGCCAGCCTCATCTATGTGCCGACCGAAGGCGGATTGCCGTTGCTTGAAAGCAGCCGGCTCACGCCGCGCGCCCCCGGCCAGGCCAATTGAGGGATATTTTTCTGCTGCGCCTTTGTTGAGAGGCTGACGTCTCGAATGGCGCGATGAAGTTGACGGAGGAAAAGACGTGCGGACTATGATGTTGCTGGCGACGGCGCTGTTTCTCGCCTCCTGTGGCGGCGGAGATGAAGTGACGGCGGTCGAGAACCGGAACATGCCCGAAACCGGCGCAGCGGCTGAAGTCGCCAAGCTCGACCCCGATCTGCGCAACGGCGTGCTGGAAAAGGCGATCAAGGCATCGGGCGTCGCCTGCCCCTCGGTCACCGGCTCGGAACGCGCCGAAATCCGGCCGGGCGTCAAGGGCTGGAAGGCCCAGTGCGACAACCAGACCGCGCATCTGATCGAAATCCTGCCCGACGGCACCGCCAAGGTGACCAGCCGGACCCATTGAGCGGGAAAGGCGTCAAGCGGCGCGCGGGACGATGCGATCCAGTTCGCCGTTCAGCGCCCGCTTGGCCTCCAGCAATTCATAGTCGATCTGGAGGCCCAGGAAAAAACCTTCCGACATACGGAAATAGCGGGCCAATCGAAGGTCGAGTTCGCCGTCCATTGGATGGTCGCCGTCAATCACGGCCTGCACGCGATCCACCGGCAGACCGATCGCGGCGGCCAGCTCCACCGTGGTCATATCCAGCGGTTCCATGAACTCCAGCCACAGCATTTCGCCGACATGCGCATTATGCAGCCAGTCAGGGTTATCGGTAGTGGTTGGTGATTTCGACATTATGCGCGTGTCCGTCTTTCCAGACGAAGCATATACGCCATTGCATGTTGATGGAAATTGAATGTTGCCCGGCCCGATCGTCGCTCAGCGCATGAAGGCGGTTGCTGGGTGGGTTGCGCAGGTCGTCCAAGGTGCGGGCGCGGTTGAGCAGCTTCAACTTAGAAAGGGCGCGGTCCTGCATATCCGAAGGCAGCTTGCGGCTGCGCTCACCATTCCAGATTTTTTCGGTCTCGGGATTGGCGAAGGAGCGGATCATTGGCTTGTCCTGGATTCAGAGCAAGCCTTTTCATAGTCCAAAATAATGATGTGTCTACAAGAGGGTTTTGTCGCATCGGCCGACTTTTTACCATCTGCAAGCATCTGTAAAATATAGAAAAAAGCCTACGATTCCTCTAATTTCAGTTAACCATAAAGTTAATAAATTCAGCATCTTAGGTTGCAAATTTTGTCGAATTGAGCGCCTAAAATTTTCTTTGCACTTTCCCGAACCGACCCTTCCGTGTGCCAGGCTTGCCCTCGGTCGCGCGGCCGCGCGGGGCGGCCACCTGCTGGTCCGCCGGCAGGCCCAGTTCCTCCGCCTCCAGCTTGCGGATTTCGTCGCGGATGCGGCCGGCTTCCTCGAACTCCAGGTCCGCCGCCGCCGCGCGCATCTTCTTCTCCAGATCCTCGATATAGGCGCGCAGATTATGGCCGACCAGATGCGGGCGATCCTCCAGCCCCGTATCGACCGTGACCTGATCCTTGCTCGCGACATGGGCGATGATGTCGCCGATATTCTTCTTCACGGTGAAGGGCGTGATGCCATGCGCATCATTATAGGCCTGCTGCTTTTCGCGGCGGCGGGAGGTCTCGTTGAGCGCGCGCTCCATGCTGCCCGTCACCCGGTCGGCATAGAGGATGACGCGGCCGTCGACATTGCGGGCGGCGCGGCCGATCGTCTGGATCAGCGATGTCTCGCTGCGCAAAAAGCCTTCCTTGTCCGCGTCGAGGATCGCCACCAGCCCGCATTCGGGAATGTCGAGCCCCTCGCGCAGCAGGTTGATGCCGATCAGCACGTCATAGACGCCGAGCCGCAAGTCGCGGATCAGCTCGATGCGCTCCAGCGTCTCGACGTCGCTATGCATGTAGCGGACCTTGATCCCGGCCTCATGCATGAACTCGGTCAGATCCTCCGCCATTCGCTTGGTCAGCGTGGTGACGAGCGTGCGGTATCCCTGGGCCGCGACCTTGCGGCATTCGTTGATCAGGTCATCGACCTGGTCCTCGACCGGCTTGATCTCGACCGGCGGGTCAATGAGGCCGGTAGGGCGGATCACCTGTTCGCTGAACACGCCGCCGGTCTGCTCCATCTCCCACGGGCCGGGCGTCGCCGAGACGCTGACCGTCTGCGGCCGCATCGCGTCCCATTCGTTGAAGCGCAGTGGCCGGTTGTCGATGCAGCTTGGCAAACGGAAGCCATATTCGGCGAGGGTAATCTTGCGCCGATGGTCGCCCCGCGCCATCGCGCCGATCTGCGGCACGGTCTGGTGGCTTTCATCCACGAACAGCACGGCATTTTCGGGCAGATACTCAAACAGCGTCGGCGGCGGTTCGCCGGGCAAACGCCCGGTCAGGAAGCGGCTGTAATTCTCGATCCCGGCGCAGCTGCCGGTCGCCGCGATCATCTCCAGGTCGAAATTGGTGCGCTGCTCCAGTCGCTGCGCCTCCAGCAGCTTGCCCTCGGCCTCCAGTTCCTTCAGCCGCTCGGTCAGCTCGAAGCGGATCGCCTCCATCGCCTGCTTCAAGGTCGGGCCGGGGGTCACATGGTGGCTGTTGGGAAAGACCTTCACATAATCGAGGCTGGCGACCTTCCTGCCGGACAGCGGATCGAACTCGACAATCTCCTCGATCTCGTCGCCGAAGAAGCTGACGCGCCAGGCCGTATCCTCATAATGGGACGGGAAGATTTCCAGATTGTCGCCCTTCACGCGGAAATTGCCGCGCGCAAAGCCCGCGTCGTTGCGCTTGTACTGGAGCGCCACCAGCTTGCGGATGATCTCGCGCTGGTCCTCGATCCCGCCCTTCTTCATGGAGAAGGTCATCGCCGAATAGGTTTCGACCGACCCGATGCCATAGAGGCAGGAGACGGATGCCACGATGATTACATCGTCCCGCTCCAGCAGCGCACGGGTGGCCGAATGGCGCATCCGGTCGATGCTTTCGTTTACCGAGCTTTCCTTTTCGATATAGGTGTCCGATCGCGCGACATAGGCTTCGGGCTGATAATAGTCGTAATAGCTGACGAAATATTCGACCGCATTGTCGGGGAAGAAGCTCTTGAACTCGCCATAGAGCTGAGCCGCCAATATCTTGTTGGGCGCCAGGATCAGCGCTGGCCGCTGCAACGCCTCGATCGTCTTGGCCATGGTGAAGGTCTTGCCGGACCCTGTGACGCCCAGCAGCACCTGGTCCTTCTCGCCCTGCTCGGCCGCCGCCACCAGTTCGGCGATCGCGGTCGGCTGGTCGCCCGACGGTTCATAGTCGCTGACCAGGGTGAAGGGGCGTCCACCCTCGCTCTTCTCCGGGCGCGCGGGCCGGTGCGGCACGAAGTCCTGGCCGGTTTCGGGTTCGTCAAGGCTGGTGCGGATTTGAATCGACATGGGCGTAATATGGGGCCTTTGGGCCAGGGCGCAATCCGCGCCCTGGCAAGTCAGGGCTGCAATTCGAACGCGCTCTTGGGTGGCGGCGGATAGACGACCGGCTTGTCACCGAACCGCGCCCGCAACGCGGCTTCGCGGCGCTCTCTATCGATAACTTCGACATCCACCTCTTCAGGATATCGGAAGCTGACATGAAATTTCTTCCCAGTGATCATATATTCCAACACCGACCAGCGCATGTTGGGGCCGTCGGGTTCCAGATACCAGGCTTCCCAAAGCATATCGCTGAGATTTGTGTCGCGCGGATTATAATAACGAACGACGTCGCCTTCATCCTTGAAAACGCTGGGGCTTACCCACCCGTCTCCGATTTCCACATACAGAAACACGCCATCTGGATCGCCTCCGACCAAGCTGGCCAATTCTTGACCGATCTCGTTCATGAGCGGTCCCAGGGTATCGAGTTTATCGCTCATGACGCCGGCCTTTTCTTTCGTTCGAGAAATCCCGGAATTCTTCGACGCCGTTGATGCGCCAAGTGACATGGATTCGATAAGGCCGTTTTGACGCTCCCTCATAAACGGGAACGATATGAACAACGACCTTCTTTCCGTCGCGCAGTGCCTGCGTCCATCCATCTTCCATAGCGCGGTAGGCGCCTCGATTGAAATTCCGATCCTGGGCGAAATGGTTGAAGCTGTCGCCGGGACCGTTGAAACGGGCAGCAATGAAATGACCGCCATCGTCACTGGGACGACGATCCGGCTGACCTGCTTGAGCCTGTTCCTGCCGGGAGCGTTTGGCGATCGGCCCATCGGTGAGTTCGGCATTGATGTCTCTAGGGCGAGCGATGACGTCGATATCGATGGCATAGCCATTTCTCACTTCCCGCTTCCAGTCGGAGTTCAGTAGCTGGCTTTCCAGCGACGGCGGATCAGCCGGATCGGGCGGCAAGTCCCCGCCATGCGTATCCATATAATGGGCAAGGGCGACGAACTTGTTCTTGGCTGCCCGCCCCGCATCCAGATAGGCCTGATGTGGCAGCTTCAGCCGCTGTCCGATCTGCAAGGGTTGATCGAGCGGCATGTTGTTCAGCCAGGCGAGGTCCGCAGCCGTCAGCCCCTTGCGCTGGGCGGCGATACGGCTGAGCGTGTCGCCCTGCTTGACCATGTAGAGCGAGTGATTGGCGGGGTGATCGGCGCGAAAGCGATCGCGATCAGGGGCGCCATTTCCCCTTGTCGCCGACGACGACGATGGCCGTGCGACGCCGGTGCCACCGGGACGGGACGAAGGCGCATTTGCGTTGCCACCCGTGGCGCCGAAATAGCGGCCCTGTCCACGGAAGGTGAAGCGACCGTTTTCCTCGTCATGCCAGGGGTTGAATTTCACCTCGATCGCGTCCGGCCCGATACGCCGACCGGTGCGGAGATAAAGACTGAATGCGGTTTCGCGATTGGATCGAACGGACTCCCTCCCGGTCATCGACACGCCCCCCCATGATGAAAGGATCGCCTATCACGATTTAAAGAACAAATCAAGAACAAATGATAGTGGAGCGCACCTCACCACCTTACCACGCCCCGCCACCCCGGATCGCAATAATCCCGATATCCAGACCCGCCGCCGCTTGCTAAGTCTGGGCCAGATAAAGGGTCGCTTCTGCCAAGATATGCCAGGGGAAGCCGGTGATGACCAAAGCCTTGACCAACGGCCTGCTGGCCTGCGCGCTCGCGGCGCTGGCCGGATGTAACAAGCCGCCCGCCAGCCAGGACACACAGATCGCCGCGACCGACGCGATGAGCCATGACGCCGCCGTTACGCAGATCGAGAAGGTGCAGCTCAAGCCCGGTCAGTGGGAAGGGCGCTTCGTGATGGAGCGGATCGACATGCGCGGCGGGGAGGCGATGCCCGCGGCGGCGCGCCAGCAGATGCAGCAGGCAATGAACCGCACCCTGCGCTATTGCGTCACGCCCGAGCAGGCCGCCCATCCCGATGGCCGCGCCTTTTCCGGCGATCCGGGCAAGGATTGCCGCTATAGCGACTTCGCCGTGCGCGGCGGCACGGTGAAAGGCAATGTCACTTGCCGGCGCGATAGCGGCACCAGCAGCATGACGATGGCCGGCATCTATGCGTCCGACAGCTATGCGGTGCAGATGGATATGCGGCAGACGGGCTTGCCCAATGGCATGGAGATGGCGATGAAGGCACGGTCTGAGGGCCATTGGATCGGTCCGGATTGTGCGGAGGGGCAATGAAAGCATCCGGCAAGCGCGCGCTGGCTGTGGTCATGGCGTTGGCGGTCGTCACCGGCGCGAGGGCGCAGGCGCCAACCGTGCCATCAGACGATATCGTGGTGCAGGGGCAGCGGCTTACCCGTCAGGAAGCGCTGACCCGCGCGCAGGGCTTCGTGCGAACGCTCGGGGTGGTCCAGGGGGATCGCAGCCTCGCTCGCTGGGTCGAGCCGATCTGCCCTAAGGTGATCGGTCTTTCGGCTGAGCATGGTCGCATCGTGATGGACCGGCTGCAGGCGACGATCGGGGCGATAGGCGCGCCTCTGGCCAAGGGCACATGCGATACCAACCTGCTCGTAGCCTTCGTCAGCGACGGAAAGCAGATGGTCAACATCATCGACCAGAAGCAGAGCCGCCGCATGGCCCAGGTGCAGGGGCCGGAACGACGCGCCCTGCTGGAAAGCGATGCGCCGATCCGTTGGTGGTATATGATCGATTTGGGCTCGGGCGACGGCACGGGCCTAGGGTCGAACGCGCCGCCGGGCGTTGGTGGCAACAGCGATACCGGCGCGCCGATGTGGGATGGTATCCCGACCAGCCAATCCTATGGATCGAGCCTGATACGCAGCCCGGTCATCCGGATGATCTCAGCCGCGACAATATTGATCGACGTCAATCGGGCGGAGGGGTTGCCGCTGACGGCGGTGGTCGATTATGCCGCCTTTGTCGGGCTGGCCGAGGTGCGCGCTCGGGCGCTGCCGCCGCTTCCGTCGATCCTTAATCTGTTCGGCGCGCAGCCTGAGGGCGCGCGCGGTCCGAACCATGTCCTGACCGACTGGGACCGGCGCTTCCTGGTTCGCCTCTACACGCTGCCGCTCAATCGCCTGGCGTCGGCACAGCGAAACCGGCTGGTCAACGCCCTGCTGGATGAGGATGGGCCGGACACTGCCGACTGACGGATTGGATCTTTGCTGGCTCTGCGCCCGCCCGCTCGGCACGCGGGTCGAATGGCATCATCCCGTGCCCAAGAGCCGCGGCGGGCGACAGCTGGTGCCGGTGCATCCGATCTGTCACCGCACCATCCACGCTACCCTGTCCAATGCGGAACTGGCCCGCGCCTATGCCGATGCCATGGCCTTGCGCAGCCATCCCGCCATCGCCCGCTTCCTCGCCTGGATCGCCGACAAGCCGGCCGATTTCCATGCGCCCACCCTGTCGGCCGGACGCCGGCGGCGATGAAGGGACGGGCGCGATAATTTCCCTTGCGCCCGCGCGCGCATCGGTAGAGCGTGCCGCCGTGGAACGAACGGGGAGAGGATATGCGTGACATTCTGACGCTGGGCGGCTTGCTGGCCACCAGCCTGACCCTTGCCGCCTGTGGCAGCGAACCGGCCGCTCCGCCTGCGCAGGAGGAGGAAGTCGCGCCGGCGATGATGAAGAGCGGGCAATGGACGCTCAGCCGCAAGACCACCGGCTACAACACCCCCACCGTCACGGCGGAGGAATATCAGGCCGCGCTCAAGCAGGTGAGCGAGGACAAGATCTGCATCAAGGTCGATGCCGCCGGCGTGCCCGACGCCGATGCGCTGGCTGGCGCGGAAGGCAGCGACTGCAGCTACAAGGACAAGATGGTGCGCAAGGGCCGACTGATCGCGACCCTCGCCTGCAAGGCCGGCGCCGGCACCTCCGAAATCGTGGTCGAGGGCAATTTTACCGAGGATACGCTGACTTTCGGCACCACCATGACCAAGACGCAGGGCGGCAAGCCGGTGCTGCGGACCACCCACGACCTGTCCGGCAAGCGCGACGGCGACTGCCCGGCCTGATCGGCGGCACCGATCCGGGTGGGCCTCAGCCCGCCCGGCGGGCCTGGGCGTGGATTTCCGCCCGCGACAGCAGCAGGTCGAGGTCGGCGCGGCTGATGTCGAAATTGTCGGGCAGTTCGGCCAGCGCCTGGTCGATATCCTCCAGATGAAAGCCCGCCTCCGCGCGCATCTTGTCGGCGATCATCGGCGGCGCGACCGGCTGGTGCGGATAGCTGTGGCCCGACAGGCGGTGGAAGAACAGGCCCAGGGACACCAAAGCGATCGAATTGATCCCGACCGGCGCAAAGGCGAAGGCATAGCCCGCATCATGAATGCCCTGGCTGCCGATCACCGCGGTCAGCGCCGCCGCGCCGCCGGGCGGATGCAGGCAGCGCAGCAGGCTCATCAATATTATCGCCACGCCCACCGCCACGCCGGCCGCGACCATCATGTCGGGGATCAGCTGATAGGCGGCGACGCCGATCAGGCTGGACAGGATATTGCCGCCCACCACCGACCAGGGCTGGGCCAGCGGGCTCGCCGGCACGGCAAAGATCAGCACCGCCGACGCGCCCAGTGGCGCGACGATGATCGGCAGGTCGCCGGCATGCAACGGCAACTGGCTGCATACCAATATGGTGAGGCTGATGCCGATCGCGGCGCCCAGGCCCGCAACCAGTCGATCGATCGGGCGGGCGCCAGCAAGCAGGGGCTTGAAGAGGTTCATGCCCGGCCCATGCGGCGCGCAGGCGCGAAACGCCACCCAGATTTTCTTCGCGTCGCCCGAGGGCCGCTTATTGCAGCGCGTCGATTGCCCGCTGGTCGCAATGCCTGGGGCCGCGCGGCACCGGGCTGGCATTGGGCACCAGCAGCGCCTGGCCGATCCGCACCGGGGCGAAGCGCTTTCGCTCTATCCCCTCGCAGCGCAGATATTGCTCCAGCATCCGCGGCGGCGTGTCGCGCTTCTCGTAGGAGAGGCGGAAGGTGCCCCAGTGGATCGGGATCGCCGTCGACGCGCCCAGCCGCTCGAACAGTTCGACCGCGCGGCGCGGGCCGATATGCGCGTCCGATTCCATCTGCCCCGGCCAGAAGCGGAAGGCGCCGATCGGGATCAGCGCCAGCCGGATCGGCCCGAACCGCGTCGCATCGCCAGTCCAGCCCATGTCGCCCGCGCCGGTATCGCCGGCAAAATAGATATTGCCCGCCCGCGTCTCGATCAGGAAGCTCGACCAGAGCGCCCGGTTGCGGTCGGTGAACCAGCGGCTGCTCCAATGATGGTTGCGCGTCGCATGGACCCGATAGTCCGGGCAATGCTCGTAATTCTCGCACTGGATCACCGCTTCGGGCACCAGTCCGTTCAACTGCGCGCCGGTCACCGACTGGCCCCAGTCGAGCGCGACCGACGGGATGCCGTTCGCCTTCAATAGCGCATCATTGCCCAGCGCCGTGACGATCCTGGGCCGGTCGCGTTGCCACAGCATCTTGAGCGTCGGGATATCCAGATGGTCATAATGATTATGACTGATGACGATCAGGTCGATCCTGGGCAGATCCTTCATCCTGATGCCCGGCTCCGCGACCCGTTTCGGCCCCAGCGGCGGAAAGGGGCTGGCATGGTCGGACCAGATCGGATCGGTCAATATGTTGATGCCCGCCGCCTGCACCAGCACGGTCGCATGGCCGACCCAGGTGGCGACCATGCCGCGCGGCGCGGCAAACGGGGCGGGGCGCGCCGGTCTCACCGCCACCGCATCGGGCCAGTCGGGGCGATCGTCATTGCCCAGCAGCCAGCGGGCGATGAAGCCCTGCCGGCTGGTGCCGGGCGGGGCGGGCATGTCGATCGCGCCATCGGGGTTGAAGAAGCGGGCGCCGTCATAATGGCGGCTCGCCGGCCCCTCATAATAGATGCGGTCGAGGAAGGGCGGCACGATCACCGTCGCCAGACAGGCGGCGATCAGCAGGAACAGCAGCGCGACCCCGACAGCCTTCATCATTGCAACCGCGCGCGCCATGCCTGCTCCCATGCCCGTCATCGCGCCGCCATAGCGGACCGGCGGGGCAGGGCAAGGGCGGAGCATGATCTGGTCTCGCCCAGGCCGGCGGCCTTTCCTTTCCGGGATCAAGGATAACCCCGATAGCCTCCGGTCGATCTGCGACCTAGCTTCGGACGGCTCGGCAGATAGGGGAGCGCGCCATGAATGATCTGAGTTTCGTCCTGATCATCTTCTTCGTCACGCTGGGGCCGATCAAGGTGATCGCCGCCTTTGCCCAGTTGACCAGCCAGTTGCCCGATGGGGAGCGGCGCGCGCTGGCGCTCCGGTCGACCCTGATCGCCACGGCCGTCGGCTTCCTCATCCTGTTCATCGGCGACAATCTGCGCCAGAATTGGCAGATTGCATCGCCCGACCTGTTGCTGACCGGCGGCCTGCTGCTGCTGATCGGCGCGCTGGAGGCGGTCAAGAATGCGCAGCATGCTCCCGCGCCGGGCGCACCGCCGACCTCGGCCAAGGGGCTGGCCATGTCGCCGGTGACCTTCCCGATCATCATCACGCCCTATGGTATCGTGGCGCTGCTGCTGTTCGCGGCCGTGGCTGGCGATACCCGGACCTTCCTGACCGGCGTGTTCGGGATTTTCCTGGGCATGATGGTGGCCGATTTTCTGGCGATGATCTTTGCCCGCCAGTTGCTGGGCTTCATCCATGCCGGCACGTTGATGGCATTCGGCTGGATGATCGCGGTGCTACAGGCGGCGCTGGCGATCCACGCGATCATGTCGGGCCTGCAGCAATATGGCGTGATTCCGGGCGCGTCCTGACCGGCGCCGGGCGTCAGCCCTGATCCTTGTAGGCCATCTGCAAGATGCCCCAGTGGCGCCCGCGCACATGGATGGCGGCGATGACCTGCTTCAGCAGGATGACCTCGCCCTCGGCGGTCAGGCGGCGATAGGCCTTGATGCAGAAGGGTTCGGTGATCTTGCACTGCTCGCGCGTGTCGGGAAAATCGAACACCACGCCCTGGCGCGAAAATTCCGCATTCCATTTCTCGTCGCCCGGCCGCTGCGGCAGCGCGCGTTCGGGCATGGCGATCGCGCCGAAGCTGTTGCGATCGGTGAAGGTCATGCCGAAAAATCCCTTGTAGCCGCGCGCCACGTCCTGCTGCGCGCGCGCCTCGGCCTGCATGATCGGCTGGATCGGATGGGTGAATTGCGGCGGATTGGTGCCGCGGATCGGCGCGTAATATTCGCTGAAGACATCGGCCTCGCCGATGCGGCCATCGTCCAGCGCCTGTTCGATCGCATGGCCCACCGCCTGCGCGGCGGTCAGGCTGAAGCGGATATACGGCGAATCGGGAATGTCGACGCCGCTTTCCGCCAGATATTGCAGCAGCATGTTGGTGTCGTCGCTGGCGATCGACACCCGGCCCGACAGCCGTTGCAGGCCGTCGGCATTGTCGCCCGACGTGCTCGACAGCGCCGACAGGCCGGTGCGGATCTCGCTGGCGGAACCGACCATCGACGCGATCCGCTCGGCCACCGCCTCGCTGTTGGTCGACAGGCCCTGCATCAGCGACCCCAGCCGATCGACCAGCGCCTCGATATTCTTGGTGTCGGACAGCGCCGTGCGCGCGGTCTGCGCGCCATGGGTGATGCTGTCCAGCATGCCGCCGGCCTCGCTGGTCAGCGCGCCGATCGACCGCTCGATCGTCTGGGTCGCGCTCGCGGTCTCCTGCGCCAGCTTCTTCACTTCGGCCGCGACCACGGCAAAGCCGCGCCCCGCGTCGCCGGCCCGTGCCGCCTCGATCGTCGCGTTGAGCGCAAGCAAATTGGTCTGGCTGGCGATGCCGCTGATCACGCTGGTGACATGGGCGACGGTCTTGAGCGCCTCGCCAAAGCCGTCGAGGCGCGCATGAATGCGGCTCACCTGTTCGATCAGGTCGACGAAATTGCCGTTCGCGGTCGACAGCTGCCGTCCCGAATCATCGATGATGGCGCGGGCGGCGACCGCCTTTTCGCGCGCGTCCTGGCCGACCAGCGACACGCTTTCGCCATCGCGCGACAATTGCGACGCGGCGCCGCTGATCGCCTCGATCGTGCGCGCCTGCTGCGTCACCCGGTCCGCGAGTTCGCTGATGTCTGCCTGAAGGTCGAGCGTACGGATACCCAGGTCGCCGGATAATTTGGCGACCTTCATTACCGCTCGTGCGACGGTTCCCGATTGCGTTTCTGTGCCCACGGCAACTGGCTAGACATGGATGGTAAAATATCGGTTATCATACTGACACGGATGTCAGCTTCGTCAGAGCGCGTTTGGCACACGCCTCTGCACCGGCCCACACTCCCACCCGGCCGCCCATCAGGATATCATGTCTGGGAGGCCGGGTGGGGGTGGGGGCCGGTGCGGCTCTTGAAATGCGCTCTTTCGCGCATTTTCCAAAAACGCCTACAGCGCACCCAGCAGCGCGAGGACCACACCGCATGCGACCAGCATCAGCCCCATCGCCTCGCTGCGCGCCATGCGTTCGCCCAGGTAGAAATGGCCGAACGCCATGGTGAAGGCGACCTCGATCTGGCCGACGATCCGCACCAGCGCGACCGGCGCGGTGGCAAAGCCGGTGAACCAGCAGGCCGATCCCATCGCCGACAGGAAGCCGACCTGGCCCGACACGCGCCAGCTGCTGAACACCTTGCGCATCTCGCCCGGCTCGCGCAGCGCCAGATAGCCGCCCTGCAACAGCGTCTGCAGCAGCACCGTGACGCTCAGCACGATCAGCGCGGCATGGATCGGATCGCCGCCGCCCACCTGCTGCGTCGCGCGGCGGATGCCGATCGCGGTCAGCGCGAAGAAGAATCCCGATGCGATGCCGGTGATCGCCGCCGGCTGGCCCAGCGCGCGCAGGAAATCCATCGGCCCCATCCGCTTGCCGCCGGTCGACAGCAGCATCACGCCAGCGACGCCACAGCCGATGCCGGCGCAGGTCAGCGCGCTCAGCCGCTCGCCCATCAGCAGGAAGGACAGGATCGCCCCCTGCACCGCCTCGGTCTTGGAGTAAGCTGTGCCGACGACGAAATTGCGATGGCCAAAGGCCATGATCAGCAAATTGGTGGCGATGATCTGGGCCAGCCCGCCGGCCAGGCAGAAGGGCAGGAACAGCGGCCCCAGCACGGGGAAGGGGGCGGGGAAGAGCAGCTGATAGCCGCCAAGCAGGATCAGCGCGAAGGGAATGCCGTAAAGATAGCGGACCAGGCCCGCCGCATTGATCGACAGCGTCTTGCCCACGCGCCGCTGCACCGCGGTGCGCCAGGCCTGCGTGGCCCCGGCCATCAGGGTGGCGGGCAACCAGATCGGAGACGTAATCATGCACGCCCTATACAATAGGGACGCGACCCGTCACCCCATCATCATCAGGAACGCGAAGAACAGCGACAGCGACGCACAGGCAAAGCCGTACAGCAGCGGCAGCCGCAGCAAGGTGCCGCTGCGCGAAAGCTGATAGGCATCCTTGAACTGGCGATACATGTGCCAGGCCGCGAACAGCAGCAGCACCAGCGTCACCAGCCCATGGGTGATGCCGACCGCCGTCAGGATCATCGACAGCGAGAAGAGCAGCGACATGAAGGCGATCGAATAGGTCACATAGATCGCATGGTCATAGATCTTGAACCGGCGGCTGAACGGGAACAGCAGCCACAGGAAGGGCAGCGATATGACGATCAGCAGCCAGGAGAATTTATAGGCATTGGCCTTGAGCTTGTAATAGGCGAATTCGGGATCCTTGGCCGCCGCGCTGATTGCCTTGCCGACCGTATCGGCGACGTTCTTGTTGACGCCTTCGCCGGTCAGCGAGTTGGTCAGGCCGCTCGCCAGCGACAGGCCCTTCCGCTCGTCCTGCGCGTCCTTCAGCTTTTCCTGCAACGTCTCGCGCCGGCTCGCGCTGATCCCCGGCTCGGCCAGTTGCGCCTGCACCTTGGCGATGCGGGCATCGGCCTTTTCCTCTTCCTTCTTCAGCTCGGCGATCGCCTCGCTGTTCATCTTCACCTGGTTGCGGGCGCCTTCCGGCCCATGATGGCTGGTCAGCGAGAAGATCGCGTACATCAGAAAGGCGCTGAACAGGAACAGGGCAAAGGGCGATACGAACTTGGCCCGCTCGCCATGGATATAGCGGCGCGTCAACTGTCCGGGGCGCAGCGCCAGCTCGGGCAGGGTGGTGAAGATCTTGCCCTCGAAATGCAGCACGCCATGGGCCAGGTCATGGCCGATCGCGGCAAAGCTGCGGTGCAGATGCGCGGCCTGGCCGCATTCGGGGCAATAATTGCCCGTCACCGCCGTGCCGCAATTCAGGCAGGCGCCATGGCCGGCCTCATGGGCTTCCCCATGGCCCGGCTCGACCGCCCGTGCCAGCATGCCCCCGGTGATCGCGTCACCCGCTGCTTCGATTTCCCCTGTCATGGGCGGGGAGGATAACAAGGGTGTATGACGCTTGCCAGTCACCTTGGCGCGTGGATCGCATTGTGTTGCATTGTTACAACGCTCGGCAACATTCCGACATGCTTCCATGTTGGGCAGGGCGAACGTCACCGTCCCGCCACAAATCGCGCCTAGCGGCGATGGCATCCCGGACGGCAGGCGCAGGGGCGCCGCTTTCCCGGACGCAAAAGCAATATTATCGGGGAATAACCTTGTCGAAATTCACTTTCGCACGGTCGGCGCTGCTGCTGACCTCGGCCTTCGGTGCGCTCGCCCTTGGTGGCGCCGCCCATGCACAGGAAGCGGGCGCTGACGCCGGCCAGCTCGACGAGATCGTCGTGACCGCCGAGCGCCGCTCGGAAAATCTGCAGAAGGTGCCCGTCTCGGTCGGCGTCGTGCAGGGCGATGCGCTGCGCAACCTGACCGCCGGCGGCGGCGACATTCTCGAACTCGCCGCCCGCGTGCCCGGCCTTTACGCCGAAACCACCACCGGCCGCATCTTCCCGCGCTTCTACATCCGCGGCCTTGGCAATATCGACTTCTATCTCGGCGCGTCGCAGCCGGTGTCGATCATCCAGGACGATGTCGTGCTGGAACATGTCGTGCTGAAGTCGAACCCGGTGTTCGACGTCAACCAGGTGGAAGTGCTGCGCGGCCCGCAGGGTTCGCTGTTCGGCCGCAACACCACGGCCGGCATCATCAAGTTCGACACCATCCGTCCCTCGATGGATTGGGAAGGTCGCGCCCAGGCCAGCTATGGCAGCTATAACACCGTCACCTTCGACGGCGGCATCGGTGGCCCGATCGTCGCGGACAAGCTCGCCTTCCGCGTCTCGGCCCTCTACCAGCATCGCGACGACTGGGTCGACAACACCTACACCGGCCCCAGCGCCGACGGCACCGTCAGCCCCAAGAAGGACGCGATGGGCGGCTATAATGAGAAGGACGTGCGCCTTCAGCTGCTGATGACGCCGACCGAAAATGTCTCGATGCTGACCAGCGTCCATGCCCGCGACTATGATGGCACCTCGACCATCTTCCACCGCGCCGGCCTCACCAAGGGCAGCAACAGCGTGTCGGGCGAACCCCGCTCGAAGATCGCGCTCGACGAGGCGATGAACAACCCGCAGGCCTACAAGACCTATGGCGCGTCGGAAAATATCGCGATCGACATGGGCCCCGTTACCCTGACCTCGATCACCGCCTATGAAACCACCTCGGGCTACAGCCGTGGCGACACCGATGGCGGCGCGGGCGCGGACTATCCGGTGAACGGCGTTGCCAACGGCTTCGGCCAGAGCCAGGGCAATGTCCGCGATCTCGACCAGCTGACCCAGGAAGTCCGCCTCGCCAGCAATGGCGACAGCGCCTTCAAGTGGCAGGTTGGCGGCATGTATTTCGACAGCCGCGACACCACCGATTTCTACCAGCGCGCCTATTTCCTGACCGGCACCGCCAACAATCCCAACAACTGGGTGCGTCTGCGCAACAAGAATGAAAGCTGGGGCCTGTTCGGTCAGGCGAGCTACGAAGTGGTACCGGGCCTGACCATCACCGCCGGCGGCCGCTACACCAAGGACACGAAGGAAACCCGTCTGGTCCGCGCCACCGCCAATGCGGCGGGCGTCTCGACCTATGCCGGCCGTCGCTATGTGAAGCTGACCGGCAAGGAACCGAGCTGGGACGTCAGCGCGCTGTATGAAGTCAGCCCCGAGGTCAGCCTCTATGCCCGCGTCGCGCGCGGCTTCCGTGGCCCGACCATCCAGGGCCGCTCGGCGGTGTTCAACAGCGACTTCACCACGGCGGATTCGGAAACGATCATGTCGTACGAAGGCGGCATCAAGACCAACCTGCTGGGCAACCGCCTGCGCTTCAACCTGTCGGGCTTCGCCTGGAAGGTGAAGGACATCCAGCTCAACGGCAATGACGTGAACGGCAATGGCGTGTTGTTCAACGCCGACGCCGCCAAGGCCTATGGTCTGGAAGCCGATCTGGAAGCGCGTCCGTTCGACAATTTCACCGTGTCGGCCGGCCTCAGCCTGCTGCACAGCGAGATCAACGACAAGAATGTCTATGCGCAGGTCTGCACGCTGAACGGCGTGGTCGTCTGCACCGTGGAAGACCCGACCGTCACCAACGCCCGCGGCGTCTTCGCCCAGATCGACGGCAACCCGCTTCCCAACGCGCCGAAATACACCGCCAACATCGCGGCCCGTTATGACGTGCCGCTGGGCAATGGGGGCAAGATCTTCGCGGCGACCGACTGGAACATCCAAGGCTACACCAACTTCGTCCTCTACAAGACGAAGGAGTTCTACTCGAAGGGCGACTTCGAAGGCGGCCTGAAGATCGGCTACACCGCGCCGGACGGCAAGTACGAGATCGCCGCCTTCGCCCGCAACATCACGGGCGAGAAGAATATGAAGGGCGTGATCGAGAACTATATGGCGCCGGTGTTCAACGAACCCCGCATCATCGGCGTGTCCTTGAGCGGCAAGCTGTAAGACTAAGGTTATTCCTCCCCATGCTGTGCATGGGGTGGGGCCAAAGAAAAAGGCGCGTCATCCGATGGAATGGCGCGCCTTTTTCGTCAGCTCGGCTTGATCGGCGCCAGCGTGACATTCTTCCAGTCGGGCTCATGATGCGGCTCGCGCCCCATTGTCCAGTTGCTCTGCAGTCGGACCAGCGGGTTGGGCGCACACCAGATTTCTCCGCTGTCGCTCAGACCCGTCACCCAGATCAGATTATGCTCCTGCCCATAATCGATGACGGCGAAGGCATAGCCTTTGCCCTTGCCTTCGATCATGACGGGCAAGGGCGGTTCGAGCTGCGTGAAGGACATGGATGAACTCCGGCTTTGGGTGCCGGACATAATGCGGCGCGCGAAACGGGGTTCCCGTCTCGCGCGCCGCCTTGATCCGTATCAATTAGATAGTTGCTGACGGGCGGCCTTACGCCCCTTCGAGCAGCTTCTCCTTCTTGATTTTCTCCTGCCACACCAGCGGGGCGAGGCGGTGGACATTCTGGCCTTCGCTATCGACGGCGACGGTGACGGGCATGTCCTCCACCGTGAACTCGTAGATCGCTTCCATGCCCAGATCCTCGAAGCCCACGACCTTGGCTTCCTTGATCGCGCGGGCGACCAGATAGGCTGCGCCGCCGACCGCCATCAGATAGGCGCTCTTGTGCTTGGCGATGCTGTCGGTGGCGGCCGGGCCGCGCTCGGCCTTGCCGACGCAGGCGGCCAGCCCCTGTTCCAGCATCATGTCCATGAACTTGTCCATGCGCGTCGCGGTGGTCGGGCCAGCGGGGCCGACCACTTCGTCGCGCACCGGATCGACCGGGCCGACATAATAGATGACCCGGCCCTTGAAATCGACCGGCAGGGTCTCGCCCTTCTCCAGCATGTCGGCGATCCGCTTGTGCGCGGCGTCGCGGCCGGTCAGCATCTTGCCGTTCAGCAGCAGACGGTCGCCATGCTTCCAGCCCTGCACCTGTTCCGGCGTCAGATTGTCGAGATCGACGCGGATCGCTTCCTTGCTCGGCTTCCAGTCGACCTGCGGCCATTCGCTGAGCTTGGGCGCTTCCAGATAGGCCGGGCCGGAACCGTCGAGGGTGAAATGCGCATGGCGGGTCGCGGCGCAGTTCGGGATCATCGCCACCGGCTTGCCCGCCGCATGGCAGGGATAGTCGTGGATCTTGATGTCGAGCACGGTGGCCAGGCCACCCAGGCCCTGCGCGCCGATGCCCAGCGCATTGACCTTGTCGAACAGCTCGATGCGCAGTTCCTCGATCTTGTTCTGCGGGCCGCGGGCCTTCAGTTCGCCCATGTCGATCGGGTCCATCAGGCTTTCCTTGGCCAGCGCCACGGCCTTTTCCGCGGTGCCGCCGATGCCGATGCCCAGCATGCCGGGCGGGCACCAGCCGGCGCCCATCTGCGGCACCATTTCCAGCACCCAGTCGACGATCGAATCGCTGGGGTTCATCATCTTGAACTTGGTCTTGTTTTCGCTGCCGCCGCCCTTGGCCGCGACGTCGATGATCACCTTGTTACCCGGCACCATCTCGACATTCAGCACGCAGGGCGTGTTGTCCTTGGTGTTCTGGCGGCTGAAAGCGGGATCCTTCAGGATCGACGCGCGCAGGCGGTTCTCGGGGTTCAGATATGCGCGGCGCACGCCCTCGTCGATCACCTCCTGCATCGACCGGCTGTTATCGTCCAGCCGGCACTCCATGCCCCACTTTACGAAGACATTGACGATGCCGGTGTCCTGGCAGATCGGGCGGTGGCCTTCGGCGCACATGCGGCTGTTGGTCAGGATCTGGGCGATGGCGTCCTTCGCCGCCGGATTGGCTTCGGCCTCATAGGCCTTACCCAGTGCCCGGATATAATCCATCGGGTGATAGTAGGAAATGAACTGGAGTGCGTCGGCGACGCTCTCGATGAGGTCGGCGGTCTTGATGACGGTCATCTACCCTGGTCCCTATTCTTGCGGCCCGCCTCTGCACGGCAGGTCCCTGCAAGGCGGGGCTATAGGCCTTTGAGACGATGAGTCCAGAAGAGGGTTGCGGTTCAGGACGCAAGCGGCCCGTCGGCAAAGGGAAAATTCTGCCACCAGGGCTGCATCTCGCGCAGCACCCGCGCAAAGCTCGGCCGCGCCTCCAGCCGGTTCAGATAGGCGCCCAGCACCGGATGGCCGGCGCGCAGCGGCACGATCCTATCGGCATAATAAAGCGAGGGCGCCGCCGCGCAGTCGGCCAGCGACAGATGATCGCCCGCCGCCCAGCTCCGCCCCGCCAGCCGATCCTCCAGCACCGCATAGATGCTGCGCAGCGCCGCCACATTGGCCGTCACGCCATGGGGATCGCGCGCATCCGCGGGCCGCAGTCGGTCGGCGACCAGCGCCTGCATCGGCCCCATCACATAATTGTCGAACAACCGGTCCATCAGCCGCACCTCGATCGCCGCATCGCCATCGACCGGGATCGGGCGGAAGGTGCCGGGTTCGTGCCGGCCCAGATATTCGACGATGATGCTCGCCTCCGCGATCGTCGCGCCGCGCACCGGGTCGTGCAGCACGGGGAATTTGCCGAGCGGCCAGAGCGCCTGCCATTCGGCCAGGGCCGCTTCATCCTCCAGGATGCGCGGGGTGAAGGGCGTGCCATTTTCATGGAAGGCGATCAGCACCTTCCAGCAATAGGAGGAGAGGGGATGGTAATAGAGGATCATGCCTGCCTCCCGATCGCTGCGGATGGATTCGCCTGCCTTCCCATCATCATAGCGTATCGTGCGGTGATATGCAGGGGGGCGATAAAGGCAGCGATTCAACAGATTGTGGTCGCGTCCGCGCCTCTGCCCCCATGTCATGATTTTGTCGCCAATCGCGCGACGCGCGCATTTGCGTGGCAAGGCAAATTTATTTTTTAATTTCATGGGCCCCCCTTGTCTTTTCCAAGGCCCTTGGAAGTCCGCGCGTCGTTGCGCTATGGGGTGGCGTGTCAGCGACGAAACGAATCCCAGCGTCGATGAACCGAGTCCCCGAACTGTCATTTACCCTCTTGCGTGTCGGCGGGGCTGTGGCACTATCTGTGGTATCGGGACCAAGGGGGTCACCCAATAGATTGTGATTGCATTGTCGGACCTGCTTCCGGCGATATGGGGCTTTTGTCCTTGCGATCGGATCGGTTGACCCCATTTCTGTCCCGGCCCGATCGGGTTCATGCTATGATGCCTGGGTGCGCCCCGGCATTGCTGGACCGAATCGAACGGAACAGGAACAATCGGGGGCTCGCATGGACTTTCGAGATAGTGAACAAGGTGGAAACGGCGACGTGGCGACGGTAATGGACGAGCGTATCGAGGATCTGGTGGACAAGGCCGAGCCCAAGGCTGCCAAGGGCAAGGCGACCGAGTCCGCGTCGTCCAAGATTCATGAGCGTCGCTTTCATGTCGTGACGGATTCGTCGCGCGATGCGCTGCTGACCGAATTCGGCAAGGACACGCTGAACGATCGCTATCTGCTGCCCGGCGAGAGCTATCAGGATCTGTTCGCCCGCGTCGCCGCCGCCTATTCGGACGATGCCGACCATGCGCAGCGCGTCTATGACTATATTTCCAAGCTCTGGTTCATGCCGGCGACGCCCGTGCTGTCGAACGGCGGCACCGGCCGCGGCCTGCCGATCAGCTGCTATCTGAACTCGGTCGACGACAGCCTGGAAGGCATCGTCAATACCTGGAACGAGAATGTCTGGCTCGCCTCGCGCGGCGGCGGCATCGGCACCTATTGGGGCAGCGTGCGCGGCATCGGTGAGCCGGTCGGCCTCAACGGCAAGACCAGCGGCATCATCCCCTTCGTCCGCGTGATGGATTCGCTGACCTTGGCGATCAGCCAGGGCTCGCTGCGTCGCGGCTCGGCCGCCTGCTATCTCGACGTCTCCCACCCGGAGATCGAGGAGTTCCTGGAAATCCGCAAGACGAGCGGCGACTTCAACCGCAAGGCGCTCAACCTGCACCATGGCGTGCTGCTGACCGACGAGTTCATGGAAGCGGTGCGCGACGGCAGTGATTTCAACCTGCGCAGCCCCAAGGACCAGTCGGTGCGCGGCACCGTCAACGCCCGCGCCCTGTTCCAGAAGCTGGTCGAGGTCCGCCTCGCCACCGGTGAGCCCTATATCGTCTTCTCCGACACGGTGAACCGGATGATGCCCAAGCATCACCGCGACCTGGGGCTCAAGGTCTCGACGTCGAACCTCTGCTCGGAAATCACCCTGCCGACGGGTCGCGACCATCTCGGCCAGGATCGCACGGCGGTCTGCTGCCTCTCCTCGATGAACCTGGAAACCTGGGATCAGTGGAAGGATCATCCGACCTTCGCGGAAGACATCATGCGCTTCCTCGACAATGTGCTGCAGGACTATATCGACCGCGCCCCGCCGGAAATGGCCCGCGCCAAATATAGCGCCAGCCGCGAACGCTCGGTCGGCCTGGGCGTCATGGGCTTCCACAGCTTCCTGCAGGCACGCGGCATCCCGTTCGAAGGCGCCATGGCCAAGTCGTGGAACCTGCGCATCTTCAAGCATATCAACGCCAAGGTGAACGAGGCGTCGATGATGCTGGCGCAGGAGCGCGGGCCGTGCCCCGACGCCGCCGACCAGGGCGTGATGGAGCGCTTTTCCTGCAAGATGGCGATCGCGCCGACCGCGTCGATCTCGATCATCTGCGGTGGCACCTCGGCCTGTATCGAACCGATCCCGGCGAACATCTACACCCACAAGACGCTCTCGGGCAGCTTTGCGGTGAAGAACCCCTATCTGGAAAAGCTGCTGGTCGAAAAGGCCAAGGATTCGAGCGCCGTGTGGAACTCGATCCTGGAACGCGGCGGCTCGGTCCAGCATCTCGACTTCCTGACCCAGGAAGAAAAGGATGTGTACAAGACCAGCTTCGAGATCGACCAGCGCTGGCTGCTCGAACTGGCGGCCGATCGTACCCCCTATATCGACCAGGCCCAGTCGCTGAACCTGTTCATCCCGGCCGATGTCGAGAAGTGGGATCTGCTGATGCTCCACTTCCGCGCCTGGGAACTGGGCATCAAGTCGCTCTATTATCTGCGCTCCAAGTCGGTGCAGCGCGCCGGCTTTGCCGGTGGCGTGGAAGCGGACAACACGATCGACGCCCCCAAGTTCGAGATCGGCGAGACCACCGACTATGACGAGTGCCTCGCCTGCCAGTGATCAGATTCCCTCTCCCTGTGGGAGAGGGAGGGAGCCGCGCAGCGGCGGAAGGGTGAGGGCGATGCGCAATTACCGCGATCTGCCTTCAGGGGCCGTGGATCAGGCCCGCGCTCTCCGCCGTAACGCCACGGAGGCTGAAAAACGTCTCTGGCGTGCCTTGCGTGAACAGCTTCCGACCGTGAAATTCCGCCGCCAGGTGCCCCATGGTGCCTATGTCGCGGATTTCCTCTGTTTTTCTGGCAAGCTGGTCGTCGAGGTCGATGGCGCAAGTCATGCGGAGAGCGCTGAGCAAGATGCTGTCCGAACCCGTTATTTCGAGACCCAGGGCTATCAGATCCTGCGTTTCTGGAACCATGAAGTCATGGAAAATACCGAAGGCGTCGTAGCGGTCATCGCGGCGCGTCTCTCGCCCTCACCCTCCCACGCCTGACGGCGCGGGCCCCTCCCTCTCCCGATGGGAGAGGGGAAGAAAAGATTTCGCGGAGTAACCCATATGCCCCTTCTTCAAGCCTCCAAGGTCTACAAGCCCTTCGAATATCCCTGGGCCTATGAATTTTGGAAGCGCCAGCAGCAGCTCCACTGGCTGCCCGAGGAAGTGCCTCTGGGCGAGGATTGCCGTGACTGGGCGCAGAAGCTCAGCGATCATGAGCGCAACCTGCTGACCCAGATTTTCCGCTTCTTCACCCAGGCCGACGTGGAAGTGCAGGATTGCTACCACGAGAAGTACGGCCGCGTGTTCAAGCCGACCGAGATCAAGATGATGCTGACCGCGTTCAGCAACATGGAAACGGTCCATATCGCCGCCTACTCGCACCTGCTCGACACGATCGGCATGCCCGAAAGCGAATATTCGGCCTTCCTCCAATATAAGGAGATGAAGGACAAGCATGATTATCTCGCCCAGTTCGGGGTCGACACGGACGAGGATATCGCCAAGACGCTGGCGATGTTCGGCGGCTTCACCGAAGGCCTCCAGCTCTTCGCCTCCTTCGCGATGCTGATGAACTTCCCGCGCTTCAACAAGATGAAGGGCATGGGCCAGATCGTCACCTGGTCGGTCCGCGACGAAACCCTGCATTGCGAAGGCATTATCAAGCTGTTCCACAGCTTCGTGAAGGAACGCGACTGCCTGACCGCATCGGTCAAGGACGACATCATGGACATGTGCCAGAAGACCGTCCGCATTGAGGACGCGTTCGTCGACCTGGTTTTCGAAATGGGCCCGGTCCCCGGCATGACGCCCAAGGACATCAAGAAATATGTCCGCTACATCGCCGACTGGCGCCTGGGCCAGCTGGGGCTGAAGCCGATCTACATGATCGACGAGCATCCGCTGCCCTGGCTGACCCCGCTGCTCAACGGCGTGGAGCATGCCAATTTCTTCGAAACCCGCGCAACCGAATATTCGAAGGGCGCGACCCGTGGCCAGTGGAACGACGTCTGGGACGCGTTCGACCGCCGCAAGAAGCTCAAGGGCGCCGAAGCGGCCAATGTCGACGAAAGCGATCCGGACATGTTCAAGGCCGCCGGCATCGCGGCGGAATAAGATCAAAGCGCGACGCGCCATGCGCGTCGCGCTTTGATCAAGCCCGCGCGGCGCTGGAGCGTTGCAAGCTGCTGATGCGTCAGCATCACGGCAGCTTGCAAAGGGCTTTCGACCTGTTCGAGGGGAGGGGAGGCGCGGGGAGCGCCTCCCCTTTTTTGTGCGCCGCTGCAGCCCCCCGCATCGCGTCCATAACGGACCAGTCTCGCGCCGGAATGGCGATGCCCTGGGCTATGGTCCGGTCATGACCAGCCCCGTCGATCCCCCATCTCCGCCATTTTACGTGTTCGTCTGCAATGTCTGCGGCAGCGATCAGGTCACGCGCGAAGCCTGGGCGGCATGGGATGTCGCGACCCAGGCCTGGATTCTCAACACGGCCTTCGACTTTGCCTATTGCCATCGCTGCCTGGGCTATGCGCAGCTCGACCGGCTGCTGCTGACCAGCCCGCCATCCGGCTTGCCGTCCCGCGCCCCGGCCTTCCCGCCGGCGCCGGGCTGATCGGCGCGGCGGGCGTGACGCTTCCTTAACCGCCGCCATGCCAGACCGGTCGTCATGTTCGGCGTCCGACTCCGCTCCCTCTTCACCAGCCGCTGGATGGCGCTGCTCTGGGCGATATTGGTGCTGCTGAGCGCGATCCAGTTCGTGGGCAGCGATGGCGGCGATCGGGCCGGCGCCGATCAGGCCGCGACTGCGGCGCTGGACGGTCTCGACAACAGCCAGCGCGCCATCATCGCCAACACGCTCTGAAAGGCGCAGGGCGGGCGTCGCGGGCGCGCTGTCCTATTTCTTCCCGCCGGCCTATATTGCCGTCCGGCGCCGGGCCTGTCTCTGACGCTCACTTGTTCCAAAATGACAAGGGTTGGAAATTAAATGTCAGAATGTGTGGGAAATATGCGAAGTTAAGCGCAGCATTTCCTACAATATCGGCCACCATCTTCGTCTTTGTTCCGTTCGTGCAACATTTGTTCAGCTGCCACGTTCTAGCTTGCCTCGGTCAACAGGAATCGAAAAGGGACTGGACCATGCATCGCTTTGCCAGAAGCATGATTGCCGCGCTTTCACTGGGCGCCATGGCGTTGACCGCCATGCCCGCCGCCGCTCAGCACGGCCAGGGTCATGGCCGACCCGGCGGGCCGTCATCGGGCCATGGCGGCCCAGGCGGTCCGGGCGCACAACGTCCCCCCAGTCATGGCGGCAATCATGCCCAGCGTCCGCCCCAGCCGGGCCGGCCGGGGGCAGGCCGCCCGCCCCAGCCGGGCCGGCCCGGCAATGGTCGTCCGCCCCAATATGGCCGTCCCGGCAACCATCGCCCGCCGCCGCCCCGTGGCAACTATCGCCGGCCCGGACCGCCGGTCTATGCCTATGACTGGAACCGGCCCGATCCGCGCTATGGCGGCCGTTATCGCCCCGACCGCTATTATCGCGGCGGCTATGCGCCGATCCGGGTCGACCGCAGCATGCGCATCTATCGCGGCTATGACGACCGCTATTATTGCCGCCGTTCGGACGGCACCACCGGCCTCATCATCGGCGGCGCGATCGGCGCGCTGATCGGCGGCCAGCTTGATCGCGGCTATTCCAACACGGCGGGCATATTGATCGGCGGCGGCGCCGGCGCGCTGCTCGGCCGCGAGATCGACCGCGGCAGCCTCAGCTGTCGCTGATCGGGAAGGGGGGGCGAAGGCGCCCCCTTTTTTCAGCACCAGGGGTGGCGGCGTCCGTCCCAGGTCCGGGCCAGCCCTTCGGCCACCAGTTGCTGGCCGATCGATTGGCCGTCGCGCGTCACGATCCGCAGCGCCCGGCCATATTTGTCGGTCGCCCGCCCGTCGATCTCCAGCGAGAAGGGGCCGGCATTCATCAGTTGCTGCAACCGGCTGGTCGCCCGCGCGCCCAGCGCGCCTTCCTCCGGGCAGCGCGGCCCATGGGTTTCGGGCGTGTCGATGTCGGCGATCCGATATTTCTCGCCCCGGAACCAGAAAGTGTCGCCATCGACGACGCAATTGGTCCCGCCGCCGCTATGGCAATAGCCGAAATCGGCCGACAGCTGGTCGGCGCTGGCGCTCGACGGGGCGGTGCCGGTCGACGCCGTCGGCATCGCGATCTCGGGCGCCAGCCGCGCCCACCAGTCGGGCGCCTGCCAGCCGATCATCATCCCCAGCGCCAGCACCAATCCCAGCGTCTTGCCGCTGAAGCCGCCGCGCCGCGCCGCCTCCCGGCGCCAGAGTGTGTCGATGCGGTCGGGGGTGAATCGGTCGGGGCGTCTGGACATGGCGCGCCCCTAGCAGGTTCAGGAAAAACAGAGGGTTAAATCTGATCCGGCTTGTCGCCATTTCGGGGTGAACCGGCGTTTGATCGGGATCAATGCGGGAAGCGCAGGGGATGCGCAGGGTGCGTCGGCCTCAGCCCATGGAGATTGCCGCATGAACGCCGCCGCGCCGCCCAGCCCCTATGTCCGCATCGGCGGCGAACCGGTCGTCCGCGCCATTGCAGATCGTTTCTATGACCTGCTGGAAAGCGACCCGGCCTATGTCGAGCTGCGCGCCATTCATGCCGCCGACCTCTCCGTGGTGCGCCACGGCCTCACCCGCTTCCTGTGCGGCTGGCTGGGCGGCCCACGCGACTGGTTTCAGCGCGGCACCTGCATCATGTCGCTGCACCGCGCCTTCCCGATCACGCCGCAACTGGCCGATCAATGGGCGACCGCGGCGGCCTGCGCGATCGCCCTGCAGGAGGATCTCGACCCCGACATTGCCGACGCCATGGCGGAAGCGCTCGGCCATATGGCGCGGGGCATGATCAATTTCGGCCTTGCGCCGGCACAGGCGCACCCCGCCTAGCGGCTAGTCGTCATCCTCGTTGAGGATTTCGTCCTCCTCGCCATCATCCTCGTCGTCCATGCGCGGCTCGCCATCGAACGCGCCCTCGTCGATCCAGCCGGACCGGTCCATCTCGTTCATCTTGTCGACCAGGTCGGGGACATCGTCGGGAATGATCTGCGCCGGGTTGGGCCGCCCGCCATGCTCGCTCTCTTCGCTCAGGTCGCTGGTCCGGCCCAGCGCATCGTCGGCGACGTCGTTTGCCTGGGTGCCGGCGTCGGCCTGTTCGCTATTCTCCTCACTCTCGTCGGGGAAGGGGCGATTGTCGGGCATCGTCATGGCGCGTCTCCTTGCAGGGGCATGTCCCCCTCCAACGATCACCCCATTTTCCCGTTCCGCGCAAGCGCGCCCGGAAACGCACTGGACAGCGCGGAACCAAGGCGGCAAAGGCCGATGCGATCCTTTTCGCCCCGATCCTTTTCGCATCGCAACAGGAATCCCTCCATGTCCCGCCAGCTCATTTCCTCCGGCTCGCCCTTCGAGGCGCAGGTCGGCTATTCGCGCGCCGTCGTCCAGGGCGACTGGTGCTTCGTCGCCGGCACCACCGGCACCGATCCCGAAACCAAGATCATGCCCGAAAGCGTGGTCGAACAGGGCGTCAACGCGCTCAAGGTGATCGGCAAGGCGCTTGAAGACGCCGGCTTCTCCTTTGCCGATGTCGTCCGCGTCACTTATTATATCACCGACCCTGCCTATTGGGACGATCTGGGCAAGGCCACCGCGCCCATCTTTGGCGAGATCCGCCCGGCCGCCAGCTGCGTCGTCGCTGGCCTCATCAAGCCGGAGATGAAGATCGAAATCGAAGTCACCGCCTTCAAAGGGTAACAGGGACACATCATCATGATTACCATGTACGGCATCAAGAATTGCGACACGATCAAGAAGGCCCGCAACTGGCTGGATAATGAGCGCGTCGCCTATAATTTCCACGACTATAAGGTCGCCGGCGTCGACAAGGAAAAGCTGGAGGAATGGGTGATGGAGCATGGTTGGGAAACCATCCTCAACCGCTCCGGCACCACCTTCAAGGCGCTCGACGCGGGGGACAAGGCGCATATCGACGCGGACAAGGCGATCCTGCTGATGATCACCAACCCCTCGATGATCAAGCGCCCGATCCTCGACACCGGCAAGGGCACGGTCGTCGGTTTCAAGGCGACGACCTATGAAAATGCGCTGAAAGGCGTGATGGCGTGATCGGACGGGGGCTGCTGGGCATCGGGGCATTGCTGATGATGGGCCTGCTCCCCCTTTCCGCCGTCCGGGCCGCCGACCCGCTGGTCATCGCGCATCGCGGTGCCAGCGGAGAGCGGCCCGAACATACGCTCGCCAGCTATGAACGGGCGATCGATCAGGGCGCCGACTATATCGAGCCCGATCTGGTCCTGACCAGGGACGGCGTGCTGGTCGCCCGGCACGAGAATGAGATTGGCGGCACCACCGACGTCGCCGACCATCCCGAATTTGCCGATCGCAAGACGACGAAGACGATCGACGGCATCGCAATGACCGGCTGGTTCACCGAGGATTTCACCCTCGCCGAACTGCACACCTTGCGGGCCCGCGAGCGCCTGCCTGATCTGCGCCCGGCCAATGTCCGCTTCAACGATCTCTATCTCATCCCGACCTTCGAGGAGATATTGAAGCTGGTCCGCGCCAAGGAAGCGGAGCAGCATCGTCGCATCGGCCTCTATCCCGAAACCAAGCATCCCAGCTATTTCGCCGGTATCGGCCTGCCGCACCAGCAGGCGCTGCTCGATCTGCTCGGCAAATATGGCTACACTAATGCCGACGATCCGGTCTTCATCCAGTCGTTCGAGGTCGGCAATCTGAAGGCCCTGCATGAAGCAACCCGCCTGCGCCTGATCCAGCTCGTCGATGCCGAAGGCGGCCCCGCTGACGAACCCGGCACGACCTATGCCGACATGATGAGCGTTTCCGGGCTGGAGGCGATTGCCGGTTATGCCACGGGCCTTGGTCCGTCGGCCGCCATGGTACTGGCGCCCGAAGGGGCGACGGCTTTGGTCGGCCGTGCCCATGATGCCGGGCTTCAGGTCCATATCTGGACGCTGCGGATGGAAAACAGCTTCCTGCCCGACCAGTATAAGCGGCCGGACGATCCGCAGGGGCGGGGCGACTTTGCCGGTTATGTCCAGGCGATCGCCGCGACCGGCGTCGACGGCATTTTCAGCGATTTCCCCAGGCAGGCGCGCGACGCTCTGAGCAGCACGCAGCCCTGATCGGCAACATCGCATAAATTAAAGCGGATTTTCCCTTCTCTACCCTGCGGCTCGACTTGCCAAAGCCGGGCCGCAGGCGAATAACGAACAGACCATGCTGTCCCAGAAGACCCGTTACGCCATCCGCGCGCTCCAGCATCTTGCCGACCGCTATCGCCAGGGGCCCGTGCCCCTCAACGAGATTGCGACGCGCCAGAATATCCCGGCGAAATTCCTGACGGTGATCCTGTCCGAATTGTCGCGCGAAGGGCTGGTGGCGACCCAGCGGGGGCGCGACGGCGGCTATTGGCTGGCCTTGGCGCCGGTCGACATCAGCTATGGCGACATCGTGCGCCTGACCCGCGGGTCGCTCGCGCTCACACCCTGTGCCAGCCGCTTCGCCCATGAAAGCTGCACCAACTGCCTGCCCGAAAGCGAATGTCGCCTGCACCGGGTGATGCTGCGCGTGCGCGACGAAACCGCCAAGGTGCTCGACAGCATCAGCCTCGCCGAACCCTTCGCGGCCGAAGGGCTGGGGTAGGGCGCCGCAGGAGCAGGCGTGCGGACGCCCTTGCGCTCGCCCCGTCGCTTCGCCACATCGGCAGCATGACCACGCCGCCGCTCAAAGCCGCCCTGATCCCCGTCACCCCGCTGCAGCAGAACTGCACCCTCTTCTGGTGTACGGAAACGATGCGCGGCGCCTTTGTCGATCCGGGCGGCGACCTGCCGGTGTTGAAGAAGGCGGCGGAACAGCATGGCGTCACGATCGAGAAGATTCTCGTCACCCATGGCCATATCGACCATTGCGGCCAGGCCGGCGTACTGGCCCGCGACCTCGATGTCCCGATCGAGGGGCCGCATGAGGAGGATCGCTTCTGGATCGACCGCCTGCCGCAGGATGGCGAACGCTGGGGCATTCCGGGCGAGAGTTTCGAGCCGAATCGCTGGCTGGTCGACGGCGACCAGGTGACGGTCGGCCATCTGACCTTCGACGTCTATCATTGCCCCGGCCACACGCCGGGCCATGTCGTCTTCCACCATGCGCCGAGCCAGCTCGCGATCGTGGGCGACGTGCTGTTCAAGGGCTCGATCGGCCGCACCGATTTCCCGCGCGGCAACCATCAGGACTTGATCGACGCGATCACCGGCAAGCTCTGGCCGCTCGGCGGCCAGACCGCCTTCGTCCCCGGCCATGGCGAGATGAGCAATTTCGCCTATGAACGGCGCACCAATCCCTATGTGGCCGACTCCGTTCTCGGTTAAACGCGCGCCATCGCCGGCGGGGCAGGCACGGCGCGAGTCGCGCCATAGGCGACATAGAGCGCCGCAACCGCCAGGCCGAGCATCACGATCCAGGTGAGCAGCGCGCCGCCCGCGCGCCAGACCGTCGGCTTGTCGGCGTCCATGCCAAAGCCATGGGCGATTCGGGCCAGCGCATAGATCATCGCCCCGATCCACAGCCATAGCGGCGCGCCGATCGCCATTTCGATCAGGCCGAAGAGAATCAGCACGATCGGCGTATATTCGATGAAATTGGCGTGCGCCCGCATCCGCCGGGCCAGCAGCATGTTCCCCGAGTCGCCGTGCAAAAGCTTCGCGCCCACGCGGATTCGCGCGCAGCGCACCGCCAGCCAGAAATTGATGAGCGCACAGGCCGCAGCCAGTGTAAGCGTGATCGGCAACAACATGGGCATCCCCCTATTCGACGGGCCGCCACCATAGGCGCGGCGGGCCGGCGGGCAAGGAAGGACTTGCACCATCTTCAAAAACGGCTATAGGCGCAGGGCTTCGCGATCACCCGGGCCGCATGGTCTGCGGCACCCGTGCCGTCGGCGTCTCATTTGGAAACCGGCCAGTCGCATAACCAGATTTAATTACGGAAACAGGTGCCGACATGGCTGTCCCCAAAAGGAAAACTTCCCCGTCCAAGCGTGGCATGCGTCGCAGCCACGATTCGCTGCGCGTCGAAGCATTCCAGGAATGCTCGAACTGCGGTGAACTGAAGCGTCCCCACAATCTGTGCGACGCGTGCGGCCATTATAACGGCCGCGAAGTCATCGCCGTCGGGGCGTAAGACTTTTTCGATCTCCGCAAAGGGGTGATCTCAGTGTCCAGCCAACCGCGAATCGCAATTGACGCGATGGGCGGGGATGAAGGCGTGCGGGTGATGATGGCAGGCGTTGCGCTTGCCCGTCGCCGGCACGAAGGACTCCGCTTCACCCTTTTCGGCGACGAGACCCGGATCAAGGCGGCTCTCGACAACCACCCCAATTTGCGGGCGGCGTCGGAAGTCGTGCATTCCGACACGATCGTCGAGGGCACGGACAAGCCCAGCGTCGCGATTCGCAAGAAGAGCAGCTCGATGAGCATGGCGATCAACGCCGTGAAGTCGGGTGATGCCGGTGCGGCGGTTTCGGCCGGCAATACCGGTGCGCTCATGGCGATGGCGAAGCTGGCGCTGCGTACCATGCCCGGCGTCGATCGGCCTGCGCTGGCAGCGATGCTGCCCACCCTTGGCGACAATGATGTCGTCATGCTCGACCTTGGTGCCAATACCGAGTGCGATGCGCGCAATCTCGTCCAGTTCGCGGTGATGGGTGCGGCCTATGCCCGCATCGCCCTCGATCTGGAGCGGCCGCGCGTCCGCCTGCTCAACATCGGCACCGAAGAGCTCAAGGGCACGGACGAAATCCGTGATGCCGCCGCCGTGCTGCGTGCGGCCGACACCCTGCCATTCTCGTTCGACGGCTTTACCGAAGGCGACAAGATCGGCCGCGGCGAAACCGACGTGATCGTGTGCGACGGCTTTTCGGGCAATGTCGCGCTCAAGACGGCCGAGGGCACTGCCCGCTTCGTCGCCGACCTGCTGCGCCGCGCCTTCTCCAGCTCGCTGCGGTCCAAGATCGGCTTCCTGATCTCGAAGCCGGCGATGCACCTGCTCAAGCATCATCTCGACCCCAACAACCATAATGGCGCCGTCTTCCTCGGCCTCAACGGGGTCGTGGTGAAAAGCCATGGTAGCGCTGACGCCAAGGGCGTGGCCAATGCGGTGCATGTCGCCGCCCGCCTGCTGGAAGAGGATATCACGCGACGCATCGCCGCCGACATGGCCGGGGTGCAGGATCTGTCCGCCGTCGCGTCCAAATTGGAGCTGCCCGTCAAGTGATGCGTCGATCCGTTCTCCTGGGCACGGGCTCGGCCCTGCCCGCACGCGTCGTCACCAATGCGGAACTGGCGCAGACCGTCGACACCAGCGACGAATGGATCGTCGAACGGACCGGCATCCGCACCCGCTATATCTCCGGCGAGGGGGAGACCACGACCACGCTGGCGACCGACGCCGCCAAGCGCGCGCTGGAGGCCGCCGGCCTTGCCGCGCAGGATATCGACCTCATCATCCTGGCGACCGCGACTCCGGACCAGACCTTCCCCGCCAGCGCCACCCTGGTGCAGGCCGCGCTCGGCATCGATGACTGCGTCGCCTTCGACGTCGCCGCCGTCTGCTCGGGCTTCCTCTATGCGATGACGGTCGCCGATTCGATGATCCGCTCGGGCGCGGCGCAGCGCGCGCTGGTGATCGGCGCGGAAACCTTCAGCCGCATTCTCGATTGGGAAGATCGCGCCACCTGCGTGCTGTTCGGCGATGGCGCCGGCGCCGTCGTGCTCGGCGCAGAGGAAAGCGCGGACGGCCAGCGTGGCATCCTCGCCGCCAAGCTGCATGCCGACGGTCGCCACAACCAGCTTCTCTATGTCGATGGCGGTCCCTCGACCACCCAGACGGTGGGCAAGGTCCGCATGAAAGGGCAGGAAGTCTTCCGCCATGCGGTGGTGAATCTCGCCACGGTTCTGAAGGAAGTGATGGCGATGGCGGAGATGACGCCCGCCGACATCGACTGGCTGGTGCCGCACCAGGCCAATGCCCGGATTCTCGACGCGACCGCGCGCAAGCTCAAACTGTCCCCGGACAAGGTCGTCGTCACCGTCGACCAGCATGCCAACACCTCGGCCGCCTCGGTGCCGCTGGCACTGGACGTGGCGACCCGCGATGGCCGGATCAAGGCCGGCGACCTGATCGTGCTGGAAGCGATGGGTGGCGGCTTCACCTGGGGCGCCTGCGTCCTGCGGGTCTGATACGGCGGCGAAACGATCGCCCCTACGTATCTGACCTGCTTGCCGAATCACCCAACATGCATCACATTTGTGTCGCATTCATTTGCCTTGGCAGATGATGCAGGGGGGCACATTGGGGATTTGCGATGACCGGCACTGGCACACTGACCCGCGCTGATCTGGCGGAGAGCGTCAATCGTCACATTGGCTTGTCCCGCGCGGAAGCGGCGGCACTGGTCGAATCGATCCTGGAACATATGTCGACTGCGCTGGAGCGCGGCGAAAATGTGAAAATTTCGAGTTTCGGTACCTTCGTCCTGCGCGACAAGAATGAGCGCATGGGCCGCAACCCGAAGACCGGGATCGAGGTGCCGATCGAGCCGCGCCGGGTACTCACATTCCGCGCGAGCCAGACGATGCGGGACCGGGTTGCCTCGACCTGAGGCAATTCGGTCAGCTTTTGTAATATTGTCGCCTGTTTACCGTAGTTGACCTTTACGGGACTATGGGTGCAACATTGCGCCCATGGAAAAGGCCGAGGGTGCATTTCTGACCATCAGCGAACTGGCGACAGAGCTGGGTCTTGCCCAACATATTTTGCGCTATTGGGAAACCCGCTTTCCGCAATTGCGTCCGCTCCAGCGATCGGGCAACCGGCGCTACTATCGTCCTGCCGATGTGGCGCTGGCGCGGCGCATCAACCAGTTGCTCAATGTCGAGGGCTTTACGGTCAAGGGCGCGCAGAAGGCGCTGGCTGATGGCACGGACGACATAGCGGTCGATCCGCTGCCCGCCGCGACGCCGGAGCCGGACCTGATCGCGCGGCTCGAAGCCATCCGGGCCGATCTGGCGCGCGCCTTGGGTCGCTGATCGCGATCAGAGCGTCCGGGCATAGACAAGGTCGCGGAACGGCACGTCCCCGACCATGAAGGTCAGTTCGCCGATCTCGACAAAATCATGCCGGGCATAGAAACGCCGCGCCCGATCATTCTGTGGATAGACGGCCAGCAGCAGTCGGCGTGCGCCGCGTCGCCGGGCCTCCGCCAGCACCAGCGCCATCAGCGCGTCGCCATTGCCGCCACCCTGCCACCCGCTCAGCAGATAGATGCGCTTGAGTTCGACATCCGCCCGGTCGTCGGTCGGTACCGGCAGGTCAGGCGGGGTGATCAGCGCATAGCCGACCGGCGCGCCTAGCGGCGTCTCGCCGATCAGGATCGTCTGGGCCGGATCGGCGAGGGCTGCACGATAATAATTCTCGCCATGCGCCTTGCGGATATGGGCGACCAGCGCCTCGCCGGGATGGTCATGGGCAAAGCTTGCGAGGAAAGTGGCGCCGCCCAATATCGCCAATGCGGCGGCATCGGAGGCGACAGCCGGCCGCCAGTGAATCGGCGTGGTCAAGCTCAGCGCGATCCCGGACCCAGCGCCGGGTCCAGGTCGCGAGGACGGGTGAAGCTCAGCAATGTGCCGCACTTGTCCGTCGTCGCGTCCCACTGGTCGATGGCGAGATCCATCACCGCGATGCTGGCGGTCGGAAATTTGATTTCCACATCCTCGCGCAGCGGATTGGCGCCATCATCGGGGACCAGGCTCAGGATCAGTTCCTCGAAACCGGGATTATGTCCCGCCATCAGCACGCTGTCCGCCTCGTCCGGCAAATCGCGCAGCACGTCGATCAGGGTCGGGGCGGAGGCCAGATAGATGCGCCGGTCCCAGCGGGCGTCCAGCGTTTCGCCATAGCCGGTGAAGAAGGTGTCGAGCGTCTGGACGACGCGGGCAGCGGGGGATGCGACCAGCAGGTCGAACCGCATATCCTTGCGCGCGGCGAATTGGCCCATCAGCAGCGCGGCCTTTTCTCCCCGGCGGTTGAGCGGCCGATCAAAATCCCGCGCGACCGGATCGTCCCAATCGGACTTGGCATGGCGCAACAGGGTCAACCGCTTCATTCTCGCTCCAGCTCCTCGCGCCTTGTCGCGGCGGAATATCTCCTGCCGACTCGCAAAAACGCAGAAAACAAAGGCGCCGTGCCCTGTCGGGTCACCGCATGCCGGGTTCGCTTCCCTGATGCCCTAACGTTGTTCGGTCGCCAAGACCAGCGTCCTGCATGTCCCGCGCCTGCATCTTTGCGCTGACGGCGATGATCGCCTCGTCCAGCGTCAGCCGGCGGATCGGCGTGCCGGGCGGGAAGGCGCTCAGCAGCCGGCTCGGCATGGCGGCGGACAGGATCACGAAACTGCCCTTGTCCTCGGCGCGGCGGATCAGCCGGCCGAACGCCTGCGCCAGACGCGCCCGGATCAGCCGGTCGTCATAGGCGCTGCCGCCGCCCGCCAGGCGCCGGGCGGCATGCAGCACGGTCGGCTTGGACCAGGGCACGCCCTCCATCACCACCAGCCGCAGCGAATGGCCGGGCACGTCGACGCCATCGCGCAACGCATCGGTCCCCAGCAGCGATGCACGCGGATCGTCGCGGAAGATATCGACCAATGTGCCGGTATCCATCGGATCGACATGCTGGGCATAGAGCGGCAGGCCGGCGCGGGCGAGCCGGTCGGCGATGCGCGCATGTACGGCCCTAAGCCGCCGGATCGCGGTGAACAGGCCCAGCGTGCCGCCGCTCGATGCCTCGATCAGCCGGGCATAGGCGCCCGACATGGCGGCGATGTCGCCGCGCTTGATATCGGTGACGATCAGCACCTCGGCCCGATCGGGATAGTCGAACGGGCTGGCCGCCTCGAACCGCTCGGCGCTGTGGGGCAGGTGGGTGACGCCGCTGCGCGCCTCGGCATTGGACCAGTCGCCGCCGCCCTTCAGCGTGGCGGAGGTGACGATCACCCCCTGTGCAGGTTGCAGCACCGCCTCGGCCAGCGGCCGGGTCGGGTCGAGCCAATGGCGGTGCAACCCGATATCATATTCGCGCCCCTCGACCCGGTCGACCGTCATCCAGTCGACGAAATCGGGGTCGGCCGGGCCGCCGATCCGCGCCAGCAGCGCCAGCCAGGCGCTGATCAGGTCGCGGCGCCAGCCCAGCGATCCGATCGCTCCTTCGATCCGTGCCCGCGCTGCGCCGTCGAGCCAGTCCGGCGCATCCTCCAGCACCGCTTCCAGCCGCTTGGACAGGCGGACGAGTGGTTTCAGCAGTGCATCGAGCGCGATAGCCGCTTCCTGCGCCGCCTCGACCAGCGGGCCATCGGGTTCGGCCAGTTCGGTTTCCAGCCCATAGCCGGCATCCGCCTCGCCACTGTCGGCGGCGCGCGCGAAGACGGTGCCGCGCACCGTGGCGAGCAGTTCCTCCAGCGGGCCGAAAGGCTCACCCGCGACGATCCGTTTCAGCCAGTCGTCGGCGGGCAAAGCGCGCGCAGCTTCGACCGCGGTACGGATCGCCTCGCCCCCTTTCTCATCATAGCTGGCAAGGTCGGACAGGCGCGCGGCCAGGCCCCGGCGGCGGCCGCGCGATCCGCCTTCCGGTCCCATCACCCAGCGCCGCAGTTCGATCGCCTCCTGCCCCGACAGCGCGACCGAGAAGGTCGAATCGGCGGCGTCGAACAGGTGATGGCCCTCGTCGAAGACGATGCGCTGCGGGCGTTGCCCGGTCTCGCGGCCGCGCGCGGCATTGATCATCACCAGCGCATGGTTGGCGATGACGATGTCCGCCTCGGCCGATGCCCGCGCCGACCGTTCGATGAAGCATTTCCGATAATGGGGGCAACCGGCATAGATGCACTCGCCGCGCCGGTCGGTCAGCGCGGTGGAGCCGTTGCGGCGGAACAGGATGGGCAGCCAGCCGGGCAGGTCGCCGCCCACCATGTCGCCATCCTTGGAAAAGGCGGCCCAGCGCGCGACCAGTTGCGCCAATATGGCGGCGCGGCCGGCAAAGCCGCCCTGCAACGCATCTTCCAGATTGAGCAGGCAGAGATAATTTTCCCGCCCCTTGCGCACCACCACGCGTCGCGCAGCGGTCGCCGGATCGGGGAAGAGGCGCAGCGACTCCCGGTCGAGCTGGCGTTGCAGCGCCTTGGTATAGGTGGATATCCACACCGTGCCCTGCGCCTGTGCGGCCCAGAGCGAGGCGGGGGCGAGATAGCCCAGCGTCTTGCCGATGCCTGTGCCGGCTTCCGCCAGCAGCATGTTGGGCTGGTCGCGATGCGTGCGCGGGCGAAAGGCCTCCATCGCGGCGGTGGCATAGGC
Organism: Sphingobium sp. DN12; assembly: GCF_051058005.1. NCBI lineage: Bacteria > Pseudomonadati > Pseudomonadota > Alphaproteobacteria > Sphingomonadales > Sphingobiaceae > Sphingobium > Sphingobium sp. DN12. Next base: position 4,637,198 of record NZ_CP173717.1, read on the forward strand.
GCGCTGGCCGGGGCGGGGTTCGGCGCCCGGTCCGGTCAGGCTGTCGAGCCGCGCCAGCACTTCATCCTCCTCCATCGCGACGGTGCGCGGGGCAGGGCGGGGCGCAGCCTCCTCCCATTCGGGCAGCTTGGAAAAGAGCCAGCGTTCCGCTTCCGCCGGGCGGCTGATGCGCGGCGCGACCAGCGGCGACCAGGGCCAGCGCAGCCGGTGCAGCGCCTGCGCCGCGGTCCAGCCGCCTTCTCTTTCTTGCCATTCCGGGGAATCGAGCCGGTCGAGCAGGGCGCGCGCCGCCATCTGCAGCAGGGCCGGGATATCGCCTTCCTGTGCTGGTTGCGGCAGGTCCAGCGCCTCGGCCAGCCCCTTGGGCGTGGGCACGAGGAAGCGCGCGGGATGGACGAAGGCCCAGAGTTCCAGCAGGTCGAGGCCGTTGAGATCGGGATAGCCCAGCCGCTGGCCGGTCAGCGGTGCATTGAGCAGCAGCGTCGGCGTCTCGGCGGTGCGGGCAATGGCCTGCCCCTTGGCGACGCCCATGGTGCGGCTGCCTTCGCGCAGCCAGATGCCGCCATGGCTGGCATGGAGGGCGGGCAGGGCAACAGGATCGATCACCCGCCCGGCTTAGGGCAAGGCGAACAAAAGGGAAACCGAAATGCGCCGATCAACTGGTCCGGCGGCCAAAACCCATGGGGCCGGAATAGACGAAGGCGGGGGCCGCCGGTCGGGGCTGGAACGCCACCGGCGCGCGGCGAGCCAGGCGCGCCATTTCCAGCTGCTCGAACAACGGTCCTTCGGTCAGGATATAGGGAAAACGGATGCCCATCCGGTCCTCTTCCGACCAGCGCACCGTACCGAACACGCTATAGCCATCAATATCCAGCTGACATTGGCTTCCGGTCGGCAGCGAACAGCCGACGACCTGCGCGCCCCCCGCGCTCAGATCGACGATCGTCCCTTCCAGGCTGTCGAGCACGGTCGTGATGGTGATCGCGATGTCGACGGGAATCCGTTCGCGGCTGCGGGGTGTCTGCATGGGAGCCTCCATATGACCAGACCATGGAGGAACAGGGTGAACAAAATCTAAATATGAAGCCCGGTTTAACGCGTTTTTGCCTCCAAAAGCCGTTCCCTTTCGGCCTTTGCGGCGGTAGGGGCTTTGGCATCATGACCATATCCGACATTCTCCGCACCGCCGCGAACGCGTCCAAGGCCTGGCCCTATGAGGAGGCGCGCAAGCTTCTCAAGCGTTACCCCAATGGCGCGCCGGAGAAAGGCCATATCCTGTTCGAGACCGGCTATGGCCCGTCGGGCCTGCCGCATATCGGCACCTTCAACGAAGTGCTGCGCACCACCATGGTCCGCAATGCCTTCCATGCGCTGTCGGACATCCCGACCCGGCTGGTGGCGTTCAGCGACGATCTGGACGGCTTCCGCAAGGTGCCGGACAATGTGCCGAACCAGGCGATGCTGGCCGACTATCTGGGCAAGCCGCTGACGCAGGTGCCTGATCCGTTCGAGAAATATGAAAGCTTCGCGCATCACAATAATGCGATGCTGCGCGAATTTCTCGACAGCTTCGGTTTCGACTATGAATTCGTGTCCGCGACCGAGCAATATCAGGCCGGCGCCTTCGACGAAGCGCTGCGCCAGGTGCTGCGCCGCTATCAGGCGATCATGGACATCATGCTGCCGACCCTGCGCAAGGAACGGCAGGCGACCTATTCGCCGGTGCTGCCGATCAGCCCGAAGAGCGGCATCGTGCTGCAGGTGCCGGTCGAGGTGGTCGATGCCGAAGCCGGCATCGTCCGCTTCGTGGACACTTCCGTTCCTGGGGGCGAGACGATCGAACAGTCGATCCTGGGCGGCGGCGCCAAGCTGCAATGGAAGGTCGACTGGGCGATGCGCTGGTATGCGCTGGGCGTCGACTATGAAATGGCGGGCAAGGATCTGATCGATTCGGTCACCCAGTCGTCGAAGATCTGTCGCGCGCTCGGCGGTCGTCCGCCCGAGGGCTTCAACTACGAGATGTTCCTCGACGAAAAGGGCGAGAAGATCTCCAAGTCCAAGGGCAATGGCCTCAGCCTCGAGCAGTGGCTGACCTATGGCCCGCAGGAAAGCCTGGCCTTCTACGCCTATCGCGAGCCCAAGAAGGCCAAGCAACTGCACATGGGCGTGATCCCGCGCGCGGTCGACGAATATTGGCAGTTTCGCGGCAATTATCCCAAGCAGGCGATCGAGCAGCAGCTGGGCAATCCGGTCCATCATATCCATGATGGCAAGCTGCCGCAGGGCGAACTGCCGGTGACCTTCGGCCTGCTGCTCAATCTGGTCGGTGTGATGGGCGATGCCAGCCGCGAACAGGTGTGGAGCTATCTCCAAAATTATGTCCCAGGCGCCAGCGCGGAAACCTATCCGGAACTGGACGCGCTGATCGGTCATGCACTGGCCTATCATCGCGATTTCGTCGCGCCGACGCTCCAGCGCCGGGCACCGCATGCGAACGAAGCCGCCGCACTGCGCCAGCTGGACGAAGAACTGGCGGCGCTGCCGGCCGATGCCAGCGCGGAGGATATCCAGAATATCGTCTATGCCATCGGCAAGGATGAAGCCTTTGGCTTCGCCGAACTGCGCGACTGGTTCAAGGCGCTCTACCAGACGCTGCTGGGTGCCGATCAGGGCCCCCGCATGGGCAGCTTCATCGCGCTCTATGGCATCGACAACAGCCGCAAGCTGATTGCGCAGGCGCTCGCCGCCTGATCGGAAAGAAGCGGGGGAACCATCGCGCGCGAGGGGCGTTTCGCGAACGGTCCACCCCCCTTTCGGACTGATGGCGTGCCTGGCACGGCATCGGCCGCGCCCGCCCGGAAACGGGGGGCGCGGCCAAGGGGGTAAAGAAAGGCCCCGGACATCGCTGTCCGGGGCTTTTTCTGTTTCGTCGTCCGGCTTACCAGAAGAAGCCGCGATGGACGGTTATGACCCGGCCGGTGCGCACATTCACCAGCAGCACGTCATTATAGTGGCGGACCCAACGCTGATTGACGGCCGGACGGGGCAGGCGATAGCGATAGGGATCGGCGATATAATAGCGCGAGCTATAATAGGCGGGGCGAAGCTGGGCGCCGGCATTCCAGCGCGAATAGCGGAAGGGTGCATTCCAGTTGCCGGCGCGATAGACGTCGCGGTGGCTGCGGCGATAATCCTGCCAGTCTTCCCGCGCTTCCTGGCGGGAGTCGCGAACATCGCGACGGGCTTCGCGGACATCGCGGCGATCGCCATAGCGCTGGGCCGCGCGCAGGTCGCGCTGGTCTTCGCGCAGCCGCTGCTCGCTGCGGCGGGCTTCGCCATAGGACTGGGCGGAAGCGACGCTGGGGACGACGGTGGCCGCAAGAAGGCCAAGGATGATGATCTTGCGCATATTTCTACTCCCATCAATCTGGAGGCTCGGGGACGCTTCCAACCGCTTCAAGCGGGGCAGGTTCCCTTACCAACATGTTGAATATGGAGTGGATTCGCTGAACCGTCCGGGAACGGCGCTGTCAGGAACCAGTCATTTATGTCGCAAAATGTAATGGCGCGCGACGTTTCGGGTCAGCGAACCCAGGGGCGTTCGCGAAACCATTTGGTCACGACATATTTGGTGCCCTGCGTGACCGGCCGGGCGGCGTGCAGGCTATAGGGGTTGGGCGCGCCGTCGGGCTTCAGGTTATTCCAGATGAGGATCATCCCCTCGATCGGCGGCACCATGAATTCGCAGCGCGGAAAATGGGTCTCGCCCCCGCTCTCGACCGGCGACAGATAGATCATCGCCGTCCAGTTACGCTGGCCACCGGTCTTGCGCATCTCGGGCCAATAGCTGGCATTGACCGGGAAATAGTCGCAATGGACCTTATATTCCTGGCCCAGGGTGTAACGCTGCCCCTGCAATGTCTCGCCATGGTCTGGCTCCAGCCCGGTCATCGCACAGATGCGGGCGCTGATCGCATGGACCAGCGGGTCTTCCCGGTCGAGATTGCAGCTGTGGCTGGTGCGATAATCGGCATTTTCCCGCCCGGTGAACAGGGTGGACGGCTGGGCGCCGGCGTCGATGATCGCGCGCATCACCGCGCATTCTTCCGCGCCCAGGAAATCCTGCCGCCCGTAGATTTCCAGATGGGGGCTGTCGATGCGGCTGACCAGCGGGTTGCGGTTCAGTTTCTCGCGCACCCGATCGCCGATCGCGGCGCGGGCCGGCGACGCGGTGCCGCCATCATCCACTATCTCGTTCATGCCGCCTCCCTGCCATTTCCCGTCGGCGCTGCGCAATGAAAAAGGGCCCGGTGCGGTGTCGCACCGGGCCCAGTGTCCTGAAGGCCAGTTCAGGAGGCTGTCACCAGAAGAAGTTGCGGATCACGTCGACGACATAGCCATCGCGGATATCGACCAGCAGCGCGTCGTCATAATAGCGGATCCAGCGCATCGTGCCGTAGGCCGGCGGCAGGCGGTAATAATAGGGATCGTTCAGCCAGTAATTGCTGCCGTAGAGCGGACCCGACAGGAACACACCGATCGAGAAGCTGCGATAGCCATAATTCCAGCCCGACGGCGCATAATAGCGGCCCATGCGATAGCGGTCGCCATAGCGGCTGCGATAGCCATACCAGTCATAGCGCCGGTCCTGGCGCCAGCCATTGTCCCAGCGGCGCTGGTCGGCCCAACGGGTGCGATCGTCATAGCGGCGGCCACCATTGTTCCAGTTGCCGGGATAGCCGGGGCGATCGCCGCGCCGATCATTGTCGCTCCAGCGCCGATCATCGGGGCGACCATCGCGATTGCGGTTGTTCCAATCACGACCGTTGCGATCGCGGTCCCAGACCTGCCGGTTCCAATCGGCGCGCGCGTCTGGCCGGGCGTCGGGCCGGCGTCCATCACCGCGCCCGTCCGGGCGGTCGGGGCGGGCGACCGGCTGCATGCCGGGGTTCGGATTGCCGGGACGTTGCCAATTGCCATTGGGGCGATCGGCGCGTTGATCGGGCCGCTGGTCCGGCCGGCTTACCCGCTCGGGGCCACCCTGCCAGCGCTGTGCGGGCGCTGCCATTTGCGGACGTCCGCCAGCATTGCCGCGATCACCGCCACCCTGCCAGCGGGTGCTGCCTTGCGCGCCGCGCATGTCGCCGCCCCGGTTTCCGGGATTGCCTGCGCCACGCTCGCCGCGCGGGCCGCCGCCATTGTCGTTCCGCTGGGCATAGGCCGGTGCCACGCCGCCCAGCAGCGTCGCACCCATCAGGCCGGCCAGCATCCATTTCCTCAGCATCGTTCCGATTCCTCGTGCGGGAACCATCTGTTCCCTTCATGCCGCATCTCTACGCGGATGGCGATGTCGCGATGCTGAACTCTTCTGTCAGCGATTTGAAAGATTCTGTCCCGGAACAATGGACAATCTCGATCATTCCATCCATCCCACCATCTTGCATCGGAAAAGCCCGGTAAATGGGCTGTTCGGCGCAAAGCTGATCCAGATCAGTGCAGTGCCGACAAACAACCTTTAGGACCAACGGGTGATAAGAACCGCCGATGCCGGCCGCATAAGACAGGCCCTGCGCGCCGCGACGATGGAGAGCCATCAACGGGTCGATGACCTGTTTTCCCATTTTTCGCTCGCTTCCGCGTCCGGTTACCGGGCGTTCCTGCGTGCCCATGCCCGCGCGATCGCCGCGCTGGAGCCGGTCGCCCAGCCCGATTCGCCGCGCCTCGCGCTGATGGCGCAGGATCTGGCGGCCTTGGGGGAGGCTATGCCTGCGCCGCTGTCGATGCCGTCCACTGGCGGCGATGGCTTCCGCTGGGGCCTGCTCTATGCGCTCGAAGGATCGCGCCTGGGCGGCGCGATGCTTGCGCGCCAAGTCGCCCAGGATCTGCCCCGCGCCTATCTTTCCGCCGTTCATGGCAAGGGCGGCTGGGTCGCCTTCCAGCAGCAACTGGACGACGCAGCGGCTGAGGGCGATGCGGACTGGCTGGACGATGCGATCGCCGGCGCCCGGACGGCCTTCACCCTGTTCGAAGCCGGCGCGCGCGCCGAACGGGAGGTCGCCTGTGACTGATATGACCAGCCCGGACGTGCAGGGCTTTACCGTCGACATCAATAATTGCGATCGCGAGCCGATCCATGTGCTTGGCACGGTCCAGCCGTTCGGCTTTCTTGTCGCCCTGACGGCCGACTGGCTGGTATCGCGCGTCTCGACCAATAGCGCCGACCATATCGGCCTGGCGCCGGACCAGATGCTGGGCCAGCCGATCAGCGCGATCTTCTCCGCCGATGCGATCCACACGCTGCGCAACCGCATCACCCTGCTGCGTGGCCCCGATTCGGTGGAACGGGTCTTCTCGCTGCCGCTGGTGGAGGGCGGTGCGCCCTTCGACGTGGCCGTCCATTTCTCCGGCCAACTGGTGGTGATCGAGGCGGAACCCGCCGTGCCCGACGAGATGGAGGCCAGTTCCATGGTCCGCTCGATGGTCGCGCGGCTGGCGCAGGCGGACAGCATGACCGCCTTCCTGCGTGATGGCGCGCGCCAGGTCCGGGCGCTCACCGGCTTCGACCGGGTGATGGTCTATCGCTTCGCCGACAATGGCGATGGCGAGGTGGTTGCGGAGGCGCTGCGTCCCGGCATCGACAGCTTCTTCGGCCTGCATTATCCGGCCTCCGACATCCCGGCGCAGGCGCGCGCGCTCTACATGCGCAACATCTTCCGGGTGATCGCCGACATCAATGCGGCGCCGGTGCCGGTCATCCCGGCGCTCGATCCCTCCGGCGCCGCGCTCGACATGTCGCTCTGCGTCACCCGCGCGGTGTCGCCGATCCATATCGAATATCTGCGCAACATGGGGGTGGGTGCCTCGCTCTCCATCTCGATCATCGTCGATGGCAAGCTGTGGGGCCTGTTCGCCTGTCATCATTATGCGCCGCGCCTGCCCAGCTTCGCGCAGCGCAGCGCCGCCGAACTGTTCGGCCAGATCTTCTCGATGATGCTGGAAGGGCGCGAGCGGGCAGAGACTGCCAGCTATGAGGGCAAGGCGCGTCAGGTCGCCGACCGGCTGCTCTCTGCGGTGGCGCAGGATCATGACCTGATGACCAACGCTCGCTGGCTGGGCGACATCATCTTCGACACGATCCCCGCCGATGGCGTGGGCATCTATATCGACGGGCAGATGACCCTGTCGGGCCTGACCCCGGACGAACCCTCCTTCGCCGCGATCGTGTCGATGCTCAACCGCACCGCCGCCAGTCAGGTCTATACCACCGACAGCATCGCCCGCATCATGCCCGAAGCCCTGGCCCATGCCGATCGCGCCGCCGGCTTGCTCGCCATTCCGATCTCGCGCCGGCCGCGCGACTATGTCGTACTGTTCCGCGCCGAACAGCTGCGCTCGGTCCGTTGGGCCGGCAAGCAGGACAAGCATATCGAATATGGCCCCAACGGCCCGCGCCTGACCCCGCGCAAGAGTTTCGAGGAATGGTCGGAACTGGTGAAGGGCACGGCCGTCGCCTTCATGCCGGCCGAACTGCGTGTTGCCGAAGCGCTGCGCACGGCGCTGCTGGAAGTGATCCTGCGCCTGTCCGATTCCGCCGACGAGGAACGGCAGCGCGCGCATGAAAAGCAGGAATTGCTGATCGCGGAACTCAACCATCGCGTCCGCAACATCCTCGCGCTGATCCGTGGCCTCATTTCCCAGACTCGCGACAGCGCCATGTCGGTCGACCAGTTCATCGGCACGCTGGAAAGCCGTGTCCATGCACTGGCCCGTGCCCATGACCAGATCACTGCCGATCGCTGGGCGCCCGCGCGTCTCTATGACCTGATCGAGGTGGAGGCCGGCGCCTATCTCGGCGACCGGCGCGACCGGGTGAAGCTGACCGGTCCCAATGTGCTGCTGACCCCCGCCGCCTTCACCGTGCTGGCGCTCGTCATCCACGAACTGCTGACCAATGCCGCCAAATATGGTGCGCTGTCGGACAATGGATCGGTGGCGATCGACTGGCATGTCGATGCCGAGGGCAGCCTGCTGCTCCACTGGCTGGAAAGCGGCGGCCCGGCCGTCGTCGCGCCCTCGCGCCGGGGCTTCGGCTCGACCGTGATCGAGCGTTCCATTCCCTATGATCTGGATGGCCGGGCGGAGGTCAATTATCGGCTGGCGGGGCTGGAAGCGCGTTTCTGCATTCCGTCCGCCCATGTCGCCTCGATCCTGCCCGACGTGGCCGGCACCGATCGCGCCAAGCCGGCGCCCGCTCCCTCGCCGCATCTGCTCAAGGGCCGGCAGATATTGCTGGTCGAGGATAATATGATCATCGCCATGGATGGCGAGGATGCGCTGCGCGACCTCGGCGCGCAGGTGGTCACCGCCGCCAGCATCGGCCGCGCGCATGAGGCGATCACGCTCCATCCGGTCGATCTCGCCGTGCTGGACTTCAATCTGGGCAATGAAACCAGCCTGCCGATCGCGGACATGCTGGCGGAACGCGGCGTGCCCTTCCTCTTCGCCACCGGCTATGGCGACGGGCTCGACCTGCCGGATCGATTCAGCGACGTCATCCTGCTCAAGAAACCCTATTCGGGTGCGACCCTGGCCCAGGCGATCGCCCCGATGCTGGCCAGGGGCTGACCGGAAACAGTCGGTTTCCGCCTGGCGCGTTGCGCGGGCGGCGCCGACATCCGATCTAGGCGGGCATGAAACAGCCAGCCTTGTTTATCCCCCATGGCGGTGGTCCCTGCTTCTTCATGGACCCCGCCGCTCCCCAGCACCCGCACAGCGACGCCATGTGGCAGCCGATGCAGGATTATCTTGCCGGCCTGATCGCCGACCTGCCGGAACGGCCGCGCGCGATCCTGCTGGTGTCGGGGCATTGGGAAACGCCCGGCTTCACCGTCCATGACGGCACCCGGCCGCCCTTGCTGTTCGACTATTTCGGCTTCCCGCCGCACACCTATCAGTTGCGCTGGGACGCGCCGGGCGCGCCCGCGCTTGCCGATCGTGCGGCCGAACTGCTGGAACAGGCGGGCTTTCCCACAGCGCGCGAATCCGAACGGGGCTGGGACCATGGCGTCTTCATCCCGATGAAGGTCGCGCTGCCCGATGCCGACATTCCGGTCGCCCAATTGTCGCTGCGCCGCGATCTCGATCCGGCCGCCCATATCGCTGCCGGTCGCGCACTGGCTCCCTTGCGCGACGAAGGCGTGCTGATCGTCGGATCGGGCATGAGCTTCCACAATCTGCGCGTGCGCGGCGCGATGGCGACGGCGCCTTCGCTTGAGTGGGACGATGCGCTGCGCGATGCGGTGACCGATCCCGATCCGGCTCGGCGGGCGGCGCGCGTCGCCGCCTGGGATCATCTGCCCCATGCCCGCTTCGCCCATCCGCGCGAAGAGCATCTGCTGCCGCTGATGGTGGCGCTGGGGGCAGGCGGCGAGGATACCGCCATCAGCGCTCATCGCAGCACGGTGCTGGGCTGGACGGTTTCGGGCTATCGTTTCGGTTAAGGCCGATATTTACGGCTTGCGCAGCGCCGGCACGGTGCGCACCGCCTCGTCCGGCGCGATGCCGGGCGGGGGCGCGGCCTGGATCGGGCCATCCCCGGCCTGGTCCTCGCCGCGCATGATCCGGCCGGCGCGCTTGATCGCACCGCGCAGCCGGGGATAGACGCCGCAGCGACAGATATTGGTGATCGCCGCATCGATCTCCGCATCGGTTGGGTCGTTGGTCCGTCGCAGCAATACCGACGCCGCCATGATGATGCCGGACATGCAGTAACCGCATTGGGAGACATTCTCGGCCGCGAACGCCTGTTGCAGCGGATGGCCGCGATCGGGCGACAGCGCCTCGATCGTGGTCACGAACCGGCCCTCGGTCTTGCCGATCGTCACCTGGCAGGACCGCACGGCCTCGCCATCGATATCCACGGTACAGGCGCCGCAATCGCCCGTGCCGCAGCCATATTTGGTCCCCGTCAGGTTCGACGCATCGCGCAGCGCCCACAGCAGGGGCGTCTCCGGATCCATCCGATATTGCACCGGCCGGTCGTTGACGGTGAAGCGCGTCATGCCGCCTCTTCCTCCTCCACCTTGTGGTAGAGCACCTCGTTGCGGATATGGATGGTGCGTGACGCCAGGCGGATTTCCTGGATGAAGGTGCCGAAGGCGGCCGCCTGCAGCACCATCGCGAGGCTGAACAGGATCGCGACCGGCGTGCCCAGATGGGCGTTGAACAGATTGCCCGCGAACAGCAGGATGACGACCAGACAGACCGCGCAGGCCGACGCCACCGACAGGAAGATCGCGCCATTGACCACGCTCATGCGCCGGTCGAGCACGCGGATCTCGCTCACCATCCGGTCATGTTCCTTGCCGCGCGTGCTCAGCACCCATTCCTCGACCGCACGGGCGCGATCGATGATGCGCGCCAAGCGGCTGACGCAGACGTTCAGGAACGCACCGATACCGGCGAGCAGGAAGACGGGGGCAAGCGCCAGCTGGATCGTCTGGGCGACCTGACTGACCTGCGGAAGGGGGATCATCGACTTGGTCCTCTCATCCCTCGCTTCTATCCTTGATCGCGGGCCAAGGGGCAAGGGGGGCCTAAAGCAAACGCCGCCGGACAAACCAATGTCCGACGGCGATCATGGTCATGTTTCGGGCGCGCAACGCGCGTGAAGGTCAGGCAGCGCCCTTCGACGAAGGCGTGTTGACGCCCATCGACTTGAGATACTGCTTGATGTTGCGGGCCGCCTGGCGGAGCCGTTGCTCATTCTCGACCATGGCGATGCGGACATAGCCTTCGCCATCCTCGCCATAGCCCACGCCCGGCGCGACCGCGACCTTGGCATGGGTCAGCAGCTGCTTGGAAAATTCCAGGCTCCCCATGTCCTTGAGCGCGGGCGGCAGCGGCGCCCAGGCGAACATCGACGCGCGCGGCGCGGGGATGTCCCAACCGGCGCGCGAGAAGCTCTCGACCATCACGTCGCGACGCTTGTGATAGAGTTCGCGATTCTTGGCGACGATGTCCTGCGGGCCGTTGAGCGCGGCACAGGCCGCCGCCTGGATCGGCGTGAAGGCGCCATAGTCGAGATAGCTCTTCACCCGGCTCATCGCCGCGATCAACTGCTTGTTGCCGACCGCAAATCCGATGCGCCAGCCGGCCATCGAATAGGTCTTGGACAGGGACGTGAACTCGATCGCGACATCCTTGGCGCCCGGCACCTGCAGGATGGAGGGCGTCGGGTTGCCGTCATAATAAAGCTCGGAATAAGCGAGGTCGCTCAGCACCCAGACCTTGTTCTCCTTCGCCCAGGCGACGAGCCGCTCGTAGAAGGCCAGGTCGACAGTCTCGGCGGTCGGGTTGGACGGATAATTGACCACCAGGATCGACGGGCGCGGCACGGTGAAGGCCATGGCGCGGTCGAGCGCGCGGAAATAATTCTCGTCCGGCGTCGTCGGCACCGACCGGATGGTGGCCCCTGCGATGATGAAGCCGAACATGTGGATCGGGTAGCTGGGGTTGGGCGCCAGCACCACGTCGCCCGGCGCGGTGATCGCGGTGGCGAGGCTGGCGAGTCCTTCCTTCGACCCCATGGTCACGACGACTTCGGTTTCCGGGTCGACATCGACGCCGAAACGGCGGCCATAATAATTGGCCTGCGCCTTGCGCAGGCCCGGAATCCCCTTGGACTGGGAATAGCCATGGGCGTCCGGCTTGCTGGCGACTTCGACCAGCTTGGCAATGACATGATCGGGCGGCGGCAGGTCGGGATTGCCCATGCCCAGGTCGATAATATCCTCTCCCGCGGCGCGGGCTGCGGCTCGCATCGCGTTCACTTCGGCGATGACATAGGGCGGCAGGCGCTTCATGCGGTAGAATTCTTCGGACATTATAGGGGCTTTCCTGAAAGCTCTCGGTAAGGAATAGTGCGTGGCACGCATTCGGCGTGTCACAATCTGGCTATAACCCGCCAGGCTGCGGCGCGCCAGTGAAAGCGGCTGATATCGGCAATGCCAGGAGGAGGAAGGTGGCCATGGAAACGCAGGATGTCCTGGAGCCCCATCTCCCGACCCTGGCGGAGATGCAGAAATGGACCCAGGTGCTGGGTCGCGCGCAGCAATTGATGCTGGAGCAGGCGGCGGGCGCGACCGGCCGGGTGCTGCCCTTCGATCCCGAGACCGTCGCCCGCATCCAGACCAGCTTTGCCGATGAAGGGCTGGCGCTGTGGCAGCGCTTCCTCGATTCCGGCGGCCTGCTGCGCGACCAGCCCGATCCGCCGCCGGCCGACAGCCCGGCCGCGCGCAAGGACCGGCGCTTTGCCGATCCGGCCTGGACGACCCATCCCTTCTACGACCTGATCCGGCAAAGCTATCTGCTGATCTCCGACTATCTGATGAACCTGGCGGATGCGGTCGACGGCGTCGATCCCAAGGCGAAGGCCAAGCTGCGTTTTGCCACCACCGGCATGCTCGACGCGATGGCACCGTCCAACTTCCCGCTGATGAATCCGACGGTCGTGGAAAAGACGATCCAGAGCGGCGGCGAGAATCTGGTGAAGGGCCTCCAGCATATGCTGGCCGACATGGAGAAGGGCCAGCTCACCCATACCGACGGCACCCAGTTCGAACTGGGGCGCAACATCGCCGCGACGCCGGGCAAGGTGGTTCACGAAACCCCGCTCTACCAGCTGATCCATTATGCGCCCTCGACGCCCAGGGTGCTGGCGACGCCGCTGATCATCTTCCCACCCTGGATCAACCGCTTCTACATTCTCGATCTCTCGCCCGAGAAGAGCTTCGTCAAATGGGCGGTGGACCAGGGGATCAGCGTCTTCCTCGTCTCGTGGAAATCGGCCGACGCCTCGATGAAGGACATGGTCTGGGACGATTATATCCTGAACGGCCAGGTCGACGCGATCGACACGGTGCGCGACCTGCTGAACGTGCCCAGCGTCCACACGATCGGCTATTGCGTGGCCGGCACGACTCTGGCCGCCACGCTGGCCTTGCTGGCCGCGCGGGGCGAAGCGGACAAGGTGGCGAGCGCGACTTTCTTCACGGCGCAGGTCGATTTCAGCGCGGCCGGCGACCTCACCCTGTTCGTCGATGACGAGCAGATGAAGCTGGTCGATCGTCTCTCCTCCAGCGGCTTTCTCGACGGGCGCTACATGGCGGCGACCTTCAACCTGCTGCGCGGGCGCGACCTCATCTGGAACTATGTGGTCAACAACTATCTGCTCGGCATGGACTATCCGCCCTTCGACCTGCTCTACTGGAATGGCGACACTACCAATCTGCCGGCGCGCTGGCATCGCGACTATCTGACCCAGCTCTATCGCGACAATATGCTGGTGGTGCCCGGCGCGATCAGCGTGGCGGGCACGCCGATCGACCTGACGCAGATCCACACCCCCGCCTATGTCCAGGCCGGCAAGGAGGATCATATCGCCCCGCTCGAAAGCGTGTGGAAACTGACCGAGCATCTCGCCGGGCCGGTACGCTTTCTGCTGGCAGGCTCGGGCCATATCGCTGGCGTCATCAACCCGCCGGTGGCGCAGAAATATCAATATTGGACCGCCGACGCGCCGCAGCCGACGCTGGATGATTTTGTTGCGGCTGCGCGCGAGACCAAGGGCAGCTGGTGGCCGGACTGGGCCGAATGGCTGCGCGGCATCGATTCGCGCGAGGTGGCTGTCCGCGGCGCGCGCAAGCCGGGCGGCGGCAAGCTTCGGGCAATAGAAGATGCGCCCGGACGTTACGTAAAAGCCCGGTAGAGGCACGGATTTCAGCCATTCCCCATTGGCTGCCGATCAGTGCCGAAACATCAATATGTCTGATTTGTTGCACTGCACAATGGGCCTTGTAATCCTTTGGGATAAGGCTTATTGTGCAGTGCAACAAACGGAGGATGGTCGATGGCCGTTACCCCTAAGTCTGCGCGTGCCAAGCCGGTCGCGAAAAGCGGTTCCGCAACCTTGTCTGCCAGTGAGGCACTCAAGGCCGCTGAGTCCGCCCTGGGTGAGAAGCCCGCGCCCAAAAAGCCTGCCCCGCGCAAACCCGTCGCCAAGGCTGCTCCGGCAAAGGCGCCTGCGCCCAAGCCGGTAGCGAAGAAGCCGGCGTCGGTCGCGGCTGCTGAAGCTCCTGCTGCGGAACCGGCACCCGTTGCCGATCCGGTGGCGGTGGTCGCGGCGACGACGGCGGTGGATGCCGCGCCCGAACCGATTGTTGAAGATGTTGAGGCGGTAGTGGCTCCGGAGCCTGTGTCCGCCCCGAAGACCAAAGCGAAGACGCTGCCTGCCACGGAAGGAACATTGATCATGAACGATATCCTCGAAACCGGTAAGAAGTTCGCCGAAGATACCAAGGCCAAGATGGAAACGGCCTATGCCGACCTGAACGAGAAGGCGAAGGCCGGTGTCGAAAAGTCGACCAAGGCGATGGAAGAGCTGAGCGATATCGCCAAGGGCAATGTCGAAGCGCTGGTGGAGTCGGGCAAGATCGCGGCCAAGGGCTTCGAGACGCTGGGTCAGGAAGCCGTCGACTACAGCCGCAAGAGCTTCGAGAAGGCGACCGCCTCGATCAAGAGCTTCTCGACCGCCAAGACCCCGACCGAATTCTTCCAGCTGCAGAGCCAGTTCCTGTCGAGCAGCTTCGACGAGTTCACCAAGGAAGCCGCCAAGAGCAGCGAAGCCTTCATGAAGCTGGCCGGCGACATCAGCCAGCCGCTGACCGCGCGCGTGACCCTGGTCACCGACAAGGTGAAGTCGCTCGCCGCCTGAGGCGGACTGATTTTACAGCCGAATTTCCGGGCCGATATCCGGCCGGGATGATGAACAAGGGCGGTGCTCCGGTCGGAGCATCGCCTTTTTTCTCGCCGGGGAAACGTGGTTACGCAGCGATGGCATGCGGTCGGCCCCCTTGCCTTGGCAGGACAAATCGCCATATTCTTCTGCATCATGAACCATCTCTTCAACGCATCGGCAGGCGCGCCCTTCAGGGCCGGTCCGGATCAGGACGATACGGGCGACAATGACCCGAACATCGGCGTCGCCACGCGTACCCGCACCCGCACCAAGAAGCCTTCGCTCTACAAGGTGCTGATGCTGAACGACGATTACACCCCGATGGAGTTCGTCGTGCATGTCCTCCAGCATTTCTTCCGCATGGATATGGAGGAAGCGACGCGGGTCATGCTGCACGTCCATCAGCGCGGCGTCGGCGTGTGCGGCATCTTCAGCTATGAAGTGGCCGAGACCAAGGTGAACCAGGTGATGGATTTCGCCCGGCAGAACCAGCATCCGCTGCAATGCACGCTGGAAAAGGCCTGATATCATCGGGTAAGGGCGCGCGCTTAACCTTTTCTTGGTCAGTGTAGCGCCTCTATTTCAATCAATTACATGATTGAAATACAATGTTTTTTCAGACTTATTCGGCATGAATGGTCCCGCTAAACGAAGTGGGGACTTCCAGCATGACGACTATCAGCAGTTACAACAACATGACCATGCCGCCATCGCCGCGCATGTCGATGACCAATCGCATCGACGCCGCGGTGGAGGTCGGCTCCATCTCGGAGACGGATGGCGACGCGCTCGAAACCGCGCTCGATTCCATCGATTCCGCGCTCAGCAGCTCCGCCAGTTCGGGCAGTTCACGGCTCGATCCGTCTTCGATGAAGGATCGGATCGATTCCCTGATCGATGATCAGGTATCGGCCGGCACCCTGACCGAGGATCAGGCGGCGCAGTTGCAGAGCCTCTTTGCCCAGGGACCGGGCGGCGCGGGGGCGTCGTCCGATGGCGAAGACAGTATGAGCATCGACGGCCTGGCCGCCATGGACGGGATGCAGGGGCCGCAGGGCATGCGCGGCCCACCGCCGCCGCGCCCGGTCGAGGACAGCAGCGATGACGACAGCACGACCAGCGAGACGAGCGCGACCAGCGCCACCGATCAGTTGGATTCGATCATCGCCTTCCTCGAAAATCTCCGCTCCAGCCTCAGCCAGTCGCTCTACGGATCGACCAGCAGCGCCACGAGCAGCAGCAATAGCGGTCTGGTGGTCGACAGCCTCGCCTGACGGCGCGCCCTTCTGACGAGCGCGGGGGCTCGCAGACATCCGGCCGGCACCATGGGCTATCGCGCATGGGGCTGGCCGGATGAATTTTCACGATCTTGCCTTCGTTAATATCGGGGGCAGCATTTTGCCGCTAGAACGGCGGCGTGACGCAGGAGACGGCCCCTTTCATCCACGACCTTGCCGTGATCGGCGGCGGGGTGAACGGGTGCGGCATCGCGCGCGATGCGGCGGGGCGGGGGGCCAGCGTGTTGCTGCTCGAACGGGGCGACCTGGCACAGGGCACCTCCTCGGCCTCGACCAAGCTCATCCATGGCGGGCTGCGCTATCTGGAACATCGGGCCTTCGGCCTGGTCCGCGAATCCCTGGCTGAACGGGAAAGGCTGTGGCGCATCGCGCCGCACATCATCCAGCCGATGCGTTTCGTCCTGCCCTGGGTCGAGGGGCTGCGCCCGCGCTGGCTGCTGCGCCTCGGCCTCTTCCTCTACGATCATATCGGTGGCCGCCGCGCGCTGCCGGCGACGGAGGCGATCGACCTGCGCCAGCATGTCGCCGGCGCGCCGCTGCGGGCCGGCTTTGGCCCCGCCTATGTCTATTCGGACGGCTGGGTCGATGACGCCCGGCTGGTCATCCTCAATGCCCGCGACGCCGCCGATCATGGCGCCGACATCCGCCCCCGCATGCAGGTGCTGCGGCTGGAGCAGGCGGGCGATCATTGGCGTATCCATGCCCGCGATGCGGCGGGGCAGGCACAGACCTTCCATGCGCGGGTCGTGGTCAATGCCACTGGTCCCGCCGTGCTCGACCTGCTGGATCGGGCCGATCGCCGCGCCGACCGGCTCATCCGGCTGGTGCGCGGATCGCATATCGTCGTGCCGCGCCTGTTCGACCATGGCATGGCCTATTTCTTCCAGCTGCCCGACGGCCGGATCTTCTTCGCCATCCCCTATCAGCATCTCTACACGCTGATCGGCACGACCGACCGCGATCATCAGAACGGCGTCGATCCGATCGCGGCCAGTGCCGAGGAAATCGCCTATCTGTGCGAGGGGGCGAACCGCTATTTCGCCCGGTCGATCAGCCCCGCCGATGTCGTCTGGGCCTTTGCCGGCGTCCGGCCGCTGATCGACGATGGATCGGCCCGGCCGGAATCGGCGACGCGCGGCTATCATCTCGATCTTGATCGGGAGGAGGGCGCGCCGCCACTGCTCAGCATCTATGGTGGCAAGATCACCACCTATCGCCATCTCGCGGCCGATGCGATCGCCCTGCTGAAGCCGCTCCTGCCTGCGCTCGCGGGTGATGACTGGACGGCGGACGCGCCGCTCCCCGGCGGCGATTTCCCGATGACCGGCCTGGCCGATCTCGTCGCCGCGCTGGCCGGCGACTACCCCTTTCTCGATCTCGACACGGCCAAACGGATCGGCTGCGCCTATGGCACCCGTGCCCGCGACTGGCTGGGCGCGGCGCGCGACTGGTCGGACCTGGGCCGGGATTTCGGCCATGGCCTGACCGAAGCGGAACTCTGCTACCTGCTCGCGCGCGAATGGGCGCAGACCAGCGATGATATTCTCTGGCGCCGGACCAAGCTGGGTCTGCGCTTCGACGCCGTGCAGCTTGCCGCGCTCGATGCCTGGCTTGAGGAGAGGGCATGACCGACCGCTATCTGCTGGTGCTGGACGAGGGGACGACCTCGACCCGCGCGATGCTCTATGCCCCCGACGGCCGCCGCATCGCGATGGCGCAGGCGGAACTGACCCAATATTATCCACAGCCCGGCTGGGTCGAGCATGACGCCGCCGAAATCTGGACCCGTACGCGCGATTGCGCACGCCAGATGGTGGAACGGGCGGGCGGCGCGGACCGGATCGCTGCCATCGGCATCACCAACCAGCGCGAGACGGTGGTCGCCTGGGATCGGCGCACCGGCGAGCCGCTGGCGCCCGCCATCGTCTGGCAGGATCGGCGCACGGCGGCGCAATGCACGGCGCTGCGCGAAGCCGGCCATGAAGCGATGCTGCAACAGCGCACCGGTCTCGTCGTCGATCCCTATTTTTCCGCCAGCAAGATGCGCTGGCTGATCGATCATGTGCCGGCCGTGGCGCAGGCGGGGGACGCGCTGGCGCTCGGCACGATCGAAAGCTGGCTGGTATGGAAACTGACCGGCGGCCTGCATGTCAGCGACGCCAGCAATGCCAGCCGCACCCAGCTGGTGGCGCTCGATGGCACCGATTGGGATCCGGCCTTGTGCGACCTGTTCGGCGTGCCCCGCGCTGCGCTCCCCGAAATCGTCGACAATGCCGGCGCCTTTGGCGAAACGCTGGCAGAGCTGTTCGGCGGTGCCATCCCGATCCGCGGACTGGCGGGCGATCAGCAGGCGGCCAGCATCGGTCAGGCCTGCCTGACGCCCGGCGATGCCAAGGCGACCCTGGGCACCGGCGCCTTCATCCTCGCCAATATGGGCGCGCAGCTGCCGGCCTCGCGCCATCGCCTGCTCGGCACCCTGCTCTACCGGATCGGCGACCAGCGCATCTATGCGCTCGAAGGATCGATCTTCATTGCCGGCAATCTCATCAAATGGCTGCGCGATCAGCTCGGCCTGATCGGATCGGCGGCGGAGACGGAGGCGCTGGCCCGCTCCGTGACCGACAGCGGCGGCGTGCTGATGTTGCCGGCGCTGGCGGGGCTGGGTGCGCCGCACTGGCGGCCAGATGTGAACGGCGTCATCGCTGGCCTCACCCAGGGATCGACCCGCGCGCATATCGTCCGCGCCGCGCTTGAATCCCTCTCGCACCAATTGTCCGACCTCGCCACCGCCTTCGCTGCCGACGGCGCGCCCTGGCGCCAGCTGCGGATCGATGGCGGCATGAGCGCCAATGACTGGATCGCCCAGGACATCGCTGATATGCTCGATGTCAGTGTGGACCGTCCGGCGGATGTGGAAACCACGGCGCTGGGTGCGGCCATGCTGGCAGGGCTGGGGGCTGGATTGTTCCGCTCCCTGGACGAGGCCGCGACGATGGCAGGGAAGACGACTCGATTTGATCCGGCAATGCTGCCGCAGCCGCGCGATGCGCGACTGTCGGCATGGCACCGCCTGCGCGATCGGGCGCTGACCTCCTGACTCGGGCGATCTTCAGATTGACCGTAAAAATCGATCACCCAATCCGATTTAATCAGTTTTTCTGAAACTTCGCGGGGCCTTAGCCTGTTCTCATCCAAAGCTGAGGAGGACGACATGGTCGATAAGCCAGTGATGACGACGAGCGCGGGTGCGCCGATTGCCGATAACCAGAATAGTCTGAGCGCAGGTCCGCGCGGGCCGCTGCTGCTCCAGGATTATCAGCTGCTCGAAAAGCTGGCGCACCAGAATCGCGAACGCATCCCCGAACGTGTCGTCCATGCCAAGGGCTGGGGCGCTTATGGCACGCTGACGATCACTGGCGACATTTCCAAATATACCAAGGCCAAGGCACTGCAGCCGGGCGCGCAGACGCCGATGATCCTGCGCTTTTCGACCGTGGCCGGCGAATTGGGCGCGGCCGATGCCGAGCGCGACGTGCGCGGCTTTGCGATGAAATTCTATACGCCCGAAGGCAATTGGGATCTGGTCGGTAACAACACGCCGGTCTTCTTCGTGCGCGATCCGCTGAAATTCCCCGATTTCATCCACACGCAGAAGCGCCATCCGCGCACCAACCTGCGCTCGCCCACGGCAATGTGGGACTTCTGGTCCTTGAGCCCTGAATCGCTGCACCAGGTGACGATCCTGATGTCGGATCGTGGCCTGCCGACCGATGTGCGCCACATCAACGGCTATGGCAGCCACACTTTCAGCTTCATCAACGACGCTGGCGAGCGCTTTTGGGTGAAGTTCCACTTCAAGACGATGCAGGGCCACCGCCACTGGACCAATGAGGAAGCGGCGGATGTCGTCGGTCGCACCCGCGAATCCACGCAGGAGGATCTGTTCGAGGCGATCGAGAAGGGCGACTTCCCCAAATGGAAGATGCAGGTCCAGATCATGCCGGAACTGGATGCGGACAAGACGCCCTATAATCCGTTCGACCTCACCAAGGTCTGGCCGCATGCCGATTATCCGCCGATCGACGTCGGCGTGCTGGAGCTCAACCGCAACGCCGACAATTATTTCGCGGAGATCGAGCAGGCCGCCTTCTCGCCGTCCAACATCGTGCCGGGCATCGGCTTCTCGCCCGACAAGATGCTCCAGGCACGCATCTTCTCCTATGCCGATGCGCACCGGCACCGGATCGGCACCCATTATGAGGCGCTGCCGGTCAACGCGCCCAAATGCCCGGTGCATCATTATCACAAGGACGGGGCGATGCGCTTCTTCCCGAACAATCCGAACCCGGCCGCCTATTATGAGCCCAACAGCTTTGGCGGCCCGGTCGAGGATCAGCGCTTCCTGGAGCCGCCGCTGAAGATTTCGGGCGATGCCGACCGCTATAATCATCGCGAAGGCAATGATGATTTCGGCCAGCCGCGCGCGCTGTTCAACCTGTTCGACGATGCGCAGAAGGCGCGGCTCTTCGCCAATATCGCCGCCGCCATGGGCGATATCCCGGACGCGATCGAGGAGCGCCAGTGCAGGCTCTTCGATCAGGTCCATCCCGATTATGGCGCCGGCGTGCGCCAGGCGCGGGCCACGATCAAGGATCGCAATCCGTCGATTTCGGCCCCGACCGATGCGCTGTTGGCTGACGCATCCAGTTGAATAGACTTGTAATATTGTAAAAACAGGCCCCGGTGATGATCGCCGGGGCCTGTTTGCTTTAGTCGTCGTCAAATAGTCGGCGGCATAGGAATATATATTAACATTGTCCGCTTAACCCGGATGGGAACATGACGCGGCCCGCCCTTCGCCATATTTCCCTGAAAATGTCGGTATTTACCGGCCTGCTTTACTTTGCGGTCGCGTCGCTTGCTCTGCTGACATCGCGATTCGAAGGCGGCTTGGCCTTCATCTGGGGCGCCAATGCCCTGCTGATGGCGGAAATGATGACCGCGCGCATGCGCGCTTGGCCGCGTCTCATCCTCTCCTGCATGATCGCCAGCACGATCGCGACGGCGCTGTTCGGCATCGGCGCACTGGCGGCGGTGCCGATGGCTATCCTTAATGTCGGAGAGGCGCTGGTGGTCGCCTATATCTGCTGCCGGCTCGGCGTCGGACGACAGATCGCCGCATCTATGCGTGAATTGAGCATCTTCATCTTCGCGCTGGCGGGCGTTGCCAATGTGCTTGCCGGTATCGGCGCCGGGCTGGTGGTCTCCACTTTGCTGGGGGGGGATTTCCCCCATATCTGGCTGCAATGGTATAGCGGCCATGTGTTGGGCGGCCTCATCTGCACACCGCTGCTGCTGATCCTGCTGCAGGGCGAGGTGAGCCGCTGGGCGCGCCAGGCCCGGCCGGTCGAGCGGCTGGAGGCATTCGGCCTGCTGTCCGCCTTCGCCCTGTGCACCTGGTGGATTTTTTATGGTGCCGGTTATCCGATGCTGTTCGCCTCGCTGCTGCCGCTGGTGCTGATCGCCTTCCGCACCGGCTATGCGGGGTCGGCGGCGGCGATCGTCATCCTGGCGCTGATCGGCGGCACGGCGACCATGACCGGCCATGGACCGCTCCGTCTGGTCGCGGCCAGCATTCCCGAACGCATCCAGTTCTTCCAATTCTATCTGGCGCTCAGCTTCCTGCTGTCGGTCCCCGTGGCCGCCGAACTCAACAGCCGTCGCCGGCTGATCCGCATGCTGCGCGACAGCGAGGCGCGCTATCGCGCCTTCGCCGAACATAGCGGCGACGGCGTGGTCAATCTCAGCATCGACGGCATCATCCAATATGTCTCGCCCTCGGCCGTCGACCAGATCGGCATTGATGCAGACAAACTGCTGGGCCAGGCCGCGGTCGACCTGATCGATCCGGAATATCGCCCCTTCGCAATCGTCACCCATCGCCGCGCGCTCGCCCATCCGGGGGAGGCGCATGCGGTCGAATTTCGCCCCAACCGGCCGGACAATGACTTTGACTGGTATGAGATGCTGGTCCGCGCCGTGCTGGACGAGCAGGGGCGGGCGATCGGCGTCATCAGCACGGTGCGCGACATTTCCCGCCACAAGGCGCGCCAGCGGGCGCTGCACCAGGCCGCGGCGCAGGATGCCCTGA
Organism: Sphingobium sp. DN12; assembly: GCF_051058005.1. NCBI lineage: Bacteria > Pseudomonadati > Pseudomonadota > Alphaproteobacteria > Sphingomonadales > Sphingobiaceae > Sphingobium > Sphingobium sp. DN12. Next base: position 4,659,444 of record NZ_CP173717.1, read on the forward strand.
CCGGCGCCGACAGCCGTCGCGCGTTGCAGGAAAAGCTGGACGACCAGATCGCCCGCGTCGCGGCTGGCGGGCGGGCCTGCCTGCTGCTGATCGACATCGATCATTTCAAGTCGGTCAATGACCGCCATGGCCATGCCGCTGGCGACCGGGTGCTGGTCGGCTTTGTCGAGCGGCTGCGCCAGGCGCTGCGTGGCACCGGCAGCATCGGGCGCCTGGGCGGCGAGGAATTTGCCGTGCTGCTGCCCGATGTCGATCTGGAACGGGCCGAGCGCATCTGCGAGCATCTGCGCACCCGCGTCGGGGTGCGGCCTTTCCCGCTCGGCAATGGCGAGGATATCGCCATCACCTTCAGCGCTGGCCTTGTCGAACTGGACGGCAGCGCCAGCGCCGCGACCCTGATGGAGGCGGCGGACAAGGCGCTCTATGCCGCCAAGGGCAGCGGCCGCAACTGTCTGCGCTTCGCCGCCTGACGGTCCGGCGGAACGGGAGCGTCTTTCCCGCCGGAAAAATCGGTGATGTTATGTTGTAACTTATGCCGGTCTCGACTATGTAGCACGCACCATGCTGCTCAGCTTCCGTCACGCCCTGGAATCCGGACGCCTCGATCGCCTTGCGATGGCGCTTTCGGGGCTGTGCGTCGCGCATTGTTTCCTGACCGCAGTGGTGCTGGGTCTGCTGGCATCGGCCGGTGGCATTTTCGACAGTCCGATCTTCCATGAAGCGGGGCTGGCGCTCGCCATCCTGATGGGCGCGATCGCGCTCGGCCATGGCGCGCTCGTCCATCGCTTCATGATGCCCGCCGCGATCGGTTCGCTGGGCCTTGGCATCATGGCCGGCGCGCTGACCATGGATCATGGCTGGCAGGAAAGCGCCTACACGCTGCTTGGCGTCGCCATTCTCGCCCTCGGCCACGATCTCAACCACCGCGCCAGCCACTGACCGTCGGCGATTATCGGGGGCGGTTCTTCCCGCGTCGATGACCACGAAAAAGGGGGCCTTTCGGCCCCCTTCGTCTTTCCGTCCTGTCCGCCCGATCAGGCGTCCTTGCGCTCGACGCGATGCTCGCCCTTGACCCAGCGCACGGTGCCGGTGCTGGCGCGCATCACCACGCTCTCGGTGGTCAGCTTGTCGCCCGGCAGATGTTTCACACCCGCCAGCAGCGACCCGTCGGTCACGCCGGTCGCGGCAAAGATGCAGTCGCCCTTGGCCAGTTCCTTGAGGTCATAGACCTTGTCCAGGTCGGTGATGCCCCACTTGTAGGCACGCTGCTTCTCGTCATCGTTGCGGAACAGCAGGCGGCCCTTGAACTGGCCACCCACGCAGCGCAGTGCGGCACAGGCCAGCACGCCCTCGGGCGCGCCGCCCGAACCCATGTAGATGTCGATCGTGGTTTCGGGATTGGTGGTCGCGATCACGCCGGCAACGTCGCCGTCCGGGATCAGCATGATGCCGCAACCGATCGCGCGCAGTTCGGCGATCAGCTTCTCGTGGCGCGGGCGATCCAGCACGCAGACGATGATTTCATGCGGATCGACGCCCTTGGCCTTGGCCACCGCCTCGACATTCTCCTTCACCGACTTGTTGAGGTCGATGATATTGTCGGGATAGCCCGGACCGACGGCGATCTTGTCCATATAGACATCGGGTGCGTTGAGCAGGCCGCCTTCTTCCGAAATGGCGAGCACGGCCAGCGCATTGGGGCCGGCCTTGGCGGTGATGGTGGTGCCTTCCAGCGGATCGAGCGCGATGTCGATCTTGGGCCCCTTGCCGATCGCGTTGCCGACCTTCTCGCCGATATAGAGCATCGGCGCCTCGTCGCGCTCGCCCTCGCCGATCACGACGGTGCCGTCCATATAGAGGTCGTTGAAGGCCAGGCGCATCGCCTCGACCGCAGCGGCGTCGGCGGCCTTCTCGTCGCCCCGACCGACCAGCTTGGATGCGGCGATTGCAGCCGCTTCGGTGACGCGCACCATTTCGAGTACCAAGACGCGATCGAGAATCGAACTAGCCTGCACCATAGCCACTCCTCTGCTGTAACTGATAGAGCAGGGCGATAGGATGTCCGCCTCTGCTTGTCGACCCAACTTGCCGGGCTTGCAAAGCTTTTCATAGTCGTGATGCCACGGATGGACGCGCCTTTGCATTATATGGCATTCCGCAGCGTCCAGTCGCTGCCATCATCCCGCCATGTTCGACTGTTCAGATGTCGTCATGCGGTGGGTCTTGTCTTTCCCTCTTTTGCTGATCGGCCTGCCGCCGGTGGCCGCGCAGGATATCGTGCCGGTGGATGAAGCGCCGCTCGCCCAGCGCACCGCGATGGAGCAATATCAGGCGCGCACCGCTGTTGTCCGACCCTGCGATCGCAGCGGCGGCGGCATCGTCGTGTGCGGCAGCCGGGCGGAGCGCAATGCGAAGGAAAGACTGCCGCTGCCGCGCGAACCTGTCGAGGGGCGCCCGCTTGCGGGCGATACGCCACGCGCTTCCGCTGCCGCACCCAGGCAAGGCGCCTGCGGTGTCGTCGGCGGGCAGGGGACGGGTTGCGTCGGTGGTGGTGTGCCGATCCTGGGCGCCGCCATGCTGGCCGGCAAGGCCATCGCCCATTTGCTCGACCCCGACGCCGACATGGCGCCACCGCCGCCCCAGCCGGATTCGGTCAAGGGCGCCGGCCAGCACTGATCCCATCGGTTCCGGCGCGATCAATCCAGAATATGCATGACCATCGGCGTGTCGAGCAGGCTGTCGGAGCCGGCCAGCCGCTCCAGCGTCTCGCGCACGCAACGTTCCTCGCCGGCATGGGTGACGATCGCCACCAGCACGCCATCGGCCTGGTTGGCGCCGCGCTGGATCATGCTCTCGATCGAAACGCCGGCATCGCGGGTCGCGGCGGCAATCTCGGCCAGCACGCCGGGGCGATCCTGCACCTTGAAGCGCAGATAGGCGCGGCCGATCCGCTGGCCGGCGTCCGCCGGCTGTTGCGGGGTCAGGGCGGCGACCGGCATTGCCAGCGCATCGCCATATTCGTCCCGCGCCACGTCGATCAGGTCGGCGACCACGGCCGATGCGGTCGGGCCGTCGCCCGCGCCACGCCCCTGGAAGAAGAGGCGACCGACGAAGTTGCCCTCGGCCACAACGGCGTTGAGCGAACCGTCGACATGGGCAAGCGGATGGTCGAGCGGCACCAGCATCGGATGGACGCGCTGGAACAGGCCTTCCGGCCCATTCTCCGCCATGCCGACCAGACGGATACGGAAGCCCAGCGCCGCCGCCTCGGCAATGTCGGCGGCGATCACATGGCGGATGCCGGTGGTCGCGACATGGTCGAAGTCCAGTTCGGTGCCAAAGGCGAGGCTGGCGAGGATGGTCAGCTTGTGCGCGGCATCGACGCCGTCAATGTCGAAGCTCGGATCGGCCTCGGCATAGCCCAGTTCCTGGGCTTCCTTCAGCACCTCGTCAAAGCCCCGGCCTTCCTTCTCCATGGTGGTCAGGATGTAATTGCAGGTGCCGTTGAGGATGCCATAGACGCGGCTGATCTCGTTGGCGGCCGCGCCTTCGCGCATGCCCTTGATCACCGGGATGCCGCCAGCGACCGCCGCTTCATATTTGAGCGCCACGCCCGCCTTCTCGGCGCGGCTGGCAAGGTCCAGGCCATGATGGGCCAGCATCGCCTTGTTCGCGGTGACGAACGGCTTGCCGGCGGCCAGGCACTGGCGTGCGAGGGTGAGGGCAGGGCCGTCGGCACCGCCGATCAGTTCGACCACCACGTCGATATCGTCGCGGGTCGCCAGCGTCGTCATGTCGTCGACCCATTCATAGGGCGACAGGTCGACCCCGCGATCCTTGTTGCGGTCACGCGCGGAGATGGCGACGACCTGCACCGGACAACCGGCACGGCGGGCAATCAGGTCGCCATTGGTGTTGAGCAGGCGAATGACGCCGCCACCCACCGTTCCGAGGCCAACGAGCGCGACGCGCAGCGGGGCATGGCGGTGGAGATTGGTCATGGCGTTTCCTGGTCCTTCGCACTGTAAGAGCCGCGCTGATAGCGGCCCGAGCGCCGCTGTCCAAGGAAAAGCACAGCGGCGCCCGATTGAAAGATAAGTGCGTAGGGTGTCAGTTCGGCTTTCGATTGCGTGCGCAGCGGCCGAGCGCGTTCAGGACGAATTGATAATCCGCGCGCGCGGCTTCGGCGTCCTGCACTGCCAGGGTGCGGACCGACCGGGCCGGCAAAGTGGCCGGCAGGCTGCAGCTCAACCGATACCAGAGCAGGCTGCCGGGGGCAGGGGCGCGGGCGGCTTCGTCGACGATTTCGCCCAGCGCCACGGCCCAGCTGGGCTGTTGTCCGGGGCGGCGTATGATCGACAGCGATACCGGGTCGCCATTTTCGGTGCGCAGGAAAATCTGCGTCTCGCCTTCGCCAGCGATCGTGCCTGCCACATGGAAGGCGTCGCCCAGGCCGATGATTCGCGGTGGCGCATCCGGCGCGACCAGCGCGGACAGAACGGTCTTCACCCGTTCGACCTCGGCGGGGGTGGCGGCGATCTGCGCATCGCGCGCGATCAGCTGAATCTGGCCCGGCCGCCCGCCCGGACGGGCGAACAGCAATACCTGTGCCTTTTTCAGCTTGGGCATCTTGCCCTTCGAATCGAGGCGGGCGTCATACAGATAGCCGACGGTCGGGCTTATGCCCCCTTCGCCGCGAATCAGTGCGGTCACTTCGGCCTCGACATAGACCCTGCGATAGCCTGCCGGGACGTCCGGAGCCTGTTCGGGCTTCAATGGGACGATGTTGCTAATGCGCACGTTGGCAACCAGCGGTGCCGCATCGGAAAGGTCGGCAATGTCGGCATAGGTCAATCCGGCGGCGATCGTCGATGATTGCGCTGTCATCGAATTTGTCTGAGAAAATGCCGGGAAAACGGCGGTATATGAGGCCGAAATGAGGCACAACGAGGCGAGCGTCTTCATGGCCGTGGTGGATTTCTTCTGCATCTTCGTCCTATGCTATCAGCCCGTGGCAGGGATGTCACAGGCAAGTCATTCCGGTGTGTAATGGTAAACGCAAGCCGGTAGTTCGATAAAGCGTTTGCGTGCCACGATGCGCCGCGATAGGAGTTCGCACGGTAGCAAATGGACGGATAAGGGCCAAAGGTGGTCGGGGATAGCCCCGGGCAGCTCGGGTCGTTTTTGGCTGATTTGTACAACCCACTGGTAAGATGAGTTAAGGAGTGTCGTTGCCGAATGGCCTATGCTGACCACTCGCAAGGATCGAGTCGTACGATATCGATCGTCATCGTCGCCCTGATTCACGCTGTTCTCGGCTATGCCTTCGTCACCGGTCTTGGCATGAAATATGTCAAAAAGGCGGCGGAACAGCTGAACGTGATCGACGTGAAGGAGGAGCCCCCGCCACCTGACGAGGAGCCGCCGCCGCCGCCGCCGGACAAGCCGATTGAGCCTCCGCCGGTCGTCGCGCCGCCGCCGATCGTCCAGACCCCGGCCCCCGCGCCGCCGATCCAGACGGTTCGGACGCCGCCGCCGGTGTTCAATGAGGTTCCGGTGCCCGCACCGCCGCCGGCCCCGCCGCCGCCGCCCGCTGCAAAGCAGGCTGCAAAGGGCGTGTCGCCGCGTGGCAATCCGGGTTCCTGGGCAACCACTGAAGACTATCCTTCGCGCGCTCTGCGTGAAGAAAAGCAGGGGACCACTGGTTTCCGTCTTGAAGTGGGCGCCGATGGCCGTGTCACGAGCTGCACCGTTACGCAGTCGAGTGGCTCGCCTGAACTGGACGACGCAACTTGTAAGCTGGTTTCCCGCCGCGCGCGCTTTAGCCCCGCGGAAGATGACCAGGGTAACAAGATCCCGTCGACCTACGCGAACCGCATTCAGTGGCGGATCCCGCAGTAATTTAAACGGGAGGGCAGGCGCCCGGCGCCGCTCTCCCCTTTCACGATCCTTTTGAGAGGGAAGTCTTGAACATGTTGATGTATCTCGCAGCCGCGGCGCCCAAGCCGGAAAACCCGTACGGCCTGATGGAAGCCCTGGAGCAGGGCGGCACCATTGCCTGGACCGTCTTCATCATCCTCTGCGCCATGTCGGTCGGCACTTTCTACATCCTGTTCACCAAGCTGATCGAACAGCAGAAGGTGATCAGCCAGGGCAAGAAGATCCGTGCGACCTTCTGGCGCGCTGGTTCGCTGAAGGAAGCTTCGGCCAAGCTCGAAAAGAACTCGGCCTACAAGCAGATCGTCGATGACGGCATCAAGGCTCAGGAAGAGCATGGCAAGCTGAAGGATCCGGTCGAAGCGCATGACTGGCTGCACGGCTCGCTGGCTCGTTCGGAAGCCGCGATCAACTCGTCGCTCGGTGGCGGCCTGGCGTTCCTCGCCACCGTCGGTTCGACCTCGCCGTTCATCGGTCTGTTCGGTACCGTTATCGGCATCTACCGCGCCCTGATCAAGATCGGCGCTGCCGGTCAGGCCTCGATCGACGCCGTTGCCGGCCCGGTCGGTGAAGCTCTGATCATGACCGCGCTGGGTCTGGCCGTGGCCGTTCCCGCCGTTCTGGCCTACAACTTCCTGCAGCGCCGCAACAAGGCGATCTCGGAACAGCTGAACGGCTTCACCGTCGACCTGCTGGCCTACCTGGTTTCGGACGGCGCCGTGAAGCCGACCGTTGCTGCCGCTCCGGCCGCTGCTGCTGCCAAGCCGGCTGCTGCGCCGACCAAGGCCTAATCGCCTTAAGACGCCGGTTCGGGCGCCGGGTGGCGGCTGCGACCACCCGGCCCCTGCCGGACAGGCGCCCCGGTTAACGGGGCACCTACGACACCAAGGTTAGGATTGTATCAATGGCAATGAGTGTTGGCTCCGACGGCGGTGACGACAAGCCGATGTCCGACATCAACACGACGCCGCTCGTCGACGTCATGCTGGTGTTGCTCATCATCTTTCTCATCGCGGTCCCGGTCGTCGTCCAGACGGTCGATCTGCAACTTCCCAAGGTGGCGTTCGAGCCGACCACGACGAAACCCGAAAATGTTTCCTTGTCGGTCACCTCGGCGCCCGACGGCAGCTGTGCGGTTTACTGGAACCTGACCAAGGTCAGCTCCGACGAACTGCTCGATCGCGCCGTCGCCAAGCTGGAAGCGGACATCAAGAAGGCTGGTGGTGTTGAAAATCTGACGCCCGAGGATCTGCCCGAAGTGCATATCCGCGGCGACATCAATACCCCCTATCGTTGCATCGGCGGCACCATCTACACGATGCAGCGCGCCGGTTTCCCGAAGGTGGGCTTCATCTCCGAACCGGAACCCGGTTCGACGACGACCCGCCTCTGATCGGCCGCATAAGGAGAATTCGTTATGGCCATGAGCATGGGCTCCGATGATGGTGAGCCGATGGTGGAAATGAACACGACGCCGTTGATCGACGTCATGCTCGTTCTCCTCATCATGTTCATCATCACCATTCCGATCCAGACCCACGCGGTTAAGATCGATCTGCCGCAGAGCGCGCCTCCGAGCGACAATGTGGTCGACCCTGTCAAGAACAAGGTCGCGATCGATGCCGGCGGCGTGATCAGCTGGAACGGTGCGCCGATCGACCTGCTGACCCTGCGTCAGTATCTGCAGCAGTCGCTGCGTCTGCCCGTCGAGCCGGAACTGCAGTTCCAGCCGAACGCGCAGACCCGCTACGTCGTCGTTGACGAGGTGCTGGCGGAGATCAAGCGCGCGGGCGTGACCAAGCTGGGTTTCGTCGGCAACGAGCAGTATAGCTCGTTCTGATCCCTGATCGTCCGGGGCCCGTCGGTCTCAGACTTCCCGTCTCCGACCCATCGGACGATCAATCGGACCACAGACCAGGGGCTGCTTCGGCAGCCCCTTTTTTGTGCCCGTCCGTCTCCCGCTTAACATTTCCCTTACCTTCCTGCGCGATGCTGAAGGGGAATGGGTGGATGTGGACCATGGGCGCTGAACGACTGACCGAATTGGAACGCAGGGGCCGGCTTGCCGAACGGCGCGACGTTGTGATCAGCGTCAAGGTGCGGCGTCCGGGTGAAACCTGGTTCACCAGCAATATCGCCGACATGTCGCTTACCGGCTTTCGCCTGCACAGTTTCATGAAGCTCACCGTCGGCAGCGAGCTGTGGATCATGCTACCGGGCTTCGAGGGCCGTCGCGCCCGCGTTCAATGGGTGCGCGCGCATGAATCGGGCTGCACCTTCGAGCGCCCGCTCCATCCCGCCATCTTCGACTATATCATCCAGCGCAGCCTGTCCGGCCGCTGACGGTCTGCCCGATCGGGCACCGTTTCAGCCGTCCAGCTGGTCCTGGAACTGCAGGCTGGCGAGCCGCGCATAAAGGCCGCCCAGCGCCACCAGCGTCGCATGGTCGCCCTGTTCGACGATCCGTCCCTGATCCAGCACGATGATCCGGTCGGCCGCCCGCACGGTCGCCAGCCGATGGGCGATGACGATCGTCGTGCGCCCCTGCATCAGCCGGTCGAGCGCATCCTTGACCAGTTGCTCGGATTCCGCGTCGAGCGCTGACGTCGCCTCGTCCAGCAACAGGATCGGCGCATCGCGCAGCAGCGCGCGGGCGATCGACACGCGCTGGCGCTGTCCGCCCGACAGCCGTGCGCCGCCTTCGCCCAGATGGCTGTCCAGCCCCTGCGGCAGGGCGCGCAGAAAGGCTTCGGCATTGGCCGCTCGCGCCGCCGCCCAGATTTCCTCGTCGCTCGCATCCCATTTGCCGTAGCGCAGATTGTCGCGGGCAGACGCGGCGAAGATCACGCTGTCCTGCGGCACCATTGCCATCGCCGCGCGCAGCGCGGCGGGATCGGCGGCCGGCAGCGGCACATCGTTCAGCCGCACTTCGCCCTGATCGGGATCATAGAAGCGCAGCGCCAGTTGGATCAGCGTCGACTTGCCGGCACCCGAAGGGCCGACCACTGCCACCGTCTCGCCCGGCGCAATATCGATCGTGACGCCGTTCAGCGCCGCCTGGTCGGGCCGGGTGGGATAATGGAAATGGACATTGTCGAAGCGCAGCCGCGCGCCTTGGGCCAGCGTCGGGATCGCGACCGGCGCCGCCGGCGCGGCGATCGCCGGCTCGGCCGCCATCAGCTCGTCCAGCCGGCTTGCCGCCCCTGCGCCACGCAACAGGTCGCCCCAGCTTTCCGACAAGGATCCGAACGCGCCGGCCACCAGCCCGCCGGTCAGCACGAAGGCAGCGATGCTGCCGCCCGACAGGCGCCCGGCCGCGACATCGATCGCGCCCAGCCACAACACGCCGGTGATCGATCCGAACACCAGGGCAAAGGCGATGGCGGTCATCACCGCGCGCAGCAATATCCGCTGCCGGGCGGTGGCAAAGCCGCTCGCGACGGTCGCGTCGAACCGGGCCGCCTCGCGCCCTTCCTGGCCAAAGCCCTGGACGATCTTCATCGCGCCCAGCACTTCGGTGGTGACGCTGCCGACTTCCGCGAGCCGATCCTGGCTGGCGCGCGACAATTTGCGCACCCGCCGGCCCAGCGTCACCAATGTCAGGACGATCACCGGTATGCCCAGGATCAGCAGCCCCGCCAGCTTGGGCGCCAATATGAACAGATAGATGAGGCCGCCAATGCCGGTGACCAGGTTGCGCAGCGCGACCGACACGGTCGATCCCACTACCTGGTCGATGATCGCGGTGTCCGCCGTCATGCGCGAGGCGATCTCCGACGGCCTGTTCTCCTCGAAGAAAGCTGGCGCCTGGCGCAGCAGATTGGCCTGGGTTGCGCTGCGAATGTCGGCGACCACCCGTTCGCCCAGCCAGGACACGAAATAGAAGCGCAGCGCGCTTGCCAGCGCCAGGATCACGACGAGCAGGAACAGATATTCGAACCAGCGGCTGATATCGCCACCGCCGGTAAAGCCCTTGTCGATCACCAGGCGGAAGCCGCTCGGGATCGCCAGCGTCGCTGCGGAAGAGACGATCAGCGCGGTCAGCGCCCCGGCGATCCGCGCCGGATAGCGCGTCGCAAAGCGCCACAGCATGGCCAGACTCGACAGGGCAGGGCGATCGGCGCGGCGCGGCGCGGGTGCGGTGGCATCCTCCATGTCGGGGCGTTAGCAGCGCGGCGCGCCCGCCTCAATGGGCGCGCGCCATCCCGCCGCTCAGGCCGCCGGTGCGATCCGTTCGGCCAGCGCCATCAGGCGCGGCGTATCCGCCTTGCCGGTCAGCGCATAGGCCATGTCGCCGGCCTCCCAATAGGCGACCGTGCCGTCGCGCCGCTCCGCGATCAGCGGCTGCCCTTCCGCCGGCGTTTCCGCCCGGTCGGCGAACAGCGACAATTGCTCGCCCTTTTCGGTGGTCAGTGCGATCGCGATCGCCGGGCTGTCGGCGGTCGGGAATAGTTGCACGTCCCGCACCTGCCAATTGGCCGGCAGGCGCGGCAGCACGATGCCGGTCGACCGCCGGATTTCGGCATCGTCCAGTTTTGCGCTCTCGACCTGAGACGCCATCTGCTGGCGCAGCAGGCCGGCACGACGCGATGCGGCCGCCTCGTCCAGGAAGGTGCTGGCCTGCGCCGCCTGGGGAAATTCGCCCAGCTCCCCCCGGCCGATCCACCCCGTCGCCAGCAGCGCGGCGATCGCCGCCGCCCGGCCGACATGGCGCCAGCCGCGCCCGGCCTCATTGTCATTGGCCACCGGTTGCGACATGTCGCGGCGCCGGCCGACCAGCGTCCCCTTGGTGCCGTCATGCTTCAGGCGGAAATCGATATGCGGCCAGCGCTTGCGCCAGCGGCGCGCGACCAGCCGTTCGCCCGGCCGCGCTGCATCGTCCAGCAGCACCACGCCATTGGGGGATAGGCGCGCGAACAGGCTGTCGGCGGCCCCCCGCACCAGCGGATGCACGCTCCAGGGCGGGCCATCGATGATGATCAGGTCGATCTGCTCGGGCAGCCGGTCGATCGCATACCAGCGGCCCGGCCAGTCGGCGCTTTCGTGCGTCAGCGGCGCATGGCGGATATCCACGTCCAGCGCATGGTCGGCCAGCCATTGCCGGGTCGCGTCGACAAAGCCGCCATGCTGGTCGAAACTGTGCAACTGGCCGCCGCCATGCAATTGCAGCGCCCGCGCCGCGATCAGCGAGGATGCGCCCGCGCCCAGTTCGACGACATGCGCCGGCCGCAGCCGCGCAATCTCGCGCACGATATGGCGCAGGAAGCCGACATCCGCCTTCCAGCTTCCCAGATGGGGTAGCGCATCATGGGGCAGTTTGAGTTCGTCCAGCAGCGCGCGCTTGTCCGCCTTGCGACCGCCCGACAGGCTTGCGAGCAGCCAGGGCCAGCCGATCGCGCCAAAGGTCAGGCGCCATGCCATGTCGGACACGCGGCGGGACAGGGCATCGGTCACGGGTTCGGATTCATTCAGCGAGAGGAAGCCGGTCAATTCACGGGAAGTCACGGGGAAATACGCTCCTGTCGCAAAGGCGGGGACTATGCCAGCAGTCCTGTTTCACGCATATGGCGCCCATCCAATTGGTCAAATCATGACGCAGGAAACGCCGATGACCCGTATAATTTCCGCGACGGTCGAACGCTGGCCGGTGGCGGGCGCCTTCATCATCAGCCGCGGCGCCAAGACGGAGGTGGACGTCGTCGTCTGCACCGTGGGCGACGGCGATCATGTCGGACGGGGCGAGGGCACGGCCATCTATTATGAGGGCGAGACCGCACAGGACTGCGCGGCGGCGATCAACGGCTATGCCGGGCCGCTCGATCGCGAGGCGCTGTTGCAGGCGATGCCGCGCGGGGCCGCGCGCAATGCGCTCGACTGCGCGCTGTGGGATCTGGAGGCGAAACGGGCTGGCGTCCCGGTCTGGCAACTGGCCGGCCTTGCCGCGCCTGCCCCGCTGCCCACCGCCTTCACCATCAGCCTGGGCGAACCGGAGCGGATGGAGGCCGATGCCCGCACTGCCGTCGCGCGCGGCTTCGGCCTGCTCAAATGCAAGCTGACGGGGGAGGGCGATCATGCCCGCATCGCCGCCGTGCGTGCCGGCGCACCCGGCGTCCGGCTGATCGTCGACGCCAATGAAAGCTGGCATGACCGGGACATCGTGGCGGAGGCGGCGGCGCTCGCCGAACTGGGCGTGGAAATGGTCGAGCAGCCGATCCTGCACGGGCGGGAGGACAGGCTGGCCGGCCTACACGCGCCGCTGCCGCTCTGCGCTGACGAAAGCTGCCACACCCGCGCCGATCTCGACCGGCTGGGCGATTTCGACGCGGTGAATATCAAGCTCGACAAGGCCGGTGGCCTGACCGAAGCGCTGGCATTGGCGCAGGCAGCACGCGCGCGCGGCTTTCGCATCATGGTCGGCTGCATGCTCGGCACCTCGCTCGGCATCGCGCCTGCCGCCTTGGTGGCACAGGGTGCCGACTGGATCGATCTCGACGGCGCGCTGTTGCTGGCGAAGGATCGCGACGGTGCCCTGCCGCTGCGCGATGGCCTGCTCCACCCCGGCACCCTCTGGGGCCAGGGCTGAAACCATTCCTCCCCGCTTGCGGGGAGGGGGACCATCCGAAGGATGGTGGAGGGGGCAGGCCGCCTTGAACTGGCCCCAACCGACCACCGCCTTCCTACTCGGCCTCTCTCTGGTCTATCCTCGGCGATGCAATCCGCGTCATCGCCCGTTGCCCATGGCGGGGTGACCCAAATGTCGCCTCGATGGCGCGTCACCGTCGCCTGGTCGTGGCCCGATCGGCAGGCAACTGTGACCCAGGTGTCGCGCCGGCGTCGCGTGACAGGGGCGTGGGTGGTGCATATCCGGGGCAAACGGCCCGATTTGCCCGACGACACTGTGAACTTCGGGGCTGTCGCGTCGGCGTGACCCTGCCAGGCCCGCCGATCGCGGCAGATTGTCTCGGCTCAGTAACCCAGCGTCAGGCCGACGCTATAATATTTCGGGCCGACATTGGCCTTGGCACGCAGCTTGGGGATCAGTGGCATCGCCAGCGTCGCATAGGGGCGGGTATTGTCGCCGCTGAAGCGCACGCCCGCACCGATCGAGACCGACATGGGAATCGTATAGGCCGCCTCGACCCGGCCATAGAGCTTGGTGTCGCCATCGCGCAGATAGACGCCGCCGCCCGGCGTCAGGCTGAAGCCCGCCATGTCGAGCGCATAGCCGGCGCCGATCTCGGTGCCCCAATGGCCGTCGGCGCGGCCATAATTGACTTCGGCGCCCAGTCCTTCGGCATGGGCGGCAGGCGCCATAAGGGGGGCAGCGATCAGCAGGCCAAGGGCCGCCATCCGGTTCATTTTCATGGCAAATCCATATCAGTCATTGGTGATGGGTGGGTAAGGGCGCGGCCGGTCCCCGCCGGCAAGCGGAAAGGGGACCAGCCGAATCGGTCCTGCGGTAAAGCGAGGTGTTTCGCTCTATCCGTCGACGCGGCGCACCGGCTGCACCTCGGCATAGGGCATGATCGCCTTGCCGTCGGGGCTAGCGGTGAAGCTGGTCTGGGTTGGATAGGCGAACTCGATACCCTCAGCATTGAACCGCTTCCAGATGGCCAGGCCGATGCGATGGCGCATCTGGAAATAGTCATGATGGTCGGGATCGGGCACATCGAAATTGAGCTGATAGTCCAGGCTGCTGGCGCCAAAGGCAATGATACCGGCATTGACGAAGATCATGCCTTCCGCCTCGACGATCTCCTTCAATATGGTGGGGATCGCTTCGGCCTGTTCCTCCGACGTCTGGTAGATGATGCCGATGGCATAGGTGACGCGGCGCTGGATCAGCGTCTGCAGGCTGGTGATTTCCTTCTGCAGCAGATTGGCGTTGGATATCACCTTCTTCTCGCCGCTCATCGCCCGCAGCCGTGTCGATTTCAGGCCGATCTTCTCGACCCGCGCCGTGGTCTGGTCATAGGTGATGATCTCGCCCTGGCGGAACGGCTTGTCGAAGATGATCGACAGCGCCGCGAACAGATCGGAGAAGATGCCCTGCGCGGCAAGGCCGATCGCGATGCCGCCGATGCCCAGACCCGCGACCAGGCCGGTCACGTTGACGCCCAGATTGTCGAGCACCACGATTGCGGCGATCGCGAACAGGGCAAATGTCACCAGGATGCGGATCAGGCCCATCGCATTGGCCAGTGTCTCGCCCTGGCCATCCTCGGCCAGCGTCTTGCGCTCGATCAGGCCCAGGATGATCTCCCGTGCCCAGATCGCGGCCTGCACGACCACGGCGATGGTGAAGAAGAAGGTGACGGTCTTGTCCAGCGACGCGGGCGCATCGGCGAACACCACCACCAGTCGGGCCGCGACCATGACCATGAAATATTGCGTGGTGCGCGCCGCCGCGCGGCTCAGCACATTGCCAAGGCCCAGCGGGTCGCCACGCCGGCCGCGATGCTTGGTGCCGATCCGGCGCAACGTGGCGAGCGCCAGATAGATGATCGTGGCCGCGCCGATGGCGATCAGGATCTGGATATAATGAAGCTGGAACCAGGCGATGGTCGAATGCCACATTTCGGTGAGGTTGGGCGCACGCACACTGATGTCGATGCCGGGGTCGTTCTTGTTGGCCATGCTGATCCTTGATTGATGGTCCGTGGGCTCGATCAGGCCGCCGCTGCCAGCGGGGGCGCGTTGGCCAGATCGTCGAGGAACGCGATCAGCCCGCGTTCGTGACGCGACAGATAGCGCGTCCGGCGCGGCAGGCGAAGCCCCTGCCGCCATTCATCCTGTCCGTCCTTGCACAGGTCGATCAGGGCGGGGTGGATATAGGATTTGCGGCTGATCGCCGGTGTGTTGCCCAGCGCCGCCGCGACCGGGTCGATCATCTCCTTGAGCGAGACATGGCCCGCTGCCAGCGTCTCGAAGGCGATGGTCGATGCGCCCCAGGTGCGAAAATGCTTGGCGGTGAAGTCGCCGCCCATGGCCTGCGCGATATAGGCGTTGACGTCGCTCGAACTGATCGGCCGCGCCTCGCCATCCTCGTCCAGATATTGGAACAGATGCTGGCCCGGCAGATCCTGCACCGCCCGCACGAATCGCAGCAGGCGGCTGTCGGTGATGCTCAGCTGCTGCTCCTTGCCGGACTTGGCGCGGTAGCGCAGGGTCAGGCTGCGGCCATTCAGGTCGACATGCCGCCGCCGCAGCGTGGTCGCGCCGAAGCTCTTGTTGGTGGTGGCATAATGTTCGTTGCCGACCCGCAGCTTGGCGAGGTCCAGCAGCCGCACCACCGCCGCGATCGTCCGCGCCTTGCGCAGGCCGCGTCGCGACAGATCCTCCTCCATCTGCGCCCGCAGTTGCGGCAGGGCACGGCCGAAGGCGGGGCAGCCGGCATATTTCTCCGCCTCGCGCGCGGCCCGGAAATCGGGGTGATAGCGATATTGCTTGCGCCCCCGCTCGTCATAGCCGGTCGCCTGGATATGGCCGTGGGGGGAGGGGCAGAACCAGCAGTCGCGATAGGCGGGCGGCATGGCGATCGCGTTCAGCCGGTCGATCTCGTCCCGTTCGGTGATGCGGCTGCCGTCCGCTGCGCGATAGGCCCATCCCTGCTTCAGCGCACGCCGGCTGATGCCGGGCATGCCGTCATGGCTGTGGATGATGGCGGGGGACGACATGGGAACCGGGCGACCTTCTTTCTTCCGGTCCAACCCGTGATGATCCGCTTCGTTCCGCGTGCAGCCGGCTTGGCGCCGTCAGGACGGGCGCGATCGCAGCCGCTGCAACCAGCCGGTGCCCGCACCATAATGGCCGGTCCAGGGCAGCAATTGGCGGCGCACCGTCGTCGCCTGGGCGCAGCCGACGATCAGGCTGATGACCGCCAGCGGGAAGGCCAGCATCATGGTGGAGGGCATGGCGAAGGCGAGGGTGATCGCCGAAAGCCCGCCGCCAAAGGCCGCCAGCGTCGCCCGCAGGTCGCCGTCGGGACCGCGCAGCCAGAACAGGCAGCCCGTGACGCCCAGCGCGAACATGGCGATATTCTGCATCGCGCCGGCCGGCACGATCGCGCAGGCGACAATCAGCCCGATCATCGCCTGCGATGCGCGACGCCATTGCCAGCCACCGATCAGGCGGGTGAGCAGCGGATAGAGCAGCAATTCGCAGGTCAGCGCCGCCAGCAGGATCGCGCCAGGGGCCGCCGCGCCCCGTCCGTCCGCGATGAAGGCGACGACCGCGCTCGCCGCCCAGGGCAGCATCCGCGACGGTGCCATGCGGATATGGCTGAACCAGCCGGTCATGCCCGGCCGCAATGCCCAGCGTCGATCGGCCTGCCGCAACTGGAAGGCGGACAGGGCAAACAGCATCTGCACACCCCATGGCATATAAGCGGGAGACAGCAGCGGGGCGGCCAGGATCAATCCCAGCATCAGTCCCTGAAGCCAGCCCAAAATCCGCAATTCCATGGTCATGCCGTCACTCCCGCCTGCGCGCCAGGCTGTTCGAAGAACGGCACGCGTCCGGCGTCCTTGCGCTTGCGGGTCAAATAAGTGTCGAGGCCGATCTGGAGCGAGAGCATCATGAAGATGAAGGGTTGATAGGCGATGCCCACGAACAGTGATCCGATCATGTAGACGACATGGCCCTGCTGCAGCGCCACGGCGAAGGGGGCGATCCAGGCCTCATCCGGTCCGTCGCGCTTGCGATACATGCGCCGGATCGATTCGGTGCGGATGAAGCAGCTCAGATGCAGCAGCGCCCACAGGAAGAAGCCGAAATAGCCCTGTTCGCCCAGCATCTCGAAATAGGCACTGTGATAGGCACGGCCCTTGTCGGTAACCAGGCGGCGCTCGATCCGCTTCTCGTCGCCGTCGCCGACCTCGCTCTGGGCGAAATAGGTAAAGCTGTTCTGGAGATAATTGTCGAAGCCGCCGCCGCCCGGATGGGTCTTCACATAGTCGAGCGTCCACATCCACACGGCGACGCGGGTGGACGCGCTTTCGTCGCCCTGATGATTCTCGATCGTCTGCATCCGCTTGGTGAAGCTGGCGGGCAGGAAGGGGATGGCGGCCAGCGCGGCAAAGGCCAGCAACGGGCCATAGACGAACTTGCGCTTCGACCGCATCAGCATCATGCCGGCCAGGATGACCAGACAGACCAGGCCCGTGCGCGCCTCCGTACCGACCGGCATCAGCATGCAGGCCAGGCACAAGGCATAGGCAAAGGCCTTCACCTTCCAGTCGGGCGGAAAGATGGTGCCATGCTGGGTCAGCCACAGGATGATCGGGATCAGCGCGATCGCCACGCAGGAAATGATGCTGCCCTCATACAGGCCGCTATTATTGTCGACCATCAGATTGAGCACGCCATAGCCGCCGCCCGACAGCGCGGTCTTCATGCCGCCATTGATGATGATCGTGCTCGCGCACAGCACCATGAACAGCGCCAGCGCCTCGATCCGCAACCGCGTGCGCAGCACCAGCGGCAGGAACACGGCAAAGACGATCGCCTTCCACACCCAGGCCCATTTGGTCGCGGCGTTGATCGGGAAATCGGCGGTGGCGGTGGTATAGCCGCACCAGGCAAGCAGGATCAGCAGCAGCACCTGCCGCGCGGAAAAGCGGCAATCCTTCTTGTCGTCCACCACTATCCACGCCCCGACCGCACAGACGAAGGCGATCAGCGAGATCGGGATCGAATTGAGCAGATAATAGCAGAGCCGCTGGGGCGAAACGATGTCGATATAGGCGTAGATGATGACCAGCAGGAACGGCCGCTTGAATCCCATCAGGAAGAAGGCGCCCAGGAAGGCGATGAAGAAAAGGTCACGCATCGGCGGCGTCTCCGTCCGGCGATGCCGGCGGGGTGTCGATGTCGCGATCCAGGTCCGGGCGCGACAGCAGCCGCCAGGCGGCCAGCAGGATGACGCCATGGCTGATCAGCAGGGATAGGGTATCAATCATTGCGCGTTTTGATCTGCCGGTTCTGGACTCTTGCCCCGTAAAATCCCTAGCGTGACAGAGTTGACGGGGCGTTAAACCTTTTTCGGCAAAAAGTTACCGCTATGACTCGTATCCTTCATGTTCTCGATCACAGCCTGCCGATGCACAGCGGCTATACGTTCCGCACGCGGGCGATCCTGCGCGCGCAACTGGCCAAGGGCTGGGATGTGCGCGGGCTTACCGGCCGGCGTCACGTCGCGGCGGGACCGCAGGAGGAACTGGTCGACGGCCTGCATTTCCACCGCACACCGGGCGAAGCGGCTGGCGGCAACGCGCTGCTGCGCGAATGGCGGGACATATCCGCCCATGCCGATGCGATCGAGTCGCTGGTGCGCCAATGGCGGCCCGACATCATCCATGCCCATTCGCCGGTGCTCAACGCCATGGCCGCGCAGCGAGTCGCGCGCCGGCACGGCATTCCGCTGATCTACGAGATCCGCGCTTTCTGGGAGGATGCGGCGGTCGGCAACGGCACCGGGACCGAAGGCAGCCCGCGCTACTGGCTGACCCGCCAGCTCGAAACCCATGCCGTCCGTGCGGCCGACGCGGTCGCCGTCATCTGCGAAGGGCTGCGGTCCGATCTGGTCGCGCGCGGAATCGACGCGGGCAAGATCACCGTGTCGCCCAATGGCGTCGATCTTGATCAGTTCGGCGCGCCGGTGCCACGTGATACCGCCCTGACCGCGAAGCTGGGGCTCGAGGGGGCCGATGTCGTCGGCTTCATCGGCAGCTTCTATGATTATGAAGGGCTGGACGATTTGATCGCCGCCATGCCGCGACTCGTGCGGGCGCGGCCCAGGGCCAAGCTGCTGCTGGTTGGCGGCGGGCCGATGGAACAGGCGCTGCGCGATCAGGCGCTGGCATCGCCCTTCACTGACCATATCGTCTTTGTCGGCCGGGTGCCGCACGACCAGGTCGAACATTATTATGCCCAGGTCGATGTCCTCGCCTATCCGCGCAAGGCGATGCGCCTGACCGATCTGGTGACGCCATTGAAGCCGCTGGAGGCGATGGCGCAGGGCCGACTCGTCGCTGCGTCGAGCGTCGGCGGTCATCGCGAACTGATCGAGGATGGCGTGACCGGCACCCTGTTCGCGCCGGACGATCCGGCCGCGATCGCGCAGGCGCTGGCAGGCATGTTCGCGGATCGCGGATTCTGGGACGAACGCCGCATCGTGGCGCGCGATTTCGTCGAGAGGGAGCGTAACTGGTCGTCAAACATTTTGCGTTATGAGCCTGTTTACCAGCAACTTCTGGGACGCGACTCGACCGCAAAGGCGGCCTGAGGAACGGCGGCGATGCCAAAGTTCACACCGTCCATGCGGGGACTGGCGATCATGGCGCTGGCCGCGGCAGGCGGCGGCGCCCTGGTGGTGCTGACCCTGCCGGTCGGCTGGATGGAAATGCTGGTCGCATCGAGCGGCCTGAAAGAGACGATCCCGGCGGCCGGTCCGCCGCTGGGCATGAAGGCAAGATTGCTGCTGGCCGGTTTTGCCGCGCTGATGAGTGTAGGAATTGTGGCCGCGGTGCGGCGAGATGGATCGGATGCGCCGCACAGGCGCTTGAGAATAAGCGGAAGGCGTCATCCAGACGCCCAAGGAGCAAGAAAAATGGGTTTCGCATTTGCAAAGCTGACCGCGCTTGCCCGCGGACGCAATGTGCCCGCTGCCGAAGAGGCTGCGCCTAGCCAGCGCCGTGCCGACGCGCATCCCGATGCGCCGCCCCGTCCTCCGATCTTTGCCAGCCGCGACTTTGGCGGCGCCGATATCTTCGCGCGCCCGGAATCGGGGCGTCGTCGTCTGGTGGTCGATAGCGATCCGGTAGAGCCGGCGACGGCGACGGTGGTGCGCATGGAGACGCCAGCCGCCTTTGCCATGCCGACCCCGCATGAAGAGGCACCGGTCGAGGATATGGCCATCGCACCCGCGCCCGCCTTCTCGCGTCCGTTCGATGCCATGCCGACCCTGTCGGCCAATCCGATCCCGCTCGGCCGCGCACCGTTCGCGCCGCCGGAAGACGCTATATTCGAGCCCTGGGAAGAAGAGGCAGCGGCGGAATTTGCCGCCTTCGATGAAGAGCCGACCGATATCGCACCGGATATCGCACCGGAGCCGATCGCTGAGCAGGCCCCTGCCTTCGTCCCGGAACCGGTGATCGAAGAACCGATCCAGGCGTTCGATCCAGCGCCCGAGCCTGCACCTTTCGTTCCGAGGGCGGAGGCATCGCCCGCTCCGACCCCGCGCAGCATCGACAGTCTGTCGATCACCGAACTGACCGAGCGGCTGGAGCGGGCGCTGGTCCAGCGTGGCCGGCCGGCAACCGCGCCGCGCGTCATCGCCGACATGCCGATCGCCTCGGCGGTGCCGGTGCGCGAGGCGGTGTCGGAGGATGTCGAGGATGCGCTGCGTGCCGCGCTCGGCACGCTGCGCACCATGACCGGGCGCCCGCGCTAAACGATCAGGCTACCAGTCGCGGATGGTGAGGGCGGACAGCTCGATCCATTCGCCTTCCGCGTCGCCGCGCAGGTCGTCGATCACCATGTCGGCGACGAAATGGCCCGGCAATGCCCATTCCGCATCCTGCAATTCGCTGGCCAGCGCCTCCCGGCGCGCGCGCAGGCTGCCGCCCGCCACCCGCAACAGGATGACATGGCGGCGTCCTTCGAACAGGGCGCTGGCCCAGGGGCGGCTGACCGCGCGCTCGACCGTCGCCGGCTCGCCGATTCGGGCGATCAGCTGGACCAACAACTGCGCCAGTGGATCGGCCTCGCGCCGTTCTCCTGCTCGATTACGGACCAGATTCGCGCTCGTGCGCAGCATGTCGGCGCTTGTCATTGGCTCACGCTCCTGCGATATTCGTTCATGAAATGTTCCACGCGCCTCTTTACCCGATCGCCCGGATCGCGCCCCATGCGCAGGTCGAAGACCAGGCGCGGATCGCGCACGGCATCGCGGCCAAATCTGGTCGGCGCTATCTGATGATCCCGCAGGAATTTCTCAATCGTGCGCAACAGCATGGACGGAACTCTCCTCTTTCGAGCCGATTCGCCCCCTGCGAATCGATAGGTAATTTCCTATCTCATATTCATTTTCCTACTTGTCTAGGAAAATTCCTATCATTATGGATGCAACATGGATGAAGCGCAGGACGCCCGGACTGCCCTCGATCGGCTGATCGTCGAACGCGGGGAAAATTATGCCGATCTGTCGCGGCTGATCGGGCGCAATCCCGCCTATATTCAGCAGTTCATCAAGCGCGGCACGCCGCGCAAGCTGGACGAGGCGGATCGCCGTATCCTGGCGCGCTATTTCGGCGTGGCGGAAACGATGCTGGGCAGTCCTGTGCAGGCCGGCGCACCGATCCCGCGTGTGCGCGGCCTGCCGGCGGTGGTGGCGGTGCCGCGCCTGTCGCTTGGCGCCTCCGCTGGCGCGGGCTCGCTGGATGAGGATGAGCGCACGGCCGGCGTGATGGCGTTCGACGCGCAATGGCTGCGGCATCTGGGCGTGCGGCCGCAGCGCGTGTCGATCATCCGGGTCGATGGCGAATCGATGGCGCCCACGCTCAACGATGGCGACGACATCATGGTCGATCATGAGGATGATGCCGATCGCCTGCGTGATGGCGTCTATGTGCTGCGGCTCGACGGCGTGCTGATGGTCAAGCGGGTGGCGATGGGGCCGTTGCGCGGCCGGTTCAGCGTATTGAGCGACAATCCCCATTATCCCGACTGGACCGATATCGATCCGGCGATGGTGGCGATCGTCGGCCGGGTCGTCTGGACAGGCAGGCGGCTGGTCTGAGAAGTCTGATCCGTCTTTGAAAGGCGCCGTGCCTTTCCTATGTCTAGGAAAACAGGGGAAGGCTGGATCATGAACGATAATGGCGCAGTGATCCGCAAGGCGATTGAATGGCGCGGCGCACCGATGGCGCTGGCGACCGTCGTGTCGACCTGGGGATCGGCGCCGCGCCCGCGTGGCAGCCACATGATCGTCCATCAGGATGGCCGGCTGGAGGGGAGCATATCGGGCGGCTGCGTCGAGACCGATGTGTTGCAGCGCGCGGCCGAGGTGATCGCCGGCCGGCCCGGCCATGTCGCGCGCTATGGCGTGGCCGATGGCGATGCCTGGGAGGTCGGCCTGCCCTGCGGCGGGGAGATCAGCGTGCTGGTGCAGCCGGTGGGGGACGGTGGCTTTGCCCCCGCCCTGTTCGACCGGATCGCGTCGGAAAGCGCGCGCGGCCGGGCGCTCACCCTCTCGACCGATCTGGACAGCGGCGTCACCCGCGAGGGCGTGGTCGAGGGACAGTTCCTCAACCGCTATGATCCGCCCCGCCGGCTGCTGATCGTCGGCGCGGTGCAGATCGCCCAGTCGCTGGCCGCGCTGGCACAGGCGATCGACGTCACCCCGGTGGTGATCGACCCGCGCGGCCGTTTCCTGACGGCGGAGCGTTTCCCCGGCATCGAACTGGACGATCGCTGGCCCGACGCGGCGATCGCCGCGCATCATCCCGGCGAATCCACCGCCGTCGTGACCTTGAGCCATGACATCAAGATCGACGATCCCGCGCTGATCGCGGCGCTCGCCGCGCCGACCGGCTATGTCGCGGCGCTGGGCTCCCGGCGCAGCCATGCCGCACGGCTCGAACGGCTGGCAGCGCAGGGCTTCGGCACGGACGACCTCGTCCGGATCGACGGGCCGGCGGGGCTGGACATCGGCGCGATCGGTGCGGCGGAAATCGCCCTGTCGATCACCGCCGGCATGGTCGCCGGCTTCAACGCCCGTCGCTGATCAGGCGCAATCGCTCAGCAGCATTTCCCGCCATTCTTGCCGCCATAGCGCGCCTCCTGCCGGTTCCGGAAAAAGGCGGTGCGGTCCATCGGCGCATGGCCGGGATGATGGTCGCGCATGTGGCGCAGATAGGCGTCATAGTCCGGCTGGCCGACCATCAGATGCGCCATGCGCCGCAGCGTCTGGAAGAACGGGCTCATGGCGTCGTGACCAGTTGCGCCGGAATCTCGCGCGCGGTCGGCGCAGCGAAACCGCGTGCGGCGAGACAGGTGCGGATGGTGAACACCAGCAATGCCAGCACCACCGCCAGGAAGATCGCGACCAGCCCGGCATCGACATAATCGTTGAACAGGATCTGGCGCATTTCCGCCACCGACTTGGCCGGCGCCAGTATCTCGCCCTTGTCGAGGGCGGCGCTATATTTGGCGACATGGGCCAGGAAGCCGACCTTCGCATCGGTCGAGAACAGCTTCAGGAAGCCGGCCGACAAGGTGCAGATCAGCAACCAGGCCGCCGGCACCATCGTCACCCAGGCGAAGCGGTCGCGCTTCATCCGGAACAGCACGGCGGTCCCCAGCATCAGCGCGATCGCGGCCAGCATCTGGTTGGAAATGCCGAACACCGGCCACAGCGTATTCACCCCGCCCAGCGGATCGGTGACGCCCTGATAGAGGAAGAAGCCCCAGGCCGCGACGCACAGGCCGGTGGCGATGAAGCCGGGCACCTGGCTCTTGCTGTCCTTGAAGCTCGGCACGGCGAGCGCGATCAGATCCTGCAGCATGAAGCGGCCGGCGCGGGTGCCGGCATCGACCGCAGTCAGGATGAACAGCGCCTCGAACAATATGGCGAAATGATACCAGAAGGCCTTCATCGCCGGGCCGCCGAACACATGGCTGAAGATTTCCGCCATTGCCACGGCCAGCGTCGGTGCGCCGCCCGCCCGGCTGATGATCGTATGTTCGCCGACATCCTTGGCCGTCTGGACGATGATGTCCGGACTGATCGGGAAGCCCATGGCGGTGACGGCGGCGGACACGCTGGCAGGATCGGTGCCGATCACAGCGGCCGGGCTGTTCATCGTGAAATAGATGCCGGGGTCTAGGATCGATGCGCCGACCAGCGCCATGATCGCCACGAACGCCTCCATCAGCATCGCGCCATAGCCGATCAGCGGCGCGTCGCTTTCGGTCGCGATCAGCTTGGGCGTGGTGCCGCTGGCGATCAGCGCATGGAAGCCGGACACCGCGCCGCAGGCGATGGTGATGAACAGGAAGGGGAAGAGGCCGCCCGACCAGACCGGCCCGCCGCCGGCGGCGAACTGGGTGACGGCGTGCATCTTGAGCGGCGGGGCCATGATGACGATGCCGATCGCCAGCGCCGCGATCGCCCCGATCTTGAGGAAGGTCGACAGATAATCGCGCGGCGCCAGCAGCAGCCACACCGGCAGCACCGACGCGACCGCACCATAGCCGATCAATATCCAGCAGAGCTGTACGGGCGTGAAGGTGAAGATCGGTCCCCAGACCGGCGATTGCGCGATCGCCTGGCCATAGACGATCGCCGCGAGCAGGCCGATCAGGCCCAGGATCGACACTTCGCCGATGCGACCGGGGCGAATCCAGCGCGTATAGGCGCCCATCGCCATGGCCAGCGGCACGGTGGCGGCGACGGTGAACATGCCCCAGGGGCTTTCCGCCAGCGCCTTGACCACGATCAGCGCCAGCACGGCGAGGATGATGACCATGATCATGAAGGCGCCGAACAGCGCGATCGTGCCCGCCACCTGGCCCATTTCCATGCGGATGAGTTCGCCCAGTGACTTGCCGTCGCGGCGCATGGAGATGAACAGGACCATGAAGTCCTGCACCGCGCCCGCCAGCACGACGCCGGCGATGATCCACAGCGTGCCGGGCAGATAGCCCATCTGTGCCGCCAGCACCGGCCCCACCAGCGGCCCCGCTCCGGCGATCGCCGCGAAATGATGGCCGAACAGCACGGTGCGGTCGGTCGCGACATAGTCGAGGCCATCGGCGCGGCGGATCGCCGGGGTTGGCCGGGCCGGATCGAGCCGCATCACCTCGCGCGCGATGAACAGCGCATAGTAACGATAGGCGACCAGGAAACAGCTGACCGATGCGACTACGATCCACAGCGCATTGACTGTTTCGCCGCGCGAGACCGCGACGACCGCCAGCGACACCGCGCCCACCAGCGCAGTCAGTATCCATGGAATGTGCCGGGTCATCGCTCTCTCAACGGTTCGGGATAGGGATTGGGCGCCACACTAGGCCGCTCCCCCCGAAAGACAACCGCCAGTCTGGGTTAGGCGCTTGTCGGGGTTAGGGGATTCGGGCGCGTTCGTTCGTCCATCGGGTGAACAGGGCAGGAGGCATCGCATGACCGACCGGAGCAAGGACGTTTCGCGCAGGGGCTTGTTGCAGGCGGCGGCGGTCGTGGGTGCGGCACTGCCGCTGGCGGCGCGCGCGGCGACAACGGGCAATGCGACGCGCGACCAGTTGCTGCTCGCGCCCGACATCCATTATTTCAACGCCGCCAATATCGGCCCGGCCTTCCGCAGCGCGATCGCCGCCCATGAGCGCGAGACCCAGGCCTTCCAGGCTAACCCCTCACCCCAATATCGCACCAGATATCCGGTCGCGGCCGATGCCCTGCGCGCGCGCCTGGGCAAGCGGATGAACGTCAGTGCGCAGGAGATTGCGCTGGTCCGCAACAGCAGCGAGGCGAATACGGTCGCCGTGCGCGGCCTGGCGCTCAAGGCCGGGGACGAGGTGATCCTGACCGACCACAACCACCCCTCGACCCTGGAGACATGGAAGCTGCGCGCCGCGCGCGAGGAGCTGCTACTCAAGATCCTGCCGGTGCCGGTCTATGCGACCTCTACCCAGGCGGTGGTCGATCTGTTCGCCGCCGCGATCACGCCGCGCACCCGCGCCATCTTCCTGTCGCACATGTCGAACGTCACCGGCATGATCTTCCCGCTGGCGCAGATCGCGCAGTTGACCCGGCCCAAAGGCATCTGGCTGCATGGCGATGGCGCCCAGACCTTCGGCTGGCTGCGGCTCGACCTGCCGGCGCTCGGCGTCGATTCCTATTCGGGCAGCACCCATAAATGGATGATGGGGCCGCTGGAGGGCGGCGTCCTCTATGTCCGGCGCGAAGGCCAGGCACAGCTTCAGCCGATCATGCTCAGCCATGGCTATTGGCTGACCGACGAGAAGAATCTCGATACTGCGCAGAAATATGAGATTCTCGGCCAGCGCGACGATCCCAAGCTGATCGCGATCGACGCGACGCTCGATGCGCTGGATGCGATCGGCGAGGCGGAGGTGGAGCGCCGCGCCTTCGCGATCGGCGACCAGATGCGCGACATGGTGCTGCGCCTGCCCGGCGCGAAGCTGGTCGGCACGACCACCAAGGGGCTGACCGGCCCGGTCATCACCCCGACCTTCGCCGGCAAGGATGTGCTGGCCATCCGCGACCATCTGTGGACCCAGGGCAAGGTGGTGGTCGCGCCGTCCAAGGCCGACGGCAAGCCGACCATCCGCTTCTCGCCCCATATCTACAACAGCGCCGACGAGATCGCCCTGATCGCGGACCTGCTGGCGAAGGCCTGACCGCTATCGTCGGCGAAACGGCCAGTCGATTACCGCGCCGGCCCAGAGTGCCCACCAGATGATCACCGGCTGCAGCGCCAGCCGGGGGCCATGATACCACCAGCTCAGATGCACGCCGCCCAGCGCTATGTCATGCAGAGCATGGTTGAAATTGGCCGGCCAGACGCACAGCGCATAAAGAGCGAGGGCTATCGCGGCGGCACGGCGCGTGGCCGGGATCATCAGCCCGACGGCTCCGGCCAGTTCGGCAATGCCGGTCAGCGCGACGACGAGCTGCGGCTCCGGCACCCAATGTGGCGTGATCGCGACAAAGCCGGTCGGCCGCATCAGATGCGCCGCGCCCGCAACCGCATAGGCCAGCGCCAGGACGGCACGGGCGATGACGCGCGCGGTAACGGCTACAGCTCCAACTCGCCTTCATCCTCGCCGTCCCAATAATGGGCGCGTTCGGCATGGACCTTGATCATCACCAGGCCGGGCGTATCGGCACCCTGCGCGAACCAGCGCTCCAGGTCCGGGTTCCAATGCGCTTCAAAGGCGCTGCGGTCGCGGATCAGATCGGCGCGGCCCTCGACCGCGATAAACAGGGGGCGTTGCCCCAGCAGTCCGCCCTTGCCGTGGAAGGACAGGCCTACCCGCGGATCGCGCTCGATATCCTTCACCATCAACGTGTCTTCGGTCGTGAAATAATAGCTGTCGCCGCCATAGGCGACATCCTGATTGTTGCTCATCGGCCGGGCGCCAATCTGGCCGTCCTCGGTATGGGTGGACAGCATCGCGAAATCGATCTGCTGCATCTTGTCTGCCAGGGTGGCGATGGTCTGCTGGGCCATGGTCGCTCTCCTCTTCTGCCCGGTTCAACGCTGACAGAGCGGATTCGGATGCGTCAGGATGAAGAAAAGAACATATAGTGAACAAATGGTCCGATTCGGAGGATGTTCGCCATGCTTGCCCGCACCACGCCGCTCTATCGCCTGATCGTGGCGCTCAAGCCGCCGATCCTTGTCACGCGGCAGATCGACCATTTCGCCGAGACGCTGGCGCCCGATGCCCAGCGCATCCTGCCGGCGCACCAGCATATCACGCTGGGGATCACCGACGACTGGCCGGACTATCCCTATGCGCTGGTGAAGGCGATGCACCGCAGCTTCACCGGCATCCTGGCCGATCCGTTCGATCTGTCGCTGAACCAGCTGAGCGAGGGCGGCCGGTCGGCCGCGCTGCGACCGGCCCATGCACTGCCGCCGCTCCGGGAATTGCAGCGCAAGGTGGCGTTGGCGATGAAGCGGGCAGGGGTGGGCGCCCGTCCGGGCTGGAGCTTCAACCCGCACCAGACGCTCTATTATCGCGACGGCGCGCCGGCCACCCAGCGGATCAGCGGCTTCCACTGGCGGGTGGAGGATTTCGTGCTGCTATGCAGCCATGTCGGCCGCACCCATCATGAGCTGCTGGGGCGATGGCCGCTGCGCGGCAGCGGCCAATATAGCCTGTTCTGATGGCGCTCAGCGCTTGCGCACGAATTCCGCGCGCAGCACCAGCCCCTTGATGCCGTCATAGCGGCAGTCGATTTCCTGCGCGTCGCCGGTCAGGCGGATCGACTTGATCAGCGTGCCGCGCTTCAGCGTCTGGCCGGCGCCCTTGACCACCAGATCCTTGATCAGCGTCACCTGGTCGCCATCGGCCAGCAGATTGCCGACCGAATCGCGGACTTCCACGGCATCGCGGGCATCGGCCCTGGCGGCGGCATCCGCCGCGCTGATCCATTCGCCGCTCGCCTCGTCATAGACATAATCATCGTCGGCCATCGGCTTATCCCTGGCTTACGGATTCGAGCACGGCGGCGCGCAGCTCGGGGATGCCCATGCCCTTTTCGCTCGACGTGGCGATGATCTCGGGATGGGCGGCCGGGCGCTTGCGGATCGCATCGGCGGTGCGCTGGGTCACGGCGACCAGTTCGCTCGCCTTGATCTTGTCGCTCTTGGTCAGGACGATGCGATAGCTGACCGCCGCGCCGTCCAGCATGTCCAGCATGTCGGTGTCGACATCCTTGATGCCATGGCGGCTGTCGATCAGCACCAGCGCACGCTTGAGCGCAGCACGCCCGCGCAGATAGTCGTTCACCAGGAACCGCCACTTCTTGACCAGATCCTTGGGCGCCTTGGCATAGCCATAGCCGGGCATGTCGACCAGGCGGAAGCGCAGCGGATCGCCGACGTCGAAGAAGTTGAGTTCCTGCGTCCGGCCCGGCGTGTTCGATGTGCGAGCCAGGCCATTGCGGTTGGTCAGCGCGTTCAGCAGCGACGATTTGCCGACATTGGAACGGCCGGCAAAGGCGACCTCGTTCACCGCCATGTCGGGCAGATAGTCGAGCGTCGGCGCGGATTTGAGGAAGCTGATCGGCCCGGAAAACAGCTTGCGGGCTTCCTCGATCAGGGCGGTGTTGTCGTCTTCTGTCATATCGAAAAAATCCCCCCCTTTCGGGGAGGATTTCCTTTTCCTTACTTGGTGGCCGTCGCGGTGTTCAGCACGGGGTGGCGCTTGTACAGCCACCATTGCTGCGCCATCGACAGGCAGTTGTTGGTGATCCAGTAGACCAGCAGGCCGGCGGCGAACGGCGCCATGATGAACATCATCATCCAAGGCATGATCGCGAACACCTGCTGCTGCATCGGGTCCATCTGGGCCGGGTTCAGCTTGAACTGCAGCCACATCGAAATGCCCAGCAGCAGCGCCAGCACACCGATCGCCAGGAAGGAGGGCGGGGTGAAGGGCAGCAGGCCGAACAGGTTGAGGATATGCAGCGGGTCGGGTGCGGACAGATCCTTGATCCACAGCACGAAGGGCTGGTGACGCATTTCGATCGTCAGCTGCAGCACCTTGTACAGCGCGAAGAAGATCGGGATCTGGATGAAGATGGGCAGGCAGCCGGCCAGCGGATTGACCTTCTCCTGCTTGTACAGCTCCATCATCTTCTGCTGCAGTTGCTGCTTGTCGTCCTTATATTTCTCCTGCAGCGCCTTCATCTTGGGCTGCACCGCGCGCATCGCCGCCATGCTGGCGAACTGGCGCTGGGCGACCGGGAACATCAGGGCGCGGACGCAGAAGGTCAGGCAGATGATGGCGACGCCGAAATTGCCGAGCGTCTCGAACAGCCAGTGCAGCAGCGCGAAGATCGGCTGCTCGAACCAGTAGAACCAGCCCCAGTCGATCGCGCGGTCGAACAGCGGCACGCCGGCACGCTCATAGGCCTGCAGCGTCTTCACTTCCTTCGCGCCGACAAACAGCCGGTTGGTCTGGGTCATCGCCTTGCCGGGGGCCAGCATGACCGGGGCCAGCGCGATATCGGTCTGGAACTGGGTGCCGGCACCCTTGCGCATCTGGCCGGTGAAGGCGTCCTTCTGGTCGGGGATCAGCGCAGACAGCCAATATTTGTCGGTGAAGCCGATCCAGCCGCCGGTCGACTGGAAGCTCTGGCTGGCCGGACCCTTTTCCAGATCCTTGTAGTTCACGTCATAATTGGCGGCGCCGTTGAACACGCCCATCGGGCCGACATGGATGGTCCAGGTGTCGGGATCGGCCGACGGAGCCGCACGGCTGACATAGCCATAGGATTTGACCGCAATCGCGCCGGTGCCGCTGTTCGACACCTTCTGCGCGGCGGAAATCATGTAATTTTCGTCGATCGAATAGCGGATCTCGAAGCTCTGGCCCGCGCCATTGTTCCAGCTCAGCGTGACCGGGCTGGTGGGGGTCAGTTCGGTGCCGCTGGCGGTCCAGACGGTGTTGGCGTCCGGGGTCTTGATGCCTTCGCCCTGCCAGCCGAAGCCGGCGAAATAGGCGTCCTTGGTGCCGCTCGGGCTATAGAGGCGGATCGCCGGCGAATCCTTGGCGATCGTTTCCTTGTAGGTCGGCAGCACGATATCATCGATGCGCGCCCCCTTCAGGTTGATCGAGCCTATGATCTTGGGCGTGCGGATCGCGACGCGCGGCGTTTCCTTCAGCACCAGCGCACGATCACGGATCGCGGTCGACGCATCCTGCGCCGGGGCCTCGCCCGCCGGCGTCAGCGGGGTGGTCTTGCCCCCCTCGATCTTCGTCGCGGGCGGATTGGCCGCCGGGAAGAAATGTTCGGAGATATAGGGCCAGCCGAACAGGATCGCGGCGGTCAGCAGCACCGCCAGAATGATATTCTTCTTGTCGTCCACGCTATTCGGCTCCGCCGTCTATACTCGTCAATGTCTCAGGGGACCGGGTCATAGCCCGAACCACCCCATGGGTGGCAACGCATTAGCCGCTTGAACCCCAGCCAGCTACCCTTGATCGCACCATATTTGCCGACCGCCTGGATCGCATATTCCGAACAGGAGGGGGCATAGCGACAGGTGGGGGGGAGGATGCGGGACGGGCCCAGCTGCCAGGTGCGCGCGATCAGGATCAGCAGCCGGGCAATCATCACTCCTCCCCGCTGGCGGGGAGGTGGCGCGCCGCAGGCGCGTCGGAGGGGGAGGGCCGCTTGGCGTGATTCGTCGTTGCCTGGCTCGCGCCCTTGCGGCGGGGCGGGCGGCCCTGGCCTTCGGGCCGGGTCAATATCTTGCCCAGCGCCTTTTCCAGTTCGCCGCGCAGCAGCGCGAAGTCGCGCTCCACGCCTTCGGCACGGCCGATCAGCACATGGTCGGCACCAGCCACACCATGCACAGGCAGCAGTTCGCGTGCCAGGACGCGAAAACGGCGCTTCATCCGATTGCGGATGACAGCGCCGCCTATCTTCTTGGTCACCGTGATGCCGATACGCATCGCCGGATCGCCATCGCCGCGCTCACGCACCAGCAGGACGAATCCCGGCATGGGCGCGCGTCGGCCCCGATTCGCCGCCAGGAAATCCGCGCGCTTGCCCATGATGGCAGGCGCGGCCGGCGGCGTCAGGTCGCTCAGGCGCTCAGGCTCTTGCGGCCGCGGGCACGACGGGCGCGCATGATGTTGCGGCCACCGGGGGTCGCCATGCGAGCGCGAAAACCGTGACGGCGCTTCCGAACCAGATTGCTCGGCTGAAAAGTGCGCTTCATCGTTCATTCCTCAAACAAACTAGAGAATCAGGTATGACAAAAAAGGGCCGCCACACGGGGCGACCGCAAGTCAGGGGCCGTCCGATAGGGAAATGGGGCGGGGAAGTCAATGGCGCTGCGCCGCGCTTCCCCGCAAACTCCCGCTTGTCCCGCCCGAACCGTCGTCAGGCTTATTTCCCGCGCGCGCTCGTCACTGCGTCCTTGAGCGAATCATAGCCGACCGCGCCGTTCAGCACCTGATTGCCGATGACGAAGGTCGGAGTGCCGCTCGCCTGGAGCTTCTGGGCGAGGGCGATGTTCGACTGCAGCTCGGCATCATATTTGCTCGACGCCATCGCCGCTTCGGCATCGGCCTTGGTGATTCCGGCCTGGGTGGCGGCGCCGATGATCGATTCGCGGGTCACCTTGCCCGCGCCATAGAGCGCCTTGTGATAGACCATGTAGCGATTGCGTTCGGCCGCCAGCAGCGACACCTTGGCCGCGTCGGAGCTTTCCTCCGACAGGATCGGCAGTTCGCGATAGACGATTTTCACCTTGGCATCGGCACCGACCAGCTTGGCAAGGTCGGGCAGCGAGGCGCGGCAATAGCCGCAGGCATAGTCGAAAAATTCGACCACGGTGACATCGGCATCGGCCGCGCCTTCCCATGCACCGGCATAGGGCGTCTCGATCGTCTGGCGATTCGCGTCGATCGTGCCTTCCATCCGCTTGGCCTGCAGCTTCTCGATCGCCTGCGGGATGATCTCGGGATGCTCCAATATATAGTCGTGAACGATCTTTTCGATCGCGGCCTTGTCGCCGGTGGAGACGCTGCCGGGCGCCTGCACGGCAAGGGCGGTGCCGGCGGCGCCAGCGATCAAGGCGAGGGCGCCCAGGGTCATCTGAATTTTCCTGTTGGATAGGGCCGCACGAAAGCTGGGCCGGGTCTGATCTGTCATCTTCTCTTCCGCTTCTGCTCGACGGCAGCCCGCGAGACCATCGCGATATCCTGCGCCCGCAGATAGTCAACCGTTCCGGGCTTCAAACCCTGCATCGCCGCGTCCGCACTGCGCAGCGCCATGGCGTCCTGGCCGATCATCGAAAAGCGCTCGGCGCTGGCCAGCGCGGCGCGCGGCGTGTCGCCGCGATGCTCGTAGACGACGCCCAGTTGATACCAGGCGAAGGGATTTTCGCGGTCTCGCGCGATCGCATTGCGCAGCACGGTCTCGGCCTCGGCGTAATTTTTCTCATCCTCGGTCGCGATCAGGGCATGGCCCAGCAATACCGCGATCAGCGGTTGCTGCGTCTTGGCGACCGCCTCGCGCAGCGGCGGGATCGCCTCGCCCGGCCGCCCGCTCTCCAGCAGGATCTGGCCCTTCAGCTCCAGGAAATAGGGATCATGCGGCGCCGCCGTCAGCAGCGCGTCCGCTTCGCTCAGCGCCTTCTCGGGATAGGCGCTTTTATGCCAGGCATAGGCGCGCGCATAATGGGCCGGGATCGACCGGTCGCTCTCGGGATATTTGAGCAGCGTCTGCTGCGGTTCCGACACGAAGCCGATCAGCTTCGCCTTGATCCGCTCGAACCGCGCTTCCAGCTGCGGATTGGGCGGATTGTCCCAGGCCGGATCGACGGTATAGACTTCGCGCAGCACATTGATGCGCTCGCCCGACAGCGGGTGGGTGCGGCCATAGCTATTGTCCTGCGGGATCGCGAGGCGATATTCCTGATTCTGCAGCTTCTTGAAGAATTCCAGGCTGCCCTTGCCGCTCAGATGCGCGCCGCTCAGATAGCGCGCGCCGGCAAGGTCGGCGGAGCTTTCCTGCGCGCGCGAGAAAGCGAGATATTTGGACATGCCGACCTGCTGGCCCAGGCCCATGATGCCCATGCCGGCCTCCGCGCCGCCCGCTGCGATCGCCGCCGCGCCCAGCACCAGGCTCAGCAAAGTGATGCTGGTCGCTTCCTTGATGCCGTCGGTGCGGATCACATGGCCGCCCTCGATATGGCCCAGTTCATGCGCGACCACGCCCTGCAACTGGTTCACATTGTCGGCCTGCGCGATCAGCCCGCTATGCACCCAGACATATTGGCCGCCCGCGACGAAGGCGTTGATCTCCGGATCGTTGATCACCATCACCTGGACATTGCGCGGCTGCATGCCCGCCGCCTTGACCAGATCGCCCGACATGTCCGCCATGAAGGCTTCGGTCTCGGCATCGCGCAGGATGCTCTGGGCCAGTGCCGGCCGCGCCATCAGCATCAGCGACCCCAACAGGAGCGCGGCAAGGCGCAGCCACCGCGTCATCATGCAAAGCCTTGATGGGGAAGGGGAACAGGCATTGGCCCGATTTATGCCCTTCTCGCCCTGAACATCAAGTGAAGCCACGAAAAACGCCGCCATCCGACCCCTGGGGCTGGATGACGGCGTGTTTCATTCAGGTCTGAACTTCTGCCTTATTGGCCGAAGGTGCGCTGCCACCAGCCACGGCGCGGTTCGCCATTCTCGTCGCTCTCCGCCTCTGTGGCGGGGTCGGCAGTGACGGCTTCGCTGGCCGGTGCAGCCGCAGCCGGTGCCTCGGCCGGCGCCGCAGCGACCTCGGTCACGGCCGGCGCGGCCTCGACGGCAGCTTCCTCGGCGACCGGTTCGACCTTCTTCTTGCGGGTGCGCTTGGGCTTGGGCTTTTCGGCCGCTTCCTCGGCAACCACCTCGACGGCGGGCGCTTCGGCGGCAGTAGCGGCTTCGGCCTCGACATCCGCCTTCTTCTTGCGGGTGCGCTTGGGCTTGGGCTTTTCGGCCGCTTCCTCGACGACCGGCTCGGCGGCGGGCGCTTCGGCAACGACTTCGGCCGGGGCCTCGGTCGCTTCGACGGCAGCCGGCTCGGCCGCCGCGTCCTTCGCCTTGCGGGCACGGGGGCGACGGCGCGTCTTGGGTGCTTCCTCGGCCGGAGCTTCTTCCGGCGCTGCATCGGCAACCGGAGCTTCCTCGACAGGCGCGGCCGCTTCGGCTTCGATCACCGTCTCAGCGCCGTCCTCGCCAGCGGTCTCACCGGCTTCGGCACCCGCTTCGCCACCTTCGCGACGGCGACGACCGCCACGGCGACCGCGGCGACCACGACGGCGGCTGCCACCTTCATCCTCGCCTTCGGCGGCCGGTTCGGCGGCAACAGCCTCGGCATCGGTCTCGACGTCAGCCGATTCCTCGCCTTCCTCACCGTCTTCGGCGCCATTGTCTTCGCCGGTCTCGCCCTGCGCATCATCGCGCTGGCCACCACGGCGACGGCGACGGCGGCGACGGCGGCGACCGCCTTCGCGTTCCTCGCCCCGGTCACCGCGCTCGCCACGCTCCTGGCGTTCGGGGGCGGCTTCCTCCTCGATCTCTTCCTCTTCTTCCTCGTCCTCGATCACGTCGAGGTCATCCTCTTCCTCCGCGAGCGGGGCATAGGTGACGACGCGTTCGGGGCGCGGACCGCTGGGCTCGACCGACATGCGGGCGCCCTCGATCTCGCCATCGGGCAGAACGACGATGCGCACGCCATAGCGCTGTTCGATCTCGTCCAATTCGCGACGCTTGTTGTTGAGGACGTAGAAGGCGGCTTCCTGGCTGGCGCGCAGGGTGATGACACTGCCACGACCGCGAGCGGCCTCTTCCTCTAGCATGCGCAGCGCGCCCAGACCCGCCGACGATGCGGTACGGACCAGGCCGGTGCCTTCGCAATGCGGGCACTGACGGGTCGACGCTTCCAGCACGCCGGTGCGCAGGCGCTGACGGCTCATTTCCATCAGGCCGAAGCCCGAAATGCGGCCGACCTGAATACGGGCGCGATCGTCCTTCAGCGCCTCCTTCATCGCCTTCTCGACCTTGCGGATGTTGGAGTTCATCTCCATGTCGATGAAGTCGATGACGACCAGGCCTGCCATGTCGCGCAGGCGCAGCTGGCGAGCGATTTCACGCGCCGCTTCCAGATTGGTGGCGACGGCGGTCTGCTCGATGCCATGCTCGCGGGTCGACCGGCCCGAATTGATGTCGATCGACACCAGGGCCTCGGTCGGGTTGATCACCAGATAGCCGCCGGACTTGAGCTGCACGACGGGGTTGTACATCGCCGCCAGCTGGTCCTCGACGCTGGCGCGCTGGAACAGCGACACCGCGTCGGCATATTGCTTCACCCGCCGGGCATGGCTCGGCATCAGCAGCTTCATGAAGTCCTTGGCGGCCTTGTACCCATGCTCGCCCTCGACGATCACTTCCTCGATATCCTTGTTGTAGATATCGCGGATCGCCCGCTTGATGAGGTCGCTGTCGTTATGGATCAGCTCGGGCGCGGCGGCGCGCAGCGTCTTCTCGCGAATCTCGTCCCAAAGGCGGGCGAGATAGTCGAAGTCGCGCTTGATCTCGGGCTTGGTGCGCTGCAGCCCGGCGGTGCGCACGATGCAGCCCATCGACGAAGGCAGCGCCATTTCGGCGATGATCGACTTCAGCCGCTTGCGATCGGCCGCATTGCTGATCTTGCGCGAAATGCCGCCGCCATGGCTGGTGTTGGGCATCAGCACGCAATAGCGACCGGCCAGCGACAAATAGGTGGTCAGCGCCGCGCCCTTGTTGCCGCGCTCTTCCTTGACGACCTGCACCAGCAGCACCTGGCGGCGCTTGATGACGTCCTGGATCTTGTAGCGACGGCGCAGCGCCATGCGCTTGCGGCGCAGCTCGTCGGCCGCGTCGTCGCCCTTTTCACGCTTGCGCCGGTTGGGGCGGCCGCCTTCGTTGCTTTCGCCTTCGCTGGCTTCGGCTTCGTGGGTGCCTT
This sequence comes from Sphingobium sp. DN12, assembly GCF_051058005.1. Lineage (NCBI taxonomy): Bacteria > Pseudomonadati > Pseudomonadota > Alphaproteobacteria > Sphingomonadales > Sphingobiaceae > Sphingobium > Sphingobium sp. DN12. The sequence continues at coordinate 4,695,643 of NZ_CP173717.1, forward strand.
CCTCATCGTCATGATGGGTCGCTTCCACGACCTCGACGCCATCGTCCCCGGCGGCGTCCTCATCCTCGTCATAATCGGCGCGCAGCGCGGCCTCTTCCTCGGCATGCGCGCGTTCCTCGCGCAGCAGTGCCTCGCGATCTTCGCGCGGGATCTGGTAATAGTCGGGATGGATTTCGCTGAAAGCGAGGAAGCCGTGGCGATTGCCACCATAATCGACGAAGGCCGCCTGGAGCGAAGGCTCTACGCGGGTGACCTTGGCGAGATAGATATTGCCCTTGAGCTGCTTGTGCTCAGCGGATTCGAAGTCAAATTCCTCGATCCGGTTTCCCTTGACGACCGCGACCCGGGTTTCTTCCCGGTGGCGCGCATCGATCAGCATACGCATTGTCATTTATGTGTCTCCGGCGATGGCGGCCGCAGGCACTGGGCCGGGCCGCCACGCGATAGTGATGGGACGGCCGTGCGCGCGCCGGGTTCGGCGCGCGAGGCGGCATCGTCCAGGTTTGAAGGAAAAATTGCGTGTCTGCTGCGTCGGCAGGGCCGGACAGTGCGCCGGGCCGGACCATCCACGCCACAGCACCCGGTATCGGGGCCAGCGTGGAAGGAAAGTCATGCCTCATGCAGCGTCAACCTGTTGCGCATCGGCTCGAGCGACAGGCGCGCGCCGATGCAAATAATCAAGATCCGCAAAGGACCTTATTGATATGGTCGGTCCTCCCGGAATGTGAAGGGGTAGCAGTCATGGGCGCGGGGAGCAACGGTCCCTGAAAAGATTATGTCTTTATGATGACCTTGATCGGCCGGTCGGCGATTCATGCTGAAACTGATATTAACCGTTTCATTTTACCCCGTCACAACAGGCGATGCTTAATCCGAAATTCAGCGTGGGGACGCTGGACGGATAGACGTCATGAAAATGGGCTGGACGGCCGATGGGCGCGCGTTGCACAAGCGGCGCATGCTCAACATAATTGCGCTGGCAACGACGATGCTGGCCGCGACCCCCGGCGATGCCGGCGGCATCGCGGCCGTGGACGTGCAGGGCGACCGCGTCACCGTTCGGTTCGACGATCGGGTCGAGGGCGCGTCCGCCTTCCTGCTCGATGGGCCGCGCCGCATCGCGCTCGATGTCGCCGGCGCGCAGGCCGGTGCCAGTCGCTATGCCGGTTCCAATGCCGTGGTCAGCGGCATTCGCCAGGGGCAGCTCAGCGACACCATGGCGCGCATCGTGCTCGACCTGACGACGCCGGCGACGCTGGGCGACCCGCAGATCGCGGCCGACGGCAAGTCGCTCAGCTTCTCGCTCCAGAATGTGACCGATGGCCGGTTTCGTACCGCGGTGGGGCAGGGGCGGCTGCGCTTCGACGCGCCCGCCAATATGAGCGCCCGGCCGCAAAAGCGCATTCATTCGATCACCGTGCCGATCCCGCCGGTCGCGCGCGGCGTCGATCTGCCCGCGATCGAGGGCGTGCGCGACGGATCGCGCCCGCTGGTGGTGATCGATGCGGGGCATGGCGGTCATGATCCGGGCGCCATAAACAAGGAAAATGGCAAGCGCGAAAAGGATGTGACGCTGGCGATCGCGCAGGCGATCCGGGACCAGCTGGTCAAGTCCGGCCGGGTGCGCGTGGCGCTGACCCGCGACGATGACCGCTTCCTCGTGCTGCAGGAACGCTATGGCATCGCCCGCAAGCTGGGTGCCGATCTCTTCATCTCGGTCCATGCCGATTCGGCGGACAATGCCGATGCCCATGGCGCCACCGTCTACACCCTCTCCGAAACCGCATCGGACCGGGAGGCGGCCCGGCTCGCCGCGCGCGAGAACAAGGCCGATGTGCTGAACGGCGTCAATCTCGGCAATCAGTCGGGCGATGTCTCCTCGATCCTCATCGATCTGACGCAGCGGGAATCGATGAACATTTCGGCCAATTTCGCGCGGCTGCTGCAGCGCGAGGCGGCACCCTATGTGCCGTTCCGCAGCGCCTATCACCGCTTCGCCTCGCTGATGGTGCTGAAGGCCCCGGATACGCCCTCGGTCCTGTTCGAGACCGGCTATATCAGCAATGCGGATGATGCCCTTTTCCTCTCCTCGCACGAGGGGCAGCAGGCAATCGCGCGCGGCGTCGCCCGCGCCATCGACGTCCATTTCGCGCGCAAGCTCGCCATGGGCAGCGGCCGGTCGGGCGGCTGACGCGCCTATCCGCGCATCGGTGCTGGTATTGAAGGACTTTTGACCTTAGAGCCTCTTTCACCATGGAAGAGGCCCGTTCCAATCCGCCCGCATCGTCCTTCGCCTATCGCCTGCGCCGTGGCGGCGGGGGCATTGCCGACCGGTTGAAGCCGCTGTGGCAGCGTCGCCTGTTCCGCTGGGCCGCGATCCTGCTGGGCGGCTTCCTGCTCGCCATCTTCCTGTTCTGGCTGATCTTCGCGCGCGGTCTGCCCGATGCGGCGACGCTGCTGGAATATGAGCCGCCGCTGCCGACCATGGTGCGCGACATCAATGGCCAGCCGGTCCACAGCTATGCGCGCGAGCGCCGGGTCCAGCTGCAATATAGCGATTATCCCCAGCAGCTGATCCACGCCTATCTGGCAGCGGAGGACAAGACTTTCTTCGAACATCATGGCGTCGACATTCCCGGTTTTGCCGGCGCCGTGTTCGACTATGCCAGCAAGCTCGGCTCGGGCCAGCGCGCCCGTGGCGGCTCCACCATTACCCAGCAGGTGGCGAAGAATCTTCTGATCGGCGACGAATATTCGCCCACCCGCAAGGTGAAGGAGATGATCCTCGCCTGGCGCATGGAAAATGTCCTCACCAAGCAGCAGATCCTCGAACTCTATCTCAACCAGATTTTCCTCGGCCGGAACGCCTATGGCGTGCAGGCGGCGGCGCGCGCCTATTTCGACAAGGACGTCGCCGATCTCCAGCTGCATGAAATGGCCTATCTGGCGATCCTGCCCAAGGGGCCGGCCAATTATCGTCCGGAAAGCACCACCGGCCATGCCCGCGCGATCGACCGCCGCAACTGGGCACTGGGCGAGATGGAGAAAAATGGCTGGATCAGCGCGGCCCAGCGCGACGCCGCCATCGCCCTGCCGCTCGGCACCGTTGCCGCCCATGGCTCCAGCTTCGACGCCAATGCCGGCGGCTATTATATGGAGGAGGTGCGTCGTCGCCTGATCCAGCAGTTCGGCGAAAAGGCGGAGGATGGCCCCAACAGCGTCTATGCCGGCGGCCTGTGGGTGCGCAGCCCCTATGATCCGGTGGCGCAGGACCATACCCAGACCGCGCTGCGCAACGGCCTGTTGCGCTTTGGCGCCGGCCGCGGCTGGTCCGGCCCGGTCGGTCATATCGACCCCGACAAGGGCTGGGAACGCGAACTGGCCGCCAGCTTCATCAGCGTCGATTATGCCGGCTGGCGCGTCGCCGCCGTCATCAGCCGCGACAGCAGTGGCGCTCAGATCGGCTTTGCCGACGGCACCACCGGCACCCTGCCCGCCAGCCTGGCGCAGCTGCCCTATCGCCGCACCGGCGGCCCCGCCATCTCGGCGATGAAGCCGGGCGACCTGATCCTTGTCGCCCGCGACGGCGCCAGCTGGGCGCTGCGCAATATTCCCGAAGTGTCGGGCGGCATGGTGGTGGAGGAAGTGCATTCGGGCCGCATCCGCGCGATGCAGGGCGGCTTCGACTATCGCCTGTCCTCCTACAACCGCGCGACCCAGGCCCAGCGCCAGCCGGGCTCGACGATCAAGCCCTTCGTCTATGCCGCCGCGCTCGACAATGGCATGACGCCGGCCTCGATCATCGTCGACGGTCCCTTGTGCGTCTATCAGGGCGCCGGCCTTGGCCAGAAATGCTTCCGCAACTTCTCGGGCGGCAGTGCCGGGCCGCAGACGATGCGCTGGGGCGTCGAGCAGTCGCGCAACCTGATGACCGTGCGCGCCGCCAGCCAGACCGGCATGGACCGCGTGGTGCGTACCATCAAGAATATGGGCATCGGCGACTATCAGCCCTATCTCTCCTTCGCGCTCGGCGCGGGCGAGACGACGGTGGAGCGCATGGTCAACGCCTATGCCACGCTCGCCAATCAGGGCCGGCAGTTCGCGCCCAAGCTGATGGACTATGTCCAGGATCGGCGCGGCAAGGTGATCTGGCCGGAACGCTGGCATCCCTGTGACAATTGCAACATGGCCAATTGGGACGGCAAGCCGATGCCGCGCTTCGGGTTCGAGGGGCGCCAGGTGATGAACCCGATGACCGCCTATCAGGTCGTCCACATCACCGAGGGCGTGATCCAGCGCGGCACCGCGACCGTGCTGGCGGACCTCAAGCGCCCGCTGTTCGGCAAGACCGGCACCACCAATGGCCCGACCAATGTCTGGTTCGTCGGCGGTTCGCCCGATCTCGTCGCCGGCGTCTATATCGGTTACGACCAGCCGCGCAGCCTGGGCGGCTGGGCACAGGGCGGCCGCATCGCCGCGCCGATCTGGAAGGAGGCGATGGCCCCGATCCTGGAGACCATGCCCAAGACGCCGTTCATCGCCCCGGCCGGCATTCGCATGGTCGCGATCGACCGCCGTTCGGGCAAGCGCGTCTATGGCGCCTGGCCGACCGACGAGCCCAAGCCGGCGGTCATCTGGGAAGCGTTCAAGCCCGAATCCGAACCGCGCCGCACCATCCGCAAGGAAGAGGCAGAGGCCCAGGCCAAAGTCGCGGCCAAGGCCGACGCGGTCCGCACCCGCCAGCGCAACGACGCCGACTTCCTGCAGGATCAGGGCGGCATCTATTGAAGGACGGGCGCGTCGGCGCCCGCCCTCTTTCCCTCAGCAGTGGCGCGGATTGGCGTCGCGGATCGACAGGCTGGTGGCGCCGCGCCGGCCCTCCAGCGCCTGCGCCAGCAGGATCTGGGTTGATCGCACCGCATAGCAGAAGGCGCAGGCGATCGCGTCGCTGCAGGCATAGGGAACGGGGCCGGTCCAGCGCGCCTGCAACAGGTCGATCAGCAGATTCTCGTCTTCGCTCAGGCGCGGGCCCCGGCCGGTACGCAGCCCATGGCCGGTCACCTGTTCGCCCAGGCGCAACAGGCTGTCGAGCGCAGGCGATAGCTGTTCGCAGCCATAGCGTCGCAGCCGCAGGTGCAACTGGGCCATCGCCGGCCGATGTCGGCGTCGCGCCGCTGCCCAGCAACGCACGGCGTCGAGCAGGATATAGAGGGTGGCCGGGCTGTGCGTTGCCGGCATGGGCGGGGTCGGGTTCATGGGATCGCCTTTCATGGAAAAAGCTTTTCCCCCTTGATGCGCCGCCCTCGCGCGGGGCGGTCTGCGCCATCGGGCTAAGATGCGATTATGTCCCCCAGATTTCGGACCGTTGCCGCTGCCGCCTGCAGCGTAAATTCCTCCCCTGGAAGGGGAGGTGGCTGGCCGAAGGCCAGACGGAGGGGTAGGGTGCCGCCATGCTCCATGGTCCCAAAGGCACGCAACATCGCGCCCGTAGCCTGCGCCAGTCGATGACCCTGCCCGAAGTGCTGCTGTGGCAGGAATTGCGCAAGCGCCCCGCTGGATTGCGTTTTCGGCGACAGCATCCTGCTGGCAGCTATGTGCTGGATTTCTTTTGTCCCCGTCATCGCCTTGCGGTCGAGGTCGATGGGGAAGTGCATGGGCGTGGTGACGCACCGGTTCGCGATGCTGACCGCGATGCCTGGTTGGTCGGCGAGGGTATCCGGGTGCTGCGTATCCCGGCAACGGACGTGCTGAGGGATGTGGAGGCTGTTGTGCTTCATATCACCGCCAAGGCACGGGGCGAGCTACCCCTCCGTCAGCCCTGCGGGCTGCCACCTCCCCTGCCAGGGGAGGATTGAATCTTTCCAAGCCTGCCGGTCTGGGATAGGGGCGGTCGCTTGATGCGTTGAGACGCCACGAGATTCTGGAGACCTCCCATGCGCGCCGAAGCGCAGCAATATATCGACCGTATCGACGCCGCGCTGGACCTGCTGCGCCGCTTCCTCGACTGGGACCGTGCGCTGCGCCGGCTGGACGAGCTGAATGCCCGCGTCGAGGATCCGACCCTGTGGGATAATGCCAAGCTGGCGCAGGAGGTCATGCGCGAGCGCACCCGTCTCGACAGCGCGATCGGCGCCACCCGCGCGATCGAGGCCGAAAAGACCGACAATGCCGAACTGATCGAAATGGCCGAGGCCGAAGGCGACGAGGACATGGTCTCCGAAGCCATCGCCGCCCTGAAGGCGCTGGCCGAGCGCGCCGACGAGGACAAGATCAAGGCGCTGCTGGCGGGCGAGGCCGATGCCAGCGACACCTATCTGGAAATCCACGCCGGCGCCGGCGGCACCGAAAGCCAGGACTGGGCCGAAATCCTGTCGCGCATGTATCGCCGCTGGGCCGAACGGCGCGGCTATAAGGTGGAACTGGTCGACTATCAGGCGGGCGAGACCGCCGGCATCAAGTCGGCCACTTTCCTGATCAAGGGCGAGAATGCCTATGGCTATGCCAAGACCGAAAGCGGCGTCCACCGCCTGGTCCGCATCAGCCCCTATGACAGCGCGGCGCGTCGCCACACCAGCTTCTCGTCGGTCTGGGTCTATCCGGTGATCGACGACAATATCGATATCGAGGTCAAGGAATCCGACCTCAAGATCGACACCTATCGCGCCTCGGGCGCGGGTGGCCAGCACGTCAACACCACCGACTCCGCGGTCCGCATCACCCACGTCCCCTCGGGCATCATCGTGGCGTCGCAGAATGACCGCTCGCAGCACAAGAACCGCGCCACCGCGATGAATATGCTCAAGGCGCGTCTGTACGAGGCAGAGCTGCGCAAGCGCGAGGAAGCCGCGTCGACCGACTATGCCGCCAAGACCGAGATTGGCTGGGGCCACCAGATCCGTTCCTATGTGCTCCAACCCTATCAGCTGGTGAAGGATCTGCGCACCGGCGTCACCTCGACCGCCCCGGACGATGTGCTCGATGGCGCGCTCGATCCGTTCATGGCCGCTGCCCTGTCGCAGAAGGTCACGGGCGAGAAGGTCGATGTGGAGGATGTGGATTAATGATCCACCGGCAGGTGGCCGCACTGGGGGCGTCGCTCCTGCTGGCTGCCTGTGGCCAGTGGTCGGGCGGCAATCAGTCGGAACGCGCGGCCGGCGCCGCGTCCTTCCCCCGCGCTGACCGGCCGGTGGCGCCGATCGTGTCGACCCGCTGGTCGAGCGAGGAAGCGCGCGACCGGGTCAATGAGGCGGAGGACATCATGGACCGGGCCGGCATCCGGCCGGGCATGACCATCGCGGACATCGGTGCTGGCGAGGGCTATTATACGGTCCGCCTGGCCAAGCGCGTCGGCGCCAGGGGCCGGGTGCTGGCCGAGGATATATTGCCCGAGGTCATAGATGCGCTCAGCCGCCGCATCACCCGCGAAAACTGGACCAATGTCAGCGTGAAGCTGGGCGCGCCGGAAGATCCCAAGCTGCCCGAAAACAGCTTCGACCGCATCTTCATGGTCCATATGTATCATGAGATCGCCGAACCCTATGCGTTCCTGTGGCACCTCAGCCCCGCGCTGAAAGCCGATGGCGAACTGATCGTGGTCGATGCGGATCGGCCGACCGACCAGCATGGCACGCCCCGGCGCCTGCTCACCTGCGAACTGGCGGCGATGGGCTTCCGGTTGGAGGAGATGATCGCCAAGCCCACTGCCGGTGGCTATATGGCCCGTTTCCGTCGCAGCACCGCGCGACCCGATCCGTCCAGCATCGTCCCCTGCGCGCTGCGCGGATAGGGGCCTGCCCAGTCCGGTTCGCGACGCGACAGTTTCATGTCCGCCGAAGTTCACACCCTTATCGGGGTGATTCACCCTATTTGCGACAGTGACGCGACAAGGGCGCGCCAGTCAGGCGTCGGCCAGCCATTGGCGGGATGTCGCGCATGGATTGGCGGGCACTCTCGTCCATGGACAAGGGTGGAGCAGAGAATGACCGAATAGGAAAGGGCGGCTGACGACCAAGGGTGGACGTTTCTCATTTCCCCCCCCCCAAGCAAGCTTAGGGAGGATTATCGGACAGTCTACTTCCCACCGATGTCGCGCGGATCTAGTCCCGCGTGCCGGGCTGCCAATCCCTTGCGGCGCGCACGCCGGCCCGGCCGCGCCGCGCCAGTTCGCGTTTCAGGTCCGTGGGATGGGGCGCGATCAGGAAGCCGAAGCTGACGGTCCCTTCCTTGGTTTCGACCGCATGGTGCAGCCGATGCGCCTGGACGATCCGCTTCATGTAGCGCGAGCGGGCGACATAGCGGTGGCGCACCCGCTGGTGGACGATGATGTCGTGGAAGCCGAGATAGATGGCGCCATAGGCGGCGACGCCGGCGCCCACGGCCGTCGCCCAATTGCCCCAGCCCCATTGCACCCCACCCAGCAATAGCAGGATGGAGGGCATGGCGAAGATCACGAAATAGAGGTCGTTGGCCTCGAAGAAGCCGGTCCGGGGGCGGTGGTGGCTGGCGTGGAGGAACCAGCCCGGCCCATGCATCACCCAGCGGTGCATCACATAGGCAAAACCCTCCATCAGCGCGATCGTGACGACGAAGAGCAGCAGGAGGGCGATCGGAGGCATCGGCGCCTTATAGGCAGCGGCGCGGGCCAAGGCGACCCGTAAACACCGCATATAGGAAAGGGCCGCGATCCCCCCTGGAGAGCGCGGCCCTGTTCATCCCCGAAGGGAAGGCGGATCAGAAGGAGGCGGTGAGCGAACCGAGCACGCCGGCCTTGCTGATATTGTGGCCTGCCGACGAATAGAGCGACTTGTCGGTGTCGACATAGGACACGCCAAAGGTCAGGTGACCCCAGGTGTAGGTCGCGCCGATATTCCAGTCGGTATATTCCTTGCCGATGGTCAAGTAGCTCGGGCCGAAGCTGTGGCCCAGATGCGCCGACACGCCCAGCGGGGTGTTGGGGATCGAGGCCGAGACGTCGCCAGCGAGGTAGAGATTGTCTTCCTTGCCATTGCCGACGGTCAGCGCCTTCGCCTTGGGGGCGTAGTTGGCGGTCAGCTTGGCGGTGGCTGGGCCGAACGTGCCCTTGATCGAGGCATAGGGCTCGACGAAGTCGGTGTTCGCACCGGCATTGCCCGGATAGTAATAATAGAGAACGCCGACGTCGATCGTCGCGCCGCCGACCGTGGTCGAATAGCCGCCGATCAGGTCGAGTTCCTGGTCCGAGCCGTTGGCGACATATTCGTCGATCGAGCTGCCCCAGGTCGAGACATAGAAGCCCGATTCATGGGTGACGGTGATGCCGCCCTGCAGCGCGAACTTCTTGTTGGTCTGCGAAATGCCGCGGAAGCGATAATCGCTGACGACGGCGGCATTGCCGGTGACGGTCACCGCGGGAGCGGGCTCATCCTGGGCCATGGCGGGTGCCGACAGCGCAACAAGAGCGAAGGCCGAGAGGCCGAGAATGGACTTACGCATGATAATCCCCTTGATGGTTCTGCGATCGTCCCGCCTGCGTTCAGGCGCCTGCCTCTATGCTTCCCCCAGGGGAAGTGGGCCAGCTTGCCTCAACAAGTTTGGCCATGCCTGCGCGCGCTGCGGCGCACAAGATATTATTGCTGTTTCATGTCTTTTACGTCTTTTATTGTTGCTACGACGCAACAAGGTGCGCGACTGGGTTCGCCGGATGTGCGATGTATCTATATGATAAGGCGTTACTATTCGGATATTCGAACCCTGTCGCGGTCGCTCAGGACGGGGAATGGTCCGAAATGTCGGGCTCATTCATTGCTGGATCATGTCTGTCCTGCGGCTGCCGCAATTCGATAATCTGGCGCGGATAGGGGACGATGATGCCCTGTGCCTGGAACTTGTCCAGCACCCGCATCAGCACGTCGGATGTCACGCCGCCCACGCCATTTTCCGGATCGTTGATCCAGACGCGGATCTCATGCTCCAGCCGATATTGGCCGAGCGCGGTCAGCCATACCTTGGGCTCGGGATGCTTGAGCGCGCGCGGGCTTTCCTTGGCCGCTTCCAGCATCAGTTGCTGGGCCAGCGCGATGTCGCTGTCATTGCTGATCCCCACCGGGATGCGGACGCGGATATTGCGGTCGGAATAGGACCAGTTCTCCACCTCCTGCGTCATCAGATTTTCGTTGGGGATGAGATGCTTCTTGCCGTCGCGGGTGATGATCGACACGGCGCGTACGCCGATCTTGCTGACCCAGCCGAAACTGTCGCCGACCGCGATCACGTCACCCGGCTTGATCGACCGGTCCATCAGCAGGATGATGCCGGCGATCAGATTGCCGACCGTCTTCTGCAGGCCGAAGCCGACCGCCAGGCCCAGCGCCCCGGAAAAGACGGTGAAGGCGGTGAGGTCGATGCCCAATATGTCGATGCCGATGAAGAAGGCGGCGATGATGACGGCGATGCCGGCCAGCTTCTGGCCCAGCAATTTCTGGGTCGGGTCGAGATCGGGCGCCTTCTGGATGCTGCGCCGGATCAGCCGGTTGGCAAGGCGGATGCCGGCAAGCAGTGCAACCAATGTCGCCGCGACCGACAATAGGTCGAGCAGGCTGATCCGCCGCTTGCCCAGCGTCAGTGCGACATCGTCGAGCATCGAGCCTACCGGCGCGATCCCGCCGCTGCTGCCCGATATCACCATGACGAACAGCAGCAGGGCGAGCGGGGTGATCGCCCAGCGCGGGAAGCTGAGCGCCTGCAGCAGATGCAGCGCGAACAGGGCGACGGCAAAGGCGAGCGCCGCGCCCAGGATCAGATGGGCGATGCTGTCCGCCGGCCACAGCGCCAGCGCCGTCGCGAACAGCGGCGCGCTGATCGCATGGCGCAGCATCGGGCGGACATGGGTGGATGCCAGTTCGCTGAGGGCAGGCAGGCGCTCGCGGATGCGCGGGGCCAGCAGCCGCGCCAGACCATAGGCCATGGCATGGAGCAGCAGCGCGATGCCGACCGCGATCAGCGGCTGGGTGATGTCCGCATTGCCCGGCAGCCGGGCCAGCCATGCGGACAATTGCGTCATCCGCGGGCAGCCCGGAAGCGGGCGAGACCGGCGTCAAGGTCGGCGATCAGGTCGGCGGAATCTTCCAGCCCGATCTGCAGCCGGATGACCGGCCCTTCAGCTTCCCATTGGGGCGCGGTGCGATAGCGGGCGGGATCGACCGGCAGGGCCAGGCTTTCGAACCCGCCCCAGCTATAGCCGATACCGAAATGGGCGAGCCCGTCGATCAGCGCGGCGCGGGCCGCCTCGTCCCCGCCCTGCAGCACGAAGCTGAACAGGCCGGTCGAGCCGCTGAAATCGCGCGCCCACAATTCATGGCCGGGGCAGTCGGGTAGCGCCGGGTGCAGCACGCGGGCGACATCGGGCTGCTCGGCCAGCCACTGCGCGATCTCCAGCGCGCTCGCCTGATGCTGGGCCAGGCGGACGCCGAGCGTGCGCAGCCCCCGGCTGGCGAGCCAGGCATCGTCGGGGCTGGTCATCTGGCCGAACAGATAGGCAGACTGGCGGACCTTCGGGAACAGCGCCGGTGTGGCAGTGACCGACCCCATCATCACGTCGCTATGGCCGACAATATATTTGGTGCAGGCGAGGATCGAAATATCGACGCCATGGGCCAGCGCCGGGAAGAAAAGCGGCGTCGCCCAGGTATTGTCGAGCAGGGTGACGATGCCGCGATCGCGCGCGATCGCGGTGATCGCCGGCACGTCCTGCACCTCGAAGGTCAGGCTGCCGGGGCATTCCAGGAAGATGGCGCGGGTGCGATCGGTCAACAGGTCGGCGATACCGGCGCCGATGGTCGGATCATAATAGAGCGTCTCGACGCCGAAGGGCTTCAGCACCTGTTCGCAGAAATTGCGGGTCGGGTCATAGGCGCTGTCGACCATCAGCAACTGGTCGCCCGGCCGCAGCACCGTCATCAGCGCGCAGGCGATCGCCGCCACGCCCGAGGGGAAGAGCATTGTGCCCTCCGCGCCCGGCTCCATTTCGGTCAGCGCATCGGCCAGGCTCCAGCTGGTCGGCGTGCCCTTGCGCCCGTAGAAGAGCCGCTCATGCGTGCTGCTGCCGGCCGCCTTCCGCAAATGGGCGACATCGTCATAGAGGATGGTGGAGGCGCGCCACACGCCAGGGCTGACGATCGCGCCGGGTTGTCCCGGCATGCCGGTCCAGTCCGCGCGGCGGCCGGCCTGCGCCAGCCTGGTCAGCGGCCTTCTGCTGTCCTCGCTCATGCGGCCGGCCCGGTCGCCTTGGGCGTGGCGGGATCGAACCCCCATTCCGACCAGCTGCCATCATAGAGGCTGACGTCGCGCTTCCCGAGCGTTTCGAGCGCCGCAAGGATGATCGCCGCGGTCACGCCGCTGCCGCAGGTGGTGATGATCGGCCGGTCGAGATCGGTGCCGGCGTCGAGCAGCAGGCGGCGCAGTTCCTCACCCTGCTTCAGGCTGTTGTCGGCGCCGAAGAAGGCGGAAGAGGGGATGTTGCGGCTGCCGGGAATATGGCCCGACGCCATGCCGGGGCGCGGTTCCGCTTCGGCGCCGGTGAAGCGGCCCGCGCCGCGCGCATCGAGCAGCTGCGCCGTGCCGCTGTCGAGATTGGCGAGAATGTCCGCCTTGCTACGCACCTGCGTCCGGTCGAGCCGGGCGACGGCATTGCCGGGCGCGATGGCGGGCATGCCGCTGTCTACCGGGCGACCTTCGGCGACCCATTTGGGCAGGCCGCCGTCCAGGATCGCAGCCGATGCGCCCAGGCCATAGACGCGCATCATCCACCAGCCGCGCGCCGCGCTGTGGGTCGGGCTGTTGTCATAGATTATGATGCGGCTGTCGGCGTTGACGCCCAGCGTCTGCATGCGCTGCGTCATCAGCGCGTCGGGCGGCAACTGGCCCGGCACCGGATCGGCGGGATCGCTGAGGCTCGGCAGGTCCATGAAGGCGGCGCCGGGAATATGGGCCGCGTCGAACTCGGCGCGCGGGTCGCGCGGCGTGCCGGGCAGGAACAGGCTGGCGTCGAGAATGACGAGATCGGGCTTGCCGATTTCGCCGGCCAGCCAGTCGGTGGAAACGAGAATGTCCATGCGGCCCCTTTTGCCTTGTCCGGCAGGCACTTTAGGAGCGCCTGGCCGGACAGGAAAGGGAAATGCTCAGGCCGGTGGCACTTCGGCGGCGGCGCGGGCGGCCGGCCGGCGATATTGGCGCGGCCCCTGGTCGAGGCGGAAGGGCGACAGGCGCTCGGCGGGCGGATCCTGTTCCTGGCCGACGATGAAGGCGCGGCCGGTGCGGCCGGTGCCTTCGGGCGCTTCCTCATCCTCGCCCCAGCGATAATGGGCGTCGAAGGCGGCGATCGGCACCAGCAGCGACCGTTCGCCCATCGTCACCGGCACGATCTCGTCCTGCGCCAGGCGCAGCTCGTTGGTCATGCGCACGGTTTCGCCCGGCGCGATCGAGACGATCGAATGCAGCGGCATGCCGGTTTCGCCACCGAAGAAATGGCGCAGCAACGCATCCTGCTGCGCGCCTGCATTGCCCAATATGCCGCGCACCATGATGTCGCGGGCCGGGCGATCGCCGCGATTATGGAGCAGCAGCGTATAGCCGATGGTCACGCCGATCAGCGAGGAGCGGGCGAGGCTGATGTCGAGGCCCAGTTCGATCCAGGGGCGATCGCCGGCGTCGCTGGCCGGCGCCGATGCCACGGGTTCGGGGGCAGGTGCTGGCGTGGGCGCAGGGATGGGCGCGGGAGCAGGTGCCGGAGCCGGCGGCGCGACGGGGGCCGGGGCGGGTTGGGGCGCTGCCGGGGGTGGCGCGCTCGCCGGCGTGGTATCGACGTCCACCGCGGCACGACGGCGCCGCATCAGCAGGAAGCCGGCGATCACCGCCAGTGCGGCGATGGCGGCGGCGATCCAGGGCCAACTCAGCCCCTGCGCTTCGGTTGCCGGGGCGGGTTCGGCAGTCGTGACGCTGTTGTCGGCCGTGACCGGCTCGGGCGCGGGCAGGGCGGCCGGCGGCGGCGTTTCCACCGCATTGGCGGCATTGTCCGGTTCCGCCACGGTGGGCGCCGGACTGGCCTGCGCCGGCATGGTGTCGCGCGCGGCCGGGCGTTCGGTGGGGGCGGGCGTGGGCGTCGTACGCGGTGTTTCGGTTCGCGTCGGCGCTGGCGCTGGTGTCGGGCGCTGCGATGCGGGGGCAGGCGTGGGCGCGCGCTGGGTCGGCGCCGGCGTCACCGTGGGGGCGACGATCGGCGGCAGCGACGGAGTGGGCGCCGGGGTCGGCGTTGCCGTGCCCCGGAACACGTCGAGTTCGGGGCCTTGACGGCGCGGGTCATCGGCCGGCGGCGGCGGCGCGGCGCGCTGCAGATTGACGACCGGATCGCTGCCGGTGGCTTGCTGTGCCAGCGCGGGCGTGACTGCCAGCAGCGGCAGGGCGGAAAGGAACAGACGCATAGACCCCATGGCCCTGCCAAGGCAGAAATTTTGCTGAACGCCAGATGAACGGATGGCCTTGCGCGCCGGACCGATGACAAATTGCGTGCAATCGACTACATGCGCCCTCATGACCGATACCCCGCTCCATCTCGGCCGCGCCAGCATCCTGCCGCAGCGGCCCGAGGACGCCGTCCTCGACTATGTCCCCAATCCCCGTCCGGGCAAGCCCTATCTGGTGCGCTTCACGGCGCCGGAATTCACCTCGCTCTGCCCGGTGACCGGGCAGCCCGACTTCGCCCATCTGGTGATCGACTATGCGCCCGGCGCGACGATCGTCGAATCCAAGGCGCTCAAGCTGTTCCTGGGCAGCTTCCGCAACCATGCCGGCTTCCACGAGGATTGCACCGTCGGCATCGGCGAGCGGCTGTTCACCGAGATGCAGCCGATCTGGCTGCGCATCGGCGGCTATTGGTATCCGCGCGGCGGCATCCCGATCGACGTCTTCTGGCAGTCGGGCGAACCGCCCGCCGGCCTGTGGCTGCCGCCGCAGGACGTGCCGGGCTATCGCGGCCGGGGATAAGTTTCCATTTCATCCTCCCCTGTAAGGGGAGGTGGCTGGCCGAAGGCCAGACGGAGGGGTGTCGCCCTCTCGATAGAAGTGACACCCCTCCACCATTTTCTGCGCAAATGGTCCCCCTCCCCTTGCAGGGGAGGATGAGCGAGACCTTGTTCGCTGACTAGGGACGAGCAAGCATCTGCCCTTGTTGGACGAACGCGCAACAGGTTTCGACCAACGACATTCTCTTGCGGATAGTTCACTTGACCCCCCGCGGGAAAGGGCCGATCCGGTTTGCATGTTGCGCGTGACTATGTCTCATTGCGCCATCCAAGCCGTATCGGAGTGCCTTCCCCCATGCCCTTGTCGAAAATCCTGCCGTTCCTGATGGCGGCCGCGCCGCTGGCGATCGCCGCGCCCGCGCTGGCCCAGACCGCGCCTGCCGGCCCCGCCGCCGGCGTCACCACCCAGCTGCCCCGTGGCGCCGCGCCCAGCCATTATGCGATCGAAGTGACGCCCGATGCGGCGAACCTCAAATTCACCGGCAAGGTGACGATCGATGTCACCGTCGCCACGGCCATGCCGGCGCTGGTGCTCAACGCCGCCGACCTGGCCGTCTCCAGCGTCACCTTGACCCCGGCCAAGGGCAAGGCGATCACCGGCACCGCCAAGGTGGATGCCGATGCCCAGACCGTCAGCCTCGACTTCGGCAAGCCGGTCCAGCCGGGCAGCTACAAGCTGACCATGGTCTATGCCGGCATCATCAACCAGCAGGCTAATGGCCTGTTCGCGCTCGACTATACCGACAATGAAGGCGCGGCGAAGCGCGCGCTCTTCACCCAGTTCGAGGCGCCCGACGCCCGCCGTTTCGTGCCGAGCTTCGACGAGCCGAGCTACAAGGCGACGTTCGACCTCAGCGCCGTGGTCCCGGCGGACCAGCTGGCGGTCGGCAACATGCCGGTCAAGGCGACCAAGGACATCGGCGGCGGCAAGAAGCTGGTGACCTTCGGCACCAGCCCCAAAATGTCCTCTTATCTGCTCTTCTTTGGCCTCGGCGAACTGGACCGCGCGACCAAGATGGCGGGCAATACCGAAGTCGGCGTCATCACCGGCCGGGGCAATACCGGCAAGGCGCAGCTGGCGCTCGATGCGTCGGCGGCGATCCTGCCCTATTATAACGATTATTTCGGCGTGCCCTTCCCGCTGCCCAAGCTCGACAATGTCGCGGGTCCGGGCCAGAGCCAGTTCTTCAGCGCGATGGAGAATTGGGGCGCGATCTTCACCTTCGAACGCACCCTGCTGGTGGATCCGCGCTTCACCTCCGAAGAGACCAAGCGCGCCATCTATGAAGTGGCCGCGCATGAAATGGCGCATCAGTGGTTCGGCGATCTTGTCACCATGGCCTGGTGGGACGATCTGTGGCTGAACGAGGGCTTTGCCAGCTGGATGGCGACCAAGGTTACCGACAAGCTGAACCCGGAATGGGAAGCCCTGCTGTCGCGCGTCGATGGCCGCGAGCGGGCGATGAGCCTCGACGCGCTCAAGACCACCCACCCGGTCGTGCAGAAGATCACCACCGTCGATCAGGTGAACCAGGCGTTCGACGCCATCACCTATCAGAAGGGCGAGGCGGTCATCACGATGCTCGAAGGCTATGCCGGCGAGGATGCGTGGAAGGCAGGCATCCAGTCCTACATGAAGAGCCATGCTTACGGGAACACCGTCACCGACGATCTGTGGAAGGCGGTCGAGGGCGCGGGCGCCAAGGGGCTGGTCAGCATCGCCCATGACTTCACCAGCCAGCCGGGGATCCCGCTGGTCAAGGTGGAGAGCGCCCAGTGCCAGGGCGGCAACACCATCCTGACGCTGAGCCAGGGCGAGTTTAGCCGCGACGCCAAGGACAAGACCCCGCTCAAGTGGAATGTGCCGGTCAAAGCGCAGGTACAGGGCGGCGAGGCGCAGCGCCTGATCCTGCAGGGCAATGGCCAGATCACGCTGCCGGGTTGCGGCGCCTATGTCATCAATGCGGGCCAGACCGGCTATTATCGCTCGCTCTATCCCGCCGCCAATATCCAGGCGCTGGCCAAGGGCTTCAGCCAGCTGTCCAGCATGGACCAGACCGGCCTGATGGCGGACAATTTCCAGCTGGCGCTGGGCGGATACCAGCCGATCGGCCTGGCGCTCGACTTGGTCGACGCCGTGCCGGTCAATGGCAGCCCGGCCGTGCTGGCCGAAGTGCCCGGCTATTTGAAGAGCAGCTATGACATGCTGGAGGGCGACGCCGCCGCGCAGGCGAAGGTCGCGGCCTATGCCTCGGCCAAGCTGACCCCGGCGCTGACGGCCATCGGCTATGATGCCAAGGCCGGCGAAGGGCCGCAGGTGCCGGTACTGCGCACCAGTCTGGTCGCGACGCTGGGCAGCATGGGCGACAAGGGTGTGGTGGCCGAGGCCAACCGCCGCTTCGCCGCGCTGGCGACCAACCCGGCCGCGCTCGACGGGCCGCTGCGCAATGTCTGGCTGGGCATCATCGCCCAGAATGCGGACCAGGCGACCTGGGACAAGCTGCGCGTCATGGCCAAGGGCGCGCAGAGCGATCTCGAAAAGAGCACGCTCTATGCGCTGCTCGGCAAGGCGAAGGACGAGAAGCTTGGGCAGCAGGCTCTGGATCTCGCCCTGACCGACGAGCCGGGCAAGACCACGAGCGCCGCGATCATCGGCCAGGTGGGCGTTGCCCATCCGATGCTGGCGGTCGACTATGTGCTGGCGCACAAGGCGCAATATGAGGCGCTGATCGACGTGTCGGCGCGCAGCCAGGCGCTGGCCCGTCTGGGCGGCGGATCGGCCGACCCGGCGATGGTGACCAAGCTGGACGCCTATGCGACCCAGTATCTGACGCCGGAATCGCGCAAGGTGGTCGACCGCTCGATTGCCGCGATCAAGACCCGGATCGAGACGCGCAGCCGCCTGAAGGCGCCGACCGCGGCCTGGTTCGCGGGCAAGAAATAGGGCTTGCCTCCCCTCCCTTCCAGGGAGGGGCCGGGGGGTGGGTGGCGAGCGAAGCGAGCCTCCTTCGGAGGCTACCCACCCCTAACCCCTCCCTTGAAAGGGAGGGGGACAAGGCTGCTTATCGGGGCAGGTTCAATGCCCTGGCGATGTCGTCCCAGGCGACCAGCTTGAAATTCTGCGCGGCCGCCGCGTTATGGCCGTCCTGCGCGATGAACAGGCCGCCGGGATAGGCCGGGCCGAAATCGCCCAGCATCAGCTCGATGCCGTCGGTTTCCTCCGACCCGCCAATCGCGCCGTCGACGACGCGGAAGCGGCCGATATAGCTGTCGTCGGACAGGCGATAGGCGACATAGGCATTGTCACCCTGGCTGGAGACGAGGACATAGCCGTCCTTCTCGCCGATCGGCGCGATGGCGACACCTTCGGCATCCATGACCAGATTCTTGCCATCCGCCGACGCGATCTTCGTGGCCGTGGCGGCGCCAGATGCGCGCGCGTCGAAGCGCCACAGGCCGACATCTTCCTCCGCGACATAGAGGATGCCGGTGCGGTCATCCACTGCGCAGCCTTCCGACTGGGTGCCAAGCTTCATGCTGCGGACGATCCGGCCGGTCGGCGTGGTGCCGGATGCGTCGAGCGCGACCTGATTGATCGTCCCGTCTTTCAGCACGATGAAGGCGTAGGTCGCCTCCGGTGCCTTGTACAGGCAGATGCCATAGGCCTCGCCCTTGCCAGCATCGACCTTGCCCAGGGCTGTCAGTTTCGCTGTCACGCTATCGAGCCGGAACAGGGCAAGCTTGGCATTGGCGACGTCATTGCGGTCCGACGCCACGACCAGGATGCCGGCCTGGCCGTTCACCGCCACGCCATCGCGCAGGTCGACATTGTTGACCCGGCCGGCGTCGAGGAAATCGCGGGTCTTGCCGTCCAGGCCATAGACATAGAGGCCGGCCTTCTTGTCAGTGCCGACGATCAGGCTGGCGGCCGGATTGGCGGCATTGCGCCAGATTGCCGGATCATCCGCCGCATCGGCATTGGGCGTGCCGACCGGCGTAGTTTCACCGCGCGCGGTGACGGTCACGGCCGGCGTGGCGTTGGCGATGCGTACTTCGACCGGCGCTTCCGTCTCGGCGGTGGTGCAGGCGGCCAGCGCGAGCAGGCTGGTGAGCGACAGGAAGAAAGGCTTCATCACGATATTCCTCATTTGCCGCGCGCGACGCATTTGCCGCCGTCGGGACCAATGTTGCCGGTGCAGGTGCGCACCGCGATGGTGGGTTCGCTGGTGTCGCTCAGGTGATTGCCGTCCGCCCGCTTTGTGAGGTCAAAGCCGTCATAGAGCTTGCCCGACGCGGTATAGGTGCGGAATTTCAGGCGATCGCCATCCACGTCCACGACTTGATAGAGTTCGGTCGCTTCGGCGGTCTTGTCCGGCTGGGTGCGGGCACGGTCGTTGAGGCCGTACATCTTGGAGCCTGTGACCGAGACGAGATAGACCGGCCCCTGGATCGCGCCATTGGCCCGCGCCTGCGCCGATGCCTCGCGGCCCGCTTCCGACGTCAGGCGGCTGTAGCAATGGTCATGGCCCTGCAGCACCAGATCGACCTTGCGCTTGTCGAACACCGGCTTCCACGCGGCCTTCACCTCGGACGTGTCCTGCGGCCGGGCGCAGGTGAAGACGGGCTGGTGGAACAGCACGACATTCCATTTCGCCTTGCTGGACGCGAGGGTGGCGTCGAGCCATGCGGTTTGCTGCGCCATGGTGCCGAGGTCGATCGCCGACGTGCCGTCGAGGATGATGAAGCGCACCCCCTGATAATCGACATAATAGGTGGTCTTTAGGCCCGGCACGCCATTGTCGGGCAGCGCGAACTGCAGCGGGAAATAGGGGCCGAGCGTGCGGCTTTCACTGCCGTCGGGCTTCACCACATCGACATATTCATGATTGCCGGTCGCCGGCAGTTGCGGGACGATCGACCAGTTATAGGCGCCAGCCTGGTTGAACTCGCCCCATTCATCGTCATGGTCGAGGTCGTCGCGCTGCGCGGCGAGGTCGCCGGCATGGGCGACCAGCTCGATCCCGCCATTGGCGTGGAAGGCCTGGCGGATGACGCGGCTGGCATAGGTGAGGATGCCGTTCTGGATGTCGCCCAGATAGAGGAACCGGAACGGCCTGGCCTCAGCCGCCGCAGTGCGGAATTGCAGCCACTCGCTCCAGCCCGCGCTGCCCTTGAGCCGATAGGCATAGACGGTGTCGGGGGTCAGATTGTCGAACCGGATCTGGTGGTAAAGTGCCGGGCCATTGGCGCTGTCCTTGGCCATGCCGGCGGCGCCGGTCACGGTCCTTGCCTTCTCCTCCAGTGTCGGGCCGTCGACGGAGATGGCGATCTGCGCTTCGCTGCCGGTCTGGGTGGCATCGGTGCGCCAGGCGACAGCCATGCCGTGTGACGGATCGGCGGCGGGCGTCAGCATGATCCGGTCGGGTAGGCTGCGTGCCGCATAGGGCGTGCCGGCGGAGCGGGGCACGGGCGGGCTGGCGGTCGGCTGGGCGGAGAGCGGCGCGGCGCTCGCCATCAGCAGCATGGTCAGGAACAGTCGGGACATGGGCGTCCTTTCCGGGAAAACGGGACTTGCCGGCCGCGCAAGGGCGCGACCGGCAAGCAGGGGGCATCGAACGGGATCAGAAGCTGGCGGTGACGCCGAACTTCGCGGTCCAGTTATATTCCTCATATTGGAGCAGGCGCTTGCTGCCCTCGAAGTTCTGATAGGCGAAATATTTGGCGTTGTTGACGTTGACCCAGTCGGCGAACAGGCGGACGCCAGGCAGGATCTTGTACTTCGCGCTCAGATCGAGCTGGAAGTGGTTGTCGACAATACGGTCGGTGTCCGGACCGTCGCCGATCTCGTCCAGATATTTGCTGCGATAGGTGCCGGCGGCGCGCAGCGAGATCGGACCCTTTTCATAGCCCAGCACCGCATTGAAGGTGTGACGCGAAGCATTGGGCAGGCCGATCTTGCGGGTATAGGCGTTATCGTCCCCGTCGTAGCTGGTGATCTTTCCGTCGGCGTCGGTGAAGGTATAGTTGAGGTTCACCAGGAAGCCATCGAGCGGCGCCGGTAGGAAGTTCAGAACCTGGCTGAACGAGAGTTCGACGCCCTTCACCTTGGCGGTGTCGCCATTCACATAATAGGATGCCTCGCTGTAGGCGACGCCATTATAGACGCCGTCGTCAAAGTCGCGGACCTGCGCGCTATAGTCCTTGATCGACTTGTAGAAGAGGCCTGCGCTCAGCGCGCCATTGTTCGAGAAATACCACTCGGCCGAGGCATCGAAGTTCCAGGCGCGATAGGGTTTGAGGTCCGGGTTGCCGAATTCGGCGGCATAATCCTCGTCGAGGATGAAGCGCGGCGCGAGCTGCGACAGCTTGGGACGGACCAGACTCTTGTAGGCGGCGGCGCGGAACACCAGGCCCTGGCTCGGTTCGAACCGCGCGGTCAGGCTGGGGAGCCAGTCGGTATAATGTTTGGTGAAGCCATTGGGCGTCGAGATGACGCCAGTGGCTTCGCCTTCGTCATCCAGCTCATATTCGGTGACATTGCCACGCAGCACGTTGCGGGTCTGCTCCATGCGGACGCCGCCGATGATGCGGACCTTCTCACTATCCCAACGGCCGAGCAGATAGGTGGCGAGGATATCTTCCTTCGCGCTGTAATCCTGCGCTGCCGATTCATAGGCGCTGGTGATCGGGTCGAGTTCGAATTCACCGATATTGTTGTAGAAATAGTCGGTGGCCTGGCCCTTGCCGGGCAGCGGGCCTAGATCGGACAGGCGATAGGTCTGGGCGCCCAGCACATCGGCCAGATCCAGATCGGCATCGCCATAATAGTTCATGTTGAAATTATAGCTCTTCTTGCGCCAGCGGGCCTTCATACCGGCCTGCACGGTGAAGGTGCCGCCGTCGGTGGCGAAGGCGCGCGAAACATCGCCCTTCAGCGCATATTCGCGGTCGCGCGAGTCCGACAGGGCAGTCTGCTCGACGCGGTTGAAGCTATATTCCGACGGGTCGTTGAACAGGTCGGCGCCGCTGGTGACGTTGAAGGTCGGCACGCGCGGATCGGAATAGTTGAAGCCGACATCGACTCCATCGCCGTCGAACCGGGCGCGCCAGCGGATCGGGTCGATCGATCCCTTTTCCTTCTCGGTCGATTCCGACCAGCTACCCGAATAAGTCAGCTTCCACGGACCGGTTTCGGTGGTGCCGCCCAGCACCAGCGACTTGATGCGCTGACGCTCGAAACGATCCTTGAGATCGCGGCGCACTTCGATGCGGCCATCCTCATCGGTGAAGTTGGCGCTGTCGGCATCACCCGAAGCGGGCTGCTCATCCAGGACGAAGGTCAGGCGGCGACGATATTCATGGTCTTCAAACTGGTTGTAGATGCCGCGGGCATAAAGCTTGGTGGTGTCGGACGGCTTCCAGTCCAGGTTCAGCGTGCCGCCGATGCGCTTACGCTGAACGTCATAGTCGCGATATTCCAGCGTTTCGGCATAGGCGATGCCGTCGTCGCTGGTGGTCCAGTCCGCAGCTTCGATATTGTCGGTCTCGAACTTGCGCTTGTAATAGCTGAAGCCGCCTGAGACGCCGAAATTGTCGCTGAGGCGGGTGGCGAAATCGACGCTGCCCTTGGGCGTCACGGCGTCGGCATAGTCGTTATAGCTGCCTTCCAGCTTGACCGAATAGAGATCCTTCTTGCGGTCGAAGGCGCTGGTGGTGTTGATTTCGATCGAGGCGCCGATCGTGTCGGCGTCCATGTCCGGGGTCAACGACTTCTTCACTTCGATCGATTCGATCAGTTCCGAAGGCACGACGTCCAGCGCGACCGAGCGGACATCGCTTTCCGGCGCGGGCAGGCGGGCGCCGTTGACCGACGCGGCATTGAGTTCCGGGTCGAGGCCGCGGACCGAGACGAAGCGGCCTTCGCCCTGGTCGTTCATGATGTTGACGCCGGGCAGGCGGCGCAGCGATTCGGCGACATTCTGGTCGGGGAACTGGCCGATCGCGTCGCGGGTCAGGACGCTTTCGACACCGTCGGCCGCGCGCTGACGCGACAGGGCCGATGCCTGGTTGGCGACCTGGCCGACGACGATGATCGACGCGTCGACGTTCGAACCGATGCGAATGTCGGCATCGACGTCACCGGTGGCGGGCACGACGACGGTGGTGCGCACCGGATCAGCGCCGGTGTAGCGGGCTTCGATCGTGTAGGTGCCCGGTGCAACGTCGGGGAAGCGGTAGGAGCCGTCACGGCCGGCTTCGGCGATGCGGCCATTTTCGACGATGCGGAGCTGGGTCGACTGCAGCGCGCGGGTGCCGGTGCCGTCGGATACGGTGCCGCTGATGGTGCCGGCCAGGGCGGCGACGGGCATGGCGGTGGCAAGGATGATCGCGGCGCGGCTCGCGCCACGGAACAAGGTCTTCATGGTGAATGCTCCCCTTCGGTTGGGGAGGCCATTGGCGATGAGTCCTTACGGCTTCATGGCAGTATGATTGCAGTTAAAAGTCTGAAAAATGTAACTTATGTGACGTGATACAGGGGCCACATTGTGAAGGCTCAATCGCGCCGCGGGCCGCTGCGGAGGGACAGGCCGCCACGATGGCGCAGCCAGCCGCCTTTTTCCAGCCGAGCCATATGGTCGATGAAAAAGACAGCGCCGATACACAGGGCAATGGCGACCAGAAATTCGGCGGGCATCAGAGTCTCTCCAGCCTTTGGATGCTGCTGGAGAATTAAACCGCCGGACATAGGGTTTCGAGCCGTAGCCCAGCCCATATCCATTCTATCATCGTAGGATTTCGTGAGCATGGGGCGGCCTTGGTTCGGTCGCCCCATCTCATCCCGTCAGGCGAGCGGCGCGGTCGCCCAATGGCGCAGGCGCGCATAAAGGGCGGCGATCACGCCGGCGAAGATCAGCACTGACAGCGGCACCGCCCAATGGCTTTCGCCGACCAGCGCCAGCGGCGCGTCGCTGTCGGTCGAAGCGACGATGCCGGCAAAGGCGACGCCGAACAGGCTTTCGCCGACGATGAAGCCGGTTGCCATCAGCACGCCCATGCGCTCGGCAAATTCCGGGTTCGCCTGGCGCAGCGACCAGCGATTGTAGAAATGGCCGATCACCGCACCGACCGGGATCAGCAGTGTCAGCGCCATCGGCAGATAGATGCCCATGCCGACCGCGAGCGGGGGCAGGCGCATCTTGCCGGTCTTGCCGAGCAGTTCGTCGAGCGCGACCACGACCACGCCGATGCCGGCGCCAAAGCCGATCAGGCCCCAGTCGAGGTCGCCGCCCAGCACGCCCTTGGCCAGCGCGGAAATGAGCGCGGCCTGCGGCGCGGGCAGGGCGGTCGCCTTGGCACCGGGCGCGCCGGCAAAGCCGAAGGCGCTGTTCAGCAGGTCGAGGACCGGCGGGATTACCAGCGCGCCGAACAGCACGCCGAGCACCAGCGCGATCTGCTGCTTCCACGGCGTCGCACCGACCAGCTGGCCGGTCTTGAGGTCCTGGAGGTTATCGTTGGAAATGGTGGCGACGCCGAATACGATCGCGGTGGTGAACAGGGCGTAGGCGATCAGCGCCTGGCTCTGTTCGGGATGGCCCGAGCCATAGATGGCGGCGAGGATCAGCGAGGCGCCCAGCACGGCAAGGATGCCGACGCCCGAGATCGGGCTGTTCGACGCACCGATGAGGCCGGCCATATAGCCGCAGACCGAGGCAATGACGATGCCGGCGACCAGGATATAGGCCAGCGTCAGGCCGATGATCGGCACCGGATTGGCGGCGATCGGCCCGCCCTGGGCAAAGATCCACAGCAAGACGGCGATCGGCACCAGCGAGGCGAGGATGGTGCCGAAGACGATGCCGATCGGCAGGTCGCGCTCGGTAATGTCCAGCGTGCCGGCATCGCCCGACTTGCGGACCTTGGCGGCGTTGAGGGCGGAGCGGATGCCGCTGATGATCGGACCCAGGATCTTGAGCAGGGTCCAGATCGCGGCGATGCCGATGGTACCGGCGCCGATGAAGCGGGCCTTCATGCGGAAGGTGGTGCCGACCAGGTCGGCCAGGTCCGCGCCGGCGGGCAGCGGACTGGTGAGATAGGGGACGATGCCGACCCAGCTGATCAGCAGGCCGACGAACATGGCGGCGCCGACGGAGATGCCGACCAGATGGCCGACGCCGATCAGCGCCATCGAGAAGCTGGTCGAGACCGAGCTGGCGCCCGCGCCGAGCTTGAAGAAGGTGGCGGCTTCCTCGGCCAGGATCTTGGTCTTGGCGATGATCGAGAAGCCGGCGGCGGCGATCGAACTCATGACGATGGCGGCCAGGCCGCGCTTATTCTCTTCCAGGCCCTCGCGCGAACCGGCGCCGACTTTCAGCACTTCGGCAGCGGCGACACCCTCGGGATAGGGCAGGTCCGATCCGGTGACGAGCGCGCGGCGCAGCGGCACCGAATACATGACGCCCAATATGCCGCCCAGCGCGATGGTGCAGGCGGACAGCCAATAGGGGAAGCCCTGCCACCAGCCGATGATGACCAGGCCCGGCAGCACGAAGATGATCGCCGACAGCGTCCCGGCGGCCGATGCGATGGTCTGGACGATGTTGTTTTCCAGGATCGTGCCGGTGGCGAACAGGCGCAGCACCGCCATGGAAATGACGGCGGCGGGAATCGAGGTGGCGAAGGTCAGGCCGATCTTGAGGCCCAGATAGACGTTCGCGGCGGTGAACAGCAGGGTGATGAGCGCGCCCAGGATGACGCCGCGTAGCGTCAGCTCCGCCATCGGCACGGCCTTGGCCGAATCGGTTGTCACTGCTCTTTTCCCTTCGCCAGTCGATCGATCAAGCGGCTGGTAATAATGTTGCTGGCGCTTGGATCAATCTTAAACTGGCCGGCAGGACGGTCAGGAATCGCGGCCGGCGCCCGCATCCGCCAGCACGGCATGGTCCAGATAGGCGTCGACCAGCCTGGTCCAGCGCTCGTAACCGCGCGGATTCATATGCAAACCATCGGCACGGAACAGCGATGCATCGGGCAGGCCGTCAGTGGCGAGCAAGGGGCGGCCGACATCGAGATAATCGAACTTCATCGCCTTGCTGCTCGCCGAAACGGTCATGTTGACCGCTGCCATCTGGGGCCAGAGCGTCCAGCGGATCGGGCTGGGCTTGAGCGAGAGATAGGCGATATGCGCCCTGGGATAGTCGGCGCGAAGCTGGCGGAGCAGGGTCAGCACGTCAGTAGCGACCTTGTCCGGCGTGGCGCCGGCGGCCAGGTCATTCTCGCCGACATAGACGATGATCGAGCGCGGCTTGGCCTTGGGCAGCAGCAGCTTGTAATAATGGAGCACGTCGGGCGTGGTCGCGCCGCCAAAGCCGCGATTGACCGTGCCGATATCGGTGAAGCTGCCCTTGATGTCCCACAGGCGGATGCTGGAACTGCCCAGGAACAGCGTGGCGTCGGCGACCGGCGGGCCGGCCGCTTCGGCCTTCGCAAAGGCGGCGATCTCGTTGGAGAAGGGGAAGGTCGGGTCGGCATTGGGAACCGCGACCTTGTCCGGCGCCGGCAGCGGGGCAGCCTGCAACGGCCCGGTCGCGGCGAGCAGCAGGGCAAGGCCCAGCGCCGCCCGCCAGTGCGGCTCAGTGCCGATGGCGCGGGCGCAGCTGATATTTGCCATCCGCATAATCGCCGAACAGGCCGGTGATCGCCGGGTGATCGACCGGCTCCTCGCTATCGTCGGCCACCAGATTCTGCTGGCTGACATAGGCGACATAGCTGTTCTCGCCATTTTCGGCGAGCAGGTGGTAGAAGGGCTGCTGCTTGTCGGGCCGGGCATGTTCGGGGATCGATTCATACCATTCCTCGCTGTTGGCGAAGACCGGGTCGATGTCGAACACCACGCCGCGAAAGCCGAAGCTGCGATGCTTGAGGACATCGCCGATGCTGAAGCGGGCATGGACGACCGGCGGGGCGGTGATGCCGGTACCGATATTCTGAATCGTGACTTTCATATGACCAATTTAGGGTGCCCGCGCAGGGAGACAAGAAAAATACCGAAAAGGGTGCTTGGCAAGGATGGAATCATTCGCTAATGGCCGCCCCTCGACCCGATCGGTGCGGCATTTTCCCTTGCGGTTCAATGCTTCCGGTCTTCTGCGGAGAGGTGGCAGAGTGGTCGAATGCACCGCACTCGAAATGCGGCGTGCCCGTGAGGGTACCGAGGGTTCGAATCCCTCCCTCTCCGCCACGACTTTCCTAAGTGATTGTCGTTACTCAACTTTCTGAAATAGCGTCGCTTTTCACCGTCCGGGTGCTACAAAATGCGGTTGATGACGCATGTTCGGAGGTCGAGAGCTGGCGGATTCGAAGAACCGTCGGATTATGTCCTGATGGACGCAGGAGGAGGCCTCGGCGGGCGGGCAAGGCCGATCGCTGGGTCCGGTTTTCGTGTCATGCAGACGCAGTTGGACACCTCGAAAAACCGGTGGCGTCTGACGGCTTGAGGTGATTCACTGCCGGTACGCGACAGCGGAGGCAGAGATGGCAGTACAGCCGGGTTTCTTTGATCTTTCGGACCGATACGAGGCGCTGAGCGCGGCGGGCGATCCCCTGGAACGGTTGTCGGCCGTGGTGGACTTCGAGCTATTCCGGGGACCGCTGGTGGCCGCGCTGCGACGCGGCCCTCGTAACAAGGGCGGACGACCGCCGTTCGATCCAGTGCTGATGTTCAAGATCCTGGTTCTACAGGCGTTGTATTCGCTGTCCGACGAGGCGACCGAGTTCCAGATCAAGGACCGGCTATCGTTCCAGCGTTTCCTGGGCGTGGGGCTGGAAGGCACCGTGCCCGATGCCACCACGGTTTGGCTGTTCCGCGAACGGCTTGTGAAGGCCAAGGCGATCGACCGGCTATTCGCGCGCTTCGATGCCGCGCTCAAGGACCGGGGATATCTGGCCATGGGCGGTCAGATCATTGATGCCACCGTCGTGCCCGCGCCCAAGCAGCGCAACACCCAGGAGGAGAAAACGGCGATCAAGGAAGGCCGCATCCCCAAGGACTGGACGCCGGCCAGGGTTCGGCAGAAAGACCGCGATGCGCGCTGGTCGATCAAATATACCAAGGCCAAGGCCCAGGAAGGCGCCGATCCCAGGGCGACAAAACCGGTCGATCTGGCCATTCCGATGTTCGGCTATAAAAATCATATCGGCATCGATCGGACTCACGGCCTGATCCGCACCTGGGATGCGAGCGCCGCCAATGCCCATGATGGGGCGCGACTGCCCGATCTGATCAGCAAGGAGAACACCGCCTCGGGCGTTTGGGCCGATACCGCCTATCGATCTAAGAAGAACGAGGCATTCCTCGCGAGGGGCATGTTCACCAGCAATATCCACCAGAAGCGCTTGCCTAGGCGGCCGCTGCCTGAACGGATAGCCAGAGCCAATGCAAGGCGCTCAAAGGTACGCGCCGCCGTTGAGCATGTCTTTGCCGGACAGAAACACCGCATGGGCCTCGTCGTCCGTACCATCGGCATCGCTCGTGCCAGGATCAAGATCGGCATGGCCAACCTGGTCTATAACTTCCAGCGCCTTGCATGGCTCGAGGGCAGAACTGCGCCTGCATGACATGGAATTGGCGTCCCGAACTCGGCCGATACCGCGATCACGCCGCCAATGCAGCCGAAACGCCGCCTTTCATCAGCGCCGCGTGCCCCTTCCTACGCCATCAGACCAAAATCACCCGGTTATTCGAGGTGTCCAGTTTGCGAGGCGCTGGAAATTATAGGCCAGATTGACCATGCCGATCTTGATCCCGGCGCGAACGATGCCGATGGGAGAAAGCTGGACACCTCGAAAAACCGGTGGCGTCTGACGGCTTGAGGTGATTCACTGCCGGTACGCGACAGCGGAGGCAGAGATGGCAGTACAGCCGGGTTTCTTTGATCTTTCGGACCGATACGAGGTGCTGAGCGCGGCGGGCGATCCCCTGGAACGGTTGTCGGCCGTGGTGGACTTCGAGCTATTCCGGGGACCGCTGGTGGCCGCGCTGCGACGCGGCCCTCGTAACAAGGGCGGACGACCGCCGTTCGATCCAGTGCTGATGTTCAAGATCCTGGTTCTACAGGCGTTGTATTCGCTGTCCGACGAAGCGACCGAGTTCCAGATCAAGGACCGGCTATCGTTCCAGCGTTTCCTGGGCGTGGGGCTGGAAGGCACCGTGCCCGATGCCACCACGGTTTGGCTGTTCCGCGAACGGCTTGTGAAGGCCAAGGCGATCGACCGGCTATTCGCGCGCTTCGATGCCGCGCTCAAGGACCGGGGATATCTGGCCATGGGCGGTCAGATCATTGATGCCACCGTCGTGCCCGCGCCCAAGCAGCGCAACACCCAGGAGGAGAAAACGGCGATCAAGGAAGGCCGCATCCCCAAGGACTGGACGCCGGCCAGGGTTCGGCAGAAAGACCGCGATGCGCGCTGGTCGATCAAATATACCAAGGCCAAGGCCCAGGAAGGCGCCGATCCCAGGGCGACAAAACCGGTCGATCTGGCCATTCCGATGTTCGGCTATAAAAATCATATCGGCATAGATCGGACTCACGGCCTGATCCGCACCTGGGATGCGAGCGCCGCCAATGCCCATGATGGGGCGCGACTGCCCGATCTGATCAGCAAGGAGAACACCGCCTCGGGCGTTTGGGCCGATACCGCCTATCGATCGAAGAAGAACGAGGCATTCCTCGCGAGGGGCATGTTCACCAGCAATATCCACCAGAAGCGCTTGCCTAGGCGGCCGCTGCCTGAACGGATAGCCAGAGCCAATGCAAGGCGCTCAAAGGTACGCGCCGCCGTTGAGCATGTCTTTGCCGGACAGAAACACCGCATAAGCCTCGTCATCCGTACCATCGGCATCGCTCGTGCCAGGATCAAGATCGGCATGGCCAACCTGGTCTATAACTTCCAGCGCCTTGCATGGCTCGAGGGCAGAACTACGCCTGCATGACATGGAATTGGCGTCCCGAACTCGGCCGATACCGCGATCACGCCGCCAATGCAGCCGAAACGCCGCCTTTCATCAGCGCCGCGTGCCCCTTCCTACGCCATCAGACCAAAATCACCCGGTTATTCGAGGTGTCCAGCTATGGGGCAATGCCCCCCCCCATCTCGCACTGCTGTGTCCGGCAGCGGACAGCCGTTGCCGTGCTACACCGAACCGGTCCGCCGCAGCACGGCAACTCGATCCACTATCCACCGCTGCCAAAAGCCGAGTGCGCAAATCTATCGAAAGAGCCATCCATGCCGGCCTCCTTCACCAGCACGGATTCTGAAATCAAAAATTGCGCCGGAAAGGAATCCCATGCCGATTCAGAACGGTCGAAAACCGCTCTAATTCAAATAATGCTCTATGAATGTAGCCATGATACGAGACACCGCTTCCCTACGGACATGCCTATAATCTGGAAGCCAAGTTTTGTGCGGGTCTGACAAAGTTACTATTTCATAAGAAGGAAAATAGTCAACCATATCATCTTCATCTGCGATCTTCTGAGCAACCGCACGAAGAGTTGACTTAGACAGAGTATTTGATTGAGATATATCTTCCCCAGTAAAAGATACACCGAGAGGAACTGGGCTAACAGTTATAATGACCTTCAAATCATTATTGAAATTTCTTCTCAAATAATCGATAAGATATTTTGCCGCCGCTACGTTTTCTTCGTAATCTGTAACACGACATTCGAAACGGCTTAAGTTTCCTGCCAAAACTTCACTAGGTGTGAAGTTTAGATATGTTTCTGTTTTGAGATCATACCATGCTTCGATAAGTCCAAGAGTAAGGACAAATACATCAGCTTGTGCCAACCGCTTATGCACTTCGATCGACGACTGACGTGTTTCAATCAGTTTTTCGCGAGAAGATTGAATCCCATTTGCGGAATAATCGACCCAGCCAACAGGTGTTTCCCAAATCAGATTTTCATCATAACCGCCTTCATGGGCCAATCGAAAATCGTTGATTACGGAAAAAGTATTGTAACGGTTGAATGATCCGGGATCCAGCGAGGTTTCATTGGGCGACCAGCTCAGGACCGATTTCCCCAGAACATGCAGAGCATGCTCGATCTCGCGCGCGAAACAGGATCCACTGGTGAATATAGATGGATTTTCGCCGAGAAGGAATTTTGGCTTAATCTTCGGTAAAAATTCACGATAGACCCGATTGGCGGCCATGTCGCCCGTGGCATTCTCATATCCCTGAGCATCTGCTTCCGGACCGCCAAATGACCATTGCGCATATTCGCCCAAACTTCGCATGTTGCGAACGGCATTACGTGCACTAATTTGACGCATATCTGATCCCCAGCCTATTTGGTGAGTGCCTGTCAGGCGCAAGCGCGAAAATAAGTCGCACCATCGAAGGGAACACGTTCCCAGCTTGGGTCATCGCTGCCTTTGCCTTCGGGAATGGCGGCATAATGGCACACTAGGCTACGCCGCGTAGGCTGATTATGAGGAGCCAGAATGGGGCCGCCAGCATGTACGAAATCACCATGCCAGAAAAGTACGTCGCCAGGTTCTGCGCGGAAAGAAATAGGCTTGCAGCCAGCTTCCAAGCATACGTCAATGCAATGTTTGACGAATGCGCCATAGTCGTCACCAAAGCCGTCATGGATCGGACGCTTTTCCAGACGATGAGAACCTGGATAAATAATCAGGGCTCCATTGCGTTCGTCCGATGCTTCAATCGCAAACCAGGATGCCGTCAGACTTTCGCGATCATAGGACGATGCATATGGCGGGGCGACGAGCGATTTGTCTGAATGCGCGCCTTGTTCGCTGGAATATTTATAGGTCAGCGTCTGCAGGCAGGTTGGCTCCTGACCATCATAAAGTTCGCGCAAGAAATTCCTGACGATCGGATGCAACATCATCCGACGAGCACTTTCGATATGCGTTTCCGCATCAATAATTCGAGGGATTTTAAAACCTTCCAAAGGCACATCCGGATTGGTATAAATTTTACCATAATGCGAGAACTTAAGGGGAGTGCCGTTATTAAGAGCGTTCTCTACATCACTCCAAAAACTCTCTCCTTCATTTACATCGAATGAATTCCTGAAAACGACATAACCATTTTCGTTAAAATAAGAAATTGCGTCCTTAATCTGATCCACTTCGAATTTTTTCACAATATGTGGAGGATAGTATTGAGTTTCTAGCATGATGTTACCTTTCTAATTTTACAAACCAACGGCACCCAGGGGGGGGCAAGCAGGCAGGATTTAAATGCGCTACTCTGTTCCGCCCCATGCACAACGACGCGCATATTAGAGTGCCAATCTAGGCCCACCTCGTCACGGTGGGTATTAGGGAATGGCTGGAATTCAAGCCAATGCCTTCTGATGGATTGCTAGCAGAGCTTCCATATCAATGCCATATTCGCCCTTGATGCTGTGGTTAAGCCAGCCCCGGAAGCCAGCAGCACCTTGCGGTGAGGAGATCGGAAAGGCTGCCTGCACGTCAGGGCGAATTCGATAAATCTGCATTGCCAGTTCGCTGAATGGTTGACCTTCATCTGCTGGGGGGGGGGCGACGGATGCCAGGCACAATTCGATCAAGCAATCGCGCCCTTCCACTGAAGACCTGAAAATATGAGGCTGGGGATAGGCTGCGCGGTAAATTTGCCGCATTACAGGTCGAATTTTCAATCCTTCGATATCGTCATAGGAATAGGGACTATTGGTAGCAGTTTCAAATCCGTTGGCCAGCAACCTGTCCCCATAAGCCTGCATCAACTCGCGTGTGGTTTCGGACAGTTTGCCCCAGGTGAAGCGCGTCTGATGCTTAGACACTTGCTCAAGCCGACGAGGATGGAACCCACTGAAATGGAAAAATACCAACGGGACACCATTGACGGTTACGTTTCCAGATTCATCACGCTGGACTGAACGTTGATCCAGATTCCAATAGGCAACATTATGCCCTTCATGATGAAGAACCTTCAGATTCTGCAAGAAACATGGCGCAAAATCACACCAGCGCTGATCGGTGAACAGGTTGTTGCTGACATCGGATATGGATGCCGTTTCCAACTGCTTTGCCCACCAGCGAATGAAGCGCAATGTCTCATCACATCGCCGCGTGGCGATGAACCCCAAGTTGAAGACGCCTGATTGCATGATCGTATGATCTGTGGGGGAAAACCCATCATCTTCAATAGGATTATTTACATGCGGCGTTAATACAGCTGAGGCCCCTGCATCGAGAGGATTAATAACATGTTCAATCCTATTATACAAAAATAGATCTGGATCGAAATATATAACCTTTTCAACATCTGTTTTATTGTAAATCCAATCTATAAAGAAAGGCTTGACCGCAGTATTCAACTCCATAACATCGTAGCGAATACGCATGTCGAGAAAATTTGGTAAATCGATATCTTTAACTCGGACGATTTTGAAGTCATCCTTTTCTTCGATATCAAGACCATTGCCTTCGTCGACCAGGCAAATGAACAACGCAAATTCAGGGTGCTGTTCGCGAACGGATTGAAGGACAGTTAGTGCAAAAGCCATATAATTCTGGGAAACAACGGTAAACAATACCGTCTTCTTTTCGCCAACATGAGAAAGAATTTCGGCGTCGAAGCTGTTAATTGCATTCCGGGACGGGCTAGGGCTATAGCCAACAAATTTTGTGGTCCGGTGCAGCGCTTCAATACGCCGTTCTATTTTGTGACCGATGAGTTTCTTATTGAAATTCTCAGACACAAATTTCTGACCCGACCGCGCAATACGTTCACGCCAGTCGCTATCTTCTTTCACGCGACGCATCGCCCAGGCGGCGTGGTCTACATCCGGCTGTGCCCAAAATTGACCATCCCCGTGGGGATAAGTGCCCTCGCCCACCGGGGTGAGAGAATATTGAATAGGGATAGCGGTATCGTCGTTGATAAATTCATTTGATCCTGAATATCCCGTCGATATCACAGGGCGACCATAGAGCATGGCTTCCGTCAGATTTCGCCCGAAACCTTCAGACCGATGCAAGGAAACAAAGGCATCGCAAGAAGCTGTAAGCGCAAAAACTTCATGGCGATGAAGTGTGCGGTCCAGAATATGGATATAAGGAGAATTGCCAATTTCATTGACCAGCTCTTTCCAGAGAAAGGCGGCGTGTGGTGATTGGACTACTTTTTCCACATTGTGCGTTTTCAGCACCAGGCGGGCATTTTCATCACCATTAGGAAAAGCACGCTTGAAAGCACGAACGACATCGATCGGGTTTTTCCGATCCAAATAGGAAAATGCGTCAAAGGTGAACAGGAAGGTGAAAGGATTGTCCGCTAGTCCAAAACGGGCCTTGCTGCGGTCCGCTTCCAGCAAATGCGGAACCTCGACAGCTAGTGGAATGGTGTGCACCGGCACACTGGACCGGCGGCGAAATGCGTTGGAAACAAAATTGGAAATGCCCCAGACTTCATCGACCAGTTGCAACGCATCGTCAAAGGCAGGAGGGCAATCCGCAAGCTCCCATGCCCAGTAACCGATATTATGATGGCCCTTGCCATATTTCAGGGCTTCGATCGGGAACATGTCGGCATTGACATGGAAAATATTCGTTCGATATGGCTGGCTGTCGGAAATCCAATGGGCGACACTCATATCCTTTTGGTCCGCCGCCATAGGAACATCGAGCAAGGTAAAAGGCACATCATTGGCTGCCAGAGAATGTGCGACCATACGGACATCCTCCCCCCGTCCCGTAGGTGCATGTGCATAGCCAATCAAATTCACGCCATCGTCCCGCAAGGTGCCGGCAGGTAGCGCCCGATCTTCCAGCGTCAGGCCATATTCCCGACTGAAACTGTCATTGAACCAATTTAAAAAAGCCGCGCGGCCGGCCGCGTTCGCACAATCGAAGGCCGCCTGAAGATCTGGTCGTGAATTCCAGATGTGCAGCATGAGCGGGCTGAGGCCAGGTGCGGCTGCGGATGGATCTTGCTCTATCGCACAAAATTGCGACAGGCGATTGCCTGTCGCAACTGGCATTGGAAGCGTGGTCGGCGCGCCATCATTGCGATCCACATCTGTGGAAATAGTTTTTTCTGATGGAAAAGCACCATTTTGTACCGACGAAGAAATATTGCCGGAAGGCCTGGGTTTTCTACCGATTTTTTGACCTATCCATCTGTAATGATCAAGGGGGTCCATTCCCGTCAGAGCAACATCAGGATATTCTGATGCGTACCATTTTGCATCGAACGTGGAATTTTCTAGGTCATTACTCATGATATAGATACTTATCCATTTTTTAGAAAAATATTAATTAAGGACGTATTGATCTATTTTCATTTATTCCATGAAATATATAATGTTTCAATGGATTAATGTTCGATGACCCCACATCAGGATATTTGTTAATATAATATTCTGAATCGAACAATCCTGAGTTTAAAAGTGATTCATTTTTCTTTTTATCCATTTCTTTCTTTGGCAGCACACTCCACCAGCGCGGAATTTTAATTAGAAACATGGCTATTTCGCGCATCCATTCATATTTTTTTTGTTCTTCATCTGTCTGATGCTGAGAAAACTTAAGAAGTTTTGTCAATGAAGCGATCTCATGATGTCGATCGTCTAATTTTTTCTGCAATATTTTTATTTCATCATTAATGCTGTAGATTGGTTTTGAAGAATCTTCAATATTTCTAACCTTGGATTCCAGATTAGATATATTATTCTGCAAATTAATATTTTTTGCTTCTGCCTCGCTCCACAATCTGGAAATGCGTAAGAGCTCGATTTCTGCCTTTGCAAGATTATCAACGACCCGCGCATGGTCGGCCTGCATCGCGGTCAGAGCATCGTAAGATTGTTCCTGAACATCACTGCTCTTACGGCTATATTGATTTTCTGGGCTCAGCATATTCATTCCTGCAATTTATCCAAATGGCCGCGTCCAAGCGCGTTACACCTCTGACGCTCTCTTATTCTATGAGGTTCAAATCAAGAGACACATACAGGGACCTGGCGCGTGCTGGAACATTTTTCGTCGCTATGACTAAGTGGACGTGGGAATTGTAGTCAATGCCGAATGCACCTAAAATTGGCAGACGGTGAGATATCAATCATATGCCAGCTGGCGGATTCGAAGAACCGTCGGATTATGTCCTGATGGACGCAGGAGGAGGCCTCGGCGGGCGGGCAAGGCCGATCGCTGGGTCCGGTTTTCGTGTCATGCAGACGCAGTTTGCGAGGCGCTGGAAATTATAGGCCAGATTGACCATGCCGATCTTGATCCCGGCGCGAACGATGCCGATGGGAGAAAGCTGGACACCTCGAAAAACCGGTGGCGTCTGACGGCTTGAGGTGATTCACTGCCGGTACGCGACAGCGGAGGCAGAGATGGCAGTACAGCCGGGTTTCTTTGATCTTTCGGACCGATACGAGGTGCTGAGCGCGGCGGGCGATCCCCTGGAACGGTTGTCGGCCGTGGTGGACTTCGAGCTATTCCGGGGACCGCTGGTGGCCGCGCTGCGACGCGGCCCTCGTAACAAGGGCGGACGACCGCCGTTCGATCCAGTGCTGATGTTCAAGATCCTGGTTCTACAGGCGTTGTATTCGCTGTCCGACGAAGCGACCGAGTTCCAGATCAAGGACCGGCTATCGTTCCAGCGTTTCCTGGGCGTGGGGCTGGAAGGCACCGTGCCCGATGCCACCACGGTTTGGCTGTTCCGCGAACGGCTTGTGAAGGCCAAGGCGATCGACCGGCTATTCGCGCGCTTCGATGCCGCGCTCAAGGACCGGGGATATCTGGCCATGGGCGGTCAGATCATTGATGCCACCGTCGTGCCCGCGCCCAAGCAGCGCAACACCCAGGAGGAGAAAACGGCGATCAAGGAAGGCCGCATCCCCAAGGACTGGACGCCGGCCAGGGTTCGGCAGAAAGACCGCGATGCGCGCTGGTCGATCAAATATACCAAGGCCAAGGCCCAGGAAGGCGCCGATCCCAGGGCGACAAAACCGGTCGATCTGGCCATTCCGATGTTCGGCTATAAAAATCATATCGGCATAGATCGGACTCACGGCCTGATCCGCACCTGGGATGCGAGCGCCGCCAATGCCCATGATGGGGCGCGACTGCCCGATCTGATCAGCAAGGAGAACACCGCCTCGGGCGTTTGGGCCGATACCGCCTATCGATCGAAGAAGAACGAGGCATTCCTCGCGAGGGGCATGTTCACCAGCAATATCCACCAGAAGCGCTTGCCTAGGCGGCCGCTGCCTGAACGGATAGCCAGAGCCAATGCAAGGCGCTCAAAGGTACGCGCCGCCGTTGAGCATGTCTTTGCCGGACAGAAACACCGCATAAGCCTCGTCATCCGTACCATCGGCATCGCTCGTGCCAGGATCAAGATCGGCATGGCCAACCTGGTCTATAACTTCCAGCGCCTTGCATGGCTCGAGGGCAGAACTACGCCTGCATGACATGGAATTGGCGTCCCGAACTCGGCCGATACCGCGATCACGCCGCCAATGCAGCCGAAACGCCGCCTTTCATCAGCGCCGCGTGCCCCTTCCTACGCCATCAGACCAAAATCACCCGGTTATTCGAGGTGTCCAGATTGCGACGGACCGATCTTCTATGACCCCGCGCGTGGTCGAGGCGGGTCTGCTGGCAACGCCCATTACAAAAAGGTAGGCGAGCGCTTGGCTATGTGGGTGCGCGACCTCGGCGTTGATGATACCCACGTTCAGCCAAACCATGGGTGGCGACATTTGTTCAAGACGATCGCTCGTCGTGCTGGGATCGATCCGGAAGTTCGAGATGCCATACAGGGGCACGCGCCACGTAGCGTTGGGGAGGCTTACGGGGATTGGCCGATTGATGTCTTGGCGGCAGCTATTGCCATTCTGCCGC
This sequence comes from Sphingobium sp. DN12, assembly GCF_051058005.1. Taxonomy (NCBI): domain Bacteria; kingdom Pseudomonadati; phylum Pseudomonadota; class Alphaproteobacteria; order Sphingomonadales; family Sphingobiaceae; genus Sphingobium; species Sphingobium sp. DN12. The sequence continues at coordinate 4,733,610 of NZ_CP173717.1, forward strand.
GATACGACCCTCAAATCTTATAAATTCGATCATCCATATTCACCTCGCTTGCGCCGTCGCCGCTCCGGCATGGTATGGCCTATTCGGACAAACCAACTCGCGTCGTTGTAGCTCAATAGATGTGGTGGGACCGGCTTGATCGAGAGATGATTCCCGAGGTCTATGGGGCCCATTATTTTGCCTTGAGCGAACGAAGGGGTTCCTTTTTTGATAGGCTTTTGCATGTAAGCAAGAGCGGACGGTCAGTGGTGAGAAAGCAAAGAGCGCCATGCCGTTCTGCTGTGCGGATATGCAACGCATCTTGATCGCATTTCTTACCAAGCTGCTCGCGTAGCAGGGCGTAAAGATCATGAAATAGTTGATCGTCAGATTGAGCCAAACGAGTCCGCTGTTGCTGTTCAGGTGAGGGCAGATTCATCCACGATGGTCCCAATGTGGTGAATGCGGAACCGTCCACACTTCTGATATTGATACCAGAGAAGAGCGAATAGTCGAAATAACCATAGCCCTTGTAGCGGCCAACAGGCTGACGAAACAGCTCGTCATCCAGTTCGGCCGATTGGCAAAGTTCAAGCGCACCGAGGCGAGCGAGGTGCGCTATGCCTGTTAGGAAAGTGACATTGCGGTATTTTCCGTTAGATTTTTCCGGCTGTAGACTGGAACTCGGGCTTGGTAGCCGGTGTGTCTCACTTGTCCGCCCCAATCAACAGCGCCAGTGGTTATCCATCGAGACTCGTGCGTGATTGCCAAATCGAGGATAGTATTGTCGACGAGAATGCGAAGTGCTGGGTGACAATCCATCTGCTGTCGTGCATTATAGGTTGCACGGTCGAGCTGAAATTGAGAAAGTTGGGGGTAAAACCGGAACATAAGTGTCTCTGGTAGACTCCGTAGTCTAGCAAAAACTCTGAACATTTTTCCCCTTCCGATGGCCATTATGCTTATATGTAATATAATACAGGGCTTTTGACGGATATTTCCTACGAGAATTGACCGTTTTGTAGAACCCGGATGGTAAAAGCGACGCTATTTTATAAAGTTGAGTAACGACAATCACTTAGGAAAGTCGTGGCGGAGAGGGAGGGAAGCCGTTCTTCGCGTCAAACATGCTGATATTGCGTGCCTTTTTGAGGGGTGAACGTAGCAGGTTGTAGCGTTGAAGTGGAGCAGTAGTTCGACTTCCGCACCGGGTTCGAACCGTCTCCACCGATCGTCACTGCTGTGATCGCGCGGGATATCATCACGCCGGAGGATCGAGCGTCACGATGGAGATCAAGGCGATGCGAGGCAGGTGGAGCGGGTGGCGCGGGTCTGTCGGGTGGTTCTGGAGGGCTGCGGCGAACCAGCGTCCTCGGCCATCATTTCCTCGCCATCGTCCCCGGCGTCACCATCGATATGTTCGATGATCCCGGCGACGCTCTCCCCCTGATCATGGGCAGCAGCATGGGTGGCCGACGTTGCCTTCGGCTTCGAACGTGATGCCATATGCTGATCTCCATGATGTCGCTGACGGTCGCCCAGAGCATGGGCGGTGATGGTCGGCGGATGACGATGTGGCCTGACGATGTCGGGTCGACGATCGGGCGAGATGATCCCGGCCTGATGCTGGTAACGACCGTCGGCGGTGAAGACGGGGTCCCGGAGGATACCGATCAGTCAGCCAGTGCCGGATAGACCGATGCCCGACCGATCCCCATGGTCTTGGCGATCGCGGCAGCACCCATGCCGGCTCCATTAGCGGAATGCAGAGCGGATGAGGTGTCGGAATGCTCAACGAAGCAAGGTTGTGCGCAGCACAATTTCAGGAAAGGGGTGGGCTGTTGGAGGCGCATCATCTCTGCCGCCTCCTTATGCCTGCGGGCTGCGGCTTTGGCGATATGATCGGCGAACTTCGTGTTTCAGCGATCAGCCTGATCCAGGCTGCCTGCAATCTGGAGCGCAGCAACGCTCGCTCTGGGGGAAGAGTGGGTTTCGGCTTATCCTAGTCGCTCAACCAATCGGCGAGAATCTCGCCCCGATGCCCTTCGGGTGCCAACGCCGCGCGAAAGGCCTCCAACATGGGCGGTAATGCCTGCGTGAAAGCGTAGGGCGGATTGACGATGAAGAGGCCCGCACCGTTATAGATGCCGGGTTGCTCGCTATCATATAGCCAATGCTCCACGCACAGAAATTTCGGGATGCCGAGCTTGCGCAACTGCGCCTTCCACCGCGCATGCGTGGCGTAGTCTTTCAGCGGAAACCAGATTACCGTCACGCCATGCGCCCATTTGCGCTGCGCGGCGGCGAGGGTGGCGGTGATGCGGGCGCGTTCGTCCGTCTGCTCATAGGGCGGGTCGACCACCACCACGCCGCGCGCGGTGCGGGGCGGCACCATTGCCAGCCACAATTCGTAGGCGTCGCGTTCATGCACGGCAGCGCTCGTCCCGCGCATCACGCCACGCAGGGTGTAAGCGTCTTCCGGGTGCTTCTCGTTGAGGATCAGGACATCCTGCGGGCGCAAAAGCTGTGCCAGAAACCGCGGCGAGCCGGGGTAAAGCTGCGGCTCGTCCCTCACATTCACCGCCCGCACGGCGGCGCGATAGTCGTCCAGCAAGGGGTTTTGGTCGGCAAAGGCCCGCAGCACGCCCTGCGTCGCCTCGCCGGTGCGTTGAGCGGCATCGCCGCCAAGGTCGTACAGGCCACAACCGGCATGGGTGTCGATCAGCGTGAGCGCGCCCGGCTTGTGCTGCAAGGCCCGTATCAGGGCGATCAACAGGCTGTGCTTGACCACATCGGCGCTGTTGCCCGCATGGAAGGAATGGCGATAATTCATTGTGTTTCAGATCCTGACGGCCTGCCTTTAGACGAGCTGCCGGACCTTCTGCAAAGCGAAGTTGTGGCCGGGCCGATATTATCGGGCGCACAAACCGAATGCGAGGTGATTGAAGCAACCAATCCGGTGCCCGCATAGAGGCGGGCGGAAACCTGCAACGGGCTTTGGAACCAGGCCAGGCGCTCCTTGTGTCGTGGATTGATAAGGGCGTGGCCACAGCCGCATGCGGTGCCGTGGCCACGCCCTTGGCATGGTCATGATCGGCCCGTGAGCGACCGCCGCCGCCATGGGAGCACGGCGATCGCCTGCACTTAGTCGACGGCAGCCGGTGTCGCGCGGACGGTGTCCTTGAGCGCGACACTGCTATCCGAAAGCCGGTCGATATCGATCTGCACGTCATTCTCGACCAGCTTGCGGCCCTGCACATAGTCTTTCACGCTGTTCACGCAGTCGAGCGCGATAACCTTGCCATCCCTGAGATAGACGATCGAGAAGGCGCCGTCGGCGGGCGTGCCGCGCATCACCGTCTGGTCGAAACCTGCGTTTATCCCGGCGGTCTGGAGCTTGAGATCATATTGGTTCGACCAGAACCAGGGGAAGGCGCGATAGGGCCGTTCGTCGCCGCAGATCGCCTTCGCCACGCAGGTCGCCATGTCATTGGCATTCTGGACCGATTCCACCCGCATCACCTGCCCGCCGGCAAAGTCGCAGGCGAAGGCGGCGCAGTCGCCGATGGCATAGATGTCGGGCAGCGAGGTGCGGCATCCGGCATCGACATCGACGCCATTGACGCCCTTCGCCCCGGCACGGATCAGCGGCTCGACCGCCGGTATGATGCCAATACCCACGATCACCGCCTGCGCGGGGATGCGCTCGCCATCCGCCATCCGCACCGCCGTCACCTGGCCGTCCGCCCCCTCCAGGCAATCGACCCTGGCATCCAGGCGCAGGTCGACGCCATGGTCGCGATGGACCTGCTGGTAGAAGGCGGACAATTCCTCGCCCGCCACCCGCGCCAGCACTCTTGGCAGCGCTTCCAGCAAAGTGACCTTGAGGCCCATCTTGCTCAGCACTGCGGCGGCCTCAAGCCCGATATAGCCGCCGCCAATGACCACGATCTCCCGCTTGCCCGCGTCGATTTCCGCCATCAGCGCGTCGCAGTCGGCGCGCGTCCGCACCGCATGGACGCCGGCCAGATCGGCGCCAGCGCAGCTCAGCCGGCGCGGATCGCCGCCGGTCGCCCAAATGAGCTTGCCATAGCCAAGGCTACGCCCGTCGGAGAGCGTCAGTTGCTTGCCGGCCGGATCGACCGCCGTCACTTCGGTGCCGAGCAGGAAGTTCACATCCTTTTCGGCCCAGAAGGCCGGCGGACGGATAAGCAGCCGCTCGAACGCCTTTTCGCGCGCAAAATAATCCTTCGACAGCGGCGGCCGCTCATAGGGATATTCCGGCTCGCGGCCGATCACCATGATGGTCCCGGCAAAGCCGTTCTGGCGCAGCGCGATCGCGCATTGCGCGCCGCCATGGCCGGCCCCGACGATGACGATATCTGCGCGGTCCATCACACCCGCTCCAGCAGCAGGGCCAGGCCCTGGCCCACGCCGATGCACATGAAGGCCAGCGCATGGCGCCCGCCGGTCCGATGCAGTTGCTCGACCGCCGACAGCGCGATGCGCGCGCCCGACATGCCGAGCGGATGGCCGAGCGCGATCGCCCCGCCATTGGGATTGACGCGCGGGTCGAAGGGATCGACGGCCAGGTCGCGCAGCGTCGCGATCGCCTGGCTGGCAAAGGCCTCATTGAGTTCGATCACATCCAGTTGGTCGACGGTCATGCCGTTGCGGGCGAGCAGCTTGCGCGCCGCCTCGATCGGACCGGCGCCCATGATGCGAGGCGCGATGCCGGCCGCCGCCATGCCGATCACCCGAGCACGCGGCGTCAGGCCGTGCGTCACCGCAGCCGCTTCCGACGCGACCAGCATCGCCGCCGCGCCATCATTCAGGCCCGATGCATTGCCCGCCGTCACCGTGCCGTCGGCCTTCACCACCGGCTTCAGCTTCGCCAGCGCCTCCAGGCTGGTGGCGCGCAGATGCTCGTCCGCCTCGAACAGCAGCGGATCGCCCCTCTTCTGCGGGATCGAGACCGGCACGATTTCGGCGGCGAAGCGCCCGTTCGCCTGCGCGCGTGCGGCCTTTTCCTGGCTGGCCAGGGCAAAGCGATCCTGCTCCTCGCGGCTGACGCCCCATTGTTCGGCGACATTCTCGCCGGTCTGGGGCATGGTATCGACGCCATAGGCGGCCTGCATCGCCGGATTGATGAAGCGCCAGCCGAGCGTCGTATCCTCAATCTTCTGGTCGCGGCCAAAGGCGCTGCCGGCCTTGCCCAGCACATAGGGCGCGCGGGTCATGCTCTCGGCACCGCCGGCGATCAGGAAATCGGCGTCGCCGCTGCGGATCGCCTGCGCCGCCATGCCCAGCGCGTTGAGGCCCGAGCTGCAAAGCCGATTGACGGTCACGCCCGGCACGGCCTCGCCCATGCCCGCCAGCAGCACCGCCATGCGGGCGACGTTGCGATTATCCTCGCCCGCCTGGTTGGCGCAGCCCAGGATTACATCGTCCAGCGCCGACCAGTCGGCCTGTGCATTGCGCGCCATCAGCGCCTTGAGCGGCAGCGCCGCCAGATCGTCGGCGCGAATGGTCGCCAGCGATCCGTTGAGCTTGCCGATCGGGGTGCGGACGGCATCGCAGATGAAGGCCTGTGCCATATGTCTCAGCTTTCCAGGAAAGAGGTGATGGCGCCCGCCAGCGCCTCGGGCGCTTCGAGCGGGGCCAGATGCGCGGCTTCCAGCGCTACATGCGCCGCGCCGGGGATGCGGGCGACCAGATGCTCGCCATGCCCCGCATAGGGTGTCGATGTGTCGCGGGTGCCGGTCACGACCAGGGTCGGACAGGCGATGCCGCCGATCCGGTCGGCCAGGTCCATGTCGCGGATCGCCGCGCCGCAGCCGGCATAGCCCTGCGCATCCATCGTCAGCAGCTGACGGCGCACCGCCTCATAAAGGGCCGGCTCGGCAGCGTCGGACAGGAAACGGCCCATGGCAAGATCGGTGATCGCCGCCATGCCCTCACCCCGTACTTTGGCGATACGGTCGTTCCATGACGCGCTGTCCATCGTCGCGGAAGTGCAGATCGGCAACAGCTTCTCGACCCGGCCCGGCGCCCGCAGCGCCAGTTCCATGCCGATCATGCCGCCCAGCGAGACACCCGCCACAGAGAAACGATCGAAGCCGGCGGCATCAGACGCCGCCAGCACATCGTCGGCCAGCATGGCGAGCGCATAATCACCCGCCTCTGCGATCGAAGCGCCATGGCCGCGCGCATCGATTCGCAGCACAGCGTAGCGATCACGCAGATGGGGCAGCACGCCGTCCCACAAATCCATGTCGGTGCCGATGCTGTTCAGCAGTAGCAGCGCGGGCGCGTCATCCCGCCCGTCACGCTTCCAGTAGAGGTTCACGCCATTGCGCTGGATGAAGGCCATGCTCAATCCTCCGGCGCGATGGCGACGCGCAGCCCGTCAAGCGCGGCCGTCATCATGATCTGGCAGGACAGGCGCGACCGATCGCCGCGATGGTCGGAGGAATCGAGCAGGTCATCCTCGTCGCCGCTGGCCGCGCCGACCGCGCCGGTCCAGGCATCATCCACGAAGACGTGGCAGGTGGCGCAGGAACAGCAGCCACCGCACAGCGCCAGCAGTTCGTCAAAGCCATTGTCGCGAATGGCCTCCATCACGGAGACGCCCTCACGGGCATCGATATTGGTTTCGTCCCCCGCACGGTTGACGACGATCAGATTGGGCACGGTAAATTCCAGTCTATGCGTTTTCGAGGATCGCCAGCGGCGCGCCGGTCTTCTCGATGACTTCGGCTTCGGTCACGCCGGGGGCCAGTTCCACCAGGGTGAGGCCGCCCTTCGCCCGATCGACGGCGATCACGGCGAGGTCCGTGATGATGAGGTCGACCACCGCCTTGCCGGTGAGCGGCAGGGTGCAAGCGTCGAGGATCTTGGGGCTGCCATTTTTCGACACATGGTCCATCACCACGACCACGCGCTTGACGCCCGCGACCAGGTCCATCGCGCCGCCCATGCCCTTCACCATCTTGCCGGGGATGGTCCAGTTGGCGAGGTCACCATTGGCGGCCACCTCCATCGCGCCCAGCACCGCCATGTCGATATGGCCGCCCCGGATCATCGCGAAACTGTCCGCCGAGGAGAAGAAGCTGCTGGTCGGCAGCGCGGTGATCGTCTGCTTGCCGGCGTTGATGAGATCCGGGTCCGCCTCGCCCGCAAACGGGAAGGGACCGATGCCCAGCATGCCGTTTTCGCTCTGCAGCGTCACATTGACGCCCTCGGGCACATGGTTCGCCACCAGGGTCGGGATGCCAATGCCGAGGTTCACATAATAGCCGTCGCGCAGTTCCTTCGCGGCGCGCGCCGCCATCTCGTCGCGGGTCCAAGGCATCAGGCGGTCTCCCTTTCGCGAACCGTCAGCTTCTCGATCCGCTTCTCGTTTATGGTGGAAAGGACGATGCGATCGACATAGATGCCGGGCGTGTGGATGCAGTCGGGGTCAAAGCTGCCCTCGGGCACGATTTCCTCGACTTCCACCACCGTGACCTTGCCGGCGGTCGCCATATTCGGGTTGAAGTTGCGCGCGGTCTTGCGGAACATGAGGTTTCCGGCCGGGTCGGCGCGCCACGCCTTGATGATCGACAGATCAGCGCGCAGCCAGGTTTCGCGGACATAGTCCTCGCCCTCGAAATTCTCGACCGGCTTGCCCTCGGCCACCACCGTGCCGACGCCGGTCTTGGTATAGAAGGCCGGGATGCCGGCGCCCCCAGCGCGGATGCGCTCGGCCAGCGTCCCCTGCGGGTTCAGCTCCAGCTCCAGTTCGCCCGACAGATACTGGCTTTCGAACAGCTTGTTCTCCCCCACATAGGAAGAGATCATCTTCCGCACCTGCCGGCTTTCCAGCAGCATCCACAGGCCAAAGCCGTCGGCGCCGGCATTGTTGGAAATGACGGTCAGATCGTTGACGCCGCTCGCGCGGATTTCCGGGATCAGGCTTTCGGGATTGCCGGACAGGCCGAAGCCGCCCGACATGATCGTCATCCCGTCGAACAACAGGCCTTCCAGTGCGACCCGAGGGCTGTCGTAGATTTTCTGCATGTCTTCAGTCCCTTCAGCCGATATCGCCGCCCGCAACGGGCAAGACCGATCCGGTCACATAGCTGGCCTCGTCGGAGGCGAGGAAAAGGATGGGAGCGATCTGCTCGTCCAGCGTGCCGTAGCGCTTCATGAAGGCCGACGACGTCACCTGTTCCACCGCCTCGGCCATCCAGGCCTGTTCTTGGCGGTTGTCGCCCTCGGCATTGCGCGGCACGCGGCGCGGCGGCGCGCTGGTGCCGCCGGGCGCGGTTGCGACGACGCGGATGCCGCTCTCGGCATATTCCATCGCCAGTGCCTGCGTGAGGCCATTGATCCCGCCCTTCGCCGCCGAATAGGGCACGCGGCGGATGCCGCGCGTGGCGTTGGACGACAGGTTGACGATCGTCCCCGCGCCCTGCTCCAGCATCACAGGCAGGACCGCATGGCAGCAATAGAGGGTCGGCATCAGCGAGCGGCGGATTTCCGCATCGATCTGATCCGGCTCGAACTGCGCATAGGGCCGCATGCGGATCGCGCCGCCGACATTGTTGATGAGGATGTCGATGCGCCCGAACGCCGCGATCGCCGCCGCCATCGCCTGCGCCGCACCCTCATAGGTTTCAAGGTCGCAGGTGACCGAAATCGCCTTGCCGCCCGCCGCCACGATCGCCTGCTCGACATCGGCCACGAAGTCCGCCCGGTCGACCAGCACGAGGCTGGCGCCTTCGGCCGCGGCGCGGGTGGCGACACCGGCACCGATGCCCTGCGCCGCGCCGGTCACGACCATCACCTTGCCGGCGAAGCGTCCCTGGAAGATCATCGCCCGCCCCTCAGATATGATAGACGTCGATGACCTGATGAATATAGTCGTCCTTGAGGACGATCGTCTTCTTCAGGATCTTCGGCGCCGCGCCGCTGATGTCCAGCGTGACGAAGCTGGTTCCGAAAAACTGCTGCGTCTTCTGGTAGCGATGGCTCATCGTGTGCCAGTTGTAGCGCAGGTCGATCGCATCGCTCCGCGTCTCGATCACCTCGATATTCGCCAGGAAGTGCGAGGTACGTGCCTCCGGCGTGCTCGCCGACGACCGTTCGGTCTTCAAGCGATAGACGCGATCCTCCAGCCCCTTGCGGTTGCCATAATAGATGAGCGAGATTTCGCTGTGCGGATCGGTGGTCAGCGCATCATCATCGGTCCAGGCCGGCATCCAATATTCGCACTGTTCCGAATAACATTCCAGCCATTCGTCCAGTTCGCGATCGTCGAGCAGCCGTGCCTCGCGATAGAGAAAGGCGCAGACATCCTGATAGGAGAGCGCCGCGCGCTCCGTGTCGAGAACCAGTGTCATTCTGCGGCCTCCATCATCGGCACACCGGCTTCGCGGGCCATGCCGTCGAGCATGATCTGCGCCCAGAATTCATGCTGGCGCACGAACAGTCCTTCATCCTCGCTCCGCTCGCTCGACAGCAGCGGGTTCATCCCCATCGCCGTCGCATTGCTGTCCGGCCCGGCGATCCAGCGGGTCGCGCCACGGCTCAGGTCATTCCACAATTCGCCAGCGCCCTCATAGGCCGACTGGCAGCTGCGGAATTCCTCCAGATCGTCGGGCGTGCCCATGCCGGTGACGTTGAAGAAGTCTTCGTACTGGCGGATGCGATGCGCCCGGTCTTGCGCGCTCTCGCCCTTGGGGGCGTAGCAATAGATGGTGACTTCGGTCGTATGCACGTCGATGGGGCGGACGACGCGGATCTGGGTCGAAAACTGGTCCATCAGGAAGACATTGGGATAGAGCGCCAGATTGCGCGTCTGCTCCAGGATGAAGCGGGCCTTGTCCTCGCCCAGTCGCTCGACCAGCTGGTCCTTGTAATTCCAGACCGGCCGGACTTCGGGGTTCAGCACCTGCGTCCAGAGCAGGATATGGCCATGTTCGAAGCCATAGACGCCACTTGCCGGTGCCTTCGACCAGCCATTGGCGTCGACCGCCTTGGTCCCGCCTTCAGCGCGGCGGCCCATGGTCGACTGATAATTTTCATGGACCGAGCTGACATGATAGCCGTCGCAGCCATTTTCCATCTGCATCTTCCAGTTGCCATGGAAGGTGTAGGTGGAATTTCCGGTCAGAACCTCCAGACCCTCGGGCGCCTGATCGACCATCTGGTCGATGATGACCTTCGCCTCGCCCAGATGCGCCTCCAGCGGCAGGACATCATGGTTCAGGGAACCGAAGATGAAGCCGCGATAGCTTTCGACCCGCACCCTGGTCAGGTCGTGCGACCCTTCATGGTCGAAACTGTCGGGATAGGCGCCGGTGCTGGCATCCTTGGCGCGCAGCAGCTTGCCGTCGGTCTTGAAGCTCCAGCCGTGGAAAGGGCAGACGAACAAGGGCTGGTTGCCGCGCTTGCGGCGGCACAGCTTGGCGCCGCGATGGGCGCAGGCATTGACCACGCAATTGAGGCCGCCATCCTTGGCCCGCGTCAGGATCACCGGCGTATGGCCGATCCAGGTGGTGAAATAGTCGTTCTTCTTCTCGACCTGGCTTTCATGGGCCAGATAGACCCAGTTGCTCTCGAAGATATATTTCATCTCCAGATCGAACAGTTCCGGGTCGGTGAAGACATCGCGGCGGCAGCGGAAGATGCCGGTTTCCGGATCGTCCACGACCGCGGTTTCAACACGATCGCGCAGGAAAGCCATGGGGCTGGTCATGATCCTCTCTCCTCTCAGGCCGGCTCTGCGACCGGTTCGACGGCATCCACCACCAGGCGCTTGCGGGTCGAGAAGGCCTCGTCACCCTCATCGTCCGCGCGCTGCAGATGGAAATCGAAGGCGATATGGGCGCTGTCGCCCTGACGGTTGGGCACCGGCAGCAGACCTTCGCGGGTGCCGAAGGCGAAATCGTCGGCAGCGAACGGATCGTCGCCGAAATTGATCTGCGTGGTCAGGCGGCGATAGCCCGGCGCCTCGATGAAGAAATGCACATGGGCGGGGCGATTGCCGTGCCGGCCGAGCGCCTTCATCAGCGTGTCGGACGCGCCGCCCGGCGGCACCGAATAGCCGTTCGGCATCTTCGACGAGAAGGCATAGGTGCCATCGGCCGCGATCTTGAGGCGACGGCGATTGTTGAACGGCGTCTGTTCATGGGTCGGGTCGAAATGCGAATAGAAGCCGTGCGAGTCCGCATGCCAGACATGGACCAGCCCATCCGTCACCGCCTCGCCATCGGGGCCGATGATGCGGCCGGTCATGTAGAGCGTGTCGGTATCGTCGGCATCGTTGGTCAGATAGGCGCCGCTCTCGACAATCGGCGCGCCCTCGACATAGAGCGGCCCTTCGATCGTGCGCGGGGTGCCGCCCGACTTGCCGGCCTCGGCATCCTTGGCATCCATGTAGAGATCGATGAAATGTTCGAGGCCGACGCCCGGCATCAGCAGGCCCAGTTCGCCCGCGCCCGCCGCGCCCTGCAGGAAGTTGACGGCATTCCAAACCTCGTCCTCGCTGACGTCATAGCGGGCGATGACAGTCATGCAGGATTGGATCAGGTCGCGAACGATGCCCTTCATGCGGGCGTTGCCACCGTCGCAGTCCAGCCCCGCGACACGGTCGAGCAGGTTCTGGATTTCCGGTGTTTCTACGAAGCTGGTACCCATATTTTTCTCTCCTAAGCTTTGCGGTCTGTGTCGGACGATCAGCGATCATCCTCATGGATCGAGGACGGATGGCGGCAGAGCGGCGTGATCTTCATCGTCATGAAGGGGTAGAGCGGCAGCGCCATCAGCGTGTCATGCAAGGCTGCGTTGCTCTCGACATCGAAGATCGAGACGTTGGAATAGAGGCCGACCTTGCGCCAGATATGGCGCCAGGTGCCGGCCGCCTGCAGCGTCTGGAAATAGGCCTTTTCCGCCGCCTTGATCCGGGCGGCTTCCGCCGCATCGAAATCCAGCGGGATGTTGACGTCCATTTCGACCATGAACAGCATGGGTTTCAGGCTCCTGCGGTAACGGCGTGAAGGGTGGGCCCACCGACAACCGAAGCTGTGCGATCGCGCCGGAAGAAGGCGAGCTTGTCCTCGTCAAAGGCGATGCCCAGGCCCGGCCCGGTCGGCACGGCCAGCGAGAAGTCGGCATAGCCGAGCGGATCGCGCAATATGTCCTCGGTCTGGAGCAGCGGACCGAACAGTTCGGTGCCCCAGGCAAGGTCCGGCAGCGTGGCGAAGACATGGGCCGACGCGACCGTGCCGACGCCACCCTCCAGCATCGTGCCGCCATAAAGGCCGATGCCGGCCGCCGTGCCGATCGCGGCCACGTCGGCCGCGGCGAACAGGCCGCCCGACTGGGCGATCTTGAGCGCGAAGACGCCGGCGGCATGAGCCGATGCGATCCGCATCGCGCTGCGCGGACCATTCAATGCCTCGTCCGCCATCAGCGGCACCGGCTGGTTCTTCGACAGGCGCGCCATTGCGGCGATCGCGTCGCCGGCGATCGGCTGCTCGACCAGGTCGCAGCCGACATCATGCAGCATGGCCATGCCGATCTTGGCCTGCGCCTCCGACCAGTTCTGGTTGACGTCGACGCGTACGCTGGCGCGGTCGCCCAGCGCCTTGCAGATGGCGCCGACATGGGCGACGTCGTCGCGGACCTCGCGCTTGCCGATCTTCAGCTTGAAGATGCGATGGCGCCGACGGTCGAGCATTTCCTCGCCCTCGGCAATGTCGCGCGCGGTATCACCGCTGGCGAGCGTCCAGGCGACGGGCAGGCTGTCGCGCACCCGGCCACCGCCGATCAGTTCGGATACCGGGATGCCCAGCCGCTTGCCGGCCATGTCGAGCAGCGCGGTTTCGACCGCGCATTTGGCGAAATGATTGCCGCGCACGCAGCGGGCGACCTTGGCCATGGTGGCGCCGACCTGCGCCAGGTCGCAGGTTTCCAGGACCGGGATGATATAGGTGTCGATCGCCGACTTGATGCTTTCGGGGCTTTCCTCGCCATAGCTGAGGCCGCCGATCGTGGTGCCCTCGCCAATCCCCTCGATACCGTCGGCATCGGTCAGGCGGACAATCACCATCGATTGGGCGTGCATGGTCGCCATGGCCAGCACATGCGGGCGGATCGTCGGCACATCGACGATGAAGGTATCGGCGTGGCTCAATCCAGCCATTGCGGCGACTCTCCCAAATGCTTACGTTTCATGGGATAGCTATGCCTCGTCCGCGCCGGTTTCAAAGATCAATGCGGTCAAGGGGCCATACTCTGGAGGTATAAGTCAGTGATGGACCTGCGCCTCTTGCGCTATTTCGTGGCGGTGGCCGACGAAGGCAATTTCAACCGCGCCGCCGACCGGCTGCATATTGCCCAGCCGCCATTGTCCCGCGCGATCCAGCAACTGGAGGCGCATGTCGGCGCGCCTTTGCTCGACCGCGCCAGCCGCCCGCTGCGGCTGACCGATGTCGGACGCCTGCTCCATGCGCAGGCGCTGCAATTGCTGGCGCGGATGGAGGATGTCGAGACAATGGTGAAGACCGCCGCCACCAGCCAGCGCCGCCGGCTGGTGATCGGCTTCGTCGCTTCGACCATTTATGCCCGCCTACCCGAACTGATCCGCGAATTTCGCAAGGTCGCCGACAATGTGGAACTGGTCATGGTGGAAAGCACCACGCTGGAACAGATTGCAGCATTGAAGGACGGGCGCATCGATGTCGGCTTCGGCCGCATCCGGTTCGAGGATCCTGCCGTCCGTCGCATCATCCTGCGCAATGAGAAGATGGTCGCCGCCTTCCCGATGGACCACCCGCTGGCCCGCGGCGAAGGACCGATCTCGATCCGCGACCTGGCCGAAGAACCGCAGATCATCTATCCGCGCGCGCCGCGCCCCAGCTATGCCGACCAGGTCATATCGCTGTTCCGCGACCATGCGATCGAACCGCGCATCGTCCATGAGGCGCGCGAACTGCAGATCGCCATCGGCCTGGTCGCGGCGCAGGAGGGGATGGCGATCGTCCCCGAATCGGTCCATCGCGCCCGCAGCCACGATGTCGCCTTTCGCGACCTGGTCGAGCCGGCCACCTCCCCGATCATCATGAGCCACCGCCCCGGCGACCGATCGCCCGAACTGGCGCTGATGGCGTCGGTGATCGCGCGCCAATATGCGCAATGGGGCTATGAGGTGCCGGCCGCCCTGACCGAGGAGCTTTGAAGCCACCGAACCGCCCGCCATACCCTCAGCGTATTTCGATCGGACTTAATTGGTATTTGGCGCCGCCCTGCATGTCCTTCACTTTCCCGGGAAATCATACCCATCAATAAGGGAGAGGAATCGATATGCAGGGTATCGATATAAATCGTCACATCGACGAAGCCAGGTTCGGAAACCTACATCTCAAGATCATCATTGCTTGTGCTATCCTGCTTATAGTCGATGGCTATGACGTCTTCATTTACGGCGTCGTCCTTCCGCAGTTGATGGACCAATGGGGACTTAGCGCCCCACAGGCCGGGTCGCTTGCCAGCTGGGCCTTGTTCGGCATGATGTCGGGCGCCCTCTTCTTCGGTCCTCTGGGCGACCGGATCGGCCGCAAGACCTGCATCACCATCTGCTTCGCGCTGTTCAGCGCCGCCACTTTCGTCAACGGCTTTGCCACGACCCCGACCATGTTCGGCGTGCTGCGCTTTCTTGCCGGCCTCGGCTGCGGCGGGCTGATGCCCAATGCGGTGGCGCTGACCAATGAATATGCACCCAAGCGGATGCGCAGCACGCTCGTCGCGCTGATGTTCAGCGGCTATGCCGTAGGCGGCATGGCGGCCGCGGGCCTGGGCATCTGGCTGCTGCCGCTGTTCGGCTGGCAGGCGATGTTCTTCGCGGCAGCCGTGCCGCTCATCCTCCTGCCGCTCGTCCTGCGTGGCCTGCCGGAATCGGCCGGCTTCCTGGTCCGTCAGGGGCGCCAGGAACAGGCCCGCGCCATCCTCCAGCGGCTGTCGCCCGGCCAGCGCCTCGACGGCCTGCTGATCCAGCCGCAGGGCGCTGCCGCCAAAACCAGCATCGCCGCCCTTTTCCAGCACAATCGCACGCTCGGCACGCTGTCGATGTGGCTCTGCTTCTTCTGCTGCCTGCTGATGGTCTATGCGCTCGGCTCCTGGCTGCCGCAGCTGATGCGCAGCGCCGGATACAGTTTGGGGTCCAGCCTGTCCTTCCTGCTGGCGCTCAATTTCGGTGGCATGTTCGGCGCGATCGCCGGCGGACGCCTGGCGGACCGCTTCGGCCTGCCCCAGGTGGTCATCGCCTATTTCCTGCTCGGCGCAATCTGCATCAGCCTGCTCGGCCTCAACGGGCCGATGCCGATCCTCTATCTGCTGATCTTCGTTGCCGGCGCCGGCACCACCGGTACGCAGATATTGCTCTATGCCAGCGTCGCCGATTTCTACGACCTGTCGGTCCGCTCGACCGGGCTTGGCTGGGCATCGGGCATGGGCCGGGTCGGCGCGATCGTCGGGCCGATGCTGGGCGGCGTGCTGCTCGCAGCGCAACTGCCGATGACGCTCAACTTCGTCGCCTTCGCCATTCCGGGCCTCGTCTCGGTGCTGGCCACCCTGGTCTTCATGCTGAGCCGTCGCCAGCAGGTTGCCCGAGAAAACTACGCCCTGGCGGCGTGATCGGACCATCATGACTGCAAGCCAGACCGGCTGGATCCCGGCGATCATCGCCGGGATCATCGCCACCACCATATCCTATGCCGGCCCGCTGGTGATCATCTTCCAGGCGGCGCAGGGCCTCGAACCGGCCCTCGTCGCCTCCTGGATCTGGGCAATCTCGATCGGCAGCGGCATTCTGGGCATCGTGCTTAGCTGGCGCTGGCGCGTGCCGATCGTCATCGCCTGGTCGGCGCCGGGATCGGCGCTGCTGGTGACGATGCTGCCGCAGACCGATTTCGCGACCGCGATCGGCGCCTATATCGTCGCCAATCTCGCGGTGCTGCTGGTCGGCCTGTCGGGCGCCTTCGACCGGTTGATGCAGCGGCTGCCCGCCGCGATCACCGCCGCGATGCTGGCCGGCATATTATTTCGTTTCGTTATCGATATGATTGGCGCCGTGCCGTCCGCGCCGCTGATGCTGATCGCGATGATCGCCGCCTTCTTCGCTGGCCGCGTGCTGGCGCCGCGCTATGCCGTGGTCGCGGTGCTGGTAACGGGTGTCGCGATCACCGCGCTCAGCGGCGGCCTGTCCGGATCGATCGGCACGCCGCACCTGACCATGCCGGTCTGGACGACGCCGCGCTTCGACTGGGCCGCGACCGCCAGCATCGCCGTGCCGCTGGCGGTGGTCGCGCTGACCGGTCAGTTCCTGCCCGGCATCGCCGTGCTGCGCGCCGCCGGTTACGACCAGCCCGCCGCCCGGCCGATCGTCTCGACCAGCGCCATCGCCTCGATCGCGCTGGCGCCATTCGGTTGCCATGGCCTGAACCTCGCCGCCTTCACCGCCGCCATCTGCCTTGGCCCCGACGCCCATCCCGATCCCGCCCGCCGCTACATGGCCGGCATCGCGGGCGGCGTCACCTATCTCGTCTTCGGCGCCTTTGCCGCCACCGTACTCGCCCTGTTCGCCACCCTGCCCAAGACGCTGATCGCCGCGCTGGCGGGCCTCGCCTTGTTCCCGGTCGTCGCCAATTCGCTCAGCACCGCGCTGCGCGCCGAGCAGGGACGCGACGCCGCCCTTGTCACTTTCGCTGTCAGCGCATCGGGCATGACGCTGGCCGGGCTCGGCTCCGCCTTCTGGGGCCTGATCTTCGGCCTCGCCGTCCACCTGCTCCAGAGCGCCATCACGAAACAGCCCGAACGGGCCACCGCATAACCAGAAAAACCCATATACCGGAGAGTATGCATGTTCGATCTTCTGGCGCCCGTACTGGCCGCCTCCGCGGCACAAGCCGCCCCCGCCCCGCCGCCCGCTCCTGTCGAAGTCGCGCCGAAGGAGACGGCGCCGGCCGAGGCCCAACTACCCCCATCACAGACCAGCGAGCGGCCCAAGGCGCCCAAGCCCGCCTTCCGCCCGATCAACCATGACGAGGATTATTCCGGCTTCCGCGACGTGCGCGACGCCAATCTGTGGACCCGCCTCAAATATCTGCCGATCGTCGGCAACACCTATGCCACGCTGGGCGGCGAACTGCGCCTGCGCCCCGAACTGCGGCTGGGCGAGCGCTGGGGCCGCGGCCCGCAGGATGACGACGGCAATTTCCAGCAGCGCAGCCGCATCTGGGGCGACATTCAGATCGAAGGCCTGTTCCGCGCTTTCGTCGATCTTGAACATGCGACCAGCACCGGCCTCGATTCCGTCGTCGCCCCGATCGAGGAAGGCCGGCTCGACTTCAACCAGGCCTTTTTCGAGGCGCATGTCCCGGTCGGCAAGGGGCGCATCACCGCGCGCCTCGGCCGGCAGGAAATCGGCATCGGCAACCAGACCGTGTTCGACATGCGCGAAGGCGCCAATACCCGCCGCTCGCTCGACCTGCTGCGCGTCATGGCGACGCAGGGACCATGGGATGGCGGCTTCCTCACTGGCCATGCGGTGCTGGAGAAGCTCGGCACCTTCGATGACAAGACCAACCATGATTATGACTTGACCGGCTTTCATGCCGGCCGCAGCTTCGGCGCCGGCGCCCGCACCGGGCGCGCCGAGGCGCTGTTCGTCTCGTCCGACCGCGCCAGCCTCGCCTTCGACAGCGAAGCCGCCGCCCGCGACCAGCGTCGCACCCTGTCGCTGCGCTATGCCGGCAAGCGCGACGCCTGGAGCATCGATGTCGAGGGTATTCGCCAATGGGGCTCGTTCGGCGATCTCGACATCGACGCCTATTATGTCACCGGCACGGCCGCCTATGGCTGGCAGGGCGGATGGAAACCCAAGCTGGCCCTGCGCGTCGATGTCGGCTCGGGCGACAGGAACCCCAATGACGGCAAGATCGGCACCTATGCGCCACTCTTCCCCAAACCGCTCACCTATAATGGCGACCTTGGCCCACATAATCTGACCATCATACAACCGCAGTTGTCGATCCAGCCGACCGCGAAGCTGAAGCTCGATTTCTCGGCGGCGGGCCTGTGGCGCACCTCCACCAAGGACGGCGTCTATTCGCTTGGGGGCCAGGTGCTACGGCGCGGCGACGAAAGCGACAGCCGCTTCTTCGGCAAGCGCGCGACGGCGGCCGGCCAATATGCGCTCAACCCGTTCATGACGCTGGGCTTCTACACCATCTATGGCGACGTCTCGGAAAAGTTCAAACCCGGCCGCGACCTCTATTACGCCGCCACCTACCTGACCTTTCGCTTCTAGATCAGGCAGTGTGGATGTGCCGGAGGCAGGCGGGATCGCCGGCCGCCGGCACAGGCTGTCAGCCCCGCCGTCGCCAGCGCCGGAACAGCGATAGCCCCAGCACCCCGCCGCCCACCACGGCCGCGATCGCGCCGCCGGCCGAGGCCAGCGCCCAGGCCCCGGCGGCCAGCAGGCCCGTCAGGAAATCGACGATGATGAGGGTGAGGTGGATCATGCAGGAAGGAAGACGGCGCTAGGCGCCAAGTTCCTTCGCCTCCTGATATTTCAGCTCCAGAAAACGATTCTGGGTCGCCAGCTTGTCGAGATCGCCGCTCGCCAGTTGCTCGCTCATCCGGCCGATCTCGGCGTCGATCACCGACAGTCCCTCGATCAGCTGCTTCTCGGGCACGCGGCCATTGCGTTCCTCGCGCCGCAGCGGCGCGGGGATCGACTGATAGCCGGTGACCAGTTCGGGCAGATGATCGGCCAGCAGCTTGCGAATCTCGTGTGCGGCCGGATCCTGCTCGCCCAGCCGTTCAAGCTGCGGCGCCAGCGTCTCCAGCTTGACGCCGATGCTGTCGACCAGGGTGACCGCCGGCGCGGGCAGCGCCTTGCGCTGATTTTCCAGCCAGATTTCGGTCTTCAGCGGCAGGGCGGTCAACGCCGTGTCCGCCAGCTTGTCCGGGCTGACCGCCCGCTCGCCCGGCAGCAGCGCGAAGAACAATGTGGTGACCAGCAGCAGGCCAAGAACGATCATCACGCCACTGGTGCCCAGCGGCATGAACCAGCCGGCGACCATGGCCGCAATGATGATCGCGAAGGCGGCGCCAGCGATCCGGCCCAGCCGCCGCATGATCGATGCGTTGCGCCGTTCGCGCGCACGACTGGTCAGGCTCTGGCCGCGCTCGCTATGGCGGCGCAGCACCGCCTCGGCATCGGCCAGCACGCGGTCGGACCGGCTCATGCCATCAACTCCGGGAAAAGGGGCAGGGTGGGGCGCATCCTTATCCCTCGATCGCGCTCAGCAGCGGGTTTTCCGCGCGCGCTTCCTTGGCGGCCTGGGCCTGGCCCTCGGACCGGGCGATATAGCCCTTGGACTTTTCCACCTCGCTCGACAGCACAGTGACCGTCGTCTTCATATTCTCCAGCGCCTTGAGCTTGAACGTGTCGATATTGTCCATCGTGTCGTAGATATTCTGGAAGGCACGCTGCAGCGTCTCGATCGGGATCGTGCTGCTGGCGGCCTGCTCATGAATCTGCGCGGTCTGGCTCTTGAGCAGTTCGCCGGTCGAATCGATGATATTGGCGGTCGTGGTGTTGAGCGCGGTGATCTGTTCCAGCACCAGCCGCTGGCCAACCAGCGCCTGCGCCACGGTCACGGCGGTGCGCAGCGCGGCGACGGTGGTGGTGCTGGCGCGGTCGACGCCCTTCACCAGCTCGACATTATTCTTCTTCACCAGGTCCAGCGCCAGATAGCCCTGCACCGTGACCGCCATCTGGGTCAGCAGGTCCTGGGTGCGCTGGCGGATGTAGAAGAGCGCGCTCTCGCGGATCGCCTTGGCCTTGGTCGGATCGGTCGAATCCAGCTCCAGCGCCTTGGACTCGAGGCGCGCGTCCATGGTCTTGCTGATGTGGATCATCTGCTCCAGCTTGCCCATGGTCTGCCACATATTCTGGCGTTCCACGTCGATCGCGGCATTATCCTTGATCAGCACGTCCTTGCCGCTGGCGAGGCTGCCCAGGATCGAGTTGATATGCGTCTGGCTCGACTTGTAGCTGTCGAAATAGTCGCGCATCTTGTTGCCGAACGGGATGATGCCGAACAGCTTCTTGGGCGCGGTCAGGCTGCCGCGCTTGCCCGGATCCAGATCCTCGACCGTGCGGCGCAGTTCAGCCAGGTCCGCACCGACCTTATTGTCGCTGTCCATTGCCCGCACCGGCCGATCGAGGAAGCGGTTGCTGTGTCCGGCGGCCTCGGCAATTTCCTTGCGACCCATATTGGTCAACTGGTCGACGCGCTGGCCGAAGGCGGGGGAGTTGGCGTCCTGCGCCACCAGATCGTCGATGAAGGCATCGACCTTCTCGTCCAGCTTGGATCGCTTGTCGTCGTCGATCGGCACCAGCCCCGCCGCCTTTTCGGGCGCGACCACCGGCACCGGGTCGGGCGGCGTGAGGTTCAGCGTATCAGCGGTCGCGGTCGGCGCGGTCGAAGCCATGTCATCTCCCAGGGGCCAGATCGGCCTTACTGTCATATGTGCATAAAACGGTAAGGCTGCAAGTCTCTCTCCGTGCAGATATAGGCGCTCGGGCCATGCCATTGCAATCGCTCGCCGCCCGGTTAGCATGGCGGTCAAGAACAGGGGAGCATGGATGACGCAAGAGGCTGGGCGCCCGGACGAGGCGCTGATCGCGGCGGTGGGGGCCGATCCCCGCTATATCGAACTGGTGGCGCGGCGGGCGCGGCTGGGCTGGTGGCTGTCGGCGATCATCTTCACCGCCTTTGTCGGCTATCTGGCGCTGATCGCCTTTGACAAGGCGCTGCTGGGCAGGCCGATCGGCAACGGCGTCACTTCGATCGGCATTCCGATCGGTCTGGGCCTCATCCTGCTCGCGATAGTCTTGACCGGCCTCTATGTCGCCTATGCCAACCGGCATCATGATGCGCAGATGGCCGCCATCCTCAAGGATCATGGCGCATGAGGGCGCGGCTTGCCGGCGCGCTCGCCCCCGTTCTTGCCCTGATGCCCGCTCCCGCCTTCGCCGCCGCGCTGGAGGGGGAGGCGCAGCGTCAGCCGATCAACTGGGTGGCGATCGCGATGTTCGTCGCCTTTGTCGGCCTGACCCTGTGGATAACCAAGGCGGCGGCCGCGCGCACCCGCACCGCGTCGGACTTCTACACCGCCGGCGGCGGCATCAGCGGCTTCCAGAACGGGCTCGCCATGGCGGGCGACTATATGTCCGCCGCCTCCTTCCTCGGCATATCGGCGCAGATCTTCACCGACGGCTATGATGGCCTCATCTACTCCACCGGCTTCCTGGTCGGCTGGCCGATCCTCTTGTTCCTGATGGCGGAGCGGCTGCGCAACCTTGGCCGCTTCACCTTTGCCGATGTCGCCTCCTACCGTTTCGCCCAGCCGCCGGTGCGCAGCTTCGCGGCGGTTTCCACGCTACTGGTGGTCAGCTTCTACCTGATCGCCCAGATGGTGGGGGCGGGGCAGCTCATCAAATTGCTGTTCGGCCTGCCCTATGCGGTGGCGGTGGTGATCGTCGGCGCGCTGATGATGCTCTATGTGCTGTTCGGCGGCATGCGCGCGACCACCTGGGTCCAGATCATCAAGGCGGTGCTGCTGCTCGGCGGCGCCAGCTTCATGGCGCTGATGGTGCTGGCCCAGTTCGGCTTCTCGCTCGAAGCGCTGTTCGCCCGCGCGGTCGCGGTGAAGAGTGCGGCCGCGCAGGCCGCCGGCGCCACCCCGGCCGAAGCCGCGGCAAAGGGTCGGGCGATCATGGCGCCAGGCGGCTTCATCAAGGATCCGGTCTCGGCCATTTCCTTCGGCCTCGCGCTGATGCTGGGCACGGCCGGCCTGCCGCATATCTTGATGCGCTTCTTCACCGTCCCGGATGCCAAGGAAGCCCGCAAGTCGGTGCTGTGGGCCACCGGCTGGATCGGCTATTTCTATATCCTCACCTTCATCATCGGCTTCGGCGCGATCATCCTGGTCGGCACCGACGCCGGCTACAAGATGGCCGACGGCACACTGCGCGGCGGCGGCAATATGGCGGCGATCCATCTCGCCCATGCGGTCGGCGGCAACGCCTTCCTCGGCTTCATCTCGGCCGTGGCCTTCGCGACGATCCTGGCGGTGGTGGCGGGGCTCACCTTGTCGGCCGCCTCGGCGGTCAGTCATGACCTCTACGCCACGGTGCTGAAACAGGGCCGCGCCAACTCGGCCGACGAACTGCGCGTGTCGCGGATCACGACCCTGGCGCTCGGCGCACTGGCGGTGCTGCTGGGGCTGGTGTTCGAGAAGCAGAATGTCGCCTTCATGGTCAGCCTCGCCTTCGCGCTCGCCGCGTCCGGCAATTTCCCGGTGCTGATCCTGTCGCTGCTGTGGAGCGGCTGCACCACCCGTGGCGCAGCCTGGGGCGGCACCATCGGGCTGCTGACGGCCTTCGTCCTGACGCTCCTGTCGCCGGCGGTGTGGACCGCCACCTTCGGCCTTGGGCCGGCGCCTTTCCCCTATAGCTCGGCGGCGATCTTCTCGGTTCCGGCCGGCTTCATCGCCATCTGGCTGATCTCCCGGCTCGACCGCTCGCCCCGCGCGGCGGTGGACAAGGCGGGCTATCCGGCCCAGCGGGTGCGGGCGGAAACCGGCATCGGCGCCTTCGCCGCCAGCGACCATTGAACCTTCTCCTCCCGCGCCGCGTTCGGCGCGGGAGGAGAGAGGCCATGGACGAACAACTGACACCGGCCGCCGATATGGCGGCGCATCGCCGGCCGGCATTTCCGGGCGAAAGCGCGGACTATGCCAGGGCGCGGCAGCAACTGCTGGCGGCGGAGATCGACTTTCGCCGCCACATGACGCGCCTGACCGCCCAGCGCCAGGCGCTGCCGCCCGGTCCGCTGATCGAAAAGGATTATCGCTTCAAGGACGAACAGGGCTTCGAGGTCGGCCTGCTCGACCTGTTCGGCGACAAGGACGTGCTGGTCAGTTACTATTGGATGTACGGGCCGGAACGCGAGCGACCCTGCCCGATGTGTACCAACTGGATCGGCGCGGTCGATGGCAATGCCAACGATATCAAGCAGCGCGTCGCCTACAAGATACTGAGCCGCAGCCCGGTCGAACGGCAATTCGCTTTCGCGCAGGAGCGGGGCTGGCGCAACACCGACTTCATCCAGACGATCGGCGACGATTATGCCCGTGATCTCGACCTGCTCCAGCCGGACGGCGAATATCCTGCGCTGATCGTTTATCGCCGCGACGGCGATCAGGTGCGGCTCTTCTGGATGAGCGAGATGGGTCGGGAGATGGCCGATCCGGGCCAGGATCCCCGCGACGCGCCCGACATCGCCGCGCTCTGGTCGATCCTCGACCTGACGCCGCAAGGGCGGCCGGCCGACTGGTATCCGAAGCTGCGCTATTGACCCTCGCCGTCATCCCCGCGGAAGCGGGGATCCATCTCCCGACGATGCAATTATGCGCCAAGTCAGGAGATGGGTTCCCGCCTTCGCGGGAATGACGACGGGAAATCAGATCAGCGCGCGCCCTCGGCGTAATAGCGCTCCATGTCGAGGCGCATCTGGTGCAGCGCTTCCGGGTTCAGATAGACCATGTGGCCCGCCGGATAATATTTGAACTGCAGGTTCGGCCGCAGCGCCGGCTCCAGCATCATGTGCTTGAGGTCCCGTTCGGTCGAGAAGAAGGGCGTCGCCATGTCATAATAGCCATTGAGCGACAGCACGCGCAGATGCGGGTTGATGCGCATCGCGGTGCTGAGGTCGGCGGTGACGTCGGCGACATTCTGCTTGCGGCCCGACGGCGGCTCATGGCTCCAGTCCCAGTTGAAGGCGCCGCCCTCCCGCGCGCTCAGCCGATAGCTCAGCTCGGTCTGATAGCCGAGCTTGTTGGTCAGCTGATCGAGGAAGCTGCCGACATAGAGGCCGCTGATCGCGGTATCGGACGGATCATATTCGGGATCCTCGCCCGCCGCATCCTCGTCGATCCCCTTGTAGCGGCTGTCGAACCGGCCCAGCGTCTCGCGCCCGTCGCGCAGCAATTCCTTGCGGAAGCGGCTGAGGCTGACGCGCAGGTTTGCGCGCTTCAAATAATCGACCGACAGGCCGGTGAAGCGGCTCATCTGCTGGGCGACGGCTTCTTCCTCCTGGGCGCTGATGTCCTGGCCCTTCAGCAGCGCGGCGGCATAGGGGCCGTTGGCGAACTGGCGCGCTTCCTCGACAAAGGCTTCCAGGCTGGCCGGGCGGCCGCCGGGGACGCGGTTATGATACCAGGCGGTCGCCGCATAGCTGGGCAGATAGCCGATATGGATGGTGTCGAAGCCCGACTGGCGGATGCCATAGTTCATGATCGACGACAGCAGGATGACGCCGTTCAGCGCCATGCCGCGATCTTCCAGCTGATAGGCGAGCGCGCCCGATCGGGTGGTGCCATAGCTTTCGCCGAAAATATATTTGGGGTCGCCCCAGCGGCCATTCTTGGTGGTGTAGCGCAGGATCGCCTTGGCAAAGGCATCGACATCCTGGTCGACGCCATAGAAGTCGGCGCCCTTGGCATCGCCCAGCGGCCGCGAATAGCCCGATCCCACCGCATCCAGGAACACCATGTCGGTGCTGCCGATCAGGCTGTCGGGATTGGGGCCGACATCGAAGGGCGCGGGCGCGACCGCTTCGGGATTGCCGGTGCGGACATGATCGGGCGCAAAGCTGCCCATGCGCAGCCACAGCGAGGCCGAGCCGGGGCCGCCATTGTAGAAGAAGGTCAGCGGCCGATGCTTACCCGGCGCGGTATAGGCGGTGTAGAAGACGCTGGCGGTCGGCTTGCCCTGCGCATCGCGGATGGTCAGCGTACCGGCGGTCGCGGTGTAGGCGATCGACTTGCCGTCGACGCTGGCCGTGCCCTTGCTGGTCTTGGTCACTTCCTCGACCGGGGCGCTGGCCCAGTTCTTGGCGATCTCGTCCGCCGTCTGCTCGGCATGCTGCTTGGCCGCGTCGGGCGCGCCATCCTTCTGGGCGAGGGCAGGGTGGGACAGGGAAAGGGCGAGGAGGGAAGCAAAGCCAAGGGTGGCGGTCAGCCGCATGGGGTGTCCTTTTCTTTTCAGGGTGCGAACCTGACGCGGTGTCATAGGCGGCTGCCACAGCGGGGCAAGGGAAACATCATAACATGACAGGATATTCATCTGCGCTCCGGCCGATCCTTCCGCTCCCCTTGCCGCATCGCGTCATTTCCTGTAGGGGCGCGCCCGAAGCCTCTGCGCGGCCTTGTGTCGGCCAGGGGAGCCCCATATCCCAAAGGCAAGACATGTCCCTGCGTAATATCGCGATCATCGCGCACGTCGACCATGGCAAGACCACGCTCGTCGACCAGCTTTTCCGCCAGTCCGGCACCTTCCGCGACAACCAGCGCGTCGAAGAGCGCGCCATGGACTCGAACGACCTGGAAAAGGAACGCGGCATCACCATTCTGGCGAAGCCCACCTCGGTCGAATGGAACGGCACCCGCATCAACATCGTCGACACGCCCGGCCACGCCGACTTCGGCGGTGAAGTGGAGCGCATCCTCTCGATGGTCGACGGCGTGATCCTGCTGGTCGACTCGTCGGAAGGCGCGATGCCGCAGACCAAGTTCGTGACCGGCAAGGCGCTGGCGCTCGGTCTGAAGCCGATCGTCGTCGTCAACAAGGTCGACCGTCCCGACGAGCGCATCCAGGAAGTGCTGGACGAAGTGTTCGACCTGTTCGTGACGCTCGACGCCACCGACGAACAGCTCGACTTCCCCGTCCTCTACGCATCGGGCCGCAACGGCTATGCCAGCGAGGATTCGCAGCGCCGTGAAGGCACGCTGGAGCCGCTGTTCCAGAAGATCGTCGACCATGTCCCGCCGCCGTCGCTGGACCAGGATGCGCCGTTCAGCTTCCTCGTCACGCTGCTCGACCGCGACAACTTCCTGGGCCGTATCCTGACCGGCCGCGTCCAGTCGGGCACGGTCAAGGTCAACCAGCCGATCCACGCGCTGGACGCTGAAGGAAACGTGATCGAAACCGGCCGTGCGTCGAAGATCATGTCGTTCCAGGGTCTTGACCGCGTGCCGGTCGAGGAAGCCAAGGCTGGCGACATCATCTCGCTCGCCGGTCTGACCGTCGCGACCGTGGCCAACACCATCGCCGACCCGCAGGTCAGCGCGCCGATCAAGGCCCAGCCGATCGATCCGCCGACCCTGTCGATGCGCTTTGCCGTGAACGATTCGCCGATGGCGGGCCGTGAAGGCAGCAAGGTGACGAGCCGCATGATCCGCGATCGTCTGGCCCGCGAAGCCGAATCCAACGTCGCCATCAAGGTGACGGAATCGGACGACAAGGACAGCTTCGAAGTCGCCGGCCGTGGCGAACTGCAGCTGGGCGTGCTCATCGAAACCATGCGCCGCGAAGGCTTTGAACTGGGCATCTCGCGTCCGCGCGTGCTGTTCGGCGAAGACGAGAATGGCGGCAAGACCGAGCCTTACGAAACCGTCGTCATCGACGTCGATGATGAATTCTCGGGCACGGTCGTCGACAAGATGAACATCCGCAAGGCCGAGATGACCGACATGCGTCCCTCGGGCGGCGGCAAGACCCGCATCACCTTCTCCGCGCCCTCGCGCGGCCTGATCGGCTATCATGGCGAATTCCTGTCCGACACGCGCGGCACCGGCATCATGAACCGCCTGTTCGAGAAGTACGGCCCCCACAAGGGCAAGATCGAAGGTCGCAAGAATGGCGTCCTGATCTCGAACGGCGCCGGCGAAGCCAATGCCTATGCGCTGGGTCCGCTGGAAGATCGCGGCATCCTGTTCGTCGGCGTGGGTGAAGCCCTTTATGAAGGCATGATCATCGGCGAAAACGCCAAGCCGGAAGACCTCGAAGTCAACCCGATGAAGTCGAAGGCGCTGACCAACTTCCGCGCCAGCGGCAAGGACGACGCCGTCCGCCTGACCCCGCCGAAGAAGATGACGCTGGAACAGGCGATCGCCTACATTGACGACGATGAAATGGTCGAAGTCACGCCCAAGACCATCCGTCTGCGCAAGCGCTACCTCGATCCGAACGAGCGCAAGCGCATGAGCCGCTCGAAGGCCGCCTGATTTATCAGGGTGGCCCATATGCAGGCCGCCTGATTTTCAGGTAAGTAGGTTTCGAAAAGGGCCGGTGTCGCGAGGCGCCGGCCCTTTTCCTTTATCCAGGAGGCCCCATGGCCGATCTCTATCTCAAAGCGCTGGAATCCGAGCGGCGCAAGCTATGGGCGGAATGCCGTCTCAAGGGCCTGCCCAAGGGCACGCCGGAACGCGAGCGGATCGTCGAGATCGACGCGTTGCTGAAGGCGCACAAGGCCAAGAAGGACGGCAAGTCCGCCAACCCGTGAAGGCCGCCATTTTCCGGCCGGCTCAGCATAAATCCCGATAGGCGGGAAGGGCATGCTTCCTATCGTCGCGGTTCGGATGAGCCGAGGCGAAGCGGAAGGGCGTGCATGTGACCAACGAAGCGGAGGCGGAGGGGCACGACCTGTTCGAATGGGGGCCGCCGCGCGGGCTGCCCAGCCTTGTCCGCCTGTCGGTGCCGGCCCTGCCCACGGTGCGCGTCCGCGCCCTGCTTGCGCTGGCGGTCGGCTGGCTGCCGCTCCTGCTGCTCATCCTCGTCCTGCCGGGCCATGACCGGGCCGGCGACCTGCGCCACTTCCTGCGCGACGTCGGGGCACATGCCCGCTTCGCCTTTGCCGTGCCGCTCCTGCTGGTCGCCCATGTCGAAACCGCGCGGCGGCTGGGCGCGGTGGTGCGCCATTTCGCCATTTCCGGGTTGATCCCGCCCGATGCCGGGGGCGGATTGAAGGCCGAACTGGCCAGGGCGCGCGCGGCGGTGCGTGCGCCGGTCGCCGAACTGCTGGTGCTGCTCGCCGCCTATGCGTTCATCCTGTGGCTGTTTGCGACCGGCATTTCGAACCATGGCCTGCCGGCCTGGACCATCGCCGGGCCGGGGCGGCTATCGGCGGCCGGCTGGTGGCATATGCTGGTCAGCCTGCCGCTGCTGCTGACGCTGCTCATGGGCTGGCTCTGGCGCATCCTCATCTGGACGCGGCTGCTGCACAAGGTCGCGGCCATGGACCTGCGGCTGGTCGTCGCCCATCCCGACAATGCCGGCGGCCTGGGCTTTCTGGCCCAGTCGGTCCGGGCCTTCGGCACCTTTGCGCTGGGCATCGGCTGCATCACCGCGGGCCGCTTCGCCAACATCCATCTCCAGGGCGCAGCAACGCCGATGACCGGCGGCTTCCTGATCGGTGGCACGGTGGCGCTGGTGCTGCTGCTGTGCGTTGCGCCGCTCGGCGTGTTCCGCCCGGTCATGGCGCGGGCCTGGCGGCGCAACGCGATGCATTATGGCGCGCTGGCGGTGGCGCTGGGCCGGTCGTTCGAGGATCGCTGGTTCCACGGCAGCGCGAAGGAACAGCCCGATCTTCTCTCCGCGCCGGATTTTTCGGCGGCGGCCGACCTCTATGGCGTGGTGTCCAACGTCTATGCCATGCGCTTCCTGCCGGTCGACCTGCGCAGCCTGCTGATCCTGATCGCGGCGACGCTGGCACCTTTTCTGGTAGCGATGTTCCTGTCGATGCCGACCGCGATGGTGCTGCAGGAACTGAAGGGAATGATGCTCTAGCGGTCGAGCGGCAGGATCACCGTCGCCCGCAATCCGCCCTCGGCCCGGTTGGCAAAGCCGATGCTGCCCTCATGCCCTTCGGCGATGGTGCGCGCGATCGACAGGCCCAGGCCCACGCCGCCGGTCTCGCGATTGCGCGAGGCTTCGCCGCGATAGAAGGGCTCGCACAGCCGGTCGAGAATCTCGGGCGGAACGCCGGGGCCGGAATCGACCACATCGACGATCGCCCGGCTACCCTCGACGCGCAGGCTGACCCGCGCCGATCCGCCATAGCGCACCGCATTCTCGACCATGTTGCCGATGCAGCGGCGCAGCGCGAGCGCGTCCCCCTCTATCACCGCGCGCTGGCTGGCGGTGACGACGACGTCATGGCCCATGTCGGCCAGGTCGTCGGCCAGCGTCTCGACGATCGCCGACAGGTCGATGCGGGCGCGCTGGCGCCCTTCGGTCCCTTCGCGCATGAAGTCGAGCAGGTCGGTGACCATCGCCCGCATTTCCTGCACGTCCGCCTGCGCCTTGGCGCGCGGGCCGTCGGGCAATTGTTCCAGGCGGAAGGACAGGCGGGTCATCGGCGTGCGCAGGTCATGGGCGATCGCCACCAGCATGGCGGTGCGTTCCGACACATAATCGGCGATCCGCGCACGCATGTGATTATAGGCGATGCCCATGGCACGCACCTCGGGCGGGCCGCCGATCGGCAGCGGCTCGGCCCGTTCGGGGCGCTCGCGCGCGGCGCCTTCGGCCAGCAGGCGGATCGGCTGGGTGATGCGCCGCGCCACCCAATAGGCCGGCAACAGCAGCAGGATGAAGATGCCCGCCATCAGCGACAGAGTGATCGCATACCAACGCCAGTTCGGCCCCTGCCGCCCCAGCAGCACCGACCAGTTCTTGCCATCCTCGCGCACGGCCAGGGCAAAGTTGCCGCGCAGCATCATCCGGCCGGGGTCGAACTCCATGCCCATGTCGGGCCGGGGCTCGCCTTCCGGTCCGGGACGCGGCATGCCGATCGGCGGCCGTTCCTGGATCAGCGCCACCGCATTGGCCGGCACGCCCAGCAGACCGGCAATGCGCTCGGCCCCCGCACGGTTGCTTTCCTGCCCGGCGTCGGCCGTGGGCGCGCGATCGGATTGATAGCGGCTGATCTGCCAGCTTCCGGGCGGCTGGGTGCCGCCGCGCAGCAGGCCGGTCGCCTCCACCAGCATCATCGGCCGGGCATGGGGCGGGGGGCCGCGAAAGGCGACCAGCATCATCGCGCCCAGCGCCAGCAACAGGGTGGCGGCGACCAGAAAGACGATCCGCGTCAGGATCGAGGGATTGTAGCGCCCCCGCTCGCCGGCGCCCGGCAGCATCGCCGGGCTCACGCCGGGCGGACCTCGGCGGTGAACATATAGCCTTCGTTGCGGATCGTGCGGACCAGCTCGTCGCCCATCTCGCCACGTTCCAGCTTGCGGCGCAGCCGGCTGACCTGGACATCGATCGCCCGGTCATAGCTTTCCGCGTCGCTGCCGGCCGAATAGTCGAGCAACTGGTCGCGGCTCAGCACCCGGCGCGGATGCTCGATGAAGGCGCGCAGCAGGCGGAACTCGCCATCGGTCAAGGTGACGACGACATTGTCAGGATCGGTCAGCAGGCGCACGCCCATGTCGACCTGCCAGCCGGCAAAGCGCAGCCGCTGTCCGGCGGGCACCTGCGGTTCCGATGTCTGGCGGCGATTGCGGCGCAGCACGGTGCGGACGCGGGCGAGCAGTTCGCGCGGATTGCACGGCTTGGGCAGATAATCCTCCGCCCCCATTTCCAGCCCGACGATCCGGTCGATATCGCCGCCGATCGCCGACAGCATGATGATCGGCAGGTCGCCGCTCGCGGCCAGCCGCCGCAGGATCGACAGCCCGTCCTCGCCCGGCATCATCACGTCCAGCACGGCGATGTCGAATGTCTGCGCCGCCAGCGCCTGATCCATCGCCACGCCGTCCGCGACCGCGGTCACGGCAAAGCCATGCTGCTCCAGAAAATCCGACAACAGGATGCGGATGTCCGCATCATCGTCGACCACCAATATGCGCGATCCGTCCATATTGGCGGTCAGCATATCGATTGAAGGCGATCCCTGCAAAGTCATCCGCATAATTCCTGTCAGATGGCGATGCCGACCGTCACCGTGCCGGTGAAGCCATTGGTCGTATCGCCGGTCATGGTGGGCGTCATCGCCGCGACCTGGGCCGACGTGTTGTCGCCGAACACATTGTCGCTGCTGGTGGTGATCTTGGCGAAATTGGTCTTGCTGCTGGAATAGCCGCTGGTCGCATAGACCGTATTGCAGGCCGCCGTCGGCATCGCGAACTGCGACGTCAGCACGCGATTGGCATAGCTGGTCGCCTTGGCGAGGCTGGGATAGACCTCGAAATGGATATGCGGGTAGCGCCCGTCATAGCAGCCGGGGAAGATGCTGGTGAAGGTCACCTGGCCATTGGCGTCGGTCACGCCCACGCCGCGCAGGTAATTTTCGCCCGGCACGGTATAGAGCGAATAGAGGCCGTCGCGGGTGCAATGCCAGATATAGACGGCATAGCCCTCCAGCGGCGCGCAGCTGCCATTGACGTTCACCACCGTGATGGTGAGCTGCATATAGATGCCCTCGGCGGTGCCGCTCGACGATCCGAAGCTCGACCGGATGTCGGTGCGCACGATGCCGGTGTCGTCCAGCACATTGACCACGCTGCCATTGCTGCTGTTGGATCCGTCCGCCGGATAGGGGCCGTTGGTCTCTTCCGGATCGGCGATGCAGGTGCTCGACGTCGGGGTCGGCGTGGGTGTGGGCGTCGGGGTAGGGGTGGGCGTCGGCGTGGCGGTCGACGTGTCACTATCGCTGTCACTGCCGCCGCCACCACAGGCGGTGATCAGCGCGGCGCTGCCGGCCGAAAAGAGCAGGCGCAACGTGCGGCGCCGGCCCATCGCCTCGCCGGCCAGCTTGCGCATCTGCGCCAGGTCATCGGCCAGGCCATGGCCATGGTCGTCATGCGCGCCATCCTGCATCATCTCGCTCTACCCTTCTGTCGTCTGTGGACTGTCAGAAGGGCAGGACTAGGCGCGCCATATATCCTCGCGATGTCTCGACGTGGCGGCTTTGTAGCGCTTTATGTCAATGCCCCCTCAATGGCCTCGCGGCCGGGCAAAGGCCGGGCGCGGCAGGCTGGCAAGCGCCAGGCTGCTACCGACCATCAGGACAAGCGTTATCCACAGGAAGGGCGCATAATTGCCGAAGCGGTCGAAAATCGCCGACGCGCCCAATGGCCCGGTGGCGGTGCCGACCGACAGTGCCATCAGCAGCCCGCCATAAAGGCCGCCAAAGGTCTTGAGGCCGAAATGCTGGGTGGTGAGATAGACGATCACGTCGACTTCCGCGCCCAATGTCAGGCCGATCAGCGCGGCCGCCGCGATCAGCAGCGCGACATTGTTTCCGGCGCCCAGCAACAACAGGCTGGCGGCCGCCGGCAGCAGGAAGACGCCGGCACCGACCAGCGATCCGCGGAACCGGTCGAGCAGCAGCCCGGTCGCCAGCCGGCCGATGATCGAGCAAAGGCCCACGACCGAGGCTATGCCGGCCGCCCGCATCGGGTCCGCGCCGCGATCGGTCAGGATCGGCACGAAATGCACGACCAGCGCGATGATGGTGAAGGTGAAGAGCAGGCTGGCGAGCAGCAGGCGATGATAGATGGAGGAGCGCACCCCTTCTGCCAGCGTGGCGCCGATAGCGGGTGCCGCAGCGGTGGCCGCAACGGCCTCGCCGCGCCGCCGATCACGCGCGCCGCGAAAGAAGAGGAAGATCAGCGGGAAGCTGCACGCCGCCCAGATCGCCGCCTGGATCGGCGCGGCGCGTTGCCAGCCATAATGGCCGATCAGCCAGCTGCCCATCAGCGGAAAGATGGCGACCGCGATCGATGCGCCGCACAGGGTGATGGCAAAGGCCAGGCCGCGTGACGCCTCGAACCGGGTGGCGACGGCGCTGGTCCAGATCGTCGCCTGCACCGGCAGGGTCGCGAGCGCCAGCAGCGCCCAGAGCAAATACCATTGGCCGGGGCTGCCGGTCGCCGTGCCCAGCAGGGCAAAGGCGCCACAGGTCAGCAGCACGCCGACCAGTCCGAAGACGCGCGGCCCCAGCCGGTCGACCATCAGGCCGATCGGCACGGAAAAGACAGCCTGGACCAGGGTGGACAGGGTCAGGCCCACCGTCACCTGCGTCCGCGTCCAGCCGAACTGGTCGCTGATCGGCTGGATATAGGGGCCAAGCCCATAGATATGGACGACGCTGGTGGCATAGCCGAGCGCGGCCGCGATCGGCAGCATATAATGGCGCCGCCATTCCGTAGCGGCACCGGGCTTGTCGGTTTCCATCAGCATCGCCTCTCCCCATCGCATCTTCTGTGTCCTCATGGTTCTGATCGATTTGCCGACAAAAAGCGAGGTTATCTCATTTATATCGCGGGGCGGGATTCCCTGCTGGTTTCCGCGCGCTGGCCCTGTATAGTCGCGCGGTTTGCCCATTCCCGCGAAAGCGCTTCATGCATCTTCTTATCGGCCTCGCCGGCATATTGCTGATTCTTGCCATTGCCTTTGCCCTCTCTTCCAACCGCCGCGCGATCCGGCTGCGCGTGGTCGGCGCGGCCTTCCTGCTGCAGGCGGGGATCGCACTGCTGGTGCTCTATGTCCCAGCCGGACGCGCCATCATCGCGGGCATGTCGCACGGCGTCGCCAATCTGCTGGGCTATGCGCAGGCGGGGACCAATTTCATCTTCGGCCCGCTGGCGAAGCCCGAAATCGGCGGCGCCAGCTTCGCCATCGCCGCGCTGCCGGTGATCATCTTCTTCGCCAGCCTGGTGTCGATCCTCTATTATCTGGGCATCATGCAGTTCATCGTCCGCTGGGTCGGCGGCGCGATCGAGAAGGTGACGGGCGTGTCGAAGGTGGAAAGCCTGTGCGCCGCCGCCAATATCTTCGTCGGCCAGAGCGAAAGCCCGCTGGTGATCCGTCCCTATCTTGCCGGCCTCAACGGGCCGCAGCTGTTCGCGGTGATGACCAGCGGCATGGCGGGCGTCGCCGGCACGATCCTGGCCGCTTATGCTTCGATGGGGATCAAGATCGACTATCTGCTCGCGGCCAGCTTCATGGCGGCGCCCGGCGGCCTGCTGATGGCCAAGATCATGATGCCCGACGAGCCGGAATGCGAACCGGAACTGCCGCTGGAGGATGATATCCACCTGCCCGAAACGCGCCGTGCGGCTGCGGTCGCGGCGGTGCTGAACGCGGAAACCACGCCGGGCGAACCCATGCCCGTCGCCACCCATGACGAGGAAAAGCCCGCCAACATCATCATGGCGGCGGCGCAGGGCGCCCAGACCGGCGTCAAGCTGGCCGTCGCCGTCGGCGCCATGGTGCTGGCCTTCGTCGCGCTGGTGGCGCTCGCCAACGGCATCCTTGGCGGCATCGGCGGCATCTTCGGCTATCCCGAACTCAGCTTCCAGCAACTGCTCGGCTATGTTTTCTCGCCGGTCATGTATCTGCTCAACATCCCCTGGAACGAGGCGCAGGTAGCCGGCGGCCTGTTCGGCACCAAGGTCGTGCTCAACGAATTCGTCGCCTATATCAACCTTGGCCAGGTGCAGGACGGCCTGTCGCCCTCGACTATCGCCATCATCACCTTCGCGCTGTGTGGTTTCGCCAATTTCAGCTCGATCGCGATCCAGATGGCGGTGACCGGCAATCTTGCCCCCAATCAGCGGCCGATGATCGCCAAGCTGGGGCTGAAGGCGCTGGTCGCCGGCAGCCTGGCCAATCTGATGAGCGCGGCGCTGGCCGGGTTGATGTTAAGCCTTTAACCAAATCATTTCGATTACTTAACAGAGGCTCTACCCCCGGCTTAACAAATCGGTTATGGTTAACCGATGGGGGAACTTAGATTTTTCGCGGCCGTCTTAACGGCCATCGGCACCATTGGCATGGCAACGGCGCAGACCAACGCGCCCGCGCCCAAGCCTGGCACGCTTGAAACTTACAAGGACTGGACCATCGGTTGCGACAACCGCAACCGGTGCGAGGCGGTGTCGCTGCTGCCCGGCAGCGATTGGCCCGACAATCCGGTGATGGTCGGTGTTGCCCGTTCGGCTGGTCCCGATGCTGCGGCCGAAGTCTGGGTCAGCCGCGATGCCAAGGGTTCCTCCGACGTCAGCTTCCTGGTCGACGGCCGCAAGGTCGCGACGGTGACCGCGCGCGATGGCGACGCCACCCTGCGCGGGCCGCAGGCGTCGGCGCTGGCGATCGCGATGGCGCGCGGCAGCACGATGGAAGTGCGCACCGGCAACCGGTCGCTCGGTCGTCCCTCGCTCGCGGGCGCGGGCGCGGCGATCCGCTACATGGATGCGCGCCAGGGTCGGGCCGGCACCACCACAGCGCTGGTCGCGACCGGGCCGCTCGGGCCGCTGGCGGTGCGGGTCGCGCCGCCGACGCCGGCGATCCATCGCGCGATCATCGCGGCGGGCGATGCCCCGGCCGCGCTGTGGCGCGAGGAGCGGACCGCGCTCGGCAAGTTCACCGGCTGCACCGACGAGATGGCCAATGGCCAGTCCGAACTGCATCGCCTGTCGAAGAATGACACGCTGATCCTGGTCCCCTGTGGCTCTGGCGCCTATAATTTTACTACTGTGCCGGTGATCGCCAGCGGCATTCCGGGCCGCCGCAGCTTCCGCTTCGCGCCGTTCGACTATGCGCCCGGCTGGGGCACGGAGGAGATCGGCCATCCCACCCTGGTCAATGCCGGCTGGGCGCCCGAAAAGTCGCTGTTGCAAAGCTTCGCCAAGGGGCGCGGCATCGGCGATTGCGGCACCAGCCAGACCTATGTCTGGGATGGCAGCCGCTTCCGCCTGACCGAAGCGACCAGCATGGGTGAATGCCGTGGCGCCTGGCGCTGGATCCCCGTCTGGACCGCGCAGGTGGTCGAATAGGACGCAGCTGCAATAGGAAAATTGCAGCCCCGATGGCGCGCTTTGCAATGGAAATATTGCAGCGCACACACCATATGACGGGCATGGCAAGCACCGCATCCCTTTCCGACGCGCCGCCGCAAGCCGCCGCTGCGCTGCCCAACCCGATCCGCGCCGTCATCTTCGACATGGACGGCACGCTGCTGGATACGGAGGCCGCGCATCGCGACGCCTTCGCCCGCACCGGCGCGGCGATGGGCTGGCCGATGTCGGACGAGATGCTGCTGTCGATGGTCGGCATCCATCGCGACGAGAATCTGCGGATGCTGGCCGACCGCATGGGGCCGGACTTTCCGGTCGATCAATTCTATGCCGACAGCGACGCGCTGTTCGTCGCCGCGCTGGAGGCGGGCATTCCGCTGCGGCCGGGCGCGGAGGTCATATTGGATCATCTGGCCAGGGCCGGCATCCCGATGGCGATCGCCACCTCGACCATGGCGCCCTATGCCCAGCAGCGGCTGGAGAAGGCGGGGCTGCTTCCTTATTTCCAGACCGTCGTCACCCGCAATGACGTCGACCGCCCCAAGCCCGATCCGCAGCCCTATCTGCTGGCCGCGCAGCGACTGGGCGTCGATCCGGCCGATTGCGTCGCGGTGGAGGACAGCCATGCCGGCGTCCGCGCCGGCGTGGCGGCGGGCATGGCGACGGTGATGGTCCCTGACCTCCTGCCGCCGACCGAGGAACTGGTCTTGGCGGCCACCGCCGTCCTGCCCAGCCTGCACGACCTGCGCGACCTGCTGCTGGCGACGGAATAAGCGGGTCGGCGCCAGCTTCAGGGTGTCTGAAGCATCGCCCCCAGATCGCGCACCGCATGGATGACGCGCTGAACGGTGACCATCTCTCTGTCCACATGATAGGCGATCAATAGCCGGCGCTCGAAGGTCAGTGTCCTCAGGCCCGCGATCAGATCATCGCGCGGAGATCCGCGATCGGGGAAGTCGGACAGTGCGGCAACGCGCTCCTCGATCCGGGCCAGATAGCGATCGGCCGTGGCGAGGTCGGCTTCCGCACGCACCCAATGGTGGATCGCAATCAGATCCTCGATCGCCAATGCCGACAATTGGACATGATGGCTCATGCCTTGTCGATCGCGGCCCTGACCTGCGCAAATGCCTTGTCGAGCGGCATCGGGGGGCGCGGATCGGCCAGCGCTTCTGCCACGCGGACGCGCACCAGTTCGTCCAGCACAGCCTCTTCCCGATCCAGCGCGCGCAGACCGGCGCGCATGACTTCACTCATCGATGCATAGCGGCCGGATGCCAGATGACGTTCGGCATGCGACGTCATTTCGCCCAGCGTCACGGTAATTGCTTTCGCGGCCATGCCTGCCTCCATTCCGATATGATTTTATCATATCGCATCTTCAATCCCGATGCCAGTTGCCGGGCAGCGGCAAGAGCCCCGCCCCTCGCTTTCCTACTCGGCCTTTCTCTGATCTATCCTGGGCGATGGAAGTCGAACCCCAGACCAACCCCGCATCATCGGGTTTCCGCCGCCAAATGGCGCTTCACTGTCGCCTCACTGTCGCGTCAGTGTGGCGTCGAAGGCGCGTCGCCCTGACCCGATTGTCGCGCGACTGTCGCTTCACCGGCGCGTTGCAGGCGCATAGCCGGCGCATTTGGCCGGAATCGGCCTCGCGACACTGTGAACTTCGACTGTCGCGTGAAATTCCCCGGCAGATTCTACCCCGCCTTCGCCAGCACCAGCGCGAACAGGCCGTCCGGGTCCATCCATTCGGCCGTGGGTTCCCATCCGCCCGCGCGCAGCAGCAGCCGTTCGTCGCGCGCGCCATATTTATGGCTGCTCTCGGTGTGGATGGTCTCGCCCGTCTTCATGTGGAAACATTGGCCCGCGACATGGAAATGCAGTGGCTCGGTCGCTTCCAGATGCATCTCGATCCGCGCCTTCTCGTCATTCCAGATGGCGCGATG
This sequence comes from Sphingobium sp. DN12, assembly GCF_051058005.1. Classification (NCBI taxonomy): domain Bacteria; kingdom Pseudomonadati; phylum Pseudomonadota; class Alphaproteobacteria; order Sphingomonadales; family Sphingobiaceae; genus Sphingobium; species Sphingobium sp. DN12. Next base: position 4,771,304 of record NZ_CP173717.1, read on the forward strand.
GGCAAAGGCATCGACCGGCAGGTCGCCCTCCAGTTCGCGGTTGATCCGTACCAGCAGGTTGCGGTTGAAGGCGGCGGTGACACCGGCTTCATCGTCATAGGCGGCGATCAGCCGGTCGCGATCCTTGATCCGGTCCATGCCGATCAGCAGCATCGCGTCATCGCCCAGCAGTCGGCGCATCGCGCGCAGCAGGTCGACGGCGGTGTCCGGTTCGCTGTTGCCGATGGTGGAGCCGGGGAAGAAGCCGAGCCGCGGCAGGCCATCGATCGCATCGGGCAGAGCCAAAGCGCCGGTGAAATCGCCGACCAGCGGCAGCACCGGCAGGCCGGGAAAGGCGCTCGCCAGTTCGGCGCTGCTGGTGCGCAGGAAATCGCCGCTGATGTCGATCGGCACATAGGCGGCTGGGGCGATCGCGCGCAGCAGGTGCGGCGTCTTGCGTGCGCTGCCGGCGCCGAATTCCACAACCGCCCGGCCGGGGCCGATGGCGGCAGCGAAATCATCGCCATGTCCGGCCAGCAGCGCGGTTTCGGTGCGGGTCGGATAATATTCGGGCAGGTCGGTAATATCCTCGAACAATTCCGATCCGCGCCGGTCATAGAACCAGATGGGCGGGGTCGCCTTGGGCGATCGGGCAAGGCCGGCCAAGATATCGCGACGAAAGGCCGGGTCGATGGTGCGGGCGGCGGGCATGTCATGTGTCAGCAGCATGGGGCTTACAGATCCTTGGCCAGCCGCAGTCCCGTGAACTGCCAGCGTTGATGGGGGTGGAAGAAATTGCGGTAACTGGCGCGGACATGGCCGCGCGGGGTGGCGCAGCTGCCGCCCTTCAGCACGAACTGCCCGGACATGAACTTGCCATTATATTCGCCGACCGCGCCGGGGGCGGTGCGAAAGCCGGGATAGGGGCGATAGGCGCTGCCGGTCCATTCCCACACGTCGCCGAACATCTGGGTCAGGCTGGTGCCGTCTTCGGCGGCGCGGGGGCGGGGGCAGGCGGCGCCGTCCAGTTGCTCGCCACTGGTCGGCGCGATGTTGAGCGCCGCGCTTTCCCATTCCGCCTCGGTCGGCAGGCGCCCGCCCGCCCAGCTGGCATAGGCATCGGCTTCATACAGGCTGATATGGCAGGCCGGGGCGGCCGGATTGACCGGCTGGCGTCCGTCCAGGCCGAAACGGGTCCAGCCCTGCTCGCCGCGCTGCCAGTAGAGCGGCGCCTCTATCCCTTCCCCCTGGACCCAGGCCCAGCCATCCGACAGCCAGAGCGCGGGGTCGCGATAGCCGCCATCCTCGATGAAGCTGATCCATTCGCCATTGGTGATCGGCCGGTGGGCCAGGGCGTGGGGGCGCAGGAAGACCTTGTGGCGCGGTCCCTCGCAATCGAAGGCGAAACCGGCCTTGCCGTCGTCGCCGATCTCCACCAGCCCCTCGCGCCCCTCGATCCAGTGCAGCGGTCCGGGCACCGGCGCGGGCATCGCCCTGGGTGCGTCGAACAGGGCAGGGGCGATGGGATTGAGCGAAAAAAGATGCTGCAGGTCGGTCAGCAGCAATTCCTGATGCTGCTGCTCATGTTGCAGGCCCAGCGTCACCAGCGTGCAGGCGGCCTCCGGCAGATGCGGCATGGCGGCCAGCAGCGCGGCATCGACATGGGCGCGATAGGCGCGCACGTCGTTCAGGCTCGGCCGGGTCAGCATGCCCCGCATCGGCCGGGCATGGCGCGGCCCTTCCGCCTCATAATAGCTGTTGAACAGATAGGCGAAGCGGTCGTCGAACGGGCGATAACCCTCGACATGATCGCGCAGGACAAAGGTTTCGAAGAACCAGCTGACATGGGCCAGATGCCATTTGGCGGGCGATGCGTCGGGCATCGACTGCACCGTGGCATCCGCGTCGGACAAAGGCGCGGCCAGCGCCTGCGTCAGGGCGCGGACGGCGCGATGGCGTTCCGCCAGCGCCTCCTGTCCGGGCTGGATCCAGATTTTGGCCATGCACGCCCCTTTCGATACGGTTGCACCGCTCTCGCAAGGGGTAAGCGCATGACCGGGCAGGTCGGTTCCTTGCCGGCCCGCTGCGGCGCAGAATCAGGCGGCGGTGCGCTCCGGCCGGGCACGGCGCAGCTGGTTGCGACCATTGGCCTTGGCTTCGTACAGCGCCTGGTCGGCAAGGCGCAGCACCTCGTCCATCTCCTCGCCCTTCCAGCGACAGATGCCGGCGGAAAAGGTGATCGGGCGACCATCGACATCACCCAGCGGATGCTCGCGAATCTGTTCGGCCAGGCGGGCCAGCGACCAGCTCGCTTCATCCTCGATGCAATGCTGGAAGAAGACGGCAAATTCCTCGCCGCCCCAGCGCGCGACCATGTCGATGCGCCGGATCTGGGCGGACAGGCGGGTGGCGAAATCGCGCAGCACCCGGTCGCCCTCGTCATGGCCCAGCCGGTCATTGACCTGCTTGAAATGATCGATGTCGATGATCGCGATGCAGCCCTGGCGCTTCTCGACCGGCAGCTCTTCGATCTGCGCCAGCAGGCCGCGCCGGTTGGCGATGCCGGTCAGCGGGTCTTCATGCGCCGCCACCTGCAATTCGTCCATCTGCGCGCGGGTCGATGTCGCGGCGCGGTGGACGCCGGCATAGAGGGTGCGGATGACGTCGCCGACTTCGGGCAGGACCGGCGCCTCGGGACTGTCGGGGCGCAGCGTATCGGCCAGCGCATGGATCGGGCTCAGCAGCGCGCCGATCCCCATCAGTGCCATGATCGTGCCGACCAGCGTGGCGCCAAGCAGCAGCAGGAACTCGGCCAGTGCGATCCGGCCGGTGGCCATGCCCCAGCTGATATAGCCGATCAGCGGCAGATGGGTCGCGACGAAACAGAGTGCAAACAGGCGCAGGCGCAGGCTGCGCGGAAAGATGAAGGATGTTGCCAGATAGAATTGCATCTTGGCCCTCTCACTAATTGCGAATAACCCGCAAATTTGGAGAATTGGCTAAACGCGCTCTGAATGAATAGGGTTAATGTTGCGGTGCAAGGCAAAGCGTGGCCGATGGTAGCCAGGCCGTTGAAATCAGACCTGTCTTGACGCGCCCGGCACCCATTTAACGTCGCGCGCGCCATTGTCGTTCAGCCAGCGGGCAAGCACGAACAGCAGGTCGGACAGACGGTTGAGATAGGCCAGCGCCTGCGGATTGAGCGCAACATCGGCGGCGGCGGCCGTCGCGCTGCGCTCGGCCCGGCGGGTGATCGCACGGGCGAGATGGACGGCGGCGGCGGCCGGACTGCCGCCCGGCAGGATGAAGCTGTCGAGCGGGGCCAGATCGGCATTCATGTCGTCGATCTGCTGCTCCAGTCGCGCGACCTGCCCGGCAATGATGCGCAGCGCCCAGGGTTCGTCCGCGCCATCCGGGATCGGGGTGGCAAGGTCCGCGCCCAGATCGAACAAATCATTCTGGATGGTGGTCAGCCAGGCTGCTTCGGGCCTGTCGCCGATCGCCAGGATGGCGAGGCCGATCGCGCTGTTGGCCTCGTCCACGTCACCCACCGCCTGCATGCGCGGCGCATGTTTGGGCAGGCGCGACCCATCGACCAGACCGGTCGTGCCCGCGTCCCCGGTGCGGGTGTAGATCTTGTTGAGCTTGACCATCAGCCCTCAGCCATTGCCCTTCATCATCAGCAGCAAGGCGATGATGATGACGGCGCCGGCCTGGAACAGGATGCGGTTCATCATCATCCGGTTCTGCTTCAGGCTGGACGGGCGCGGCGCCCCCTCCGGCAGGTTCAGTTCCTCCTTCGTCGCCTGGAGGAAGGCGATGATGCCGCGGACAAGCGCGAACAGGGTCGCGGCCATGGCAAGGATCAGGGCGATGACGAGCACGGTGGTCATAGGGGGATGCTAGGCCGCTCCGGCGGTGATGCCAACCGGAAAGCGCCCGGCGCGCAGATCATCGGCCAGGCGCTGCGGGTCCATGCCGGCGCCACGCAGTTCGGCGAGCGCGATCGCGCCGTCCCGCTTCGCCAGCCGCTTGCCATCGGCGCCCAGCAGCAGCGGGTGGTGGATATAGGCGGGGCTGGGCAGGTCGAGCAGCGCCTGCAGCAGGCGATGGATGTCGGTCGCGGCGCGCAGGTCATTGCCGCGCAGCACATGGGTGACGCCCATCGCCGCATCGTCCAGCGTGCAGGACAGATGATAGCTGGCCGGCGCATCCTTGCGCGCCAGCACGACATCACCGGCCGCCGCCGGATCGGCAGGGCTGTCGATGGCGTGCGCATCCAGGTCGATGGGATAGGGCAGGGCGGCCCAGCGGAGTGGCCCCGCCCGTGCGACCGCCGCCTGCATGTCGATCCGCCAGGCATGGGGCATGCCCGCCGCGATGCGTTGCGCGCGCTCGGCGTTCGGCAGGGCGCGACAGGTGCCGGGATAGACCGGGCCTTCCGGGCCATGCGGCGCGGTCAGGCTCGCCTGGATATCGGCGCGCGTGCAGAAGCAGGGATAAAGCAGGTCCATCGCGCGCAACTGGTCGAGCGCCGCGTCATAGTCGGCCAGGTGCTGCGACTGGAAGATGATCTCCCCATCCCATGCCACGCCCAGCCAGCGCAGATCCTCGATTATCCCGTCGACATGTTCGGGCCGGCTACGGGTGCCGTCGATATCCTCGATCCGCAGGCGAAAGGCGCCACCCGCGGCCCGTGCCAGGTCCATCGCCATCAGCGCCGACCAGCCATGGCCGACATGCAATCGACCGGTGGGGCTTGGCGCGAAACGACTCACAAGATGCTGTGGTGCGGTGGATTGAGTCATACAGGCTCTTGACGGCGGATATTCGTTAATGCTGTCATGCTCTTGTCACGTTGTTGGTCGATCAGCGGCGTCGGCAAGGGGGTAGAGGCGACTATGTACCATCCCGACCTGATACGGCATCCGGAAAACTGCCCGGCGCTGGTTTTGAATGCGGACTATACCCCGCTCAGCTATTATCCCCTGAGCCTGTGGCCCTGGCAGACCGCCATCAAGGCGATTTTTCTGGAGCGGGTGGACATCGTCTCTTCCTATGAGCGGGAAGTCCACAGCCCCAGCCTGCAGATGCGCATCCCCTCGGTCATCGCGCTCAAGCAATATGTGCGACCCTCGGAGCATCCGGCCTTCACCCGGTTCAACCTGTTCCTGCGCGATCGTTTCAGCTGCCAATATTGCGGCACGACGCACGATCTGACCTTCGACCATGTCGTGCCGCGGCGCGCGGGTGGCCGCACCACCTGGGAGAATGTCGCGACCGCCTGTTCGCCCTGCAATCTCAAGAAGGGCGGGCGCACGCCCAGAGAAGCGGGCATGCAGTTGCATGTCCAGCCGATCCGGCCGACCAGCTGGCAGCTGCAGGAACATGGCCGTGCCTTCCCGCCCGGCTATCTCCACGAAAGCTGGCACGACTGGCTCTATTGGGATGTCGAACTGCTGGCCTGACGCGCGGCGCGTCAGCTCATTGCGGGCAGCCAGTCCAGGTCCATATGCTTGTGCCGGTTGGTATAATGGCCGATCTCTTCCAGCCGGGCCATGTCGACCAGCGTGATCCGGCCATTGGCGCGGCTGATCAGCTTTTCCTGCTCCATCTGTCGGATCATCCGGTTCACATGAACCGACGTCAGGCCGATCGCGTCGCCAATCTCTTCCTGCGTCAGCTTGAGGTCGAAACTGTCGGTGATGCTGTCGTCCGTCACGCGCAGCCGGTCGAACATGTCGAGCAGGAAGGAGGCGACCCGCGCCCTCGCCGATGTACGGCCGAGCGAGGCAAGCCGGTCGGTCATCGCCACCCGCTCCGCATTGGACAGCAGGAACAGCAGGGCGGCGACGCGCGGATATTCCTCCAGCAGCCGGCGCAGCGCATGCTTGTCGAACGGGCAGACCATGGCGTCCGACAGGGCGACCAGTGATTCCGGGGCCTTGCTGTAGATGGTGCTCGCCGAACCGATGAAATCGCCGGGGAAGTAGACGCGCAATATCTGGCGGCTGCCATCGGGCAGGATGACATAGCTCATGACCCGACCTTCGCGCAGCACGAACAACTCAGTGATCGTCTCGTTGACGCGCTGGATCATGGCCCCGCGCTTGATCTTGCGGGGATTTTCTTCCAGCCGAGCCAATGCTGCTTTTTCTGCGTCGGACAGGGGAACCGTCTTGGCCAGTCTTTCCGCGAAACAGCTCGTCGCCACCAATACACCTTCTTCTTGAAATTGTTGTTACGATGGCAGAACGCCCCAACCTCCTTTTGGCTGCATTTCGGCAAGGCGCACTAAACTCGATCAAGGTTGCGGCGATCCGCGAAAATAGTCTTCCGCTACGCCCGGCTTTGCCCGTTTTTCACGCCGAACGACCGCGCGCGCGCCTTGCACGGCGCGCAATAGACGCTATGAAACCTAGCCAATGGACCGCATTCACATTCGCGGCGGCAAGCAACTCAATGGCCGCCTTCCCATCTCCGGCGCTAAGAACGCTGCCCTGACGCTGCTGCCGTGCGCGTTGCTGACCGACGAGCCCGTCGCGCTGCGCAATCTGCCGCGCCTGGCCGACGTCGACAGCTTCGGCCATCTGCTCAACCAGCTTGGCGTGTCGACCATGATCGAGGGCGCCCGTCCGGAGGATTTCGGCCGCGTCATGACGATGCGCGCCGGTCGCGTCACCTCGACCGAGGCGCCCTATGACATCGTGCGCAAGATGCGCGCGTCGATCCTGGTGCTCGGCCCGCTGCTCGCCCGCGCCGGCGAGGCACGGGTGTCGCTGCCCGGCGGCTGCGCGATCGGCAACCGGCCGATCGACCTGCACCTCAAGGCACTGGAAGCCTTTGGCGCGATCATCGAGATCGCGGCCGGCTATGTCCGCGCCAGCCTGCCCGATGGCGGCCTGCCCGGCGGCATCTATACCTTCCCGGTGGTGTCGGTCGGCGCGACCGAAAATGCGCTGATGGCGGCCTCGCTTGCCAAGGGCACCTGCATCCTGGAAAACGCCGCGCGCGAACCGGAAATCGTTGATCTCTGCAAGCTGCTGATCGCGATGGGCGCCGATATCGAGGGCGTGGGCACCGACAAGCTGGTGATCCACGGCCGCGATCGTCTCCACGGCGCGACCTACAGCGTCATGCCCGACCGTATCGAGGCGGGCAGCTATGCCTGCGCTGCGGCGATCACCGGCGGTTCGCTCGATCTGATCGGCGCCAATGCCGACGACATGCACGCCATCCTGGCTGCGCTGCGCGACGCGGGCGTGCAGGTCGACGAGCATCGCGACGGCATCCGCGTTTCGTCAGACGGCAAGCTCAAGCCGCTGACCCTGTCGACCGCGCCTTTCCCGGCCTTCCCGACCGACATGCAGGCGCAGTTCATGGCGATGCTGACCAAGGCGGAGGGCGCGTCGGTCCTGACCGAGACGATCTTCGAAAATCGCTACATGCATGTGCCCGAACTGGCGCGCATGGGTGCCGACATCAGCGTCAACGGCCGCACTGCGGTCGTGCGTGGCGTCGACAAGCTGGTCGGTGCGCCGGTGATGGCGACCGATCTGCGCGCCTCGATGAGCCTGATCCTGGCCGGCCTTGCTGCCGAAGGCGAGACCATCGTCAGCCGCGTCTATCATCTCGATCGCGGTTATGAACGGCTGGAGGAAAAGCTCTCGGCCGTCGGCGCCGACATCGAGCGGGTCAGCGATGGCTGACGGACGCGGCCTGGCAACGGATCGGGCGGCGCTGCTGGCGCTTTATGATCTCGACGCCGGCGGTTTCCGTACCCTTGACGACATCACCAGCTTCGCCGCGCAACTATGCGGGGCGCCGATCGCGCTCGTCAGCATTGTCGAGGATGTAAGGCAGCGCTTTCTGGCGCGGGTGGGGCTGGATGCGGAGGAGACGCCGCGTGACGTCTCCTTCTGCGCTCTTGCCATGCTGGGCGACAATATCTTCGTCGTGCCCGACGCGACGCAGGATGCGCGTTTCATCGACAATGCGCTGGTCACCGGTGCGCCGCATATCCGCTTCTATGCCGGGGCGCCGCTGGTCGGCGGCGATGGTGAGCCGCTGGGCGCGCTCTGCGTCATCGACACGGTGCCGCGCGATGATCTGACCCCGCTGCAGCGCCAGGGGCTTTCGCTGTTGGCGCGGCAGGTGATGATCGAACTGGAAGGGCGGCGGCGCGACCGCGATGTCATCGCCCAGCAGCGACTGGATGCAGAGGCAGTGGCGGACAGCGACCGCATGTTTCGCACCCTGGCCGACACCATGCCGCAGATGGTCTGGTCGACTCTGCCGGACGGCTATCATGATTATTATAATGCGCGCTGGTATGAATATACCGGTGTGCCGGCGGGATCGACCGATGGCGATGCCTGGAACGGCATGTTCCATGCCGATGACCAGCCCAAAGCCTGGGAGAAATGGCGCCATTCGCTGGCGAGCGGCGATCCCTATGAAATCGAATATCGGCTGCGGCATCGTGACGGCCTCTATCGCTGGACGCTGGGACGCGCCCTGCCGATCCGCGATGCGCAGGGGCAGATCATCCGCTGGATCGGCACCTGCACCGAGATTCACGAACAGAAGCTGATGCTCGAAGAGCGCGAGATGATCGCGCATGAGCTGTCGCATCGGATCAAGAATATCTTTTCCGTCATCGCCGGCCTCATCGGCCTGTCGGCGCGCGAGCGACCGGGCATGCAGGAAGGGGCGGATGATCTGCGCGACCGCATCCTGGCGCTGGGACGGGCGCATGACTTCGTCCGGACCCATGGCGGCGGCGTCAGCATGGCGGAGGAGCAGGCATCGCTGCATGGCGTGCTGGAGGAGATTTTTGCGCCCTATGGAGGCCGGGAACGACTGCAATTGTCGGGCGACAATCCGCCGATCGATGATCGCTCGGCGACGCCGCTGGCGCTGCTGTTTCATGAACTGGCGACCAATGCCGCCAAATATGGCGCGCTATCTACGCCTGATGGCTTCATCGCGCTGCATGTCGTGACGCAGGATGAGGATATCCGGCTCGACTGGCGCGAAGAGGGCGGGCCGAGTGTGGCGCCGATCGCCAGCGAAGGCTTTGGCAGTCGCCTGATTGCGCTCAGCGTCGAGCGTCAGCTGGGTGGTCAGCTCGAACGACAATGGTGCCCCGAAGGGCTTCGACTCAGCCTGCGGATACCGCGACGCTCGATGCACCGCGCTGCGGCGGGAAGGGCGTAAAGCCGGCAATCTCCGCCGTGGCGAGGTCGGCTGCTTCGGTGGCGGCCAGGCGCACGGTCTGGGCAATGCTCTGTGCGCGGAAGGGTTTGGTGACGACGCCCAGCGCGGCAACGGAAGCCGTGCCGATCTGCGCCGGATTGGCGGTCACATAGATGACCTTGATGCCGAAGCGGCTGGCCAGTTCCATGCCGATGGCAGGACCAGTGGGGCCATCACGCAGGTTGAGGTCGACCAGGGCGATGTCGCAGGATTCGGCGGCGGCCATCGCCGCCTCGCGATCGGCCGCGATGCCGCCGACGTCGAAGCCGGCATCCTGCACAATCTGTTCGATTTCCAACGCGACGAAAATCTCGTCCTCGACGATCAGAATCTTCTTGCTCATCCCTGCGCCCGCTTATGCTGGTGTCGATAAATGCGGAAAGGGACGAAGAGTTCCCGAAATATGTAAAAATCAGGTGTCGTCGTTTTCGATGCTGGTCCAGGCTGTGTCGAACGCGGTGCCGTTCATCAGCAGGACCGATGCCGGATAGCCGCCTGCCGCCGCCTTCTTCGCCGTTTCGGTGGCGCTCTCGATGGCCGCCTGCTGCGTTGCGAAGGGGCCATAATAGCTGTTGTTGAGGTTGATCTTCCACGCGCCGTCATGCGGGACGATGATGTAGCGGGCGTGGGGCAGGTCGGTCATGGTCGCGATGGTCTCCGATGGCAGGTCAGCGCGCGGGCATCCGCCGGGCGCTCGCCAGATGATGGGCATGGGTGATCGCCACCGCAAGGGCGTCGGCCGCGTCCGACCCGACGATCTTGGCGCCGGGCAGCAGCCGCTGGACCATGGCATGGACCTGGTCCTTCGATGCGTTGCCGACGCCGACGACCGATTTCTTGACGAGGCGAGCGGCATATTCGCCCACTTCCATGCCGGATCGGGCCGCATTCAGCAGGATGACGCCGCGCGCCTGGCCCAGCTTCAGCGTCGATTGCGGATTGACGTTGACGAACACCTCCTCGACCGCGGCGCCATCGGGCCGATGTTCGAGGATCAGGTCGGTCAGCGCCAGGTCGAGGGCCATCAGCCGCGTCGCCAGCGACATCGCGCTGTCGGTCTTGATCTGGCCGTTGCCGACATGGGTCAGGCGATTGCCGTCGGCGGCAATCAGGCCCCAGCCGGTGGTGCCGAGGCCGGGGTCAAGGCCAAGTATGATCATGGGTGCAGGATCGTCCGCATCGGGCAAGACCGGCGCGCATCGGCGCTGCGCGATCTCGCCCGAAGCGAACGGGAGCCGGGCATCTTAGCCCAGCTTCTCCATCACGGCGTCGGAGACTTCATAATTGCCCCAGACGGTCTGGACGTCGTCGTCATCTTCCAGCGTGTCGACCAGCTTCAGCAGCGTTGCGGCATTGGCTTCGTCGACTTCCAGCGTGGTCTGCGGCTTCCAGGCGAGCTTGGCGCCCTCTGCCGGGCCCAGCTTGGCTTCCAGCGCCTTGGCGACTTCGTGCAGCGCGTCCATCGCGGTCCAGATCTCATGCTCGTCTTCGTTCGACGAGACATCGTCCGCACCCGCTTCCAGCGCGGCTTCGAACACGGCGTCGGCATCGCCGGCGCTGGCGGGATAGGTGATGAGGCCCAGGCGGTCGAAGCCATGGCTCACCGCGCCCGACGCGCCCAGATTGCCGCCATTCTTGGCAAAGGCAGTGCGGACATTGGTCGCGGTGCGGTTGCGATTGTCGGTCAGTGCCTCGACGATGATGGCGACGCCGCCGGGGCCATAGCCCTCATAGCGGATTTCCTCGTAATTCTCCATGTCGCCGCCGATCGCCTTGTCGATCGCGCGCTGGATATTGTCCTTGGGCATCGACTGGGCCTTGGCGGCGTTGACTGCCAGGCGCAGGCGCGGGTTCATGTCCGGATCGGGCATGCCCATCTTGGCCGCGACGGTGATTTCGCGCGACAGCTTGGAGAACATCGACGAGCGCTTCTTGTCCTGCGCACCCTTGCGATGCATGATGTTCTTGAATTTGGAATGGCCGGCCACGGCCTTCTCCTGACATTTTCTGTGAAACCGAAGCGCGCTCTCTAGCGAGCGCGTCGCCATCCTGCAACGCTAGAGGATAGCGGAGGCGGTGCGATCAGTAGCGGATCGCGGTGCCCGAGGCGGAGACCATCAGCATGGAGCCATTGGCGCCGATCACTTCATAGTCGAGGTCGACGCCGACCACGGCATTGGCGCCCAGCTTGCGGGCATTGCCCTGCATCTCCTCGATCGCTTCGCTGCGCGCGCGTTGCAGCACATCCTCATAGGCGCCCGATCGGCCGCCGACGATGTCGCGCACGCTGGCGAACAGGTCGCGGAAGAGGTTGGCGCCGACGATCACTTCGCCGGTGACGATGCCCAGATAATCCTGGGCGGGACGGCCTTCCAGGCGGCTGGTGGTGCTGACGATGATGTCGGTCATTTCTTCGGCCCTCGTTGCAGGCTATTATACGTGCTCCAGTGAGGGGGTATCGTAGCGTGGATAAGGAGCAAACGGAATTTTTTCGGATATTGCTTGAGGATGTCCAATGGGCGCTCGATGGAGCCGCGAAGTCAGATACTGCTGCTGATCGACGCAATTTGCTTCGGACGATCGTATCTGCCGCCGAAGGTGTCTCATGGGTATATCGCATGCATATACTGTCGATGGCCAAGGACTTGGACGTTGCTACGCCGCAGATGGAGATGGCGTTCGCAGAAGCAACTTTTTCCATTTCGAGTAGCGGAGAAATGGTGGAGCAGGCCCGTTATATTTCTTTGACCGCTATGATCCGCTTTTCAACCAAGGTTGCACAAACATTCTGTCCAGATTTGGTAGTGGATTTCGGTCATGTAGGATGGCAGCGATTGAAAGTCGCGATTGCTACGCGGAACAGGATAACCCACCCCAAGAAAAATCAGGATTTAGACGTTTCTGAAGGAGATGTTGAGGCTGCCAAGGTGGGCTTCTTTTGGTTTTTGGAAATGTCGCTTCATGTCATGGAGCAAACTGTACGGGAGCTTCGTATCAGCGCATTAATGACACGAAAAGTTGTAGATGAACTTATAGCCGGCGATCCCGATACGCTCGCGCTTTACGAGCGAGTGCATCGGGAGCGGGACGAGTAGCTCACTCCATTCCGAGTGCGGCAAGATAGGTTTGAAGCACCGCTTCCATCTCTTGCCGGTCATGGGCAGGCATTTTGCGCAGTCGGATGATCTGGCGCATGATTTTGTTGTCGTAACCGGTCGCCTTGGCTTCCAGATAGACGTCCTTGATGTCGTCGCCGATGCCCTTCTTTTCTTCTTCCAGGCGCTCGATGCGCTCGATCAGAAGGCGCAGCTGGTCGGCTGCGATATTGCCCTCGCTCATGGGAATCTCCGTGTCAGTGTGAATCGGTTGGTGGACGCTCCTAGAGCCTGATCGGGCGAGGTGGAAGCGCTTTGCGCGTCCGCCGATACCGTGAATTAGGCTCCATTCGCGAAATTCGGACTGCGTTTCGCGCGCGGCGCCGGTCCGGCAGGATCTGCCGAACGCTTAATGGTTGTCCGCGTTCTTCGCCACACTCTCCTGCTTCTTCGCGATCTGCTGCGGCGTCGCCTCGCCCTGATGGCGGGCCTTCCATTCGGCAAAGGGCATGCCGTGGACGATTGCGCGGGCGTCGTCGCGGGTCAGATCGCCGTCGGCCTCTGCAATCCAGTCGGCCAGACAGTTGCGGCAGAAGCCGGCCGTGCCCATCAGATCGATATTCTGCACGTCGGTCCGATGCTGCAAATGCGCGATCAGCCGACGGAAGGCGGTTGCAGCGACGGCGTCACTGAGTATGGTAGCGGACACAGGCGGAACCTTTCGCTTAATCTACATCATCCTGTCGTGCAGCACGGATAATCGATAACGACGCCCTGGCAAGCCAGAGGCGATCAATACGGCCAGGAGAAGACATGACACGACTATCGCCCCGCTCGCGCAAGGTTCGCATCCTCGCGACCCTCGGTCCCGCCAGCGAGAGCGCAGAGATGATCCGCGCATTGTTTGTCGCGGGTGCCGACGCCTTTCGAGTCAATATGAGCCATGGCGCGCATGAGGATCATGCCGCCCGCATCGCCACGATCCGCGAGCTGGAAAAGGAATTTTCCCGGCCGACCACGATTCTGGCCGACCTTCAGGGCCCCAAGCTGCGCGTCGGCACGTTCGAGAAGGGGCTGGTGGTGCTGGAAACCGGAGCGGCCTTCGTCCTCGATCGGGATGACACGCCGGGCACCGTCGAGCGCGTGAACCTGCCGCACCCCGAAATCTACGCCGCGCTGGTTCCCGAGACCCGGCTGCTGCTGGATGACGGCAAGCTGGTGCTGCGGGTGAAGGCGGTCACGGACACGCGAATCGATACCATCGTGGAAATCGGCGGCACCCTGTCGAACCGCAAGGGCGTGAATGTGCCCGACGTGGTCGTGCCGGTGCCGGCGCTGACCGACAAGGATCGCCGTGACCTGAGCTTCGCGGTCGATCAGGGCTGCGACTGGATCGCCTTGAGCTTCGTCCAGCGGCCCGAAGATCTGGCCGAGGCGCGCAAGCTGATGGGTGGTCATGGCGCGCTGATGGCCAAGATCGAGAAGCCTTCGGCCGTGCAGCGGCTGGAGGAGATTATCGAGATGGCCGACGGCGTGATGGTCGCGCGTGGCGATCTGGGCGTGGAACTGCCGCCGCAGGCGGTGCCGCCGCTGCAGAAGCAGATCGTCGCGACAGCGCGCCGCATGGGCCGTCCGGTGGTGGTTGCGACCCAGATGCTCGAATCGATGATCAAGGCGCCGACCCCGACCCGCGCCGAAGTGTCGGACGTGGCGACCGCGGTCTATGACGGCGCCGACGCGATCATGTTGTCTGCCGAAACGGCGGCGGGCGACTGGCCGGTCGAGGCAGTGTCGATGATGGACAGCATCGCCCATAGCGTGGAGCGCGATCCGGGCTATTTCGCCCGTCTGCACTTCACCGAAACGCGGCCCGACCCGACCACCGCCGACGCCCTGGCGGAGGCTGCCGCCGGCATCGTGCCGGTCGTCGGCGCCAGCGTCATCACCTGCTTCACCTCATCGGGCAGCACCGTGCGCCGCGTGGCGCGCGAGCGGCCGTCTGCACCGATCCTGGCGCTGACGCCGCGATCCGATACCGCGCGCAAGCTGGGCCTGACCTGGGGCGTCCATGCGATCCGCACCAAGGATATCGGCAATTTCGAGGAAATGATCGGCAAGGCGCGCCGCATGGCGTTGCGCCACGACATGAGCGCCAAGGGCGGCAAGATCGTGGTGCTGGCCGGCGTGCCCTTCGGCACGCCCGGTTCGACCAATGTGCTGCATGTGGCGACCGTGCGCGGCGACGAGCTGAAGGGGCGCGACGAGACACCCAGCCTGCCGGCCTGACGGCTTTGGCATGATCGATTCGGCGCGGCCGCCCCATTCGGGCGGCCGCGCTTTTTTTCATGGCCGCGAATCGATTCGCGTGAAAATGCCGCGCCAACACGTTGAGCGCCCGATCCATGGGATCGGGCGCTCAATAAGACCTTTGGAAGGTCCGGAGGATCGGCGAGCCGATCCGTCCGCGCTTTTAGCCCTGGCGGGCCTTGAAGCGACGGTTGGTCTTGTTGATGACGTAGGTCCGGCCACGACGACGGATCACGCGGTTGTCCCGGTGGCGGCCCTTGAGCGACTTGAGCGAGTTGCGGATCTTCATTGTCAGCCTTCTGGAATCATGTCTGATTGGAAAAATCGAAGCGCAGCCCCTATGGGGGAGGCGGCCGAAAGTCAAGCGCAGGCCACCGCCTTTTGCCACCGTTCATCCTGCATGCAGCCAAGTCATGGCTTCACCCGTTGGAAGGGAATGCTATGTCGGCGGCGTGTTGGACATAGTCCCGTTGGAGTGCAATCGCATGTTGAAACAGATCATCCTCTCCTCCTGCCTTGCCCTGTCGCTCGCCGCCTGCGCGACGGTGCCGTCGGTGGAGGTGACGCGATTCCACAATGGCAGCCCGGCACAGACCGGATCGATCGCGGTACAGGAAATCCCCGGCAATCCGGACGTTGGCCTCGAATTCCGCACCTATGCCGGGGCGGTGAGCCAGGAGTTGCAGCGGGTCGGCTTCACCAATGCGGGCGATGCAGGCAGCGACTATGTCGCGCTGGTCGGCTTCCGCCGCAGCTTCCGCCCGACCGGCACCGCGCGCAATGACAAGCCGGTCAGCGTCGGCGTTGGCGGGGCGCTGGGCAGTGGCGGCTATTCCGGCCTGGGGCTGGGCGTCGGCATCAACCTGTCGGGCAAGCCCAAGGATATCGTCTCCACCGAATTGCAGATCCAGATTCGCCGTCGCAGCGATCAGGCCGCCATCTGGGAAGGCCGCGCCTCGACCGAATCGCGTGAAGGCACGCCCGAGTCGCAGCCGCGCACCGTCGCGCAAAAGCTCGCCGCCGCCCTCCTCGGGGGCTATCCGGGCGAATCCGGGCGCACTATAACGGTCAAATGACCATCTCCATTTCGAGCGCCTTCGACAGCGGCAACATCCGCGTTCTTTCCATCACCGACAGTCCAGAAGGCGTCCGCGCCGAGCTGGAAATCGTCAAGGACAAGGACAGCGACTTCTATCAATGGTTCCATTTCCGTCTGGCGGGCGCCGCCGGACGGGAGGTGGAACTGGCGATCGTGAACTGCGCCGGCTCGGCCTATCCCGACGGCTGGCCGGGCTACAAGGCGCGGATGAGCGAAGATCGCGAGAATTGGCTTCAGGCCGATACCGATTATGCCGACGGCACGCTGACGATCCGCCTCTCGCCCGACAGCAATGCCGTCTGGCTTGCCTATTTCGCGCCCTATTCGATGGAGCGCCATCATGATCTGGTCGCCTGGGCCGCCTGCCAGCCGGGCGTCGAGCACCGCGAACTGGGCCTGACGCTGGATGGCCAGCCGCTCGACATGCTGAGCGTCGGCGAAGGCCCCAAGAATGTCTGGCTCTATGCCCGCCAGCATCCGGGCGAAAGCATGGCGGAATGGTGGATGGAAGGCGCGCTGGAGCGCCTGACCGACGACGAGGACGCGGTGGCGCGCTATCTGCGCCAGAAGGCGACCTTCCACATCGTCCCCAACATGAATCCCGACGGCAGCCGGCGCGGTCATCTGCGCACCAATGCGGCGGGCATCAATCTCAACCGCGAATGGCATGAGCCGTCGATGGACAAGAGCCCGGAAGTCTATCTGGTCCGTGCCGCGATGGACGAGACCGGTGTCGATTTCGCCATGGACGTGCATGGCGACGAGGCGATCCCGGCGGTGTTCCTGGCCGGCTTTGAGGGCATTCCCTCGATCACCGACCGGCAACTCTCGCTCTATCATCGCTATCGCGACACGCTGGCGGCCCGGACGCCCGATTTTCAGACGCGCCTCGGCTATCCGGTGGCGGGTGGCGGCAAGGCCAATCTCGCCATGTCGACCAACCAGCTGGCCGAACGCTTCGGCGCGGTGGCGATGACGCTGGAAATGCCGTTCAAGGATAATGACGATCTGCCCGACGCCGATTTCGGCTGGTCGCCGGCCCGGTCGGCACAGCTCGGCAAGGATTGCCTGGCGGTGCTGGCGGAGATGATCGAGGATATCTGACCGGGCTGATCGGGGGCAATAGATGGAGCATGGCGGCGTGACGCGACGGACGATCCTGCACGGCGCCGGTGGCGCCATGGTGCTCGGCACCGTCGGCGCGCCGGCCATCGCCAAATCCCGCCCGTCGCGCGAGCGTCTGGAAGCAACGCTCGCGCGCATTGCCGACCCGGCGGGGGAGGGCAGGCGCACCTACCTCACCCTCTATGCGGACAGCGCGCGGGCGGCGGCGGACGCGGCCGATGCCCGCGCCGGTTCGCCGCTCTCGCCGATCGACGGTGCCATTGTCAGCATCAAGGATCTGTTCGATGTCGCAGGCGAACCGACCCGCGCCGGGTCGCTGATCCTGGCCGATGCGCCGCCCGCCACCGCCGATGCGCCGGTCGTTGCCCGGCTGAAGCAGGCCGGCGCGGTGATCGTCGGCAAGACCAACATGGTCGAATTCGCCTTTTCCGGCGTCGGTGCCAATCCCCATTATGGCACGCCGGGCAATCCCGCCGACCGGACCCGCGTGCCCGGCGGATCGACCAGCGGCGGCGGCGTCGCGGTGGCCGATCAGATGTGCGAGATCGCGATCGGCACCGATACCGGCGGTTCCTGCCGCATCCCCGCCGCGCTGTGCGGTGTCGTCGGCTACAAGCCAACCAAGGCGCGGGTGCCGACCGACGGCGCCTTTCCGCTCTCGCCCACGCTCGATTCGATCGGGCCGATCGCGACCAGCGTCGACGCCTGTTTCCGCACCGATGCGATCTTGGCGGGAGAGGCACCCCGCCGGCTCGACCTTGCACCGCTCAAGGGGCTGCGCGCCGGCATTCCCCAGGGCCTGCCGCTGGCCGATCTGGACGCGACCGTCGCGGCCCGTTTCGCCGATGCGCTGGCGCGCTTGGGCCAGGCGGGCATGACGCTCAGCGACGAAGTCTTCCCGCAATTCGACGCGATGCAGGCGCTCCAGTCGCCGGTGCCGATCGCCTCGGTCGAGGCCTATGCCATCCATCGCGATCGAATCGCGACCCGCGCGCAGGATTTCGATCCGATCGTGCTGGCACGGATGCAGGCGGGCCGTGACGTGACGCCCGAACGCCACCGGCAGATGCTGGTGGAGCGCGCCGCGCTGGTGCGATCGATGGACGCGCGCCTGGCCGGATTGGACATATTGGTGCTGCCGACCACGCCGATCGTCGCGCCGACTCAGGCCGAGGTGGCGCATGCCGACGACTTCGTCGCCCGCAACCGGCTGCTGCTGCGCAACACCGGCCTCGGCAACAGCTTCGACCTGTGCGCCATTTCCCTGCCGCTGCCGCGCGAGGACGGCCTGCCGGTCGGCCTGATGCTGATGGCGCGGGCAGGGCAGGACCAGCGCCTGTTCGCGATCGCGGCAGCGGTGGAGAAGCTGCTGGCGGTTTAGCCGAACAATTCCTCCAGGAAATTCACCATCGCGCGGAAGCTGCGGCGGTCGGCGTCGGCGCTGTAGGCCAGCCCCTTTTCGGGCATATGGACGCTTTCGTCGGTGAAGGCGTGGCCGGTATGGCCATAGGCATGGATCTGCCAGTCGCAGCCCGCCTCGGTCAGTTCCTTCGCCAGGCCGATGGTCGCCTCGGGCGGCGCGATCGGGTCTTCCCAGCCCTGGCAGACCAGCAGCTTGGCGGTGATCGTGGCGTTGGGGAAGGGCGGTGCCTCATAGACGCCGTGGAAGCTGACGCCGCCGGCAATGTCGGCGCCCGCGCGGGCCAGATCGAACACGCATTTGCCGCCGAAGCAGAAGCCGATCGCGGCCGTGCGGGCGGCATCGACTGCCGGCATATTCTTGAGCAGCGCGTGGGCGCCCAGCATCCGGTCGCGCAGTAGCACGCGGTCGGCGTTGAGTTCGTTCATGTAGCGTCCGGCATCGGGATCCTCGCGGGTGGTGCGCTTGCCCTGCCCAAAGACGTCGGCGACCAGCACCGCATAGCCCAGCGCCGCGACCTTCTCCGCATAGAGGAAGTCGGCTTCCTTGGTGCCCAGGACATTGGGAACCAGCAGGATGCCCGGCACCGGGCCGGCGGCGGCATCGTCGACCACGGCGACGCTTTCGAACGTGCCGCCCGGACCGTCATGGATGATCGTCTGACGGGTGAGGACCATGAAAGCGTCTCCTGTGGATAAGTCGAAAAGTCAGATGCTGCCGAAGCCGGGGGCTTCGCCACGCGCGGCGGTATTGATGCGGCGGGGGCGCTTCCAGCCGATCTGCGGCCGTTTGCGCAGGCGCAGCGTCGGCCAATGACCGCGATCGCTGCGTTCGGCGAGGCGCATGCCCTGCGCGCGATAGGCGGCGATTACCGCATCGGCCTGTTCATTGAGCAGGCCGGCGAGCACGATCGTGCCACCATCCTCCACCAGCGCGCAGAGCGAAGGCGCCAGTTCGATCAGCGGCCCGGCCAGGATGTTTGCGATCAGCAGGTCATAGGGCGCGCGGCCGACCAGCGCGGGATGATCCACGCCGGCGGCGGTGCAGAGCGCCAACTGGCCGGCCCCCCCGCCCAGGGCAATGCCGTTCGCCACGGCATTTTCCCGGCTGATGTCGACCGCCACCGGATCAATGTCGGAAGCAATCGCATGGGCGCGCGGCCATAATGTCATTGCGGCAAAGGCGAGCAGGCCGGTGCCGGTGCCGATATCGGCGACATTGCGGAACCGCATGCCGACGCTGCGCATCCGGTCGATCATCGCCAGGCAGCCGGCGGTGGTCTCATGCTGGCCGGTGCCAAAGGCGCGACTCGCCTCGATCAGGAAATTGACATGGCCGGGCTGTTCGGGGTCGCTGGCGACATTGCGCACATGGAATCGGCCGGCGGTGACGGGTTCCAGCCCCTGCTGGCTCATCGTCACCCAATCCTCGTCGGGCAGCGCTTCCACCTGCGGCTTGATTCCCGATGCGCTGGGCACCAGGGTCTTGAGCAGCTTGATCGCCGCCGGGCTCGGCTTGCCCTCGAAATAGGCGTCGAGCTGCCACTTATTCTCGTCGTCCGGCTCCGCCTCGCTGGTCATCAGCACCGGCGGATGCTCCATCAGGGCGAAGGCGGCGATGTCCCCGTCCAGCGCCTCCGCTTCGGCGCGGGTGCAGGGCAGGGTGACTTTCCAGCTCTGGGCGGCTGGCGCAGCGACATCATTCATGCCGCCGCCTTTAGACCAGCAGAGGGAAGAGGGGAAGCATCTGGCAATTGTCAGATTGGGCTCAGGCCGGAGCGAAAATAGTGACTTTCGAGAACCTCGGACCGAGTCACGTGCCTCGGTCCGACGCAGCGTGCTTGAAGCACGTGAGCACCGGAAGCGCAGAAAGGCGCTATTTGCAGCCCGGCCTCAGCCCAGTCTCAGGCGACCTGACGGCCGAAGTCGCTGGAGGCATGCCGCAGGCTGGACAGCTTGCCCTCGACGCTCATGAAGCCGCGTTCCAGCTGGTCGATTTCCGATGCGACCACTTCGGTGTCCTGGCGGATCGCCGAAATGGTGGTCGACATCGAGTCGGCCGCTAGCGCGGTCTCGTCGACGGCGGCGGTGATCATCGTCACGGTCTGGGCCTGGGCGTCCATGGCGTGGCGGATGCGCTGGGCACTGGCCTGCACTTCGCCGACGGTGTCGCGGATGCGCTCGTTGGTCTCCACCGACTGGCGGGTCGATGCCTGGATGGCGGCGATCTTGCCGGCAATCTCGTCGGTGGCACGGGCAGTCTGGTTGGCCAGGCTCTTCACTTCCTGCGCTACCACGGCAAAGCCGCGACCGGCGTCACCGGCACGGGCGGCCTCGATCGTGGCGTTGAGCGCCAGCAGGTTGGTCTGGCCGGCAATGTCGCGGATCAGGCCCAGGATCGATTCGATCGACTTGGCATGGTCCGACAGGGTGGCCGACATGGAAACGGCGTCGCCCGATTGCGACGCGGCGCGCTGTGCCACTTCGGCGGCGCTTTCCACTTCGGTGCGCGCGTCCTCGATGGCGCGGATCAGGCCGGCCGAGGTGCGGGCAGCCTCGCGCATCGCAAGGGCGGATTGTTCGGCGGCGGCGGCGACTTCCGACGCCTTGCCCAGCATGCCGCGGGTCGCGGCAGAAGCGTCCTTGGCCTGCTCGCGCAGCGATTCGCCCAGCTGCGACGCGCCGTCGATCTCGCCCATGATGCGCTGCTCGAACAGGACGCCGAACTGCTGGCGCGCATTGCGCTGGCTTTCGGCATCGTCGATCGCGATCACATTGGCCATCAGCCCGGCATCGACCATGCCGACCTGCGCCATGATGTCGACCAGCCGGCGCCGGGTGGCGTCATCGGCTGCGCGTTCCCAGATGATATCGGTCAGTTTCTCGTTGGCCGCGGCGACGGGCAGCAGCACGCCGCGCACGGAAATGCCGTGCTTGCGGGCGTGGCGGACGCAGGCGGTGGAGGACAGCGCCCAGTCGCCGGCGCTGTAATGGCGCAGCTTCTGGCGGACATATTCATGCGCGGCGGTCTCGATCTTCGCCAGCGTCGTGGGCTGCAACCGGTTTCGCAGGCCCGAACTGTCCATATAGGTGGAGAAGAAGGTGCGGGCGGCGACGACCGCATCGTCGGCAACCAGCTGCTCGATTTCGGCCATGCCACGGGCCAGATCACCGCGGGGGTCCACTTCGGCCAGCATCTGGGCGATGGCGTTCCTGGGCGTGGTGGCGGAAGTCATGGATTGCAGAACCCCAAATAGGTGTCAGGACGAACCAGGCGGTGATAGCGCCATTTGGTTAATCACTTCTTATTTGGGCGCGCGCATCGACATGGTCCGCGCGGCTTGCCCTTCGGCGTCTTCGCTCCTAAGGGGAGCGGACTCAAAGGACATAGCAGGGACCTGGGTAGACATGGCGCGAACCACAAGCCGGCCGCTCTCGCCGCATTTGACGATCTGGAAATGGGGGCCGGCAATGGCCGTCTCCATCATTCACCGCGTGACGGGCAATGGCCTGGCCACCGCCGGTGCTCTTGGCCTCATCTGGTGGCTGATGGCCGCTGCGACCGGCCCGGAAGCCTATGCCACCTTCGTCACCTGCGCGACCTCGCCGATCGGCTATCTGGTCATGGCGGGCCTGTCCTGGTTCTTCTTCCAGCATCTCTTCTCGGGTCTGCGTCACTTCGTGCTCGACATGGGTGCGGGTTATGACCTGAAGACCAGCAAGACCTGGTCGATCCTGACCTTCGTGCTGTCGACGATCGCTACCGCCGCCTTCTGGGCCGCGATCTGCCTGGGGAAATTCTGATGGGTACCGGAACCGGAATCGGCCGCGTCCGCGGTCTTGGCTCGGCCAAGCATGGCGCGCACCACTGGCTGGCACAGCGCTACACCGCCATCGGCAATCTGCTGCTGGTGCTGTGGCTGCTCTTCAGCCTGATCGCGCTGCCCGGCCTCGATTATGAGAGCGTGGTCAACTGGATCCACAATCCGCTGGTCGCCGTGCCGCTGATGCTGATGGTCGTCAGCATCTTCATGCATCTGCGCCTGGGCATGCAGGTCATGCTGGAGGACTATGTCCACGACAAGGGCCTGGCCTTCTTCTCGATGCTGCTGCTGAACTTCTATGCCTATGCCGGCGCTGCCGCGGGCGTCTTCGCGATCGCCAAGATCGCCTTCATCGGGGTCGTCAAGTAATGAGCGAAGCCTACAAGATCATCGACCATACCTACGACACCGTCGTCGTGGGTGCCGGCGGCTCGGGCCTGCGCGCCACCATGGGCAGCGCCGAAGCGGGTCTCAAGACCGCCTGCATCACCAAGCTGTTCCCGACCCGCAGCCACACCGTGGCGGCGCAGGGCGGCATTGCCGCCTCGCTCGGCAACAACAGCCCCGACCACTGGACCTGGCACATGTACGACACCGTCAAGGGGTCGGACTGGCTGGGTGACCAGGACGCGATCGAATATATGGTGCGCGAAGCGCCGGCGGCCGTGATCGAGCTGGAACATGCCGGCGTGCCGTTCAGCCGCAACCAGGACGGCACCATCTATCAGCGTCCCTTTGGCGGCCACATGCAGAATATGGGCGCCGGCCCGCCGGTGCAGCGCACCTGCGCCGCCGCCGACCGTACCGGCCACGCCATGCTGCACGCTCTCTACCAGCAGAGCCTGAAGTATGACGCCGACTTCTACATCGAATATTTCGCCATCGACCTGATCATGGAAGATGGCCCGAACGGCAAGGAATGCCGCGGCGTCATCGCCATCTGCATGGAAGATGGCAGTATCCACCGCTTCCGCAGCCATGCCGTCGTGCTGGCGACCGGTGGCTATGGCCGCGCCTATTTCTCGGCCACTTCGGCCCATAGCTGCACCGGCGACGGTGGCGGCATGGTGCTGCGCGCCGGCCTGCCGCTGCAGGATCTGGAGTTCGTCCAGTTCCACCCGACCGGCATCTATGGCGCGGGCGTGCTGATCACCGAAGGCGCGCGCGGCGAAGGCGGCTACCTCACCAATTCCGAAGGCGAGCGTTTCATGGAACGCTATGCCCCGTCGGCGAAGGATCTGGCGTCGCGTGACGTCGTGTCGCGCTCGATGGCGATGGAAATGCGCGAGGGCCGCGGCGTCGGCGAGCACAAGGATCATATCTTCCTGCACCTCGACCATATCGACCCCAAGGTTCTGGCCGAGCGCCTGCCGGGCATCACCGAAAGCGGCAAGATCTTTGCCGGTGTCGACCTGACCCGCCAGCCGCTGCCGGTGACCCCGACGGTCCATTATAATATGGGCGGCATCCCCTGTAACTATCATGGCCAGGTGGTGACGAAGGTTGGCGACGATCCGGAAGTCGTGGTGCCGGGCCTGTTCGCGGTCGGTGAAGCGGCATGCGTGTCGGTCCATGGCGCGAACCGCCTTGGCTCCAACTCGCTGATCGACCTTGTCGTGTTCGGCCGCGCGACCGGCCTGTTCCTCAAGGACAATCTCAAGCCCAACACCCCGCACAAGCCGCTGCCGGCCAATGCGGCCGATCTGGCGCTGTCGCGCCTCGATCACTATCGCAACGCCAACGGCACCACCTCGACGGCGGACATCCGCATGGACATGCAGCGCACCATGCAGAAGCATGCCGCCGTGTTCCGCGACAGCGAATTGCTGGCCGACGGCGTCGTCAAGATGCAGGCGGTCAACAAGCGCCTTCAGGACGTCAAGATCGCCGACCGTTCGCTGATCTGGAACACCGACCTGATCGAGACGCTCGAACTGGACAATCTCATGAGCCAGGCCATCTGCACGATGGAAGGCGCCGAGGCCCGCAAGGAATCGCGCGGCGCCCATGCGCATGAGGATTTTCCGAACCGTGACGACGAAAACTGGATGAAGCACACCATCAGCTGGTTCGAAGGCTGGGGTGGTTCGGGCGGCAAGGTGACGCTCGATTATCGTCCGGTCCACGACTACACGATGACCGACGAGGCCGAGTATATCAAGCCGAAGGCGCGCGTATACTAAGCCTCTGGCATCATGCCGGAAATCCGAAGAGGGCGGGCCATCTGGTCCGCCCTTTTTCTTTGCCCATTGCGCGCGCGCGATCAGGCTCTAGCTTGGGTGCCGATCGATCAAGGAGGTGCCGGCGATGCGGAAACCTGTTGGACGTCAGGGGATGATCCTGCTGCCCTTGTTGCTGACGGCGGCGGCTCCCCCTGAAGATGTGGACGCGGTGCTGGCGCTGACGCGGACAACGAAAGCGACATATGCGGTCTGCACCTGGAATGTGGTGACGCCCAGCGAGGAAGTGCAGCTCAAGGAGTGGGCGGCCGAATATCATCAGGGCGACCGTCACCGGGTCGAAACCCCGCGCGACCGGATCGTCGCCAATTGCGCGACCGGGGAGGCGCAGCATCTGGATGTACGTACCGGAGAGGTGTCAACTTCGCCGTCACTCGCGGCCGCCGCCTGTGGCGTCAACGCCAACCGCAAGCTGGTCGCCAAGGAGTTTCTGGGGCGGGAGACCGGCGGTCGCTATGGCCCCGTATCCCGCATCGCGGTCGCCGATGACGGCAATCGTCGCACCTATGATGTGCTCGACGACGGCGCGATCATCGCGGCGACGATCCATGACGCCAATGACGACGCGACCGAGCGGCTGACCAGTGCGGTCCTCACCTACAGCCACAGCCTGCCCGAAGCGGATATCTTCTCCACCGCCTCGCTCAGCCGCAGCGTCGTCCCCGACGGTTGCCGCAGCGGCCATGGTGGGTGAAAAGGACTATGCGCCGGATCGGCTGCGCTGTCCTTGCAGCCTTTGTTCTGTCGATCCTGCTGCTGGTTGCGGTGGGTTGGCATGCTGTGCTTACAAGCAGCGATCTGTAAGATAGTTCATGCCGTCGAGAACGGTAGCAGCGCCTCATAAACCGCGATCCCCGGCTTGCCGTCCACCCGGCCACCCTGGCGCAGGATGAAGGCATGGCGGACGATCTCGGCCTGCTGCTCGATGCCATATCGGGCGAAGGGCTTGCCCGGCTCGATCGCATAATCATAACGGCAGAAGGGGTGGCGCATCAGCGGCAGCCAATATTTGCCCGATCGCTGCGCCTGCCACACATGGGTCATTTCATGGATGAACAGGCCCTGCAGGCTGAGCGGGCTGGCGCAGAAATCGTCGCAGAACAATCCGCCTTCGGGATGAAACCACAGGTCGCCATCGGGCGCCATGGTCACGGCGCGAGGCTGGAAGGGCCACCATTTCCGGTTGTGGACCCGCACCCGGTCATAGGCGATCGCGTCGCCGAACATCGTCCGGGAGAGCGCGGCCTCCTCAAGTGTCAGCGGGCGGCTGGTCAATGCGCCTTATGCTCGTCCGTCGCATTGCCCGCGGCAGGCGCCGCCGGTGCGCTGCCATCGGGCTTGCGGATCACCGCATCGACCAGCAACCGGTCGCCGTTCGACATCAGGAAGGTCAGCTGCATCTTGCCCCGGCTGATCGCGGTATCGTTGACGCCCCAGATCATCAGATGCTTGCCGCCCGGTGCGAAGGCCACCGTGCCCTTGGTCGGCACGTCGACGCTTTCGATCGGCTGCATCGACATCATGCCGTCCTTGCCGACGCTCTCATGCATCTCGACCTTGAGCGCATAGTCGGTCATCACCCCGCGCAACTGCACCCCGGCATCGCCGCCATGCGCCACGAAATAGCCGGCCGAGGGCGTATCCTTGTTGGGCGACAGCCGGACCCAGGCCTGGTCGACATAGCTCGGCGCGGGGTCGCCGCAGCCGGCAAGGGCCAGCGGCGCGGCGAGGGCAATAAGGGCAAGGGGCGCACGCATGGATCAGGGCTCCGTGACTGTCTCGTTTCCGGTCAATGCCTGACTAATCGCGCCTGATCCTTGTGCCAAGCGAAAGCGCGCCTATATCCCTTGCGCAAACCGGCCTTGCCTTGGCGCTTACGTGAGGTATGGGGCCGTCAACCGCTGAATTTATTTTGGGGTTCAAAGAGGACACAAATGGCAAAAGTTATCGGTATCGACCTTGGCACCACCAACAGCTGTATCGCTGTGATGGACGGCGGTAAGCCCAAGGTGATCGAGAATGCGGAAGGTGCGCGCACCACGCCGTCGATCGTCGCCTTCGCCAAGGATGGCGAACGTCTGATCGGCCAGCCGGCCAAGCGCCAGGCTGTCACCAATCCGGACAACACGATTTTCGCGGTGAAGCGCCTGATCGGCCGCCGCTTCGACGATCCCATGACCAAGAAGGACATGGAACTCGTCCCCTACGACATCGCGAAGGGCCCGAACGGCGACGCCTGGGTCAAGGCCGGTGGCGAGGAATATAGCCCGTCGCAGATCAGCGCCTTCATCCTGCAGAAGATGAAGGAAACCGCCGAGAGCTATCTGGGCGAAACCGTGACGCAGGCGGTCATCACCGTTCCCGCCTACTTCAACGACGCCCAGCGTCAGGCGACCAAGGACGCCGGCCAGATTGCGGGCCTTGAAGTGCTGCGCATCATCAACGAGCCGACCGCGGCCGCGCTCGCTTATGGCCTCGACAAGCAGGACGGCAAGACCATCGCCGTCTATGACCTTGGCGGCGGCACCTTCGACATCTCGATCCTGGAGATCGGCGATGGCGTGTTCGAAGTGAAGTCGACCAACGGCGACACCTTCCTGGGCGGCGAGGATTTCGACGCCAAGCTGGTGGAATATCTGGCTGCCGACTTCAAGAAGGCGGAAAGCATCGACCTCACCAAGGACAAGCTGGCCCTCCAGCGTCTGAAGGAAGCCGCTGAAAAGGCGAAGATCGAACTGTCCTCGGCCCAGTCGACCGAAGTCAACCTGCCCTTCATCACCGCGGACCAGAATGGTCCCAAGCATCTGGTGAAGACGATCACCCGCGCCGATCTGGAGCGTCTGGTCGCCGACCTCATTAAGCGCACGATGGAGCCCTGCAAGAAGGCTCTGGCCGACGCCGGCGTGACCGCCAGCGAAATCAGCGAAGTCGTCCTGGTCGGCGGCATGACCCGCATGCCCAAGGTGCGCGAAGCCGTGAAGGAATTCTTCGGCAAGGAACCGCACACCGGCGTGAACCCGGACGAAGTCGTCGCCATGGGTGCCGCCATTCAGGCCGGCGTGCTGCAGGGCGACGTCAAGGACGTGCTGCTGCTCGACGTGACCCCGCTGTCGCTGGGCATCGAGACGCTGGGTGGCGTGTTCACCCGCATGATCGACCGCAACACCACCATCCCTGCCAAGAAGTCGCAGGTCTATTCGACCGCCGACGACAATCAGCAGGCGGTGACCATCCGCGTGTTCCAGGGCGAGCGTGAAATGGCGGCGGACAACAAGCTGCTCGGCCAGTTCGACCTGGTCGGCATCCCGCCAGCGCCGCGCGGCGTGCCGCAGATCGAAGTCACCTTCGACATCGACGCCAACGGCCTGGTCAACGTGTCCGCCAAGGACAAGGGCACCGGCAAGGAACAGCAGATCCGCATCCAGGCCTCGGGCGGCCTCAGCGACTCCGACATCGACCAGATGGTCAAGGATGCCGAGCGCTTCGCCGAAGAGGACAAGAAGCGTCGTGAAGCGGCCGAAGCCAAGAACAACGCCGAAAGCCTGGTCCACACGACCGAGGCGCAGCTGGCCGAACATGGCGACAAGGTGGACGCGTCGCTGAAGGGCGAGATCGAAGCCGCGATTGCCGAAACCAAGTCGGCGATCGAAGGCGGCGACGCCGAAGCCATGAAGGCCAAGGCGCAGGAACTCGCGACCGTCGCGATGAAGCTGGGCCAGGCGATCTACGAGAAGGAGCAGGCTGCTGCAGCCTCGCCGGAGGCCGAAGCGCCGAAGGCCGATGACGGCGTCGTCGACGCCGAATTCTCCGAAGTGGACGACAACAAGGCGTAAGCCCCATGAAACGCTCCTCGACTTCGCTTCGGGCGGACAGGCTGGTTTCTGACCAGTGCATCCGTTCGGAGCGAGGCCGGGGACCGTGCGCGCCGAGGGCGAGATGACGACCGAAATCGACTATTACGAACTGCTCGAAGTAGAACGCACAGCCGACGGGGCCGCGATCAAGAGCGCCTATCGCAAGCTGGCGATGAAATATCACCCGGACAAGACCGGGGGCTGCACCGACAGCGAGGCCAAGTTCAAGGCCGTTTCCGAAGCCTATGACTGCCTGAAGGATCCGCAGAAGCGGGCGGCCTATGACCGGTTCGGTCATGCCGCGTTCAAGCAGCAGCAACAGGGCGGCGGCGGCGGCTTCCACGGCGGTGCCGGTGGTTTCTCCGACCTTGGCGATATTTTCGAGACGATCTTTGGCCAGGCCGGCTTTGGCGGCGGTGGTGGCGGACGCCAGCAGCAGCGTCGCGGCGCGGACCTGCGCTATGATCTCGAAATCACGCTGGACGAAGCCTATCACGGCAAGAAGACCGAGATCCAGATCGAGGTCTCGGCCGCCTGCGACAGCTGCGACGGTTCGGGCGCCCAGCCGGGCACCGGGGTCAAGACCTGCGGCACCTGCCATGGCCATGGCCAGGTGCGGGCACAGCAGGGCTTCTTCGTGGTCGAACGGACCTGCCCCAGCTGTCATGGCGCGGGCCAGGTGATCGAAAGCCCCTGCAAATCCTGTCGCGGCGAAGGCCGGGTCGATCGGCCCAAGACGCTGTCGGTCAATATCCCGGCGGGCGTCGACGAAGGCACCCGCATTCGCCTGTCGGGTGAGGGCGAGGCCGGTGCGCGCGGCGCGCCAGCGGGCGACCTCTACATCTTCCTGCATGTGAAGCGGCACAGCATCTTCGAACGGGATGGCACCACGCTATTCTGTCGCGTGCCGGTCAGCATCACGACGGCGGCGCTGGGCGGGATGATCGAAGTGCCGGGCCTCGATGGCCAGCGGCACGAGATCAAGATCCCGAGCGGCATCCAGTCGGGCAAGCAGATCAAGCAGCGCGGCGCCGGCATGCCGGTGCTGAACGGGCGCGGTCAGGGCGATCTGGTCGTCCAGGTCGATGTCGAGACGCCGACCAAGCTGACGGCCAAGCAGCGCGAACTGCTCGAAGCCTTCCGCGAGACCGAAACCGGCGAGGAATGCCCGCAATCGAGCGGCTTCTTCGGCAAGCTCAAGGAATTGTGGGGGGACTGAACCTCCCCACTTGGCTGGTCAGGGCGTGGCGCTGGTGCGCCGCGCCCACCAGTAGAAGGGAAGGCCACCCGCCATCAGCAGGAAGCTGGCGCCGCTGGGAATGAGGCCGGCGCCCCATAAAGTCCAGCAGGCATAGGCGAGGCCGACCGCTGCGGCGGGGACTGCAATCCGCAGCCGCAGCGCGGCCAGCGCACAGCCCACATAGAGCCACAGGGTCGCCGATGTCGCGAGCAGCGCCATGGCGGTGAACAAGGCCACCAGCCCTTGCAGGCTGTTGGCGACCAGCAGCAGGCTGGCAAGGATGCTGGACAGTATCAGTCCGCGCACCGGCGTACCGCGCGCATCCGTGCCCGCCAGCCAGACCGGCAGCTCGCCTGCGCGCGCCATCGCCAGTGGCACCTCGCCCTGCAACAGGGTCCAGCCATTGAGCGCGCCAAGGCAGCTGATGACGACAAAGGTCGCGATCAGGCTGGCGGGACCGGCCGACCAATAATGGGTGACATAGGCGCCGAAGGGCGACCCGGTCTGGCTTTCCGCGCCGGGCAGGGTGAGGGCGATGCCGGAACAGGCGAACAGATAGAGCAGGCCGGTGACGGCCGTGCCGATCATCGTCGCGCGCGGCACGGTGCGGGCGGGATACTTGACCTTGTCGGCCGCGACCGAGGCGGATTCGAAGCCGAGCAGTGCCCACAGCGTCAGTGCCGCCGCTGCCGTGATGCCGCTGCCGGTAAAGCCCTGGGTCGGGAAGGGTACGATTTCCGCCGTGCCGCGCCCGATCGTCAACGCCAGCAGCACCAGCACGACCAGGATCGGCAAGACCTTGATGATCGTCGTTACCAGTTGCGCCGTGCCGGCGGCATGGGCGCCGCGCAGGTTGATCGCGGTGGTCAGCCAGATGAAGCCGATCGAACAGAGCGCGCCCATGCCCGGCCGGTTCAACGCCGGCAACAGGCTGGACAGGTTGGCGGTGGCCGCGACCGCGATCGTGACATTGGTGATGATGATCGACAGCCAGTAGATCCAGCCGATCGCAAAGCCGGCCAGCGGGCCATAGGCGCGCGCGCTCATCTGCGCGGCATTGGCGTCGGGCATGGCGACGGTCAGCCGGGCGATCACGAAGGCCAGGATCAAGGAGCCGGCGATGGTGAAGACCCAGGCGGCGACCGCATCCCAGCCGAAGGGCGCGAGTGCGGCCGGCAGCAGGAACACGCCCGATCCGATCATATTGCCCATGACCAGCGCGATGCAGGCGGCCAGCCCCAGCGTCCGCACCGGGCGGTGGGGGATCACATCCTGTGCCGGCGGCGGGCTGTCCATCATCCCTGTCTATCGGTGAAAAGGGGCCAGGGCCAGAGCCGATCGTTGCGCCTTCGTTCGGACTTGCATGGCGGCGCGCTTCGGGTGATCCTTGGCCAAGGAAAGAGCAGGAGAGGCGGGGCATGCGACCGATCGCAATAGGCGCGTTGATGCTTCTGTCCTCGTTGCTCGTCGCGGCCGATGCGGACGAACCGATCGTCGTCACCGCCGCCAAGCTGCGCAAGGTCGGTATCGACTATGATGTGCGCGGCCGCGATCTTGTCCGCTGCACGATCACGCGCAGCAGCGGCGAGGATCGGGTCGATCAGGCGATGTGCGAGTTCGTGCGCCAGTGTGTCGCCGATGGCCATGGCCGACGGCGCGAGGCGCAGGCCTGTGTCAGCGACCGGATCGCGGCGCTGGTCGATGCGGATATGGAGGCGGAGGATGTGGTCCTTGTTCGTCCCGCTGCGCTGGAGCAGGCGCGACAACCGGTCGCTTCGGTCGCGCTGCCCGGTCCGCAGATCAACCTGCCGCCGGCCGAGCGGGATGCGGACATCCTCGTCACCGGATCGCGCTACCGGATCAGGCCGGGTCTGTGGGAGATCGAGAAGGGGCGGATGTTCAGCCAGATGGTGGGGTGGAAGGTCATCGGTGCCCGACGGCCAGGTGGTGTGCCACCGGCACCGCCGGGCTATCGCTATCAGCTATGCCTCAGCCGCAGCGATGCGGAGACGCTGCAGCAATTTGTCGATGATCATTTCGAGCGTGAGGGGCTCAAGGGCTGCATGATGGCGCGCATGGAGGTGGAGGAGGGGCGGCTGAGTGTCACCCGCTCCTGTCCGTCGCGCTATGGCAGCACCGACATGCGCCTGAGTGCGATATTGTCCGCCGAGACAATCGAGGGAATGATGCTCGCGACGACCGAAATGGAGCGCTTTCGCGACGAAACGCGCTATCTGCTCAACGGCCGGCGCATCGGCGAATGCCCGCCCTCCCGGCCCGAAGGCACGGCAGGGCGGGATTAAGGCTGATTAGGCCGCCAGGAACATGTCCGGGTCGAGCGCCATCAGCGTGTCGGCGCCGCCCTCGATCTTGCGACGGAGCGAACCGGCGTCGGGCATGATGCGCTCGGCAAAGAAGCGCGCGGTGACCAGCTTGGCTTCCAGGAAGCCGGCATCGCCCTCGCCCGCGTCGAGCAGGCCGGTGGCGGCCTTCGCCATGCGCAGCCACATCAGGCCGGTGGCGACGATGCCCAGGATATGCATGTAATGATGCGCGCCGGCCCCGGCATTGTCGGGGTTCTTCATCGCGTTCTGCATCAGCCACATGGTCGCCGCTTCGAGCTGGCCCTTGGCCTTTTCGAGCGCATCGGCGAAGCTCGCCAGCTTCTCATTGGTCTTGGCCTCGGCGATTTCGGTGGCCAGGATCTTGAGGAAGGCCTGGAGCGCGCGACCGCCATTCATCGGCAGCTTGCGGCCGACCAGGTCCATCGCCTGCACACCATTGGTGCCTTCGTAGATCTGGGCAATGCGGGCGTCGCGGACATACTGCTCGACGCCATTTTCCCAGATATAGCCATGGCCGCCGAACACCTGCTGGCTCGACACCGCAACGTCGAAGCCCTTGTCGGTGCCATAGCCCTTGATCACCGGGGTCAGCAGCTGCAGCAGATCGTCGGCCGCCTGGCGCTCTTCCTCGGTCGCGGCGCTGTGCGACAAGTCATGCTGCAATGCGCCCCACAGGATCAGCGCGCGCAGGCCTTCGGTCAGCGCCTTGCCTTCCATCAGCATGCGGCGGACATCGGGATGGACGAACAGCGTGTCGGCCTTTTCTTCCGGCTCCTTGGGGCCGGTGAGCGCGCGGCCCTGGCGACGGTCCTTGGCATAATGGACGGCGTTCTGGAACGCGATTTCGCCCTGGCCCAGGCCCTGCAGGCCGACGCCCAGCCGGGCGGCGTTCATCATGATGAACATGGCGGCCAGGCCCTTATTCTCCTCGCCGACCAGCCAGCCCTTGGCGCCGTCATAGTTCATGACACAGGTGGCGTTGCCGTGGATGCCCATCTTGTGCTCGAGCGAGCCGCAGGACACGGCATTGCGGTCGCCCAGCGAGCCGTCTTCGTTGACGATGAACTTGGGCACGACGAACAGCGAGATGCCCTTGCTGCTGTCGGGCGCACCCGGCGTCTTGGCGAGGACGAGGTGGATGATATTCTCCGCCAGGTCATGTTCGCCGGCCGAGATGAAGATCTTGGTGCCGCTGATCGCGAAGCTGCCATCCCCGTTCGGCACGGCCTTGGTCTTGATGAGGCCGAGGTCAGTGCCTGAATGCGGCTCGGTCAGGTTCATCGTGCCGGTCCAGACGCCCGACACCATGTTGGGCAGATAGGTGGCCTTCTGCTCGTCGCTGCCCTTGGCGATCAGCGCGGCGATCGCGCCGGCGGTCAGGCCATGATACATTTCGAACGCCTGGTTGGCCGACAGCACATATTCGGTGACGGCGGTGGCGACGACATTGGGCAGGCCCTGGCCGCCAAATTCGGTCGGCGCGTGCAGCGTGGTCCAGCCGCCCTCGACAAACTGGTCATAGGCCGCCTTGAAACCGGTCGGCGTGGTGACGCTGCCGTCGGCATGACGGGTACAGCCTTCCTTGTCGCCCACGGCGTTGATCGGGAACAGCACTTCCGACGCGATCTTGCCGCCTTCGGTCAGGATCGCCTCGACCAGATCGGGGGTCGCATTCTCGAAACCGGGCAGATTGGCGTAGCGATCCAGCCCGACGACATGGTCGAGCACGAAGCGGGTGTCGCGGACAGGGGCGTTGTAGCTGGGCATGAATCTTCTCCAGGCGTTTTTGTTCTGCTGCGGGGGAGCCGACGATGCGGCTCCGGCTTATTTCTCGATCGTTCCGATGAAGCTCGCCAGTTCGGCGATGGCGGCATCGATATCGTCCTTCTGGCGGGTCAGGAGGTCGATGCGCGCGCGGCACTTGTCGATCGTCACACGGCGCTGTTCCTCATGACCCTCGTCGGCGTCATAGAGGTCGATCATCTCGCGAATATCGTTCAGGCTGAAGCCCACGCGCTTGCCGCGCAGGATCCAGGCAAGGCGGGCGCGGTCGCGGCGCGAATAGACGCGGGCCAGGCCCTGGCGCTCCGGTGCGATCAGTCCTTCATCCTCATAGAAGCGCAGGGCACGGGCGGTGACGCCGAACTCCTCGCTGAGGTCGGTGATGCTGTAGCTCTGCTGGTCACGGTCATCGGGAAGCTCGATGCCGGCAATGCTGGTGCGCGTGTTCATGAGCAAAGACTATGACGGGTTTACGTTTACGTCAAGGTCAGAAGATGCGCAGGACGATCGGCCGTGCCACGGCCTGCGGGAATAGCATTTCGGGCGATTTGCGACTATGGGCGGCGCCATGATCCGTCTTTCCGGTTTGAAACTGCCCCTCGACCATCCGGCCGAGGCGATGCCCGTCGCCATCTGCGAACGCCTGGGGCTGGAGCCGCAGCAATTGCTTGGCCACAGCGTCGTGCGGCGCGGCAATGATGCGCGCCGCCGCAGCGCGATCCAGCTGGTCTACACGCTCGACATCGACGTGGCCGACGAGGTCGCGGTGCTGGAGCGCTTTGCCAAGGACCATGATGTCCGGCCGACGCCCGACACCAGCTACAAGTTCGTCGCCCATGTGCCCGACGGCTGGCAGGGCAAGCGCCCGGTGGTGATCGGGGCGGGGCCGTGCGGCCTGTTCGCCGGCCTGATCCTGGCGCAGATGGGGTTCAAGCCGATCATCCTGGATCGCGGCAAGGTGGTGCGCGAGCGGACCAAGGACACCTGGGGCCTGTGGCGCCGGGCCGAACTCAACCCCGATTCCAACGTCCAGTTCGGCGAGGGCGGCGCCGGCACCTTCTCCGACGGCAAGCTCTATTGCCGGGTGAAGGATCCCCGCTTCCTGGGCCGCAAGGTGCTGGAGGAGTTTGTCGCCGCCGGCGCGCCTGACGATATCTTGTGGGAGGCGCACCCCCATATCGGCACCTTCCGCCTGGTCTCGATGGTCGAAGCGATGCGCAAGCAGATCGAGTCGCTGGGCGGCGAATATCGCTGGCAGCACCGCGTCGACGATCTGGTGCTGGAACGACAGGGCGACGGCACGCAGAAGCTGCGCGGGCTGGTCCTGCATGACGGCAGCGTGATCGAGGCGGATCATGTTGTGATGGCAGTGGGCCACAGCGCTCGCCCGACCTTCGAGATGCTACACGGCAAGGGCGTGCATATCGAGCCCAAGCCCTTCTCGATCGGCGTGCGGATCGAGCATCCGCAAAGCTGGGTCGACAAGGCGCGCTATGGCAATTGTGCCGGTCATCCCGATCTTGGGGCGGCGGCCTATAGCCTCGCCCATCATTGCGCCAATGGGCGGACCGTCTACAGCTTCTGCATGTGTCCGGGTGGCCGGGTGGTTGCCGCGACCTCCGAAGAAGGGCGCGTCGTCACCAACGGCATGAGCCAGTATAGCCGCGCCGAATTCAACGCCAATTCGGGGCTGGTCGTCGGCATCGATCCGGCGCGCGACTTCCCCGAGGGGCCATTGGCCGGGATCGAACTGCAGCGCCATTGGGAAAGCCTGGCCTATGTCGCGGGCGGTTCTTCCTACTGGGCGCCGGGGCAAACGGTCGGCGATTTCCTCGCGCGTCGGCCTTCGACCCAGCTGGGATCGGTCGTGCCCTCCTACAAGCCGGGGGTCACGCCGACCGACCTGTCGCTTTGCCTGCCCGATTATGTGATCGAGGCGTTTCATGAGGCGCTGCCCGCCTTTGGTCGCCAGATCGCCCGCTATGACGATCCCGACGCGGTGATGACCGGCGTGGAAACCCGCACCTCCTCGCCGATCCGCATCACGCGCGGCAAGGATTTTCAGAGCCTCAACGTTGCCGGCCTCTACCCGGCGGGCGAGGGCGCGGGCTATGCCGGGGGTATCCTCTCGGCGGCGATCGACGGCATCAAGGTGGCCGAGGCGGTGGCGGTTCAGATGGTCCAGTCCTGATCTGCGACGGGTTTGACATCGCCCGGTCATGAAGCCGTCACGGCCCTGACCCGTCTTCGTCCCTTCGGCGTCATCGCACCGTCAATCCAGCGTAACGGGCGCGCGTTATTGCGGCGCCATGCTGAACCCGATCGACCGTTGCATGCGCATCTCCCCGGCCGACAAGGCCCGGCTGCGCCTCCTGTTCCTGGCCAAGCATGCCTGCAAGGGCGGCGGGGCCGACAGCGTGGATGGCAATCATGCCGTCTATCATCATGAGATGCGATCGACGCTGGAGGCGATCGGCCTCCATGTCGCGGCCGCCGACAGCTATGATGCGCTGTTCGACAAGCCGGATGTCGACTTCGTCGTCACCCTGCTCAATCGCGGCGGCTTCCAGAATAGCGAGATGCTGGCGCCGCTCCTGCTGTCCTGGCGCGGCGTGCCGTTCCTGGGCGCAAGCCCGATCGTGCGCGGCGTGTCGGACGACAAATATCTTTCCAAGCTGATCGCCCGCGCCCATGGCGTGCCGACCATGCCGGCGCGAATCCTGCGCCGGGGCGCCATGCCGGCCGGTCCGGAATTCCAGGCGGAACGGCTGGTGGTGAAGCCCAACGCCTCCTCGGCCTCCTGGGGCCTCGCGATGGTCGACAGCTGGGCGGAGGCCCATGCCCATGCCGATCATCTCCATGGCCTGGGCCATGATGTGCTGGTCGAGGCCTGGGCGCCTTTGCTCGACGTGGCCGTGCCGGTCGTCGGCGGCAGCGGTGGCCAGCCCTGGATTCTCCCGCCGATGATGTATGTGCCGGCCGATCCGCATCGCGAGCGCAGCTATGAGGAAAAGCGCGGCCTGATCGATACCGGCGACGATCCGCTGATCCTGGTCGAGGACCATGACCTGCGGGCGCGGCTGGAGGACATGACCCGCCGCCTGCTGCCCGAACTCTGGCCGTTCGACTATGGCCGGTTCGAGTATCGCTATGACCCGGCGTCGGGCGAGTTGCTGTTCATGGAAGTGAACCTCTCCTGCAATCTCTGGTCGAAGAAGACGATCTCGCGCTCGGCCGCGTCGATCGGCGTCGATCATCAGAGCCTGGTCGAAACCATCGTCGCGCACAGCCTGGCCCGGCATGGCCTGCTGACCGAAATGCCGGTGCTGGAGGCTGCCTGATGCCGGGGACAGCGACGGCACTGGTATTGGCCGGCAAGCGCGATGGAGCGACCGATCCGCTCGCGCTGGCAGCAGATGTCACGCATAAATGCCTTGTCCCGGTCGCTGGCCAGCCGATGCTGGTCCATGTGATCGAGGCGCTGGCGGCCAGCCCGCGCATCGGCGAAATCCGGGTCGCGATCGAGGATGTGGCGGTGCTCGACGCGCTGCCGCAACTGCGCGGACTGCGGAACACCGGGCGGCTGGTGGCTATTCCTGCCCGGCCCAATCTGGTCGATTCCGTGCTGGCGGCGGCCGATGGCGCCCGCTTCCCGTTGCTTATCACCACCGCCGACAATGTGCTGCTGACGCCCGATGCCCTAGCCGAGATGCTGGACGGGTGCGCCGCGCAGGGCGCGAACGCCGCCGTCGCCTTCACCCGCCGAGCGTCGGTGCTGGCGGCTCATCCGCAGGGGCAGCGGAAATTCTATCGCTTCGCCGACGACGAATTTTCCAACTGTAACACCTATTGGCTGAAGGATGCAAAGGCGCTGGCGGCGGCCGAAACCTTCCGCTCGGGCGGGCAGTTCGTGAAGCATCCGATGCGCATCATCGGCGCCTTCGGCCTGATCAATCTGATCCGTTTCCGCTTCGGCATCGGCACGCTGGGCCAGGCCTTTGCGCGTTTCTCCCGCCGCTTCCGCATGGTGATCGCGCCGGTGATCCTGAGCGACGGCGCGGTCGCGATCGACGTCGACAATGCGCGCAGCCATGGCGTGGCAAGCGAATTGCTGGAGCGGCGGCTGGCGCGGGTCGAGGCGGCCTGACCCTTGTTCACGTTGCGCGCGTTGCCCCCGGCCGACGGCAATATCCTGCTGGCGGCCTATCATGACGGGTTGCGTCGCCACTGGCCGCTGGGCCGGCGAACGGTTGCGCGGCTGATCGCGGCGAGCGGGCGCAGTGGCTGGGCCGCATCGGAACGGCGCCTGCTGTGCGATGCGGTGCGGGCGCAGGGGCTCAGCATGCGCGATCGCAAGGGATTGCATCGGCTGCTCAATCCCGGCGCCTTCCCGGCCGAGGCCAATCCGCTCAAGAACAAGCAGCTTTTCGCCCGGCAAGCCGTGGCGGCGGGATTGCCGTTGCCCGACAGTTTCGAACTGGAGGCGAGCGACATCGCCAGTTGGCTAAATGGCCAGAGCGTCATCATCGCCAAGCCCAGCTATCGTTCCAAGGGGCAGGGGGTTGTGCGCTTCGAGAAAAAGGGCGGACGCTGG
The DNA here is from genome assembly GCF_051058005.1 of Sphingobium sp. DN12. Taxonomy (NCBI): domain Bacteria; kingdom Pseudomonadati; phylum Pseudomonadota; class Alphaproteobacteria; order Sphingomonadales; family Sphingobiaceae; genus Sphingobium; species Sphingobium sp. DN12. The sequence continues at coordinate 4,809,465 of NZ_CP173717.1, forward strand.
GAAGGGGCCGAAGGACCGATCGCCGACGATGCGCTGCGCGCGCGCCTGCTGGCGCTGTGGGCGGCCGGCGGGGTGATCCAGCGCTGCCTGGCCACCCATGAAGCGTTGGCAGACATCTCGCCGGGCGCGCTGCCGACCTTGCGGGTCGTCACCTGCCTGGACGAGGTCGGCACGCCCGAGGCCTGCGCGCTGGCGCTTCGACTGTCCGCCGGGGGCGGGCGCCCTGTGGATAATTTCAACGCCGGCAATCTGGTGCTGTCGATCGACGCCGACGGGCGCTGCGGTCCGGTATGGCAGGCGGGACCGGACGGCGCGCCGATCTGCTGCGACCGGCATCCGCTGACCGGCGCACTTGTCAGCGGCTGGCCGGTGCCTGATCTGGATGCCGCCGTGGCGCTGGCGTTGCGGGCGCATCTCGCCTTTCGATCGGGCTTTACCGTGATCGGTTGGGATGTTGGCCTGACGCCGGACGGCCCGGTGCTGGTGGAGGGCAACTGGAACCCCGGCACCGACATCATGCAACTGGTGAGCGGCCGGGGACTGGCCGACAGCCGGCTGGGCGCGCTCTATTGCCATCATCTGCGCCATCTGCCGCCGCAGCGCTGGCAGGCGGCCGGCGCGATCGAGCGCGACCCACGCCGGGCGTGATCATCCTCTATGTCCATGCGCTGGCCGCGACCGGCGTGGTGCGCAATGTCCGTATCCTGGCCGCCGAACTGGCGGCGCGCGGTCTGGCGGTCGAACTGGTGACGGCGCTGCCGGGCGGCGAGGGCGTGACCGGCGTGCCGCATCATGCGCTGCTGGCCGGGCCAAACCCGTCGCGCCCGCGCGAAAAGGTGCAGGCGATCGCGGCGCTGCGGCGGCATCTGCGATCGCGGGGGCGGGCGACGCTGATTTCGGCGGGCAATCATGGCCATGGCACCGCCTGGGCAGCGAGCCAGGGGCTGCGCGACGTGCGGCGCATCTATCGCATCAGCAACGACGTCATGCGCAATGCGGCGGGGGCGCCATCAGGTGGGCTCGGGCGCCTCAGCCGCACCGCGATGGCGCGGCTGCTGGCGCGCGACGCCGATCATCTGGTGCTGGTGTCGCCGACCTTGGCGGATACGCCTGCTTTTGCCGGCGCGGCGCGGGCGGGCAAGGTGGCGGTGATCCCCAATGGCATCGACGCCGATGCCGCCCGCTTCCTGGCGGACGGGCCGGTGCCGCATCGCTGGATGGGGCGCACGCCGCCGGTGATCCTGGCGATCGGCCGGCTGGCACCGCAGAAGAATTTCGCCACCCTGCTTGCCGCCTTCGCGATCCTGCGGGGGCAAAGGCCGGCGCGCCTCATCATCCTAGGCGAAAGTCGCGACCGCGCCTGCGACAGCCTGCGCGCGCAGGCGGCGGCGTTGGGCGTGGCCGCGCATATCGACCTGCCCGGCACGGTCGACAATGTCTTTCCCTGGCTGGCCCATGCCGATGCCTTCATCCTGCCCAGCTGGTGGGAAGGATCGCCCAATGTGTTGCTGGAGGCGATGGCCGTGGATGTGCCGATCGTTGCGTCGCGCAGCGCGGGCAATGCAGCCGACCTGCTCGATGATGGACGGTGCGGCCTGCTGGTGGACCCGGCCGATACGGCGGCGATGGCCGATGCGCTGGCACGGCAACTGGATCTTGCCACCGCGATCCGTCCCGGCGACCGGATCGATCATTTCGGTCTCGACGCGCTGTCCGATGCCTGGGTGCGCCTGCTGCGCTAGCCTTGTCGGAATTGCCGTGGCGTCTGGCCGGTCCAGCGTTTGAAGGCGCGGCCGAAGCTGGTCTGTTCGGCATAGCCCAGCCGCTCCGCCACCTCGTCGATCGGCATCGGCGTCTGGCGCAGATAGATGCGGGCGAGCTGTTCGCGCTGTTCCTCGACCAGATCGCTGAAATGCAGGCCATGGGCGGCCAGCCGGCTTTGCAGCGTCCGCACCGACAGGCCCATCCGGTCGGCGCAGCGCTCGATCGCACATGTCCCCGCCGGCAGCGCGCCGCGCACATAGGATCGCGCCCGTTCCGCCATGTCGGCATGGTTGAACAGGCGCAGCCGGCCCAGATAGCCGCCGACCAGCCGATAGGTCAGCCGATTGGCCGTTGCGATCGGCAGGTCGAGCAAGGCGGCGGAAAAGCCGATCGCGCTGCCCGGCGCGCGCGGGCGGACGGCCGTGCCCAGCAACGCCTCTATCTCGATCAGATCGCGTGGGCTGGGGTCGGCGGAAAATTGCACCCAGGCGGCACGGAAGCGCTGTCCGCTGACGGTCCGCAACAGCAGCAGGATCAGCATCATCGCCTGATAATTGGCCTGGTCGTTGAAGCCGAGATCGGCGCCGACCACCCAGCGCAGTTCGGCCATGCCGCCATCGTCCACCAGTTCCAGCTGCGCCTCGGGCGAATGGGCGACCGGCAGGTAGCGGATCAGGCTGGCGATCGCGGCGCGCAGATCGGGCGCGGCGCGGCAGACGGCGGTGACGCTGCCGAAAATGTCGGCATCCTGGGTGGCGGCAAGGTGCAGGCCGAACAGCGGATCGTCGAACAGCAGGCTGCAATATTCGAACATCGCCGCCACCTGCTGGCAGGCGATATGGCTGTCGGGATCGGCCAGCACCATCGGGTCGAGGCCATGCTGGGCCAGAATGCGGCGCGGCCCCCCACCGCGCGCGCGGACATAGTCGGAAAAGCCGCGCAGATTGGCCGCGCGCATCTGGCCGGCGGCCGGCGCCGCCTCCAGCGGGCCTTCCAGCCCGAAGAAAAAATCCTGCTCCTCCATCGCGCGCCTGCCTGTCTGCTTGTTGCGTCGCTGCATATCATATCGATAAACCTGCGCCTAATGCCAATACGCCATCGCCGCCCCGTGCCAGCCTGCCGGGCATAAGAAAGACGGGAGAGAGCGGCATGGCCAGGGCAAGCGCGGCAGCGCTCAAGCGCGAGGCGGCGCAGTTCGTGCATTATGAGAAGGACCGGGCGCGCAAGATCGCGACCGTCACCTTCGACCGGCCGGGCAAGGCCAATACGACCACGATCGGCATGCGCCTGCTGTTCGGCGAGATCGTCCACAAGGCGAATATCGACGATGATGTGAAGGTGCTGGTGATCCGCGGCGCCGGCCAGGATCTGGGATCGGGCGGCGACATCAACGAACATGGCGACATGTATCTGCATCCGGGAGAGGATGATGATTTCCTGCCCGACCTGGAGATTGACGATCCCGACGTGCGCTATCCGCCGCCCGGTTCCTATCGCTTCCTTCACGGCCTGACCGACCATTATGCCAAGGGCTATGCCGGCAACCGGCCGCTGCAGGAATTCAAGAAGATCAGCATCGTGGAGGCCAAGGGCTATTGCTATGGCTGGCATTTCTACCAGTGCGCCGACGCTGACCTGATCGTCTCGTCCGACGATGCGCTCTTTGGCCATCCCTCCTTCCGCTATGCCGGCTGGGGGCCGCGCATGTGGCAATGGCTGGAAATGGTCGGCATCCGCCGCTTTTCCGAAATGCTGTTCACCGGCCGGCCCTTCACCGCCGCCGAGATGATGGACTGCAACTTCGTCAACGCCGTCGTGCCGCGCGACGCGCTGGAGGCGGAGACCGACAAATATGCCGATGCCTGCGCCCGCACCCGGCCGCTCGACGTGGTGGTCGCGCAAAAGACCTTCATCGAGGCCTATAAGCAATATCGCGGCGAATATATGGGCAGCCTGCTCACCGGCTGGCTGGAAGGCATGCTGCCGCTGATGAAGAGCGACCGGCCGACCGATATCGATCTGGGCGCCGGCGGCTTCGACCAGGGCATCGCCCATACCGTCAAGAATAATGACCTCAACTACCCCCCGGAATGGCGGCTGAGCCGCGCCGGCCGGGCACAGCGCTGAAAGGAGCGGATGCGATGATCGAAACGCTCTTCAGCCTCGACCGGGGCAATTATCGCGAATGCCAGCACCTGTTTCGCGGCGAACGCGAGCAGGAATATTATCGCGGCGATTACTGGATGGAGGAAGGCTCCATCATCGATGTGGAGGCACGGCGCAAGCCCGCCGGTCCCAGCGCGGCGATCCTGCTGCGATCGGCCACCCGCCTCTTCTTCCGCCGCACCCGCCAGCATATCCGCGAGGATGGCACGGACCTTACCGTCCTGTGGTTCGTGAAACGCGGTCGACTGGTCTTTTCCAACCAGCTTGGTAGCCGCGCCGCCCAATATGGCGATTTCCTGATGACGCGCTCGACCGCGCCCTTCCTGATCGAATGCCAGCCCGATGCGCAGGGCGTGCATGAGGTGCTGCATGTGACGGTGCCGACCCATGTGCTGCGCGGCTTCGTCGATTGCGATGCCGGGGCGGGCATATTGCTGCCGATGCAGAGGGCGGAACTGGGGATCGCCGATGGCATCCTGGCCGGCCTGTTCCAGCGCGACGCGGATGTGGCGGAGGAAACCACGCGGACGCTGGTGGAAGCGGCGCTGGCGGTGATCGGCCAGGGGCTGCGCCATGATGTGCGCGCGGTGCCGCCGCGCCCTTCCGTCGCGGAGAAGCGCTTTGCCGATGTGCGCCGCTTCGTCGAGGTCCATCTGTCCGATCCGGGCCTGTCCGCCGCGATGACGGCCAAGGGCTGCGGCATTTCGCCGCGCTATCTCACCACCCTGCTCAAGCAGAATGGCACCAGCTTTTCCGACCTGATCTGGCAGCGCCGGCTGGAACAGGCGCGGGCCTGGATGGCGCGATCGGACGCGGCCAGCATCTCGATCAGCGAGATCGCCTATGCCGTCGGCTTCAAAAGCCCGGCCCATTTCAGCCGCATGTTCAAGCGCGTCTATGCCCGCAACCCCAGCGACTATCGCGCGGAGGCTGCGCCGCCGCCGCCGGTTGCGCTGCATTGAGCGGGAGGGGCGCATGACCATGCAGGGCAACATCACCCAACCGCCGGTCCTGATCGGCAACACCGCCTATGTCTCGCAATCCTATGCCGATGCCGAGGCCGCGAAACTATGGCCCAAAGTCTGGCAGGTCGCCTGTCGGGAAGAGGAAATTCCGGAGGTCGGCGACTATGTCACCTATGACATTGTCGATGACTCGATCATCGTCGTGCGCGCCGCGCCCGACCGGATTGCCGCCTATTTCAACGTCTGCCGCCATCGTGGCCGGCAACTGACCGAAGGGTGCGGCCATGCGAAGCGGCTGGTCTGCCCCTTCCATGCCTGGAGCTGGGATCTGGACGGCAATAATGTCGGCGTGGTCCGCAAGGATGCCTGGGGCGACTGCCTGAAGGCCGATGATCTGCGCCTGCGCGACGTGCGCGTCGACAGCTGGGGCGGCTGGCTGTTCGTCTGCATGGACCCGGACGCGCCGCCGCTGCGTGACTATCTGGAGCCGGCGGCATCGATGCTCGACCCGTTCGAGCTGGAGCAGATGCGCTATCGCTGGCGCCAGTGGCTGCATTTCCCCTGCAACTGGAAGGTCGCGATCGAGGCGTTCAACGAGGGCTATCATGTCGCGGGCACCCATCCGCAACTGACCAAATATTCGCCCAAGCCGACCTGGAGCGACGGGCGTGGCTTCCATGGCGTGTTCGGGTCGCAGGCGCGCGAGGGCACGGGCGGTGCGACCGCCGGGGCGGCCGGCGCGGCCGACATGCGCCAGGGGCTGGCGGATTCGCTCAACCAGCTGTGGGAGGAAGTGAACGGCACCACCACCGAGACGATGGTGCGGGTCGCCAATCTGCTGGTCGAGGAACTGCCCGAAGGGACGCCGCCGGCCGAGGTGCAGATGCATTTGATGCGCCGCACGGTGGAGGAGGATGCCAGGCGCGGTGTCGCCTGGCCGCGCATCGACCCGGCCCATTTCGCGGCGGCGGGCAATGTCTGGCACATCTTCCCCAACACGGTGATCATCCACGGGCCGACCTTCGCGCTCTGCTATCGCGCCCGGCCCGATGGCCATGATCCCGATCGCTGCATCTTCGAGGTCTATACGCTCGAACGCTTCCCCGAAGGCACCGAGCCGCGACCCGCCAATCTCCACAGGCCCGACATGGACGAGGCAAGCTGGCGCAAGGTGCTGTGCCAGGACTTCTCCAACATGGGCGCGGTGCAGCGGGGCCTGCGCTCGCGCGGCTGCGACGGGCTGCGACCCAGCCCGGTCGAGGAACGGGCGATCATCAATTTCCACCGCGTGCTGGCCGACTATCTCGGCACCGGCGCGCCGCAAGTGATCGGGTAGGACATCATGGCCGATATGGATGTGCAGGACAGCAAGCTGACGCTGGATACCAGCGACGTCGACCAGTGGGTCGGCAAGCCGGTGATCTTCGCCGAGATGTGGGACGCCTGCAATGCGACCGACATTCGTCGCTGGGTGCAGGCGATGGACTATCCCAACCCGATTCATTGGGACGAGAATTTCGCCCGCGCCTCCCGCTTCGGCGGCATCGTCGCGCCGCAGAGCTTCACCGTGGCGATGGACTATGGCCATGGCTGCCACCCGGCCTGCGTCGGCAAGGTGCCGGGCACGCATCTGATCTTTGCGGGGGAGGAATGGTGGTTCTACGGCACCCCCGTTCGCCCCGGCGACAAGCTGGTGCAGAGCCGCCGCTTCGACGGCTATTCGATTGCCGAGACCGGCTTTGCCGGCCCGACCATGTTCGCGCGCGGCGACACGATCCACCGCAACCAGCATGGCGCGCTGGTGGCCAAGGAACAGGCGACCGCGATCCGCTATCTGGTCGATGAAGCGAACAAGCGCGGCGTCTATGCCAAGGAGAAGCGCAGTCCCCGGCGCTGGACCAAGGCGGAACTGGCGGAGATTCACAAGGCGCGCCACGACTGGATATTGTCCAACCGCGACGGCCATTCGCCTGCCTATGGCGATGTAAAGGTCGGAGACCGGCTGCCGCGCCGGGTGATCGGGCCGCATTCGGTGGTGAGCTTCGCCAATGAATGCCGCGCCCATCGCCAGAATATCTGGGGGACTTGGGCGTGGGACGCGCCCGAAGGCATTCATGATCCCGCGACCGAGGATGCCGGCTTCGGCGCCGACATGAGCTACGACCATGACGCACGCAAGATCGACCCGCGCATGGGTGATGGCCTCTATCACGGCCCGTCATCGGGCCATATCAATGCCGAGAAGGCAGAGAATGTCGGCATGGGCGGCGCCTATGGCTATGGCGCGTCGATGAATGCCTGGCATCTCGACACGGTCGCCTATTGGGCCGGCCATGGCGGCTATGTCTGGCACAGCAAGACCCAGTTCCGTTCCCCCGCGTTCGAGGGCGATGTCACCTGGGTCGATGGCGAGGTGGTGGAAAAGATCGACCGGTCCCCCTTCGGCATGCCGGTGGTCAAGGTCCGCACGGTGATGACCACCCAGGATGGCGAGGAGATATTGAAGGGCACGGCGCAGGTGGAGTTGCCCTATTGAGCGCGCCGCTTTCGCTGGTCCATGGGACGTCGCTGGCGCAGGAGCCGGGGCAGAGCGTGCAGACCATCCCGGCCTATCTCGACATGGTGCGGGCGCGGCACGGCGCGCGGGATGCGGTCGTGATGCGCACGGCGGATCGGCGCATCTGCTGGAGCTATGACGAACTCCACGCCCGGTCCGTCGCGGTGGCCAGGGCGCTGATCGCGGCCGGCCTCGGCAAGGATGGCCGGGTCGGCGTGCTGATGGCGAACCGGCCCGAATATCTCGCCAGCGTCTTTGGCATCGCGATGGCAGGCGGCGTGACCGTGGCACTCAGCAGCTTTTCAAGCGCGGAGGAACTGAGCCATCTGGTCCAGACCTCGGCGATCGGCATCCTCCTCTTCGACACGCGGGTGATGAAGAAGGATTTTGCCGCCATGCTGGCCGGCATCGACAAGGGGCCGTTTCTCCATCGTCTGGTCCAGCTCGACAGCGTGACCGATGCCGATCCGCCAGCGCCGGGCTATGAAGGCTGGGATGCTTTTCTCGCCAGCGGCGCGGCGGTGCCCGATGCGCAGGTGGCGCAGCGCGCCGCCACCGTCACCCCGTCCGACCATGGCGGCATCTTCTTCTCGTCCGGCACCACCAGCCTGCCCAAGGGCATCGTCCATGCCCAGCGCGCCTTCTGCATCCAGTGGTGGCGCTGGCCGCGCGTCTTTGCGATGCGCGAACCGGTGGTGAGCTGGACCGGCAACGGCCTGTTCTGGTCGGGCAATATCAGCCTGGTGATCGGCACCGCGCTGTCGACCGGCGGGACGGCGGTGCTGCAACCGGTGTTCGATGCCGCCGCGGCGCTGGATGTGATCGAGCAGGAGCGCGTCACCTTCCTCACCGGGCGGCCGCACCAATGGGCGCGGGTGCAGGCGGCGGAAAATTGGGCGCGCGCGGACCTTTCCAGCCTCAAATATGTGACCAAGGGCGAACGGATCGGCGAGCATCCCACCGTGCAGACCGACTGGACCACGCCCTGGGCGTTCGGCACGACCGAGACGATGACGATCTGCACGGCGTTCGATGCGGACACGTCCGACGCGGATTATGGCGGCAGTGCGGGCGCGCCGCTGCCTGGCAACAGCCTGAAGATCGTCGATCCGCTGACCCGCGCGATCCTGCCGGTCGGCCAGCCTGGCGAAATGTGCATCAAGGGGCCGACCCTGATGACCGCCTATCTGGGCAAGGCGCCGGAAGAATGTTTCGACGCGGAAGGCTATTACCGCACCGGCGACGGTGGTCGGGTGGACGAACAGGGGCGCTTCTTCTGGGAAGGGCGCCTGACCGACATGATCAAGACCGGGGGCGCCAATGTCGCGCCGGAGGAAGTGGACGCGGCGATCGCCACCTTCCCCGGCGTCAAGCGCAGCCAGACGGTCGGCGTGCCCGATGATCTGCTGGGCGAGATGGTGGTCGCCTGCATCGTCCCGGTCGATGGCGCGCGGGTGACGGAAAGCGACCTGATCGCCCATCTCAAGGCGCGCATGGCCAGCTTCAAGGTACCGCGCCGGGTGCTGCTGCTGGACGAGGCGGACTTTGCCCTGACCGGCAATGAAAAGGCCAAGGCCGCCGACATTCGCGCGGTCGCGGTGGCGCGGCTCAGCCATCCATAGCTCGGGCCTATGGGCTACCTGCAAATCGCTATTTGACCCTTTGGCTGCCCCATGCCAGCCCTCGGTCCAGACAGGGGAGAGGCATGCGGACAAGGATCGATCGGCGCGGGTTCATCGCAGCGGGCGCCAGCCTGATGATCGGCAGCGCCGCCCGATCTGCCCTGCCGGTGATCCGGCAGTCGCCCAAGGCACGGATCATCATCGACAATGATTTCGCCGGCGATCCCGACGGCCTGATCGCGCTCGCGCATCAATTGGCGACGAAGGCGGCGCGGCCGGTGCTGGTGACGACATCGGCGCTCGACGCGAAGCTTGCGGCGCTGGGCGGGCAGCCGGCCGGCGCGACCGCCGCGGCGGGCAGACAGGCCGCGCTGGACCTGATGCAGATCATGGGTCTGACGAACCTCTGCCCGGTGATCGCAGGCAGCGAGCAGTTCGGCATCGCCGGGGCACAGGCGTCGGCGGCGGCACGGGTGATCGTGGCGGAGGCGATGCGCGACGATCCGCTGCCGCTCTTCTTCACCTGCGGCGGACCGCTCACCAACCTTGCCCAGGCGTTGCAGTTGGAGCCGGCGATCGCCGATCGCATGACCCTGGTCTGGATCGGCGGCGCCGACTATCCGCAGGGTGGCAGCGAATATAATCTGTCCACCGATCTGGAAGCCGCGCGTGCCGTGATCGAACGGAGCCGCATGCCGATCTGGCAAATTCCCGCCGGCGCCTATCGCCAGCTACAGATGTCGGTGGCGGAAATGACGGCGACCTTGCGGCCGATGTCGCCCGCGACGAACTGGCTCTATGGCCGCTATGCCGATCTGCCGCCTTTCGTTCAGCTGGGCGGCGCTATCACCCTGGGCGACAGTCCGATGGTGTTGCTGACGTCCGTGTCTGCGGAGAGCAGTGCCTCGTCGATCATCTCGGGCCGGCGCCTGCTGGACGATTCCCGCTATGGCGCGGAAATCCCCGGCCGCTCGATCCGCCTCTTCACCCAGCTCGACGCACGACTGGCGCTGGCGGATTTCCTGGCCCTGATGCAGCCGCGCAGGGACTAGCGCGCGATCTCGATCCGGTCGTCCACAATCCGCAATTCATAGACCCTGATGGGTGCCTTGGCCGGCGGGTTCATGGCGCGGCCGGTTTCCAGATCGAAGCGTGCGCCATGGACCGGGCAGGCGATCCAGCCCGCGCGCACCCGGCCGCAGGCGAGCGGCTCGTCGGCATGGGAGCAGCGATTGGCGACCGCGAACAGCCGGCCATTGCTGTGGCACAGGAGGATGCTCTCGCCATCGACGGCGACGGCCTTGGCAGTGCCTGGCGGCACATCGTCGACATGGGCGACGGCGGTGAAGGTCAGCATGGTCATGGCCCCATTCATCATGGGCCGACGGGCGCGGCAATTGCCCGCAACCCGATGCGCGTGCCGGTGCAAGCGGCGCTGCCGCCGGGGTCATTCCGCTTCGCTGCCCTGCCTTCGATAGTGGCTGGCAGAAGAACAGAGCAGGAGAGGGCGATCCGTGCGCCGGGACTATTATCAGCATGCCTATGTGACCACCGACTGGCGCCGGGCGATGGACGAGATCGGCGCGCTGCACGGCATCGGCCATTATATGGAAATGCCCGACGCGCTGTTCGACACCGGGCAGGACCGGCAGGCGGTCGCCCATTTCGCGCTGGCGACCAGGGATGAACTGCAGTTCGAGATCATTCAGCCCCTGTCGGGCGACATCGCCGTCTATCGATGGGGACTGCCGGCGGAGGGCTTTGGCCTTCATTATCATCATCAGGGCCGGCATTTCGGCGATCGCGCCGCCTTTGACGCGGCGGTCGCGGCGGCCAAAGCCCGCTGGGCGATGTCGATCGCCTGGGACACGATGGGCGGCACCTATGCCTATTTCGATGCGCGCGCCGATCTGGGCCATTATCTCGAATATTTCTGCTTCCCGCCCGGATCGCATCTCGACGCGGTGCCGAGCTTCTGATGATGGAGAGCTTCGACCTCATCGTCGTCGGATCGGGCGCGGCCGGCGCCATGGCAGCCTTGCGCGGCGCGGATCTCGGCCTCTCCGTCCTGATCGTGGAGAAGGCGCATCAGTTCGGCGGCACATCGGCCACTTCGGGTGGGGTAATGTGGGTGCCGGGCCATGGGCTGGACGGCGACCGGGGCGACAGCGCGGTCGAGGCGTTGCGCTATCTGCGCAGCGTCATCGGCGTGCCGGTCGATGCGGAACGGCTGGCCGCCTATGTCGATCGCGCGCCGGAAATGCTGCGCTTCCTCAAGGACAGCGGCGTGCCGGTGATGGCGGCGGCCTGGCCCGATTATTTTCCCGATGCGCCGGGCGCGCGGGCCGATCGCTCGATCATCTGCCCCACCTTCGACGGGCGGCAATTGGGTGATGATCGCTATCCGCTGATGCGGGCGCAATATAGCCGATTCACGCTGTTCCGCCGCTATGCGATGGACCTTGGCCAGACCTTCGCCCTGATGATGCAGCAGCGCGGCTGGCGCTGGACCGCGGCGAAGATGATCGCGCGCTACTGGCTCGACATCGGCACGCGGCGCCTGTCGGCGCGGGACCGGCGCTTCACCCAGGGGGCGGGGCTGATGGGCGCGCTCTACCAGCAATTGTTCGCGCGCGGTGTCGAGCTGCGGCTGGAAACGGCGCTGGAAGGGCTGACGCTCGGCGCTGACGGCCGCGTGTCGGGCATCACCGTCCGCCGCTTCGGGCAGGTGCAGCAGATTGGCGCGCGCCATGGCGTGGTGCTGGCGGCCGGCGGCTTTGAATGGAATCAGGCGCTGCGCGACCGTTTCTACCCGGTGCCCGGTCTCGCCCGCCACAGTTCGACCCCGGAGGAAGGCAATCGCGGCGACGCATTGATCGCGGCGGAAGCGATCGGCGCATCGCTCGCCCATACCGATCAGGGCTGGTGGATACCGACCATGACCCTGCCGGCGCCGGGCGCCGCCAATTTCCACGAAATCCATCAGGCCGCTTTCGATGTCGGCCGGCCGTGGAGCGTGTGCGTCAACCGGCTGGGGCTGCGCTTCGTTAATGAGGCGACCGGCTATGACCGGTTCGGCCAGGCGATGGTGGCGGATCAGCTAAAGACCGGCGCCAACATGCCCTGCTGGCTGATCTTCGACGCAAAGTTCCGGGCAAAGTTCAGCGCCGGCGGGCTGATGCCTACGGTCCATACGCCCGACCATCGCATTCCCGGCCATTGGTGGGACCATTATGTCTTCCGCGCCGGATCGATCGAGGAACTGGCGCGCAAGATCGGCATCGCGCCGCAGGCATTGAGCGAAACCGTGCAGGTGATGAATGGCTATGCGCAGACCGGCGTCGATCCCGAATTTGGCCGGGGCGGCAATATCTATGATCGCTTCTTCGGCGATCCCGGCGTCACCCCCAACCCCAATCTGGGGCCGATCGATACCGCGCCCTTCTATGCGGTGCCGATCAACAATGGCGATCTGGGCACCAAGGGCGGGCTGCGCTGCGATGCGCAGGCACGGGTGCTGGATGGCGGCGGCCGGCCGATCCCGCATCTCTATGCCGCCGGCAATTGCGCCGCGAGTCCCTTTGGCGATTGCTATCCCGGCGCCGGTGCGACGATCGGTCCGGCACTGACCTTCGGCTTTGTCGCGGCGGGCGACATTGCGGCGCGGGCGAACGAGCAGCAGAGGATGACGGCATGACGGAACAGAAGGTCGCGATCGTCACCGGCGCGGCCGGCGGCATTGGCGCCGCGATCGTGCGCGCCCTGTGCGCCGATGGCGTGGCCGTGCTGGGCACCGGCCGCAGCGCGGACAAGCTCGCCGCGCTGGCGGCCGCACTGCCGCAGGACGCCGCCTTTGCCTTTGTCGCGGCCGACATTGGCGATGAGGATGCGCCGGACAGGATCGTGGCGGAGGCAACGGCCCGGTTCGGGCGGGTCGATCATCTGGTCAACAATGCCGGCGCGGGGGTCTGGGCACCGGTGCATGACACCAGCGACGCCATGCTGGACGAAGTGATCGGCCTGTCGCTGCGCGCGCCGTTCCGCCTGTGCCGGGCCGTGTTGCCGCATATGGGCATGGGGTCGGCGATCGTCACTATCGGGTCCACCTTCGGCATCATGGGCGGGATGGATGGCGGCATCTATTGCGCGGTGAAGGCGGGGCTGACCGGCCTCACCCAGACGATGGCGGCGCAATATGGCGAACAGGGCATAAGATCGAACATCGTCGCGCCGACCGTGGTGCGCACGCCGATGACCGATGCCGCCTGGAACTATCCCGCCTTCCAGCGGATCAACCAGGGGCTGACCCCCTTCTACCGCGATTGTGCGCCGGAGGATGTCGCCCATGTCGTCGCCTTCCTCTGTTCCGACAAAGGCGAATATATCAACGGCCAGGTGATCGCGGTGGACGGCGGCTGGTCGACCACCCGGATGATCAACAGCCGCTTTGCCGGCTAGAGCGTTCTGAAATCGGCTGGAACAGCCGATGGCTCGCAGAATGCGAAAAACAAAAGACAATTGGAGCGCTGGCCGATTCAATCTAATCGGCCAGCGCTCCAAGATCGTCGCGCAGCGCGCCCTCGTCCCGGTCCAGCGCGTCGAGCGTCGCCAGCGCCATGGCGCGATAGGCTGGCAGCAGCTCGGGTGCGTGCGCGTTCAGTGCCGTCAGATGATTGCCGATCGTCTCCCGGTCGCCGCGCAGCAATGGGCCGGACAGGGCGTCGATCCCGCGATCCAGGCTGTTGTCGAGTGCGGCCCGGACCAGCGGCGCCAGCAGCGCGCCGGGCTCCGCCACGCCGGCCGCCGCCAGCGCATCGGAGGCCCCGGCGATCAGCGTCACCAGATGATTGGCCGCATGGCAGAGGGCGGCATGATAAAGGGGGCGATGCGCCTCCGCGACCTCGACCGCTACGCCACCGAGCAGCGCGACCAGCCTGCGCGCCGCCGCGATAGAGGGCGCGTCGGCGCCGGTGATGGCGAAACGGGCGCCCTGCATCCGCGCGACTTCGGCGGCCGGATCGCCGGTGAAGGTCATGGCGGGATGAACGGCGGCGGTGGTCGCGCCCTGCGCCCGGAGCGGATCGAGCAGCGCCGCGCCGCTGCGCCCGCTGACATGGCAGATGGTGGCGGACATGGGCATGGTAGCCAGGCCCGCGATCACTGCCGGCAGGGCATCATCCACCACCGCCAGCAGGATCAGGTCGCAATTGGATGACAGCGAAGATGACAGGGTAACGGCCTGCGCACGGCCGATCGCCTCGACCGCTGCAGCGGCATGATCCGGATTGCGCCCCTGCACCAGGATCGGCGCGGCGCTGTGCGGCGCCAGCGCCAGCGCCAGCGCGCGGGCGACCCGGCCGGTGCCGATGAGGCCGATCTGGCGATAGGCGGAATGCTCGGTCATGGCGCGCCTATATCCCGGCCGGTGCGGCTACTCTAGCCCGGATTGATGGCGGTGACGATCCAGGCGGCGCCGTCGATCAGGATGGCGGTCTCGCCGGCCCGCGCGGCGAAGGCCTGGCGCACAGCCTGGGCGGCGCGATCCCGCACATCGGCAGGCTGATCGGCCAGCGCGCGGGAGAGCGGGCCGACCTCGAACGCCATGGCGAGCGCATCGTCCAGCGCCGCCTCGCGATCGGTGCCCTGGCCGAAGGGGATGACGCCATCGATCGGGGCGAGGTCGATTGCGGCAAAGCCGGCGTCGGTCAGGATACGCGTTACCCGTGCCGGATCGCCAAAGGAGAAGGGGCCGGGCGCTTCGGGATCGGGCGGCGCCAGCGGCAGCACGATATCACGGATCGCGCCCATTGGCAGGCGCACCCAGTCATTGTCCGCCGCCGCCCGCCAGCAGACGAAGGCGATCCGTCCGCCCGGCCGGAGCCAGCGCCGCATATGCGCGAAACTGGCCACCGGATCGTCGAAGAACATCACGCCGAAGCGCGAGAAGAGCAGGTTGAAGCCATGGGTGGTCAATGTCGCACTGCCGGCATCGGCCAGCGCGTAGCGGACCGGCAGGTCGGCGGGCTGCTGCGATTGGGCGAGGGCGATCAGCGGCCCGGAAATGTCGAGGCCCAGCACCTCGCCGGTCGCGCCGACCTGGCGGGCAAGCGCGATGCTGCTGGTGCCCGCGCCGCATCCCACGTCCAGCACGCGCTCGCCCGGCTGAACCGTCGCCGCCGCCATCGCCGCATCGCCAAAGGGCGCGAGCATCGCGTCGAGCCGCTGCCGGTGCGTGACCCAGCGTTCGCCGCTCGATCCGTTCCAGTCCGACACCTGATAGACATTGGGCTGCGCCATCTTCTTTCCTTTTTGCGAATCGTTCGCAAAAATCTAATGGCTGCGGATCAACTTGCAAGAGCGGCTGATTACCAAATGACGCGACGGGCGATCAGGTCGTCAATTTCGCTGTCACTCAATCCCAATATCTCGCCATAGACCAGATGGTTATGCTCGCCGAGCAACGGCGCGCCACGGGTGATGCTGGCCTCGTCCGGTGTCATGCGCCAGCCCGGCCCGATGACCGGCCGGGCTTCGCCTTTGGCGTCGCTGACCATGCGATAGGCGCCCAGTGCCCAGAGCGCCTCGCTCCCGATCAGGTCGAGCGAGGACTGGCTGCGAAAGGCCGGCACGCCCGCCAGAAGCAGCGCCTGCGCCATCGCCTCGGCATCCCATTCGGGACTGAGCCCGGCGAGCGCTGCATCAAGCGCGTTCCGGTTGGCGATGCGGGCGGCCGCATCGGCGAAGCGGGGATCGGCGGCCAGCGCCTGCGCATCGATGGTGGCACAGAAGGCCGTCCATTCCCGATCGTCGGCGATGGCGAGACTGATCCATTGCCCGTTAGCGCAAGGATAGCAGCCATGAGGCGCCATGTCGGCATGGGCATTGCCCGTCGCCTGCGGCAGTTCGCCGGTCAGGCCATAGGCGAACAGGCTGTCACCGACCATCATCGACAGCGTCTCGACCGCAGACAGGTCGATAAACTGGCCCTCGCCGCTCGTCTCGCGATGGTGAAGTGCGGCGACAATCGCCAGCGCGGCGGCGGTGCCGACGGTCGAATCGCCATAGCGGATATTCATCCCCGCCGGTGTCTCGCCCACATGGCCGACGAGTGCATTGAGCCCGCCCAGCGCCGCGAAACAGGGGGCATAGCCGGTCTGGTAGCCGAGCGGCCCGTCACTGCCATACATTTTGATCGACAGCTGGATGATGTCGGGGCGGATCGCGCGGACATCCTCATAGCCCAGGCCCGATCGTTCCATCGCGCCGGGCCGCAGATTGTCGATCAGCACATCGGACGCGGCGATCATCGCGCGCAGATGGGCCATGCCCTCATCCGATTTCATGTCGAGCTGGACGCTCAGCACCTCCTGGTTGATGCTGCGGAAATAGGGGGCGCTGTCGATATCGACCCCGCCATAGGCGCGCATCTCGTCCAGATTGGCGCGGCTTTCGACCTTGATGACCTCCGCGCCGAGGAAGGCGAGCAGCTTGCCGGCATAGGGACCGGCCCAGACCTTGGCGATCTCCAGCACACGGACACCGGCCAGCGGTCCGCCCCGGTTCATGCCAGCATCGCCTGATCGGCGCCCGCCGCGGGGGCCGGACTGTGCAGCTGCACCGGCGAGGCGCTCATGCGATAGGGTACGGTCGGGTGCAGCGCACCGCCCAGCGACTGGAAGAAGCCGCGATGCCGATATTGGACATGGTCGATCAGGTCGGCGGCGCTGTTGACCTGCACCAGCGGCACGCCCGCCTGCTGTGCCGCCTGCGCCACGACATCCTTGGCTTGGGTCGCGATCCAGACGCGGAAATGACGGCGAAAATCGGCGACCCGATCGGGCGTGCAATGATATTCCAGCCAGTCCTCCGGGAAGGCCGCGGCCCATTCGGGATCGCCCATCAGCGCACACAGCCCGCGCCAGTGCGCGCGCGTCGTCATCAGCAGATAGACATGGCCATCGGCGCAGGCGAAGGCGGCGCCCGGCCCGCCCATGTCATAGCGGGTGCGCTCCGGCCCCGGCTCCGCATCCCCCGCCAGCATCCGGCCGAGCACGCAGTCAGCCCGCGACAGCTGGACCGCGACTTCGCTGATGTCGATCGCCTGTCCGCTACCGGTGCGCCGCTTGCGCAGCAGCGACGCGGCGGTGCAGAGCGCGGCCTCCAGCCCCGCCTCATAATCGGTCATGAACCGGCCCGCGCCCATCAGCGGCGGCCGGTCGGGCGCGCTCTCGCTGGGCGTGTGCCAGGCCCAGCCACCAGCATTCATGACGTTGATCGGGCGGGCAATCTGCCAATGGGGCGGGGCGTCCTGGCCAAAGGGCGTGATCGCGCAATGGACGATATCGGGCTGGCTCCCCAGCGCCAGTCCGTGTTGCGTCGCCCAGTCCGGCCCATGATCGTCGATCAGCGCATCGGCGCGCGCCAGCAGCCGGTCGATCAGGGCGCGCTCCTGCGGCGCTTCAAGATCGAGCAGCACCGATTTCTTGTTGCTGTTGAGATAGCGGAACAAGGTGCTCTGCCCCTCATGAAACGGACCCATGGCGCGGGTCGGGGCGCCGCCGGGCGCTTCGACCTTGATCACCTCCGCGCCGAAATCGGCCAGCAACCGGGCGGCAAATTCGCCCGCTACCCGCTCCGCCGTCTCCACGATCACCAGCCCGGCCAGCGCCGTCACGACTGGCGCACCAGCAGATAGTCGCCGACATCATCGACCCGCGCCTGCCAGCCGGGATAGACGGCGATGGTGGTGAAGACCTCCTCGATGATCGCCGGGCCGGTGACGCGGGCACCGGGGATCAGGTCCGGCCCCTTGTGGATCGCGACATCGGCAAAGCCATCGCCCAGATTGGCGCGGCGATGGCCATGGGGCGCGGTCTCCACCACCGGCGCGGTGAAGCCGCCACCGGCGGGCGGCATCGGCGTTTCGACCTGGGCGGTCAGGCGCACGCCGGTGATTTCCGGCACCTCACCCTCGCGGACATGGCCATATTCGGCCAGATGCCGCGCGTTGAAGGCGGCGATGGCGCGGGCCGACAGGGTGTCGTCGACGAAGCCCAGATCATCCAGCCCCCGGCCTTCATGCAGGTCGAAGGTCAGTGCCCAATTCTGCCCGGCATAGCGCATCGCCACCCGCCAGCGCGCCTGCACTGTATCGGCGGCAAAGCCCGCCTCGCCGAAATGCGCGGCGGCATCGGCCGCCAGATCGGCCCACAGGCCGCGCAGCCGGTCGAGATCCAGCGCATCGGCGCGCGCGCTGCACGATCGTTCTTCATCGATCGCGGGATGGGCGACCAGCGTGCCGAGCGCGGAGAAAGTGGGGGAGGCGCGGGGCACCAGCACCTGGCCGATCCCCAGATCCTGCGCCTGGATCGCGGCGAAGGCCGGGCCGTTGCCGCCATAGGCGAGCATCACCATGTCGGCCGGGTCCATGCCCTTGGCCGCCGTCGTGCGCCGCACCGCCTGGGTCATATTGGCGTTGACCAGCCGCCAGCAATCGAACGCCGCCTGCTGCGCATCATAGCCCAGCTCCGCGCCCAATGCCGCGAACGCCTCCGCCACGCCCTCGTCGCGCAGGCGGAAGCTGCCGCCGGCAAAGCCTTCGCCGGTGGAGAGGATGCCCAGCATCAGCAGCGCGTCGGTGACGGTCGGCCGCAACCCGCCCCGGCCATAGCAGATCGGTCCCGGCGCCGCGCCGGCAGAGGCGGGGCCGACCTTCAGTTCCCCCTTGTCGACATGGCAGATCGATCCGCCACCCGCGCCCAGCGTCTCCACCTGCACCATCGGCACGCCGACCAGATAGCGGTGATGCATGTTCCATCCCGCCTCGGCCGGGGCGGCGCCATCCCGCACCACCGACATGTCGTAACTGGTGCCGCCCATGTCGACGCACAGCAGGTTGCGATACCCCTTGGCGCCCCCGGTGCGCGCCGATGCGATGACGCCGCCGGCCGGACCGGAGGCGAGCAGGCGGATCGGTGCGGCTTCGATATAGGCGCGGGTCATCACCCCGCCGGACGCCTGCATCACCATCAATTGCTTTGCATAGCCGGCGTCGGCCAGCCGACTGACCAGTCGTTCGAGATAGGCGTTCACGCGCGGCGCGACATAGGCGTTCACCACCGTCGTGCTGATCCGGTCATATTCCGGCGCGCGCGACAGGATGCGGTGGCCGAGCGAGACGGGGATGCCGGGCATTTCCTCCGCCACGATCTGCGCCACCCGGTTCTCATGGTCGCCATTCACATGGGCGAAGATCAGGCCGATCGCGACGGATTCGACCCCCTGCTTGCGCAGCCTGGCGCAGGCTTCACGCACCGCCGCCTCGTCCAGTGCCTCATGCACGCTGCCATCGGCCAGCACCCGTTCGGGCACGGTCAGCCGGCGGCGGCGCGGCACGATCGGGATCGGCGGCTCCAGCCGCACGTCCCAGATGCTTTCCTTGTAGCCGCGCCGATATTCCATCTCGTCGCGAAAGCCCTGGGTGGTGATGAGGCCGGTGACGGCGCCGTCCATCTCGATCAATATATTGTCGGCAACCGTGGTGCCGTGGACGATCGCCTCGCAGCGGGCAAGGAAGTCGCCCAGCGACAACCCCTCCTTGCCGGCCAGCGTCTCCAGCCCCTCCATCACGCCGATCGAGCGATCCTGTGGGGTGCTCAGATTCTTGTGCAGGATGACCTGCCGGTTCTCTGGCCCATCCTTCAGCAGGGCGAAGTCGGTGAAGGTGCCGCCAATGTCGATGCCGACGCGATAGCTCATGCCGCGATCCGCTCCCCGCGCAATGCTGCCGTGGCGGCATGGTCCACCGCCAGGCTGTAATCCTCCAGGCTGCCGGTCAGCACCACGCCATAAAGGTCGCGGGCGGCGGCGATGCTCACCAGTTCGTCCAGCACATCCTCGCACACCGCCTGCGGATCGCGGCGCAGCGCCGGGCCGAAACCCGCGCCGCCGCCATGCTGATAGGCAATGACGGCCCCCGCCGGCAGTTGCGCCCGCGCCGTCAGTTCGACCCGATATTCATCGGGCGTCCCGACCTGAAAATGGTTGAGATAGGGGGTGCCGTCGGCGCCACCCGCCAGGCCGCTGATCGGATGATCGTGGCTGACCATCCAGGCCATCGCCATTGCCGGTTCCAATATCCGTTTCACGTTGCGGCTGCCCGGCATACCACGCCACTGGCCCGCGCCGCCGCTGTCGGTGACCAGTTCGCGGCTAATATTGATCACCGGGAAGCGCGCTTCGCCATCCTCCGCCTGCGACAGCAGCAGATTGCCGAGCGAGACCGGGCAACTGCCCCAGCCGTCGATCCCCTGCACCGCCGACACGTCCATCGACCGGCAATCGACGCCCTGGTCCATCCACATCTGGCCGCCCGCGTCGAAGCCGATCACCGCATTGGGCATGCCGATCTTGTAGACCTGCGGCGCGGACCGGTCGGGCGCGACCTGCGACAGGGCGACGCACACCGCTTCGGTAATCTCGCAGGCAGGGTGGAAGGAGCCGAGCGCCGCCGGGCGGTTGGGCGCCGGATGGGCGATGCAGCCTTCGGGCAGGATGATCTCGACCGCGTTGAACAGCCCTTCATTCTTGACGATGTCGGGGTCGATGCTGGCGGCGATCTGGGTCATGATATAGCCGCGCGAATTGGCAAAGGTGTTCCAAACGCCGACCAGATCCTGTCGATCGTCGGTGCCGCTGAGGTCGACGGTCAACTGGTCGCCGGCGATGGTGCAGCCGACCTGGACGCGGATATCCCTGGTCCCCATCGTGTCATGATCGATATGGACGGTCGCGTCATAGCGGCCGTCCCGCCAGGCGGAGACGGTGGCCCGCATCTGCCGTTCCGACTGGTCGATCGCATGATTGACTGCGGCCCGCACCATGTCCGCCCCCCATTTGTCGAGGATCGCGCGGATCGAGACGGTTGCCTTCTCGACCGCGCCGATCATCGCGGCGAGATCGCCGGCGAAGCTGGGGAAGCGGTTGTTGCGTTCGAGCAGATGGATGGCGTCGCGCCGTTTTTCGCCGCGATGGACCAGCTTCAGGCAGGGGATGGCCAGCCCTTCGGTGAAGATGTCGGTGGCGTCGAGGGTGAAGCCGCCCGGATCCTTGCCGCCGGTATCGCCCTGATGCGCCTGCAGCGCCTGGACCAGCACCAGTTCGCCCGCCGCGTCATAGACCGGCGCATAGACATTATAGTCGGGCAGGTGGCCGCCGCCATAATCGGGGTCGTTGCCGACGAAGACATCGCCCGGCCCCCAGTCATAATCCTGCTGCCGCATCAGGCCGTAGCGGACGGTGAGCTGCGACACGAAGGTCAGATGCGGCGTGCCGATCGACCCCATGGCCAGCCGCCCATGGGCGTCGACGATCGCCGCGTTGCGCTCGTTCGACTGGTTGATGATCGGCGAGGAGGCGGCGCGGCCGAGATGGGTCGTCGCTTCATAGCAGACGGTTTCCAGCGCGCCGCGAATGATGCTGGCGGTGACCGGATCGATCACCGTCGCGGTCGGCAGGGGCGGGCGCTTGGCGGCCAGTTGGGCGTTGAGGGCAAAGGACATGGGCCTGCCTCAGCGTCCGGGCCGCAGCGGCGGCATCGCGACATAGCGGTCGACCGCCCGCTCGAAATGGCGGATGCGGATTTCCTGATAATTGCCCAGCGTCAGGCCGCGCTTGGTGCTCGCCTCTATACCCTCCTGTTGCAGGAACAGATTGTCGGTATCCTGGTCGAGTATCTTGCCGAAGCCCGCATCCATGCCCGGCGCCTCGCAGAAGCTCTGATCGTCGGTCAGCAGGATCGGCTCGGCCGGTTCGGGGCGGGCGCCGCCGTCCGGCACCGGGCGCAGGAAGAAGACCTCATAGATGCAGCGGCGATGATCCCTGGGGTCCGGGCGGAAGCGATAGACCATCGGCAGCGACACGCCGGGGAAGAGATAGGTGTTGGGAAAGAGCGTGTAGGAGAAACAGTCGAGCATCTCGCTGTCGGATGTGGCGCTGAGGTCGCTGCCGGTGGCCGCGCCGAACATGGTGCGGAACAGGTCGGCCATCGCCTGCCGCGCGGTGCCATCGCCCACCTGCGGCCGATCCTCGCTCAGCACCGATGCGTCGCCGACGGTGAACTGGTCGAGAATATCCTGCTCGGAAAAGCGCCCCTCCAGATGCGGCGAGGCAACGCCCAGGCAGGAAATGAAGCGGTTCACATGATCGCCATAGACATCATATTGGCTGTTCGCGTCGGCATTGGACGGCGCGACTTGCGGGTGGGTCTCGATCACATGATAGGCCTCCATGAAGGCCTCGATCGTCAGCTTCCAGTTGGCCGGAAAGCTCTTCTGGACATGGAGGTGGATATAGCGATCCTCCAGCTTCCAGGCCTTTATATGGGCCAGCGCCTCGGCGCCCAGATAGTCCTCCAGGCTGGGTGCGTCCGGGTCCATGTTGATCCACACGAACCCGCCCAGCGTCTGCACGCGGACCTGCGGCAAGCTGTTGTTGGCCGGGTCGACATGGGGGAAGTCCCAGGGGCAGGTGATGCTCTTGCTGGAACCGTCAATGTGCCAGCTCCAGCCATGGAAGCTGCATTTGAACTCGCTGGCACAGCCGGCCGATCCCGACGCGCGCAGCTTGGTGCCGCGATGCAGGCAGGCGTTGTAATAGGCGCGGATTTCGTCCGCCGCGACGCGGGTGATGATGAAGCTGTGGCGGCCGATCTCATAGACCTGATAGTCGCCGATTTCCGGTATATGCTCCTCGCGGCAGGCGAATTGCCAGCTGCGCGTCCACAGGCTGTCCATCTCGCGCCGGGCGAAATCGGGGTCGATATAGCGGTCGGTCGACACGTCCTCGCTGCCCTGGAAGGCGTAGGATTCGCTGCGCACCCAGCCGGGCGCGGCGACCTTGTCGCGGGCGATGATATCCTGCGTGCTGATCGCCGGGCAGCGGGCGTCGCCCGCCGCCATCGGGCCGCTTTCCATGTTCATGCAACTCTCCGTTGGGCGGGCGTGGCACAGTCGATCAGGCCGGGCGCGATGCGGTGGATCGCGCCGTCCTTCATCACCATGGCCAGCCGGTTCTTGTCTTCAAGGATGGTGACGTCGGCCAGTGGATCGCCGTCCACCAGCAGCATGTCGGCGAGCGCGCCGGGCACCAGTGTGCCAAGGTCGCCCTGGTCGCGCATCGCCTGCCCGCCATTGCGGGTGGCGCAGGCCAGCGCGCCGGCGGCGTCATAGCCATAATAGTCGATCATCAGCTGGATATCGCGGGCATTGGTGCCCTGCGGGTTCCAGGCCAGGCCATAATCGCCGCCGATCAGGTGGCGGATGCCGCGCTTGCGCAATTGGGTGTGCGTCTCGACCGACGCTTCGATCAGCGCGGCTATGCCCATCGCGTCGCAGGCGGCCCGGCTGATCCACGGCTCGCCATGATGGATCATCGCATGGAACAGCCCGATCGAGGGCGCGATGACGATCCGGTCCTTCGCTTCCTCCAGCATGTCGAGCAGTTCGCTGTCGGCATATTCGACATGGAACAGGCCATCGACCCCGGCGCGGACGCAATATTTGCTACCTTCTATCGACCGGCTATGGGCGTTCACCTTGCGGCCGAAGGCATGGGCGGTGTCGACTGCCATCTGCACTTCCTCGAACGCCATCGGCGTCACATGGGACGGGCTGCCGGGATAGAAGGGGTCGCCTGAGACATCGAGCTTGATATTGTCGCAGCCCTCGCGGATCGCCAGCCGCACCGCGCGGCGCATCTCCTCCGGCCCGTCGACGACACAGGAAATGCCGATGCGCGGATTGTGCAGCTTGCTCTCGTCGCCCATGCCGCCGGTGACCGTGATCTCGGTCGATCCGGCGCGGATGCGGGGGCCGGGGATATGGCCGGCATCGACCGCATCGCGCACCGCGACATCCAGTTTGAGCTTGGCCGCCGACGCGCCATAGCAGCTGGTGAATCCCTGATCGATCAGGCGGCCGGCCATGCGCGCGGTGATGAGCGTATGGGCTTCGGGCGAGGGCGCGATCAGATCCTCGGTCGAGGCGGCGTCGCCGAAGGAGATATGGGCGTGGCCTTCGGTGAGGCCCGGCATCAGCGTCTTGCCGCTGCCGTCGATGACCTGATCGGCCGGCGCATGACCGGCGGCGGCATCCGGCCCGACCGCAAGGATGCGGTTGCCTTCAATCAGCAGGTCGCCGGCAAAGGCAGGCGCGCCGGTGGCGTCCCAGATGGTGGCGTTGGCGATGAGCGTCGTCGGCACGAATGGCATCCTCTTCTGCTGTGAAGACTAGGCCGCGCCCTTTCCTGACCCAATGACTGCACGCGCACTTGGCGTGTCCTCTCGCCGCCGCCCTGCCTGCCGCGCCAGTCAAGCGGCTGCGCGGCGCCATGCCTTTCCGCGTCCGGCGCCATCGGCCATCCTGCCCCTTCATGAGGAGAAGGATGTCGATGGTGCGGGTCACCTTTGTGGATGTGCATGGCGTGGAGCAGGCGGTCGCCGGGGAGGGCGACCTGTCGCTGATGGAACTGGCCAAGGCGAACGGGATCGACGGCATCGCGGCCGATTGCGGCGGCGCCTGTTCCTGCGCGACCTGCCTGGTCCATGTCGATCCGGCCTGGGTCGATCGCACCGGCGCGCCCGACGATATCGAATATGCGATGCTCGACATGGTGTCCGATGTCGTCGGCGACACCAGCCGCCTCGCCTGTCAGATCCGCCTGAGCCAGGCGCTCGACGGCCTGCGCGTCGTGGTGGCGCAGCAATGACGCAAGACACCCTGGCGCCCGAAGCGCGCAGACTGCTCGGCACCGCGTCGATGACCGATCCGATCATCTCGGCCCGGCCGCGTGCTTATTATGCGGCGATGCGGTCGCATGACCCGGTCCATTGGGACGAGAAGCTCGGCATGTATCTGGTGTCCCGCTATGAGGATATCGCCGCGATCCAGCAGGATCCGATCACCTATTCGGTGAACAAGGGCTATCACACGCAGCAGGCCAAGGGCTTCCAGCAGGAGTTCCAGGCGATATTGGAGCGCGAGGGCGGCGGCTATTTCCCCGACGCGATCATGTCCGATCCGCCCTATCACACCCGCATCCGCAAGCTGATGGAAAAGGCGTTCAGCGCGCATCGCGTCAAGGAACTGGAGCCGCGGATCACCAAGGTCGTGACCGACCTGATCGACAGCGTCGCCGACCGGGGCGAGGCGGATGCAGTGCAGGATTTCGCCGTGCCGCTGACGGTGCGGATCATCTGCGAGCAACTGGGGCTCGACTGGAACATGAAGGATCGCATCGCGCGCTGGTCGATCGCGGTGACGGCGCAGATCGGCCGGATGCAGGATCGGGAACAGATGCTGGGCCATGCGCGCGAGATTTGCGACCTGCAACATTATCTGATCGCCAAGATGCGCGAGCGCGAGGCCGACCCACGCGAGGACATGATTTCCGACCTGGTCCATGCCCGCGATGCCGAGGGGCAGGCGCTGACCTTCGCCGAAGCGGTGTCGCTGATCCGGGCGCTGCTGATCGCCGGCAATGAGACGACGGCGACGGCGCTCGGCAATCTCTTCTACATTCTCGCGACCCGGCCGGAGATTGCGACCTTGCTGCAGGCGTCGGTGGATGACGATCGGCTGATGAACCGTTTCGTCGAGGAATTGCTGCGGATCGAACCGCCGGTGCGCGGCCTGTCGCGCATGACCACGCGCGAGGTGGAACTGGGCGGGCGCATCCTGCCGGCCGGCGCGCATCTGCTGCTCATGTATGCCTCGGCCAACGATCAGGAGGATGTGTTCCCCGATCCGCGCCGCTTCGACCTCGACCGGCCCAATATCGGCCGCCACCTGTCCTTTGGCGGTGGGGTGCATCGCTGCATCGGCCTCGCGCTCGCGCGGATGGAGATAAAGGTCGCCGCGCGCGAGATCGTCCGGCGGATCGGCGATATCGAACTGGCGATCGCGCCCGAGGAGATACGCTATCTGCCCACGGTCGCGACCCAGTCGATCGAGCGGCTGCCGATCCGCTTCACGCGGCGGGGCTGAGGCGCATGGCAGGGGAACTGGCGGGCAAGGTCGCCATCGTCACCGGCGGCGCGGGCGGCATCGGTCGGGCAACGGTGGAGCTGTTTGTGGCGGAAGGTGCCAAAGTGCTGATCGCCGACCGCGATGGGACGGCCGGCACCGCGCTGGCCGCCGCGCTCGGGCCATCGGCGCTGTTCATGGCCGTCGATGTCGCCGACCGGGACCAGGTGCAGGCGATGGTCGCGCGCGCGGTCGATGCCTTTGGCGGGTTGCACATCCTGTTCAACAATGCCGGGATCAGCTGCGCGCCCTTCCCGCATTTCCTGGACGACAGTCTGGCCGATTTCGACCGGGTGATGGCGGTCAATCTGCTCGGCCCGATGCTGGGGACGCAGGCGGCGGCCCGGCACATGAAGGATCATGGCGGCGGCGTCATCCTCAACAATGCCTCGATCGCGGGCCTGCTCGCCGGACAGGCGATGATGAGCTATCGCGCGTCGAAGGCGGGACTGATCCAATTCTCCAAGTCGGTAGCGATTGACCTCGCGCAGCATGGCATCCGCGTGAATTGCCTGGTGCCCGGTCATATCCGCACCAGCCTGTCCTCCTTCAGCGCCCAGGGGGCAGAGGCGGACCGGGCGGCGCGGGTCGATGCCGCGATCGACGCGGTCTATCTCTCCAACCAGCCCTTGAAGCGGCGTGGCGTACCGGACGACGTGGCGCAGGCGGCCCTGTTCCTGGCCAGCGACCGCGCGCGGCAGATCACCGGCATCGCCATGCCGGTCGAGGGCGGGGTGGTTGCCGGCGATCCGGTCAACCATCTGGAGGATATATTGGCGGCGCGGGCTCAGGCGCTTTCCGACTGAGCGGCGTCCGCAGCGGCGCGCACCATCGTGCGCAGGTCCAGCATGGCCTGTGCGCCGGCTCTGGCGGCCTCGGCCGGCGTCAGGCCGAAACAGGTCTTGCGATGACCCGATATGACGCCGGAAAAGAGCGCGGCTTCCAGCGGCGCGACATCGCGGCCCAGGATCGCGCGGAGCAGGCCGCCGCTGGTACGACCGCGCCGATAGCGCAACTGGGGCGCGAAATCGCGCAGGTCGCCGTCGCGCGCGGCGGCCAGCATCAGTTCGTCGATCGCCGGCAGGATGCGGTCGTTGCGGGGCGGGGGATTGGAATAGCGCGCGAGCAACTGCTCGTCGGTCAATGTCACTGCCTCCGGCACGGTGCCGCCGCCCGAGTCCACCGCCTTGCGATAGATCATCTCGAACGCTGCGCGGACCAGTTCGGCGCTGGACCGGAAATTATAGGAAACGACGCCCAGCGTCAGGCCCGCCCGCGTGGCGACGGCGCGATGGGTCAGGGCCGCCATGCCCTCCTGCGCCAGCACATCGGCAGCCGCTTCGGCAATCTGTTCCATCGTGCCGCTGCTGATCGTCTGTTCGGGCAGGGCAAGGTCGGCCTGTTCGCGGGCGAACTGACGCCAATGGCCGGCGCGCACCGGGCGACCGCACAGCCAGTCGTTCCAGCCGGCGCACATGTCGTCCAGCGCGGCGCGGTCGACCGGCCGGCGCCAGCGCATCAGGTGCAGCGTCGCTTCGCCGTCGAACAGATAGGCGGTGAAGGCGCCCCGGCCCGGATGGCCACAGCGCGCGCAGACCTCTTCCCAGAAACTGCGCCACATCGCCGCCCAGCGATCGCAGACCGGCACATAGCGGAGATCGCGCGCGGCGATCAGCTGGCATTCGCGCCAGGCGAAGGCCAGCCGGCGTTCCTCCTCGCACCATTGGTCGATCAGCGCGGCGAGCAGGGGCGCAAAGGCGTCACGCGACAGGGGCACGCCCCCCTCCAGTTCCGCCAGCCGCGCCGCGCACCAGCGCTCCGACTCGCGCTGGGCCTGCTCGTGGCTGGATAGAAACAACTGTTCCAGTGATCCGAAGTGATGATAGATTCCGGATACGGGGGTCTGGGCCAGGCGGCTGATCGCACGGGCCGATGTGCCGCTCGCGCCATCACGTTCCCATAGGTCGATAACCGCCTCGATAAGCCGCGCCATTGCGCCGATTTCCGATGTTTTTCCCGAATGTGCAGCCGTCGCCATAGCGTCCTTTATGCCATATCCCCCCGAACTGGCAAAGGCTGCGTCGGGGCGATATCCGTGTCTCGCCGCTGTCATATTGTCGCTGATCCTGTCATCGAACTGAGATACATATGTAACTGCGGCTGCATACAGACGTTCTAACTGCCCCTCCGAATTCAACATCATTCGGGGGATACGCATCATGAAATGTTCGTCTGTCCTGCGCCGTCGCGCACTCATTCTGGCCGGCACCATGCTGATGGGGGCGGGGCTGATGGGGGCGGGCTTCGCGGCCCCGGCCCATGCGGAGGACGCGCCGCTTGACGAAGGAGATGCCGGCCTTGGTTCGATTGTCGTCACTGCACAGAAGACCGAGACCAATCTGCAGAAGACGCCGATCGCCATTTCGGTGCTGGGCAGCGATGATCTCAAGGCGCGCAGCGTGGTGAGCCTGAAGGATCTGGGCGACGGCGCCGTGCCGTCGCTGCGCATCGCCCCCTTTGCGTCGCGCAATTCGGCGCTGACCGTCGGCATTCGCGGCATCGTGCCGTTCGACGCCAACCAGCCCAGCCGCGACGCTGGCGTCGGCATCTATATTGACGGCGTCTATCTCGGCCGCTCGCAGGGGCTGGGCACCGCCCTGTTCGACATCGAACGGATCGAGGTGCTGAAGGGGCCGCAGGGCACCTTGTTCGGCCGCAACTCGACCGGCGGCGCGCTGAGCATCGTCAGCAGGAAGCCGAGCGGCGAGTTTCACCTCAGCCAGACGATGGGCGTCATGAACTATGACGGCTATAAGGTCGAAACCCATCTCGACCTGCCCAGCTTCGCCAATTTCAGCGTCAAGCTGGACGCGCTCGTCACCAAGCGCGGCGGCACCACCGACAATCCGATGGCGGGCGAGGAGGATTATAACCAGCTCGACCAGCGCGGCATGCACGGCGCGATCCTGTGGGAACCGAGCAGCCGCTTCTCCGCCCAATATGATTTCGACACCTCCTATGACGCCAGCACGCCCTATTATTTCCAGATGCTGGGCAAGTCGGATCGTCTGCCGGTCGCGGACATGGTCGAGGTCCAGCCCGATCGCGCCAGGACCGCCGATATCGGCGTGCCGATCCAGAAGAGCATCGGCAAGACCCATGGCCATGCGCTGCACATGGACTGGCAGGTCGCCGATGGCATCAACCTGCGCTCCATCACCTCCTATCGCGAACTGAGCCAGAGCCAATATGACAATGGCGGCGCGCATCAGGGTGCCTTTGCCCCCTACGCCAAGTTCGCGCGCTACAGTCTGGCGGGTCTCGACCAGAATCAGTTCAGCCAGGAAGTGCAGCTGGTGGGCTCGCTCTCGCGCGTCGATTTCGTCGCCGGCGCCTATTATTATCATGAAAAGGGCGAGGATTGGGCCTGGGCGCCCTACACCATGCAGTGGGGCGCAACCGCGGCCGACGCGCCGACCCGGCTGCCGACGCTGGAAGCCGGCCAGGTCACGCCCTATCCCGACCGTGCCAGCGACGCCAAGGCGGACAGTTTCGCCCTCTATGGGCAGGCGACCTGGACCCCGGCGATCCTGGACGATGCGCTGCACCTGACCGGCGGCGCGCGCTATACCCGCGACAAGAAGAGCGGCGACCTGTTCAAGGTCAATGGCGTCGACAAGGATTTCCGCTTCGACATTTCCAGCAGCCGGATCGACCCGACCGTCACGCTGGCGTTCGACGCGACCGACAATATCCATCTCTATGGCAAATGGGGGACGGCCTATCGCGCCGGCGGCGCCAATTCGCGCTCCGTCACCTATCGCGCCTATAAGCCCGAGGAGGTCGAAACCTCCGAAATCGGCTTCAAGGGCGAGTTCCTCGATCATCATGTCCGGCTGAACCTGGCCGCCTACAAGACGATCTACAAGAATCAGCAGATCGACTTCAACGCGGTGCTGTCCGAAGTGCCGGGCGGCCCGACCCGCACCACGATCGAGACCGTCAATGTCGACGGCCATGGCACGATCAAGGGCTTCGAGGCGGATCTGGTGGTGATGCCGGTCGAGGGGCTGACGCTGACCGCCGCCTATGCCTATACCAAGGGCGATCTGGCACAGGCGGCCAACCCCTTTGCCGGCAATGCGCTGCAGACCGTGTTCGTGGTCTACACGCCCAAGAACGCCTTCAGCGGCGCGATCGACTATAGCCTGCCGCTTAATTGGGCGACGCTGCGCGCCCATGTCGATGCCAATGGCGGCGATGGCTATCATTCCCAGTCCAGCGACGCGGCGCTGACCGACTCCTCCTTCCTGGTGAATGCCCGCCTGTCGCTCGCCGACATCACGCTCAAGGGCGACGCCAAGCTCCAGATTTCGGCCTGGTCGCGCAACCTGTTCAACGAACAGCACACATTCTTCCAGACCGGCTCTTCGTCGCTGCAACTGGGCATTTTCAACGAACCGCGCACCTATGGCCTGGAAGCCACGGTCCGCTTCTAAAATAGAGGGAGAGAGGAAAGATTATGCGCAAGATGATGATCCGCGCCGCGCTGGTGGCGCTGCCCCTGACGATGTCAGTCGCAGCCTTCGCCGGCACCATCGCCGATCCGGTGGTGGAACGGGTGGCGTCCGACAAGCTGGCGATCCGCTGGAGCGATGCCGATCCGGTCGATCTGTTGCAGGCCGATCGCCCCGATGCCCCCATTGCCAATGCTACGCTGGTGGCGGCCGGGGACAAGGACGGCGTGCGGGAGGTACAGGTGGCGCCGGGCACCCGCCCCTATTTCCTGCTGCGCGACAGCAAGAGCGGCGCGGTGACGCGCGTGGCCGAGCGTGTGCTGGTGATGGAGCAATCCTCCAATTTCCGGGATCTGGGCGGCTATCCGGCGGCCGGCGGCAAGCATGTCCGCTGGGGCCGGATCTATCGATCGGGCGGGCAGGCCATGCTGACCCCGGCCGACGTGGCACAGGTGAAGGCGCTGGGCGTCGCCAATCTGGTCGATCTCCGCTCGGACGAGGAACGGCTGTTCGCGCCGACCAAGCTGGACGGCATCCCCTATAATGCGGTCGGCTATTCGATGGCCGCGATGATGCAGGGCATGAAGTTCGATCCCAAGAATATGGACCCGGCCAAGCAGGTCGAGGCCTATGCCGGCACCTATCGCAGCCTGCCGACCCAGTTGAAGCCGCAACTGCGTATCCTCTTCGCCCGGCTGCTGTCGAAGGACGGACCGCTGCTCTACAACTGCTCGGCCGGGCAGGACCGCACCGGCTTTGTCAGCGCGATGATCCTGTCGTCGCTGGGCGTGCCGCGCGATGTCATCTATCGCGACTATGTGCTCTCGACGCCGTCGCGCCGCCCGCAATATGAAGTGCCGCCGATGAGCGATGCCGTGGCGCAGAGCAGCCCGATCGCCGGCATGTTCGCACAGATGCAGAAGGGCGGAGCGATGGCCAAGGCCAATCCGCTGGTGCTGCCCGACGGCACGCCCTTCCTGACCTATGCCTTCGCCGAAATCGACACGCGCTGGGGATCGGTGGATGCCTATCTGGCTCAGGAAATCGGCCTGACGCCGGTGGACATTGCGGCGCTGCGCACCACCTATCTGGAATAGGCACCGCTTATTCCGGATCGGCATGAAGGGCGCGGCGGGATTCATTATCCCGTCGCGCCCGCAAGGCGCTAGGAGGCTGGAAAAGGGTGCGCTATCCTTGTCCCGCTTTCTGGAGGCCATATGATTTTCCGTTCGATCGATCCGGCCAGCGACACGCTCCTGTGGGAAGGGGAGGCGGCCGATGCCGCGACCTGTGCAGCGGCCGTGACGCGCGCCCGCGCCGCCTTTCCGGCCTGGGCAGCACTGTCGCAATCCGAACGCGAGGATCATGTCCGCCGCTACAAGGCGCTGCTGTCGGACCGCAGCGCTGCCTTTGCCAAGGCGATCGCGCGGGAGACCGGCAAGCCGCTATGGGAGGCGAAGACCGAAATCGCCTCGATGATCGGCAAGGTCGATATTTCGATCGCGGCACAGGCGGAACGCGCCGGATCGCGCGAGCAGGCGACCCCGTTCGGCCGGGCCGTGCTGCGCCACAAGCCGCATGGCGTGATGGCCGTGCTTGGTCCCTATAATTTCCCCGGCCATCTGCCCAACGGCCATATCGTGCCAGCCCTGCTGGCAGGCGATGTGGTCATCTTCAAGCCGTCCGAACTGACCCCGCTGGTGGGCGAATTGATGGCGCAGGCGTTTCGCGACGCGGGCCTGCCCGATGGCGTCTTCACCCTGTTGCAGGGCGGGCGGGACACTGGCGCGGCATTGATCGCGCAGGATATCGACGGCCTGTTGTTCACCGGATCAGCGGCAGCGGGCGCGCATTTCTCGCGCGTGATGGCCGACCGGCCCGGCGTCATCCTGGCGCTGGAGCTGGGCGGCAATAATCCGCTGGTCGCCTGGGACGGCGATGCACAGGCGGTCGCCTCGATCATCGTCCAGTCGGCCTTCATCACCGCAGGCCAGCGCTGTTCCTGCGCCCGCCGGCTGATCGTGCCGCAGGGCGCGGCGGGCGACGCGATCCTCGACGCAACGGTGGCGCTGGCCCGGCGGCTGACGATCGGCGCCTGGGACAGCCAGCCCGAACCCTATATGGGCGCGCTGATCTCCGCTGAGGCGGCGGCCCATGCCAAAGCGCGCCATGCCGCGCTGCTGGCGCTGGGCGGCGTCGAATTGCTGCCGCTGGAACAGCCGGCGGACCTGGGCGCGGCCTTCCTGACGCCGGGCATCATCGACATGACCGGGGTGAATGCCCCCGACGAGGAGATTTTCGCACCGCTGCTGCAGGTGATCCGCGTCGCCGATTTCGACGCGGCGATCGCGGCCGCCAATGCGACCCGCTATGGCCTGGCGGCGGGGCTTGTTTCCGCCGACGATGCGCTTTGGGACCGGTTCCTGCTGGAAAGTCGGGCCGGCGTCGTCAACCGCAACCGGCCGACCACCGGCGCCAGCGGGGCGATGCCGTTCGGCGGCCTGGGCGCATCGGGCAACCACCGCCCCAGCGCTTACTATGCCGCCGATTATTGCGCCTATCCGGTCGCCAGTTTCGAGGCAGCGCAGGTGCTGGATCTGACTGCCGATATCAAAGGGCTGGCAGGCTGATACATGCGTCTGGTCGAGAATTACTTGTTGACGCAGGAAGATATCGGCTTGGCACGGATGATGGCATGACAGCGATTGCCATTCTGCTATGGCTTCAGATATGTCGTCCTATCGCCTGATTCCGAGCGCCGTCGAAAAGCCTTGGGGACGCAGGGATTTGCCTGCGCGCTTTGGGTTGAGTACCGATCGTCGCGTGGGCGAGATCTGGTTCACGGCGGCCCCCGATATGCCCCAGCCGCTGCTGGTCAAATATCTCTTCACCAGCGAAAAATTGTCGGTGCAGGTCCATCCCGACGATGCCCAGGCGCAGGCCATGGGGCTGACTGGTGGCAAGTCGGAATGCTGGTATGTGCTGGCAACCGAAGGGGACGCCCGGCTGGGTATCGGCCTGACCCGACCGGTCGATACCGATGCGTTGAGAGCGGCCGCGCTGGATGGGTCGATTGAGCAGCTGATCGACTGGAAGCCGGTGAAGCCGGGCGATTTCTACTATATTCCGGCAGGCACGATCCATGCCATCGGCGGCGGCATCACCCTCGTCGAAGTGCAGCAGAATAACGACGTGACCTATCGCCTGTTTGATTATGGGCGCCCCCGCGAACTGCATCTGGATGCCGGCATGGCCGTCAGTGAGCCTGTGCCCTATGACCGGCTGGCGCAGCATGTGACCAGCGAGGGTGCCGCTATGCTGGTGGAGGAAACCGGCGCCCCCTTCACGCTCGAAAATCTGGTGCATGAGGCTGGCGAACGGGTTCGGCAGGATCAGGGGCCGTTCTGGTTCATCCCGTTGCAGGGGAGCGGTTTGATCGACGGTCAGCCCTGGATGGCGGGCGAATGCTGGCTGATCGCAGATCGGGCGGACATCGCTGTCGAACAACAGTTGCACGCCCTGCTGGCGCGACCTGTCGCCTGAGCGGCGCACCCATTCCACAATCTGGAACGCGTTGGCGCTCGATCCGCCAGGCGGCTTAACGCGACTGGCGCGTCCGGATTCGCGGTGAAGCGTCTGGTGACGCCTAATGATCCACATGATGGAACCATGGTCCGTTATGTCAACGATTTGTCGATGGTTTGGCTCGCTTCGTCGCAAATAGAGCGCCATCCCTACGTGTCCATATATAGATATAAAGACCCAATATATGGGATATCAAAGGGTTGTCGCGGCGGGGTCTGGTCGCGGTCGACCTCAAACCCGTGCCCAAACGGGGGGGCACGCATAGGGAGGATGTTTAAGTGAGGTTTTCCAATTATCGCGCCTTGTTGTCGACGTCGGCCGTCGCCGCCGTCCTGCTGGGCGCCATGCCGGCCGCGGCACAAGACCAGCAGCAGTCCGAACAGCCCCAGCAGGCGCCCGAAGCGAGCAGCGAGGATATCGTCGTCACCGGTATCCGTTCCAGCCTTCAGGGCGCGCTCAACGCCAAGCGCAACGCCGCCCAGGTTCTGGACGCCATTTCGGCCGAGGATATCGGCAAGTTCCCGGACAAGAATGTCGGTGAAGCGCTGCAGCGCGTGACCGGCGTCCAGCTGACCCGTTCCGACGGCGAAGGCTCCGGCATCACCATCCGCGGCGCCGATCCGTCACTGAACCGCGTCGAGATCAACGGCGTCACCGCCCTGTCCACCACCGTGGGCGGCGGCCGCGACGTCGATTTCCGCGATCTGCCCTCCGAATTCGTCAACCGCCTGGAAGTGGTGAAGTCGGCCACCGCCGACATGACCGAAGGCGGCGTCGGCGGCACCGTGCGCGTCATCACCCGCCGGCCGTTCGACAATGGCGGTAAGCCCTATCTGGCCGGTTCCGCCCAGGCCATCTATGCCGATATCGGCGACCATATGGATCCGCGCCTGGCGCTGATCGGCAGCGACACCTTCGCCAATGGCACGATCGGCGTGCTGGTGTCGGGCACGTTCGAGAACCGCAATGTCGAAAGCCATCAGGCGCGCACCACCGGCTGGGTCCAGCTGAAGGACGCCAACGGTGCCGTCTATGACCTCAACAATGACGGCGTCGGCGATTTCTTCCCCGACATTCCGCGCTATGTCATCAACCGCCTGGAAACCCGCCGCTATGCGCTGAACGGCATCCTGGAATGGCGCCCGAGCGACGATTTCAAGGCCTATGTCGAAAGCAACTGGACCAAGTCGATCCAGTCGGTGACCTCGCAATATCTGCAGACCGGCACCAGCGGCGGCATCGTCGACACGGAAAACACCATCATCGGCCCGGACAATACGGTCGAATATCTGGTGATGACCAACAATACGTCGAAGGCGCAGACCAGCCAGCTGGGCGTGTCCTATCGCAACATTCTGGGCGACATCAAGCGCACCACCTATAATGTCGCGCTGGGCGCCGACTGGACGACCGGCAACCTGACGCTGACGCCGAAAATCTCGCTGTCCAAGGCCAAGGCCTATAATAACGAGATCAATGCGACCGCGGCCGTTACCGGCATGTCCAGCCTGATCGTCGACTATAGCAACGGCCAGAATGCGCCGAACATCATCCTGCCCAATGATCCGACCACCACGGCCGGCATCAACCAGCTGACCGTGCTGCGCCGTCCGCGCTATGACGACCAGACCGAAAAGATGGCCAAGCTGGACGCCGAGTATAAGACCGACGGTGGCCTGTTCACCTCGTTCAAGATCGGTGGCCAGTATCGTGACCTGACGGTCAAGAGCCGCTTCTACACCCGCACCACGACGCTCAATGGCTTCAGCGATCCGGCGGTGCAGTCGCAGATCGACAGCATCATCAGCGGCAATGCAGCGCTTGGCACCTCGCCCTTCTTCCACACCGGCAATCTGGGCTTCACCGGCGATTATAGCGGCTGGCTCAACATGACGCAGGGCATTGCCGATGCGGTCGGCATTCCCGATCCGTTCGCGGAAGGCGGCTGCCCGGCCAATGCCGACGGCACCTGCCAGGTCTATACCGACACCTGGAAGGTCGGCGAACGCAATCTGGCCGGCTATGGCCAGGCCAGCTTTGCCTTCGACGTCGGGGCCGTGCCCGTCAGCGGCGTGATCGGCGCCCGCGTCGTCAATACCAAGGTCAACACCTCGGGCTATCTCAGCACCGGCGGCGTGATCTCACCCGTATCCTATGACAGCAACGGCACCGAATTCCTGCCCTCGATCAACGTGAAGGCGGAACTCATCCCCAACAAGCTGATGGCGCGTGCGACCGCGACCGAAGTGATGGCCCGTCCGCTGCCGCAGCAGCTGGCACCGCGCTTCACCATCGACGTGGTCGGCCTGTCGGGTTCGCGCGGCAACCCGGATCTGCAGCCATTCCGCGCCCGCCAATATGATGCGGGTCTGGAATATTATATCAACCGCACCAGCTTCGCGTCGGTCACTTATTTCCGCAAGGAAATCAGCTCGTTCATCCAGAACACGACCGAGCCCTACACCGATGCCAGCGGCGTGACCTACACCATCACCGTGCCCACCAACGGCACGCAGAAGGTGACGATCAACGGCGTGGAAGCCGGCGCGCAGATCGCGTTCGACTTCATCGACGTGCCGGTGCTGAAGCAGATGGGCGTGGTCGCCAACTATACCTATTCCAAGGATAGCGGCTACGAAGGGAAGGATTATTTCACCGGCGATTCCCTGCCCTTCCAGGGTCTGTCGCGCCATGCCTACAATATCTCGGCCTATTATGAAGACGACGTCGTCAGCCTGCGGGGCGCCTATAACTGGCGGTCCAAATATCTGATCACGGCGCAGGGCCGCGGCAATAATCCCGAGTTCGGCGAAGCCTATGGCCAGCTCGATGCGTCGCTCAACGTCACGCTGATGCCGGGCATCTCGATGTTCCTGGAAGGCGTCAACCTGCTCGACGCGACGCGCAAGGAAAATGCCAACAGCGTCGAACGCCGCACCATCATCGAGACGGTCGGCCGCCGCGTCTATGGCGGTATCCGCTTCAAGCTCTGATTGGCGCTCATGGCCTGGCCTCCCCCAGGTCATGAGACAGGCTGCGGGTCGGGACATGCCCGACCCGCAGCATCATTTTTTCAAGATCAAGCGGGACAGGTCGCCATGTTCTCTCGCCGCACCCTCCTTGCATCGCTGGCCCTCGCGCCGATCGCCGGCCCCTTGAACGCTGCTGGCCGCAAGCCGCTGTGGCGCGACGATTTCCGTCATGGCCTCAAGCAATGGCAGCTGGAGGCAGTGGGCGACGCGCGCGTGACCGCGCAGGATGGCCTGCTCGATATCGTCGCGCCGAAGGGACTGACGCTCTGGTTCCGTCAGGTGCTCAAGGGTCCGGTCGCGATCCGCTATGATGTGCGCGCCGTGTCGGATGGCGGCCCTTATGACGAGGTCAGCGACGTCAACGCCTTCTGGATGGCGCGCGACCCGGCCGCGCCCGGCGGATCGGCGCTCGGCCGCACGCGCAGCGGCACGTTCGAGGAGTATGACAGCCTCCGCACCTATTATGTCGGCATTGGCGGCAACCGGAACAGCACCACGCGGATGCGTCGCTATGTCGGCGAACCGGGCCATCGCCCGCTGCTGCCCGAGCATGACCGCACCGACAAGGCGGCGATGCTGGTGCCCAATCAATGGTTTTCGATCGGCCTGATCGCCAATGGATCGCAAATCGTGGTGGAGCGGGACGGGGCGACCCTGTTCGCGCTCGACGATCCCGATCCCTATCGCAGCGGCCATTTCGGCCTGCGCACGACGCAGAGCCATCTCCAGGTCCGCAACTTCACCATCACCAAGATCTGAACAACATAAAAGGGAGAGCAAAGTGGATATCAGGGCGGGGATCAGCCGGCGCGACAGCCTGAAGGCGGGATTGATGGCGAGCGCGACCGCGCTGCTGCCGGGCGCGGCGCAGGCGGCGACCAGTGCGCGCGGCGGCGCCATGCCGGACACCCCGGTGCGCTGGATCGACGATGCCGCCCCGCCGCTCTCGCTCGGCCAGACCTTCGGCGTGCCATGGCCGCGCGGGGTGCTGCGCGCCGGCAAGCCGCTGTCGGTGCAGGGCGCCGATGGCACCGCTCTGCCCTCGCAGCACTGGACACTCGCCACCTGGCCCGACGGGTCGATCAAATGGACCGCCCATGCGCTGCCCGCCGGCACCGGCCAGCCCGGTGCGCTGCGCGTGGTGCAGGGCAAGCCCGCCGCGCCGCAGGCGCCGGTGCTGGTGCGCGAACTGGCGGACCGGATCGAGATTCAGGTCGGCGCGCTGCGCTGGAGCATCGGCCGGTCGGGTACTGCGATTATCCAGTCGGCGCAGCAGGGCGGCCGCACCGTCGTTGGTCCCCTGACGCTGGTCGCCAGCGTCGACAGCGCGCCTGAAGGTGGCACCCGCACGCCCTTCACCGGCCGCATCACCAGCGCCACCGTCGAGCAAAAGGGGCCGGTCCGCGCCGTCGTCAAGCTGATCGGCATGCATGAAGGACAGGGGCATGAAGGGCAGGGGCGGCAGATATTGCCCTTCACCCTGCGCCTCTATGCCCATGCCGGCGGCGATCATCTGCGCATCGTCCATAGCTTCATCTTCGATGGCGATCCGGCGAAGGATTTCATCAGCGGCATCGGCCTCACCGCCGCCGTGCCGATGGCCGGCGCCGCGCATGACCGTCATGTCCGCCTCGCCACCGCCGACGATGGCCTGTTCAGCGAAGCGGTGCGGCCGCTCACCGGCCTGCGCCGCGATCCGGGCAAGGTGGTGCGCGCCGCACAGATCGCCGGCAAGGCGGTGCCGATGGACGCGATGGCGCCCGGCGTCGCCAAGCTGCTCGATCGCATCCCGACCTGGGGCGATTTCGACCTGACCCAATTGTCGGCCGACGGTTTCGCCATCGCCAAGCGGACGCAGGACGGCCATGCCTGGGTCGATTCCGTTGCCGGCAGCCGGTCGCAGGGCCTGGGCTATATCGGATCGCCCCAGGGCGGCGCGGCGATCGCCACCCGCTATTTCTGGCAGCGCCACCCGTCCCAGATCAGCATTCGGGACGCCGAAAGCGACACCGCGACGCTGACCGCCTGGCTCTGGTCGCCCGACGCCAAGCCGATGGACATGCGCTCCTATCGCGGCGTCCTGGGGATGGAGGGTTATGACGCCCAGAATGAAGGGCTCGACATCACCTATGAGGATTACGAACCGGGCTGGGATGCCGCGACCGGCGTCGCCCGCACCAGCGAGCTGACCCTTTGGGCCTGCGCCGCCACCCCTTCGGCCGATGCGCTGGCCGCCATGGCACAGGCGAACGCCGTGCCGCCGCAGCTGATGGTGACGCCCGACCGCATCCATGAAGCCGGCGTGTTCGGCATCTGGAGCCTGCCGGACCGCTCGACGCCGATGAAGGCGCGGATCGAGGACCAGAATAGCAACCTGGTCGACTTCTATGTCGGTGAAGTGGATCGCCGCCGCTGGTATGGTTTCTGGAACCATGGCGACATCATGCACACCTATGATTTCGACCGGCATGTCTGGCGCTATGACATTGGCGGCTTCGCCTGGGACAATAGCGAATTGTCGCCCGACCTGTGGTTCTGGACCAGCGTGCTGCGCACCGGCAATGCCGCCGCCTTCCGCTTTGCCGAGGCGCTGACCCGCCATACCGGCGAGGTCGACGTCTATCATCTCGGCCGGTTCAAGGGGCTGGGCACCCGCCATGGCGTCCAGCACTGGAGCGACAGCAGCAAGCAGCCGCGCGTCAGCAACGCCATGTATCGCCGCATCTTCTATTATCTGACCGCCGACGAGCGGGCCGGTGATTTGATGCGCGATCTGGTGACGTCCGACCTGTCGCTGGAGCATGTCGAGATCGGCCGCAAGGTGCCGGGGGCGGAGCGCACGCCGCTGCCGGCGGGGGTCATTGATTTGAGCTTCGGCACCATGTGGTGTTCGGTCGCCTCGGCCTGGCTCACCGAATGGGAGCGGACCGGCGACAAGAAGTGGCGCGAGCGACTGCTGAACGGCATGGATAGCATCGGTCGGCTGAAATATGGCTGGCTGGCGGGCAGCGCCCCCTATGACCTCAAGACCGGGCGCTTCATGGGGGCGGGGGACAAGATTTCCATCTCGCACCTCAATGCCGTGTTCGGCGCGCTGGAGGTGAATGCCGAGCTTCTCGACCTGCTCGACGTGCCGCGCTATCGCACCGCCTGGCTCGACTATTGCCGCTGGTTCAATGCCTCGCCACAGGAATGGAAGGCGAAGTTCGACCAGCCCTTCGGCCGCCGCAACCTCAAGGAAGGCCATTCGCGCCTGACCGCCTATGTCGCGCGCGAGACCGGCGACAGGGAATTGGCGGTCCGGGCCTGGAAGGAGTTTCTGGGCGGCGACGCGGGCCTCGGCCTGTCGAACGGCGATCCGCGCGTGGCGCTGAAGGGGCCGGCCTATGT
The DNA here is from genome assembly GCF_051058005.1 of Sphingobium sp. DN12. Classification (NCBI taxonomy): domain Bacteria; kingdom Pseudomonadati; phylum Pseudomonadota; class Alphaproteobacteria; order Sphingomonadales; family Sphingobiaceae; genus Sphingobium; species Sphingobium sp. DN12. The sequence continues at coordinate 4,850,144 of NZ_CP173717.1, forward strand.
CCGCCCGATCGTCGAATGGCCCGACGTCTCCACCAATGCGGCGTCGCAATGGGGCCTTGCCGCGATCGAGAATCTGGCGCTCATTCCCGACGCGCTCGCTGACGCCGCCAACTGATGAAGGGCCTTAAGATGAAGACGATGATGATTGGCCTGATGGCGGCGCTGACCGTAAGCGCGGCGACCCCGGCGCTGGCCAAGCCCGTGGCCGAATGGGTCGACCAGACCACCGGTCATCGCGTGCTGCGGCTGACCGACACGCCGGGCAGCGCCAGCCTCTATTTCCACCAGAACAGCTATACGCCGCAGGGCGACAAGATGGTGATCTCCACCCCCGACGGCATTTCGGTGCTGACGCTGGCGGACTGGAGCATAAGGCCGCTGGTCAAGGGCAAGGATATCCAGCTGCTCTTCACCGGGCGCAAGACGCGCACCGCCTATTATGCCAGTCACAGGCGCGATGATGGCGCCGGCGCGACGACCCTCTATGCCGCCGACATCGACAGCGGCAAGGTGCGCAAGATCGCGACCGTCGATCGCGGTTCGATCGGCTCGATCAATGCGGACGAGACGCTGCTGCTCGGCCAATGGGCGGCAAGCGACAAGCCGCTCCAGCCCGACGGCACCCAGAAGCGCGCCGCGCCGGAGATCAAGCAGCAGTTCGGCCAGGCCAATTATGCCGCCAACGGCCCGGACGGAAAGCCGCTCAGCTTTGCCGAGGCGAAGGAAGTGCGCCTCAACGAGCGACTGGAAGCGCGCATTCCGATGGAGATCTTCACCATCGACATCCGCACCGGGGAGCGCAAGGTGGTGGTCGCATCGACCGACTGGCTCAACCATATCCAGTTCTCGCCGACCGACCCCAATCTCATCATGTATTGCCATGAAGGCCCCTGGCACAAGGTCGACCGGATCTGGACGATCCGCACCGACGGCAGCGGCCAGCAACTGGTCCACAAGCGCAGCATGAACATGGAAATCGCCGGCCACGAGTTCTTCTCGCCCGACGGCAAGTGGATCTGGTATGATCTGCAGACACCGCGCGGCGAGGTGTTCTGGCTGGCGGGCTATGAGCTGGCGACCGGGCATCGCCAATGGTTCAAGGTCGACCGCAACCAATGGTCGGTCCACTACAACCAGGCGCCCGACCTCCAGCATTTCTCCGGCGACGGCGGCGACAGTGAAATGGTCGCCCATGCCCCCGACGGCAAATATCTCTATCTCTTCACGCCCCAGGCCATTCCCGACGTGGCCGGCATCCATGCCGACAATGCCGCAGACCTGATCGCGCCCGGCACTTTCGGCGTCGAGAAGATCGTCGACATGCGCAAGCATGACTATCGGCTGGAGCCCAACATCACCTTCACGCCCGACGGCAAATGGATGATCTTCCGCTCCAACATGGACGGCGCGCCGCAAATCTACGCGGCGGAGATTGCCAAGACGGCGGGCTGACGACGGGCGATTGCCGGGCGGGGCGGCGCTGGCCTATGGTCGCGGCGCCCCGCGTGAAAAGGCTGACGTCATGATGCGTGCCCGGCTCTGCTCCCTGCTGTTGTTCCTGACGCCGGTCGCGGCCGATGCCGTGCCGCCGCCAACCCCGGCCGATCTCGCCGGCTGCGAAGGATCGGCGTTCGTCGTGGACAAGCTGGTCTGCGCCGACCCGGCGCTCAAGGCGGCCGATGCGCGTGTCCGGGTGCCCAGCGCAGATCAGGCCCGGCTGCTGGATGCCGCGTCCGATTATGTCGAACGGCAGGACGCCTGGTTCCAGCGCCGCAATCGTTGCGCCTTCGCCGATGATCAGCCGGCCTGCCTGCGCGATGCCTATGCCGAGCGCAGCGCCGTGCTGACGGCACTGGCCCATGATGCTGCGCAGGACCGGGCGGGGCAATGCGGCAAGATGGCGGTGCGGATCGGCACGCTGGAAGGGGAGACCATCATCCGCGATGACAGCCGGCTGGTCGCGGTGGGGCTGCCGAAGGCCCGATCGTCCTGGCGAAATTTCGTGACGGCGGAACCGCGCGGTAAGGCGTTGCGCCTGCACCGGCTGGACGGCGCGCATATCGACTGCCGCTAGTCCTCAGTCCTCGTCCTCGCTGTGCATGATGTCGGCGCGGGTGATGGTGCCGCCCTGGCTGTGAACCACGGCCAGCCGCTTGCGGCCCTTGTCGCGGAAGCGGATCTCGCCGCTGTCGATCGCGGGATCGGCGATCATGATGAGGGCGTCGAACACGCCACGCGCCTCGCGCAATTCGCTCAGGATCGTCAGCAGTTCGTGGGATGTGATGCGGGTGCCGCCTTCGCTGTCGGGCATCTGCTTCTCGATGATCCGGTGCAGCGCCTCGACGATCGCCAGCGTCGGATGCAACCGCTCGACCGGCACCGGCGGGGTCAGCGGTACGGCGCGAACATCGGCCAGCGCCAGATAGGGGTCGATCGCGCCGGGGCCGAAGACCTGCTCGATATTGGCAAGGGTCACGGCGTCCAGGTTGCTCGCCTCGTTGCGGGCATTCTTGACCGTGCCGGCCGAACAGCCGATCCGCTCCGCCAGCTGGCTGTCGGACAGGCCATGGGCCTTCTGGATGCGCCGCACGATGGTGGCGACCGCTTCCCGATAGATGCCGTTCGATAGCCGCGTTCCGGCCATGTCCCGCTTCTCCCGCTTCGACGTGCCCCGCCCGCCAAAAATGCCGGGCCGGACGGATGTGCGCAAGACTTTGTGCGCGGTGCCCGATTCCGGCAAAGACCTTGGCGGGGCCTGCACCCTAGTTGCACCATCCATGAACCCCGATCGTCGCCGTTTTCTCCTTTCCGCTTCCGTCCTGGTCGCGGGCGCTGTTGGCACCGCGCGTGCCTCCGCGCCGGGGCCGATGCGCGCGCTGAAACCCATGGTGCCGGCCCAGCCGATCGCGCCGCTCACCACGCCGACCCCGCCGGCACTGGTGAAGCCCGCTTTGTTCGCGCAGGCGCGCGCGGCGCTGGAACGGCATCCGCAGATCGTCAACCGGCACCGCATGGCGCTGGTCGATTTTGCAGCGCCCTCGTCAGAGCCGCGGCTGCATATCGTCAATCTGCTGGATGGCACCACCACCTCCTATCTGGTGGCGCATGGCAGCGGGTCGGACCCGGATCATAGCGGCTGGCTGGAGCGTTTTTCCAATGCGCCCGGTTCCAACGCCTCCTGTTCGGGCGCGTTCCTGACGGCCGATCCCTATGTCGGCAAACATGGCCCGTCGCAGCGCTTGCAGGGGCTCGATCCGACCAACGACAATGCGATGAGCCGGGCGATCGTGCTGCATGGTGCCTGGTATGCCGAACCCACGCTGGCCGGTGCGCGCGGCAAGCTGGGGCGCAGCCAGGGCTGTTTCGCGGTCGGCGACAGCGTCCGGTCGCAGGTCATGGCCCAGTTGGGCCGGGGCAGCCTGATCTACGCGGCCAAGCTGGTCGTCTGAATTTTGCCATAAGCGCGTCGCCCCAATCGGCGCGCGGGTCCGTGCCGCCGCTTAACCCCTTTCGCGGTGGGCACCATGGCCGTCCGGGAGCGGTGCTTGCATCGCTCCCGGACTTTATTTCTCGGTATTTTCCCTGAGCCCTATCCACGGCTTTGCCGAATGCGCGGCGCCAGCGTTGCTGTAGCATGCGGCCGTCTGCGACTCCGCTTTCCGGCGTCGCAGGAACAGGGGAAATAAGGATGACGCGTTTTTCGACCTTTTTGTCGGTGACCGCCTTGCTGGCGGCTGCCCTTCCGATCCCGCCAGCCCATGCGGCGGCGCCGCGCGATGTCGATGATCTGGTCGGCGCGCGGGGCTCTTCGGGGGAAAGTGCGCTCCGGTCGCGCGGCTATCGCATCGCCAAGCAGAATGGCCTCACCAACTATTGGTGGAACAGCGCGAAGGACCAGTGCATCCGCGTCGTCACCTATAATGGCCGCTATGATGCGATCGACAGCGCGTCGGACGGTGATTGCGGTCATGGCGGCGGCAATACGGCCGCAGCGGCCGTAGCCGGCGTGGCAGCGATCGGCCTGATCGCGGCGCTTGCCAGCCACAAGAAGAGCCATAATGACAGCTCGGCCCAGCATGACAGCGAATATGAGCGCGGCTATCATGACGGCCTGTATGGCGGCGATTATGATCGCAACGACAGCGAAGCCTATCATTCGGGCTTTTCGGCGGGCAATGCGGAGCGGAGCAATCGGCTTGCCGCCAACAGCCAGATCGTGCGGGGCGCGCCGGCGGCGGCGCAGCGGGCCTGTGCCCGGCGCGGCGACGAGTTTCAGAATGTGCCGGCGGGCAGTTCCGTGCCGGTCAGCGTCTATCCGCAAGGTGGGGATCGCTACGAGATCATCATCGCGTCCGGCCATTATCGCTCGCGTTGCACTGTGACGGGGAATGGCAATGTGATGTCGATGGACCCCTATTGATCGAAAGGATGCATCATGAGGAATGCCATGATCGCGATCGTCGCGCTGTCGGCATTGGCCATGCCGGCCATCGCTCAGCCCCCGGTGCGCAGCGAGCGGGTGCAATTCGCCAAAGGGACCGCGTCCAAGGTCATCAAGGCGTCGCTCAAGGGCTATGACATGGTTGATTATCTGGTCGGCGCGCGGGCCGGCCAGACCATGAATGTCCGGCTCCAGACCAGCAACGCCTCCAGCTATTTCAACGTGATCGCGCCCGGTGCCGGGGATAGCGCCATGTTCGTCGGTTCGACCGCCGGCAACAGCTTTGCCGGCCGCCTGCCCGCCAATGGCGATTATCGCATCCGCGTCTATCTGATGCGCAATGCCGCCCGCCGCAACGAAGTCGCCAATTATACCCTGACCGTCAGCGTGCAGGCGCTGGCGGCGACCGCGGCGCAGGTGATGCCGGCGGCGACCGGCCCGGCGCTGACGCCCGGCAACATGCCCGCTTATTGCCGGGGGGAGGCGTCCGGCCAATATGGCACTCGCCCGACCTATGTGAAGACCGGCGCGATCGCCAAGGCGCCCGGTGGCTTCTTCATCGACGGCACGGTCGACAAGGGCAGCGAGGGGATCAAGCGCTTCCGTTGCCGCTTCGACGCGCAGCGTCGCTTCGTCGACGTGATGGCGATGACGCCGGACGGCAAATAGCCGGGTCAGCCGCCCAGGATCAGGAAGCTCGCCCCGCTGTTGATCAGCGAGGCGAGCAGCCAGGTGCCCAACGCCGATCGAAACGCCTTGCCGGTCGATTTCCGGGTGCGGCTGCGCAGCCAGATCGTCTCGATCCGCAGATACCAGCTGATCGTCACCAGCATGATGACCAGCGCGGCGACCGCCCAGCCGACATCGCCGAGGCGCGCCAGGATCGATGCGATGCCCAGCACCAGCGCGGCCGGCCCGGCAATATAGCATTGGGCGTAAAAGGGGCGGCGCAGCGTGTCGCGGTTGAGCGCCAGGCCTTGTGCCTTCAGCCGTCGCACCGCGAACATCAGCGGATAGATGGCGAAGAGGAAGGCGCGCAGCACCAGCAGGTTCATTTCCGACGCGGTGATTTCCTTGCCGATCCCAGTGGTCGCGACCTCCGGCATCTTCTGGTGCGACGCCACCTCGATCAGGTGCGACAGCAATATGGTCAGCATCAGGAACAAGGGCGGGCTCAGCATGTCGGTGAATTGCTGATCCGGCGCATCCTCCAGTTCCTTGTCGGAATAGCGTAGCATCTGGATCGGGTGGCGGATGGTCCGCCATAGGGTGCGGGGATAGAAGACCAGCCAGCTCATCGCCTCATAGAGAAATTCTTCCAGCGACTGGAACAGGCGTAGGAAATCCATCGATACTCCCGATCATGAGGAAGGCTGTCATCCCGCCGCCGGGGCAGGGCGTGCAGTCGAGCCGTGCAGCCCCCCAGCCGAATGTTTCCCGGTTCAGTTGGACCGGTTGAGCGCAGGCTGGTTCAGCGTGAATCCGTCGGCCTGTTCAACGCAGGCCCGTCCGTCTCGGATGATGGCCGCGCTAGCGGTTGCTGGCGAGTTGCTGTCCGGCGCGCACCGCCGGCTTGTCCGCGTTCAGATCGTCGAGCCAGGGCAGGGCGGGCGGCGCCAGCCTGACGGTGGGGGTTGCATCCTGCGGCGTGCCCATGCTGCTTGCCGTGGCCAATGCCACACAAATGCCGGCGCCCGCTGCGACCATTGCAGGCCAGTCTCTTACCATCGCACACAGCTCCCTCTGCTGGGCTGCGATCGGCAGGAAAAGTTTCGCGATTGGCGCCGCGACTCACCCGTCCGACCGCTGGAATAAGGGGATGATCGCGCATTCGCGGGCATCGCGCCATAGCGGATTCTCCGGGGGTCGGACGATCGTCCCGCTTTGGTCCGATCGCGCCTGCCGGGCGCCGCTTCACGCCATGGGATAGGGATATCCGGGGCGCTCCCTAGGGGAGAATCCCGATGGCTGGCCGGGCGTGCGCTTGGCTATGCCCAGGGATATTCCAAGGGAGGTCGCGACATGTACAGGCGCATATTCGTCACGGGTCTGCTGCTGGCGCTGGCAGGCTGTGCCACCACGCCACGGGTCAATTATGATGCCGATCCCGCCGCCAATTTCGCCAGCTATCGCAGCTATAGCTGGGCGTCGATCACCGTGCCGCAGGGCATGAACCCGCTGTTGTTCCAGCGCGTAAAGGCGTCGATCGACACCGCCCTCGCGGCGCGCGGCTATAGCCAGGCTGAACCCGGCGAATTTGCCATCGGCTTTACCCTGGGCGCCCGCGACCGGGTGGAGGTGACCGATTTCGGTCCCTACGCCACCTATTATCGTCCCTGGGGCGGGTGGGCCGGCTGGGGCGGCTATCGCAATGTCGATGTGCGCAACGTGACCGACGGCACGCTGACGGTCGATATCTATGACACCGGGACGAAACAGCCGGTCTGGCACGGCACGGCCACGCAGGAAGTCAGCCGCAAGAGTCCCGACCAGGCGGTGATCGACAAGGCGGTGACCGCCGTGCTCGCCAATTTCCCGCCGCCGATCAAGCCGAACTGACAGGAGGAGGCATATGGCCGAATCGCAGGAACCCAGGGGCGTGCCCATCCGCCCGACCCGCAATGTGGGCGAGCCCGTGCCGCCCATTCCGTCGGTCGACATGAGCGATGCCGAAGGGGCATCGACCGCCTATTCGCATTTTCGCACCGGCCTGTCGCGCCATCGCACGGGCCTGTCGGAACATCGCACCGACCTGTCCGAATATCGCACCGACCTGTCCGGGCATCGCACCGAAATGTCGATGCGCCGGACCGGCATGTCGTTCCAGCGCACCCGCATGAGCGCGGACCGGACTTTGATGTCGGAAATGCGTACGGCGCTGTCGCTGATCGGCTTCGGCTTCACCATCAACCAGGCATTCCAGAAGATGCAGGACGCGGGCAGCATCCAGAATGTCAACGCGCCGCGCAATTTCGGCGTGGCGCTGCTGGTGTTCGGCATCGTGCTGCTGGCCGGCGGGATCGTGCGCCATGTCCAGTTCGCGACCGAATTGCGAGATCGGCGCAAGATCATGACGGAGGATGGGCTGATTCACTCCGACAGCCGCTTCCCGATCTCGGTGACGCTGGTGATTGCGCTGTGTCTGCTGGCGCTGGCGCTGGCGGCGGTGCTGGGCATCGTCTTCAACATCGCGCTGCTGGGCTGAAGCGCGGGCAGGCGGGCGGGGGCCGTGCCCCGCCGCGTCTCAGCTCTGCAGCATGTCCTGCCCGCTATTATAATGGTGCCAGGCCATGATCGCGGCAGCGCCGCGATGCGGCCGCCATGCTTCGGCGAGATCACGGGTCAATTTCTCGCTCGGTCGCTCGCCCAGGCCCAATATCCGCCCGACCGCGATCTGCACCGCCAGGTCGCCCGCCGGCCAGATGTCGGGGCGGCCTTCGGCGAACAGCAGATAGATTTCCGCCGACCAGCGGCCGATCCCCTTGATCTGCACCAGTTGCGCGATCGCGACTTCATCGTCGGCGGGCAGGGCGTGGAGGTCCAATGTGCCGTCCACGACCAGTTCGGCCAGGCTGCGGGCATAGCCCTGTTTCTGGCGCGACAGGCCACAGGCGCGCAACGCATCGAAATCGCGCGCCAGCAGCGCTTCGGGTGTGCAGCCCACGCCCAGCTCCGCCTCCAGCTTGCGCCAGACCGCTGCAGCGGAGGCAACGCTGACCTGCTGGCCGACGATGGTGCGTAGCAGTGTCTCATAGCCCGGCTCGCGCACGCGCGGCACCGGATAGCCGACGCTGGCGATCGCCGCGCCGAATGCCGGCTCCGCCGCAGCGATGAAGTCCAGGCTGACGCGCAATTCTTCCGCCGTGCTTACCATGTCCGCCCGTCCAGCCCTTGATTTCGCCGCCGCTGTCGGTCAGAGCGGCGGGGATAAGTCCAAAAGGAATGGGTAGATGCCGAAGCTGATCGTGGTCAACCGTGATGGTGCCGAACAGACTGTTGAGGGGGACAAGGGTCTCTCGGTGATGGAAGTCATTCGCGACCATGGCTTTGACGAGCTGCTTGCGCTGTGCGGCGGCTGCTGCTCCTGCGCGACCTGCCATGTCTATGTCGACCCGGCCTTTGCCGACGCCCTGCCGGCGATGAGCGAGGACGAGAATGACCTGCTCGACAGCAGCGATCATCGCAACGAGACGAGCCGCCTGTCCTGTCAGGTCGTGCTGAGCGATGCGCTCGACGGCCTGCGCGTCACGATCGCGCCGGAAGATTGATCCCTTACTTCAGGGCCTGACCCGCAACGTCGCGGCCGGCGCATCGCCGGTCAGCGGCGTGATGGTCCATAGGATGCGCTTGCCCTCCGGCACGGTGGTTGCGCCCTCTTCCTGATTCTGGCTGACGATCTCTGCATCGGTGGTCAGCGTGAACGTGCCGTTCAGCGCCTTGGCCGCCGCGTCGCCCGATCCGCCACCCATGCCGGCCGGCCCCTGGCTCTTGTCGAAACCGTTGGAAAAGCCGGGCGCCTTCACCCGCACCCGGTCCGCCCCGCGCATTTCCACCGCGACGAAGGGCAGGACGATCTGCGCGTCGATGTTGAAGGGGAAGAGGAAGGCATGGTCCAGCCTTCCGCTGATCGCATAGTCGATCGCGAATTTGTGATCGCCCAGATACTGGACCGACCGGAAGCCCTTCTCCTTGGTGAGCGCGCTCGCCATCGCCTGCATCTGCGCATCGTCGCCGCTGGTCTTGTCGAACTGGGGTTCGGCGGGCGGGGCGGGTGTCTTGCTCTGGCTCTGCGCCACCTTCTGCAGCACGGCCTCCTCGCCCTCGGGCGGGGCGACGCCTTCCAGCGGATCCTCCTCCGCATCGCTGTTCAGGCCGCCCAGCGCCTTGTCCATGTCCGACGCCAATATCTCGCCCTTATAGGCAAAGGCGAAGCTGCGGTCGGCGCGGATGTCGAGGGTGGAGGTGAAGCTGCCGGGGGTCACCAGGCATCCGGGCAGCATCAGCAGCGCCGCCAGTGCGCCCGCCGCGCGGGACAATAGGACCATGGCGAACCCCCGTTCGTCTGCGCGACGATGCGAGCGGGGCAGGGCGCCCCGCCCACATCGTCGCAAGATGGTGCCCGGCGGCCGCTTACCGGCTGGTGGCGGCGTACAGGGCGATCGCTGCCGCATTGGAGACGTTCAGGCTCTCCATGCGCGGGCTGATCGGCAGCTTAGCGATAATGTCGCAATGCGCCATGGTGTTGTGGCGCAGCCCTTCGCCCTCGGCGCCCAGCACCAGCGCGACGCGCGATTCGCCGATCGCGTCGGCCAGCACGGTGTCGCAATCGCCATCCAGGCCGATGCGCCAGTAACCGGCTTCGGCAATCTCTTCGAGCGCACGGGCCAGATTCACGACGCGAACCCAGGGCACGGTTTCCAGCGCGCCCGACGCGGCGCGGGCCAGCACGCCCGATTCGGGCGGCGCATGCCGGTCCTGGGTGACGATGCACAGCGCGTCGAAGGCGGCGGCCGAACGCAGGATCGCGCCGACATTATGCGGGTCGGTCACCTGGTCGAGCACCAGGATCGGGCGCTGGTCGTCCCGTCCCTGTTCCAGCACGTCGCCCAGCCAGACATCGTCCAGCGGCTCGACTTCGGCGACAATGCCCTGATGCGGCGCATCCGACGGCACCATCCGGCCCATGTCGGCGACGTCGGAATAGACGATCGGCAGCACAGGCGGCAGGTCGAGCGCGCCGATCGCTTCGCGCGTGCCCCATATCTTGCGCACGACGCGGTTCGGATTGGCGAGCGCAGCCGTGATGGCATGGCGTCCGTAGAAGCGGGGGAAGGCGCCTTTCGGCTTGCCGGTACGATGTCCTCTTTTCATGTTTTCGCTCTTTTCACATCACCCCATTGACAGGCAAGCCTCCATTCGCCATTGAGCCGCCTCCAGCGCGGCGGGACAGCAAATTTCCACCGCGTAGGGCACTGGACAGGTGGCCGAGTGGTTAAAGGCAGCAGACTGTAAATCTGCCCGGGTTTCCGTACGCTGGTTCGAATCCAGCCCTGTCCACCACTGCCCTCATCGGCGCGCCGCCTCTTTCGGGTTTCCGGTCCGCGCGCCGCTCCAGCCGAGCCCGTTACCGCAAGAGGAACGCCGCTTGGCCTGGGTCATTCTCGGCATTGCCGTATTCACCGAAATCATCTGGGCATTGAGCCTGAAATGGGCCGCCACCGTCGGCAGCTGGCAGGCTTCCGTCGTGCCCATTGCCCTGAGCTTCCTCAACATGGGGCTGCTGGCGCTGGCGATGAAGGATCTGCCGGCGGGCACCGCCTATGCGATCTGGACGGGCCTGGGCGCCGTGGGCGTCATCATCGGCGGCATGATTCTCTATGGCGATCGAGTCAACATGGCCCAGATCGGCTTCATGGCGATGATCGTGATCGGCGTGGTCGGCACCAAATTGTCGGCGCAGGCCTGATATCCGACCCTGATCGTCGCCGCTGATTCGCGCGACATGATTCGGCGCATGGCCTGATCGCGGGATCGGGGCGTCGCGCCGCAGGCTTATTGCCGCAGCGCAACAAAAACGGCGGAAGTCCGTTTGTCTTCGGACAAGCCCCGTTCATTCTTCCCCGGTTACGCTCTCTCCCGCATGACTCTTGATCGCCGCGACCTCCTGATCCGCACCCTGGGCGGTGTCCTCGCCCTTGGCATCCCCCGCCGCGCGCTGGCGCAGGCCGACGTCGCCCGCGTCGATGACCTCATCGCGAAGATGACGCTGGAGGAAAAGGCCGGGCAGATGACCTGCCTGGCCGACAGCTTCCGCCCCTTCAACCCACCCAACCCGGCGGCCGGCATCCAGGACGAGAAGCGCCTGGCGGACGAGATTCGCAAGGGCCGGGTTGGTTGCCTGTTCAATGGCATCGGCGTTGCCGGCGGGCGCCGCGCGCAGGAAATGGCGGTCAAGAACAGCCGCCTGGGCATCCCGCTGCTGCTGGCAGGCGACGTGATTCATGGGCTCAAGACCATCTTTCCCGTTCCGCTGGGCGAAGCCTCCTGCTTCGATCCCTTGCTGGTGGAAAAGACCGCGCGAGTCATGGCGGTGGAGGCGACGGCGGCGGGCCTGCACCTCACCTTCGCGCCGATGGTCGATGTCGCGCGCGACCAGCGCTGGGGCCGGGTGGTCGAGGGCGCAGGCGAGGATGTCTATCTGACCGGCTTGCTGTCGGCGGCGCGCATTCGCGGCTTTCAGGGGCGCGATCTGCGCCGCGATGATTCGCTGCTCGCCTGTCCCAAGCATTTCGCCGCCTATGGCGCGGTCGCGGCGGGCCTGGAATATGGCAGCGTCGACATCAGTGACGAGACGCTGCGCGAAACCCATCTGCCGCCCTTCGGCAAGGCCTTTGCCGCTGGCGCGCTCACCACCATGGCCGCCTTCAACGAGATTAACGGCGTGCCCGCCACCGCCGACCGCGAATTGCTGACCGACATCTTGCGCGGCGAGATGCAGTTTCGCGGCTTCGTCTTCTCCGATTACACCGCCGACGAGGAACTGGTCGCCCATGGCTTTGCCGAGGATGAGCGCGATGCCGCCCGTCTCGCGGTGCTGGCCGGGGTCGACATGTCGATGCAGAGCGGCCTCTATATCCGCCACATCCCCGATCTGGTGAAGAGCGGCGCGGTGCCGATGGCGACGGTCGATGTCGCCGTGCGCCGCATCCTCTATGTGAAGACCGCGATGGGGCTGTTCGACAATCCTTATCGCTCGCTCGACGAAGCGGTTGAAAAGGCGCGCATCGGCACGCCCGCCCATCATGCCTTGGCGCGTGAGGCGGCGGCCCGATCGGTCGTGCTGCTCAAGAATGACGGCGTGCTGCCGCTCGATCCCGCTGCCGGGCAGAAGATCGCGCTGATCGGTCCGTTCGGCGAGGACAAGGCCAATCTCTACGGCCCCTGGGCCTTTTACGGCGATCCCGACAAGGGCGTCGACATCGCCACCGGCCTGCGCGCGGCGATGCCCGATCCCGCGAAGCTGACGGTCGAACTGGGCTGCGCGGTCAACGGCCCGATCAAGGACGGGATTGCCCGTGCCGTCGCGGCGGCGAGGGCGGCGGATGTGGTGATCCTGGCGGTCGGCGAATCCCAGGCGATGTCGGGCGAGGCGCAATCGCGCACGATGATCGAGCTGCCCTCCTCGCAACAGGCGCTGGCCGATGCGATCGCCGCCACCGGCAAGCCGGTCGTCGTGCTGCTGCGCCATGGCCGCGCGCTCGCCTTGCATGACGGCGTTGCCAATGCGCAGGCCCTGCTCGCGACCTGGTTCCTGGGGTCGGAAACCGGCCATGCGCTGGCCGACATTATGTTCGGCAAGGTCGATCCCTCGGCCAAGCTGCCGGTCAGCTTCCCCTGGGAAAGCGGGCAGGAGCCTTTCTTCTACGATCGCAAGTCGACCGGCCGACCGACCGTGGACAATGGCAGCACCGAATATAAGGCGCGCTACGCCACCACCGACAACAGCGCCCGTTTCCCCTTCGGCCATGGCCTCAGCTACACCGATTTTGCCCTCAGCGACCTCAAGCTCTCCGACACCGCGCTGCGCTGGGACGGCGCGGTCGAGATCACCGCGCGCCTCACCAACAAGGGCAAGCGCAAGGGCAGTGAGGTGGTGCAGCTCTATATCCGCGACCGCGTCGCCAGCCGCACCCGTCCGATCCGCGAATTGAAGCGCATCCAGCGCGTGACCCTGTCGCCGGGCGATTCCACCCAGGTCCGCTTCACCCTGTCGCGCACCGATCTCGAATTTGTCGGCGCCGGCAACCGCCGCCTCGCCGAACCGGGCCTGTTCGACCTGTGGGTCGGCCAGTCCTCGACCGGCGGCCTGCACGGCCAGTTCACCCTCTATGCGGCGGCGCCCACCTCTCCGCCAGCGAAAGGCTGATCCCTCCGATCCACCCTCTCTCATAGGAAAATCCGATCACTGTGACGGAATCGATTCGTTTCGATCCGCCGCCGCACGGGACTACCCCTTTTTCCGCCTTGAACAGGCAGAACAGGACAGGGGAGAGAAACATGTCCACGACCCGCATTTCCACATTCGCTTTGGCGTGCGCGCTGCTCGCCAGCCCGGCGCTCGCCGCCGAGACCAAGCCCGCCGCTGCCGCGCCCGCCGTCACCGAAAAGCCCGGCGGCATGACCAACAAGGACTGGTGGCCCAACCGCCTGGACCTCACCGCGCTGCGCCAGCATGAGGCGACCCGCGCCAATCCCTATGGCGCTGATTATGACTATGTGAAGGAATTCAACAGCCTCGACCTCGAAGCGGTCAAGGCCGACATCCGCAAGGTGCTGACCACGTCGCAGCCCTGGTGGCCGGCCGACTATGGCCATTATGGCCCCTTCTTCATCCGCATGGCCTGGCACAGCGCCGGCACCTATCGCGTCGGTGACGGCCGTGGCGGATCGGACGGCGGCGAACAGCGCTTCGATCCGCTCAACAGCTGGCCCGACAATGTCAGCCTCGACAAGGCCCGCCGCCTGGTCTGGCCGATCAAGCAGAAATATGGCCGTAAGCTCAGCTGGGGCGACCTGATGGTCCTCAGCGGCAATGTCGCGCTGGAGGATATGGGCTTCAAGACCGTGGGCTTTGCCGGCGGCCGCATCGACGCCTGGCAGCCCGACGTCGTCTATTGGGGCCCGGAAACCAAGATGATGGGCACCGAGCGCTCCAATCCCGACGGTTCGCTCAAGCGCTCGCTTGCCGCGACCACCATGGGCCTCATCTATGTGAACCCCGAAGGCCCCGGCGCCAATCATGATCCCAAGGGCGCCGCAGCCGACATCCGCCGCGCCTTCGGCAATATGGCGATGGATGACGAGGAAACGCTGGCGCTGATCGCGGGCGGCCACACCTTTGGCAAGGCGCATGGCGCCAAGAAGCCCGAGGAATGCCTGGGCGCGGAACCCGCCGCCGCCGGCATCGAGGATCAGGGCTTGGGCTGGAAGAACAAGTGCGGCAAGGGCAATGCCGAGGATACGCTGACCTCGGGCCTGGAGGGCGCCTGGTCGGCCACGCCGACCCAGTTCACCACCCAATATATCGACAATCTGCTGAACTTCGACTGGGTCAAGACCAAGAGCCCGGCCGGCGCGACCCAGTGGATCCCGACCGATCCCGCCACCGCGCAGATGGTTCCCGACGCGCATGTAAAGGACAAGCGGCACGCGCCGATCATGTTCACCACCGACATCGCGCTCAAAGAAGATCCCGGTTTCCGCAAGGTGCTGGAAAGCTGGCAGAAGGATCCCGAGCTGTTCAGCAAGGCCTTCGCCCGCGCCTGGTTCAAGCTGACCCATCGCGATCTTGGCCCGCAGGCCCGCTATCTCGGCAAGGACATTCCGTCCGAAACCTATAGCTGGCAGGATCCGCTGCCCAAGGCGAGCTTCGCCCCCGTCAGCGCCGCCGATCAGGCCAAGCTGAAGGCGGCCGTGCTGGCGTCGGGCCTGACCGGGCCGGAACTGGTGCGCACTGCCTGGGCCTCGGCCGCGACCTTCCGCAGCACCGACATGCGCGGCGGCGCCAATGGCGCCCGCCTGCGGCTCGACCCGCAGCGCGGCTGGGCGGTCAACGACCCGGCCGAGCTGAACAAGGTGCTGACGAAGCTGACCGCGATCCAGAAGGATTTCGCGAAGTCCGGCAATCAGGTGTCGATGGCCGACCTCATCGTGCTTGGCGGCAACGCCGCGGTCGAGCAGGCGGCCAGGCAGGGCGGCTACAGCATCACCGTGCCCTTCACGCCGGGCCGGGTCGACGCCGCGCAGGCACAGACTGATGTCGCCTCCTTCGCCTATCTGGAGCCCAAGGCGGACGGCTTCCGCAACTGGTATGGCCCCAAGGCGGAGGTCAGCCCGGCCGACGCGCTGGTGGACAAGGCTGATGCCCTCGACCTCACCGTGCCGGAAATGACCGTGCTGGTCGGCGGCATGCGGGCGCTCGGCGCCAATAGCGGCGGATCGAAGAATGGCGTGCTGACCACCCGTCCGGGCACGCTCAGCAACGACTTCTTCGTCAACCTGCTGACGATGGACACGGTGTGGAGCAAGTCGGCGACGCCGGGCCTCTATGACGGCAAGGACCGGGCCAGCGGCGCGGCGAAGTGGACGGCGACCCCGGTCGACCTGATCTTCGGCTCCAATTCCGAACTGCGCGCCGTGGCCGAAGTCTATGCCGAGGATGACGCGAAGGAGAAGTTCGTCACCGACTTCGCCGCCGCCTGGACCAAGGTCATGAACGCGGACCGCTTCTGAAAATGAGCAACCCGGCGGCGCACGGCGTCGCCGGGTTTTCGTATCAGATTGGCTGGAAGCGATCACCTCTCGTCATTGCGAGCGTAGCGAAGCAATCCACCGGCACGACATGGATTGCTTCGCTACGCTCGCAATGACGATGCCGGATTTTGACGGCTAGCGACCATTTTGTGCCGTCCACACTCGGGAACTGTTCCTGATTGCGGACGTTCGATGTGAATGGCATTGATGAGCTATGAGCAAAAATGATCGTCTCTGGGATCGATATTGGGGTATCCGCGACAATCACAAAACTGGCTATGCTATGCCTATAATCTGGCACCTTTCCTTTCAGCGCGATCCATTAGCGATGACGGAACTTGGCAGCACATTCGACAAGCCCGGTAGCCTTGCCAATTCATTTAGCCAAGCTGGTCTTGCCTATCGAGCATTTCGCCGTGGTCACCTAACCGCCGCGCAGCATCTTGCTATGAACGCATTCAATGGACGTGATCTTCACGGGTATCGGTATTGGCTGGCGCGTGCTGCTAAGCTTGGAGACGTTGATGCCGCTCGCGAGTTGAAGCGATTTGAACTTCGGTTGCCGCATACAAATGCGGCCCTCATAGGGCGCAAGCGTCCTTATCGCCCATCTGATTTCGCATAAGCCGTCAATCCACCCCCAAACAAAAAGGGCGCCGCGGTCTCCCGCGGCGCCCTTCCAGCATCAGAACTTGTAGTTCGCGCTGATCGTGAAATTGCGCGGGGCGCCGTAGCGATATTGGCTGAACGAACCGGCCTGGCTGTAATATTTCTTGTCGAACAGATTTTCGACATTGGCCTGGAGCTGCAGCTGCTCGGTCACGGCATAGCGCGCCATCAGGCTGACCAGCGTATAGCCGTCCTGCTGGAAGCGGAAGGGCACGGCCGGCGTGGTGCCGGGGATGGTGCCGTCCGAATAGGCCTTGCTGCGATAATTGATGCCGCCACCGACGGTCAGGCCGGTCAGCACGCCGGGCAGGTCATAGGTGGTGAAGATCTTGAGCAGCTTGCGCGGTTGCGCGGTGTTCACGTCGTTGCCGTCCGGATCCTCGATCTTGAACTGGCTGTAGCTGGCATTGACGTTCCAGCCCGGCAGCGGCTGGCCGGTGGTTTCCAGTTCGAAGCCCTTGCTCGTCACGCCCTCGACCGCGCGATAGGGCTGGAAGGTCTGGCCGTTCAGGATGATTTCCGGGCCATCCATCTCGCCGACATTATCCTGCTCGATGCGGAACAGCGCGATCGAGGTCTGCAAAGCGTCGCCAAAGAAGCTGCTCTTGAGGCCGATTTCATAGGCGGCGCCGTTCAGCGGATCGAGCAGGCGCTGTTCGCGGTCATAGCGGTTCTGCGGCTGGAAGATCTTGGTATAGCTGGCATAGACGCGATGGTTCGACGTGATGTCGTACAATGCGCCGACATAGGGGATGAACACATTGTCGTCGCCATAGTCGCTCGGCCCGCTCCAGGCGAAGCCGCGCTGGTTCCAGCTGGCGATGCGGCCGCCCAGGATGACCTTGAACGGATCGGCGACGTTCAGGCGGAACGCGCCATAATAGCCGGTCTGCTCGATCCGTTCCTGTTCGTTGCGCACCGCGTCGGTGCCCCAGACCGGCTCGGGATAGGGCACGCCTTCCTGGCCGATCACCGGCACGTCCGTCAGCCAGGGCGAGGGCGCCACATAATTGTCGGTGTGCCGCT
The DNA here is from genome assembly GCF_051058005.1 of Sphingobium sp. DN12. Classification (NCBI taxonomy): domain Bacteria; kingdom Pseudomonadati; phylum Pseudomonadota; class Alphaproteobacteria; order Sphingomonadales; family Sphingobiaceae; genus Sphingobium; species Sphingobium sp. DN12. The sequence goes on from NZ_CP173717.1 coordinate 4,867,593, forward strand.
TCAGCACGCTGTGCAGCGCGCCCAGCACGACCTCATGATCGCGGCCGAACAGCGCCACCTGGCCCTTCAGCTGGGCGTCGATGCTGTTCTGGATGCTTTCGCCCTTGGACTTGTAGGGGTTGGTGCCGTCCATCGTGCCGGTCGCCTTGTCGACGCCGCCATAGAGATACAGGAGCTGCGTATCGCCGGTGGTCTTGAGCCGGTTGTAATTGGCGGTCAGGTTCCAGCGATCGCCAAATTCCTGACGCACCGTGGCATAGATATTCTGGTTGGTGGTGTTCCAGTAGGTCCAGTCCGCCGCCGTGGTCTGCGACCGGGGCAGGTCGGTCAGCGTGCCGTCGGTGTAGAAGGTGGGCAGCGCGCCCCAGGTCGCGCCCTTGGGCTTGCTGTCCTGGTGGCTCATGCCGACGCGGACCAGCGTGCTATCGGTGACGTCGGCCTCGACCACGCCATAGAGGACCCACTTCTTGCGGTCCTGGATGTCGATGAAATAGTCGCCCTTTTCATAGCGGCCGACCAGCCGGGCGCGGATGCGGCCATCGGCGGTCAGCGCGCCGCCAATGTCGGCCGACAGGCGCCAGGTGTTCCAGCTGCCGAAGCTGGCATTGGCATAGCCGGTCAGGTCGGTGGCGTCGGCATGCTTGCGCACCAGGTTGACCGACGCGGACGGATCGCCCGCGCCCGACAGCAGGCCGGTCGCGCCGCGCACGACCTCGATCCGTTCATAGATGGACACGTCGATGCTGGTCTCGCCATTGCCGCCGGCCAGCGTCCAGGCGGCGGGCACGCCATCGACCTGGGTGTTGCGGATCTCGAAGCCGCGCGCGTAGAAGCTGTTGCGCACGTCGTCGACTTCGTTGGCGGATACGCCCACCGCATTGGTGATGACGTCCTTCACGCTGATCAGATTCTGGTCGAGGATGCGCTGCGCGGTCATGATGCTGACCGACTGCGGCGTTTCCTGCACCGTCAGGCCCAGGCCCGTCGCGGTGTCGATCTTGTCGGGCAGCGTATAGGTGCCGGTGACGACGATCTGGTCGTCGCGATTCTCATCGGCCGGTGCGGCATTGGTCTGGGCGGCGGCGGGAAGGGCGACGACGCATAGTGCGACGCCGGCAAGCCAGTGATATTTGGACAGCATGAAGACCCCTGTTTTCTGGTAGGAAATTGGGCGTCGTCCTAAGCGGTATTGCGAGGCGATCGCAACAATAATGCGAATGCGTCGCAATGCTATTTTGCGCAAAATATGCGAATATTTCCGTCTGTGACGATAATGCCACAGTTGGTGCCGTCGACCGGCGGGTGATGCGCGTTGCGGCTGCGGCCGGTCGAGGCGTCCATCGGCCTGCTTCCGCACGCCCACGCAGACCGGATCGTCAAATAATGTTTCAAGTCAATGGCATGAAAGCGCAAAAATAGAAATTCGGAATTTGTTCCACGCGGACGCTGATTTTTGTTTCACAACAAGAGGGGTCTTCATCGCGAAGTGTGATGGAAATCTATAGCTGTTCTGACTCAAGTGGATCGCGTTAACACTTTCGGTCTTTGCCTTCGTTTCGTCGCATCATCCACTCATCTGGCCTGCGCAACACGGCCGGAACACGGGCTGTTCATGCAGCAGAAAGCCGGACACGAACAGGCAATGTGTCTGGCGCATCCCACGGCGCCAAGACGTCAAAATTTATGAAGGTCAGAAGAAGGGGGTTCTGACGGCTGGAAACGCCACCAGGCGGCCGCCGTCGGACGACAAGCTGCAATGCTGCAGGCCCGACCGATCGAGAAGTGAAGGAGCAGCGTGATGCCTATCATGTCCAAAAACCAAAAATATCTTGTGATGCTTGCCCTGCTGGCCGGGGCCGCTCCGGCCGCCGTCGTGGCGCAGGACCAGGCCCAGGACGCGCCGCCGGCCGATGTGTCGGCCAGCGTCGCCATGCCGGCCGCCGAACTGACGGAGGGGCCCGAGATCAAGGGCATCATCTCCGCGCGCAGCGGCGACCGGATGCAGGTGACCGCCGCCGACGGCAGCAAGAGCGTCATCACCATCAATGACGATACCAAGATCAGCGCCAGCAAGGGGCTGTTCGGCCTTGGCCGCGACCATCTGGCCGCGACATCGCTGCTGAACGGTCTGCCGGTGACGGTGAAGACCCTGCAGGCCGGCGAAGGGCTGCTTGCCAGCAAGATCGCCCTGCAGAACAAGGATCTCAAGACCGCGTCGATGATCAACAACGGCACGGCCCAGCGGTTCGACGAACAGACCGCCGCGACCGAGGCGCTGCGTGGCCGCATGGGCGAGATCGACCAGTATAATGTGAAGGGTACGACCAACGTCAATTTCGACACCGGCAAGGCGGTGCTGTCGGATCAGGCGAAGAATGACCTCTGCGCCGCGGCGACCTCGGCCAATGGCATGAGCAACGCGCTGCTGCTGGTCGTGGGCTATACCGACTCCACCGGCGGCGAAGAGCTGAATCAGGAACTCAGCGAAAAGCGTGCCTCGCGCGTGGTCAATTATCTGCAGCAGGCCTGCGGCTGGAAGCCCTATCGCATGCTGACCCCCACCGGCATGGCCGAGGCCGATCCGGTGGCCAGCAACGACACGATCGAGGGCAAGGCGCAGAATCGCCGCGTCGCGGTCAATATCCTCGTCAGCAAGGCCGTCGACGGCCTCTGACACCTGCGGGGTGGGCCCTTGCCCACCCCCATTTTTTGCGCGTCGATCGCGCGACTTCGCAAAAATCTCCTATTGCGAAGTCATCACTGCGGACCGGCAGCGGCGCAAATACGTCCTCTGCGACACTATATACTTTGCAGCTTTCGCAAGCGCGCCAAGCCGCTTCACCCCCCGCCGCAGCTCTGCTACAGGCGCGGCCATGCTTAACTTGAACGGTATCACCGTGCGCCTGGGCGGCCGCACCATCCTCGACCGCGCCGGCGCCGCGCTGCCGCCGCGCAGCCGCGTCGGCCTCATCGGCCGCAACGGCGCAGGCAAGTCGACCCTGATGAAGGTGATGATCGGCCAGCTCGACCCGGACGAGGGCAGTTGCGACATGCCGCGCGACACCCGCCTTGGCTATATCGCGCAGGAAGCCCCGTCGGGCACCGCCACCCCATTCGACACCGTGCTCGCCGCCGACAAGGAACGCGCCGAATTGATGGCGGAGTCGGAGCATACCGAAGATCCCGACCGCCTCGGCCATATCTATGAGCGGCTGACCACGATCGACGCCTATACCGCGCCCGCGCGCGCCGCCCGCATCCTCGTCGGCCTCGGTTTCGACGAGGAAATGCAGGGCCGTCCGCTCGACAGCTATTCGGGCGGCTGGAAGATGCGCGTGGCGCTCGCCGCCTTGCTCTTCTCCAACCCGGACCTGCTGCTGCTCGACGAACCGTCGAACCATCTCGATCTCGAAGCGACCTTGTGGCTGGAGAATTTCCTCAAGGCCTATCGCGGCACTGTGGTCATCATCAGCCATGAGCGCGATCTGCTCAACAATGTGGTCGACTATATCCTGCATCTCGAAGGCGGGAAGGTGACCCTCTATCCCGGCGGCTATGACGCGTTCGAGCGCCAGCGCGCCGAGCGCCTGGCCCAGCAGGAGGCGGCACGCGCCAAGCAGCAGGCCGAGCGCGAGAAATTGCAGGATTATGTCGCCCGCAACTCCGCCCGCGCCTCGACCGCGAAACAGGCCCAGTCGCGCGCCAAGGCGCTGGCCAAGATGCAGCCCATTGCCGCCGCGATCGAAGACCCCAGCCTGCATTTCGGTTTCCCCAGCCCCGCCGAACTGCGCCCGCCGCTCATCACCATGGACATGGCCTCGGTCGGCTATGACGACACGCCGATCCTGCGCCGCGTCAATCTGCGCATCGATCCCGACGATCGTCTGGCGCTGCTCGGCCGCAACGGCAACGGCAAGACCACGCTGGCCCGCCTGATCGCGGCGCAGCTGGCGCCGATGGAAGGCGCGATGACCACATCGGCCAAGATGAATGTCGGTTATTTCACCCAATATCAGGTGGAGGAACTGGACGTCACCGACACGCCGCTGGAGCATATGACCCGCGTCATGAAGGGCGCGACGCCCGGTGCGGTGCGCGCCCAGCTTGGTCGCTTCGGCTTTTCCGGCGAGCGCGCGACGCAGAAGGTCGGCTCCATGTCGGGCGGCGAGCGCGCGCGTCTGGCGCTGGCGCTCATCACCCGTGACGCGCCGCACCTGCTGATCCTCGACGAACCGACCAATCATCTGGACGTCGACAGCCGCGAGGCGCTGGTGCAGGCGCTCAACGAATATTCGGGCGCCGTCGTCATCGTCAGCCACGATCGCCACATGATCGAACTGGTCGCTGACCGGCTGGTGCTGGTCGACAATGGCACCGCCCAGCCGTTCGACGGATCGCTTGATGATTATACCGACATCATCCTGCGCAAGGCGGACGGCAACCCGTCGGGCGGCGACGCGCCCAAGGTCGATCGCAAGGCGGACAAGAAGGCTGCCGCCGAATGGCGCGAGAAGCAGAAGACGCTCAAGAATGCCGTCAACAAGGCCGAGCGCGAGATGTCCACGCTGATTGCCGAGCGCAAGCGGATCGACGCCGTGCTGTCCGATCCCAAGAGCGCAACCGGGGCCGAGGCGAAGATGACCACCAGCGAACTGATGGTGAAGCGCGCCGCAGTGGAGAAGAAGCTGGAAGCGGCCGAGGAAGTCTGGATGGAAGCCGGCGCGGCGCTGGAAGCCGGCTGATTCTCCGGCTTTAGACCCTGATTCACGCCATCGGTGAAAGTGCGGAGCGCTTCCACCTCAGACGATCAGGGTCTAGAAGGTGAGCGGTGGCGCGCCCGCTTCGTTGGAGCGGGTGCGGATCACGATCTGCCAGGTGGCGATGAACAGGGCGGCGATCACCGGTCCGATGACGATGCCGTTGAAACCGAACAATTGCAGCCCGCCGAGCGTGGTGATCAGCACCACATAGTCGGGGATGCGGGTGTCGCGGCCGACCAGGATCGGGCGCAGCAGATTGTCGACCATGCCGATCACGAACATGCCGCAGAAGATCAGGATCAGCCCCTTCCAGATCGCGCCGGTCGCCAGCAGATAGATTGCCACCGGCGCCCAGATGAGGCCGGTGCCGACGGCCGGCAGCAGCGAGAAGAAGCCCATCATCACGCCCCACAGCAGCGCGCCGGAAATGCCCAGTGCGCCGAACACCAGTCCGCCGATCAGCCCCTGCAATATGGCGACGACGATGCTGCCCTTGATCGTGGCGCGGATGACGATGACGAATTGCCGCATCAGCGCGCGGCGATGCAGCACCCGCAGCGGCGCGGCCCGGTCCAGCTTGCGCGCCAGATCCAGTCCGTCGCGCAGCAGGAAGAAGGTGAGATAGAGCATCACCGTCAGCGCGATGATGAAGCTGAAGGCGCTCTGGCCGATCAGGAATGCCTGGGCCGCGACGGTGCGGAAACTGGCGGTCAGGCCATCGGTCAGCAGCCGCTGGACCGCCGCGAAATTGGATATGCCCAGCCGCCGCAGGCCGATCGACGCCCAATCCGGCAGCGCCGCCTGGAACTGTGCGAACATGTGGGGAATGTTGATCTTCCCCACATTGATCTGGGCGTAGAGCGCGGTCGCTTCCTGCACCAGCGCGATCGACAGGATGATGGCCGGCACAATCACGATCGCGATGATCAGCAACAGCGTCAGCAGCGCGGCGCTATTGCGATGGCCGGGGATCAGCTTGAGCAGCCCCTGGTTCACCGGAATGAACAGGATGGCGACGATCACGCCCCAGAGGATCGCCCCGAAGAAGGGCTCGACCACCAGCGCGAAGGCGATGGAAACCAGCACCACCAGGGCGACGAACACCCCATCCTCAATCTGCGTTCGGCGATGCCGGCTCTGTCGTTCCATGTCCGCTTCTTGGCAGAAACCGTTACGTTAATCCATGCATCGCATGGCCTTATTGCGCCTTGGCGTCAAAGTTGAAGGTCACCATCACTTTGGGATCAAGGCCGGTGCTGCTGTCGCCATTGCCCACGCCAAAGGGCAGGCGGGCGACGCTGGCTGATCCGCTGACCTTGCGGCTTGTGCCGCTGCCCGACAGGGTGAAGCGGATCGCCTGCGGCTTGGCCACGCCCTTCAGCGTCAGCGTGCCATGGGCGCGATAGCCGTTGGCGCCGCTCTTCTCCGCCCCCTTGGCCACGAAGGTCGCAGTCGGGTGGGCGGCGCTGCCGAAGAATTCGTCGTCCGGCAGCATGCCGTCCTTATAGGCGTCGCCGACGCTGGCCGACGCCATGTCGATCGTCACCTTGATGTCGGCGCTTTCGGGATGGTCGGGGTCCATCACGATCTTCGCGGTCCATTTGGAGAAGCTGCCGCTGATCGTCTCGCCGCTATTGCCGACCGAAAAGCCGATCCGGCCGCCGGGTTGCACGGCCCATGCGGGCGGTGGGCCGGCCGGTTCCTCGGCAACGGCTGCGGTTTCGTTCGCAGCCGGGGTGGCGGCATTGTCGCTCGCATTGCCGGCGGCTTCGACGGCATTGTCTTCGGCAGGCACGTCTTCCGCTTCGACCGCATTGGTGGCGGGGGCAGCGGGCGCTTCAGGCGCGGCACCCGGCAGGATCGCCCGTCCCAGCAGGAAGCCGGCGAGGATCAGCGCGGGCAGGCCGATCAGCAAGGCGGTCGAGCGACCCGGCGCCATCCGCCAGATCAGCCCGTCGCGCATCAGCACATGATGGCGCAGCGCGCCCGCGACATGCAGCGCCACCAGCGCGATGCCGATCCAGGCGAGCAGGCTATGACCGCCTTCGGCCAGGCCATGGCTTGCCATTGGCAGCGGCAAATGGGGCAGGGGAATGACGCCGAAGAACAGCGTCGGCACCTTGACCTTGGCGGTCGAGACCAGCGCCCAGCCGGTCAGCGGCGCGCCCAGCATGAAGGCATAGAGGCCGACATGAACGCCGGATGCCAGCGCCCCCTGCCAGCCGCCTTCCAGCTTGGCCGGGCGCGGCTTCCACCAGCGCACGCCAATGCGCAGCAGCGTCAGCAGCAGCACGGTGATACCGATCGACTTGTGCAACTGGAACAGCGCAAAGCCGCGCGCGCCCAGACTGCCCAGCGCCCAGCCGACGGCAATCTGGAAGGCGAGCAGGGCGGCGATCGCCCAGTGCAAGGTGATGGCGGCCAGGCTGTAACGCTGCGGCATATGGACTACCCCGAAAATGACCCTGTTGGATTGGGCGCAAAATTATGTCGCGGGGGTAATGAAGTCCATCGTCGCAGCCGGAAACGATCCGTTGCCGGGTGGATCAGCGCAGGTCGATCGCCGCCGCCTCCGCGTCGGGTAGGCTGGCGCCCATCGCCTTGGCCAGGGTCGGCGCAATCGCGCGCATGTCGATCAGGCCCAGATCCTTGCCCGGCTTCACCCCCGGTCCCATCGCCATGAAGGTGGCGCGCAGATTGGCCGGGCCGGGGAAATAGCCGTGCATCCCCTTGACCGGTGTCGGCGCGACCAGCGGCGCATTGGCGCCGCGGAAGATGTCGGTGACGAAGCCGGGCTTGAGGTTGATCGTGAAGCTGGCCTGCGGATTGCCGCCGAGCTTCGCCATCTCCGCCCGGCCGACGATGCGGTCGATGCCGTTGGCGGGGTTGGCGGCCAGCCTGTCGAGCAAGGCCTTCACCTTGTCGGCCAGCATCTGGTCATCGGGCCGGGCGAGCATGATCGCGGCCGATCCGCCGCCGATCCAGGGCATGGCCTGCCACGACGCGACCTTGCCGTCCGCGCCAAGGGTGATGAGGCCGGCGTCGATGAAGGGGCGGAACAGGTTGAGGCCGCTATGCGTCGCCTCGAACCCATGGTCGCTGACCAGCGCGATCAGCGCGTCGGGGTGGGCCTTGCGCTCGGCCGCGACCAGATCGCCGACGATCGCGTCGATCTTTTCCAGCACCGCCTTGGCGGCCGGCGTATCGGGACCGCTGCCATGCTGCTCATGGTCGAGCGCGGTGAGGTAGACGGTCAGGAAGTCAGGCTGGTGCGCGGTGATCAGGGCGATGGCGAACCGGCCCCTGTTCTGGTCGCCGGACAGGCTCTCGTCGATGCCCATGGCATAGGGCTGGCCGACCGCCCGTTCCAGCTCCGCCTTCAGTCCCGGCGTCGCCAGCGCATCCAGCAGTTGCGCGTCATCGGCATGGCCGGTGCGCCAGATTTGCGGCAGGTTCCAGCTTATGCCCCTGGCGGCGACGCTGACCGGCCAGTGGATATTGCCGGTGGACAGCCCGGCCCTGGCCGCCGCATCCCACAGCATCGGCACCTTCACATCCTGCGCATACCAGTACCAGCCGCCCTGGTTGATCTGCATCGGGTCGAAGCTGTTGTTGCTGACGATGCCATGCTTGCCCGGCGACACGCCGGTCATCAGCGTGGTGTGGCTGGGATAGGTCAGCGTCGGCAGCACCCCGGTGACGCCCGATGCATGGGCGCCATCGGTCAGGAACCGGCGCAGATTGGGCAAGGCAAGGCCGCGCTTGTCCGCCTCCAGCACGTCGCCGGGGCGCAGCCCGTCGATCGAGATCAGCAGCACCGGCTCGGCCAGCGCCGGGAGCGGCGTGACGGCGAGCAGGGCGGAGGCAAGCAGCGCGGCCTTGTTCATCTTAGAAACCCGCCTTGAGGGTGACGAAGAATTGCTGCGGCGCGCCGATCAGCAGCGTCTGCGCGTCGCCGCTATTGCCAAAGCCGCCCGATCCGATCGTGCTGATATATTTCTTGTCGAACAGGTTGCTGGCGTTGAGCTGCACTTCGATCTGGTCGGTGATGCGATAGCCGATCGAGGCGTCCACGATCACCCGGCCATTGACCGAAGCATCGTTGGTGTAGCTGTAATAGCGCTTCGACATATAGTTGGCGCCGATCCGGCCGAACAGCGGCCCTTGGTCATAATTGAGCTCGCCGCGCAGCATATGCTTGGGGCTGTCGACCACGGTCTTGCCCTTGATCGCCGCGACCAGCGTGCCGTCCGAACTGTTGAGTACATCGTCGCGATAGGTGGCGTCGGTGTAGCTGTAGCTGGCATAGAGGCCGAAGCCCTGACCCAGGGTGAGGTTACCCGCCGCTTCGATACCGACGGCGCGGACATTGCCGACATTCTGCAGCGCGGAGGCAAGACCCAGGATCGGGCTGCCGACCTGCACCGCCAGCAGGCGGTTGCGGAAATTGACCAGATAGGCGCCCAGCGTGCCGTTGAAGCGCGAACTATTGTAGCGCAGGCCCAGTTCGTACGTGTCCGAGCTTTCCGGCTTCAGGTCGTCCCGGATCTGGTCGAAGCCGGCCTGGTTGGTGGAGAAGGGGCCGGTGGTGGTGGCGCTGGCAAAGGCCTTGGTCACCTGGGTGAAGCCACCGAAAATTTCCGCCTCGGGGCTCAGCTCGACGGCGAAGCCGGCATGCGGCTGGAACCAGTCCTCGGCCTTGATCTTGCCCTCGGGGAAGCTGCTCGACACGACCGCCTCGGCCTCGTTGGTGACCTTGAAGCCCTTCCAGCCCAGGTTGATCGTCAGCATGCCGAGGTCGATCTTGTCGCGGACATAATATTGGATCGTGTCGGTGGTGAAATCGAACTCCCACTGGGTCGCGAACGGGTTCTTGGGATAGTCGCGGAAGGACAGGCCGGCTTCGGTGCGGCTCTTGAACGCATAGAAGCGGCGGGCCTGGTTGAACTTGTTATTCTCGTACCAGGCGCCCGCTTCCAGCGTCTGGATGCCGATCGTCGCATCGACGCTGCCGAACGCGCCGATCCGGTCCATGTCATATTCGGTGGTGCGGATCGACAGCGGCGAGCCGCCGGTGGGGCTGGGGACGGACGGCGTCGCCCACAGGCCCATGCCGCTGTTGTTGTGGTAATAGCCCTTGATCTTGAAATTGGCATGATCGCCCAGCGGCGTGCTGTAGCCGATCGCGCCCAGCCAGTCCTCGCGCAGACCGGCGGCATCATAATAGGCGTCCCACACCGACGTCACATTGTCGGGATAGACGGTGCCGGCGGCGGCGTTGCTGACCGGCGCGCCGGTTTCGCCGCGATTATTGCCGATGTCGGCATAGAGAACCGCCTTGGCATAGTCGGGCGAGGTATTGTCCCATTTCCAGCCCAGGCGGTTGATCATGTCCATCGACATGTCCTGATAGTCCTGTTCGCGGCGGTCCGAATAGCTGAGCCAGCCATCCAGCTTGCCGTCGCCGACCGGGATCACGACCTTGGCATTGACCATATGCTGGTCCTGCGTGCCCTGGCCCTTCCACTTATCGGTCGAGCCGTAAGCATAAGAGACGTAACCACGAATGCCGTCGGCGCTGCCCATGTTCAGCCGGGCAAAGGCGCGCCAGGTCTCGTCGCTGCCATAGGTGAGGTTGCCCTGCGCGCCCAGCGCATCGGCGGGGTCGATCGAGAAGGTCTCGATCGTGCCGCCCAGATTGCCGGTCGACTGGGTGCCGAGCGAACCCGAACCTTGCGACACGCGGACGGTGCCGATATTCTCGCTGCTGATGGCGCGGGTGATGTGCAGGCCGTTATGATTGCCATAGCTCATGTCACCCAGCGGAATGCCGTCGAAGGTGAAGCCGAGCTGGTTCTGGTTGAAGCTGCGGATGCTGACGCGCTGCGACCATTCATAGCTGCCGAACGGATCGGACGACTGGAAATTGACGCTGGGCAGCTTCTCGATGGCTTTGAGCGCATTGGTGCCGGGCGTCAGGGTGACGAGGTCGCGGGTGGTGATTTCCTGGACCTGGCGGGTCTCGCCCCGGCCAAAGACGATGATGCCGGCGCTGTCCGCGTCGGCCGCGGCATCGGCGGCGGGCGCCATGTCCTGGGCAAAGGCGGGCGCGGCGATGCAGGCGGTCGAAGCGAGCAGCAGGCTGAGTGCGTGACGCATGGTAATATCCCCCAATCGGATGTGATTGGCGGGCGCTCTAGGCTGGGCATGTTGCACTGCAATGTGACTATCGCGACGCTGCGGCGTCAGTTTCGTGACAATATCGTTATGATTTTGTCTGTGTCATAAAGGTCGCAGTCGCGGCATTTTCGCCGCGAACATTGCATCGCAAGATCGCTGGGCTAAGAGCGAAAAAAACAATTTCAAGGAAAGCAGGACATGGCCAAACCCGAATCCTGGCGGTTCAGTCCCGACGCATATCGCTTCATCACGAGCATCGATACGCGTTTCCAGGATCTTGATACCATGGGCCACATCAACAATGTGGCCATTTCCGGTATCTTCGAAACGGCCCGTATCCGCTTTCATCACCATATGGGCCGCCACCCGCAGGAACAGGGCGTGCGCTGGCTGGTGGCCAATGTGAACCTCAACTTCATCGAGGAATCGCATTTCCCCTATCCGTTCGAGGTCCATTGCGCGATCGGCCATATCGGCCGCACCAGCTGGACGATCAGCTCGGCCGGCTTCCAGAAGGGCGTGTGCGTCGCCACCTGCGACACCACCGTCGTCACCCATGGCGCGGAGGGCCGTCGCTCGATCGACGACACGTTGCGCGAAGCGATGGAACTCAACTTCATCCGCAAGCCGGCGGAATAAGGCCCGGCGCGCCGTCAGGCGAAGCCGTGCATCCGGCGCGACCATTGGAAGGCCAGCACCGCCCCCTTGGCGGGCTGGATCATCGCCAGCCCCAATATCGCCGCCAGCGTCGGCCATAGCACGGCCTGCCAGCCGATCGGGATGGCCAGCGCGGCATTGACCTCGATCATCAGCGGCACCAGCAGATGGCCGAGCAGCAGGATGACGATATAGGCCGGGAAATCATCGGCCTGATGTCCGTCCCAGCGCTGGCCGCAATGGCTGCACGCCGGCACCGGTTTCAGGAAGCGCGCGAACAGCCTGCCCTCGCCACAGGCCGGGCAGCGGCTGCGCAGGCCCAGCAGCAAGGCCGGCTTGAACGGACGCGGTTCGCTCGTCGGGGCAGGGGGCTGGTCGGACATAGCCCCTGTCTAGGCCAGCTTTGCCCCGCCGGGCAATGATGGCGCCATCTGCATCGCTCTTTCGTGCGCGCCAAAGCCTGTTAAGAGGACGCCATGCGCCTGCCTGGTCCCACCGAAGCCTTTGCCCTGTTCGACGATGCGCGCGTCCAGGGGGCAGCGCCCGCGCGGCTGTATCGCGATCCGGTGTCGGTTATCGCGGCCTGGCGGATGGAGGAAGTGCAGCCCGCGCTCGACCGCATCGCCGAGGCGCGCGAAGCCGGCCTGCATGCCGCCGGCTATATCAGCTATGAAGCCGGGCTGGCGCTGGAGGAGCGGCTGGCGCCGATCGCGCACCGCCCGCCCAAGGGCGGGCCGCAGGCCATGCCCTTGCTCTGGTTCGGCCTGTTCGAAGGCTGCCGCTTCATCCCCGCCGATGGCGTCGCGGACCTGCTGCCCGATCCTGCGGCGGTCAGCGTCGATGCGCCCTGGCCGCTCGTCAGCGAAGCCGACTATCGCGCGCAGTTCGACCAGGTGCAGGAACTGATCCGTGCCGGCGACATCTATCAGGTCAATCTGACCTTCCCGTGCGAACTGCGCTTCGCCGGCGATCCGATGGCGCTCTATGCAGCGCTGCGTCCGCGCGCGCAGGCCGGCTATGGCGGCGTCGTCAACATTGGCGGGCATCAGATATTGTCCTTCTCGCCCGAACTTTTCTTCACCCAGGTGCGCGGGCAACTGACGGCGCGGCCGATGAAGGGCACCGCCGTGCGCGATCATGATCCGGAACGGGATGCCGCCCTGGCGACCGAGCTGGCGCGCGACGCCAAGCAGCGCGCGGAAAATCTGATGATCGTCGACCTGTTGCGCAATGATCTGTCGCGGGTGGCGCGGGCCGGATCAGTCACGGTCCCTGACCTGTTCAAGGTCGAAACCTATCCGACCGTCCATCAGATGGTCTCCACCATTCGCGGCCGCGTGCTGCCGGGGCTGGCGCCGGTCGACGTGTTGCGGGTGCTTTTCCCCTGCGGATCGATCACCGGCGCGCCCAAGGTGCGGGCGATGGAGATCATCGACATGGTCGAGCCTTTTGCCCGCGGCGTCTATACCGGGGCGATGGGCTGGATGGATCCGGCGGGGGACGCGGCTTTCAATGTTGCCATTCGCACCATTTGCGTCGAAGAAGGAAGCGGTATCGGTCGCCTGGGCCTGGGGTCCGGCATCGTTGCGGATTCGGATGCGTCGGCCGAATGGGCGGAATGCCTGGCCAAGGGGCGCTTCCTGTCGCTGGGATGAAAGATGATTGCAGTGGGGCGTGAATAGGTTCGATGTCGGTGGCTGACGGACGATATGATCTGCTCGAGACCATGGCCTTCGATCCGCATGAAGGCGTGCGTCTGCTGGAACTGCATCTTGGCCGGCTGAAGGACAGCGCGCAGGCGCTGGGCTTCGCCTTCGACCGCCACAGCGTGCGCAACGAGCTTCAGGCCGCCACTTTCCGCCTGCGCGAACTCAGCCGCGTGCGGCTGCTGGTGTCGCGCCAGGGCTCGGTGTCGATCGAGGTGCGCGAACATCGCACCTGGCCCAAGGCGATCATGCAGGTGAAGGTCGTGCCCCGGCTCGCCGCCGCCACGGATCCGCGGCTGGAGCACAAGACCACCGACCGTTCCCTCTATCGCGACGCGCTGCAGCGCGGCGGCACCTATGAGGTGCTGATGACCGACGAACAGGGCTATCTGACCGAAGGCTGCTTCTCCTCCATCTTCGTGGAGCGGGGCGACAAGCTGGTGACGCCGCCGGCCTCGCGCGGGCTGCTGCGCGGAATCCTGCGTCAGAGCCTGCTCGACATGGGCGAGGCGGTGGAGGGCGATCTGCGCATCCATGATCTGGAACGCGGCTTCTTCATCGGCAATGCGTCGCGCGGGATGGTCGCGGCCTCGCTGGTCCGATAGTTTTCCTAGGACGCGCACAAGCCAATAACCGGCAACTGGCGGTTGCTCCGGCGTCCTTTGCGCACTAAGGACCGCCGCGTCTGCCTGCGCGGCAGGCAAGGAGATAATATTATTTTTTGTCGCGATGCCGTCGAGCGCGGACTCTTTTGTCCGTTTGGGCATCGCTCTGGAGAAAGATCATTGCCATGAGCCAGACTTCCGCAGCCCTCGGTCGCATCCAGCCCTCCGCCACCCTGGCGATGAGCGCGCGCGTGAATGCCCTTAAAGCCGAAGGCGTGGACGTCATTGGTCTTTCCGCCGGCGAACCCGATTTCGACACGCCCGATTTCGTGAAAGAGGCGGGGATCGAGGCCATTCGCAAGAATCTGACCCGCTATACCGATGTCGACGGCACTGCCGACGTCAAGGAAGCCGTCGCCTTCAAGTTCAAGCGCGACAATGGCCTGATCTACAAGCGCAGCCAGATCAGCGTGAACTCGGGCGGCAAGCACACGCTGTTCAACGCGCTGGTCGCCACCGTCGACGTGGGCGATGAAGTCATCATCCCGGCGCCCTATTGGGTCAGCTATCCCGACATCGTGAACTTCGCTGGCGGCACGCCCGTGTTCATCGAAGGCCCGGCCAGCCAGGGCTACAAGATCACCCCGGCGCAGCTCGACGCCGCGATCACCCCGCGCACCAAGTGGGTGATGCTCAACTCGCCGTCCAACCCGTCGGGTGCCGCCTATTCGGCGACCGAACTCAAGGCGCTGGGCGATGTGCTGCTGCGTCACCCGCATGTGCTGGTGATGACCGACGACATGTATGAGCATGTCTGGTACGCGCCGACCCCCTTCGCCACCATCGCCCAGGTGTGCCCGGACCTTTATGACCGCACCCTGACGGTCAACGGCTGTTCCAAGGCCTTCTCGATGACCGGCTGGCGCATCGGTTTCGCCGGCGGTCCCGAATGGATCATCAAGGTGATGGGCAAGCTGCAGTCGCAGTCGACCAGCAATCCCTGCTCGATCAGCCAGGCCGCGGCCGTGGCGGCGCTGACCGGCCCGCAGGATTTCCTGGAAGAGCGCAATGCCGCCTTCAAGAAGCGCCGCGACATGGTCGTCGCCATGCTGAACGACGCGCCGGGCCTCGACTGCCCGACCCCCGAAGGCGCCTTCTATGTCTATCCCGACGCCAGCGGCGTGATCGGCAAGGTGACGCCCAAGGGCCAACTGATCGACAGCGACGAAGCGCTGATCGGCTATTTCCTCGACGAAGCGAAGGTCGCGGCCGTCCATGGCGCCGCCTTCGGCCTCTCGCCGGCCTTCCGCATCAGCTATGCGACCTCGGAAGAGGTGCTCAAGACCGCCTGCGTGCGCATCCAGGAAGCGTGCGCAGCGCTGAAATAAGCGCCGGCCGATGATCGTCGGCCTGCAATAAGCTCTTGAAAATCCGGTCGCGATACTGTCTATCGCGGCCGGATTTTTCCATTGTCTCAGAAATTGAAACGGTCTTTTTCGCACTGCAGCGTCTTGTGATTGACGCCGCAGGCGCTATATGCCAGTTGCGTAAAGAAACTTATGTGCGGTGGCATTTCGTCGCTCCACTCCCGTCCTTGGTCGAAAGCCGCTGTCCGGCGCGATCATGTTCAGACAGGGGCAAGGCGCAATGTCCTACCGGGCGACGATCGCGAAGATATCGCGACAGAAAGGCTTGGCCATGTTGGCGTTTTTGAAATCCGAACTGTTCTTCCGCTTCCTGGGTGGCTTTGCCATCGGGGCGGTCGCGATGTTCGCGCTTCAGCCCAATAATGAGCCGCCGGCGCTGACCTCGACCGCGATCGCGTCGACCGCGACCCCTGTCGGCAGTGCGGCGCTCTAAGGGCCTTTTCCTACTCCCCCTTGCGGCGCTCGCCGCCGCGTCTTCTCCATTGCATGCCGAACCTGCCGTCCCCGCGCCGATTCCGGCGCTGGATGCGCAGCCGACCCGATCGCTGGAAACCGCGATCTTCGCGGGCGGCTGCTATTGGGGCGTCGAGGGTGTCTTTTCCCATGTGAAGGGCGTCAGGCTCGTTGTGGCGGGGTTCGCCGGCGGACCCCGCGACCGCAAGGTCGATTATGACATGGTCAGCGGCGGCGATACCGGTTTCGCCGAGTCGGTCCGGGTCACCTATGATCCGAAGATCGTCAGCTATGGCACGCTGCTGCGCATCTTCTTCTCGGTCATCACCGATCCCACCACGCTCAATTATCAGCGGCCCGACAGCGGCACCCAATATCGCAGCGCGCTCTTTCCGCTCAATGCCGAGCAGGACAAGGCAGCGCGCGCCTATCTGGCGCAGTTGCAGAAGGCCGGGCTGTGGCGCGACCCGATCGTGACCAGGGTGGAGCCTTTCACCGGCTTCCAGGATGCCGGGGCCGATCATCAGGATTTCATGGCCCGCTATCCCTATCATCCCTATATCCAGCGCTGGGACATGCCCAAGCTCAAGGCATTCCGCGCCATGTATCCCACGCTCTACCGCGCGGTTCCCGCCGCCTGATCGCGCCGATGCTGGTCGATGGCGACGTGGCAGGCTAAGCCCCTTTCATCGCCGCCAAGGGAGCCTCCTCATGTCCGACATCACCGGCCTGCACCTTCTCTCGACCCTCGCGCCCGATGGCCGCCTGACCGTATCGCTGGCAGAACAGACCCTGCCAGCGCCGACCGGATCTCAGGTCGTGCTGCGGGTCGAGGCGGCACCGATCAATCCATCCGATCTCGGGTTGCTGCTGGGGTCGGCCGATGTCGACCATGCCGAATATGGCGATGGCTATCTGGTGGCGCAGATGCCCGAGGCATCGATGCGCGCCATGGCCTCGCGCCTGGGTGAAGCCATGCCGGTCGGCAATGAAGGGGCTGGCACGGTGATCGCGGCAGGCGAAGCGCCGGAGGCACAGGCGCTGCTCGGCAAGCGCGTCACCTGCGTGCCGGGCGGCATGTACGCCCAATATCGGCTGGTCGATGCGCGTGCCTGCATGGCCTTGCCGGATGATGCCACGGCGGAGCAGGGGGCATCGGCCTTCGTCAATCCGATGACCGCGCTTGGCTTCGTCGAAACCATGCGGGCAGAGGGGCACAAGGCGCTGGTCCATACCGCGGCCGCCTCCAACCTTGGCCAGATGCTCGTCAAAATCTGCCAGGCGGACGACATCCCGCTGGTCAATATCGTCCGCAGCCCGGCCCAGGTCGCCCTGCTGCGCGATCTGGGCGCGCGCCATGTGCTCGACAGCACGGCCGATGATTTTGCCGAACTGCTGGTCGCCGCGCTGACCGAAACGGGGGCGACCATCGCCTTCGACGCGATTGGCGGCGGATCGCTGGTCAGCCGGATATTGGGCGCGATGGAGCAGGTGGCGAGTGCGGGCGCCACCTATAGCCGTTATGGCTCCGCCACCATGAAGCAGGCCTATATCTATGGCGCGCTCGACCTGTCGCCGACCCTGCTGACGCGTAGTTTCGGCTTCAGCTGGCGGGTCGGCGGCTGGCTGCTGACGCCCTTCCTGGCGCAGGCGGGGGCAGAAACGGTGGAGCGGATGCGCGCCCGCGTGCGCGACAATCTCACCGGCCTCTTCGCGAGCCACTATAAGGCGCGCCTGTCGCTCAAGGATGCGCTGACGCGCGACGCGGTGCTGGCCTATAATGCCCGCCGCACCGGCGAGAAATATCTGATCGTGCCGAACGCCGCCTGAGCCCTTATATGAACCCATCAAGGAGTGACCTGCGCCAATGACCATTCGGGATGCCGGCCCGGCCGATGCGCCGGCCATCGCGGCCATCTATAATGACGCGGTCGTCAACACGACGGCGATCTGGAACGATCATCAGGTGGATGCCGCCGATCGACTCGCCTGGCTGACGGAGCGGCAGGGGCAGGGCTATCCGGTGCTGGTGGCGGTCGATGCGCTGGGCGACGTGGTTGGCTATGCCTCCTTTGGCGACTGGCGCGCCTGGGATGGCTATCGCAACACGGTCGAACATTCGGTCTATGTCCGCGCCGATCAGCGCGGGGCGGGAATCGGCAAGGCGCTGATGCTGGCCCTGATCGATCGTGCCCGCGCGATCGGCAAGCATGTCATGGTTGCCGGCATAGAGGCCGGCAATATCGGATCGATCCGGTTGCACGAGCAACTGGGCTTCACCCAGGTCGGCCTGCTGCCGCAGGTCGGCATGAAATTCGGCCAATGGCTCGATCTGGCCTTCCTGCAACTGACGCTGGATGCCCGCGCCACGCCTGGCACGTTGTTGATCGACTAAGCCGCGCTCAAATGCGTATCGGGCGGAGTCTGTGGCCAGACCCCGCCCGTTAGCATGTTCTTCGATGTCGCCCCGCCGCTTATTTCGGCGACAGCACCATCAGCATCTGGCGGCCTTCCATGCGCGGATAGGCTTCGACCTTGGCGATCTCGGCGACATTTTCCGCCACGCGCTGGAGCAGGTTCATGCCCAGCTGCTGGTGGCTGAGTTCACGGCCGCGGAAGCGCAGGGTGATCTTCACCTTGTCGCCGTCGCCGATGAAATCATGGACCTTCTTCATCTTCGTATCATAATCATGATCGTCGATGTTCGGACGCATCTTGATCTCTTTGAGTTCCTGCGTCTTCTGGGTCTTGCGGGCGATGTTCGCCTTCTTCTGGGCTTCGTACTTGAATTTGCCGATGTCCAGGAACTTGCAGACTGGCGGATCGGCGTTGGGCGACACTTCGACCAGGTCCAAGCCAACGTCGGCGGCCTGTTCGATCGCCTCCTGCGTAAACATCACGCCCAGATTTTCGCCTTCGTCATCGATCACGCGCACCTTGGGCACGGTGATGAATTCGTTGTACCGGGGGCCGGACTTCGGCGGCGGCGCCAGTGGGCGGCGCATCATCGGGGGACGTATAGCAGCTTCTCCTGAGTCTATTAAAACCGAGTGGCTCTTAGCGGCTTTTCTACAAAACCGAAAGGGGTGCGTGTCTCCGTCGTAACGGAATCACGCACCCTGTGGCATTGCTGCCTCAACCCATATCGGGTGCGCGACCTTCTTTTTCAAGGCGCGCAATCACTTCGCTCAGCGAAAGCATGGTCTGGCCATCCTTGCCCAGTTCGCGCAGCGCCACCGTGCCTTCTTCCGCCTCGCGCCGGCCGACGACCAGCAGGTTGGGCACCTTGCCCAGCGAATGTTCGCGCACCTTGTAGTTGATCTTCTCGTTGCGCACGTCGGCCTCGGCACGAATGCCGGCGGCGCGCAGCTTCTCGACCACGTCCAGCGCATAATTGTCCGCATCCGACACGATCGTCGCGACCACCGCCTGCACCGGCGCCAGCCACAGCGGGAACTTGCCGGCATAATGTTCGATCAGGATGCCGATGAACCGCTCATAGCTGCCAAAGATCGCGCGGTGCAGCATCACCGGCCGGTGACGCTCGCCATCCTCGGCAATGTAGCTGGCGTCGAGCCGCTCGGGCAGCACGCGGTCCGACTGGATGGTGCCGACCTGCCAGGTGCGACCGATCGCGTCGGTCAGGTGCCATTCCAGCTTGGGCGCATAGAAGGCGCCTTCGCCGGGCAGTTCTTCCCAGCCATATTCGGGCGTGTTGAGGCCGGCGGCGGCAACCGCGTTGCGCAGTTCCTCTTCCGCCTTGTCCCACATTTCCTCGGTGCCGAAGCGCTTTTCCGGGCGCAGCGCCAGCTTGATCGAGTAGGTGAAGCCGAAATCCCGGTAGATCCGGTCGGCCAGCGCGCAGAAGGCGCGCACTTCCTCGACGATCTGGTCTTCGCGGCAGAAAATATGGGCGTCGTCCTGGGTGAACTGGCGCACCCGCATCAGGCCGTGCAGCGCGCCATGCGGCTCGTTGCGGTGGCAGCAGCCATTTTCGTAGAAGCGCAGCGGCAGGTCGCGATAGCTCTTGATCCCCTGCTTGAAGATCAGGATGTGCGCCGGGCAGTTCATCGGCTTCAAGGCCATCCAGTCGACATCGTCCGACACCAGCGGGCCTTCGTCCGCCACATTCGGCACTTCGTCGGGGATGACGAACATATTCTCGCGATATTTGCCCCAATGGCCGGACTGCTCCCACTGGCGCGCGTCCATCACCTGCGGCGTCTTCACCTCGCGATAGCCCGCATCGTCGATCGCGCGGCGCATATAGGCTTCCAGCTCGCGCCAGATCAGATAGCCCTTGGGGTGCCAGAAGACGCTGCCATGTGCTTCCTGCTGCAGGTGGAACAGGTCCATCTCCGCGCCCAGCTTGCGATGGTCGCGCTTGCCCGCTTCTTCCAGCCGCGTCAGATGCTCGTTGAGCTGCTTCTTGTTGAGCCAGCCGGTGCCATAGATGCGGCTCAGCATCGCATTCTTCTGGTCGCCGCGCCAGTAAGCGCCCGACACGCGGGTCAGCTTGAAGGCGGCCGGGTCCAGCTTGCCGGTGGAGGCCAGATGCGGGCCGCGGCACATGTCGTACCAGCCGTCGCCCGAATGATAGACGGTCAGTTCCTCGCCCTGCGGCAGTTCGGCGGCCCATTGCGCCTTGAAGGTTTCGCCGGCGGCTTCCCACTGGGCGATCAGCGTGTCGCGGGCGATCACTTCGCGGCGCAAAGGCTTGTTGGCGGCGATGATCTTGCGCATCTCCGCCTCGATCGCGGGCAGGTCTTCCTCGGTGAAGGGGCGATCCTTGGGCGCGAAGTCATAATAGAAACCGTCGTCGGTCGCCGGGCCGAAGGTGATCTGCGTGCCGGGGAACAGCGCCTGCACCGCTTCGGCCAGCACATGGGCGAAATCGTGGCGCGCCAGTTCCAGCGCGTCGGCCTCGTCCTTCGCCGTTACCAGCGCCAGCTGCGAATCCTGTTCCAGCGGGCGCATGATGTCGCGCAGCTCGCCGTCGACCTTCGCGGCGATCGCCGCCTTGGCCAGGCCCGGCCCGATCGCCGCTGCAATGTCCGCCGGAGTAGTGCCGGGCGCGACTTCACGCACGGAACCATCGGGCAGGGTGATCTTGAGCATGGCGGACACGGGGGGTCTTTCTGTGAAATGTTCAGGTTGCGCGGCCCAAAAAGCCGCGCCTTCCCCATAAATGGGCGGTCTGCCCTGTCAATAGAAGCCCTCTTGCCAAGAGTCACCCACGGGCGCATGTTTTATGTGCTGATATATCATTATCAGTGCAGGAGGGACTTATGGCTTTGAGCTTTGCAAAATCCCGTGGCGCACAGGATGAAGCGCCGATGGGCGAGATGAACACGACGCCGCTGATCGACGTCATGCTCGTGCTGTTGATCATGTTCATCATCACCATCCCGATCCAGACCCACAGCGTGGGCATCAACCTGCCCCAGGCGCCGGTCGATACCAGCCTGCCCAAACCCGATCCGATCAAGAACAAGGTGACGATCGACGCATCGGGCGTGGTCCGCTGGAACGGCATGGCGGTCGATGCCCTGACGCTGCGCCGCTATCTCGCCCAGACGCTGGCCATGCCGGTCGAGCCTGAACTGCAATTCCAGCCGGATGCCGCTGCCCGCTATCTGGTGGTCGACCAGACGCTGGCCGACATCCGCCGTTCCGGCGTCACCAAGCTCGGCTTTGTTGGCAATGAGCGCTATGGCCAGTTCTGACAAGCATACACGATAAAATGTAAAGGTTCATTGACTCATTGCTTCCTGCTTCTGTAAAGGACGCTTGACCCTTTCAGAGCAGGAGGCACGAGTCATGATCGCCCCGGAACCCATCCACCCCTTTCCCTGGCGCATCTGCGCGGCGGCCGCGCTGTTCACGGTGCTGATGGTGGCCGCCGCCGTCGCCGCCAACATCTTCACCATCAGCGGCAACGGCAAATTGCCGCTGATGGTGCCGGGCCTGCTGGCGCTGGGCTGGCTGATCTGGGAAGCGATGCGGCTGGCGCGCGGCGTGCCGGGATCGGCGATCGCCCGCTATATCGGCCGGGTCGTGCCGCTGATGATCGCCAATGTCGTCACCGTGGTCGCGGCCATCACCATCCAGCGCGAATGGCATCCGGCGGGCATCTGGGCCGTGCTCGTCGCCTTGCTGCCGGCGCCGCCGCTGATCGGCTTCATCTGGGCGATGGGCCGGCTGCTGGTGGAGGAGGCCGACGAATATCTGCGCATGGTCCATGCCCGGCGTGCGCTGATCGCGGCCGGTTTCATGCTGGTCATCACCACCGTCTGGGGCCTGCTCGAAGGATCGGGTCTTGCCCCCCATGCGCCCGCCTATGCCGCCTTCATCCTGTGGAATCTGGGCCTGCTGCTGGCGCCGATCCTGCCCGGCGGCCGCGCATGAAGAACCGGCTCAAGATCTTGCGGGCGGAACGCGACTGGAACCAGAGCGATCTCGCCGCCCAGCTTGGCATTTCGCGCCAGAGCGTCAACGCGATCGAGACCGGCAAATATGACCCCTCGCTCCCGCTCGCCTTCCGCATCGCCGACCTGTTCGACCTCCGCATCGAGGATATCTTCCTGTGCGACTGATTCAGGGGATCAGCAGCCGGGCATCGTCGTCGGTCTGTTGCAGGAAGGAAAGCGGGCCGCCAATCTCGACCCCGGCGGGCAGGGCGTCGGCGGACAGGCCCGACAGGGCAAGGCCGCTCTGGCAGGCGATCAGGGCCACCCCCATGTCCAGCGCCTCGGCCAGCAGTTCGGCAAGCGTCGGCAGGCCCGCCGCCTGATGCGCGGCATCTTCCGGCGCGGCCAGCGGTGAGGCCAGCAGCGCCACCGCCTCCAGTTGCAGGAACAGGCTGGCTTCGCCGCCCAGCGCGGCCTGCGCCGTCGCCATCACCAATGCGCCGCGCAGCCGCTCCGCATCGGCCGTGATGACGACGATCCTCAGTGCGCGCACAGTTCCGCCGCGCAGCCCGGACAGGCCGGGTCCTTGGGGACGCCCAGCGTGCGGAACCGCATCGCCAGCAGGTCCGCGATCAGCAACTGTCCCGCCATGTCGGTGCCGAACGGGACCAGCGCCCGGATCACCTCCAGCGCCGCCAGGCTGCCCATCACTCCGGTCAGCGCGCCGATCACACCGGTTTCCGAACAATTGCGTTCGGCCGCGTCAACCGGGCTGCCCACCAGGCAGCGATAGCAGGGCTTGTCCGTCTCCCAGCCGCGATAGGTGGCGAGCTGCCCCTCGAACGGGCCGACTGCCGCCGAGACCAGCGGCATGCGCAGCGCCTGCGCTGCGTCGGCCACCACCAGCCGGGTCGCGAAACTGTCGCACCCGTCCAGCACGACATCGGCCTCGCGCAGCAGCATCGCGGCATTGTCCGCATCGATCCGCGCGTTGATCGGGATCAGCTTGATGTCGGGATTGAGGCGTGCAACGGCCGCCATTGCCGCTTCCGCCTTGGGCGCATCGATATCATCGGTGCCGAACAGCACCTGACGCTGCAGGTTGGACAGGGTGACCGCATCATCGTCGATCACCCGGATGGTGCCGACGCCGGCGGCCGCCAGATAGAGGATGGCCGGGCTACCGATGCCGCCCGCACCGATCACCGCGACATCGGCCGACAGCAGCCGCGCCTGGCCGGCGCCGCCAATTTCCTTCAGCACGATATGGCGGGCATAGCGCTCCAGTTGATCGTCGGTCAGCGTCACGGCGCATCCGACCAGAGGAAGCGTACCTGCGAGCGCATCCATACCGGTTCGGCCGAGCCGGTCTTGGGGAAGCTGCGGCCGAGCGAACTCAGAATGCGGTTGCTGACGAATTTTTCCACGCCCGGGCAGCTGGCATTGACAGGGGCGATCTTCATCAGCTTGCCGTCCCCGCTCAACAGGAACAGCATGTCCATTTCCAGATATTGCGATCCCTGGCGATTGACCGCACCGCTGCACGCGCCACGCCGATAGAGCTTGGCGACCTCTTCCGACCATTGCGGCGAATTCTTGCGCCCCAGCCAGTCGGGAATTTCCGGTACTTCGCTCAGATCCTGCGGCATGGGTTGCGCAGCCTGCGGCGTGGCGGCGGCAAGCATCAGCGAAAGCAGCGGGGTCATCATGATGGTCATACTCCCGTAGAACCGAAGCCGCCCTGTCCCCGGACGGTATCGTCGAGCATATCGACCTCGACGAAGCTCGCAAGCTGAACCGGCGCGACCACCAGTTGCGCGATGCGATCGCCCCGCTTGATCGGGAAGGGATCGGCGCCATGGTTGATCAGCAGCACCTTGAGTTCGCCGCGATAGTCGGCGTCGATCGTACCGGGGGCGTTGGGCAGGGTGATGCCATGCTTGAGCGCCAGGCCGGAACGGGGCCGCACCTGAATCTCATAACCTTCGGGGATCGCCAGCGCGAAACCGGTCGCGACCGGATGACGATCGCCGGGATTGAGGATGATCTCCTCGGCCGACACCACATCCATGCCGGCGGCGTGCGCGGTCGCATAGGCGGGGACGGGGAGCCCTTCGCCATTGTGCAGGCGCATGAGCTGGATATCAATCGGCGGCAGCGGAGAGGGCATTGGCAACCTTTTCAATGAGTTTGGTGGCGACATCGCTCTTGGCCATGGCAGCCCAGCTTTCGATGCCGGCGGATGTGACGATCTGGACGCTGTTGCTGTCGCCGCCCATGACGTCGCCCGACACATCATTGGCGACGATCCAGTCGGCGCCCTTGCGGGCCAGCTTGGCCTGTGCATGTTCGGCGATCTTCTGCGTTTCGGCGGCAAAGCCGATCAGCAGGCGGGGACGGCGGGCATGATGGCCCAGCGTCGCCAATATGTCGGGATTTTCGACCAGAGCGAGCGGCGCGGGCTGGCCGGAGCCATCCTTCTTCAGCTTCTGCTCGGCCGCATCGGCGGTGCGCCAGTCGGCGACGGCAGCGACCATGATCGCGGCGTCGGCGGGTAGCGCGCCCTCGACCGCGGCCAGCATCTCGCGCGCGGTCTCGACATCGATGCGGGTGACCCCGGCAGGCGTCGGCAGATGCACGGGCCCCGCCACCAAAGTCACCTTCGCCCCGGCACGCGCAGCGGCGGCGGCGATGGCAAAGCCCTGCTTGCCCGAAGAGCGATTGGCGATGTAGCGCACCGGATCGATCGGCTCATGGGTCGGTCCGGCGGTCACCAGCACATGGCGCCCAGTCAACGGCTGATCAGCGCCGGCAAAATCAGGCTGACCCGCCAGCGGATCGGGCAAAGCCGGGTCGGTCAGCAGGCGCCCGATCTCCGCCGCGATCGCTTCCGGCTCGGGCAGGCGGCCCTTGCCATATTCGCCGCAGGCCATCTCGCCATCGTCGGGCGTCATGATGTGGACGCCATCGGCATGGAGTTGCGCCAGGTTCCGCTGTGTCGCCTTGTGGTGCCACATGCGCACATTCATCGCCGGTACCGCCAGCACCGGCTTGTCGGTGGCGAGCAGGATCGTGGTGGCCAGATCATCGGCGATACCCGCCGCCATCTTCGCCAGGATGTTGGCGGTCGCCGGCGCGACGACGATCAGGTCCGCCTGCCGCGACAGCTGGATATGGCCGATCTCGCGCTCTTCTTTCAGGTCGAACATGTCGCCATAGACATGATCCTCGGTCAGCACGCCCAGGCTCAGCGGCGTGACGAACTGCTGCGCGCTTTCGGTCAGCACCGCGCGCACGGCGATGCCGCGCTTACGCAGCTGGCGCACCAGTTCCAGCGACTTATAGGCCGCAATGCCGCCGGAGACGATGAGAAGCACACGCTGGGTCATGGCCAACATTTGGTCGCGCGACCGGGACTTGTCCAGTCCGGTCGCCGACTTAGAAGAAGGTCGTGGCCGCGGCCATCGCCCCGGCGCCGATCGCCGCCGCCAGCAGAGCGACCAGCCCATAGCGCCAGCCGCCGCCGACCTGGATCAGCTTCACGTCGCCCAGCGGCAGCGGTGGCGGGGCACCGCCCTTTTCGGGGAAGGCGTCCTCGATGCGGCGGACCAGTGCCGGCAACCGCTGGATCAGGCGCCAATTCTCGATCAGCGCATCGGCGGCCTTGGCTTCCGGCCCCAATTCGGTGCGCAGCCATTCCTTCACATAGGGACCACTGGTTTCCCACATGTTGATTTCGGGATCGAGCTGATGGGCGACGCCCTCGACCATCACCATCGTCTTTTGCAGCAGCAGCAAGTGCGGCTGGGTCTGCATGTCGAAATCGCGGGTGATGGCGAACAGCCCGTCCAGCATACCGCCGACCGACAATTCGCTCGCCGGCTTGCCGCGCATCGGCTCGCCCACGGCGCGCAGCGCGGTGGCGAACTCGTCGACATTATGATGGCCGGGCACATATTGCGCCTCGAAATGGATTTCGGCGACGCGCTTGTAGTTGCCGGTGATCAGGCCATAGAGAATCTCGGCCAGCCACATGCGCGCGCGCCGGTCGATCCGGCCCATGATGCCGAAATCGATCGCGACGATGTCGCCATTGCCCTTCACGAACAAATTGCCCTGATGCATGTCCGCGTGGAAGAAGCCCTCGGCGATCGCCTGCCGCAGGAAGGCGTTGACCAGCCGCGCGGCGATGTCCTTGAGGTCATGGCCGGCGGCGATCAGCGCATCGCGATCGGAGATCTTGATGCCGTCGATCCATTCCATCGTCATGACCTTGCCGGTCGTGCGGTCCCAGTCGATGGCGGGCACGCGATAGCCCGGCATCGCCTCCATCGCCTCGGCCAGTTCGGACGCCGATGCCGCCTCGCGCCGCAGGTCCAGCTCGCGCGCGGTCCAGCGCTTCATATTGGCGATGACCAGGCGCGGGCGCAGGCGGGCGACTTCGCCGCCCAGCATCTCGACATGGGCGGCGGCCCATTCATAGGTCTGGATGTCGCGGTTGAACTGGTCGATCACGCCGGGCCGGATCACCTTGACCGCGACCTCGCGGCCGTCGCTGGTAACGGCACGATGCACCTGCGCGATCGATGCGGCTCCGACAGGCTGCTCGTCGAAACGAGCATAGACCTGCTCCAGCGGCCGGCCAAAACTCTGCTCGATCTGGGCGCGGATCGTCTCGAACGGGACGGGGGGCAGGGCGTCCTGTAGGCGCAACAGGTCGTTCGCCGCCTCCTCACCGACCAGGTCGGGGCGGGTCGCCAGCGTCTGGCCCAGCTTGATCGCGGCCGGGCCGATCGACTGGAACGCATCGGCATAGCGTGGCTGCTTGGGCACGCGCGCGCCAAAACGGGCAAGGCGCACCAGCCGGCGCACCGGCGTCGGCGTCAGCGGATCGCGTTCGATGCCAGTGAGGGCGCCATGGCGTGCGAGTGTCCGGCCCCATTTCAGGAGCCGCCAGATATGAGTCGCGTGGGTGGTCATGCGGGCGTCAGATCTTCCAGCCCGAATGGATCGCCACCAGTCCGCCCAGGATCGGCTCGACCTTGGTATTCACGAAACCGGCGTCGCGGATCATGCCCTCGAACTTGGGCATGGGCGGGAAGCGGCGGATCGATTCGATCAGATAGCGATAGCTGTCGGCGTCATTGGCGAACAGCTTGCCCAG
Organism: Sphingobium sp. DN12; assembly: GCF_051058005.1. Lineage (NCBI taxonomy): Bacteria > Pseudomonadati > Pseudomonadota > Alphaproteobacteria > Sphingomonadales > Sphingobiaceae > Sphingobium > Sphingobium sp. DN12. The sequence goes on from NZ_CP173717.1 coordinate 4,894,955, forward strand.
CTGTGGCACCAGCTTGTGCGAATAGCTGTCATAGACGTCGGAAAAGCCCGGCCAGATGGTGGTCGAAAATTCCAGGCAGAAGAAACGGCCGCCGAACTTCAGCACGCGGTGCGCCTCGCGCAGCGCCATGTCGATATGGGTGACGTTGCGGATGCCGAAGGCGATCGTATAGGCGTCGAATTCCCGATCGCCGAAGGTCAGCGTCTCGGCATTCTGTTCCGACCAGATGAGGCCCTCATAGCCCTTCTTCTGCGCGCGCTCGACACCAACGGCCAGCATCTCGGGATTGATGTCGGATACGGTGATGTGCGCGCCCAGCTTGTGCATGCGAAAGGCGATGTCGCCGGTGCCGCCGGCCATGTCCAATATCTGTTCGCCCGGCTGCGGCTTCACTCGCTTGACGAACTGGTCCTTCCACAGCCGATGGGCGCCGCCCGACATGGCGTCGTTCATCAGGTCATATTTGGCGGCGACATTGGAGAATACGGCGCGGACCATGCCGGCCTTCTCGGCGGCATCGACGTCGCGATAGCCGAAAGATGCTGTTTCGCTCATGCGGTTCGCTCTAGAGCCTGATCGTGCCAGATGGAAGCGCTATGCGCGCTCACGCGATGCGGCGAATCCCGCTCTTGTGTGATTACGCAGTTTCAGCGTCAGTCCGGCGCGAAGGCATGGGTTGGGCGCTGGGTGTAAAGGCCCCTGTCGTTCCGCTATCCGGCATCCTACATAGGGGCCATGCCAGAGCTTCCCGAAGTCGAAACCACCGTTTCCGGCCTGCGATCCGTCTTGCAGGGCGCGACCCTCACACGGGTCGAGCCGCGCCGCGCCGATCTGCGCTTCCCGATTCCGGTGGACCTGCGTCAGCGTATGACCGGCGCCACCGTCACGGGACTGTCGCGCCGGGCCAAATATGGCCTCATCGAAACCGATCGCGGCGACATGATGATCTTCCACCTCGGCATGTCGGGGCGATGGCGAATCGATCCGGCGGAAATCGGGGCGCATGACCATCTGTTGCTGGAGACGGGCAACGGGCATCTTCTCTCGCTCAACGACCCGCGCCGCTTCGGCTCGCTGGATCTGGTGCGCAGTGACGCCTGGCAGGGCTATGCCCCCTTCACCCGCATGGGGCCGGAGCCATTGGGGCCGGATTTCGACGCGGCCTATCTGGCGCAGGCGCTGGATGGCAAGGCGACGTCGATCAAGGCGGCGTTGCTCGACCAGCGCATCGTCGCGGGGCTGGGCAATATCTATGTATGCGAAGCGCTGAACATGGCGGGCATCGCCCCGACTCGAGCGGCAGGGCGCATATCGAAGCCCCGACTCACTTTGCTGGTAGAAGCGATTCGTACCGTTCTGTCCGCCGCCATCGTCGCCGGCGGTTCCACTCTGCGCGATTATGCGCGGCCGGATGGCGAATTGGGCTATTTCTCCAACCAATGGCGAGTCTATGGGCGCGAAGGACAGATTTGCCCCTGTGGTGGCACCGTGCAGCGCCGAGTCGATGGGGGGCGATCGACCTTCCATTGCCCCAAATGCCAGAAATAGCGGGGGGCTCGCTGGTTGACGACACCCCGGAACAGCTGTAAGGGGCGCACCTTCACGAGGCTGGTTGGCGAATCCGACGGGCCTCTTCCCGAGATTTGATGAGAACCGAGGAATAGAATGGCCAATACGCCGCAAGCCAAGAAGCGCATCCGTCGCAATGAGCGTCGCGCCGCGATCAATGGCGCCCGCATCAGCCGGATCCGCACCCTGGTGAAGAAGGTGGAAGCCGCCATCCTCGCCGGTGACAAGGATGCTGCTGCGACCGCGCTTCAGACTGTCCAGCCCGAACTGGCCCGCGGCGTTGCCCGTGGTGTTCTGCACAAGAACACGGCCGCTCGTAAGTTCGGCCGCCTGACCAAGGCCGTCGGCGCGATCGCCTAAGCCTTACGTTAAGCTACCCGCTTATCTGAAAAGCCCGCTCCGGATCGCCGGAGCGGGCTTTTTCTGCTGGAGTCACGGAATAGTCATTTCTCTGACCCGCGAATTTCTCACGATTCGAGCCGTATCGTCAGAATCGCTACCAAGTAATTCACTGAAAAATAGTCATAATTTGTGAATCTGCGGTTTTCTGCGGGATTCCCGAGTCAACGTCTTTATTTCAGTTTTTTGAAGCGACGCGCCCTTGATCCGGCGAAGCGGCCCTGTCTATTTTGATCCTCCGGCCGCTGATCGAATCACTTCCTGGCGGTCGTCATAATGTCAGTCGATGTATCAGACTCGGAAGAGCGGGGGCGCTTTTCCGAACCATCTTGTTGCGTCCGATAGTCGTGCCCTCAGGGGCATTTTTGTTGGTATTTTGGGGGCAGCATTCA
>NZ_CP173718.1:0-358328 GCF_051058005.1 Sphingobium sp. DN12
GTGGTCAGCAACGGTCCTGGTAGAATCAATCAAGCGTTCAGTGTTCGTTCTTCAACCTGGCCAAAATCGCAGCTTCGGGCCGACTGGGCCAAGTTCCACTGGAAGCCCCGACTTGGGATTCAGTCTACCATTTGGGACGAAGCGCTGAAGCTCCAGGCGGCGGACAATGACTATCAGCGCCGCGACCTGTTCGAGGCGATCGACGCCGGCGATTTCCCGCAATGGGATCTGGGTATCCAATTGTTCGACGAGGCGTTTGCCGAGGCGCAACCCTATGACGTGCTCGACGCGACCAAGCTCATCCCGGAAGAGGATGTGCCCGTGCGCCTGATCGGCACACTGACGCTCAACCGCAATGTCGACAATTTCTTCGCCGAAACCGAGCAGGTCGCATTCCTGCCCTCGAATGTTCCGCCAGGCATCGATTTTTCGAATGATCCGCTGCTTCAGGGCCGGCTCTTCTCCTATCTGGATACGCAAAATTCACGTCTCGGCACCACCAACTTCCATCAGATCCCGGTAAACGCACCGCGCTGTCCGTTCGGCAATTTCCAGCGGGACGGAAAAATGCAGACGATGGTGCCCAAGGGCCGTGCCAATTATGAACCCAACAGCCTGGCGGCGCATGGCGAGGAAGGTGGACCGCGCGAAAGCCCGGACGTCGGCTTTGTAACGGCAAACGCCGCCACTGGCCCTGAAGAGAGCGGCGACAAGCTGCGCGTGCGGGCGGAAACCTTCGCCGATCATTACAGTCAGGCGCGTTTATTCTACCGTTCACAGACGATCAGTGAACAAGCCCATATCGCCTCGTCCTTCGTGTTCGAACTCTCGAAGGTGGCACAGCTCGATCAGGTGCCCGGCCGGATGGTGGCCAATCTACGCAATGTGGACGAAGACCTGGCGAGCCGGGTTGCGGACGGCTTAGCGATCGATCTGCCGAAAAAGACGCCCGCCGCCAAGGAGCCGATCGACATGCCGCCTTCGGACGCACTTTCGATCCATAAGAATATGCTGGCGACGCTTGAGGGGCGCAAAGTCGGCATTCTGATCGCGGACGGCAGCGATGCGGACGAACTGGCAGCAATCGTCACGGCAGTAGAAAAAGCCAAGGGCAAGGCTGTGATCGTCGCGCCCAAAGTCGGTGGCGCAAAGCTCTCCAACGGCAAGCAGCAGAAGGCCGATGGTCAGCTGGCAGGATCGCCGAGTCAGATTTTCGATGCCGTGGCGATCATAGTGTCGCAGGAGGGCTGCGCGACGCTGCTGAACGAAGGCGCGGCGGTCGAATTTGTGATGAACGCCTTTGGCCATCTCAAGGCGATTGGCGCGAATGAGACAGCGCAGCCCTTGCTCGACAAGGCCGGCGTGGTGCCCGACGCGGGCGTCACGGGGGTCGATGCAGCGTTCGTCAAGGCGGCGGCTCTCCGCTTCTATGACCGCGAACCATCGCTGCGTATGCTGGCTTGAGAGAAGACATGATGAGCGATCAGTTTAACGCCTGGTCGCTCATGTCTTTTAGCCGGGCTAAATGCAGTTGTCGCCTACCTGATATCCTGTTCCACCTGTTGCAGGATCTTGGGCTTTGCCCGGGCCGATTTCAGATTCAGTGCACGAAATTGTGCCACTAGTCGCGTCGGTTCGATCTCGATGCGGACGTAGCCGCTATGGTTCAGGTCATGAAAGCGGATGTGGGGGTTATTTGCGCGAACCTCGCCGAAGCGGCCGGCTGGCGGCGATTGGGCAGCAAGGGCGGAGGTGACGATTTCGGTCGCCACTGGCGGGGTGCCATCCGCCCGATGCAGATCATTCAGCCAAAAACTGTGGACGTCGCCGCTTAGAATTAGGGGATTGCGGACATTGGGGCGGGCGAGCTGATCCAGCAGCCGTGAGCGGCCTGCGACATAGCCGTCCCACTGGTCGCTATAGACAGCGTCACCCCCGCCATCGAGCGCCAGCGGCGCAAAAAACACGCCCTGCGCCAATAAAGTCCAAGGGCGCCGCTCTTGGGAAAGGCGCTGAGCCAGCCATGCCTCCTGCGCCTGTCCCAGCATGGTCCGATCGGGCGCCAACCGTTCGGCGCAATGATCGAGCCGGACGTTGCGGGCTACCGACGGCGCCGCGCATGGCGGGTTGGACCGGAATTGGCGCGTGTCGAGCATGGAAAGCGATGCCAGTTCGCCCCAGTCCACCCCACGATAGAGGCGCGGGCTGGCCATGGAGCGCCACAGGCTGGGGCGGATCGGCATATGTTCGAAATAGGCCTGATAGGCCGCCGCTCGCCGCGCCGCGAAAATTTCGGGAGGTAGCCCCTCTCGATTGGCGAGCGCGGCATAATCGTTCAGCACCTCATGATCGTCCCATGTGACGAGCCAGGGCACGCGCCGGTGCGCTTCCTGCAAATCCGGATCGGTGCGATAGAGGGCGTAGCGGGCGCGGTACCCATCCAGATCGCGTGGTTCGGGCGCGCCGAAATCGCGGACCTTGGGCTGGTCGGGATAGGATGTTTCGTAAATATAGTCGCCGACCTGCACGATCAGGTCGGGATCGCCCGCCAGCATGTCGCGATAGGCGCCGAACCATCCCAATTCCCAATGCTGGCAGGATGTGAGCGCCAGCCGCAACCGGTTGGTGCGGTCCGGCACGGTTGCGGTACGCCCGACCGGGCTGGTCGCGCCAAGCGCATGGAAGCGATAATGATAGGGGCGCCCCGGTCGTAGTCCGGTCAGTTCGAGATGGATGCTGTGCGCCGCCTCGGGATGCGCGTTCAATGCGCCGGTCCGGACGATGTTGCGAAATCCTTCATCCTCGGCGACCTCGTAACGGACCGGGATCGATCCGGCCCGAAGAGGGTGGGCGTCGGGGCCGACGAGGCGCGTCCACAAAACGAAGCCGTCGCGGGATGGATCGCCGCTGGCGACGCCGAGCGCAAAGGGGTCGGCCTGCGCAGTGAAGGGTGCGGCGAGCACCCGGAGCGGCGTGGCGCCAAGCGCGACCATGGCGCCCAGCACGGCGCGGCGATGCCAGGGAGAGGCTTGCATCGGGCGGCCCTATCGGCGGCGTTTGACAGTAATGCGACAGCGACCCCCGACGAATGTGGATATTGTCCCGATATTGTCATGCCGACTGACTAACCGCCCCGCTCATCTGAAGGGGGAAGCCGCCGTGACCTGGTTGAGGGATGTAGACCGCTGGTTCATTGATGAGATATTGCCGCACCGGGTCGCTTTCCGGCGGCAGGCGGCTCGGCTGGTCCCCACGGCCGAGGCCGAGGATCTGGTGCAGGAGGCCTATGCCCGCGCGATCAATGCGTCGCATCATCGCGAGATCGTCAATCCCCGCAGCTTCGTCCTCACCATCATCCGCAATCTGGCGCATGAACGTCATCGTCGCGCCACCGTCGTGCGGTTCGAGCATCTGGCCGATATGGAAGCGATGGAAATTGCCGATAGCGCGCCGGATCAATTTGCCGTGCTATCGGGCAATATGGAGCTGGCACGGCTGATCGCGCTGATGGAGCAATTGCCGCCACAGGCGCGCGCGGTGGTGAAGATGCGGCGGATCGAAGGATTATTGCCGGGCGATATAGCGGTGCGGATGGGTTTGTCGGTCTCTACTGTAGAGAAGCATCTTGCCAAAGGGCTGGCCATTCTTGCCTATGCGATGCAGGAAGCGCCACCGCAGGAAGAAAGGGCCCCGTTTTCGCGCTTATGGCAACGCCACCGACACCAGAGAAAATGATGGAGGAAGCCGCCGGCTGGCTGGCGGCGCTCGATGCAGGCTCGGTCACGCCGCAGGCTTTCGAACAATGGCGTGCGGCCGATCCCCGCCATGCCATCGCCTTTGCCCAGGTGGCTCATGCCTTCGAGCAGGTGGAGCGTCTACGCGCGGTCGAGGACCGTCCGGCCGAACCGGCGCCCACCGCCATCAACCGCCGTGGGATGTTGCGTGCCGGCGTCTTGGCCGGTGGTGCGTCGGTCGCCGGCGCGCTGCTGGCGGTACGCGCCACTGCGCGCGAACATGCCAAAACGGCGATAGGTGAACGGCGCGCGCTGGTGCTGGACGATGGCACCCGGATCGAACTTAATACAGGCACGCGGATCAGTTGGCGGATCGACAAGGGGGACAGCCGCATCTGGTTGGAGCGTGGCGAGATCGGCCTTACGGTTCCGGCTTCGCTGCGCGGCAAGCTGACATTGGAGGCAGGAAGCGCACGATTCACACTCGGCACCGGCAGCTTCAATGCGCGACAGCAACCTGAATCCTTCGACTTTCTCGTGCTGAATGGCATGGCCAATAGCGTACGGGGCGATGGGCTTACAGCAGGGGCGATGGCGCGCGTGATCGGCCAGAACGTGGCTATCGGACCGGCCGACCCGGTAACGCTGGACCGGGCGCGCAGCTGGAAAGATGGTCAACTGGTGTTCGAAGGCGAGAGCCTCGACTTCGTCGTGGCCGAATTTAATCGCTATCTCGACCCCAGGATCGTCATCGCCGATCCGGCGCTGTCGCGCATTCGGCTGGGGGGGCGTTTTACGACCACCAACCCCAATGATCTGCTGACCGCATTGCATGCGTCGTTCGGCATCCGATCGCAGCGCAGCGAAAATGGAGCCATTACCCTCACGGCCGGCTGATAATTTTTTTGCAGCTGCGATAGAGGTCGTGCCGCGCCCACCCATCCCATCCTCCGAGAGACGCTTCCATCGGAGGGCAATAATGAGTTTTCATGTCGTCGCACTACCCTTGATCCTCGCCGCGGCGCCCGCCAGTGCCGCGAGCGATCGCGCTATCGCCTTCAACATCCCGGCGCAGAATATGGCGACGTCGCTGAACGAGTTCGGTCGGCAGGCCGGCGTGCAGATGGTCTTCCCCTATGACGCCATCGCCGGTCGCCGCTCGATCGCGCTCAAGGGGCGCTTTTCCCGTGCCGAGGCGCTGCGCCGCCTGATCGCCGGACGAGGCGTGGCCATTTCCTACGAGGGCGCGGCGATGATCTCGCTCGCCGTCGCCAAGGCGCCGACCGAATTGTCGGCTGCCGAAGCGGGGGCGGGCGTTGCGGGTGGCGGTGACATCATCGTCACCGCGCAAAAGCGGGTCGAAGACCTGTCGAAAGTACCGCAGGCGATCACCGTCGTTTCGGGCGTGGAAGCGGCAGAACGCAAGATTACCGATTTCGCCAGTCTGGTCGATGAAGTACCGGGCCTGTCGATCAACTACAGCACGGGCGGCGAAAGCTATGGCCTGCTGACCATCCGCGGGATCGGCGGCGCCGACGACTACAAGCCCAATGGCAGCCCGTCGGTCGCCCTTCATGTGGACGGCGTCTATCAAAGCTCCAACGCCTATCTCGGCATGCCTCTGTTCGATCTGGAGCGGATCGAGGTGCTGCGTGGGCCGCAGGGCACTCTCTATGGCCGCAACACCACGGCCGGCGTCGTCAACGCGATCACGCGCGGCGGCCGCGACACGTTCGACGGCTATGCCGATGTGCGTTATGGCAGCTATGACAGCCTGCGCGCGGAAGCGGCGATCGGCGGTCCGGTCAGCGACAATATGCGCGTGCGACTGGCAGTGATGACCGATCAGGGCGGCGGCTTCATGAACGGGAAGGGCGCGGGCGATCTGGCGGGCGCGCAACTGAGCGTCGGCGGCGTGGTCCAGAGACAGGTGCCTGCGATCAACGATCCGGGCGCACGCAAGGGCTTTGGCGACAAGGATCTGTTCGCCGCGCGCGGTACGGTGGATATCGATTTCGGTCCAGATACCAGTCTGACGCTGAAGGCCTTTGCCAGTCGCGACCGTGGCGATGCCCGTCAATATGACCGCATCAGCGCAGCGGAGGACAGCAGTGTTCTCAATGCCGGCGAAGATAAAGACCCCTACAGCTTCTATTCGCGGGCCTATTTTCAGCAACGGATCGACATCAAAGGCGCGTCCGCACAATTTTCGCACCTGCTGAACGATGCCACCCGCTTCGACATGGTCGCCGGCTGGCAGTCGAGCCAGCGCAATATCGGCGGCAATGGCGATGGCACGCCCTATCCCCAATATGAATATCTGTTCGATGAAGATCTGAGCCAGGCATCGCTCGAAATGCGCCTGCGCAACGAGCAGCAGGGGCGTTTCAACTGGTTGATCGGCGGCTTCTACATGAGCGACAAGATCGACTATCAGAGCCAATGGACCAGCTGGGCCGCGCGGACCATATATCATAATGTCCATAATCAGCGCCGCCGTAGCGCCGCGCTGTTCGGTCAGGCTGATTATGAGTTGTTGCCCAAGATCAAGCTGACGCTGGGCCTGCGCTATACCAAGGACGATGTGGATTCGCAGGGCCGCAACATCGACGATAACCCTTGGGGCATATCCAATTACGCCACATTTTTCGCGACGACGCCCAATTTTCAGTGGGACAAGCAGTTCAAGGATGACGACCTGTCCGGCCGTGCTGCCGCGCAGTGGTTCATCACCGACGATTTGAATGTCTTCGCGTCGGTCGCGCGCGGCTATCGTTCGGGCGGCTTTGATGGCACGTCGATCATGACGCTGGCCGAGACGGAGCCGTTCCAGTCCGAGACGGTCTGGGCTTATGAAGCGGGCGTGCGTTATTATAAAGGGCCGATCCGTCTGTCGCTTGACGCCTTCGCCAATGATTTCGACAATCTTCAGGCGACGACGCGCCTCGACAATGACACCAACGGCCGCACTAATGTCGGTAAGGCCAAGACCCGCGGCTTCGAAGCCGCACTGGACGTCAACCTGCTGAACAGCGGCGGGCACAAACTCGATTTCGACGCATCGGGCACCTATCTCTATTCGAAGATCACCGAGTTTAATTCCAACCGCATCGCCGATGTGACCGCGACTGTCGGCGATCCGCTGCCCGGTGCGCCGAAATGGACCGGTCGGGTCGGCCTCGTCCACAGCTACAGATTCGGTGATGGCTGGGTGCTAAAGAGCCGCGCCAACATCTTCCATCATGGCAAGGAATCGAACCGCCTGAACGCGGTCGTCGGCAACACCTCGCCGGCTTACACGCTGCTCAATGCCCGGATCGAGCTGGAATCGCCGCATGGCTGGTCGATCTATGCCATGGGCCGAAACATCACGGACGAAGTCTATTATCCCGAAATGAACGGCGCGTCGCGTATGGTCGGTGCGCCCGCCACCTATGCGATGGGCGTTCGCATGAGCTTCTAAAAACCGGCCGAAGGTGGCTCCGCTTATGCGGGGCCTCCAGCCTTCGGGTCACCCGGTGAGGCGCCATCTGCCAATGCCTTGGCAGGTGGCGCCTTGTCATTATGGCGCATTTGTCCTGACGGGTAGAAGAGATCGGTCGATATCGGCAGCCAAACGGGCCGGAGGTAGCGCTAGGTGACGAGGCGGCTTCATTGCCGACGCCTATCCATCACCGTGGCAGCTTCAGATGGCATGGATCACCGCAGGCTGAAAGCGACGAGGATCGTCAGCTCGACGACATCAGGCTCTCGGCGGGAATTGCCGGCAGGGGCTGGGCACGTATGAGCATATCGAGTGCGGCCTGATCCAGGTCGAAAGATCACGATTCCCCGACGATAGCAGAGGATGGCACCATGCGGACGCGGTTCACGCCGAAGCATATATGGGCGGTGCCCTGCTGACGAATTGCACGGGCGCGGGCCGGGTTCCAGATGCACTAGGATCAGGCTTTCCCAATCAGGCCTGACGTGACTGGAAAGCCGATCGACGTTGGGAGCAACTGCGCGCGCCGGCTCGGGTGGCGCAACCAACGGCTGCAATTCGACCACAAGCGGCGCGAAGATCCGAAACTGCGATCGGGCTTGCAGATGGTCAAGAGAAGTGGACTTGCTGTGGCTGGCCAGTCCAGATGGCGATCAAATGACCGGTAGAGGTGAATTTGGAATAGGCAGTTTTTATTCTCTCTATCCTAGGAAATCGCACGCCGTCCCAAAGCCGGATCGTCTGTGAAGATCGCATCGACACCCGTTGCAAGATAGCGCTGCATCTCTGCAATGCTGCCTTCTTCGTTGCGCGCGGAAACGCCTTTGTCGCTGCGAAAATCGGCGGCCAGGAACTGATTTTCCGGGCGGAAGGTCCAGATGCTGACGAGAAGGCCCGCCGCATGTGCGGCATCGACGAGCCCCGTGGGTTTTGTCAGGCGCTGATCCTCGTCCACAGGAATGATCATCCGGACATGGGGCGCAAGATAATCTGCATAGCTGGCGATTTCGGAAAGACCTGCGGGCGTCAGCATATCGCGATAGAAGCGCTTGTTGCCCGCGGCCTGCACATCGGCCGGCATCTGGGCCGGGTCGCCGATCAACTGGGCCAGCTGGATGTTGGGATAGGCGCCGATCCTGCCGCGCAACGCGCGTAGATTAGCGACCTCGAACGACTGGATGGCGAACGGCGCGCGTTGCAGATAGGCGCTCTTGCCGATGATATCGATCAGCCGCTGTGATCTGCCCCCACCGAGTGGACCGATTGGTTTGTTAGTGGATTAATCCCATCGCCGCCATATCCGGACGGAGGTGGAGCGAAGCGGAACCGGAGGCCGGATATGGCGGTGTCGCCGTTTCCGGAGCCGGTGGTCGGTAGCCCAAGCTGCTGTGCGGGCGGACGGTGTTGTAATACCGCCGCCAGGCTTCGATCAGCACCCTGGCCTCGGCGAGGCTGTAGAAGATCTCGCCGTTGAGTAGTTCGTCACGAAGCGACCCGTTGAAGCTTTCGTTATAGCCATTCTCCCATGGCGATCCCGGCGTGATGTAGAGCGTCTTCACGCCGATCTGTCCCAGCCATTTTTGGACGGCAGTCGCGATAAATTCGCTGCCGTTATCGGACCGTATATGCGCTGGCGGGCCGCGCGCGATGAACAGGTCAGCCAACGCTGCCAGAACATCCTCATGCTTGAGCTGCCGCGCAACGATGAGCGCCAGGCATTCTCTGCTGGCCTCGTCGATGATCGTCAGGATACGGAACTTGCGGCCGTCATGCGTGCGCCCCTCGACGAAGTCGTAGGCCCACACATGTCCCGGATACTTGGGCCGCAGGCGGATGCATGATCCGTCGTTGAGCCATAGACGCCCGCGCTTTGGCTGGCGCTGCGGAACCTTGAGCCCTTCACGCCGCCATATCCGCTCGACCCGCTTATGGTTTACCGTCCAACCCGCATGGCACAGCAACGCCGTGACCCGGCGGTAGCCGTAACGACCATATTGTTTCGCCAAGGCGATGATGTCCTCCGTCAGCGCCTGTTCGTCATCCGCCCCGCGCGGCACTTTACGCTGTGTCGATCGATGCTGCCCCAGAACCCGGCATATCCGTCGCTCGGACACTCGGATCGGCAAATCTCGTCGCAACTGATCGATGCAGCGCCGCCGTCGCGCGGGGCTCAGAAGTTTCCCCGTGCAGCTTCCTGCAGGATTAGCTTGTCCAACGTCAGATCCGAAATCGCCCGGCGTAGCCGCTGGTTTTCCTTCTCCAGATCCTTCATCCGCCGCGCCTGGTTGGTCTTCAGGCCGCCATATTCCTTGCGCCAGCTAATGGGATGGACGGCTCTCCCACCCCGGAGCATCGTTGTGCAACCGGCAGTCGAAGGAGAGGAATGATGACCATCGATGTACTTGGTATTGATCTGGCGAAGAATGTCTTCCAGCTGCATGGCGTTGATCGCAAGGGCAATGCGATTTTCAAACGGCGGGTCATGCGCGACCAACTACTTTCGGTGCTGGCCGGGATTGAGCCCTGCACCGTCGCGATCGAAGCCTGCACAGGAGCATTTTGCTGGGCCCGCCAATTTGAAGAGTTGGGCCACAACGTGAAGATCGTGAGTCCTCAATATGTGAAGCCATTTGTCCGCAGGCAGAAGAACGACGGCAACGATGCCGAGGCGATCTGTACGGCTGTGCGTCAACCCCACATTCCGCTGGTGCCTAAGAAAAGCGTTGAGCAACAGGATATCCAGGCTCTACACCGCGCCCGCCAGCGTCTTGTGAACCACCGAACGGCCCTGGTCAGCCAGATGCGCGGGCTGCTGCTTGATCGTGGCATTGCCTTTGCCAAGTCGATTACCCGGGTGAGACGCATGATTCCGGAGATACTCGCACGCGCCGACTCCGGCCTCTCGACTATGGCCCGTGAGACCATTGCCGAGCTCTGGGATTTCTTCTGCGATCTCGAACGCCGCATCGAGCATTTCGACAAGAAAATCGAAGCCGTCTTCAAATCGAGCGAGCCCTGTCAGCGTGTCGCCAGGATCAAAGGCGTTGGGCCCAAAACGGCAACAGCGATTGTCGCGGCGGTCGGCGATGGTTCGGACTTCAGGAATGGGCGCCACATGGCGGCCTGGCTTGGATTAGTACCGCGCCAGTTCTCGAGCGGTGATAAGGCGGTGCTTATGGGCATCTCTAAACGAGGAAGCCAGCATTTGCGCAGCCTATTGGTTCACGGCGCGCGTGCCGTCGTGAGAACGGCACCCAATAAAAATGATCCCATCAGCCAATGGGCCAACCAGCTTCGGGAGCGACGCGGGTTCAACCGCGCAACGGTTGCCATCGCCAACAAGAATGCACGGATAATCTGGGCCGTGCTTCGAACGGGCGATCAATACCGCGCCGCCGCCTGAAGAACCGAACCAGTTTGCGAGTAGACGGAGAAATGGACTGCACTGATCGAGCCGACGCGCGACGAGCCTGACTATTATCGAGGCCCTTGAGGCCTACCAGCTGTAGAGGTGCGCGTGTGCGGATTTCCCATTTGGGCGCTCTGGACAACCAGCTGACGCCGGATAGATGTTTGCAACTGATCCACGCAGAACGTTTCAATGCCGCTTGCAAAGGGAGAGCCGTCCATAGAGATAATAGGTCTGCTCGCTGACCGCGATCCGTCGGCACGCCTCGGCGGTCGAGGCTCCCTGCGCCAGCACGATCTCAACCTCACGCAGCTTGCCGATGATCTCTTCCGGCTTATGCTTCTTGCTCGGCATTCAATATCCCTTTCGTGGTCCAGACTATCATAGCCTCTGGGCCACTCAGCGGGGGGCAGATCAGCTTGGCGTAGGATTCCGCCCCCTCCCGCAAACGCCCCCTGTGACAGCGGCCTTTCGCAAATCCTCTCGCTCAAAGGAGGTGATGTGATTTGACAGCATATGAAGCAGCTCAATTGACGATCGCAGCCGTCGCGCTCGTGATTGCAATTGTGAAGCTGGGGAAGTCCGATAAGGGCTGATCCAGCGGGGCGGGTGGTCTGACAGGGCCGCCCGCCCTAAAAGTTTGAACCCGCCGTGTGACAGCACGGCGGGTTCAGGTAGGTGCGTGAAATGAATCAGCACACGAAGCATTGCCTATATAGCCCTTTTCCCTTGCCAATCCAATAACCGGCGTGCGCGCGGCGCGTTCCCCTCCTGTTCCGTTTGGCGCATAAGCGCCCAACGGCCGCGAACTACAACCGCCCCAAGCCCATTGATCCTATCTGGTATCGGCAAGGCTGCTATCTGCGCATCCAGTGCGCTTGCGGTCGCCGCGTCGTCGCCCCGCTGGGCGACTTCGCCCGCTCACGCCGCATTTCTTTCGATACCCGCATATACGAACTCATCGCGCGGCTTCGGTGCAGCCAGTGCCGCCGCAAACCTTATGCGGACGTGTCGCGCAACCGCTCGGGCAATTAAACTGACGGAGGATCCGATTACTCGGATGCTTCCGGCGCTATCCGTTGGGCATGTCGCCGGCGACATGCCGCAGCGCCCGCTAGGTCGCCGCTACGCTATGACCTGGCGGGCGCTTTTCCCTAGATTGAGGCGGCAATGCCGCCGTGCCCGCTGTTCGACTTCGGGGCCTGTTCCTGCCCCCTGCCGCAAGGGCTGGACCGTCTCGGCCGCTATGCGGCCTCGCTTGGCGATCAGGCGGGTTTCCCCGCCCTTCCTTCGCTACGCTCCGTGCAGGACGGGTGATCCCCCTCCCCCCTGATCGGCCCTGATTTGCGGCATTCCCCGGCCCTGCTCGCCGCTGGGCAGAAGTCGATGACCCGTCATCGCCTTCGGCTCCATTCTAGGCAGGGAAAACAGCACATGACCGACATTCCGCTGGCAACAATTCTTCGGATCAACGCCGCCCGCACCATCCCGCTCGCTCGCTATGAGGAAGAGGGCAATTTCGACCGCTTCGGCTACATCAAAGACCTCGCCGAAAATCATGGCGCTGACCTTCCCGCCGTCATCGAGATTGCCGATCTACTAGGCCCGGAGGAAGATTTTGACGGCCTTGTGACCACCATCGAGGACGCCGCCGAGGGCTTCGGCTTTGGCGCTCTTATTGTCGAGGGGGCGTGAACATGGGCCAGGAGCTTATGACGCCCGCGCAGATCGCGGATATTTGCGACGGCCGAGACAAGGCCATAGCCCTTTGGCTGGGCCTCTATGACACCTACCATGCAACCCGCGACGAGGCGGCGCGCCTGACCCTTGGCGGCGCACTGTCGCTGTCATGTGGCCGCGACTGGACCGAGGACACGTTGACCCGCGCTTTTATCCAGTCGCAGCCTATCGAGCAGCGCGACAAGGAGACGGGAGCGCGCCAGACCATCGCCGCACGCGACAATTTCGAGCGCGTCTTGACGCACACGATGGACCGTCGGTGCTGGGCGGCCCTCATGGAGCAGCTGGGTTTTGACCAGCTGCTAGACCAGCAGGCCCGCAAGGAGTTTCATGACGGCTTGCGCGATGATCCCGTGCCGTTCACGCCCGACAACTGCGCCGCCACTTTCGGGAATATCTGGACCAACCGGCGCGACCTTTATTTGCGCGGCATCGCCAACGTCTTCGCCAAGCTGGATCGCCGCTTTCGCTCGCACAACGGTTTCAAGATCGGCGCGCGTCTCATCATCGACCGCGCCTTGAACGAATGGGGATCATGGGACCGCTACGAGCGCCGCGACACGTTGCGGGACGTGGAGCGCGTCTTTCTGGAACTGGACGAAAAGCCCCCGGTTTCAGAGGGCCACAGCATCGCCTCACAGGTTGCCGATTCGGCACGCGTGCGCGGATCGCTGCCAACCGTGATCGAGGGCGACTATTTCCGCGTTCGCGTCTTCAAGAATGGGAATCTGCACATATGGTTCGAGCGTGACGACCTTCTGCAGAGCGTGAATCTGTTGCTCGCGGAATATTACGGCGAGGCTATCGGTGATGGCTATGAGACGACCGAGGCAGAAGCGGCCCCGGCCTATCATATCACGCCCGCTAAGAACTTCGGCGCGTTCATGACTTCCCCGGAGATCGCCGCCCAGGTCATCGAACATGCGAGGATCAGCACAGGCCAGCGCGTTCTAGAGCCTAGCGCGGGAAAGGCCGCGCTTGCTTCGGCCGCGCGCAACGCTGGTGCCGATGTAACTTGCGTGGAGCTGCAACCCGGCTTCGCCCACGAACTACGCGTAATCCACGGCTTTGCCGATGCGATCGAGGGCGATTTTCTCGCATTGGACCCGGCCCATTACGCACCGTTCGACGCGGTGATAATGAACCCGCCTTTTGATCGAGGCCGCGACTGTGACCATGTGCGCCATGCCCTCGCCTTTCTCAAACCGGGAGGCGTGCTGGTGGCAATCATGAGCGCGCGGGCAGAGTATGGCGAGGATCAGCGCCACAAGGCGCTACACCGCATGATCGCTGGTTGCGAGGCGATCTATTTCCACGGTCGCAAATGGATCGACCTTCCCCCCGGTTCTTTCGCCCACGCCGGAACCAACGTGAACACTGTTTTGCTTGCGATCCGCAAGCCGGGTTGATCGGTGCAGGCGGTGGCAACTGCCACCGCCTGTCCTGGCGCAGATTGAGGCGGCAAGCCGCCGCGCTGATTTGTCGCGTTTGGGGCCTGTTCCTGCCCCCTGCCGCAAGGGCTAGACCGTCTCCGCCGCTGCGCGGCTCCGCTTGGCGACCAGGCGGGTTTCCCCGCCCTTCCTTCGCTGCGCTCCGTGCAGGGCGGGTGATACCCCTCCCCCCTGATCGGCCCCGTTTGCGGCATTCCCCGGCCCAGCGTCGCCCGCTTTCGGCAGAAGTCGATGACCCGTCATCGCCTTCGGCTCAATTAGGAAGGGAAAGCCCATGAAAATCCGTATCTACCGCCAGACCGAGCAGGACTTTGACCGGATCGAGATCGAGGGCGCGACCTTTGAAACCATCGTCAGCCGGGCAGCGGTCGAGGGGCTTCAATGCAGCGGTTACGACAGCAATCCGAGCCAGCGGCCTGAGTTGCAGGGCGCACCGAAATTCAAGGGCGTTTGCGGTCCTATGTGGGATGGCGATGCGATCCGCTACGAGTGCAGCGCCACCTATGCGGAGTTGAGCGCATGAGCGCCGCCGCCGCGATACGCACCGCGCAGGCCGACCAGCTGGGCGACCAGATCATTGCCGCAGGCTTCGCGCCAAACGGCTTTGTGCTGGACATTAACGGGGCGCTTGATGTGCCCCGCGACTTTCCCCTTTCCGCGCCGTGGAATCTGCCGTCGCGCCTGTTTCAGTTCCCCATCGAGGTCATCCGCGCAGAGCAGGACGAGCCGCGCAAGATCGGCCTTCGCCATCCTTTGCTTGCCGCCCATCCTTTCGTGCAACACGTCGAGCGTGCGCTAGGGATCGAGATCGCCCGCGATGGCGTGACGAACCGCCACGGCTACAGCAACCGCGTTCATTCGCTCTGGCATCATGCGGTGGACCTTATCAGCGCCGGGAAATGGCGCGAATTGCTCGCCACGCAGGAGTTCACCGAGCCGCGCAATATCTTCAATGCCGTAGCACATTGGGAAGCGGCCCCTCGAAGGGGCGCACCGCCTTGATGAAGGCAAGGGCGCGTAGCGCCCGCAGGCTTCATCAAGGCGGTCATGATCGGCCCGCAGGTCTCTAAAGTGAAGTTGTCGACTCAACCCTTTGGAGACAGACCGACCATGACCAAGCGTAGCTCTAATCCCACCGACGCCGTGCTGGTAGCCATCGATATGTCCAAACACCGCCAGGAGGTCCTGATCGAACGTCCAGAAGGCGGACCCCGACGTCGCATGACGGTGATGGCGACAAAGGCAGATTATGATCGCCTGGCCACGGATCTTAGCGACATCGGGCGTCCGATCATCGTCGGCTTCGAGGCTACTGGTAACTACCATCGCACGCTGGCGCATCGCCTGCTGTCCGCCGGCTTCGAGTTGCGCTTGATCTCGTCCGTTGCCTTGGCTCGAACGCGCGAGGCTCTGCACAATGGCTGGGACAAGAACGATTCCAAGGATGCGCAAGTGATCCTGCACATGCTGCGGATTGGCGCCACCCAGCGATACGTCGATCCGCTCGCCGCCGGGATCAACGACCTGCAGGAGATGTCGAAAACGCACGAGGCGATCTCCAAGGCTAAGACGCAGACATGGCATCGCATCCTGACCCACTACCTGCCGCTCTATTTCCCGGAGATTGAACGCTTCGCTGGCAACAGCCGATCCGACTGGTTCCTTGCTCTGCTCGAACGATTCCCGACTCCAGCCAGCATGACTGTGCTCGGCCAGGAGACTTTCTCCCGCGAAGCATGGGACTTGGTCGGCCGCAAAGTGTCCAAAGCCCGGCTGATCAACGATATCTACGAGACCGCCTGCGCCTCCGTGGCGCTACCTGTCGACGAGGATTCCGTCTCGATCGCTATGTTCCGCATGGTGATCGCCCAAGCACGCAACCTGATCCGGCAGCGCGACGAGATCGAGCGAACGGCGCATGCCATGCTGGCCGAAAACCGCGATTATCAGCTTCTGCGCATGATCCCCGGCATTGGGCCCATCAATGCGTTGACCATTCTCGCCGAGGCAGGCGATCTACGCCGCTTCAGCCATCACCGTCAGTTCCTGAAGTTCTGCGGTCTTGATCTTGCGACCCGGCAGTCCGGTACATTCCGAGGCCGCACGATGCTGTCCAAGTACGGTAATGCGCGATTGCGGCGGACCTTTTGGATGGCTGCCCAGGTCGCCGCACGTCAGCGCAACAACAGTTTCCGCGACAAGCTCGGACGATACACTGCCGGGCACGCGGATGATGCCGATCGTCGCCGCAAGGCGATGACGGCGCTCACCGCCAAGATGGCGCGCGTTGCCCATGCCGTCATCAAGACGGGGACAGAGTACCGACCGTTCCTTGAACGGTCGGATGCCAGGTGGAAGGACCCCTCTCTGCAAGTGCCGTGAGGGCGCGAAAGCGACCCTGTAGATAATGTTCGGGCCTTCCACCTGGGTGCGTATCTCGTTCTAAGGACGGTGAGGACCACGGCCGCTTCGGCGCCGCTGGATCCTGTGTTTGCTATGGCAGGGAGCGATCCCGTTGACGGTGGAAGCCATCTGGCTCAGAATGCATGCCTCGCCGCTCAATGTCGGCGCATAGAGATCTGTTGACCAAATCTCGCTTTCCTTCGTGACCCAGGACGTTGTCTATGGCCTTCGCTATTCGGACCACGCCGACAGGAAGGCGAGCGGCCACATCAGCACCGTCGAGGCCCGCCAGATCATGCGGGAAATGGGAGCTACCGAGCCGACCGACCGCGCCGCGTTGCTTCGCAGCTTTTCCGCGCCGTCGCCCTGCCAGCAGGAACGCGGGGCCGAGCATTGGCCGATCAATCTTCACGGACCTTGCGCCGAGGATAAGGCATGGTCTTTCATCATCGGGATCGAGGATGGTTGGTTTTCCTATGACCGTTCCGGGCATCTGCAATGGTCCCCCATGGGCCGCGACCGTTACGCGGCAGGCGATAGCGCCAGCTTTACCGAGGCGAGCGGCCAGACCGCTTTCGCCTTTTGAGGGGATCGAGCATGGCCCGCCATTGCATCCGCGAACCTCGCTACGTTCCCCCGGTGCAGCGCATCGGGGAGCAACCCGACTTGTTCGGTGGACCGACCCTTAGCCACGTTGCCGAGCGCCAAGGACCGCCGAAAGGATGGCAGCGCCAATTGCAGAAATGGGGCCGCTGCACCGTCATTGCCGATCTTGAGGCAGCGCCGCCGTCTGTCATCGACCCTCCCCCGTCCCCGTCTCCGGTTTTCCTTGTCGCTTGCGTTGCTGCGAAGCTGGACCGCCCCGCCCCGGCGCGCGATCTTTACGCATCGCCATGGTTCCAGAAGGCCCGTGCCTATGTCGAACGACAGGGCGGCGCATGGTTCATCCTGTCAGCAAAGCATGGCCTGATCGCCCCGGAAACCGTCATCGCGCCCTATGACGAAACGCTAGGCGCGATGAAGGCAGGCGCGCGCCGCCTTTGGGGCGCGCGCGTGATCGAAGCAATGGCCGAGCAGATCGACGCCGCCGCGCCGCTGATCGTTCTCGCAGGCCGCAACTATCGCGATCCCCTTTGGCCGCAGATCGAACGGCGCGCATCGGTTCCGATGGAGGGGCTTGGAATCGGTCAGCAGCTCGCTTGGTTGAGCGACAACTGAGAGCGAGAATTGTCGCGGTCCATGCGCAACTTCGCACGATGCGCTTCGAGGGGGCATCTGTTTGTCGCGCCGCCCTTTCAATCTATCCAACGCCATTTGGCGTTGTGAGTTTGAGGATTATAGGCCCAGCAACGGCCCAAGCCCCCCGGTAGGGCCGCCCACTCTCGGCAAGCGCAAATGGCGTAGTTTGCGCTTGCCGGGAGACCAGTTGCCCTCTCTATATGGCAAGGTGACTGCCCTCTCACCGACAGCGCCCTTGTGGACCCAAGATCAGGCCATCGCCTATGAGGCGGCCCTTGAGGCCATCAACGACGTTATCGCCGGTTACAGTGAGCAGATCGCGCTCGAGCATGGTTGCGTAGCGCCGAACGCGGCGCGGATCGCTTGGCTCGAAATGCGGACGGATCAGGCATCGGCCACCGGCCATGCGCTCAATGTGGTGGATGATGAGAATGTCCGGCAAACGCTGCTGGAATACAGCGCGATCGTTCGGGCGCGAGACGGCGCAGGGTGAAGGTCCGCTCGATGGGCGGGCGTTAGTTTGTTAAATCCCCCCGTCAGTGTCTTCCTAGCATGAGGGCTGCACCAGGCCGCATCAAGGATCGGCGGTTCCCCCAATTTGCTGCGCAAATCGGCTCCCCCACCGCCCGCTAGCGCGGCCGCTTCGCGGTCCCTGACCCGACCCGGCGCTGCCCTCCCCTTGGCCTTGCCAATTCCGGCAACAAGGAGGTTGTTATGTCTCATCGTCTGTTCGCTCAGCTGGCTTTCGAGCGTGCGCTTGGAAATGCTGCGATCGAGGCGCTGGCGACCGCGTTGAACGATAAGGATCATTTCGACGCGGAAAGCATGTGGCCGAAAGACCCGATGTTTATCGGCAAGACGAGTGCTGACATCGAGGCGGTTGCGGCCGAGCTGGGCCAGATCATCGAGGACCGTATAAAGGACGTGCTCGACGGCCCCGGCATCCGCAACATCGAGCGCGGCGAATGCGTCTATCCGCAAGTCGTCGCGGTCGTGCTGGCGGCCAAGGCGAAGCGCGGCCAATCCGGCTGACGCCGGAGGGGCGGGCTAACCCCGCCCCTTTTCGCCCGCTGGGCGAAACCGATGATCTCGGTGCCATGCAGAGCGCGGGGCGGGGCATCGAACCCCGCCCCGCGCAATCTCTTCTCTCTGTGTGTCGTGGCATTTTGGCATGGGTGCGCGCCAGCTTTCAAGGATCGGCGGTTCCCCCAATTTGCTGCGCAAATCGGCTCCCCCACCGCCCGCTAACGCGGCCGCTTCGCGGTCCCTGACAGCCGGCGCCGGTGCCCATGCCGGGTGTCTCCCGTCACCAACGAGAAGGAGAACCGGATGCACATCAAATTGTTTAGAGCACTGAAAGCGGCTAATCTGTCCGACGACGCCGCAGCGGAAGTTGTAGAGGCTATTGAGGAGTATATCGCCGTGAAGGTTCAGGAGGCGAACAAGGGAATCGAAAGCAAGCTGACGGCACAAACTTGGGTCATCGGCAGCGTCGGTTTCGTCCTCGCAGTCATCGGCCTCGCGCCCGCTTTCATCAAACTGTTCCAGTAAGACAAAGGGAGGCTTCGGCCTCCCTTTTTTTGCCGAACCGCCTGATTGTCAGGAGACGCAAATTGACCGACTTCGCACAAGCACGGCTCGATATGTTCGAGAGCGGTTTATTCGGCCAGGGCAATGCTTTCTGGCGCTGGATCGCCACGGACGAGGCGCGGCCCTATCTGACCGCTTTCGCCGTCGATCGCGCGCCACCCAGCGGAAGCGAGTTTTTCGCGGCCGATCTTAGCGCCGAGGATCTACTTGATTCCGAACACCTGGCCGAGCTGGCCCAGAAGATCGAAGCGGCTCACGGCTAGCGCCGTGCGCGCCGGGGTTATTTGCGAGTAGCTGTGCGCTGTTGGCGTCACCTCAAGGTTTGTGCGCCAGACAACGATTTGGCAGACATAATGCGAACATCGGCTAATTAGCGAGCTTGAGGCGCGACATGGAATCGTTGAGCTGGCGGAATTCACCGCCAGGCGGACGCTCCGCCTGCCCTCAAAGGCAGCCGCCGGGCAGGCTACGCCGCGGGGTACGATGCTACTGACATGGCCAAGCCTTCGCTAACGAGCGTTCAGCTCCGGCCACCATATGAACACTCATAAAATAGCTATTCTGCTCCGCCCAGCGTAAATATGCCGCGCGCAGCGCCGATCGGTCATAGCGTGGAGCGCGGCATTCCGCTTTTCGCGCGACGATCATCATGTCGAGCACGCCTTGGAGGTAAGCGCCGCATCGCGGCTCATTCGCTTGACAGCTTACGAACAACGCCGAGCCCGTCGCCGACGCGGGTTCGGTTTGGCCGATCGCACTATCAGGCAGGGCGGCCAAAGCGGCGCATAACAATATCCATCGCCTTGGCCGCATTTTCGTCTCCTATTCCGCAGTATCATTTCGGAAGGGGCGCACGGCCCTCGACGGCCGGCGCCCCGTGCTGATCCATCATTCGCGGCCGAGCACCTGGCCTTCGGGCGTGACGAACAGTTCGATCGTCTTTCCGTCGCTGTTCTTGCCCTTGATTTCATAGAGCGTGCTTCCGTCCGCCTTTCGGGTGACTTGCTCCGCTTTGCTTATTGACGCGAGTTGCGCGCGTGCCGCGTTCATCGCGGCCTCGGGCACCTGAGCAAGCGGGATGTCTCGTTCGCTGTGCTTGCCGATTATCCGGTTTTCGTTCGCCTCGTGGTTTTGCGCGATCGCCACGCCCGCGATCGCCAGCGCGGCCGCGCCCACGCCTGCGACAACAGTGAGAGTTCGTTTGCTAGCCATGTTCCATTCCACTTCCTGCATAAGGGCCGTGGGGTCGGGCGGGCGGCGGTTACGGCCCAATGAGCCGTCGTCCGAGTTCAACTCCTCTGATTGTTCATCCTGTCGAGCGCCGCGCGCAGCCCACGGGCGAGCTTGGCTGCGTCGTCGTTGGCCCAGAAGTGCATGAAGAACAGCCGCGGCTCGTCGTTTAGCATATGATTATGCAGCGCCGTGACCTCGATCCCGTTCGTCCGCAGCACGCGCAGGACCGGATCGACCTCGTTTGCGACAAGTACGAAATCGCCGGTGATGGCGGCTCGGCCGTCCCCGGTTGGCTGAAAGTTGATCGCGGTCGCCGTGCCCATCGTCGGCGGAGTCTCCATATCGCCGTCCATCAGCCGCTCGGCGCGCGGAAAGCTGTATTGGAGGATGCCACCGGCCGTCTTGCCCTCACCGCCCATCAACCGGTTGAGCGCGGCCACATCGAGGTCGAGCCGCGATGCGGCTGCGCTGGCCGAAGGCGATTGCGGCGCGGCGAGCGGGGTCCGACTGGCTGATAGCGCTTGCCGGAGCGCGGCCGCGAGCTTCACCGGGTCGCCGTGGCCGGCAATGTGCATGTACATGGTCGCAGGCGAAGAGCGGAGCAGGTGATTGTGGAGCGCGGTGATCGTAAAACCGCTTGCGAGCAGGCGGCTCAAAACGGGGTTCACCTCGTCGTGGGTCAGCACGAGATCGCCCATCACCATCGCCTCGTCGCCCATCGGCTGAAACGCCGCCCAAGAGCCGAGCGCGAGGGAGGGCTTGATCGTCACCCCATCCAGCGTGACGCTCAGGTCCGAACGCGGGAAGCTGTAGCGGTGAACGCCCCCCGGCTGTTCGGCCCCCGCTCGTCCTATCGCCCGGTCGACAGCCGACCAGTCCGGCGCTGCCCATGCCGGGCTTGCCAGCAGGAGGCTGGCGAATCCCAAGGCGATGGTCTTTTTCAGCATAATTGATCCTTCATCAGCGCACTCGACACGGAAAGCCTCACGTCATGCGAGCGCGCCGCCGGCGAGCCGCGACATTGCGCTCCGGTTTCTTTCTTCGGGATAAGCAGTCCTATGCTCATGAGGCTTGTGATGCAACCCTTACACTTGTAGGCTAGTGACGATACAACTATGACAAACACACAAGCTTCCCCTTGGTTGCTCCTGATCCCGCAGCTTCCGGCTAAGCCTGCCTATTTGCGGGTGAAGGTCTGGCGGCGTTTGCAGGCGATCGGGGCCGCGCCGCTCAAGAACGCCGTCCATGCGCTCCCCAATCGCGAGGACACGCGCGCGCTGTTCGAAGAACTGCATCGCGAGATCACCGAAAATGGCGGCGAGGCGCTGATCCTCGAAGCGCGCCTTGTCGGCGGCATGGGCGATGCGGAGCTGCGCGGAGTGTTCGACGCTGCGCGTGACGCCGACTATGAGGAGTTGGCACGCGAGGCGCGCGCGCTGTGTGAGGGCGAGTATGTCGCGGCGGCGGATGTGGGCCGCCTGCGCAAACGCCTGAACGAGGTCGCCGCGATCGACTTTTTCGGTGCGCATGGTCGGCAGGCGGCACAGGCCGCCATCACCGAGGCGGACCGCCGCTCTCACCAACATCCCGATGTGAGCGGCCCCGGTGCGCCCGAGCTGACCCCGGCGGAGCTAAAGCGCCGCGTTTGGGTGACGCGCCGCCATGTCCATGTCGATCGCATCGCGTCCGCCTGGCTCATTCGCCGCTTCATCGACCCCGAGGCGAGCTTCAAGTTCGTCGAGGGCAAAGGATATGTGCCGGAGCCTGACGAACTGAGGTTCGACATGGCGGACGCTGAGTTCACCCACGAAGGCGACCGCTGCTCCTTCGAGACCTTGGTGTTCCTCACCGGTCTCGAGACCGACCCCGCGCTGCGGGCGCTCGGCGAAATTGTTCACGACCTTGATATTGCCGATGCTCGGTTCGAGCGCCCGGAAACTCCGGGAGTGAGCGCGCTTATCGCCGGCATCTGTGCCGGCACCGACGACGACGAGGAGCGGATCGCGCGCGGATCGACCGCGCTCGACGGATTCTATGCTCACTTCACCCGGCGAAAAGAGGACTAAAGATGGAGGCCAGCGCACGCGCTGAAATCGCAGTCGAGACGCTGCACGAGCACGGCATCAGCTTTGGCGAGGCGGTGCGCGTCTGGATCAGGGTCGCGCTGCTCAGCTTCGGCGGACCGGCGGGCCAGATAGCGGTGATGCATCGCATCCTGGTCGAGGAGAAGCGCTGGATCGGCGAGGAGCGGTTCCTCCACGCGCTCAACTATTGCATGCTGCTGCCCGGCCCTGAAGCGCAACAGCTAGCTGTCTATATTGGCTGGTTGCTCCATAAGACCAAGGGGGGCCTGGTCGCGGGCGCGCTATTCGTGCTGCCCGGCTTCCTCGCGATTTTAGGGCTCAGCTATGTCTATGTGCTGCTCGGCGAAGTGCCGCTGGTCGAGGGATTGTTCTTCGGATTGAAGGCCGCCGTGCTGGCGGTGGTGCTACAGGCGGTGGTCCGGGTGGGTTCGCGTGCCTTGAAGAACAACGTCATGCGCGGTTTTGCCGCGCTGGCGTTCGTCGCGATCTTCGTGCTCGACGTGCCCTTCCCGCTGATCGTGCTTGCCGCCGCGCTGATCGGCTTCTTCAGTGGCCGCGCTGGTTACGCCGCATTCAAGGGCGGCGGCGGACATGGTCCCGCCGGCGCTGAGATAATCCACGACCGCGACACCGCTCTTGGCGAGGGCCTTCCCGACCATGCCCGGCCGAACCTCTCTTGGTCGCTGCGCATCTCCGGCGTCCTGCTGCTGCTCTGGCTCGGGCCGGTCGCAGCGCTGCTGTTCGCGTTCGGCCCCGACGACGTGTTCAGCCGCATCGCCACCTTCTTCAGCCAGATGGCGGTGATGACCTTCGGCGGCGCCTATGCGGTGCTCGCCTATGTCGCGCAGGAGGCAGTCGAGACCTATGGCTGGCTCCAGCCCGGCGAGATGCTCGACGGGCTCGGCATGGCCGAGACCACGCCCGGGCCGCTG
Source organism: Sphingobium sp. DN12 (assembly GCF_051058005.1). Taxonomy (NCBI): domain Bacteria; kingdom Pseudomonadati; phylum Pseudomonadota; class Alphaproteobacteria; order Sphingomonadales; family Sphingobiaceae; genus Sphingobium; species Sphingobium sp. DN12. The sequence continues at coordinate 23,300 of NZ_CP173718.1, forward strand.
ATCATGGTGACGCAGTTCGTCGGCTTCCTCGCGGCCTTCCGCGAAGCGACCGGGCTGCCGCCGCTCGTCGCCGCGACCTTCGGCGCAATCCTCACCACCTGGGTTACCTTCCTGCCATGCTTCCTGTGGATCTTCGCCGGCGCGCCATTCATCGAGCGGCTGCGCGGCAACCGCGCATTGTCGGCCGCGCTTTCGGCGATCACCGCCGCAGTGGTCGGCGTGATCCTCAATCTGGCGGTCTGGTTTGGTATCCACACTCTGTTCGAGCAAGTCCGCGAAGTGCCGTTCGCAGCCGGCACCATCGATCTCCCAGTCCTAACGTCCGTCAACTGGCCGGCGCTGGCGCTCGCGGTGGGTGCGATACTCGCCATGTTCCGGTTCAAGGCCGGCATGCTGCCGGTGCTCGGCGTCTGCTCGGTCCTCGGGGCCGCATATGTAATGATCATCTGAAGGAGTGACGCGTGACGATCGACCATCTTTCCCGACGCAGTGCAATCGCAACTCTTGGCATCGGAGCCGCCGCCATGACTATCAACGAAGCCTCTGCGCAGACGCCGGCCGCAGCGCCGGCGGCTGTCCCCGCCTTTGCCGGAAATCATCAGGTCAAGCCGCTCAGGTTCAATCCCGCCAGGCTTCACGGCCTCTCCGAAAGGCTGATCACATCGCACCACGAGAACAATTATGCGGGCTCGGTCAAGGCCCTGAATATGATCGAGACACGACTTGCCGCCGCGCTCGCTGACACGGACCTGCCGCCGGTGGTCTATGGCGGATTGAAGCGCGAGGAGCTGCACCGCACCGGCTCGGTGGTGCTCCATGAGGTCTATTTCGACGGGCTCGGCGGCAACGGCCAGGCAGCCGGTTCCATCCGCGACGCGCTGGGCGCGGCGTTCGGCTCGTTCGACCGCTGGGAAGCCGACTTCCGCCGTACCGGGATGAGCCTTGCCGGCGGATCGGGCTGGTGCGTGCTCGTCTACAATCTCCACACGCGCTCGCTGCACAACCATTGGGCGTGGGATCATATGCACGGTGCGATTGCCGGCGTGCCGCTGCTCGCGCTCGATATGTACGAGCACAGTTTCCACATGGATTACGGCACCGCCGCCGCCAAATATGTCGACGCCTTCTTCCGCAACATCGACTGGGAAGTGGTCGACCGGCGCTATGCCGCGGCTTTGCGCGGCGGCGGCTGAACCCGACCGCCGTGGCTTAACACCCACTGCTGCGCGACACCTGAGTTCGCGACCACAAAGGGGACAGGTCCGATGGGGAGATGCAACAATGACATCCGGCCCGAACATCGCTCTTCTTTGGCGTGGGCAAGCAGCCGAGTGGACGCATCGCTTTCATGAAGCCCGGCAGTGGCCGATAATGCAGGCCTTGCGGGCGCTCGGGGCGACCGCAAGGCCTGTACTGTACAGGGGTGACTACACGAAAGTGACGTATCTGCACGCTAAGGGCGAACAAATCCGGTACGATGCCAGCAGATGCTATTCGCAGGCTTTCCTGCCCCTTTTATGTGGTGCCGCCCTACGGGCGCCGATATGGGAGGGCGGCAATCCGATTGACCAACGATCGAGGTAGAACCCTGCTCGCCAAATATGTGAGCTGGTTGCCCATCCCCGGTATGGCGAAGGATTGCCGATAAACCAGAGCGTGGACTGCATGGGCCGCGCACCGGTCAACGTCCATCAAACCCAACCTCCCCCACTTCAAATCGCTGAGGGCAGCCATGTCTGTGTCGATTCCACCGGGTGCAAAAGACCCAACACTCACTCCCGTCCCGGCAAGCTCCACGGAAAGCGCTCGCATGAGGGTGCTCACATAGGCTTTCGACGCGCCGTAGACCGCTTGGAAGGGCACGGATGTTTCGCCCGCCAGGCTCGACACGGCGATTACTGAGGATTCAAACGGCTGCTCCCTGAAAATCGCAATCAGGCGAGCCAGCAAATCCGTGAAACCGAGTATGTTTGTTTCAATTACCTCGGCATAAGTGTCGGCACGGCCTGCATCAAATGAACCAACGCTCGTCATTCCGGCAACCAACAAAGCGGCTGTTACTTGCAATTCTGCAACCTTAGCCGCGATTTTCTCCCTGCCCTCGATTTCACGTTGATCAGCCACTATAATCTCGCACGGCACATTGAACCGCTCGTCAATTTCGGTCTGTAGCTCCCGCAAGTTGTCGAGCCTTCGTCCAACAATCAGGGGCTTGGCCTGGTACGATGCCGCCAAGCGGAGGGCGGACGCTCTGCCCAAACCGGTCGAAGCCCCTGTGACCAGCACCCACGAGTTCTTGATCGCCAGCGGTTTCACGCGTTTTCCAGAGCCTTGTATAGGGCGGTTTTGCCGATCTTGAGCCGGGCCGCCGCCTCACGAACAGTGAGGCCCGCTGCGATATGCGCCCGCGCTTTACGTAGTTTGTCGGGGGTAACGACAGGCCGGCGACCACCCTTGTTGCCCCGCTCGCGTGCGGCCTTGAGGCCGGCATGAGTGCGTTCACGGATCAGGTCACGCTCGAATTGGGCCAGCGAGCCGAAGATGTTGAACACCAGCATGCCGCCCGAAGTGGTGGTGTCGATATTCTCGGTGAGTGAGCGGAACCCGATGCCGCGCGCCGCAAGCTCGCCGACCTTCTCGATCAGGTGGCTCATCGAGCGGCCGAGGCGGTCGAGTTTCCAGACCACCAGCGTGTCGCCGGGGCGCAAATAGGCGAGCGCTTCGGTTAGGCCAGGCCGATCGGCTTTTGCCCCGGATGCGTGATCGTCGAATATACGGTCGCACCCGGCAGTGTTCAGCGCGTCAAGCTGGAGCGACAGCTTCTGGTCTGCGGTCGAGACGCGCGCATAGCCGATCAGCGCCACATGATGCCCGATCCTGTCCGTTTTCCCGTCATTATGCGATCTTGTCCGAATCGCCGTTACAGGTCCAGAGTTAACGGACATATTCCTGTTGGCCGCCAGAGGACCGTCTGACGGACACGCAAAGCGAAGGAGATGATGCTTGGCGAGACGGCGACTGGTGAGCCTGGAAATCTGGGCGAGGCATTATGGCGCGCCGCTCGATGAGCGCGAGATCGCGCGTCATTATACGCTGACCAGCGACGACCTGGAAATTGTCGGCCGCCGTCGCGGCGATGCCACCCGGCTCGGCTATGCGATGCTCATGCTATATATGAGATGGCCTGGCCGTGCGCTGGAAGCGGGCGAAGTCCCGCCCGCTCCTGTGCTCGCCTATGTGGCGCAGCAACTCGGCGTCGCGCCGGCAGCCTTCGCGGATTATGCCCATCGGGACCAGACCCGTCGCGAGCATCTCGTCGAAATCCGACGATCGCACGGGTTCAGGATTTTTGACCGCAACGCTTTCCGTGAAGTTGTCGCCTTCTCGGTCCCAATCGCGCAGACCATCATACACCCCGGCCAGATGGCAGACGTCATCGTCGATGAACTCCGGCGCCTGCAGATCCTCCTGCCTTCTCCGTCGATTCTCGAAGCGGTGCTGCGGCGGGCGCGCCAGCAAGCCGAACAGCTTACCTATGAAGTGCTCACGAATGGCCTGCTGCCTGACACCCTTCAGGGCCTGGACGATTTGCTGGCCCGACGACCGGGGCAGGTCGCGACATGGCTATCCTGGATGCGCAATGCGCCACAATCGCCGGCAGCGCGCAACATCCTGCGCCTGATCGAACGGCTCGCCTATATCCGCGCGCTGGGCCTCGATCGCGCCCGTGCCGACATGATCCCGGCTTTGACTTTTGACAGGCTGGCGGACGAAGGCAGCCGCATCACACCCCAGCACCTTGGCGAACTCAATGCCCTGCGCCGCCATGCGACGCTGGCGGCAACCGGCATCCGGCTTGAGGAAAGCCTGACCGACGCCACCCTGACGATGTTCGACAAGCTGTTGGGCAGCATGGCGCGCCGCGCCGAGAACCGGACCCGCGACAAAGCCCTCAAGACGGTGCGCGAGTTGCAAGGCCACCTCCGGACGCTCACGGGGTCTTGCCGCCTCCTCATCGACGCGCGCAGCAAGGGCGTGGATTCTCTGGCGCAGATCGAGGCGCTGGACTGGCAGCACTTCGCCGTGGCCGTCGAGCAGGCCGAAGTGCTCGGGCGACCGGAAACCGTCGATCGCACCGCCGAATTGATCGAGCGGCATCGGACGGTGAAGCTCTTTGTCGGCGCTTTTCTCAACGCCTTCGAGTTTCGCGGCGCCGGCGCGGTTCAGGGGCTCCTGTCAGCGCTGGCCATCATCGCGGAGCTATATCGGACCGGCAAACGGCGCTTGCCTGATCGCGTGCCGCTACGCTTTGTGCCGCCCGCATGGCGCCCGTTCGTCCTGCGGGATGGCATCGTTGATCGTGCCGCTTATGAACTATGCGCCTTGTCGCAACTACGCGAGCGGTTGCGAGCCGGGGATATATGGGTCGCGGGAAGCCGGCAGTTTCGCGATTTCGACAGCTATCTCATACCGCCGGCGACCTTTGCGGCGCTGCGCGAGAAGGGGCCGTTGCCGCTCGCCATCGAAACGGATTTCGAGCGCCATATCGAGGAACGGCGCACCAGGCTCGACACGGCGATCGAGCAGGTAACGGTCCTTGCACGGCAAGGGGAGCTGCCCCAGGTTAAGCTTGACGAAAACGGTCTCATCATCTCGCCGCTGAAGGCGGCAACACCGCCCGCCACCGAGATTGCCCGTCGCGCCGCCTATGATCGACTGCCGCGCGTGAAGATCACCGATCTTCTGCTGGAGGTCGATGCCTGGACCGGGTTCAGCGAATGCTTCATCCATCGTCGTTCGGGCCGGGAAGCCGACGATCGCAATGCGCTGCTCACGGTCATCCTCGCCGATGGCATCAATCTCGGCCTCACACGCATGGCGGAAACCTGCCGGGGCGCAAGTCTGCGTCAGCTCGCCCATCTTCACGACTGGCACATCAGCGAAGCCGCCTATGGCGAAGCGTTGGGAAGGCTGATCGACGCCCATCGCGCCATGCCGCTCGCCGCGCTGTGGGGAGACGGCACCACTTCGTCGAGCGACGGACAGCAATTTCATGCCGGGGGCCGTGGGGCCGCGATCGGCGACATCAACGCGCGCAGCGGCAACGAACCAGGCGTTGCCTTCTACACCCATGTCTCGGATCGATATGACCCCTTCGCAAGTCGGGTGATCGCGGCGACCGCTGGCGAAGCGCCCTATGTGCTGGATGGCTTGCTGTATCACCAGACCGGCCTGACGATCGAGGAGCACTACACCGATACGGGCGGGGCATCGGACCATGTGTTCGGCCTCATGCCCTTCTTCGGCTACCGCTTCGCGCCGCGCCTGCGCGACATCAAGGAGCGTCGTTTACACCTCCTTCCCGGCCAAGAATCCGGCCCCTTGCTTGCCGGCATGACGGCCGAACCGATCGCATTGGGTCATGTCGCGGCGCATTGGGACGAACTGCTGCGGTTCGCCACGTCGATCCGCACCGGCACCGTCACTGCTTCGGCAATGCTGCGCCGCTTGTCCGCCTATCCGCGACAGAACGGACTGGCCCTCGCACTACGCGAGCTGGGCCGCCTCGAACGCTCCATTTTCATGCTCGACTGGCTGCGCGACATCGACCTGCGCCGGCGCACCCAGGCGGGCCTCAACAAAGGCGAAGCCCGCAACGCGCTCGCCCGCGCGCTCTTCTTCAACCAGCTCGGCGAACTGCGCGATCGTCGGTTCGAGAACCAGACCTATCGCGCCTCCGGCCTCAACCTGCTCGTCGCCGCCATCATCTTGTGGAACACTCGCTATCTCGAAATGGCGCTGGCGGACATCGGCACAGCCGACGAAATCGCACGCCACATCGCGCCATTGGGCTGGGAGCATATCTCGCTGACCGGTGACTATAGCTGGAATGTTGAAGATCAACCCGATCCGGACGCCTTGCGACCGCTGCGCGCCGTCAACTCCCTACTTGCCGCGTGACGTTCGCTATCCGTTCGCCCTTTCCGTGCAGATACGTCACTTTCGTGTAGTCACCCCTACAACCCTATGATATGTAAACCGCGCCGTATCATAGTGGGCTTCGGATATTATTCCACCTGTTCTGATTGATTTTCGTATGGAGCTTAACTCCGGCAGCCCGACAGAGCGGCGAGTGTTGGGTTCGCGTTGTTCCACCCCCCCCAATCTTTAATGATCGAGGAAGTCACATGTACCCCATCTTTAAATGCTGAGCTTATTAGCGTGAGCTCATCAGAGACGACAGCCTCGGGATATGGCGGCTCCCCGTAAAAAGCCCCGCCGCGCAAACCCCGCATCGATTGCGGTATTGAGGCGACGTTGTGCTGGGGCTGCGCCTGTTATTTCCCTGACCAAGCCACGAAAAGGTATGATCGAGTTGACAATCGTCTTTCCACCAGCTTCCGCCACTTTACCAAGACGATTTTCGTTACGGTCCGCTCCTACATCGAAATCCGGTCCGAGAACATCGTCCAACTCAGCGATATTACGCTTTATCTCGTTGCAGGTGCGGGTCGATGCCCGATCATATGGGTTAGAAGAAGCGCTTAAGAGAATGGGTGGGATATCCTGCTTTACCGCTCCAACGTCTTTAGCTGGTTGGGAGGCAATAGATCGAACTGAATCCGGTCCGGTATTTTTGGATTCCTTGTGTCCCTCCTGAGCCGCGCCGGCAGACGCAAAAGTCAGTACCAAGATAGTAAAGGCAGCTGAAAATTTCGTCATATCCGTCCCTATCTACTATGATAATATTCAGATATTCCTGTACCACAGGGTAATTTCTTGTGTGATATTGGAGACGCCAGCACGATAAGCTGCAACGATGGACGTCACCGTCGCATCAGTGGCTCTTGTTCGCGATTCGAAGGACCGCACTGCCACATCACGTGCTGCCCCGCTTGCGACCTCTGCGCGCACGACAATAGTGATCAATGGGGGAGCCTTCAGTCCCTGATCAAAGGTGGCCGTGAACTGCGAAATTTCCGCCGACATGATGTCCGCCGGTTTTTGGAAGTCGCTTCGCGCAACTCGCGTTCGGGAAGACTGCTCCAACTGGTCAATCAGAGCTAGACGGAACATCTCCGGGACCGGTTGGGACCAACGTGCTTTTGCGAGAGCAGCAACCCGCGAGTTGGCATTGGTTTCAATGCTGTCAGGCCGCAGATTATTCGGAAATGAAAGCTGGCGGACAGCAACAACCCGTGCATCGGCATCAGGCTGCCTTTGCGGGGGCTCACTGCGAAAGGAATATAGGTCCGCAGGCTTACCTCCGCCCAGAAGCCCACCAACACAGCCCGACAGCGAGACTAAGAGGAGCGCTGAAGAGATCTTTAGCAAACTTTTCACTTTGGCAGCTCCATTTCTCGCGCTTTCCCTCTTCCGAGAACAGAACGCGGATCTTGCTGTATTTGTCGGGTAAGTCGATCGAGTGACTCGGCAGCCTTTTCAAGCCCACGTAGAGCCCCCGCCACGCGATTACCTTCTGGCCCCTCAAGACCTTCTGCACTCGCGTTCAACTTAGCTATAAAAGCCCGTGCATCGTTCGTCGCGCTCTTCGCATTCGCGGCCGCTTCTCGGATGTCTGCAAAGGCTTGCGTACCATCGCCCTGAATAGCGGTTCTCGCAGCCGCCGCAGCCTGCTCGATGTCACCCGACGCTGAATCAAGGCGACGGATTGCATTTTGAGCATCCGCAAACATTGCCTTTCGACTGTTAAGTTCTGCCGTCACTGATCTGATGTCAGCGAGCATGCCATCGACCTTTGCGATATTTCGGTCAGAAAGCACCCGATTGACCCGATCGAATGATTCAGAAACCTTAGCGAGGGTCTGCCCTCCCGCTTCCAGCACCGAATCCAACGATCCGGGCTTCGCCCTTATTATCGGGGGCTGCTCACGCGACGCATCGCGAAGCAGTGGCCTTGTAGGCGAACCAGGAGTTAACTGGATAATGCTGACACCTGTCACACCTTGGGACTCTTTTGAGGCAAATGTATCCACCCTTATGGGTGTACTCTCTTCGACCTTCACATCGATAATCACACGGCGAGAATTCGATGGATCTACACGAAGCTTCGTGATCTCCCCGACCTTGATGCCGTTAAAATCAACTTCGCTACCTTCGGTTAGGCCGCGCACAGGTCCGTCAAAAACAACTCGATAATGGTCGAAGCCTTTACCGAATTGGTCGTTACCTAGCCAGAGAATGAAGCCAATCGCTGCCACCAGCAGACCAACTGTCAGACTACCCACCAGAGCGTAATTGGCATGCCTCTCCATTTAGTCGCCACCTGAGTTGAATCGCCGTGCTCTTCGGCTTTGAAAATAAGAGCGTGTCCATTCGTCTTCAGAATCACGCAGTTTCTCGACTGCGTCAGACGCGACGATCCTTTTGTCCGCCAGAACCGCTACTCGATCAGAAATTTGAAACAGGCTGTCCAGATCGTGGGTGACCATGACGACAGTCAATTCCAAGGCATCACGCAGCGATACGATCAAGTCGTCAAATTCTGCAGCCGCGAGGGGATCGAGGCCGGCCGTTGGTTCATCTAAAAAAAGAAGCTTGGGATCGAGCGCTAGTGCACGTGCAACGCCAGCACGTTTTCTCATGCCGCCGGAAAGTTCTGCCGGGCGCTTATAGGCTGCATCATTAGCAAGCCCGACCAGAGAGATTTTCATCTGGGCCAATCGACTTAGAAATTCGCCTCGAATCTCAGTATGTTCAAGAAACGGCGCTTCGACATTCTCCTGAAGCGTTAGGGATGAAAATAGCGCACCGTTTTGAAACATCACGCCCATATTTGATGCGAGCCATTGTCGATCAGGACTATCAAAGATGTCCTGACCGTCTACTACTACCGATCCAGAAACTGGTCGCTGTAATCCCAACATCGTATTGAGCAACACGGATTTTCCGCCGCCCGAAGCGCCAACTATTCCAAGAATCTCCCCGCGATAGACGTCGAGGTCCAAATCTTCATGGATTACCGTTCTACCGAACGCTGTTTTAAGGTTGCGTACTTCGATCACCCTTTCCCGCTCGGCCATCACAGGTCCAGTTTCATGAAAACGAGGGCGAAAGCTGCATCGAGGAGGATGATGGCGAACAATGCCTGAACGACTGCGGTCGTGACGTTTCTACCCAACACCTCGACGTCGCCACGGACGGCCATTCCCTGGCGGCAGCCAGTCAGTGCAATGATGATGGCCATTACAGGTGTCTTGATCAGACCAAGCCAGAAATGCTGGAGGTCCACCGTCTGCCGAAGACGCTCTACGAAAAACACTGGTGAAATATCTAAAGAAGCCCAGCTCACAAGCAGGCCACCAAGAATGCCGGCAATCATCGCTGCGACTGATAAAAGCGGGAGAGTAATGATCATCGCCAGCACGCGTGGGGTTACAAGCGCCTCCGTGAGATCGACACCCATGACCACCATTGCATCTGTTTCTTGGTTCATTCGCATAGCTCCGATTTGGGCAGCGAATGTAGACGTCGATCTGCCAGCCAGAAGAATTGCCGGTATTAGCACCCCAAACTCGCGCAACACCGATACCCCAACGAGCTGAACGGTGAAAACCGATGCCCCCAAGTTCTGCAGCAGGTTCGTGCCGACCAAAGCCACCACTGCCCCGATGAAGAATGTCATCGTCATGATGATTGGGAGCGCCTCGAGACTTCCCTGCTGCATCACGCTTACTAGCGCTCGCACGCGTAACCTGCGAGGGTTGATAACCGCTCTTCCAACGCCCACCTCAGAGCGGCCCAGGAACAAGATGTTACCATATAGTTCGCTCAGCCCTGCAACCACTTTGCGGCCTAAGCGTGTGAAAAAACCATAAGACTTTTTGGGTTTTTTGGTCGCATGTTCCTGGATCGCGGGGGCAACGATGTCTAGGACACGCCGAAGTCGATCTGGTACATCGTTTCCTAGATCGCTGGCACCAAGCGCCTGAATAAGCGCGAACGCGCCTGCACTGTCGACCCGCCCTAATTGGCTCCAGTCGATCTGCCCGTCTGAAGCCAGCAAACGGCCATCGGCCGTTGCTCCCGCCGATTGGACCGTTGAGGCCAACCAATCGCCCGAAATTTTCGTTATGTTGTTTTCGGAATGAATGACGGGTTCAGAGAACGGCAAAATCACACCCAAAACCGTTTATGGTACGATACGGTATACTTATCGTGAGGGGATGTGCAATAGGGCAGGCTCACCGTGCTGTTCGCACACCGAGAATCGGCGTCCTCCAGGCACTGGCTGATGTGCGGGAACGGTACGGCCTAAAACTTACCTGCCGTCTTAATGGGATATCATCTCGATGGAGACACGGTCGAACAGCTTTCTGGTTCTCGCAGTGACGGGCTTGCTGCTGGGCACCTTGGTCTTTACGCTGTGGCTGTTGGAGCCTCGCAACGGGAACCGCAGGCCCTATATGATCCGCTTCTCAGGAAGCGTCGCCGGCATTGAAAAGGGATCACCGGTGACATTTTCGGGCGTGCCGGCTGGGCATGTTACATCTGTCGAATTCGACAGCCAAGACCCGTCCGTGGTTCTGGTAGCTGTCAATTTGGAACCAGAAATCCCTATCGTTACCGGCGTCAAGGCTACGATTGTCCGATCAGCATTAGGCGGAACGGCGAACATCAGTCTCGATGGCGCAACACATGATGCGCTCCCGATCGTTGCCGCAAAAGACGGGGAGTTCCCGATCATTCCTGCCAAGGAGGGCGGGCTTCTTGGTGGTGGGGGAGACCCGATAGCACTTGTGGAGAAGATCAGCCGCACCGTGGACTCCGTTTCACTCAACCTTGGTGCCGCTCAGCAGCAGCGCGCGAGCGAGCGTCTTGCGGCGCTCGCGCACAACTCCGCGGGGTGGGCAGACAAGGTTGGAACGGCGTCGGAGGGACTCATGGGTGCGCGAGGGCGTATGGTTACCTTGGGAGAGGGTTTGCAACGGTCAGGCAATCGCGCCGAAAGTCTGAGGGTCACCTTGAAAGATCGCGGTCCATCCGCTCTTGCTAAGGCGAACCGCAAATTAGGGATCGCTCGTGACTCAGCTGAAGGATTCGCTGCCCGCGCCGAGGCTCTGAGGCCCGAGATCGAGCGGGCGACCGCCCAGCAGGACCGCCTGGTCGAGACAATAGGTTCAGTAAGGGGCAAGGTAAGCGCCGTCAGGGAGACGGCCGTTCGTATCGATCAGGAGGGGCTGGGTCTAGGCTCTCCGTCCCTCCCCACATACAAGCCTGACGCAGAGCCTGGGAAATAATCTGCTTGCAACGTTTTCAAGCCGTCGGCGGAGTCCGAGCCGGCGGCCACGGAGCCTACGGCCCTTGCGGCATTGCTCGTCAAAGTGCTCGGATCGCGCTATCCTCGGTCCAGGAGAAAGAGATTGAGCGATGATGAGAAGAAAAAGGCGCGGCGCCCCCGAAAGATGGGCAGACCGACCACCGAGGACGCGCTCCGCCTGACCTCGCACATCCTCAAGAGCGCTCGCCAACTGTTCTTCGAACACGGGTTCGATGGCGCCAGTGCCGACATGATCGCCGAACAGGCGCGCATCTCCAAACGAACACTGTACGCGCGCTTCGGCAGCAAGGCGCGCGTGTTCGAGGCGGTGATCCTCGACGAGATCGATACGCAGCTGCGCGCGCTCGAACCCTCCGGCAGCGACGAACCCGACATCGGATCGCGCCTTCGCGAAATTGCCGATCGCCTGCTCGAGTGGCTCCTGACGCCCCGGATCGCCTCCATGGAACGTGTCGTCATCGCGCAAGCCGTGCGCTTTCCCGCGCTTGCGGCGAACATCCACGATTTCGGTTACCAGCGGGCCGTCCAGTGGGTGGCATCGATCCTCGCCCACGCCAATGCCAAGGGAGAGCTGTCGCTGGCCGACCCCGTGTTCGCTGCCGAGCAGTTCGTCACACTCGTCGTGGTCGCCCCCATGCGCCGTGCAGCGCTGGGGTTGTCTCCGCCAGCGTATGACGAGGCGGCGCGCGATCGTATCTCGCGCGGTATCGACCTGTTCCTTGATGGCTACCGCCCGCGAGACGGGGATGGTTGCAGCAAGTGATGCCCGCCACGGACGACGAGCCTCAGATCGGTGAGCGTGCGCGCCTCGCAGAGCTTATCCAGATCATGGGGCGCCACGGCCTGAACGGGCTCGCCTCTCGCCTGGGCCTGCTGCCCGGTCGTTCCGAGCAGCCGGTGGACGTCAGTACGCCCGAGCGGGTCGTCGCGCTGCTGCGGGACCTTGGACCCGTTGCGGTCAAGCTGGGGCAGGTGCTGGCGACCCGTGAAGACCTGCTCGGGCCGGAATGGGTGCGCGCGCTGTCGACGCTGCAGGACCGGGTGACCCCGTTGCCGTTCGAGGCGCTGGAGCCGACGATCCTGGCTGCGCTTGGCTCCCCGATCGCGGACGTGTTCGCGAGCTTCGACCGCGAGCCGATCGCCGCGGCCTCGATCGCGCAGGTTCATGCAGCCACCCTGAGCGACGGAACCGAGGTCGTGGTAAAGGTACGCCGACCGGGGATCGCGGAACGCGTCGATGCCGACCTGAGGCTGCTCCGCCGCATTGCGCGGCTCGCCGCGAGACACTCACCGGAGATCCGCCGCCTCAGGCCCGACGAGCTGCTCCGGTTCTTCGCGGAGAGCCTGTCGCAGGAAATGGACCTCAGTGCCGAAGCGGCAGCCTGCGAGAGCATTGGCGCGTTCCTGCAGCCGCTCGGCGTTCGCACGCCCGCCTTCTACTGGGATCAGGTCGGCCGCCGGATCAATGTGCAGCAGCGGCTCGACGGCATGCCCGTCCGCGCTATCCTTGATGGAGCGGGAGACTGCGGTGCGGATATCGCCGGCATATATGCAGATGCAGTCCTGCGAATGATAATCTTCAACGGCCGGTTCCATGCGGACCCCCATCCCGGCAATGTCTTTGTCCTCGCCGATGCGTCGCTGGCGTTCATCGACTTCGGGGCGGTCGGCGTGCTCAGCCCCGCCCGACGAAACGAGGTTGTTACGCTCGTCCTTGCGATCGCCGGCGAGGACTCGCGATCGGTGACGGACGTGCTTCTGCAATGGTCGGGCGAAACAGACGTCGATCGCCAGGCGCTGACCCGCGAACTCGACGCGCTGATCGGCCAGTTTCGCGGGGCGGTACTCCAGCAGATCGAGCTCGCCGACGTCTTCGGTCGCGTCTTCGCGCTGCTGCGCACCTACCGCCTGGCGCTACCACCCGATCTGGCCCTGCTGCTGCGGACCCTGTTGATCGCCGAAGGGTTCGTACGACGGCTCGATCCCGGCTTCGACATCGCGGCGCGCGCCGCACCGATCGCGCGCGAACTGCTGCGGGAGCGGATCGGCCCGGCCGGCATCAAGCGGGGCGGACGCCGGCTGGCGACTAGCCTTGGCCGGCTGGCCGCCGCCTCGCCCGAGCTGGTGGCTTTCGCCGAGCGGGTAGCGCGGTCGGGCGCGCTGCCGATTGAATTACAGGGAGGCGCGGTTTCCCCAAATCCGACGTCGCCCTGGCGCGCCGATCCCAACATCCTATCAGCCGGGCTGCTCGTCGCCGGCGCGATCCTTCAGCGCGACCATGATGTTGTCGGCGCAATGATGATGGCATCTGCGGTGCTGCCAGCAGCCTGGGCTTGGTTCGCAAGCAGGCAGAGGCGCTGACCTGCTATTGCAGACCTTTCCACGTAGTCGGTTTCCACCCTCCCTCTATCGCGCGCTTGTTTCGCCAATCGGGCGTCATCGCTGAGGGAGTGGAACAATCCAGGACAGGTGGCGTTTTTCCAAAAAGTAAACCGGTCGGTGTATATATTGCCGCCTAAATTCATCGAACAGGGGCCTATGCTTGTCCGAACTATTGGGAAACCGATCGCATGTACCGACTGAGGAGTGGTCGGAATTTGGCGCCGCATTGAGCGACCTGATGCCTAGGCTGGCGAGCTATGCGCGATCGCTGGCCAGGAATTCCGATACTGCACAGGACCTTGTTCAGGAAACCTTGCTGAAGGCCTGGCGCCACCGCGCGTCGTTTGAGCCCGGTACGAATTTGAAGGCTTGGACCTTCCGTATCCTCCGCAACTCCTTTCTGTCGCAGGTTCGCCGTCGAGGTGCGGGATATGCGAGCGAAACCGCCGAACTCATCGATATTCCTGTGGCGTCAAACCAGGAGTCGGTCGTGACGTTGAGCGATGTTCGTCGCCTGTGGTCCCGCCTGACGCCCGAGCAGCAGCGGTGCATCCAGCTCATCGGGATCCAGGGTTTGAGCTATGAAGAGACAGCCACGATCGAACAGGTTCCTGTCGGGACAATCAAGAGCCGCGTATTGAGGGGGCGGCAGCTGCTACGCGAACTCCTGGATCAAACGAACACCGGTAAGCATTTCAAATCGGAAACTCAAATCGTGCCAACAGATACGATCCGCGAAGCCGAGCCAACGATAATCGACGAAGTGCACAACAGGCAGATTGAGCTGCTGCAAAGCTGGCGGACGAAGCGTGCGGCTGATCGGTGTTCGGTAGGCTGAATCTTATATATCGCTTGATCCTGTTCTGATGTCCCCAATTTCAGGCTCATCACCAGATTGACCATCAACGACTTGACGTTGATGGCATCGCACCCATGCTACCAGTCGACATCCTCCAGCGCGTCTTGTGTGGGCTGGTTTCCGGACCACTCCGCCTCCCGCATCCAGCATTACGGGGATGGGCGGCGCGCGCCGTGAGGAAAGGGCCGTTGGAGGCTTTCCGCTATCGCGGCGAAGCGGGGATCCATCAGTCAGCAGTCACTTCTGCGCTAATGGCTTCCTGCTCCGGTGCCGGGAGGTGACGATACAGCGTAGGAACCGAGACCCCGATCGTCGGTGCGATCTCGCGAATGGTCATCCCGGAGGCGAGGAGCTTTCGCGCTGCCTCCAGTCGTTTGGGCGTCATGACGGTTTTACGACCGCCTACCCTGCCTTCGCGCCGTGCCACGATCAACGCTGCGGTGGTCCGCTCACGATTTAGGTCGCGCTCCATCTCCGCCATGGCAGCCAGGATGTGGAAGACGAGCTTGCCGGCTGCTCCCGCGGTGTCGATCCCGTCAGTGATCGAGCGAAGGCCGATACCGTTTTCGGCCAGCTCGGCAGCCAAGTCGACAAGACCCTTCATCGTTCGGCCGAGCCGATCGAGCTTCCAGACCACCAGGACATCGCCGGCGCGAGCGTGCGATAGCGCCTCCGCCAAGCCGGCGCGGTTTGCCTTAGCGCCGCTCGCCTTGTCGGAGAAGGTCCGCTCGCAACCGGCATCGCGCAATGCATCGAGCTGGGGCGTCAAATCTTGTTCGGACGTCGATACCCGCGCGTAGCCGATCAGCATGAGGTTGTCTCAAAACTCACCCGCCGCACCTAGCACGAGCGCAAGAAAATGAGAAAGCGTTTTGATAAGACGGTGGACCGCGCTATGCGTTCTCACATTGTCGTTTTCAGAAGACGGCTGCACTGAACGTCAGAAGCCGACTGCACTATAGCAGCGGAGGGGTTGGATCCATCAGGCAACGACGGGCTGCTGCCGGCCATCAGCGGACGCAGGGAGGACTTTCCGCAACCGGCCGTTCGATGCGGCACCGATGGCCTTCGCGCAGGGGTAGTGAATCCGCCAGGATTGACTTGCGCTGCCCTACCTCTCACTAGTGAGGGGCGGCAGCGCATCAAGCGGTGAGCGCACTCCGGCACCGCCAACTTTCAGCACATGCGTGTAAATCATCGTCGTAGAGACGTCGGAATGGCCGAGCAGATCCTGCACGGTTCGAATGTCGTAACCGCTGCGGAGCAAGGCCGTCGCGAACGAGTGGCGGAGGGTGTGCGGTGTGGCGGGCTTCGTGATGCCTGCTTGTTCTACGGCACGTTTGAAGGCGCGCTGAAAGGTCTGGTCATACATGTGATGGCGACGCACGACACCGCTCCGTGGATCGGTCGAATGCGTGTGCTGCGCAAAAACCCAGAACCACGGCCAGGAATGCCCGGCGCGCGGATACTTCCGCTCAAGGGCGTCGGGAAGCGCAACGCCGCTGCGGCCCTCGGCCTGGTCCTTCAGCCACCATGCCCGTGCACGCGACAGCTGCTCGCGCAGGCTGGGTGCCAAGCTCTCGGGTAACATCAAGGCCCGATCCTTGGAGCCCTTGCCCTCCCGCACGATGATCGTGCCGTGATCGAAATCCAGATCCTTGACCCGCAGTTGCAAACCCTCACTGATCCGCATGCCCGTTCCATACAGAAGCTGGGCGAACAAACGATGCTCGCCTTCCAGAAAACCGAGGATGCGAACCACTTCATCCGGGGTCAGCACCACCGGCAAGCGCCGCGACGGCCGAGGTCTTCCGATCTCCTGAAGCCAGGGCAGATCCGTGCACAGCACCTTGCCGTAGAAGAACAGCAAGGCCGCCAATGCCTGACGATGCGTGGAGACCGAAACCTTGCGCTCGTTCGCCAGCCAGGACAGAAATGCCTCGACTTCGCTGCTGCCCAAGGTTGCCGGGTGACGCACACCGTGGAAACGGATGAAGGCACGAACCCAGTGGACATAAGCCTGTTCGGTTCGTAAGCTGTAATGCAAGTAGCGTATGCGCTCACGCAACTGGTCCAGAACCTTGACCGAACGCAGCGGTGGTAACGGCGCAGTGGCGGTTTTCATGGCTTGTTATGACTGTTTTTTTGTACAGTCTATGCCTCGGGCATCCAAGCAGCAAGCGCGTTACGCCGTGGGTCGATGTTTGATGTTATGGAGCAGCAACGATGTTACGCAGCAGGGCAGTCGCCCTAAAACAAATTAGGCCTATTTGTTCAGAGCTTTAAAAATTGGCTTCGGTCAGGAAAAGCAAAAAACAACGTTTTTGCAGAAGTTTTTCACGGTATTGGCTTCTTCAGCACAAGGCGCGCATTTTTCTGGTTGTGTCTCAAGAAACATTCTCGGCCAAATGCGCGCCAGAACATCCTTGGCTTCGTTCAAGGTCGCGGGTTGAAAACCTCCGTTCTTGCACAGGTTTAAACCCATCGCTTCGGTCAGGTTGTTGTTTCGGTGCACCAGTTTTTGCAGTCAGAAATTCGATTGTTCCTGGTCAGTTTGCTGCGGCGCAAAGCGCTGGTATTCTTGCGAAAAGCACTGGCCTAACCCATCAATCAACAGGGACGGTCCAAAGCTAGCGCTTTGTCCCGCCCCTTATTTCAAACGTTAGCTTGACCCTTCGGGCGGAGGAGAAAATGTCATCAATTTATAATAAAACTAAAAGTGGATTTTGTCGGATTTGTGGAAATTGTAAGAAAGACAGCGTTTTTCTTCCAGTTTTGAAATTGGGCGTAAACCCACTTTTAAATGGGGGCCGCGCCTCATCGACATCGACATCCTTTTCTATGACAACATGATCATGAACGACGATATCCTGGCTATTCCTCATCCCTTCGTCGATGAACGTGCTTTTGTCCTGGCACCCCTGGCTGACATTGCGCCCGATTACGAACATCCCCAGACCCAAAAGTCTGTAGCCCAAATGCTGGCTGACGTATCCTCATCCGTAGATGAGGCCACAACGGCCGTTTACCGTTTACCGGATCAACCAAACTTCATGGGCACTTAACCCCCACCCTAACCCTCCCCCTAAAATGGGGAGGGAACATCTCCCTCTCCCGGTGGGAGAGGGCTGGGGAGAGGGTGAAAAAAATTTTCAAGGAACTGCTATTGATGTCAACCACACTAACCAGCTTCAAATGGGGTGAACGCACCTACATCATGGGCATCCTCAACGTCACTCCAGACAGCTTTTCTGGAGATGGCGTTATGGTTGAAGAAGATGTCATCGCCAAAGCGGTAGCCCAGGCCAAACAATTTGTAGCCGACGGCGCAGACATCATCGACATTGGCGGCGAGAGTACCCGCCCTGGCAGCTCACCTATAAGCGCAGAGGAAGAACTGGCGCGGGTGCTGCCGGTGGTGCAGGCCGTACGCCAGGCTGTGGACGTCGTTATTTCCATCGACAGCTACCGCGCTTCCGTGGCCGAAGCGGCCCTGGCGGCAGGCGCCAGCTGGCTCAACGACGTCTGGGGGCTGCGCATGGACCCGGACATGGCCGGCCTGGCAGCACAAGCCGGCTGCCCCATCGTCCTTATGCACAACCGCAGCAAACCAAAGAACATAGCGCAAGAAAAAAAGCTGGGCGGGCGCTTCATCGGGGTAAAATACGACGACCTCATCACCGACGTTAAACGTGAATTACAAGAAAGCATCGACATCGCCTTAAAAGCCGGCGTAAAAGAGTCCCAAATTATCCTGGATCCCGGCATCGGCTTCGGTAAAACCGTCGAGCAAAGTTTGCAACTGCTCGACCAGATTAATCAGTTCAAAACAATGGGATTTCCCATCTTAATAGGTCCGTCGCGCAAATCATTTATTGGCTATACGCTCGATTTGCCGCCAGACCAGCGCATAGAAGGAACGGCGGCCACCGTCGCCATTGGCATTGACCGAGGAGCCGACGTTGTGCGCGTCCATGACGTCAAAGCAATCGTTCGGGTCGCCCGTATGACAGATGCAATCGTGAGACGTTAAAGGATTTCAGTGCTATCAGTCACTAGTGAAATGCGTAAAACGTAATGCGTAAGGTTTATTACGCATTACGCATTACGAATCAAACCACAAACACACTGAATTTAGACACATTTTATAGGAGCTGCACATGATCGATTTTGAACTAGGTTTCGTGGACAAAGGGTATCCATTGCAGGGCTGAGACGAGATTGACGAAGCCGAGGTAGGACTCTTTGGTTTTGTCGTATCGAGTTGCGATACGCCGCCAGTTCTTGAGTTTGTTGAAGAGGCGTTCGACAAGATTGCGCCAACGGTATTTTTCGCGATCGTGTGGGATTGGATCGCGCCGATTGCTTTTGGCGGGAATGACAGCCTCAACGTCAGCATTGGCCAATTCCTCGCGGATGGCATCTGCATCGTAGCCCTTGTCCGCCAACAATGCCTCGATCTTATGAGCAATCAAACGGAACAGCGGGCCAAAGCCTTGGATATCGTGGCTCTGGCCCGGCGTCAGGACAAAGCCGAGCGGTCGGCCTTTGGCATCGCAGCGGGCGTGGAGCTTTGTGCTGAATCCGCCTCGCGATCGGCCAAGCGCCTCGGTTTCCTGAGTCCCTTTTTTATGCCGACGGCACAATGATGTGCTCGGACCACGGTGCTGTCGATCATGTCCGCAGTGGCATCACGAGCCACCATTTCGCCCAGTGTCTCGAGCATCGCCTCGAACACCCCGGTCGTAACCCAGCGCCGGTAGCGGCGGAAAACGCTGTTCCACTTGCCATATTCATCCGGCAAGTGGCGCCATTGCGAACCTGTGCGGGCGATCCACATCATGCCTTCGAAATACAGCCGGTTGTCCTGTGCTGGACGACAGCCACGACCACGCTCAGATGGCAGTAATGTGCCGATGATCCCCCACTCGTCCTCCGTCAGCCCAATACGCTCGCCCAACGCCACCTCCAAAAGGCAGCCTTGAATCAACGCCCGATCCTGCTGTCAACCTTTGTCCACGAAACCTAAGAGAGTGATGCGCAATGGAATGTAGCGATCCGTGACATCACGACATCATTACTGGAATGATCTGCGGCACGGCGAGCAAGCTAAATGTCACAAAGATTTACAAACGCCACCAACTCCTGTTGCGCGATCACGCGATAACCGCCTCAGACATTGAGGAGGCGGTTATGCAGTTCAGCAGCCATGACAGCGGTTGACGCATCCGCGACCTGACCGGTCGCCTCCCTTGTCGTGCAATGCTCTTGCGTGGGTCGTCGTTGCTTGCTCCTCCCCCTGGGCGACCTGCGCCGACGCGATGCGGACCCCAGACCCTGTGTCCGCATCGCGTCGCCCTTTCCTGAAAGGCCCCATCATGCCCTATCGCCCTCTTGCAGCGGCGGCGATGCTGCTCGCCGGCGTTCCAGCCATGGCAGGCGCTACCCCACCCCTGGTCCTTTATCCGCGACATCTCGGTGCTGAAACCGCCCGCTATGATCATGGCAGCGCAACCATCTCGCTTCGATCGCCGACCGCTACCGTTGAAATTCGTCCCCTGCCGGTCGAGAAGGGCCAGGTCGCCTTCTCCCTGGCCGTCTTCAACCATGGTCCAGGTCCGGCCAATCTGGGTATCGAGAATATCAGCGCGACGGTGAACGGCATTCCCGTCCCGCTGCCCAGCCATGCGCAACTGGCGGAGGAGGCAGAGCGCAAGGCCCGCAATGCCAAGATCGGAACGGCGCTGTTCGCCGGCGTCCTGGCGGGTGTCGCGTCGACGGCGTCGAACGAAGGCACCTATTATCGCCATGTTCGCGGACCACGGGGCAGCTATACACAGGCGATCCACTGGCATGATGATATGCCGGGCGTGATCGGTGCGACGGCGGCGGTCGCCGGTGGCGCCATGGTGATCAAAGGCATCGATCGGAAGCTGGACTATACGCTGGCGCAACTGGGCACACAGGTGTTGCAGACGACCACGATTGACCCCGACAGCAGCTTTGGCGGCATGGTGATCCTGCCGCTGGGGCATCGGGCCGCCGGCCCGGCCGACATCCGGGTCAGCATCCGCTTCGATGGCAGGCCCTATCTGTTCGGTTTTTATCTGGCCCAGGCCGGCATGGCGCCGGCGGCCGATCTTCCCGCAACCACAAGGGCCGACGTGATCGCCCCCCAGTCCGCACCTGCCACGGACATGCCAACGGACCGAGGCGGCCGATGACGCGCCTGGCTTCAACGCGGCGTTCGGCCAGCGGCCTACGCCCTCGGCTTGCGCTGGGCGGGATGTTGTTCCTGCTCTCGGGATGCGCAAGCGTGGCCGTTCGCGACGTCCGCATGACCGCCGTACATCAGCGCCCAGCGCCTGGCGCCTTGGCCGTTCATGTTGCGCTGGCGCAGGATATCAGGCCGATCCCGATGCCGCGAAAGCAGCCCTTAGGCTGCAGGCCTGTCTGATCGAGGCCTATCGCCATGCGGGGCTTTTCGCGTCTGTTGCCAGTAGCGGCGCGCCATCTGCCGGTGACGCGATGGTCCGGGTCCGGATCATTCGCGCCGATCGCGGCAGTCAGGCCGAACGCTTGCTGATCGGCTTCGGCGCGGGCCGGTCCGCGCTACTGACCAAGGCCTCATTCGAAGTTGCGGGACAGGCGGGCGCCGCCATGACCTTTTCCGCTTCCGCCAAGGACGGGCGCAAACCTGGCGTGATCCTGCCGGGTGGCGTGGCGATGGCGACCGGTGAATTGTCACGCCTCGCCATCGGCGGCGGCCTCGGCCTGCTGATGGAAAGCCGCAGTGGCCTGGACAGGGGCGCGAAGCGATCGGCTGCCGCCATCATCAAGCAGACCCGTCTCCTTTACCGCGCATCCGGCTGGACCTGGCCGTCCGACCAGAACGGAACACGACATAATGCTCCCCGGAAGGCAACATCATGAAAATGCATCCCCCGATCCAGCCGCCCGTGCCCGACGCACCCCTGATCGACAATATGTTCGCACCGGAACTCCTGGCCGGCGGTTTGTCCGGCCTGTCCCTGATCAACGGCATCGTGACGATCACATTGGAAAATCCGAGGGCCGATCATGCCCGGCCTGATCCGGTCCTTGAACGGGTCGTCGTCGGCAGGGGCGGCATGCCGGTGCCCATCGCCCAGGCGCTGCTCTGCGCGCTTTACCAGTTTCTGAGCCAACATCGCCTCAATCCCCTGATGGCGCAAAGCGAGCAGCACCGCCAATGAGCTATTTCCCCCTGTCCCGCCTCATCGGCCACCCGACCGGTCAGGCGGCGGCGCTGCATATGCCATCGAGCGGATATCGGTGCTCGATCAAATGGCAGTGTCCGAGTGTCACCGGCGCTGCCGGCCGCAAGACATTACGCAACAAGCAGGGCGCATGACGGCGCCATCATCCTTCAGCGTCGAGCAGCAGATACTGATGATCGGCGCGCGCCAATGGCATCGTGCCCGGCACCTGCGCCTGCCGGTCCAGCCCTGTCTGCACCGGCAACTGGCGCGCTTGGGCTGCGAACAGCTTGCCCCCGCCTGCGACAGCCTGATGCGCCTTTCCGAATTGCTTCTGGGGCATCCCTTCCGTTCTGGTGAAGGCACCATCCTGTCGGAGGATGAGTGGCGGCTGCTCGACCTCGTCGAGGGGCGGGAGCATGCACTCGTCCATCAATGTAGCGCGGCGCTCGCCAGGGCATTTGACCATGCAGTCCGATCGTTCACCATCATGATCGCCATGGCGATCGACGCAGGCGCCGGCCGTAATATCGCCAGTCCCGCCCCATCGATCAGCCCGGCCAACGCCTGAATAGCGGCCGGCGCTCATTGCAGCATGGCGCTGATGCCGGCCAGCGCCTCGCCGTTCAGATCGCCCGTTGCGGCTGCCAATTGGAGCCGGGCCGTCAGATAATCATAGATTGCCTGCCGCCGGTCACGATCCGTGGAAAAGCTCTGATTCTGCGCATTGAGCACATCGTCCTGGGTCCGGATACCGACTTCGCGACCGGTATTGGCAGCCACCTGCTGCAGGCCAGCCGAGCGCTGCGCGGTATCCAGCGCCGCGACCCGACGCGCACCAGTCGATACCCCATACCAGGCCTGCTGCGTCTGCAGCCGCGCATCGCGCCGGGCGCCATCCAGATCGCGCGCGGCCTTGCTGGCGTTGGCGCGGGCCTCCCGTTCCTTCGACGCGATCGCACCGCCGGCATAAAGCGGGATGGTTATACGCAGCCCCGCCGATGCCGATTGGAGACGGTCAGGCACGATGCCATTGCCACTGTCGCCACCCAGGCGATATTGCCCCTGATAGCCTGCAACGCCTTCGACCACGGGGCGCCCGGCAAGACCGTAGCGGTCGATCTCGGCGCCCGCGGCCCTGGCCTGATGCACCGCCGCCTGGACCAGCGGTGATCGGCGTTCCGCCTGCTCGATATATTCCTCCAGCCCGGCAGGCGGCGGAGGCGCCTGGAACCCGTCAGCCGGCCGCTCCAGACCTTCCGTCGGCAGGCCGGTCAGCTCCGCGAAATCGGCGCGTGCATAGGCGAGTTCGGCTTCCGCGCCGATGCGCTGCGCTTCGCTCGCATCGCGCCGCGCTTCCGCCTCGCGGACGTCGGTTATGCGCGCCCGACCGGCATCGAAACGCGCCTGTGCGCCGCGCCGTTGCTGATCGGCTGCAGCGACCTGGGCCTGATAGGAGGCAAGCCTGTCCTGCGCTGCCAGCAGCTTGAAATAAGCCTGACCGACGCGGAGGATCAGCTGCTGCTGTTCGGCTGCAAATTGCACATCGGCGCCAGCCGCCTTTTCGCGCAGCTGAACCGCCTGAGCCTGTTTCGATGCATCATAGAGGGGCTGGACGGCCTGCACCGCAATGCTGGCACGACCACCGGACCGGCTGCCGGTGAAGACCGGCTCCAGATCCTCCGGCAGGCGGGCGTTGGTTTCGGTGACATTATATTGATAGCCGCCCTGGAACTGAACGCTCGGACGCTGGAGCGCCCGCGCCTGCACGGCCGACTCGCCCCCTGCATCGCGTTGGGCCTGGGCCGCCAGATGATCAGGGTCGTGGGTGGCGGCGGCCTGCCATGCGTCGACAAGGTCGGTCGCATGGGCCGACGGCACGACCATGATCGCGGCCCCGAGGAAAAGAAGATGCTTCATGCGGGAATCTCCGGGTTGCTGGCACAGCGCTGCGGTCGATCGAATACCAGTTCGTAAAGTGCAGGCAGGACGATGAGGGTCAGGATGGTGGCGACCATCAGGCCGCCCATGATCGCCCAGGCCATTGGCCCCCAGAAGGTTGACTGGGTTAGCGGGATCATGGCCAGGATGGCGGCCAGCGCCGTCAACATGATCGGCCGCAGCCGATGGACGGCCGCCTCGCGCACGGCTTGCCGCATCGGCAGACCATGCGCCGACAGCGTGTCGATCTGCGCGATCAGGATGACCGAGTTGCGCAGCACCATGCCGAACAGCGCCAGCGACCCCAGCATCGCGACGAAGCCAAAGGGAATGCGGAACAGCGCCATGATCAGGGCTACGCCGATCAGCGCCAGTGGCCCGGTCGCCAGCACGACCAGCATGCGCTTCACATTCTGCAACTGGAGCATCAGCAGGATGACGATCACGAAGATGGCGAATGGCACCGCCGCCAGTGTCGCCTTCTGGTTGATGCTGCTCTGCTCGTCCGATCCACCCTTGACGATCGATGCGGCGGGCGGAAGCGCGCGGCGCATCGCGGCGATCTGCGGCTCTATCCGCTTTGCGAGGTCGCTCGCCTGCTCGCCCTCGACATCGGCGGCGATGGTGATCGTGGGCTGCCGATTGCGCTGGTAGAGGACAGCCGGCTCGCTGCCCGCGGACACATGGCCGAGCTGCGATAGCGGGACGGCGCCATTGGGCGTCTGGATCGGCAGATTGGCGATCCGGCCAAGATCCGTGCGTTCGGCTTCATTCAGGCGAAGAACCACGTCCAGCGCCAGGTCGCGATCGCGGAAGCTGGTCGTCCCTGCACCGCCGATCGCCGTCTGCAACGATTGCTGGACCGCCTGTGTCGACAGGCCCAATGCCCGGACCTTGTCCTGGTCCAGATCGACGCGGATGGCCTTCAACGGTTCGCCCCGATCACTGTTCACGTCGCGCGCATGGCTGTCCGCCCGGATCAGGGCCTCCAGCTTGTCCGCCACGGGAATAATCTGCGCCAGTGCCGGTCCCGCCACGCGATATTGCAAAGGCTGACCGACGGATGGGCCATTTTCCAGACGGCTGACCCGCCCCCGCGCCTCTGGGAAATGGGTGGCGAACAGGCCCTGAATATGGCCGATCACCGCTTCGCGCGCCTCTTCATCCCGCGTCTGCAGGACCAGTTCGGCCAGCGTGATGTCCGGTGTCTGGACGTTGAGGGGGAGGTAAAAGCGCGGCGATCCACCCCCGACATAGGATGTGACGGACAATATCCGCTTGTCGGTCGCCAGCAGCCTCTCCATCCGCGCCGCCACGGCCTGGGTCTGGGCGAAGCTGGCATTTTGCGACAATTGCAGGTCGACCACCAGTTCGGGCCGGTCGGACGCGGGAAAGAACTGGCGTGGCACGCCGATCTGGAACAGCAGCATCGACGCGATGAACATGGTCAGCGCCAGACCCACCACCGCCTTGCGCCGTTCCAGGCATCGGTCGAGCAGTCGCCGGAACCAGCCGTAGAAACGGCCCTCATATTGCTCCTCGGGCTCACCCGCATCGTCGCGCGCATCGGCCCGCTGCGGCAGCAGATGATAGGCGATGAAGGGCGTGAAGATGACCGCGACGATCCATGAAAGGATCAGCGAGATGGCGATCACCTGGAACAGCGAGATCACATATTCGCTGGCCGTCGCCTTGGACATGGCGATCGGCAGGAAGCCCGCAACGGTAATCAGCGTGCCGACCAGCATCGGCACGGCTGTCACGCCATAGGCGCTGATCGCAGCTCTGGTGCGGGTCCACCCCGCCTCCAAATGGGTCGCAACCGCCTCGACCACGATGATCGCATCGTCGACCAGCAGGCCCAACGCAATGATCAGCGCGCCGAGCGAGATGCGCTGCAGGTCGATGTCCAGATAGAGCATCGAGACAAAGGTCATTGCCAGCACCAGCGGGATGCACAGGGCGACGACGATGCCGGGACGCCAGCCCAGCGACAGGAAGTTGACGGCCAGCACGATGACGATCGCCTCGACCAGCGAGGTCGTGAATTCACCGACGGATTCGTCCACCACATGGGTCTGGTCGGACACCGTGTGAATCTCGACGCCGACCGGCATCTCGGACTGGAGAGTGGCGACGACATGCTTGAGATCGCCCCCCAGGCGGGCGACATCGCCGTCCGATCGCAGGCTGATGCCGACACCCACCGCATCCCGAGCGCCAAAACGCATCTTGAAGGTGGCGGGGTCGACCGGCCTGCGCTCGACCGTCGCGATCGCGTCGAGCCGGATGCGCTTGCCATTGGCGACGATCGGCGTCGCGCCGATCGCCTCGACCGATCCGAAGGCGCCCGTCACCTGCATCCGCACCCGTTCGGCACCGGCCTCCACGATGCCCGATGCGGCAATGCCATTGGTCGTGTCGAGCGCGTCGGCTATCGCCTGCGCGGAAATGCCCGACATGGCGAGCCGGGCGCTGTCATAGGTCACATAAATGGCTTCATCCTGCGCACCGATGATCTGTGTCTTGGCGACATCGGGCAGCATGTGGATGCGGTCGCGCAGGGTTTCGGCATAACGTTTGAGCACCGGATAGGAAAATCCGTCGCCGGTGATCGCATAGATATTGCCATAGGTGGTCCCGAACTCGTCGTTGAAGGACGGCCCGATCACAGCGTCGGGCAAATCGCCGCGATGGTCGGTCACGGTCTTGCGGACCGTGTACCAGATGCCGGGAACCGCGCTGCTCCTGGCGGTCGAGATCAGCGTCACATTCAGCGTCGCCTGACCCGGCCTGGCCTTGCTCTTCACATAGTCGATCTCGGGGATATTTTCGGTCAGCACCGTCTCGATCGGCTTGATGACCTGCTCCGACATCTGTTCGGCGGTGGCACCGGGCCAGCCGACGCTGATCATCATCGTCTTGACGGTGAATTCGGGATCTTCCTTGCGGCCCAATGCCATGTAGGAAAACAGGCCTGCGACCGCCGCCAGCACCAGCAGGAAGCCGACCATCTGCTGATGCGACAACGCCCAGCGCGACAGGTTCATGCCCTTCTGGTCCGCACTCATGATTGCGGCACCTGAACGACGCGCACCGTCTCGCCCGCGCGGAGCAGATGGACGCCGGCGGTGACGATCGTCTCGCCGGGCCTCAGCCCCGATAGGATGGTCAGCATGTCGCCCTGCGCGCTTGCGATCTGCACGGCGCGCGGTTGCACCGTCATCGTCCGCCGATCCAGAATCCAGACCTGTGCCTGTCCATTTGCCTGAAGCACGGCCGTCAGCGGCACCCGGACGGCGGCCTTTGCCGTTGGATCTTCAACCCGCAATTCGGCGGTCTCTCCCATCCGCAGCGCTTGGCTTGGTGCGGCAATGGCAAAGCGGGCTGCGAATGTGCGTGTCGTGGGATCGGCTGCGCCGGCGATGCTGCGCAATGTCGCCGTGTAACGCCGGTCGGGGCTGCTCCACAGGGCGACGCTGAAGCGCGACGCCCCCCTGATCCGCTCCAGACTGCCTTCGGGCAGCGCAACGGCGATTTCCGGGTGCGCGGGATCGGCGAGCGTGACCACCGCCTGCCCGGCGCCCACCACCTGACCGACCTCGGCCTGGATCTGCGTGATCACGCCCGAACGCGGCGCAACCAGAAGGGTGCGACCCAATTGGGCGGATGCCGTACCGCGCTGGGCGGCCGCAGCCCGCAACTGCGCCTGCGCCTGGACTGCTGCGGCCTTTTGCTGATCGAATTCCGCCGGCGAGATGAAGCCTTGCTGCAACAAGGCGCGCGATCGTGCCAGATCGGCCTGCTGCACTGCGGCGGCGGTCCGGGCCGAACCGCTTTGCGCCACGGCGCTGTCCAGCGCGCGCGCATAATCGGCATTGTCCAGCCGCAGCAGCATCTGGCCTGCGCGGACATGGCTGCCCGGATCGACGCTGCGCTCTACGATGCGGCCCGCCACCTCGAAGCCGATCTGGCTTTCGAAGGCAGACCGGATTTCCCCGGCATAACTCACCTCGCTTGCGCGGCCAGCGTCGACGCGCTGCACCGTCACCGCGCGCCGTTCATCCTGGGCGGGCGGCTCCGTGTTGCAGGCAGCGAGCAACAGCACCGCGATCGGTGCGACATGGGCAAAACGTGCCATTCCATCCCCGTGGAGAAAGGCCGCAAAAGCAGGCCGGTTCGTGCAAGGGCTTGGAAATGGAGGCGATCTGCAACAGCTCGATGGGGGCTATGTAACATCATGTAACAGCCTGCCTGAACCATGACGCATCGATGCCGAGCGGGATGCGCCATGGTTCAGCATGTTCAGCGCGGTCCGCCGCCGATGGTCCCCGAGCGAGAGGCCGAACCGCCATTGGGACCAGTGATGTCGCGCTGATAGGTTGCGGTGCCATCGCCGTTGGCAACGGCACTGGTCGAGCGTCCCCAACTCTTGCCGCTGTTGGTCACATGGCTGGTCGCACCGTGGAACTGGCCATCCTGCACCTGATAGCCGCGCTGGCTGCTGAGGCCGCGTCCGTCATTGGTCTGGATATTCCGGCTCATGGCGGCCTGCCCGCCACCGCGCGAGGCGTTATAGTCATGATGGAATCCGCGCCCGTTCGGCCCCTGAACGCTGCGGCTATGGCTGTACTGGAAAGATCGGCTGCGGGCTTCGGCCGTCGATATCGTGCCGGCGGCAGCCAGCGTCGAAAGGAAGGCAATGGCGAATTGGCGCTTGTTCATGGTGCATTCTCCTTCTCCGTATCAGCGAAAGCCGCGCGGGAAGGAACATGTCGGGCATCCGCATGAACGGCCTTGCCGCAGAATGTATCGAATATTTGCAGCCCCCACCGCATCGCGCGCCGCTGTTACAAACTGTAACTTGTCTTCATCCAGCCATCGGACATGGCGCCTGTGGGGCCGCTATATGACCCATGCTCATTTCGGGCCTGACCAAGGAGAATGACATGAAATATCCGACGATCGCGCTGACGCTGGTGGCCTTGGCCGCAACCCAGGGCCCGACCGCCATGGCGCAGGATGCGTCCGCCAGGGCCAGGGACATCTTTGCCAAGGCGGATACAAATCAGGATGGCGCCCTGTCGCTGGAAGAATGGAAGGCCGCCGGCCGCCGCGAGCGTGGCTTCTCGATGATCGACGCCGACCGGGACGGTAAACTGACCCCGGAAGAATTGCGCGCTGCCGCTGCA
This sequence comes from Sphingobium sp. DN12, assembly GCF_051058005.1. NCBI lineage: Bacteria > Pseudomonadati > Pseudomonadota > Alphaproteobacteria > Sphingomonadales > Sphingobiaceae > Sphingobium > Sphingobium sp. DN12. The sequence continues at coordinate 52,214 of NZ_CP173718.1, forward strand.
AAATATGGCAAGTGATCGATCGTCCCCGGCCGCAGTGTGGCTGTTTCCGGGGACGCCCTGATCGCAGCCATATGCTGATGACGAAAGGAACGAGATGATGGCCCCGCCCCAGGCGTCCAATGGCATGGTCGCGATCGTCGAGGATGACCCCGGCATCCGCGACCTGGTAAAGCTGTTGCTGACCCGCGAGGGCTTCGACGTGCTGGCCTTTGAAGGCTCGGCCGGACTGGAGGCGGACGGCGTGCTGGAACGGCTCGATTGCCTGATCCTCGACCTGATGCTGCCGGGCGAGGACGGGCTGGAGATATGCCAGCGTCTGCGCGCGCGCTGGCCGCGCCTGCCGATCCTGATCGTCACTGCCAAGGATGATCCGATCGACCGGATCATCGGCCTGGAGATCGGCGCGGACGACTATCTGGCCAAGCCGTTCAACAAGCGCGAATTGCTGGCACGGCTACGGTCGATCATCCGGCGTACCCGAGACATCGCGACCGCCTCCGCCGAAGAAAGCGGCGACAATTTCCGCTTCGAAGGCTGGTTGCTGCGCCTTGGCGCCCGCGACCTCACCAACCCGGCAGGCGAACCGGTCGGCCTTACGACAAGCGAATTCGACCTGCTGCATGCGCTTGTCCTCCATCCCCGACGCATCCTCTCGCGCGAGTTGCTGATCGACTGGACGCGCGGCGGCCATGCCAGCCCGGTCGATCGCGTCATTGATGTGCAGATGAGCCGGTTGCGACGCAAACTGGGCGATGATCCACGCGAGCCGGCGATGATCCGCACGGTACGCGGCGATGGCTATCTGTTCGCGCCGGCGGTGACGCGATGCTGAAATTGCGTCCGCTGCGGCTGCGGGACCGCATCGGACTGATCGTCCTGTTGCATCTTCTGGCGATGATCGCGGTGATCCTTCTGTTCCTGCAGCAGACGGACATGCGCAAGATCGCACCGCTTTACCGGGTTCCCGTTCCGGAGAAGGTTGCCCTCATTGTAACGGCCTTCGAGCGGACGCCGCCCAACACCCATGCCGACCTTGTCCGCGCCTTTTCCGATGCGACCCTGCGCGTCACCCTGCTCAAGGCACTGCCAGCTGAAAATCCGGCATCGGCCACCCCGACGACCCTGGCCCGCTACCGGCAGGCCCTGGGCGGCCGCCCCTTCAGGATCGAGACACAGGGCGATATTGGCCCCGCCAATATCGACATGCGGCCAGCCGTCACCCTGAGCCCGGTGCGGGTATCGGTCGCATTGGCGGAGGGCAACGCCATCCGGGTCGAGCAGATGGTCGCCGCGCCCCTCACCAAGATCGTCAACAATCTGATGCTCTTCCTGCTCACGGTGGCGATCGTGGACATCGTCGTCATCCTCTGGCTCGCCTCGCAGACCACGCGCCCGGTCGGGCGGTTGGCTCGCGCAGTGCGCGACGACCGGCTCGACCAGTTGAAGCCGGGAGGACCACGGGAAATCATCGAACTGGGCGAAAGCTTCAGCCAGTTGCGCCAGCACCTGCGCGCGCTGCTCGACGAGCGAACCCGCATGCTCGCCGCCATCGCTCATGATTATCGCACCTATCTGACCCGGATGGATCTGCGCAGCGAGTTTATCGAGGATGAGGATCAGCGCCTGCTGGCGCAACAGGATATCGAGGAAATGCGTGCCCTGCTGAGCGACACCCTGACCTTCGCGCGCGAGTCCGCCGCGACCGATCTGGACATGGCGGTCTGTGATGTTCGCGCCGAATTGGCGCTCGTCGCTGCAGAACGGTCCCAGCGCGACCAGCTGATCGACATCGCACCCTTGCCGCACCCGCTCCATGCCCATGTTTCCCACATCTCGTTGCAGCGCATGCTGGCCAACCTGCTCGATAATGCGGTCCGCTATGGTGGTGGCCTGGCACGCATTCGGGTGGAGAGCGACGCGTCCCATATCCGTATCCTGGTCGAGGATGATGGTCCCGGCGTACCGCACGGCAGCTTGCAGCGCCTGACCGAACCGTTTGAACGGGTCGAGAGTTCACGGGCCAGGCAGACCGGCGGCGTCGGTCTGGGCCTGTCGATCGTGCAGGCACTGACCCAGCGCTATCGTGGTGACCTCATGCTGGAGAATCGTCGCGAGGGTGGGTTTCGCGCGATATTGTCGCTCCGCAGGGCCGACACGGATTGATACACAAGCCCCGATCAGTTGATGCAGAATGGCGCGATAACGGGCTCCCATCACATGGAGTTCGATCATGTTCCATTCATCCCGCCGCCTTGTTATCACCCTGCCCAAATTCCGCATAGGTTCCGTCCAGGCGAGCACCGGCCTTCTTCTCCTCATCGCCATCACCACGGCAACGGGCACGCCGGTCAAAGCACAGGCCGTGCGTCATACGACCATCATCTCTGCGCCAAGGATGGTGCAAAACCGCACGGTCGTGGTCGACCGTGGACGCCCTGGCTGGTGGCGCGGCCATCCCGCCTTCGCTTATTATCATGGCCCCCGCCATGGCTATTATTTCGCGCCTGGCTTTGGCTATTATCCCGTGGCTCCACGCTATGTGAACGTTGTCTGGCGGGTGGGCGGCACCTTGCCTGTCTCGATGCGCAACTATGTGGTCCTCAATCCCGCCGGCTTCGGCCTTGCCGTGGCGCCGGCCGGACATGTCTGGTGCTATGCGGGCACCAATTTCGTGCTGATCGCGCGGACATCCGGCGTCATCGTCCAATCCGTGGCCGGGGGGTGGTGACGGCCTAATCTTGGGCGGGCGACCGGATACATATCGCCAGATCCGAACCCTATCAGCCCCTCACCCATCGATCCCGGCCTCTGTCATTTTTTGCTGCCAGCCCGGCTTTTCAAGATCCATCAGCAGACGCTCCCACATCAGTGGTCAGCTCGTATCGAGAGAGAAAAGCAGCGACACTGCCCCTTAGGCATCATGCGGCGCACCCTAGAATTTTGCGTCTCGACAACAATGACATGACCGTTCATGCGGTTTGGCGGGGATGAAATTTTGGCGCCACATAAGCGCTACGGCTCTGTTGCAAAAATCGTGAAGCTTGAGCATGCTTGGCGGAGATTGGACGGACGGAACGATGACGGATTTCAAGTGGCGCCATTTCCAGGGTGATGTGATCCTGTGGGCGGTGCGCTGGTATTGTCGCTATCCGATCAGCTATCGCGACCTTGAGGAAATGCTGGCGGAACGCGGCATTTCGGTCGACCATACGACGATCTATCGCTGGGTCCAGTGCTACGCCCCGGAGATGGAGAAGCGGCTGCGCTGGTTCTGGCGGCGTGGCTTTGATCCGAGCTGGCGCCTGGATGAAACCTACGTCAAGGTGCGGGGCAAGTGGACCTACCTGTACCGGGCAGTCGACAAGCGGGGCGACACGATCGATTTCTACCTGTCGCCGACCCGCAGCGCCAAGGCAGCGAAGCGGTTCCTGGGCAAGGCCCTGCGAGGCCTGAAGCACTGGGAAAAGCCTGCCACGCTCAATACCGACAAAGCGCCGAGCTATGGTGCAGCGATCACCGAATTGAAGCGCGAAGGAAAGCTGGACCGGGAGACGGCCCACCGGCAGGTGAAGTATCTCAATAACGTGATCGAGGCCGATCACGGAAAGCTCAAGATACTGATCAAGCCGGTGCGCGGTTTCAAATCGATCCCCACGGCCTATGCCACGATCAAGGGATTCGAAGTCATGCGAGCCCTGCGCAAAGGACAGGCTCGCCCCTGGTGCCTGCAGCCCGGCATCAGGGGCGAGGTGCGCCTTGTGGAGAGAGCTTTTGGCATTGGGCCCTCGGCGCTGACGGAGGCCATGGGCATGCTCAACCACCATTTCGCAGCAGCCGCCTGATCGGCGCAGAGCGACAGCCTACCTCTGACTGCCGCCAATCTTTGCAACAGAGCCCTTCGCGGCCGGTTTGGAGGAAAGTGCGCTTCCCGGCATCACCCGCATCAAGGAATTGCTCGCGCAGAGCGAACGACCAGTGGGCGGCTTCGGTTTTCACCTCGTGCTGCAGGACAAGACCGGGCGCGGGCTCGACGTGCCGGAAACACTCGACACGCTGCGCCGCTGGCGTGACGCCGGCGGCACGCATGCCAGCGTCGGCACGATGTATCGGGGCTATACAACCGCCGATGCGCATGTCGATTTCCTGACGGACGTGAAGCAGCGGCTGGATGTCTAGCTGCTGCTTCAGGCCATCGATGCGATGGTCTTGCGGAAACGCCTCAACGCGATAACGAAAAATACGGTGCCGATCGCGGTGACCGCCAGCATTTGCGGCCATACGACATCGATGCCTGCGCCACGGAACAGGATGGCCTGCCCCAGTTGCACGAAGTGCGTCGTCGGCGCGACGAGCATGACGTTCTGAACGAATTCGGGCATGCTCTCGCGCGGGGTCGTACCGCCCGAGAGCATCTGGAGCGGCAACAGTACCAGAACCGACAGCATGCCGAATTGCGGCATGTTCCGGGCGATCGTCGCCATGAATATGCCGAGTGATGTCGTCGCGAACAGAACCAGCGCAGCGCTCGCAAAGAAGAGCAGCTGAGAGCCGGCCACCGGCACGCCCAGTGCGCCCCTGACGACCAGTTGAAGTGATATGAAAGCGGCCAGCAACACAACCAGCCCCATCGACCATACCTTGCTGAGCATGATCTCAAACGGCGTCACGGGCATGACCAGCAAATGCTCGATCGTGCCATGCTCCCGTTCGCGGATCAGTGCTGCACCCGTCAGGATGATCGACAGCATCGCAATGTGGTTGATGATCTGGGACAGCGCGCCGAACCAGCTTTTATCCAGCGTGGGATTGAAGCGGGCACGCAGTTCCAGACGTACCGGCAAAGAACTTTCTCCGCGATACCGCGTCCTGAATTCTTCAACCTCGCTCAACACGATCTGCTGGATATAACCGCTGCCGGAAAAGGCCTGCGTCATCCGCGTGGCGTCCGTGTTCAACTGTATTTCGGCCGATCGCCCCGCCAGGACGTCGCGCTGGAAGCCCGATGGAATGTGCAGCACGAAAGTGTAGACGCCCGCGTCCATGCCGGGGTCGATCTGTGCTGGCGCGATCATGACAGGCTTTACGAACTGCGGCGGGTAAAAGGCCGAAGCGATCCGCTGGGAGAGCGGCGAACTGTCCTCATCCACGATAGCGATCGATGCCCTGTGCAGGCTTTCGGGAGAGGCTGTAGCGGCCGAATAGACTGCGAAAGTGAACATGAAGATGATAAGGAACAGCATGGTAGGATCCCGCCACAGGCTCCACAGCTCCTTGACGCCCAGCCGATAGATATTCGCGAACTTCCGGCGCATGATCAACGCTCCTGCTTTGCAAGGAGCATAGTAGCCACGCCGATGATCAAAGGCCCGGTAATCAGCAATGGCCAAAAGGCTCCGAGCAAGTCGGCGAAACCCAACGCCTTGTTGAAAATACCTCGACTGATCGTGAACATGTGACCCGAGGGATATATTTCGCCGATGATCCGAGCCCCGCCTTCGAGCGAGGATACGGGATCAAGCATGCCACCATAGGTAATGGTCGGAATCAGCGTACCCATCATGGCAAGGAACATCGCTGCGATCTGGCTTTGCGTAACCGCCGACGCCAACAGCCCCATGCCCGTCGATATCACGCAGAATAGCAATGCCGCCGTGACAAGCGCCATCACGTTACCGGTCGGCGGCACGTTGAACAGGAAGATCGCCATAAGGAACATGACCGCAAAATTGATCATGGCGAGCGCGATATAGGGGAGCTGCTTCCCAAGCAGGAATTCCGATCGCGTCACTGGCGTGACATACAGATTGATGATGGAACCGGTCTCTTTCTCTCGCACCACCGCCAAAGCCGTCAGCATGGCCGGCAGCATCAGCAGCAATAGCGGAATGACGACCGGTACCATCGCAGGCAGGCTGGTGACGTTGGGATTGTAACGAAAGCGATTTTCAACCGATACGGATCCAGCTGTCCCGGAAATGCCGGCCATACGCATCTGGTCGGCCAGCCAGTGCTGGTGCATGCCCTGGATATACCCCTGCACCGTTTCCGCGCGTTGCGGCATCGCGCCATCGAACCATGCACCGATGGCAACATCCTGGCCGCGTTGCACATCGCGGCCAAAATTGGGTGGTATCTCTATGGCCAGCGCCAGTTCGCCATTCTTCATCCGCCGATCGAGGTCGTCATAGTCTGTAATCGGACGTCGTTGGGTGAAATAGGGTGATCCGGAAATGTCGAGCTGGTAGCGCTCGCTCACACTGCTCTGATCCCGGTCGAGCACGGCATAGCGCAGGTCGTTGACGTCCAGCGTTATTCCGAAGCCCATCACCAGCATCAATATGACCGTGCCGCCCAGCGCCAATGTGCCCCGCACGGGATCACGCTGAAGTTCGAGCACCTCACGCCAGACATAGCTCAACATGCGCTGGAGACTGAAACTTTGCTTCACGGGAAGCGGCTCATGGACGACCCGGGCTTGATCCGGCGTCACCTCTTCCGCTTCGACCTCGCTCTCGCCCGTTGCCTCGATCAGATAGCCGATAAACGCTTCTTCGAGTGTCTTTGCGCCCCGCTTTTCCACAAGCTTCGCCGGAACGTCGCTGTCCAGCACCTTGCCCGCATGCATCATCGACATGCGATCGCACCGTTCCGCTTCATTCATGAAGTGGGTGGAAATGAAGATCGTCACCTTGTCGCGCCGCGACAGTTCGGCGAGCAGCCTCCAGAACGCATCGCGTGCAACAGGATCGACGCCGGAGGTGGGCTCGTCGAGGATCAGCAACTCGGGTTTGTGAACCATCGCGACGGCCAGGGAAAGGCGCTGACGGATACCGAGCGGCAAGCGCTCGGGCAGATCGTCCATCACAGGCTCCAGCCCGAACCGCGCCGCCATCTCTTCGACCCGGCCCGGTATTTCGTCGGCAGCCACATGGAACAGCCGGGCATGCAGCTCAAGATTCTGCCGGACCGACAGCTCGCTGTAGAGCGAGAAGGCCTGGCTCATATAGCCAACCCTGCCGCGCGTCGCCATGTCACGCGGATCAACCACGTTGCCGAACAGCCAGGCCTGCCCGTCGCTGGCTGGCAACAAGCCCGTCAGCATCTTCATCGTCGTCGACTTGCCGCAACCGTTGGAGCCAAGGAAGCCGAATATCTCGCCCCGCCGGATGCGGAAGCTGACATGATCGACCGCGACAAAGTCGCCGAAGCGCATCGACAGATTCTGGGCTTCGATGGCGATGTCATTCTCGTCAACGTCGAGCGGCGGAATGATCACCGGCTTGTGCCCGCGCTTCTTTTCCTCGGGCAACAACTCAGCAAACGCCGCCTCAAGATTGTCGGAGCCCGTACGTTCAAGGATTTCGGCGGGTGTGCCGGTGGCCAGCACTGCACCATCGTCCATCGCGACGAGCCAGTCGAAACGCTGCGCCTCGTCCATATAGGCGGTCGCCACGATCACGCTCATGCCGGGGCGCTGCTTGCGGATACGGGCGATCAGGTCCCAGAACTGCGCGCGCGCCAGCGGGTCGACACCGGTGGTCGGCTCGTCAAGGATCAACAGGTCTGGGTCGTGGATCAGCGCACAGCAAAGCCCCAGTTTCTGCTTCATCCCGCCTGACAGCTTGCCCGCCGGGCGGGACAGGAAGGAATACAGGCCGGTGCTCCGGGTAAGATCGTCGATGCGTCGCCGGCGTTCCTCTGCGCTGTGGCCAAAGAGGCGCGCGAAGAACTGCAGATTCTCTTCTACCGACAGCGTGGGGTAGAGGTTCTTGCCCAGCCCCTGCGGCATATAGGCGATGCGCGGGCAGACGGCATCCCGATGGTCGCTGTCGGCAATGTTGCCGCCCAGAACCTCGACCGTCCCCTCCTGCACTGCGCGCGCGCCGGCGATCAGCGCGAACAGGCTGGACTTGCCCACACCATCGGGGCCGATGACGCCGATCATTCGGCCGGCTTCTATATCCAGGTCGATCCCGCGCAGCGCTTCCGCCTTGCCATAGCGCAGGCGCACCTGTGCAAGGCGAACGACCATCGGGCGTTCCGCAGACAAGGCCACTGGCCTATTCCTTCACAAGATTGGAAAGACTGGCTGGCCAGGGCGTGTTGGGATCGACACGGACATAGGCCATGCCTGGCAACCCGGTCTTCACCTGCGCGATGTGACGGCGCAGAAGCGCGGGATCGATTTTTGCGCGCACCCGGAACATCAGCTTCTGGCGCTCGCTCTCCGTTTCCACCGACTTGGGCGTGAACTGCGCAACGTCGGCGACGAAACTGATCTTCGCCGGAATGACATATTGTGGAGCGGCATCGAGCACGAGACGAACCTCGCTACCGATGCCGACACGCCCGGCGGTCGTTTCCGGCAGGAAGAAGGTCATATACACATCCGACAGGTCGACCAGGTTCATCACGCGTCCGCCGCCGGCCACAACCTCGCCCGGCTGCGCCACGCGATACTGGATCCGGCCACCGCGCGGCGCGCGCAGATCGGCATCGTTGATGTCTGCCTTTATCCGCACGATCGTCGCGCGCGCCGCATCGACGTTGGAGCGCGCGCCGATCACCTGACTGCGCGACGCAGCGATTCCGGCCTGCGTCGATGCCAGTTGCGCTTTGGCCGCCTCGACGGTTGCCGCCGCCCCTTCGACGGCCGCCTGATTGTCGTCGCGCTCCTGCGCCGGCGTTGCGCCCTCACGCGCCAGCGTTTCGGACCGGGCAAGGCGCTTACGCGCGGCATTGAGCTCTGCTTCCCGCTGGCGGACTGTCGCCACCGCGGCTGCATGCTCGCTTTGCCGCTGGCCGACCTGCGTTTCGGCGATCTGGACATTGTTCAGGGCCTGCGCCAGTTGCGCCTGCGCTTCGGACAACTGCGCATTCAGCGTCTCGACATCCATATGCGCCACCACGTCGCCCGCATTGACCAGTTCGCCCTCGTCCTTGACGATATCGCGAATGCGGCCCGGGCTTTTGGCGGCAATGTCGATCTCCAGCGCCTCGATCCGCCCGTTCCCGCCGACGATGCCTTCCGGCAGCGCCGACGGCTTCAGCAGCGACCAGAGCAGAAGCCCTATTGCGGCCACGGCTGCCACGATCCCTCCCCTGATAAGCCAGGTCTTCTTCGTCGGCTGCGTCATGGATTGGATCCCCCATCAGTGTTGCCCTGAGGGCCGTTGTCAAAAGTCTGGTCAGCGACAAAACCGCCGCCCAGCGCTGAATAGAGCGCGACGATACTCGCCAGTTCGGCGCGCCGAAGCCGGACGAGCGCCTGTTCCGCGTCGAACAGATCGCGCTGCGCGTCCAGAACCTCCAGATAGGCCGATCGCCCATTGTCAAAGCGGAGCAGCGCGAGCCGCGCGCGTTCGCGTTGCGCATCGAGCATCGTGCGTGTCGTACCGATCTGAAGCTGCAACTGCCGACGCTGCACCAGCGCGTCGGAAACGTCACGAAACGCAGCCTGCACCGTACGCTCATACTCGGCGACGGCGCGTTCTTCCCGCGCCTTCGCCACGTCCAGATTGCCCTTCAGTCGACCGGCATTGAAGAGCGGCAGGGCTATGGTCGGTGCAAAGGTCCACGCCTTGCTTCCGGCTGAAAACAGTCCGTCCAGTTCGTCGCTCATGGTGCCATAGGCACCCGTCAGACTGATGTTGGGCAAAAAGGCAGCACGGGCAGCGCCGATATTGGCGTTGGCCGCGCGCAATTGATACTCGGCGGCAACAATGTCCGGACGATTGGTCAGCAGATCCGAAGGCAACCCGGCCGGCAGGACCATGTTTTCTGGCACGTCCGCAAGGGAAAGTCTGCCCGGCGAAATGTCCACCGGCCGTCCTACCAACAGCGCCAGGGCATTGCGATTGACGACGCGATCCTGCTCCAGCCCCTGCAACGTTGCCTGCGCCTGTGCCAGCAGGATCTGTGCCTGCATCATGTCCAGCTTTGAACCGGAACCAACGTCAAAGCGTCGGCGCATGATGCGCAGGGACTCTTCGCGTGTTCCGATGGAATCCTTTGCGAGCGCGACACGTTCCTCATATTCGCGCTCGAGCAGATAGCCATTGGCCACCTGCGCGATCAGACTGGTAGCAACACCCCTGCGGGCTTCTTCCGTGGCAAGATATTGCCACCGCGCGGCATCGCGCAGATTCCGCAGACGCCCCCAAAAGTCGATTTCCCAGCTGGCGCTCAACTGCGCGCTGATCTGTTTCACATCGACCGGTGTGGCCCCGACCGTCGGCAGGTTGAACAGCGTACGTCCCCGCGTGCCCGTTCCCACAGCATCGAGTTGAGGATACAGGGACGCCCCCTCGATACGCCAGGCCGCGCGTGCCTCCGCCACCCGCGTAGCCGCAATGCGGACATCACGATTGTTCGCAAGCGCTTCCTCGATCAGATGCTGGAGCTCGGCATGGCGAAAAAAATCACGCCAGCCCAAATATGCGATCGCCCTGCCGGGTACGGTCTCCGCATTATAGACAGCAGGGACCGGCTGGGCCGGTCGCACATGGTCCGGCGCGAATGAACATCCCGAAAGAAAGCCGAAAACAGCAAGCGCGCAGGCGGCCCGTGACGCTTGCCACCCTCTTCGGGCCTCCCCTGTTCCAAAACCAAATTTGTGCCGCACATCGTCCCTTTCTGACGCCACGATCAAGTTCCAGCCAGCCTGCACACGCACCTCCTAGCCCTCATGAAATATGGAAGGAGAGGTCCATGACTCTGACTCAAGCAATCATCAGGACGCCGGCTTTTTCTCGGCTTTGCCTTTCTCGCCTGCGGCAGCACCGGGCCACAACTTCGACAAGGATGATGTCCATGTCTCAAAGGCTGCAGCGAGCTGTTGACGGCCGGCGTCGGCCTCAAAGCAATGGCCGACGTCCGCCTGCCACGCTTTGAAGGCTGCCCTGGTTTCTTCCATGGTCGCTTGCCGGTTTTGTTCGATTTCCTGCCATATCTCCGAGAATCCGGAGAAGTTCGGCGCATGCACAGGTTGCGCCTGTTCGCCGTTCTTGGGCGACAGGATCGCAAGCGTATGCGTCGCGATGCTCGCCTGGCGTTCGCCCGCATGCCGCATGATCTCGGCATATTTCAAAAGCAGGTCCCGGTTCGCACCGGCAACAGTCGTCCATTGATCGAAGGGATAGCTCATCTGAAAAATCCTTTCAGGTCAGTTCAAGGTTACGTGGAGACGCGGGGATTGATGCCCCCGTAAGGTAGGTGAAAGCGCAGCATCACCCATTGGCAATATATTGCCCACCGTTCACGGTAAGGACCGATCCGGTGCAAAAACTGGCCATTGGAGAAACCAACCAGGTCACAGCAGAGGCGATTTCATCGGGCGCCCCAAGGCGACCCACCGGAATCGTGGACACGATCTTCGCTTTGACCTCATCCGGAACCATAGCGACCATATCAGTGTCGATATAACCGGGGCACACTGCGTTGACCGTGATGCCGCGTGCGGCGTTTTCCTGCGCCAGCGCCTTGGTGAAGCCGATCACGCCAGCCTTCGCGGAAGAGTAGTTGACCTGCCCGACCTGCCCCTTTTGGCCATTGATCGACGAAATATTGATGACGCGGCCGGAACGCCGCTCGCGCATGCCCTCGATCACAGGCCGCGTCATCGCAAACATGGAATCGAGATTGGTGGACAGTACGGCCCGCCAATCCTCCCACTTCATCTTGTGAAACATCACGTCGCGTGTGATTCCTGCATTATTCACAAGAACGGAAACAGGGCCGAGTTCCTGTTCAACCCGCGCAGTGCCCTCGAGGCAGGCCGCCTCGTCCGAAACATCCCATTTGAATATCGGCACAGCATTTTCCCGAGCAAAGCGCTCAGCCGCCACATCGTTGCCGTGATAGATGGCTGCGACCTGATATCCTTCTTTTTTCAAGGCCTTCGTGACCGCGGCACCTATGCCGCGTGTCCCGCCTGTTACGATCGCGATTCCAGTCATCGAGAACTCAGCTCCTTTGTCGCTCGGATGATCGCCTTTCACTCTTTCCATCGGCACGCAGGAATCAGTATGTATACGTATAAGTGTATATATCGCTTCAGGTCATATTCCAGCCTATGATTCTGCATTCGCGCACCGAGGAAAAAGAAATGGGCAAAGCCATACCGGGACAGCCCCAGATACCCGCACCGCACTCGAGAATTGGCCGGCCGCCCGGCTCCATCACCACATTGCTGGGCACCCATATTCTGGAGGTCGCGACCCAGCAGTTTTTCCTGCGCGGCTACGAAGCAACGAGCATGGATGCCGTGGCTGCGGCGGCGCAGGTCAGCAAACGTACGCTCTATCAGCGCTTCGGGTCGAAGCGCGGCTTGCTCTTGGCCATTCGCGAACAGGAAAGAGGCTATTTTGCGGCTCTTGTGGACACGCCACTGCCGCAAGGGAATGTTCGAAGAAAGATGGCCTTCCTTGCCAACATTCTTGTCGAGGCGACCACCACACCAAGAGCGCTGGCATTCATGGGGCTCAGGGAGGAACTGCGTCGCCTGGAACCCGATCTGGAAGACGGGACATATCAGCGCGTAATCGACCACTGGGTCAGCGCGTTTCAAAACATTTTACGGAGCGACCCTGGGGTGTCGGAAGCGACGCCGGAGCAAATCGACTTCGTTGCCGGCTTCCTGTTTGACGCGCTTGTAACGATCCCCCAGCGACGCATCCTGCGGCAGGGCGGCCTGTCGAACACAGCCGAGGAAAAGACGGCGTTCATTGACGCTACGCTGGATCTGCTCGCCAGCGGTGTGCCTGCCCTTCGCGCCTCATCCGAAGATGATCCCGCAACACTTCTTGGCGCACGGCAGCAACGGACGATGATCTATGGGGAGGTGCCACATGCCCGCTGAGCAAGAGCGCCCCGATCCGCTGGACAGTATTTGCGATGTGCTGGACAGAGCCGCCGCGTCGGCCGTCGCTCAGGCGACTTTCGGCCTTTCACCCTCGACACTTGCGCTCGCCGCCTCTGACTGGGCGATGCATCTTGCCCGTTCTCCGGGGAAGCAGCTTCAACTCGGCGCGAAACTGTCCCGCAAATATCTTCGCATGCTGGATTTCGTCGCGCGCAGCGCCAAGGATCCCGATGCCGCTCCGGCCATCGAACCGCTGCCGCAGGATCGGCGATTTGCGGATGCCGCCTGGAAACAGCCACCGTTCAATCTGCTCGCCCAGTCCTTCCTTCTCAATCAGCAATGGTGGCACGCCGCGACCACCGGGATCGGCGGGGTCAGCAGGCATCATGAAGACATTATGGAGTTCACGGCACGCCAGATGCTCGACATGTTTGCGCCGACAAACTTCATCGCCACGAACCCGGTGGTACAACAAAGAATAGTGGAAACCGGCGGCCAGTGCCTGGCCGACGGCATGCGTCATTTCTTTGAGGATGTGCAACGCACGGCGCGCGGAGAGCGCCCGGTCGGCACGGAGGATTTTGTCGTCGGCGAGAATGTCGCCACGGCAAGGGGCAAGGTCGTCTTCCGCAACCGGCTCATGGAACTCATCCAGTATGAACCGACCACAGAGACGGTCCGGCCAGAGCCGGTTTTGATCGTGCCCGCCTGGATCATGAAATACTACATCCTGGATCTGTCGCCCGGAAACTCGCTGGTTCGATGGCTGACGGGGCAAGGCTACACTGTCTTCATGATCTCGTGGCACAATCCCGGCACGCAGGATCGCGACCTCGACCTTGATGATTATCGCCGCCTCGGGCCGATCGCCGCGCTGGATGCGATCACGGCGATCACCGGCAGCGCAAAGGTCCATGCTGCCGGTTATTGCCTTGGCGGCACGCTCCTGTCGATCACCGCGGCGGCAATGGCCCGCGATGGCGACACCCGCCTGGCAAGCATGACACTCCTCGCCGCGCAGACCGAATTCAGCGAGCCGGGCGAACTCGGGCTCTTCATCGACGAGGCGCAACTCAACATCCTGGAAAACATGATGTGGAGCCACGGCTTCCTCGACAGCAGCCAGATGGGCGGCGCGTTTCAGCTGCTGCGTTCCAACGACCTTCTCTGGTCACACGTCCTTCAGACATATCTGCTGGGCGAGCGTGAGCCGATGATCGACCTGATGGCGTGGAATGCGGATGGCACCCGGATGCCTTACGCCATGCACAGCGAATATCTCAGCCGCCTGTTCCTCAATGACGACTTGGCCGAGGGCAAGTATGAAGTCGATGGCCGCACGATCGCGCTGGCGGCGATCCGTGCACCGCTCTTCGTTGTCGGCACAGAACGCGATCACGTGGCGCCATGGAAGTCGGTGCATAAGATCCACATGCTCACCGGCGCGGAAACAACCTTCGTCCTGACGAGCGGCGGCCACAATGCCGGTATCGTATCCGAGCCCGGCCGCAAGAACCGGCACTTTCAGGTGCTGACGCGCGAGATGGACGGTCCACCGCTCGACCCGACGGCATGGCGGGAGCGCGCACCCCGACAGGAGGGGTCGTGGTGGACGGCGTGGGGCGAATGGCTCGGCACACGTTCCGGCGCATCCGTACCCCCGCCATCCATGGGCGCAGCGGACAAGGGTTATCCGACGCTCGGCGACGCGCCGGGCAGCTATGTTCTGGAGAAGTAGCCTTGGACGATACCGACACGATCGAGAACCGAACCTATGGCGAGATCGCGATAGGCGATACGGCGAGTGTGACCCGCACGCTGTCAAAGAAGGACATTCAGGTATTTGCGCTGGCCTCCGGCGACGTGAACCCTGCGCATCTTGATCCTGAATTCGCCGAAGGGGATTTCTTTCGCCGGGTCATTGCGCACGGCATGTGGGGCGGCGGCCTGATTTCCGCTGTTCTGGGCACGGAACTGCCTGGCCCCGGCACGATCTACCTCAGCCAGTCTCTCCGTTTCAAACGGCCGGTTGGCATAGGGGATGTCATAACCGCGTCGGTGACCGTCAGGGAAAAGCACGACGACAGACATATCATCCTGCTCGACTGCCGTTGCGAAAACCAGCATGGCGAAACGGTTATCGCGGGCGAAGCAGAAGTCATAGCGCCGACCGAGAAAATCCGTCGCCCGCGTGTCGCGCTTCCCGATATCCGCCTGTCCGATCATGACGGCTATCATCGCCTGATAGAAGCTGTTGCCGGCAATCCGGCACTGACGGCCGTGGCCCATCCCTGTTCGGCGGCGGCGCTCGCAGCAGCGGTGGAGGCCGCCGAAGCGGGCCTGATCAATCCTATTCTTGTCGGCCCCGAAGCGCGCATTCGCGCTGCGGCAAAGGAAGCGGGCAAGGATATTTCCGCATACCGGCTGGTGGCCACCGCCCATAGCCATGACTCCGCTGCAAAGGCGGTCGGGTTGATCCATTCGGGTGAAGCCGTCCTGCTGATGAAGGGGTCGCTCCACACCGACGAACTGATGAGCGCGGTCGTATCGCGTGCCAACGGACTTCGTACCGAACGCCGTATCAGTCACGCCTATGTCATGGATGTGCCGGGGCATCCGGAACCGCTCATCATCACCGACGCGGCCATCAACATCGCGCCGAATCTGGAGGAAAAGGCGGATATCATCCGCAACGCCATCGACCTTGCCCATGTCCTTGGTCGCAAGGAACCAAAGGTCGCGATCCTGTCGGCAGTAGAGACCGTCAACCCCGCCATGCCGACGACCCTCGATGCGGCGGCTCTTTGTAAAATGGCTGACCGCGGCCAGATCACGGGCGGGCTGCTCGATGGGCCGCTCGCGTTCGACAATGCCGTCAGCGAAGCGGCCGCAAAGGAAAAGGGCATCGTTTCGCGCGTCGCCGGGAAAGCCGATATCCTTGTCGTGCCAGACCTTGAGGCGGGCAACATGCTGGCCAAGCAGCTGACCTTTCTGGGCGGCGCGGATGCTGCGGGCGTGGTATTGGGTGCCCGCGTACCCATCATCCTCACCAGCCGGGCGGACAGTCTGCGCACGCGGCTTGCCTCCTGCGCCGTGGCGGTACTGCTCTCACGCGCAGCGACAAAGGCGGCGCCGGGATTGCCCGGCACCGAAGAGACAACCGAAGCACAGTCCGGAGCGGCACCCGCATGAAGGCGATTGTCAGCCTCAACGCTGGCTCCTCCAGCATCAAATTCGCCCTCTTCACGCTCGATGACGACCGCACGCCCACTCTCTCGGCAGGCGGCAAGATCGAACGCATCGGTATTTCCCCGCGCCTGACGATCCGTGATGCTGCAGGAGCATTGCTGCAGGAGCATGACTGGCGGGATGAAGCCGCGCTGACGCATGCCGACCTCCTCGCCTGGCTCTTTGCCTGGGCTACAGAGCATCTCGACGGACGCGAGGTGATCGCCATCGGCCATCGCGTCGTTCATGGCGGCACAGACTTCTCACGACCGTGCCTGATTGACGATGCGGTGCTGGATGAGCTGGAAAGCCTCAGTGCGCTCGCCCCGCTCCATCAACCGCATAACCTTGGAGCGATCCGCGCCATTGCCGCCATCGCGCCCGAACTGCCACAGGTGGCCTGCTTTGACACCGCATTCCACCATGACCGCCCGCCGCTGGCCACGCGCTTTGCCCTACCGCGAGCGCTGCACGATCAGGGGATCAGGCGCTATGGGTTTCACGGCCTTTCCTACGAATATATCGCGCATCAACTGCGCAAAATCGACCCGGCCATGGCGCGCGGGCGCGTGGTCGTGGCGCATCTGGGCAATGGCGCATCGATGTGCGCCATGGCGGACGGAAAAAGCGTCGACACAACGATGGGTTTCACCGCGCTCGACGGACTGATGATGGGAACACGCTGCGGTGCGCTCGACCCCGGCGTTGTACTGCATCTCCAGACGCAGATGGGCATGGGCGCTTCGGAGGTGGAGTCCATGCTCTACAGCAAGTCGGGTCTGCTCGGCGTTTCCGGCATTTCCAGTGACATGCGGGAACTTGCAGCGAGCGACCGTGCCGAGGCTGCGGATGCAATAGAGTTGTTCGTCTGGCGTGCCGCACGAGAGGTCGCCGCCCTGACGGCCTCCCTTGGCGGCCTGGATGGCATCGTGTTTACGGCCGGTATCGGCGAGCATCAGGCCGACATACGCAGCCGTATCTGCCAGCGGCTCGAATGGCTTGGTATCCAGATCAACGAAATCGCCAACGCGGCCGGCGCTCCGGCCATCAGTTTCGATGACAGCGTTGTAAAGGTCCGCGTCATCCCTACCGACGAGGAGCATATGATCTGCCTTCACACTCTTTCCGTTCTCTTTGGAGTGCAGCCGTGAACCCCATCATCGACCTTCGCGGAAAACGCGGCCTCGTCATTGGCATCGCCAACGAACATTCCATCGCCTCCGGCTGTGCCGAAGCGTTTGCACGCGGCGGTGCGCGGCTTGCCGCCACCTATGTGAACGGCAAGGCGCAGGATTGGGTTCAACCGGTGACGGACAGGCTGGGCGTCGAATGGACCGCGCCCTGCGATGTACGCGAACCGGGCCAGATGGAGGCACTTTTTGCGGAAGTTGAAAAACGCTGGGGTGGTCTGGACTTCCTGCTGCACTCGATCGCCTTCGCACCCAAGGATGACCTGCATGGCCGGGTGATCGACAGTTCGGCAGACGGCTTCGCCATGGCGATGGATGTATCCTGCCACAGCTTTCTGCGTATGGCGAAGCTGGCAGAGCCGTTGATGACGGACGGGGGCTGCCTGCTCTGCGTGACCTTTTACGGCTCCGAACGTGTGGTGGAGCATTATAATATGATGGGTCCGGTCAAGGCCGCGCTGGAAAGCGCAACGCGCTACATGGCTGCAGAACTCGGACCAAAGGGTATTCGTGCGCACGCCATATCGCCCGGCCCGATTTCGACGCGCGCGGCCAGCGGGATCGACCGCTTCGACGAACTGCTGGACCGCGCGGCGGCACAGGTTCCACAGGGGCAACTGGTGGATATCGCTGACGTCGGCGCGCTCGCGGCCTTCCTTGTCAGCGACGCCGCAAAGCGGATCACGGGCACCGTGATCCCGGTCGACAACGGACAGCATCTTCACGCATGACACGCGCATCGATCCTTTCGGCGGTTTCCGCCGCCCTCCTCATCGCGACGCCTGCTATGGCTCAGGATGGCATCGAGATTTTGATCAGCCGCGCCGCGCTTCGCGAAGCTGGCGGAAATGTCGAGGTCGACGTTCGGCTGCTGAACGCTTCAGACACCCAAAAAACTGTCGTTCTGCCTGATCGCGTCGCCGCCACGCTCACCGCAGACGACGTTGCGCATGCGGTCTGGCTGGAGCGCGCCTCGTCTACGCCTGCCTCCTTGGAGCTTGCACCTGGCAGCTTCGCCAAGGCGGCATACCGGCTCGCTTCGTCCAGTGCCGGCGAAATATTGTCGGTTCCCGCGTGGAACGATCAAAGGATCGCGCTCGAAGTCGCTCCGCCTTCCACGCAGGCAACGGCACAGGTGGCGGCGC
Organism: Sphingobium sp. DN12; assembly: GCF_051058005.1. Taxonomy (NCBI): domain Bacteria; kingdom Pseudomonadati; phylum Pseudomonadota; class Alphaproteobacteria; order Sphingomonadales; family Sphingobiaceae; genus Sphingobium; species Sphingobium sp. DN12. The sequence continues at coordinate 70,639 of NZ_CP173718.1, forward strand.
AGGCGCCCCCCCTGCCCGCGCCACCGCCAGCAGACCGGACAGTCGGCAACGCCTTCCTCGAAAATTTGTCGGCCTATGAACCGATCTACGCCGTGTACGGTCCGGGCACGAACAGCGAAGCGCGCATCCAGCTGAGCTTCAAATATCAACTCTTCGGCAGCCGCGCCCGCGAAGAAGATCATGCATCCCTTCGGGACGGCCTCTACTTCGCATACACGCAGCGTATGTTCTGGGATCTGGGTGCGGAATCATCGCCCTTCCGCAACATCGACTACCAGCCCGAGCTTTTCTATCTGTCGGAGCCTGTCGCGATCGCGGGCAAGGCGACGGTAAGCGGGCAAATCGGCCTGCGCCATGAATCCAACGGCCGGGACGGCGATGCCTCGCGCAGTATCAACAGCATCTATGTCGCGCCCATGGCGGCTTTCCCGCTGAGCGGTGGCTGGCGCCTGACCGTGGCGCCACGTGCGTGGCTCTTTGTCGGCGACCGCTCCGACAATCCCGACATTCGCAGATACAGGGGCAATGGCAGCCTCTTTATGGAGGTTGGAGAGGATAATGGACTGCGCCTCTCCACCTCCACCCGTTTCAACCTGTCGACAGGCAAGGGCGCAGTCTCGGCGGACATGTCCTATCCCCTGCGACGGATATTGGGTGGCGGTCCCGACTTCTATCTCTTTGGCCAAAGCTTCTACGGCTATGGCGAGAACCTGCTCGATTATGACCGCCGCACGACCCGGTTCCGCATCGGGCTGGCCGTTGTGCGGTGAGGCGCCGAACATGACGAACCATTCCATTTATTCGGCAAATGCGGGCTTGATGCGCGCATTGCCCATGGCGTCGCCATGCGCAGGTGACTATGGGCAACACACCAACAACGAGCGGAAAGGATTCCCGTGAACAATAATGACCTGGCCGACAAGATCGCCAGCCAGACCGGCAGCACCAAGGCTGACGCCCGCGCTGTCGTCGATCTCGTCTTCGCGTCGATCGCCGATGCGGCCGCCAGCGGCGAAGAGATCAGCCTCAACGGCTTCGGCAAGTTCAAGGTGAAGGACAGCCCGGCACGCGAAGGCCGCAACCCGTCCACGGGCGAAACGATCCAGATCGCAGCGTCGAAGAAGCTGGGCTTTGCGCCCGCCAAGGCGCTCAAGGACAAGCTGAACGGCTAATTGTCCCGCTGCCAGTCAACTGGGCATCCATCAGGGCTCTGTTGCAAAAATCGTGAAGCTTGAGCATGCTTGGCGGAGATTGGACGGACGGAACGATGACGGATTTCAAGTGGCGCCATTTCCAGGGTGATGTGATCCTGTGGGCGGTGCGCTGGTATTGTCGCTATCCGATCAGCTATCGCGACCTTGAGGAAATGCTGGCGGAACGCGGCATTTCGGTCGACCATACGACGATCTATCGCTGGGTCCAGTGCTACGCCCCGGAGATGGAGAAGCGGCTGCGCTGGTTCTGGCGGCGTGGCTTTGATCCGAGCTGGCGCCTGGATGAAACCTACGTCAAGGTGCGGGGCAAGTGGACCTACCTGTACCGGGCAGTCGACAAGCGGGGCGACACGATCGATTTCTACCTGTCGCCGACCCGCAGCGCCAAGGCAGCGAAGCGGTTCCTGGGCAAGGCCCTGCGAGGCCTGAAGCACTGGGAAAAGCCTGCCACGCTCAATACCGACAAAGCGCCGAGCTATGGTGCAGCGATCACCGAATTGAAGCGCGAAGGAAAGCTGGACCGGGAGACGGCCCACCGGCAGGTGAAGTATCTCAATAACGTGATCGAGGCCGATCACGGAAAGCTCAAGATACTGATCAAGCCGGTGCGCGGTTTCAAATCGATCCCCACGGCCTATGCCACGATCAAGGGATTCGAAGTCATGCGAGCCCTGCGCAAAGGACAGGCTCGCCCCTGGTGCCTGCAGCCCGGCATCAGGGGCGAGGTGCGCCTTGTGGAGAGAGCTTTTGGCATTGGGCCCTCGGCGCTGACGGAGGCCATGGGCATGCTCAACCACCATTTCGCAGCAGCCGCCTGATCGGCGCAGAGCGACAGCCTACCTCTGACTGCCGCCAATCTTTGCAACAGAGCCGTCCGTTGACGCGGGCAGGGGACTGCCGGTGGCAGCTGCCACCGGCTTGAAGCCGAACAGAAAGGGCAATCAGCGGTTCCGCTCACGATGATTTCGCTGAGGGCTGGGTTCTTGCACCTGGGCGGCACGATGGGCCGCCCACACCCGCTTGACGGTGCTGCGGTCGCAATCGGCCAGCTCTGCCGTTTTGGCAATGCTCTTGCCCGCTTCGCGCAATGCCACAATGCGGGCGTGCGTTGCCCGATCGCCTTTGCGCCCTCCGCTGCGCCCTGCGGCCTTTGCCAAGGCGATACCTTGGCGCTGTCGCTCGCGGCGATCGGTGTAATCGTCGTGAGCCATCTGCAGGGCGATCTTCAAGAGCATCGCCTGAACAGATTCGAGCACGATGCGGGCGATGCCCTCGGCGTCGGCCGCGAGGTCGGACAGGTCCACGACGCCGGGAATGGCAAGTCGCGCGCCTCGCGCACGAATTGTCTCAACCAGCTGCTCGGCCTCGGCCAAGGGAAGACGACTAATCCGGTCAATCTTCTCGGCAATCACCACTTCACCGGGTTGAAGATCGGCAATCATGCGCAGCAACTCGGGGCGGTCGGCACGGGCACCCGATGCCTTCTCCCGATAGACTGCCGCGACATAATAGCCCGCTGCCTTCGCCTCGGCTACGATGGCATCCTGTCGGCGTAAGTCCTGTGCATCGGTGCTGACGCGCAAATAAACGCGGCCGATCTGCGGCGCGAAGGCGGGGGACGGCTCAATATCAGTGGCCATCGTTTGTTGAAGCTTCCTTGCCTAGCTGGGGACCATCCGGGGGCGAGGCCAGCATGTTGGATATGCTGGCTTCTGCGCTCGCGATCGCATCGCGGATTTCATCGGCCTGTTCGCGCAGCGCCGCCAATTGGCGGTCGCGCGGCAAAATTGCCCTCAGCCAATTAGCGCGCTGCTCGATTTGAGCGATCTGTTCGGCAAAAAACTGAGCGTCGGATCTCATCCGATCAAGCTCAGCCTGCGCCACGCGTAGTTTGCGGTTCCAAGCGGAATCGCGCGCCTTCGCTCGCCTGACCTCGTCCCGGTCTTGCTTGGCTTTGCGCTTCCGCTCCTGATCTAGCGCCTTTTGCAAGGCATCGCGTTTCCTGATCCGCTCGGCCTCAGCCGCTTCATCACGCCTGCGCGCGATCAAAGCATCCAGCGCCGAACGATCGTGAATGTCTATGTTGTTGCAGACCCATCTGATCCTTCGGAATGCCTTGTCCTCGATTTGGCCGATGCGGCTTGGCGACACACCGACGATCTTTGCAGTCGCGGCAAGAGTGAGCGCGGGAGAGGGGCCAAGCCCGATCCGCAAGCGGACAACCTGTTGCTCATGCGGTTCCAGCATCGCGATCAACCGCTCGACGGTCCGATGGTCGGTGATCGGCCTCTCTACATCGCGCTTTGCAAGCCGAGCTGCGAACAGCTCCATGGCCGATTTCATCGCGTCGTCCTGACCGTCCATGCAGGGTTTGAACCTCGCTCGTCCAAATATGGCGCACAATCTATACCATCTGCGCTAGGCGCGAAAGCCATGGCGCAAATAGCTGCTTGAGCAACCCTATTGCGCCATGCTGCCCGTGCCGACATTCTGCGCCTAGCCAGAAGGACGCGAACACGATGCCAACCATATACCTGAAACGAACATCGCCGTTGATGACCCAGGTCGGGGCCAACATCGCTCGCGAACTAAAGAAGCTAGGCATAACTCAAGGGGAGTTGTCCGAACGCTCGGGCGTTGCGGCGTCGCACATTTCATACATGGTTCGCGGACAAGGCAATCCAACGCTTGCTACCTTGGAGAGCCTTGCCGATGTTTTCAGATTATCGGTTGTCGAATTATTGGCAGCGGATACCACTTCCGACGATAAGTCCTGAAAGGCAGTCGCTTTATTTGATTGGAACAATCTATGTCCAGTAACCCGCCCCACGAATTTGACCATCTGCTACAAGATGCGCCGCTGGTCCGGGCAATGGGGGGAGCACTCTCGATGTTTGCCACGCTGCTTGCGCGCCAAGGCATTGTCGAGATGGGAGAGGTCGCAAACTTGCTCGGCATCTATGCGGTCGCGACAAGCGAAGTCGATAATGAAGAGGGCATGATTTTGGGATGCTGGGCAGCCATGATCCGCGACGTAGCGGAGCAACAGCGCAAAGCGGCTCGCGGCTAACCCTGGCGCGTATGGCGCTAGCCGTGCGTCGCCTCGATCTGCTGGGCCAGCTCGGCCAGGTGATCGGAATCAAGTAGATCCTCTGCGGCAACATCGACCGCGAAAAACTCGCGTTCGCTGGGAGGCGCACGATCGGCAGCGAAAGCGGCCAGATAGGGGCGCGCCTCGTCCGTGGCGATCCAGCGCCAGAAAGCATTGCCTTGGCCGAATAAACCGCTCGCGAACATATCGAGCCGTGCTTGTGCGAAGTCGTTCAATTTGCGCCTCCTGGCCTCAGTGCATTATTGGGACACAGATATACGGTAGTAGGTCGCACTGTCTCAAAGCCCCTATTTCCTGAGCTTTTCGACCCCGAGTTCCCGCCAGATCCAGGAAAAATCGTAGGTTGCCATAGGATCCGCTTCATCGGGGTGATTAGCCGACCGATTTTCGATAAATTTGAGCCACTCTACGATCTTCTTGCGCCCGCCGGCGGTCGTTGCTGCCTCGCGCGGCGTGAGATCACCGAGCATTCCGACAGGCTGATCAAGCGTTTCGCGGTAGTGCCGGTCCATCATCTTGTGGATCAGCTCCTCAGCCGCTTCTGGCGGAATATCGAGTTCCGGTGAAGGCGGACTGTGATGGTCGCGCATTGCTTGTTCGATAGTTTCGATTTCGGTCAATGGCTTGCCTACAGCGGCGCCCAGCAATTCGGATAGCGCCGCTGTTCCGATCTTTGCCCGATTGGCCGAGTTGACCGAAAGAACGACAGACTTCCCCTTGATTTCGATGCTGCCAAACACGGTCCGGCCATCGTCTGTGCTTGTTCCGAAGGCAAGCTTTCCGGGGCCTTTTGCACGCGGTATCGTGTCTGTTGACGGCTTCAACCAGTTCCAAAACTGATCGTTGGCGCGGTGCAGTTCGGGGTGCACGTCAAGCAGCGCAGCGACGGTTTCAGCAGAAGTCCCGCGTTTGAACGGAAACCGCACATTGTGGAACACCAGCTCATCGCCATCGGTATTCTGTACAATGGGGGTTTGAAGCCCCAATGCTTTGGGCAGGATATCGAACAGCCATGCCGTCGTGAACAGGTGCGCGATGCTGGCAAGTGTATCGACTTCGATATCGATTTTGGTCGATTTTCGGCGCTTTCCGCTCGCGATCCTCAAACCCTCGATCAGCGTTTCTGCAGCCTCGGGAGTGAATGGCAGGATGACGCCGGACAGCACATGGCCATTGCGTTCGGGCACGACCCTGACAGCGATCCGGTCCCATTGCCGCAGCGTGCGCGATCCAGACTTTTCCCTGATGCGAATGGGCTCACCACCGCGAACCAGATCGCGGACGAAGAATCCCTCGCCCGGCGTCACGTCGCTGACTTCGTACAAACTCATTGCTGAATCCCGAAGGGTGCGCAGATAAGCCTTTGTGCGCGCCGCTTCATTCCATCCACGCCGCTTCAGATACTCATCGACCAGATTTTCGCCGTCGGGTTCGAACCGGCGCGTCATAAGGTCTTCGAGCGCGCAGCCAAACAGCACCCCGGCATAGTGTTCGCTGACAATGTCGCCGATTTCATCGAATTCGAGGTTGAACTCCTCCATTGCGGCACCGACGTGATCGGAGAGCGCATCGTGCAGGGCCTCGCCCCAGTCTTCGTGGGTTGCGAATTTGATGATGCGCGAGAGATCGTGGCCGACTTTCATACAGTCCCTTCAAGGAAAGCGCGCCGCTCGGCGACGATCCGCGACACCGTGGGCTGGCTGACGCCGAAGATGCGTGCCATTTCAGCAGCGGACTTACGGCCCGAAGTCACACTCTCGGCGATCTCGGCCCGTTGCTTGGCATTGAGCTTTGGTCGGCGGCCACCAACGCGACCCTCGGATCGCGCCTGATCGAGACCTGCCTTGGTCCGCTCGCGGATCATAGCGCGTTCGAACTCGGCGAAGCTGCCGACCATTTGCATCATCATCCGTCCCGCCGGCGTCGTGGTGTCGATATTTTCGGTCAGTGACCGAAAGCCCGCGTCTGTCGTCTCTATCCGGTCGAGCAGATGCAGCAGATCCTTTAGTGACCGCGACAGGCGGTCCAGCTTCCAGACGACAACAACATCCCCCTCGCGCAGCTGGTCGAGCATTCGCTGCAATTCAGGCCGATCCCAGCGGCCGCCACTGGCCGCCTCTTCGAACACGCGCTCGCACCCAGCTTCCTTCAGAGCGCGCAGTTGCAAGGCCGTGCTCTGATCATCGCCTTTTGAGATGCGAGCATAGCCGATCAGCATTTTGACCTCATTCGCAAACGGTCGTATCCGGAGGGGGCGAAACGCCAACGGTTCTCCGCAGGCTTTTGCCTTTCACAATCCTCTTTCATTAAGGGGACGTAAGGCAAGAGGTTTTTGGAGGAAAAAGGTGCCTGGACGCATTCCTATGACCGGGCGGCAACGCGCCGCCCTGTTGGCCCTCCCCGATAATGAAGCGATGGTAATGCAGCATTGCAATTTCGATGCCGCTGACCTGGCGGCCATCGAGACCGCACGCACGCCGGCGACCCGGCTCGGATATGCTCTGCAACTGAGCTGCCTTCGCTACCCAGGACGGCACTTGCGTCAAAATGAGCTGTTACCGGCGGTCATGCTCGACCACATCGCCGAGCAGGTAGGCGTGGAGCCGGACATCATTGCCCACTTCGCTCGCCGCAATCCTACCCGTTACGATCAGCTTGCCGGGATCAAGGCTCGATTTGGATTTCGTGACCTTGGCAAACCGCTTCGTGCGGAAATCATGGCATGGCTGATCAAAGAAGCGAAAGGCACTACCGACGGGCGGATATTGCTCGACCGGCTCCTGGATGAAATGCGTCGTCGCCTTATCGTCATTCCTGGTGTCAGTGTGGTGGAGCGAATGGCCGCCGAAGCGATGCACCGCGCCGAAACGAAACTGATCGCCGAAATTGCCGGTAGCCTTGATGCTGATGCACGCCGGCGTCTCGATGAATTGGTCGATGACAAAGTGCACGACCGGCAAAGCCGCTTCTCCTGGCTTCGCGAACCCCAACCTCGCGTTGCGCCGGCATCCCTTACCGAAATTGTCGAAAAGGTTGGCCTGATCCGCTCGTCATGCGGATTGCCGCGAGCACTCGATCCAGCGCATGAGCCGCGCATGGCCCAGTTCGCCCGCGAGGGGGTGCGCTATACAGCCCAAGCCTTCCAGCAGATGCGGCCAGCCCGTCGGCATGTCATTCTTCTCGCCACGCTGAGCGAGTTGGAAGCCACATTGACAGATGCCGCCATCGGCATATTCGGATCGCTGGTTGGACGCGCCCATCTGCGGGCGCGAAAACGTCTTGAGCAGCGCGTGGCCATCTCCGGAAGCGAGGGCCGCGAGCGGATGGTCAGGGTCGCCAAGGTCCTCGAGGCAATCACCCGGACGGCGCGGAATGGCGAGGATATCAGCGCGGCGGTCCAAGGCATTGCTTCCTTCGACGTAATTGAGGCCGATGCTGTGATCATCCGGCGCACGGCCACCCCGCATCGGGACGACGTCCTCGACGAAATCGCGGCCGAATATCGTGCTTTCAAACGGTCCGGACCGGCATTCCTGCGGGCCTTTGATTTTCGGGGCCCCGCCAGCACAATGGCGCTGCGCGAGGCGATGGCGGTTTTGTCGGACCTCGATGGTGATTGGCGCAAACCCTTTCCGGACCTTCCACCGCTTGACCATGTCGAACGGCGCTGGCGCCGGCACGTCATCGTCGCAGGCGGGATAGACCGGACCCATTGGGAGATGGCGACCTACAGCGCACTGGCCAATGCACTTGCAGCTGGCGATATCTGGGTTCCGACCTCCCGGCTGCACCGCTCGCTTGATACCCTGCTGGCGCCGGCAGGCGTGCAACGGCAAGCGGCGTTTACCCTTGGTGACCCACATGCCTGGCTTGATGAGCGCGCCGAGAAGCTCGACCAGTCCTTGTCCAAGGTAGCAAGCAGCCTGAATAGTGGCGACGGCGCTTTGTTCGTCGGAGATCGGCTGCGCTTCCCCAAGGACACAAGGGACGACAGCGAGGACGATGCAGGGCAGAAATTCGCGCGGACCTGCTATCGTATGCTGCCGGCTACACGGATCACCGATGTTCTATCGCAGGTCGCGCGCTGGACGGGCTTCACCCAGCACTTCGGTCATGTCTCGACCGGGCTTCCCCCGACTGACGAGCGGGCCTTTCTTGCCACGCTGATCGCGGAAGCGACCAACCTTGGCATGTCACGAATGGCAGAAGTCTGCGGGGCAGCATCACGGCGGGCACTTCTGCGCATGCAGACTTGGCATATGCGCGAGGAAACCTTCCGCGCTGCTCTTGCTTGTTTGACCGACGCCATCCATGCTGAACCGATTGCCGCCTGGTTCGGCCCCGGCCACCGTGCTTCTGCCGATGGGCAGGCCTTTTATCTCGGTGGTGCCGGCGAGGCGGGTGGAACGGTCAACGCGCATTACGGCCGCGACCCGGTGGTGAAGATCTACACGACGATCACAGACCGTTATGCCCCGCTTCACCACACTGTCATCGCTGGCACGGCAGGCGAAGCCATCCATGCCCTTGATGGTATCCTCGGCCACGACAGCAATGCTAATCTCACCGCTCTGCACACGGACGGTGGCGGCGTCTCCGACATCGTTTTCGCGGTCATGCATCTGCTTGGCCTCGATTTTGAGCCGCGTATTCCCCGCCTGTCCGATCGCCGCCTCTACGCGTTCGAGCCTGCCAACCGTTACGGCCGGCTGAGCCCGCTTTTCGGCAGAAAACTCAACCGCGACCTCATTGTAAGCCACTGGCCTGAGATCGCCCAAATCATCGGCGCCATGCGTGATCGCACCGTCACGCCTTCGCTGATCCTGAAGAAGCTTTCTGCCTACCGCCAGCAGAACAGCCTTGCCGCAGCCCTACGTGAGGTCGGTAGGATCGAGCGGACCCTATTCACATTACGTTGGTTCGAAGAACCGGAACTGCGCCGGATGGTGACCGCTGAACTGAACAAAGGCGAGGCGCGCAACAGTCTGGCGCGGGCGATCGCCTTCCACCGTCTCGGACGCTTCCGGGATCGAGGCCTTGAGAACCAACAAATCCGGGCAGCGGCTCTCAATCTCACGTCCGCCGCGATAATCCTGTTCAACTGCCGCTATCTCGGCCGCGCCATTGGCGAATTGCAGCGAAGGGGTGCCTCCGTCGATCCTGCCATTTTGGCGCAGCTTTCCCCTTTGGGTTGGGACCACATAAATCTGACGGGCGACTATGTCTGGGCGGAGAACCTCAAGCTCGATGCCGACGGCTTCATGCCCTTGCTCACCAAGCCGCTACCGTGAATCTGTGCCCAAATAATGCACAGGGGCCATTCTCGAACAAATCGCCGAAAAACGTGACGTGAGGCACCTCATCTTGATGTGCTCGGCGGTCAACGCCATCGATGCCTCCGCACTCGAGAGCCTCGAGATGATCAATCGGCGTCTTGCCGACGCCGGTGTTTGCCTGCACCTGTCGGAAGTCAAAGGCCCGGTCATGGACGCGCTCGAGCGCTCGCATCTGCTCGACGGCCTCTCAGGCAAGGTCTGGCTGTCGCAGCATGAGGCTTTTACGAAAGTTATCGCTCTCGCGGACCGGGAACAGGAGTCACTGGCTGCGCCTGATCTCTGGGCCGCCAGAGGCGCGATATAGAGCTTACGCTTGACCGGGCTGACTGGCTTTATTGGCAGGCATCTCGTTGTCCTGCCCATCTGCCCCCGGCTGTTCGGCGTTCTTGGCGTCGAGGTGCCGCTTCAGCGCATATCCGCCGACAGCGACCGCAACGAGGCCGAGCGGCCCCAGACGCCGTATCAGCGCGGCTGCGCCAGCGCCAAGGAGCGCTCCGCCGGGGCCCCCGAGCCCCCGCACGTGCTTGGCCGCTCGTTCGCCCGCAATCGCACCCAGAATCTTGCCGATCATGATCGTCCTTTCTCTGTCTTCGAAGCCGAGATCTACGTCGCAGATCCTCTGACCAACACCTCACGATTTCACAAGTACGCGGCAGTGGGCCGATAGCGAACGCTGCTTCACCATGGGGTCAAGGTCAGGGCACAGACGTTACGACGATCAAGCGTATCATGGACGTCGATCGTCCGAGCGGCGCGGAACGTTCGCTCATAGCAGGAGCATGCCATTCACCCCGCCACCATCCGCAAGTCGCGAGCCTCGCGGCAGCTCGCCTGCAACAATCGGGATCTGAGATACTTGACGCAATTCCCCGAGGCGCAACATGTCTTCAGGAATGAGCCCTGAAACAGCGAAACTCGGCTTTATCGGCCGCTGTCTTCTCGTCACTGCCTGCGCCGCCGCACTGATCCTGTTGTGGCGCGTCCTGCAGCCGATGGCTCCAGCGGATCCCGCATCCCGGCTTGTAACGGCGCGGGGCGACCTTGCCGGCGATGAAAAGGCGACCATAGCCCTGTTCGAAAAGGCCCGCGGATCGGTCGTCTATATCTCGACATCCCAGCTGGTGGAGGACGCCTGGTCGCGCAATGTATTCTCCGTCCCGCGCGGCACAGGGTCCGGCTTAATTTGGGACGGCGCCGGGCACGTCGTCACCAACTTCCACGTGATCCAGGGCGCCTCGGAGGCGACGGTCCAACTTGCCGACGGTCGCAAGTTCCGCGCCTCGCTGGTCGGCGCCAGCCCGAGCCACGATCTTGCGCTGCTCAAGATCGGCGTTGCGCTGCGCCGCCCGGCACCCGTTCCCATCGGTACCAGCGAGGATCTGAAGGTCGGACAGAAGGTCTTTGCCATCGGCAATCCGTTCGGGCTCGACTGGACGCTCACCACCGGCATAATTTCTGCGCTCGACCGATCGCTGCCAAGCGAGCGCGGCGGACCCAGCATCGAACATCTCATTCAGACCGACGCCGCCATCAACCCCGGCAACTCGGGCGGCCCGCTGCTCGACTCGAGCGGACGCCTGATCGGGATCAACACGGCGATCTTCAGCCCGTCAGGCGCATCGGCAGGCATCGGTTTCGCGGTCCCGGTCGCCACCGTCATGCGCGTTGTCCCGCAACTTATCAAAAGCGGCCGCTATGTTCGGCCGGCTCTCGGCGTCGAAGCGGACGAGCAGGTGAACGAACGCCTGCAAGCGATCACCGGACGGGAAGGGGTTTATGTCCTAAGCGTTCGCCCCGGATCGCCCGCGGCCCGCGCAGGCCTTGTCGGCATCACGGCGACACCGGGCGGGATCGTGCCGGGAGACCGCATAACCGCGATCGACGGAGAAGATGTCGACAGCCTCGGCGCGCTTTTGGCGAAGCTCGACGACCGCAAGGTCGGCAATGTCGTCAAGCTCACCGTGTCGCGCGGCGAAGCAGCCCGGGAAGTTCCAGTGGAACTGGAAGCGGGGACCTAGCTGACGAGAAGAGACAGCGCCAATGAGGATTGAGCCACGCGATAGTTTCGCTCTATCGTCCTGTCATGCCGACACTCCGCCAGCTCGAATATCTCGTCGCCCTCGCGGACCTGCGCCACTTCGGTCGAGCCGCGCAGGCCAGTCACGTCTCTCAGCCCTCGCTCAGCCAGCAGCTGCGCGCGCTCGAGCAGCGCCTCGGAACCGTTCTTGTCGAACGCAATCAGGGCAGTGTCGAACTAACGCCCATCGGCCGCGAGCTTGCCGAACGCGCGCGCGGCGTGCTGGTGGCCGTGGAAGACATGCGCGAGCTCGCCAGGCGCGCGCAGGAAGGCAACGCCGGCACGATCCGCTTCGGCGTCACGCCCACCTTAGGGCCCTATCTTATGTCGAACGTGATCCTGGCGCTGCACCGCCAACAGCCGGGCTTGCGGCTCTATATCCGCGAGGGCATTCCGGATGAACAGGCGCTCGAGCTGGCGCGCGGTCAGCTCGACATGCTGCTCGGTCCGCTGCCGATCGCCGGCGAAGGGGCGATAGTCGAGCCGCTTTTTCGCGAACGGCTCCGGCTTGTGGCCGCGCCGGACCACCCCCTTGCGCAGCGGCCGGTCCTTCGCAAAAGCGACCTCAAGGGCGCGCAGGTGTTGAGCCTTCATTCAGCGCACCATCTCCATCGGCAGGTCGCTGGCTTCTGCATGGAACTCGGAATGGAGCTGCTGCGCGATTACGAGGGCACTAGCCTCGATAGCCTGCGGCAGATGGCGGCGACGGGCCTCGCGCTCACCATACTTCCCGATCTCTATATCCGCTCGGAAGTAGGCGGCAGCGCCGGAGTCAAAGTGCTGGAGGTCAAGAACTGGCAACCGACCCGCAGCATCGCCGCGGCCTGGCGGCACGGCGCCGCCTTTGCCGACGCCTATGCCCGTATCGCGGAATGCGTCCGATGCGAGGCGCTGACAATCGTAGGCGCGTAAGCCGATAGGCTAATCCTATCACCGAGAGGGGAGAGATCGATTGGCGAGAACACCGCTCCTTCGCTAATTACATGACGTGGCCCGGGCCCCTCTGGCACGGCAGCGGCGAGAAGTCCTGTCGTGCGATGTCGGACCACATCGGACGTTCCGATGGCATGCAAGCGGGCCCTATCATCGCCGAAATGCCGTCAGCTCTCCGATCGAACCCATGGTTTGTGACTAGAGGAGATATACAATGAACTGGCGTGCCTTCCGTCTGCACGAGATGCACAAGCGGATCGATGAAGCGCTTCGCGCCGAGCAGCGCCATACGGTCCCCAACCCCTTCGAAATCATGCGCCTGAAGAAGCTCAAGCTGGCCCTGAAGGACCGGCTCGCTGCCCTCGCGCGAACACCGAGGAGAGTGTGACGATGGAGCGTTACAGATCCTACCCATCTGCGAACGCGCATGCCGCGAGCGCGGCGACGGCAACCTTTGACGCCGGCCTGCGCCGGCACATGCTGGGCATCTACCGCAACATGGGCCTCGGCCTCGCCATCACCGGCGCGGTCGCACTCGGCGTCGCCTCGAGCCCGGCGATCTATGAGCCGATCTTCAATACGCCGCTCAAATGGGCGGCGATGTTCGCGCCGCTGGCCTTTGTCCTCTTCTTCTCCTTCCGCATCGAGCGCATGAGCACGGCTGGGGCCCGAACGGCGTTCTTTGCGTTCGCCGCGGTCATGGGCATCTCCATGGCGAGCATCTTCCTGGTCTTTACCGGGCAGAGCATCGCGACGACCTTCTTCATCGCCGCCTCGATGTTCCTCGCGATGAGCTTATGGGGCTACACGACCGGCCGCGACCTTTCGAAATGGTCGACTTTCCTGCTGATGGGTCTGGTCGGCGTCGTCATCGCGAGCCTGGTCAACCTCTTCCTCGCCTCGAGCGTCTTGCAGCTCGTGCTCAGCATCGTCGGGGTGATCGTGTTCACCGCGCTCACCGCGTTCGACACCCAGCGCGCCAAGTCGGACTATCTGGCTTATGGCGGCACGCAAGCCGCCGAGAAGCTCGCCGTGATGAGCGCGCTCTCGCTCTACCTCAATCTCGTCAACCTTTTCCAGCTGCTGCTGACCTTCTTCGGCCAGCGCCAGGAGAACTGATCATGCTTTGCCCTTCGTGCAGAACCGAGCTCCAGATGTCGGAGCGCTCAGGCATCGAAATCGACTATTGCCCCTCCTGCCGGGGCGTGTGGCTCGACCGCGGCGAGCTCGACAAGATCATCGAGCGCAGTGCGGCCCCGCCCGCCCCACCAGCCGCGGCTGCCCAGACGTCGCCCGGCTGGAGCGGTCCGCCCCATCAAAGCGGTTACCACCCGCCTTATCAGAAGCGCCGAAAGAGCTTTCTCGAAGAGCTCTTCGACTGATCGGCGGCGCGCCGCCCCGCGCGGCCGCCGTCACTCTTCCCGCCGGGCCCCGCTGGCAGACTGACCGTCTGCGATGTCGGAGGGACAAACGCGGCCGCTTGCCGGCCGCGAAAGGAGAGACACATGGATTTCCTGTTTGTTGATTGGCTCGGCAAGCCGCTGTGGCTCTGGCTGAGCTTCCTGGGAATCGTCATCGTCATGCTCGCGGTCGATCTCGGCATCGTGCACCGCAAGTCGAAGGAAATCGGCGTCACCGAAAGCCTGGTGACGTCCGCGGCCTACATCCTGCTCGGCCTCGCCTTCGGCGGCTGGGTCTGGTGGTACATGGGCGCAACCGCGGGCATGAACTATCTGACCGGCTTCGTTGTCGAGAAAAGCCTGGCGATGGACAACGTCTTCGTCATCGCCATGATCTTCACCTATTTCGCCGTACCGCGCCTCTACCAGCATCGCGTGCTGTTCTGGGGCATCCTTGGCGTCATCGTCCTGCGCGCGATCATGATCGGCGTCGGAGCAACGCTGGTCGAGCAGTTCAGCTGGGTGCTATATGTCTTCGCGGCCTTCCTGATCTTCACCGGCGTCAAGATGTGGCTCTTCGCCGACAAGGAATATGACGTCGCGGCCAATCCCGTGCTCAAGTTCGTGCGCCGGCATTTCCGCGTGACCGACCGCCTGCATGGTGAGCATTTCTGGGTGAAGCAGGCAGACCCCGCCACCGGCAAGCAGGCCTGGTTCATGACCCCGCTCATGCTGGCCCTGCTCATGGTCGAAATCGTCGACGTGGTCTTTGCCGTCGACAGCGTGCCGGCGATCTTCGCCATCACGACCGATCCGTTCATCGTCTACACATCGAACATCTTCGCCATACTCGGCCTCAGGGCGCTCTATTTCGCCCTGGCCGCGATGGTGGACCGGTTCCACTATCTCAAGTACGCGCTGGCGATCCTGCTTGTGTTCATTGGCTCCAAGATCTTCGTCGCCGACGCTCTGGGGCTGGCGAAGATCCCGCCCGTGGCTTCGCTTTCGGTCACCTTCGCGATCCTGGCGGCCGGCATCGGCTGGTCGCTATGGAAGACGAGGGACCAGGCCGCGCACCCGGCCTGAACAACCTTGCCGGCGGGGACGTCCCCCCTGCCTTCCCGCCGGCGTCTTTTTTCTGCCCTTGCCTCGTCCGCATGCAAGCGCCGCTCATTTGGAAAGGAATGGTCTTGGCGTCTCGTCCAACGCGCGCACTGCTCGTGATCAATGCTCTGAGCCGGTCGGGCGCAGCGATGGGCGAGGCAGCGCACCGGTTGCTCGCCGACCAGGGCTGCACGGTCACTCGGCTCGACAGCAGGACATCCGAGGAGGTCAGCCCCTGGATCGCCCAGCAGGGCGACGCCGCGGATTTCGTGATGGTCGCAGGCGGCGACGGAACGATGAATGCGGCCGCGCGAGGCCTGCTCGCAACGGGCCTGCCGCTCGCCCTGCTGCCGGCCGGCACCGCGAACGATCTCGCGCGGACCTTGGGCCTTGGCGGTTGCACGCTGGAGCAATGCGTGTCGCTGCCCACCATAGGGCGCACATCGAAGATCGACCTGGGTGAAGCAAACGGACACCTCTTCTTCAACGTGGCCAGCATCGGGCTCAGCGCCGACCTGGCGCAGGCGCTGACTCGCGAGGCGAAACGCCGCTTTGGCCGGTGGAGCTACATCATTGCGGCGCTCCGGGCGCTGCGCGCGGTCCGTCCGTTCCGGGCGACCGTCTCGCACGATGGACAGACCGTCAGGGTTCGCACCCTTCAGATCGCCATCGGCAACGGGCGCTATTATGGCGGCGGAAACCTGTCCCGCTTAGCGGTCTCGATGCCGTTCAGCGCTGTTCTGGTATTGTGTCGACTGCGCGTGTCGCCCGACATGCTGGATCGATGGATGGAGCGGCACGGGCGTTGGTTGCTCGTGCCGTCGCCCCTCCCCCCAGCCATTCGCGACAAGCACTCGCGCAATTGCGAACTGTCCAGATTTGGACTATATCCAAATCCGTTCAGGAGGCGCAAATGGCGAGGAACGCGATTGAAGGCGGCGGCCAGACGGCGGAACTTCCGCCGCGCCTGGACCTGTCCCGCTTCGCGCCGGCCAATCGACGCCGCCTGAGCGCACCTGCCATGCGGACCTTCGTCGCGATTGCCGACCTGTGGGGGCTTAACGAGGAACAGCGCCGGTTGGTGCTCGGCTATCCCTCCCGATCGACCTATCATAGCTGGTGCAAGCAGGCGCGCGAACATGGGACCATCACCCTCGATGTCGACGTGCTTACCCGGATCTCGGCACTGTTCGGCATTCATCAGGCGCTGGGCGTGCTGTTCGCCGACGAGCATGAAGGCATCGACTGGCTGCGCCAGCCTCACGACGCTCCGGTGTTCGGCGGCCATCCGCCGATTGATCTGCTGACGAGCGGCACCCAGGACGGGCTGATGACCGTGCGCCGTTTCCTCGATAGTGCGCGCGGCGGCATCTACATGGCTCCGAACGCCGCCGACGAAGGCTTCGCTCCCTACAGCGACAGCGAAATCGTCTTCGGGTGACCGACTACAGGCCCGCGCCTCGGCCGGCGTATCGACTTGTGCCGTCGCGCTTTCCCCCCATCGGCCTGTTCGACACGGTGGCGACAGCCGCCGACGCGGCTGCCGTAATGGAGCTTGCCGGTTGGACGAACGACCGCCTGGTGGCCGAACGGATCGATCGCCTGCCTCGCGATCAGTGGGTTTATGGCCGTCCCAACGCGAGCATCATCATGGCATCCTTTCTCCATGTCGCGCCCGGCGGCATGCGGTTCAATGGTCCCGATCTTGGCGCTTGGTACGCGTCGGCCTCGATCGTCACGGCTGCGGCCGAGGTCGGACATCATCTGCGGCGTGAAACGGTGGCGCGCTCGGTAGAGGCCATGGCACGGACCTATCGCTCCTACAGCGCCACGCTGGTCGGCAATTACCTAGATATCTGCGGCCAGCAGTCAGCCTATCCCGATGCCTATCTCCCGAACAGCTATGCCGGAGCACAGGCATTCGGCGAGACAATTCGCGCGTCGGCCTCAGCCGGCATTGCCTATGACAGCTTGCGCCATCGGGGCGGCACGAACGTCGTTGGATATCGGCCGGCTGGAATCATCGATGTCGTCCAGACCGATCATTTCGAGATCAGCATTGAAGCTGCGTCCAAACAAATCGACGTCCGCAAACTGAGCGCGTGAACGGCGGACACCGCTCGCGTGCCCGGCATGGACGGGTTCGAACTCGCCGAAATCATGCGCGCCAACGAGCGTTCGCGTCATATCCCGATCATCTTCGTTACCGCAGGCAGCGCCGACGTCACCCGGCGCTTCCGCGGCTATGAAGCGGGCGCCGTAGACTTCATCCAGAAGCCGATCGAAGCCGACGTGCTGCGCTCCAAGGCCAATGTCTTCTTCGATCTCTACGGTCAGCGGCGGCAGATCATCGCACAAAGGGACGAACTCGCAGGCCTCACGAAAGCGCTTCAGGAAGCCGACCGGCAGAAGAACCGCTTCCTCGCCGTGCTTGGTCACGAGCTCCGCAATCCGATCATGGCGCTGAGCGGTGGACTCGAGCTCCTCGAAAAGCGCGAAGGAACCGAGCTGGCGCGCGAAATCCGCAGCGGCATGCGCCGCAGTCTCAAGCATGTGACCCGGTTGGTCGAAGATCTCCTCGACATCGCGCGGATCGATCAGGGCAAGATATCCTTGAGAAAGGAGCGCTTGCATCTTCAGGAGGTTCTCGGCTTTGCAATGGAGGCGGTTCGGCCCGCCCTCGAGGAGGCAGAGCACGCGCTCCATCTCGACGTGACGCCGGAGCCCATCTGGCTCGATGCGGACCCGGCCCGGATCACCCAGATCATCAACAACCTCGTAGGCAATGCCGTGAAATATACCCCGCCGGGCGGAAGGATCGATCTCAGTGTCGGCCGGGACGGGTCCTCGGCGCTCTTGCAGGTCACCGACAACGGCGTTGGCATACCGGCCGAGCAGCAGAGCCGAATTTTCGAGATCTTCGAGCAGATCGAAGGTGGCGCGCGTGCAACGCAAGACGGTCTCGGCATCGGCCTCGCGCTGGTTCGACAGCTGGTGGAGCTTCATGACGGTTCGATCGTGCTGGCCAGAAGCGCGGTGGGCGAAGGGAGCACCTTCGAGGTTCGCCTGCCTGCCACGGGTTGACCCGAGCCGGTTGAGACCGCCGGGCATCAAATGACCGGCGGCCTCACGGCTGGCCCGAGCGACGATGCAAAAGATGTAAGCTGGCTCAAGGCTGCCTGACGAGAGCGCAACCACGACCAGAACGTCGTTCGGCTGGGTCGATCAGCTCGCTCAATCAGCGAAACGTTTGGCCAGTCTAGCGCTGGCGCCGCTCTTGGCCGCGAGACGCGCACCATAGCGCATGACCGTCTTCGGGTCGCGCCAGCGGTAAGCCTGCATGATCGCGGGCAAGCCTTCCCCGGCCGCGAAATTGTCCTGGGCCACGCCTACACGGATCGAGTGCGACGAAACCGCGGCCACCCAGCGCTCAAGCTCGGCTTCAGACATCGCACCCAGAAGCTTGCGTTCCCAGGCCGCTCGTATCAGCCGCCGGTAAATCAAGGTGACGCTGTTGGGATGGAGACGGTTTCGGCCTATAGCAGCTACAGACCCGTCAAAATGGGTTTCGACCCGCCGGAATAGGGGGCCTTTTCGAACATCGGCCTTGTCGCGCCAGCGGCGTATCGCCGCCATCGTCTTGGGCGCAAGATAGGCGTAGGCCCCCTCCCCCACCTGGTCGGTTTTCGACGAAGGTATGAAGAGAATGCCCGCCCCCTCGGTATCTGGCCCTTCGACATGGTCGACATCGATCGCCACGAGCTCAGACCGCCGCGCCCCGGTGTCGTAGGCGACGCGCAGGAATGCCTCATCGCGAAGGCCCAGTTCGTCGCGCCGGCACGCTCTGACGAGATGAGCGAGACAGACCCCCACGGCCGGGCTGTCCAGGTCCGATATTTCGCCTTTGAAGCGAATGGCTCGGGCCTGTCGCTGCTTGACGCCGAGAGCCTTGCGCGCCGCTTTCTTCTCAAGCCGAACGAGCGGCATGGACGTTGGATCGGGAAGACCAGCCATGCGGTAAGCCCAACCGACATTGACGATGTAGCGCTCGATCGTCGCCATCGCCCGCTGAGTCTCGCTGCTGTCGTCGATGCCGGCGAGAGCGCGGATCCAGGACGCCACGAGCGCGGCATCGGCGCGATCGGCCGCGATCCGGTTCTGACGGCACCATTTGCCCCAGAGAGTCAGGTCCGAACGGAAGGCGCGGCGCGTGTTCGCAGACCATCCTCGAACGGCGGCGGCAACGAGCGCCTCGTCGATCGGTGCTCTTGGACCCACCAGCTCGCGGACGTCCGCGACAACCGCCAGACTGCCATGGCGATCGGTCTCGCCCTGGGGTGCCAGGATTGCGCTATCGATCATGGCACGGGCTCACCCATCCAGCGGTACAGGCGGTTGCCCTCGACACGCAGCACGAGCAGATCCTCGACGGTCAAAGGCCGCACGTGCGCGACTGGATTGCGAATGACGCTGAGGCGGCCGAGCGTCTCGCCGATTGACGTTTTCACCTTGAAGAACGGTTGGAACACGTCGCGCCAATTCTCGCCACGTTCGATGATGCCGCGATAGTCACCGAAATCGGCATAGTCGAATAGCTCTCCAGGTGCGCGCTGCGCGTCCACATCGGCCTGGCGCCGTCTTTCCCATTCCTCGCGGATATTCTTGTGGACGCGCTGGCGGATCCATTTCTCCCCTACCCCGGCCTTCATCGACCGATCGATGAAGGCCCGCAGCCGGCGCTCGAGCTGGCGGAACATCAAGGAGATGACCGCATCGAGCTCATCGGGGTCGGCTTCGGGTGGTGCTTCCGGAACCATGCCAAAGGGCACGAATATATTGCCCACGAGCGCCATCGGCAGGCTGGCCAAGCGCATGTCGAAGCCCCGCGCGATGCGCAGGCCTGAGGCCAGCATCGCGTCGTCGACCGCTTCGTCGCCCTGATCCTCGCGCCGATAGTCGCCAAGCTCGGCGCGCACCAGCTGGGTGGCTCGAGGGGCGGCAGGACTGGTGCGCGCCACAATCTCGGTCATGCCCTTGAAAGCGGCATAACCCTCGATTGAAAGCTCGGGCTGATCATCGCGCACCCAGGGGGTTTCAATGCCCGCCATCTGCGCGGCGGTCGCACGCGCCCACTCCCCTGCCGGATCACCCACCCCCGCAACTCCGGCAAGGTCCACTGCGGCGATCTCGGCCGCGGTGGGAAAGCGCAGCTCAGGCACGAGGTCCGGGAAGTTCGACGAAAGCGCGGCGCGGGAAAGGCGCGCGGCATTCGTGCCAGCAATGAACTCCTCGACACCGGCAAGCTGCTCTACAATCGATCGGTCCAGCGCGGCCGCGGTGCCGAGCCGTTCGAGCATGGGCGCAAGCGCGCCACCACGCGCCAGAGCATCGGCCACCGTATCGGGGATCAGCGGGCGCGCACCCAGCATGCGCTGATAAACGTCAGCCTTCGGCAGGAGCTTGTCGAGCCGCTCGACGCTCGCGAGCGCCTCTTGGAAGGCGGAAAGGCGACCGGTCGCTTGCGCATAGCCGCCGCTCGAAACGAACTTATCGAACTCGCTTTGTCGGCGGGCCATCTCCTCGATGATGTTGGGACGGCGCTCGAGCATGTCTGTGATGCGCTTGTGATTCGCCGCCATCTCTTCGAAGATCGTCGGTCGAAGCTTAAGCATCTCGTCAAGGCGTCGCTGCCCTTTCAGCGCCCTAGCGAGGACATCGGCGTTCCTTCCCGCCTGCGTTGCGGCGCGGATGATATCGGACGTGCCGTTCAGGTCCCGCATCGCCTTGCGGATCGGATCATCATCGAAATTCACGGGTTTCCTTCTGGCGCCTTGATATTGCTGCGGCGTCTTACACGATCGGTCCGCAGCCCACCAGTGTTGATAACGACCTATTATCACCACTGTGTATCTCGGCACGATTTACTTAGATGCCTGTTCGGTTTACTGTTGGCTATGCCCGCACCTTCCTCGCCGGCCCGCTTCGGCCCCACTTACAGCCCGCGGATGGTTGCAAGCGTAGCGTCGTGTACAGCGGCAATTTCGCGCCTCGATGCCCGCATTTGCGTCAGTTCAGCCGCATCCGCCTGGGCGCGCCGAGCTGCTTGGTCGGGCTATGCGCGGGCGCTCCACCTGCAGGCGGCGGAGATCGACGAAATCGACGTATTTTCCTGGGGCTGCGGCATCCATATTCCAGAACGGCCGCGGCGCGCGACCAACGTGGATGTATTCGACGGCTTCCCGGCGTGGGCGCAGGCGCTGCGCGAGCCTGATCGGCTCGCCTGGCGTGACAAACTGCCGGTAGCTGTAACGGAACCGCATTTTGTCACGGAGCACCCAGCCCTCGTCCGGGCCCTCGAGCGTGTTCGCCAGCATGCCCGCATCGACGCGACCATCGAGCCATGGCTAGGCCTGGCCTTCGCGCTGCGCGATTACGATCTGACGACGACGCCGCTGCCTTGCCTCGCGGGAGGGGCCAAGGCGCTGCGCCTCAAACGCATGCCAGCGGACCATGACTGGCAAGCGGCCGTTCGCTCGGTTGAAGCGGCCGCCATTGCCGGGCTTGATCGCCTCGATCGACTCGAAAGGCTTTATCGGGATGCGCAGCGCAAGATTATGGCCGAGTATCGGCCAGGCATGCTTCCCGCCCTTGCTGCGCTAAGCTGCCATCATCCGGTGCTTTCGCCGCAATCGGTGGCTGGCGCGCTCGGCTTGACTCTTGCTGGCGCGAGCAAGCTCCTAGCACGAGCCGCCTCGGCCAAGCTTCTCGTCGAGATTACGCGGCGGCGTTCCTGGCGCATCTTCGTTGCCGCAGATCTAGCTGTCGACTTTGGCTTTGTGGCGCCCAAACGCGGCCGACCTCCAAAGGAGCCCCCTCCCCTGCCCCCACGCCGGGACCTGGCCGAGGCGTTTGTCGCCTTCGACCAGGAGATGGAGCGCATAGACGCGCTTCTTGCGAGCCGCTGACCTCCACTCCGGTCGCATTGGCTAGCGCTTCCGGAGTCGCAGTCCGCCGGTTTTGCTCAAGGTTCAAGCAGGCTGCGGATCGATTCCAGAACCTCGTCGGTCGAAGCACCCGAGCGTGGCAGTACCTTCAAGGACAGGCCGCCGCGGCTGCCCCGCGTATAGCGCAACATCGCCTTCCCGTTCCTCGCCTTAAGCTCCACTTCCGCGCCACCCTTTTGCTTTGGGGCGACAGTCGCGCGCACGAGCCGTTTGGCGACCTCGGCGCCCGGCAGTTTGGCTCCGAGATCGGCTCGCTCGCTCTCGATCAGCCGCGCCTCTGCCTCCATCAACGGCAACATCTTCGCGTCAACTGAGAGCGGCTTAACGTCGCGGGCAATCCGCACGGTGATATCGTGAGGATCGCTGAAGGCGGCTACGATGGACTGCGGCAGGCGCGCCACGTCGAGCAGCCGGCTGAGCCACGAGCGAGATATTTTGAGGTGCTCTGCCATTTCGGCCTGCGAGCCATTGTAGAACTCCGCCAGGGCACGTGAATATTCCTTCGCCCGCTCCCAATCGGAGATGTCTTTGCGGGAACGATTCTCGATGTCCGAGACCCGGAATGCTTCCTCGTCGGAAACCGACTGGATCGTGATGAGGTAGTCATATTCAGGATGGTGATGCTCACGAAGCCACTTGACCGTCCACCAGCGCCGCACCCCGGCGATGATTTCAAAATCGAAGTCGGGATCGCCTTGCAGCCTCCTGACGATTGCCGGAATGCGCTGCTTCTTCGCCGAGAGAAAAGCGTCAATGAGATCGCGACAGGTCTCTTCATTGAGATGGTCGAGATCGCGATTATGAAGTCGCCACGGCCGGCACCTCGCAGGATCGACCCACTCGGTACGGTCTGTCACCACCTTGCCCGATGCGATGCGGGCCAAGGCTTGGCTGCGGCTCGCCATAATGCCTTCGGCCGGCGCAGCGGTGTCGACGTCGGTTGCCTCGTCTAGACCCTCAGTAAGACTGCTGCCGAAGCCTCTGTTACCCTTGGACATCATCGCTTATCCCACTTGAAATTGTTCCACCCTGCCGCGATTGCCACGTGGCAACTTGGCCTGAAAGCCGCTTGGCGAGGGTTGCGTTGCCACGTGGCAACCGGCGTTCATCGTCGCGGGTGATCCACTGCGTGTGCCTCGCCGCGCCAGACGTAACATATTCATATACTGACGTGTTTCGAGTTGTTGCCACGTGGCAATTCATGTCACGCCACCTCCCCTGCCCGGCTCTGCCAGGTGCGCAGGACATCCTTCTCGATGTCGAGGCAGACCTCGTTCAGGTACTTCACACAGCGGTTGTGGACCTCGTGGGAAGTGACCGGTCGATCCAGTTCGAAAACGGTCTTCATGCGAGAGCTTGCGTTGTCGATTTCGGCGCTCGTACGCAGCACCGAACTGATCATCGAACCTCCAAAAACCTGACGCATCATGGTCAGGATTTCGCTTTGCATCGATTTGCTTTCGTCCACCCTACTTCCGACGAGGCGGATGAAATTGTATGCCGGCTTCACCCTCCCCGCGAGCTTTTCCAGCTGCCGCATGGTAGTGCGCGCCATGTCGATGAAGGAAACGGTTGACGCAAAGTCAATCACGCTCGGCGGAACCGGTATCACCATCGCGTTCGCCGCCTGGAGGACAGCCATGGAGACCATGCCGAGGGCTGGCGGTGGATCCATGATAACGACGTCATAGTCGTCGACCACGTCATCGATCGCTTGCGCGATCATGTCGATGATGTCGAAGCTCTGGTTCTGCGCCAGATAGCCCGCGATCTCGTATTCGAGATTGTAGAGCTTGAGGTTGGCAGGGATCAAATCTAGTCCGAAGAAATGCGTCTTGCGGATGATCTTACGAACCCCGAGCAGCTCGGGGTTGTGGAAGTGCCCGTAAAGCGTGTCTTCTTCTGACAGGTCGATATCAGGTCGATACCCGAACATCATCGTCGAGCTTGCCTGGCTGTCGCAGTCGATGAACAGCACGCGATAGCCACGAATGGCGAAATGCTGCGCTAGGTGAAGTGCAATCGTCGACTTGCCCACACCTCCCTTGAAGTTCGACACGGAAATGATGGCCGGCACGTCCTCAGGCGAGCGCCACGGCCGCGTACCGAACACCTCGCGCATATGGTCGAGTTCCTCGAGTGAATATTGCACCCGGTGACCGGACGCTGTCCGCCCCCGCGCCGGCAGGCGGCCGTCCCGTTCGGCCTCGCGGATTGCAGAAGCCGTGCGGCTAACCAGCGCCGCCGCCTTCGAGATGGGGAAGGACGGCCCCTTCTTCGCGCCAGTCTCTGGATCAATTGCGTTGTCCCGGATCCGTTTCAGGATCGTGAGCGCGCGCCGGTGCAATAGGCCGAGACCGTCATCCAGCAGTTCGTCCTGAGGTGCTTCTAAGGTTTGTTCGCTCGCCATGGCCGCCACTTTGTGAGATTGAAGCCAATCTCTACCGTCGTTGGCAGTTTGGAGCAAGAATTGTCCACCAACCTTGCAACTTCACCGATGATCTCCGAGCCGTTCTGGGGCTTCGAGAGTTCGCCGGCTCCTGACTTGCGGCAGCGACCGATGATCTCGGTGCGGTTTTCCGCGGCCAGTGCGTTCCCGAGCGCTCAGGCCGTTGTGGGGATCAGGGCTGTGGATAACCGCCGATGATGTCGGTGCGAGCCGATGAACTCGGTGCCGGAAAGCGATGATCTCGGTTCCGACCCGACCGATGATCTCGGAGCCCATACCTAAAGACTCGAATCCCTATAGAAATCCGATTGGGCGAATCGTTTTTCAATTTTGAAAAGGGGAGGGGGCAAACCGCACCGACATCATCGGTAAATTTGGAGGTTTCGCCCTGCTGCCGGCGCTGAAACTGCCAACATGCTTGCCAAAGCCGTCCGAAGCTGTTGAAAGGAGCCAATCAGAGCCCGTGAGTCGGGGAAGGGCAAAGGCATGAGCGGTGACAGCCATAAACCGATAGGGCATCAATACGCTCTGGCCATGCTCGACGGCGGCGAGGACCGGGTTCGCCGGGTCGCCCAGGCCGCTGGCACCCAACTTACGATGGACGCCTTCCTACGCGTTCATGACGAAGAACCGGTTCCAGCTTTCCTCCATTCCGCGCTCTGCGCCATGAGCCTACCCACAAAACGGCCGAAGGACGACACCCAGCCGATCTTACGCGAAGACGGCAGGTATGCTCTCGCCATCAATCCCAAGCCTATTCTTCAGACGGTGGACGGAAAGCCCGTCTTCCGTAGCTTGGGAGTTCCGTACGGAGCCTATCCGCGAGTCGCGCTGATTTATTTGCTTTCCCAGGCCGTCACGAAGCGCTCGCGTGATGTTTATCTGGGCCGCAACTTCACCGAGTGGATGCGCCGGCTCGGGTATCAGACCGTGTCCTACGGACCGCGCGGCACGGCCAACCTCATGCGCGAGCAGGTCGACCGTCTGCTCGCTTGCGAGTGGCAGATCCGGTGGGACGGGACGGATGCCGGCGATAACGCCTTCGCCGTCCGAGACGTCAAGATCTCCAACGAATATGCCGGAAGCTTGGGCGCGAACGGTGCTTTTGCCCGCGAGATCCGGATGTCCGAAGCGTTCTATAGCCATTTGGTGGATCATGCGGTACCGCTCAACGAAGTCGCCATCCGCGAGTTGAAGGGCACCCCTACGGCGCTCGATCTCTATACCTATTTGGCATATCGGCTACCGCGGATCACAGGCAAGGGTCAGGTCATATCCTGGGATCAGCTTGCCAAGCACCTCGGCAACGATGCCGACAGCAAGCGCTTTCGTCAGACGGTTCGAGAGACAATGCAGCTCGTGTCGGCTGTCTATCCGAACGCAAATGTCGATCTCTCGGGACGCAAGGTCGTGCTTCACCCGTCCCCGGCGCCGCTGGAGCGCAAGCTCGTGGGGTCACACTTGCGGCTCATCGGTGCTCAGCCGGATCAAACGGCACCGAGATCATCGGTCAGCGCGCCAAGAGCGAAAGCTCAGGTCGGCAAGGACGAGCCCAAGCAGGCTTTCCCTGCAGGTTCGATGAGCTACGGAACACGAGAGGCAGCCTTTAGAGCGATTGGCCTCGAAAAAGGCAAACCCTGGTCGGTCGATGATATGGCGACAGCGTTCCGGGCAGGCTTTCCGGGGATCAAGCAGCCACGGACCGACACCGAATGGCTACGCGTCTGGGAGGCGTTCGTCATCCGCTATGCCGAGCGGCGATCTCAATCCGGCAGCGAATGACCGATGATCTCCGTGCGTTTCCGATGCTGCCTGAGAACAGCAGCGGGGGAGGGAGCAACCCTGCCGTCGCCATCCAAGGTAAGCCTAGAGGGCCGCTACGAAGGTGCCCCCCAAGGCTCATAAGAAGAAGATGTAGCTCGCCAGTTGTAGCTGGGGCTCTGTTGCAAAAATCGTGAAGCTTGAGCATGCTTGGCGGAGATTGGACGGACGGAACGATGACGGATTTCAAGTGGCGCCATTTCCAGGGTGATGTGATCCTGTGGGCGGTGCGCTGGTATTGTCGCTATCCGATCAGCTATCGCGACCTTGAGGAAATGCTGGCGGAACGCGGCATTTCGGTCGACCATACGACGATCTATCGCTGGGTCCAGTGCTACGCCCCGGAGATGGAGAAGCGGCTGCGCTGGTTCTGGCGGCGTGGCTTTGATCCGAGCTGGCGCCTGGATGAAACCTACGTCAAGGTGCGGGGCAAGTGGACCTACCTGTACCGGGCAGTCGACAAGCGGGGCGACACGATCGATTTCTACCTGTCGCCGACCCGCAGCGCCAAGGCAGCGAAGCGGTTCCTGGACAAGGCCCTGCGAGGCCTGAAGCACTGGGAAAAGCCTGCCACGCTCAATACCGACAAAGCGCCGAGCTATGGTGCAGCGATCACCGAATTGAAGCGCGAAGGAAAGCTGGACCGGGAGACGGCCCACCGGCAGGTGAAGTATCTCAATAACGTGATCGAGGCCGATCACGGAAAGCTCAAGATACTGATCAAGCCGGTGCGCGGTTTCAAATCGATCCCCACGGCCTATGCCACGATCAAGGGATTCGAAGTCATGCGAGCCCTGCGCAAAGGACAGGCTCGCCCCTGGTGCCTGCAGCCCGGCATCAGGGGCGAGGTGCGCCTTGTGGAGAGAGCTTTTGGCATTGGGCCCTCGGCGCTGACGGAGGCCATGGGCATGCTCAACCACCATTTCGCAGCAGCCGCCTGATCGGCGCAGAGCGACAGCCTACCTCTGACTGCCGCCAATCTTTGCAACAGAGCCGGGTGGAGAATTGCAGTCGTTCCGCTGTTGCGCAAGAAGGGGTAGTTTGCGGGAGAACACGAAATCCTAACGCTCAGCGGGTCATGAGGCGAGCACCTCGATGATCGGGCAGTCCGGCACCATATCGCCGGAGCATTGCGCGGCGGTCTGGGTCAGCACTTTCTCGATGCGCCTGAGATCGGCGATCTTCGCGCGCACATCGGCCAGATGCCGCTCAGTGCGCTCCTTGACCTCTGCGCAGGTCTGCGCGCCGCCCTCGACGAGGGCAAGCAGGCCGCGTACTTCGTCGAGCGAAAAGCCGAGTTCGCGGCCGCGCAAGATGAAGCGCAGGCGGGATACGTGGTCCTCGCCATAAATGCGGTAGCCGGAGGCCGTGCGCGGCGGGTCCGGCATCATACCGATTTTCTCGTAATAGCGGATGGTTTCCAGATTGCAGCCCGTAAGCTTGGCCAAGTCAGCGCGCTGCATTCCCTTCCCGAAAACGTGATCGCTCATCGGTCCAAAAAACCTCTTGAGTCTGTAGTACCTACAGAGCGTAGCATGAAGTGGAATAGCAATCGAGAGGCGAGTCGCATGGATCGCGCTAATATGCAAATGCAGGTTCTTGAGCAGCCAAAGGCAACGGCGAGCCGCCGGCCAGGATGGTTCGCGGCGGGCGGTGTGGTCGGAGCGATCCTCGCCTCGACGTGCTGCATCGCGCCGCTTCTCTTGTTGATGCTCGGCGTTTCCGGCGCCTGGATGGGCAACCTCACGGCCCTTGAACCCTACAAGCCCTACGCCGCCGCCGTAGCGCTCGTCTTTATCGGGCTCGGATTCCGGCAGGTCTATTTCAAGCCGAAGGGGGCCTGCGCGGAAGATTCCTACTGCGCTCGGCCGCAAGCCTCGCGCATCACCAAGTCGGCGCTGTGGCTGGCCACGGTTCTGGTCCTCCTTGCCCTGACAATCAGCTGGTGGGCGCCGCTGTTCTACTGATCACGCTACCCCATAGGAGAAACCCATATGAAACGCCCCCTTCTCATCGCGCTCGGCGCGGCGGCCCTGGGCGCCGCCGGCCTTCTCTCGGCGCCGACGATTTCACCGCTCGCCGCGCAAGCTGCCCCCGCGCAAGCCGCCGCGGTCCAGAAGACAACGTTCAGCATCGAAAACATGACGTGCGCCATGTGCCCGGTGACAGTGACAAAGGCGATGAAAGGCGTCGCCGGAGTGAAGTCCGTCACTGTCGACTTCGCCGCCAAGACGGCGACGGTCATTTATGACCCGGCGACCGCCACCGTCGCAGCCATTGCCGCCGCGTCCACCAATGCCGGCTATCCGGCCCGCCCGGCGGGATGAGGACCGCAGCATGAAGGACGCAACGCTTCTGAAGACCGGCATCGCCGGCTCGCTCATTGCTGTGATCTGCTGCGCCACGCCTTTGCTGGTTGTCCTGCTCGGCGCGATCGGGTTGTCGGCCTGGCTGGGCTGGATCGATTATGTCCTCATGCCGGCGCTCGCCTTCTTTGTCGCGCTCACCGGCTATGGCCTCTGGCGCCGACAACGCGCCGCAGATTGCTGTGCGACTGAAACACAAACGAACAAGGAAAATAGCTGAACATGTCAGACTGCTGCACCACCGAAGGAAGCCGTAAGGGCGGCTACGACCTTGCCGTCATCGGCGCCGGATCGGCCGGATTCTCGGCCGCGATCACCGCCGCCGATCAGGGCGCCAATGTCGCGCTGATCGGCCACGGCACCATCGGCGGCACCTGCGTCAATGTCGGCTGCGTGCCGTCGAAGACGATGATCCGCGCGGCCGAGGCGCTGCATGGTGTGCGGGCCGCGCAACGCTTTCCCGGCCTGGTCGGGGAAGCAAGCGTGGCCAACTGGCCCGCGCTCGTCGCGGCCAAGGACGAGCTGGTCACCAGCTTGCGGCAGAAGAAATATATTGACCTGCTGCCCGAGTACAACGGCGTTGCCTATCTGGAAGGCGCGGCGCGTCTGAACGGGCAGGGCGTGATGGTGAATGGCGCCGCGATTTCAGCGGGCAAGATCATCATCGCGACCGGCACCTCGCCGGCCCTGCCGGACATTCCCGGCATTGAGGAGGTGCCTTATCTCACCAGCACGACTGCCCTGGAACTTGGCGCGCTACCGCGCTCATTGCTCGTCATCGGCGGCGGCTATATCGGCTGCGAACTGGCGCAGATGTTCGCGCGCGTCGGCGTGGCGGTGACGCTCATCACCCGCCGCCGCTTGCTGCCGGAGGCCGAGCCGGAAATCTCCGAGGCGCTGACCGGCTATCTCCGCGACGAGGGCATTACCGTCCGGACCGGACTAACTTATCGCGGAATCGCGCGCACGGCTGCCGGCGTCGAGCTGAGTATCACCACCGACGGCGCACAGCAGGTGATCGCCGCCGAGCAGGTGCTCGTAGCCACCGGACGGGCGCCGAATACCGATGGCCTCGGCCTTGTCGAAGCGGGCATCGCCCAAGCCGACAACGGCAGTGTGGTCGTGGACGACCGGATGCGCACCTCGAGACCGGATGTCTATGCGGCCGGCGACGTCACCGGTCGCGATCAGTTTGTCTATATGGCGGCCTATGGCGCGAAGCTCGCCGCGCACAACGCGCTGAACGGCGACGACCTCGTCTACGACAATACGGTCATGCCCTGGGTCACGTTTACCGACCCACAGGTGGCGGGCGTGGGACTGAGCGAAAGGGCAGCGCAGGCAGCGGGCTTCGAGACCAAGACCTCGATCGTCGCCCTCGACCAGGTGCCGCGGGCACTGGCCGCTCGCGACACACGGGGGTTGATCAAGCTGGTCGCTGACAAAACGTCCGATCGCCTGCTGGGCGGTCAAATCGTCGCGCCCGAGGGAGCCGACAGCATCCAGACCATGGTGCTCGCGATCAAACACGGCATGACGACGAAGGCGCTGGGCGAGACGATCTTTCCCTATCTCACCACGGTCGAGGGCCTGAAACTCGCCGCACAGGGCTTCGGCAAGGATGTGGCAAAACTGTCCTGCTGCGCAGGATGAAAGAGAGCGTCATGAGCCCCACTACATATATCGAGCATTTCCCGTCGATCAGTCGGTCTCAAGATTCCGCGGAACTCCTCGTCGCGCTGTTGCGGGAACTCGCCAAGGGGCGCCCGGTATCGCGAACCACGCTTGCCGGGATTCTCAACTGGCCTGATGAGCGCATCGCCGCCGTGCTCGCGCAAACCGCCAGTACCGAATATGATGATGACGGAAACATCATCGGCCACGGCCTCACCCTACGCGAAACGGCGCATTCCTTCGAGATCGACGGCCGCCGCCTCTACGCCTGGTGCGCTTTGGATACATTGATGTTTCCGGCGCTGCTCGGCTGTACAGCCCGCGTCTCATCGCGTTGCGCTGCCACCGGAGCGCCCGTTTCGCTTACCGTGTCACCCAACGAGATACGGGCTGTTGAACCCGCCGACGTGGCGGTGTCGTTGGTGCCGCCGCAGGAAACGAACGACGTTCGTCGGTCCTTCTGCTGCCACGTCCATTTCTTTGCTTCTACCCATGTGGCGCAAGACTGGGCCTCCAAGCGTCCGGGGTTGACCATCATCGGCGTTCGGGAGGCTTTTTGTGTGGGCCAGGAGCTGAATCGACAGCTGTTGCACCCGCCACACCGGGCAACGCCATGATCGCATACAACCCAGTTGACATCGGATTTGCAGCGCGCGGATCGAACTCCGGGGAGCGCATGCCCTGCCGACAGAGGAGGGAGGTGTCCGATGCCCCCTACACAGCGTCCCGTCTGGCCCATGATGCCGGAGTGAGCGTACATATTGTGCGCGACTATGTGCTGCGCGGGCTGCTGCGCCCGGCGCGCCGCACGCAGAGCGGTCACCGTCTCTATGACGATCATGCGCTGGAGCGGATGCGCTTCGTGCGCACCTTGTTCGAGGCGGGCGTCGGCCTCGATGAACTGACCAGGCTGTGTCACGCTCTGGACGGCGGCGGCGGCGATGCCATCGAATTTCTGCTATGCCTGCGGGCACGACTTGCCGCGCGGCGCGCGGCCCTGGACGTGCTGGACGGGCATCTGGAGCAAATGATTTCCGCCATCGGTGCCGACACCGCCAAAGAATCCGCCCGTGCCTGACAACCCTGCTTCCGAATCATCCTTCCACTGCCGCCTTTGGCCGGGCGGGTCGCCGCAATTGCGCCCGGCCAGCGCCGCATCGCTGACCATAGGCGATCATACCCGTGCCCCCGCCCGGGCGATCGCCTGTTCGCGGCGGCGATGCGGCGCATCATCTCTCGTCGCGCCGCGTTTGATTTCCGCCCCCCGTTCCTGCTGTGACAATGTCGTTTTCTGAGTTCATCATCGACACATTGCTGCCGCTTGTCGCCGCCGCGACGGTCGGCCTGACACTGGGCTTCGAGCGTGAACTGGCGCGCAAACCCGCAGGCCTTCGGACACAGTTTCTGATCACGTTGGGCACGGCCATATTCGTCCTGGCTGGGCGCTCAATTCCGGGGATGGAAACCGGACGGGTCGCGGCAAATGTGGTGACGGGCCTCGGGTTTCTGGGTGCGGGAGTTATATTGCAGCATCGCGGCACCGTGCGCGGGTTGACGACCGCCGCTCTTATCTGGGTGAACGGCGCGTTGGGCCTTGCTGCCGCCACGCAGGAGTATGTGTTGGCGGGCGTAGGCGTCGGTCTGGCGCTGGCCGCGCTGCGCGTGCTTGCGCTCATCGAAAAACGCTTAGGCGAAAAGTGGCAAATCCTCGAATATCAAATTACAACATATGAGAACGAGAGCGTTGTCCAAGCCATCCACGACGCTCTCAGCAAATGCCGATTACAGGAAGGTCCGCTTGCATACGAACGACAGGACGGGGTAACCCGGATGCATATCTCGTTCTGCGACACTCCCACGCGGCACCGTGAATTCTTGGAGCAGCTCCGCAAGATGTCAGACGTCACAGATGTCAGGGTGCTGTGACGTCAGGCTGTGATCAGGTTGATCGCGGTTACTCGATGGAGGCCCGCCCCTTCCCCGATCGACGGTTCTCCGAACGTTCTCACTTAGCGTTGTCTGGCGTACTTTCCACGCTGTGCCCTCCTTAGCGCAAACTGATCCAGCCTCCGGTAACTTCGGCACGATCAGAGAGTTAAGGAAGCGACAGGATCTTACTGTTAGGTAGCGAACATGCCCCAAGCGACAGTTCAGGCCTGGCTCTCCCTCTATGCCGCCGTCGGCGTCATGGCATTAATGTGCGCTACCTTCGCAATTGCCAAAACAGCTTACGACTATCGACAGGGGGGAATCGGTCTTCCCACAACATCGACGCTGGATAAGATGCTCGTGCTCCCCAGGGTCTGGGTACGTTGGCAGATCAACTATCTCCAAGGTGCGCCGGCAGTTTTATGTATTGCGATCTATTTTGCACACTATCTGGGGTTTGAAACACTCGTTGATGTGTAGGCAAACAATTCGACCCCCCTGCCCTGCGCTATCCTAGGAAGACTGGGGTGGGAAGCCGTCTGGATCGACGCCATTCTTGACACGCCGTTGCTCCAACCCTTGGTGATTGCGGCAACATAATCGATCGTCTCACGGAACGGCGGTATCCGGCCGAGCATACGAACGCGACCCGGACCGGCATTATAGGCTGCCAGCGCCAAGTCGACCCTTTTGAACTCGTCTAGGTGAGAACGAAGATACCTCGCCCCTCCCCTCAGATTGGCAAGCGGATCGCGAGAGTTGTAAACGCCCAACCCGCGCGCCGTGCCAGGCATCAACTGGGTCAGGCCAACGGCGCCCTTGGGCGAGACCACAAGCGGATCATACTGGCTTTCCTGGGCCACTAGAGCGTCGAGAAGGCCGGTCGGGACCCCAGCTTCACAAGCTACGGCTGAGATCATCGGGAAATAGCGCGCTCTTCGTGCCTCCTGCCAAGGGGCCAGATCGCCACGCGGACGGTATGGCGTGATTGAGCAGGCGGCCGGACTATACATGAAGGGTGCGACGACATTTTGCGCAGCCCGAGCTGCGCCGGTCATCACCGTGCCGGTCTGCATCCAAAGAGGAACAGAAACCGAAGGATTCGGTATATCCGAACCCCAGGCGTTCTCTCCCGCTGTAATATTGCGGAAATCGGCTTGAAGTCTTTCCGGCGAAACACCAATCTCAGGCACGTCTGCTTGCCTGGGGATAGCGCGCGCGGGACCGACATCAATTACAGCACCCCGGGATATGTCACCAAAGGCGAC
This sequence comes from Sphingobium sp. DN12, assembly GCF_051058005.1. Lineage (NCBI taxonomy): Bacteria > Pseudomonadati > Pseudomonadota > Alphaproteobacteria > Sphingomonadales > Sphingobiaceae > Sphingobium > Sphingobium sp. DN12. The sequence goes on from NZ_CP173718.1 coordinate 104,326, forward strand.
GATCTCGACTCTACGCTGCGACGCAGCGACGGGTGAAGAAACGGCCGCGATCGCTGTTACACCTGTTACAAGTCTTATTGCGAGGCATGAGTTCATAGCTTCAAACAGCCAGAGTCGACCAATCCGGTCAATGTGGAAAAAAATTACACTGTGCGTCCGTCAAGGGGTGACTTGTTGAGCTAAATTGGCAGAGCGCCCCTCTACTCGACGTCAGTCTGATCGTATCAGATCGTGCAACTACCAAATGAGCTTTGCTTCCGGGCCCTAAGTCACTTGGCTTCGGTCAAAGCCCGCTGTGCACGATTGTGTGCACGCCCTCATCGCTCCTGGGCGCATGACGATCCTAATCGGATAATTTGACGAACCGAGTTAGAGGTTATACCGGATTATTGAGATCACCCGATAATCTGGGAAACCGGATATTTAGGAATATCAGGTATGATGTGTTATCAGGTATAAGGGATTATCGGGTAAGCCCTCTTATCAGGTGCAAGGAATTATCGGGTCATCTCGAGTACCCGGTCGACGCCAATACCGGGTTTCCATTCCAATCCGGTTATGGCATATACCAGGTTAATTGCCATATCTGGTCATCGATGAAATCCGGTTGATAAGCATATCCGATTGATACCAAAACCCGGTTTGCGAAAGCGCTCCGGGCAACAACATTCAGGGGGTCCCCATGCCAACAATCACGATCGCGTCCCCGAAAGGAGGGGCCGGCAAGAGTACCACAGCGGTCATTCTGGCCACGGAACTCGCTCACGCTGGCGTGCCCGTTACGCTTCTAGACTGCGATCCGAATATGTCCGTCAGCCTTTGGGCAAGCCGAGGAGCATTGCCTCCGAGAATCAAGGTTCTCAACGACGTGACGGAATCGACAGTCATCAAAACAATCAAAGAATTCGATCGCGATGGGGAAATCGTCATCGTCGACATGGAAGGTGTGGCTTCACGACTGATGTCGCGAGCGATATCGCAAGCCGATCTTGTTATTACACCGATGCGAGCAACCACTCTCGATGCAACAATCGGCGCACGCGCGATCGCCCTGATAATGGAAGAAGAGGAATCGCTGGGTCGGCAGATTCGATATGCCGCGGTATTCACGATGACAAAAACAGTCCGTTCCAAGCAGCATTCCGGGATTGTCGCTTCGCTCCGTGGACAAGGCGTTGACGTTATAGAACCCGACCTGTTGGAACGATCGGCTTTCTCCAGCCTCTTCGAATTCGGTGGCGATCTCTACACGATGCCACCCCAGGGGAATGCAGTCGCAGCACAGCAGAACGCCTCAGCATTTATGCAAGCCGTCGTAGAACGACTGAAGGAGACTGCACGATGACCGAAAAGCCAAGTTTCGCCATCGACATCGGTGGCCTGAAAACCCGGCCAAAACCACAAGATGCGTCTGCACTCCGAGCGGCAGACGAGGCGGCAGAAGAACATGGGTTCGTTTCTCGCGACCCTGAACCTCGCAAGGCTGGTCGGCGTCCAAGTCCAAGAACAGGACAAGTCCACGCCAAGGTACTGCCGCATGTCGCATTAGAAATCGCGGATGAAGCTCAGCGCCGAGGCGTCACCCAGGGCGTACTCATCGAAGAAGCCTGGGCGCTGTTTACGAAGGACCGCTGATAGGACGATCAGAAAAGGGGAGGGGGGTCGAGCAGACGAGAAAGGATATGTGATGCCCCTCGTTGCCCTTAAACCCACCCAGACCCTCGTCGATATCGTCGGCACCCTTGGCGGCACATGGCACGGCTTCAACGCCATGTGCCGGTGCCCTGCGCACGCAGATTCCAAACCCAGCCTGTCGCTGCGGCAAGGGCATGACGGCATCCTGGTCCATTGCTTTGCCGGCTGCGCGGCAGACGACGTCCTGCGCGAGATCGCCCGCATCGAACCGGGTCGTCGCTACGAGCCACCTCCCGCCCAGCGCGCTGGACGCCCCGCAAATCTCGAGCGATTGTGGAACGATGCTCTCCCGATCGAGGGTACGCCGGCGCAAGCCTATCTGCGCTTTCGCGGTATCACCGGCACATTCGACGACTTGCGCTTTCATCCGCGCTGCCCGTGGGGTCCAAAGCCCCTGACCCGTTTTCTCCCGGCCCTCCTGGTCGCGGCGCGGGAAGGGCGCGTACTTCGAGCGATCCAGCGTATTTTCCTCGACCTTGAGACCGGGAGCTATCTCGACAAGGTCACCCTGGGAACGCCGGGCGGCGCGACGTGGCAGGGGGTGCGCGTTCGCGAGACACTCGCCCTTGGCGAAGGGTTCGAGACGTCGGCTGCCTTCAGCCAGATCCACGGCATTCCCTGCTGGGCGACCCTTGGCGCAGCGCGCCTCGACCGTGTTTATATCCCCGCGAGTGTCACCACGCTCATCTTCGCCGAGGATAATGATTTCGAAGGGCGGCGCGCGCGGCGGAAAGCCTGGGCCGCCTACCGCCCACAGGGGTTCATCCTCAAGCGGATGCCGCCACCGCCGCGCTTCGGCGACTGGGCCGACGTCCTGAAGCCAGGAGCCTGAAGGGGAGGGGGATCGGGTTTGCGAGCTGCACGAGCAGCCCAAGCCCTGGAGATCCCCATGACCGACCTGTTCGATACGGCGCCTGCCCGCGCCGGAAATGCCACCGCTGCTGCCCGTCACGTCGCGGCCTCGATCGCAAGCGGGGTCAAAATCACCCGCGCCAAGCTTAACGACGCAATGGCAAACGCCTTTGGCGGCAGCGACGCCGATGGCCACTGGACCCAGCGCGAGAGCTTCGAAATCCTCGAGCATGCGACCGTCCTGGCGGTCAATGGCGGGGCAAAGCCTCCAAGCATCGCAGAGGCGATCGCTCTTGTCGGCCGACTTCCCACCCAGACCGTCCGCAGCGAGGAACAGATCGACTGGCAGCAATTCTCGACGCCGCTCGACCTTGCGGCGGTTGCCTGCTTGCTTGCCGCGCCACAGGACGACGATATCGTCCTTGAACCGAGCGCGGGCAACGGCCTGCTGATCGCCTGCCTGCCACCTGTCGCGGCGCTTCATCTCAATGAGATCGACCCGGCCCGCCGCGCTCGGTTAGCAGCGGCCTATCCACTTGCCAGCGTCACAGGGCATGACGGCGCACAGATCGCCAGCGTCATGACGGCAGCACCGCGCCCCGGCCTCATCCTCATGAACCCGCCATTCTCGCGGTCGCTCGGCCGCGGCGCCGATGCGTTGGCAGCCGTCCGCCATCTCCAGGCCGCCATCAAACGTCTGGCACCGGGGGGACGCGTCGTGGCAATCATGCCCGACTGGTTTGCGCAATCGGCACGCATGGCATCGGTCTGGTCGACCACGCTCGCCAGCGTCAGCCTCCGCACCTCGATCCGGCTCACCCATGCCTATGGCAAGCACGGCACCGGGGTCGCAGTCCGCCTTTACGTCATCGACAAGGCCGTGGGCGATACCACGACAACAACGATCCAGCGCCGCGATGTCGCTGACCTTCTCGATGTCCTCGCGATCCCGCCACGCCTGCCAATGACCGCGGTCGCGCCAACGCCTGTCAAACGCAGCGGCCCGATCTCGCTGATGCGCAGCGTCAAGTCGAAGCCCGCCGCCACGCCGCGAATCTTCCGCGCACCGGCGCGCAACGACGTGCTTCCCGTAAGCTATGCCGTCCTCGAAACGGCGGCACCGCTGGCCGAGCAGACCGGCGTCTATCTTCCCTATCGCCCGAGCCGGATCGTCTTCGATACCGCTGGGGAGCATCCGACCGCCCTGGTCGAATCCATCGCCATGGGCTCGATCCCGGCGCCGATCCCCTCCCATGTGCCCGCGCTCCCTGAGCGAACCGTGACGGACAGGCTGTTGTCCTCCTCGCAACTCGAGACCGTCGTCTATGCCGGTCATGCCTGGACCCAGTTCATCCCCGGCCTGTCAAAGCCCGACAAGGAAGGCGTCGGCCTGGTCCTCGCCGACGACGGTCGGGCCTATCGCAAAGGCTATTTCCTGGGCGACGGCACCGGGGCAGGGAAGGGGCGTCAGGTCGCGGCCGTCATTCTGGACAACTGGCTTGCCGGTCGTCGCAAGAATATCTGGATCAGCAAGAACGAAGCACTGCACGCCGATGCGATCCGGGACTGGACCGCGCTGGGCGGTCTTGCCGCCGATGTGCAGCCGCTCTCGCGCTGGAAAATCGACGAGCCGATATCGATGGCCGAGGGAGTCCTGTTCGTCACCTATCCGACCCTGCGCTCAAACCGGGGCGATGCCACGCGGCTCGACCAGATCATTGCCTGGGCAGGTGCCGATTTCGACGGCGTGATCGCTTTCGACGAAGCCCATGAGATGGGCGGCGTTGCAGGCGGCGAGGGATCGATGGGCACCAAGAAGGGGTCGCAGCAGGGCATCGCAGGGGTCCTGCTCCAGAACCATCTGCCGCTCGCGCGCGTGCTCTATGCGTCCGCCACCGGCGCGTCCGAGGTCAACAATCTTGCCTATGCGGTGCGGCTCGGCCTGTGGGGGCCAGATACCGCCTTCGCCAACCGTGAAGCCTTTATCACCCAGATCCGTCAGGGTGGCATCGCGGCGATGGAGCTGGTCGCCCGCGATCTCAAGGCCACAGGACTCTATACCGCGCGCGCACTCAGCTTCGCAGGCGTCGAATACGACATCCTGCGCCACGAACTGACGCCCGAACAGATCGAAGTCTATGACACCTATGCCGACGCATGGGCAATCATTCACCGCGGTCTGGAAAAAGCCCTCGAACTCACCGGCGTCGTGGATGCTGCCGAGGGCAAGACCCTGAACTCCGGCGCCAAGGCCGCAGCGCGCTCACGGTTCGAGGGATGCAAGCAACGCTTTTTCGGCGCACTCCTCCTGTCGTCGAAGCTGCCGACCGTCATCGCCGCGATCGAACAGCATCTTGCCGCAGATCAATCCGTCGTGTTGCAGCTGGTGACGACGGCCGAAGCCATCCTCGACCGCCGCCTCGGCGAACTCTCGGCCGATGAGCGCGCGGATCTCGACATCGATCTTTCGCCCCGCGAAGCCGTCTAATGTTGAGATCCACATTACACGTATTCTTTGCAGTCGCAGTTTATGTCGAGCGTGGCGGCGGGAGGCGCAGGTTTCCTTCGGTTTTCCATGATTTCACTCCAGATAATATGAGGGTCAGGGGGAATGTTCTGGGACGGGCTAAGCCCGCCTTCGAACGTCGGTAAGCATGGTAATCAGGGCATCGGATGGTGGCTTGAAGCGCCCGGGCTTGATTGCAGGCGCGCCATGGGCCGCGAGGATTTGCAGCTTCTCCTCGGGATCGGCCCGCAGGTAGGTCTCGGTGCTCTGGATGCTGGCGTGGCCGAGCCACAATGCGACCTTGCGAATGTCCCCGGTCGCCGCGAGCGTGTGCATCGCACAGGAATGCCGCAGCACGTGCGGCGTAACCCGTTTGCCAAGGATCGACGGCTGCTTCATTGCCGCGGTCTTGACGTGCTCGGCCAAACGGAACGCAAATCCGTCGCGGGTCATGGGCTGCCCGTTGGCATTGAGGAATATCTCGGCAGCTTGCGCGTCGGGCCGTATCGCAAGCCACGCGCGCAATACGAACTGGGTCTCTTTCCAGAGCGGCAGGACCCGTTCACGCCGACCCTTGCCCATGATGTGCACGGTGGACAGGGAGCGGTCCGGGAAATCGCGCAGCTGCAGCGTTACGAGTTCCGACACCCTCAGCCCGCCAGCATAGGCCAGATGCAGCATGGCGCGATCGCGGGTGCCAAGCCGAGTGCGGGGATCGGGGGCGTCGAGCAACGCCTTGATCTCGGCCCGGTCGAGATAGTCGATCAGCGCCTTGTCGGTCCTCTTGGTCGGGATCGATCTGACGCGGAGAGCCTGATCGAGGCAGGCTGGAATCCGATACTCGATGTACCGGAAGAAGGATCGGATCGCAGCGAGCCTGCCATTACGGGTCCGCACGCAGCTGCCGCGGCCGGTCTCTATATGGTCCAGGAAGGCCATGATCATGTCGGTGCCGAGATCCTCGATCTCAAGATCGGTCGGCCGACGCTTCAGCCGATCGGCAGCGAACTGAACGAGGAGGACGAAGCAGTTGGCATAGGTCTTCACCGTGTGCGGGCTGACGGCACGTTCGCGCGGCAGATGCTCACGCAGGTATGCCGAGAGATGGGGAGCTAGCGCCGTCATGCCGCTTCTCCCCGGTAAAGCTGCTCGCTGGCGGCAGCGATGTCGCGCAGCAGCACTGGAGTGGCCTCGAGATACCAGTACGTGTTGGCGACCGACACGTGCCCCAGATAGACGCTGAGACCGGCCATGTGGTGAGCGATGGCCTCCCTGTCGGGCGGACATGACTCAAGCGAGCGGACAGCGAAGGTGTGCCGCAGATCGTGGAGTCGCATGCCCGCCGTACCGGTTGGTCCACGATATCCGAGGAGCCGGGCCAATCTGACGAACACGACGTGGGTGCGCACCTTGTGCGGTGCCCGTCCCCGGATAGTGACGAACAGGTCGTTGCCCCTGGCCGCGTGCTTCTCGCGGAGGGCGAGATAGGCTTCGAGTGCTTGGCGCGTCGATGGCTGCAAGGCAATCAGCCGCTGCTTGCCGAACTTGCCGTTGCGGACGATCAGGCCATCCTCGACCAGATCGTTGCATTGTAACGCGAGGGCCTCGGAAATCCGGAGACCTGTCGCCGCCAGCAGCCCGAACAGGTAATGGTACGTGTATGGGCTGATCGTGCCTTGGGGTGGAACGTCCAATGCAGCAGTCATGATCGCCCGCACTTGGTCCGGTTCAATGATGGTCGGCGTCGGGCGTGGCCGCTTGCCCCGGCCGAAGACGCCGGCAGGCGGAACTTCATGGCTTGAATCTTCGGCGTGAGCGAAAAGGCTGAAGTTACGTGCGGTGTCGAACCTCCGGCGGGCCACATATTGTGAGCTCGACGTGTGGCACCAGTCGTAGATGCGCCGGACCTGAGTGTGCCGATCGCCGAAACCCTCGGCGTAAGCAGCGTACTGGCGGAGCATCCGGTCCTGTTCGGAATACTTCCGACCCAGGCTGCGATGCAGAGCGACGTATCTTGAGATGTGTGTGTTCAACATGGCAGGTCTCCGGGCCAGGGCTGCGCGATCTTCATGAGCATCGGCAGATCGACCTTGGCGTAGATGGCAGTGGTCTCGGGCGTGCTGTGACGCAGGATGGTCCCTACGGACTCCAAGCCCGCGCCCGCGCGCAGCAAGTTGGTGGCAAGCGAATGCCGGAATATGTGCGACCCGGTCGGCACCCCTTCGATCCCACCGCGCTCATGTGTGCGTGCGACGATGCCTGCGATCTCCGCAGACGAGCTGAATGGCCGGAACGGAGCTTGCACGCGCAGGAACAGATGCTCTTCGACGGCCTTCGGGCGGGCTGCCGCAAGATATGTCAGAATCGCGTCGCCGACATCCTGCGGCAGTGGCAACCGGTCCGGCCTTCGGGTCTTGCCCTTGACCCGGATGTACCCGCCCCGCCAATCGATATCGTCGAGCCGCATGTCCCGGACATCGCCCGCTCGCAGTCCGAGCCTGGCGAGCAGGAGAATTATGGCTTTGTCGCGGACTTCCACCGGCCGATCAGTCGGACAGGCTGCAATGATCTTCTCGATCGTGGCCGGGTCGACGTGACGGGGTAACGCCGAAAGGCGGTAGCGTTGCACTGATGGTATCGCGTGCAACAATGCCGGTCGGCACTCGCCTTGCACGATCAAAAACCGAATGTAGCTCCTCATTATCGTGACGAGCAGCGATGCCGAACCCGGCGTCTCCTTGCTTCGTCGCTGGAACGCGCGCCTGAGAGCGGCTGCATCCCATTGTGAAGGCTCGCCGAGCATGGGCATGAGCCGCGTGATATCGGTCCGGTAACGCCGGATCGTCTCGTCGGTCGCGCCACGATGTTGCTTGAGCCATGTAAGATATGCCGCCATGTGCGGGTTATCGTCCACCATCGGTTCGACCGATGGGACGACGCCCCGACCCCGCAGAAACTCGACGAAGTGCCGAGCGCAGCGCCGCCGCCGCTTGGTGCCCGTGGCAACCAGCTTGCCCCGCTTGCGCCAGACCGGGCAACGGCAATCATGCACGGCGTACTGGTCGATGATCGTGTCGTCGACATCGGCCCACCGTCGTCGCGCAATGCGGAGCCAGGCCACGACATGCTCGGCCTCGGATCGATAGGACTGCGCCGGTCCCTCGGCGAGTTGCAGGCGATCGATCGCGTCGAAATAGTCGGCGAGGTGCCGTGGCAGATCGTCGATCCCGTCGTCGACTTCGACGTAGCCTTGATCTTCCAGGAAGCGGACGAAGCGTCTGACCCGCGCTGCAATGTCCGCCTTATATACTGGCTGCTGCGCCGAATACCGGTGGCACCGGCACCGGTGCTTCTCGAACCGCCGAACAGCCTGATCGTCGATCGTGCGGATCGCGATCCCATGCAGTTCCAGCCAATGCAGGAAATGGCGGACAGCAGCGCCAAACAGAACCGCACAGGCTGACCTCTCGTCGAGCGACAGAGAGGAGAGGAATGCGGTGAGTAGGGTGCCGTGACTGGGCGGGTCTTCGACCCGGAGCGAGGCCGCTCGAAACGGCAATGATGATCTTGTTCGCATGTAGCTTCCTTCGACTTGTTGAGGTCGAAGGAACTGTAATTATCTGGAGTGAAATCATGGAAAACCGAAGGAAACCTGCGCCTCCCGCCGCCACGCTCGACATAAACTGCGACTGCAAAGAAGCCGTCATCGACTATCTGACCCGCGCCTTTCCGGTTCAGCAGATGACCTTCTACCGTGACGACACCGGCGAGGTCCGATCGCGACCGCTGCTCGATGCCAACGGCAACCCTGTCACCAACCCGGAAGCCGAAGCGGAGCGCGACAATCTGATCGAGCAGCTATGCGCCCTGCCGCCGATCGCCGCCGTCCTCGACGCCATCATCACGCGGTTCGGCACCGAGATGGTGGCCGAGGTCACCGGACGCACCAAGCGGCTCATCAATCTGCCAGGTGGCGGGCAGAAGCTCGAATCGCGTTCCGCGCGCGCCACCCAGGCCGACTCCGCCGCATTCATGGAGGGCACCAAACGCATCCTCGTCTTCTCGGACGCGGGCGGGACCGGGCGCTCCTACCATGCCAGCCTCGACGCCAGGAACCAGCAACAGCGTGCGCATCTGCTCCTCGAACCGGGATGGCGGGCCGATCGGGCGATCCAGGGCCTCGGACGCACGCATCGCACCCATCAGGCCTGCTCGCCTCTCTTCCGGCCCGTGACCACCGACTGCAAGGGCGAACTGCGCTTCACCTCGACGATCGCGCGCCGGCTCGACAGCCTGGGCGCGCTCACTCGCGGTCAGCGCCAGACCGGCGGGCAGAACCTGTTCGATCCCGCCGACAATCTGGAAAGCGAATATGCCAAGGCGGCCCTCGTCAGCTGGTATCATCTGCTGGTCGCCGGCAAGCTCACCAGCACCAACCTCACAGACTTCCAACACCGCACCGGGCTTGAACTGCTCGACACCGATGGCGTGCTGAAGGAGGACCTGCCCCCCATCCAGCGCTGGCTCAACCGCCTTCTGGCGCTGCCGATCGGCTTGCAGAACGTCATCTTCGACGAGTTTCTCGCCCTGGTCGAAGCCCGCGTCGCTGCCGCGCGCGAGGCAGGCACGCTCGATGTCGGCGTCGAGACCATGACGGTGGAGACAGCAACCGTCCTCGACGACAGGATCTTGCGCACCGATCCGGTCAGCAAAGCGACGTCCCATCTCCTCACGATCGAGGTCACCCGCCGCCGCAATCCGGTTTCGCTCGAGCGCGTCCTGCGGATCGCCGATACCGACAGAAGCGCGGCTTTCGTGCGCAACGGCAAGTCCGGCAAGGTTGCCCTGCGCACCAACGCACGGCCCTGGCTGACCGAAGATGGCGTGGCGATTCCCCGGATCGAACTGATGCGTCCCTCCCGTCACGAGTATCTGGCGCTCAACGATCTTTACGAGACGGCCTGGAGCGAATGTTCGCGCGCGCGGTTCGAGGAAGAATGGAGCGCCGAGGTCCGTGAGATCCTCGACAAGGTCGACACCGAGACGATCCGCCTTGCGACCGGACTCCTGCTGCCGATCTGGTCGGCCCTTCCCAGCGATCATCTCGTCGTCAACCGGGTGGTCGACGACAGCGGGCGCTCGTGGCTCGGGCGCATGGTGTTTCCCCGCGACGTGCCCGCACTGTTTTCCAAACTGGGGCTTGAGAGCAACGATGTCCTTAGCCCTGCGGAAGTCGTCAAGGCCGCCCTCGAAGGTGGCACCGTGACCATCAAACGGCCATTCGCATGCGAGGTCAAACGCGTCCGCGTCAACACCAGCCCCCGCATCGAGATCGTGGGCGCTCCGGCCAACCAGCTGCCGTGGCTGAAGTCGATCGGCTGCTTCACCGAAATCATCGCCTACAAGACCCGCGTCTTCGTGCCGGTCGAAACTGCCGATGCGGTGCTTGCGCGCCTGACCGCCTGACCTCCCGCCGATACCCGTTTCTCCTGCGCTTCGGGCCATGACCCCCGTGGCTAACCCCCGCGAAGCGCGGGACGGGAAGGGGAGGAGGATCGGGGAGGGTGTCCGGTGTGGGGAAAGACGCGCGCCGGACACCATCATGCTCATGGAGACCCCAAATGACCCAGACCGTCAAACTCGCCAAGCTCAAGCGCTCCGACAAGAATGTCCGCACGACCCCGCCGAAGAACATCGAGGCGATGGCGGCGAGCATCCGCGCCCGCGGCATCATGCAGAATCTGCTCGTCACCGCTGCCCGCCCCAAGGGCATGTTCGAGATCATTGCCGGCGATCGACGCTATCTCGGCGCGATGATGCTGGCGGAAGCCGGCGAGATCGATGCGGCCCAATATGATGTGCCGGTCAAGGTGATCAGCGGCGACGAAGCCGACCTGCGCGAAGTTTCGCTCACCGAGAATTTCCAGCGCGAGGCAATGACCCCTGCCGAGGAATGCGTTGCCTTCCAGCATTTTCTCAAAGCCGATGGCGACATCGAGGCGGTTGCACGCCGCTTCGGGCAGACCCGCCGCTTCATCGAAGGGCGGCTGCGTCTCGCCAATCTCGCGCCCCCGATCTTCGAGGCGCTTTCCGAAGGACGGATATCGCTCGACCTCGCCAAGGCCTATGGCTCGACCGAGGATGTCGCCAAGCAGGAACGCGTCTTCCAGCAATACGGCCACAGCTCCTACGTCAATGCCGACAGCATCCGAAGGGCCATCGCCAACGATAGCATGAAAGCGACCGACCCGGTTGCCGTGCTTGTCGGCGCCGATGCCTATGTCGCGGCGGGCGGACGCATCGAGCGTGAACTCTTCAGCGAGGACGGGGATCGGTGGACCGATCCGGAACTGGCTCAGACCCTGGCTGCCGCGATCATGGAGGCGGAAGCCAAACGCCTCGGCGAGAATCTGGGCGTCGCATGGGTCCGCCCCGTTGCGACCACCAGTCTCTACGGCATCACCTCCGACCTTCACCGTGTCGTGCTCCCGCCCGCACCGATGACGCAGGAAGAGGCCGAACGGTCCGATGCCATCGTCGAGCGATGCGAAGTGCTCGAGGAGGAAATGTCCGACGAGAGCCTCGAACCCGACGCCTACGGCAAGCTCGAGGAAGAGTATGACGCGCTGCGCGAGGAATATGAGGCGCTCAACTCCAAGGCACCCGAACTCACCGACGAGATCAAGGGGCAGGTCGGGGTGTTCCTGACGCTCGGCCGTGACGGCAAGATGGTGCTCGACACCACCTACTACAGCGAGGCGCCTGTCCGCCTCCCCGGCGACGATCGTCCGGTCCCCTCTTCGCCGTCCTCGCGCGAAACCGCCCCTTTGCCGCCCGAAGCGGTCGCACCGGGGGGCAAGGCGCTCAGCGCCCGTCTGCACGATGAACTGGCCGTTCAGCGCCGCGATATTCTCGCTGCCTCGATCCTTGGCGATCCGGCGCTCGCGCTCGATTACATGCTCTTCGCGCTCGCCGACCCGACGCATTTTACCCGATATGGCACCACACTGCGGGCAAACCATCCGCAGGACCCCCAGATGCCCAAGGATCAGCCTGCGACCCAGGCCCAGCAGGCGATCGCCGATGCGCGCGAAGGGCTCGACACCAGTTGGACGCAGGCCTCAGATCCAGTCACCCGGTTCGAAGGGTTCCGCGCGCTCGACGACGACGCCAAGGCCGCATGGCTTGCCATCGTCGTCGCGTCCTCGCTCGAGGCCAAGGACGATTATAACTCGGTCAAGACCAACCCGCTCCATGCCCGCCTCGCGAGCATCCTCGAGATCGAACCGGCCAAATGGTGGCGGCCGACTTCGGCAAACTTCTTCGATCGCGTGTCCAAGGGAACCCTTCTCGCGCTGTTGACCCAGGTCGGCGGTGCCCCGCTCGCGGCTCGCTACATGGGGTCGAAGAAGGGCGAGATCTCTTCGAGCTGCGAGAAGCTGTTCGCCGGCGAAGCAATCACCGAGGCGGAGACCAAAGACGCCGCGCTGGCCTGGGTGCCCGATGCCATGCGCTACGACATGGCCTCCGCGCTGGTGGACGAAAGCGACTTCGACGAGGGCGATCTCGACGACGAGGCATTCGATGAGGGCGAGGGTATCGAGACAGAGGATGCCGATGACGCCGAGAGCGACCATGTCGATACGCAGGACGCAGTCCTGCCGGACGACGGCACTGCCTCCGACGAGACCGATCCCACGCTGATCGCTGCCGAATAACCCCCGCCCATCGTCTCCTGGGCTTTCCCTGCGGCGCGTCCCGATACCGGGGCGCGCCGCTTTCTTTTTATCCGCGGCCCGAAGCGACAGGCCGCGACGCGAGGACATCGCCATGACCTTTACACGCAAACCCGCAGGACCGCGCCGCGACGTCGCGGCCGAGATCACAAGCCTTATCATCGCCAAGCTGGAAGCGGGGGTTCTCCCCTGGTCCAGACCCTGGGGCCTGACCGGAGCAGGGGGCCGTCCGCTCCGCCATTGCGGCACACCCTATACCGGCATCAACGCTCTCTATCTCTGGGCGATCGGCGACGCACAGGGCTATGCGGGCCGCAACTGGATGACCTATCGCCAGGCCACCGAACTGGGCGGGCAGGTCCGGCGCGGCGAGCGCGGCGCCCACAGCGTCTATTATTCGAGCTTCTCGAAGACCGATACCGATCGGATGACCGGCGAAGCGGCCACGAAGAATATCCGTTTCCTGCGGTCCTATACCGTTTTTAACGTCGATCAGATCGACGGCCTCCCGGCCTATTATTATCCTGTCGCAGCAGCGCCCGAACCGCGGGTCGAAAGCGTGCATCGCGCCGCGATCGACGCGTTCTTCGGAGCCTTGCCCGGCACTGTGCGACATGGCGGAGACCAAGCCTATTACTCGCCGATCGGCGACTATATCCGGATGCCGATGCGCGGCGCGTTCAAGTCGGACGATCATTATGCCAGCACCCTGGCGCACGAATATGTGCATTATTCAGGGGCACCGCAGCGGCTCGCGCGCGAGTTCGGCAAACGCTTCGGCGACAACGCCTATGCGTTCGAGGAACTGGTCGCCTGCATCGGGCAATGTCTGGTGTGCGCCGATCTCGATCTTCCCGGTGAGCTCCACGACAATCACGCCAGCTACATCGACAACTGGCTGCGCATTCTGAAAGGCGATGCGAGCGCGATCATCAAGGCCGCGGCGAAAGCCGAGCAGGCCGTGGCCTGGCTCAGGGAGGCAGCCGCAGCCCAAGCCGCCCAACCCCACACATCGCAAGCCCTTGCGGCATGACACGGAGAGCCCGCCATGCACATCGAACTGCGCAAATTGCAGCTCGTCGCTTCCCTCTCGCACGAGACCGCCTGCTACAGCGCGGAAATCTGGATCGATGGCAACAAAGCCTTCCTCGCCTCGAACCGTGGCTCGGGCGGCGCGGACGACTTCCATCCTACAGGGACCGTCACCGAGGACGCCGTCAACGCATGGCTCGCCGCCAACAGGCCAGCCTCGCGGCTCGGCGACAGCGTCCTTCCCCACTGTCTCGAGTTCGAGGTCGCGGCGCTCATCACCCGCGCGACCGAAACGAAAAGGCTGCGCGCGCAATGTCGCACGAAACTGGTGACGATCGAAGACGGCCAGGTGTTCACCTATGCCCTCAAGGGCCGGGCGCTGGACGATGTTCGCGCCCGCGTCCTTGCGGCAAGGCCGACGGCGCGCATCGTCAACGGCGACGAAACGGCTCTCGCTGTCGCGATCGACACGCTGATCGCGGTCGACGATCGCGATAGCGCCTGAGACCCGGAGACAGGGAGGGAAGGGGGATGGCGGGGAGTCGAGCGCATAGGGCGCTCGAGGAGACCGCCATGTCCTACGATGTCGCCTTTCGTCACCAGCAGGCACTCGACCCCAGTGCGCTCGCCACGATCACCGCCGCCCTTCACGCGATCACGACCGCGATCGACGATTGCCGCAATGCCGGCAAGAATGCCGAAACCGATCCGGCAGTGATCCTCCTTGCCCGGCATCTGGGCACGATCGCCGGCGCGGGCAGCGATGAAAGCCTGTTGCGGCGTCGCTGCATCGATACCATCGCCGAATTACGACGCTTCCCGGCCTTGCTCACGCTCGCGGTGCGCGGCGTCGCCCATGACGCAGCTGCAAAGGATCGCTTCCACGCCGACGGTCGCAAGGCCATGCGGCGTCTCGCCGATGCGCTCGGTCTCGAAGACGGGCGCTACCGCATCCACTCGAACCGCAGCCACCCCTCGCAATCGGGCGAAATCACGCTTCATGGCGAGGAGGTCCACGTCCAGCTGTCACTGGGCGCACCGGGTCCCGACAGCGAGGTCATTTATCGCCGTGTCGATGGTCTTCACGATTGCATCGGCGACGTTCGCCGCTTCGCGTCGATCCGCGACCTCCTGGCACCCGAACGGTTCGCGGCCCGCCTGCGCCGGGAATTGCGTCTCTCGGCCCCCCGCACAGATCCGGTCGGCCTGTTCGCCTGACCTTCATGCCACCGCATTTCGAAAGGACGCCGCCATGGGCTGGCTCAGCATGCCCCTGTCATCCATGTATCCCCACCAAACCCCCAAGGCCTATCTTGAGGCACAGTTCACCTACGACCGGCGCGATGCCGACGGGAAAGGCAAGGGGCTGCGCGTCATTGCCTCCTCGTGTCTTCGCAACAAGGTCTGGTACGCGGCCGCGGTGCCTTCGACCGATGGCATCGATGAACCCGCTTTCGCCATCGTTTGCCTCGTTACCTGGAACCCGCGGGCGAAGGACGGGTATGTGTTCGCCTTCAAGGATATGACCGAACATATGGGGCCATGCGAGGCGGAATGCCCCGAGCGCATCCTCGCGCTGCTGGGCGATACCGACGATCCCGGTGCGCTGCACTGGCGCCGGCGCTGCCTCGAACGTCTCGCTCGCCCCACCCGGCAACTCGAACACGGCATGCACATCCGCCTGCCGAACCCTGTGCGCTTCACCGACGGCTATGAGGGCGACGAGTTCATCGTCCACAAGCGCGGCCGCAAGATCGCGTTGGCAAAACCGGGATCTGGCTATCCTTCCTACCGCATCGGCGGCCTGCGAGACCTCCCCTGGACGCTCGTGCCGCAAACCCGCGTCCACAAGACGGTGTTCGGTTGATCGACGCCGCCGCCCCAGTCAGGATGACCCCCATGTCCGCCCAAACTCCCACCTCCATCAGTCCCAAGCGTTGGCGACTGTGCAGCCGCGCCAACGCACAGGCGGTCGCTGCCCGCATGTTCGACGCGGGCGCGCGCCATGTGTCGATCGTGCGTACCGCCGAACCCCTCCAGCCCTTTTGCGTCGTGCCCTTCATCGTCGATGGGCCGAACGTCGAAGTCGAACTGCGCTACGCATGAGGAGCGCGCTTCCTTTTCTGCTCGCGGCCCTTGCCGCCTGCGGCGCGGTCTCGCCACCGCCCGACGACAGCCCGATCAGCGGGAAGGGCAGGGCGATCGACGGCGACACCGTCTCGATCGACTTTCGCCTGTCGGGTGCCGACGCCTTCGAGCGCAAGCAAATGTGCTCGACAAAGGGTTCCTGCTACCCATGCGGAAAGCTGGCGCAGGATTTGGCATCCCGGATACTCAAAAGCGGCACCGCCACCGTCACGCCCACCGGCGCCAACAGCTATGGCCGACCGGTCGCGATCGTCACCGTCGATGGACAGGATCTGGGCGAAAGGATGATCCGGGAAGGCCTGGCGGTGCCGGCGACCCAGTATCTGCGCAGCGATCCCGAGCGCGCATCGGCCTATCTCGCCGCAGCCCTCGAAGCGAAGACCCAGGGGCGTGGCGCCTACGCCGGAGAATATATCGACCCGGCACGCTGGCGGCATGGGGAACGGCTTGCCTGCGAAGGACGTTACTGACCCATTCCCTCCCTGAGGCAGCGGTCCGGCATCCCCCCATGCCGGACCGCTGTTTTATTTGCCGTCAGTAGGTGAGCCGGGGACCCGGCCCATCGTCGTCCGCCACATAGTCGGGACCCGGATCGTGCGACCATGATGCACCGATCCTGAAGGCAGGATCGAACCGCCCCACCGGCCCGTCGGGTTCGGACGCCACATACGGATTGACCAGAGGCTTAACGGCCGCCTTGTCGCGATAAAGCCTCGCTGCGAGCCTCCCCCGCGCCTCGAGCAGCTTCTCCAGCCACACCAGGTCATCCAGCATGGTGACGACGCCTTTGCCGGCGACGCAATAATAGAGGCAACGCTGGAAATCGTCACACGGGGTTTCGAGGATCGTGGTCAGCTTTCCCTTGCCCGCCTCCTGGCCCTCATGAATCCATTCGAGCGATTCGCGCAGTTCCCGCGCCGACAGATAGGCATCTTCGGGATCGCTGCCGATGCAGGCTCCTGCCAGCATCCTGCGCGTAACGCGAATATCGAGATCCACCGACAATTCGATGAGCACCGTGTCGAGATCGAACGCACCGATAAAATCCGCTTGCTGCATGGCGAACTCCTTCCGTCATTGAACGTAACGTGAACAAAGGTGACCTTGCAAGCTTTATGGAGTATCCTCACCGCCATGTGGCTTGTTCCGCGCGATACCAGGGGCCTTGCCTCCCGTTCCCCCGTCCCGGACGTGGTCCGCGAGGCGCTGGTGCGCTGGTACACCGGCGAGGGTGAGGACGCCGATCACCGCGCTTCGGTCATCATGGTGGTCAAGGCGCGCGACCATCACCAATGGATCGCCTGCGACTGCCTGGGAGAGGGGGCCGATCCCCCGCTGCTTTCACCGGCCTATCTCTCCGAAGCGGAAACCTATTATCTGCGCCGCCTGACCAGCATTCGCCAGCGACGCCCCGAACATCATGTCGATTGCCCCTTCTTCCGCGAACAGGCGCCGCCGCGTATCCGCGAACGGGCGACTGCCACGCCGCGATCGATCAACGAGCCTGACGGGCTCTTCTCCGCGCACCGCCTCGCCCCCGAAAAGCTGGCACAGCTCCCCGCCGATACCGAGCCCGACGATCGCACCCGCGGCGTCGCCATCCCACGGCTTGCCCGGCTGCTGTGGCTTCTCATGGAAATGGCGCACGTCAACGTCGTCGATCCGCTCGAGGTCGGGGAACCCAGGACGACATCGATGGCGAGCGAATTTGCCGCGTTGCGCCACGCCGCCGAGCGCGTTCAGATCGCACCGGGCATCCCGCTCGCGCGCCATCTCTACACCCACATCGATCCCTATGAGCGCGGCATCGTCTTCGCCAAACTTCGCGAGGCGGCTCGGAAATGGCCGAGCGAACATGCGCCGCAGGCGTTTCTGCTTCTCTACGCGACCGACGTCACCGGCTCGACCATCACCCTTGCAGAGGGCCGGGAACTCACGGTCAAGAACCGCATCCGGCATATCGGCGTCAATCAGCGCCGGATGGGACCGCCCTATCTGGTTCTGGCAGTCGTCGGTGAACATAATCCGCGCGAGGGCTATGCCGCGCTCCGCGCCTACGCCCAGCCTATCGCCCGACCCGCAAACTTTATTGCGGTGCATAATCTTGCAGAGCGCAAGACGATCGTCGGGCTGCTCGACCTTCAATATCGCTTCCGCCGCCGCGGCATCGGTGTCGGGTTCAAACGCCTCCTGTTCGATATCGCGACACGCGCGGGCGATCTGCGTCCCGATCTGCTTCTCGACCTGCGGGACTTCACCACCGGCGAGGTCATCGAATCCGCCCTCGAAATCGTGACCGGCGAGGATGCTGACACGCTCGGGCTGAAGCTGCGCCAGGTCGAGAAGCTGCGCGAGATCGCGCCTGTCGTCACCATCCACGCTGAGGATCTCGAAGGCGATGCGCTGGAAGCGGCCATTCTCGATCAGCTACGGATCGGATGAAACTGACTACATGACTTAACCCGTTATTCGAAAACTGCGCCCCGGGACGATCGAAGCCGAAGGAGAGAGGGAGAAACTGTCCGATCCACAAAGGGAGACGACAGATGACCCGATTTCAACCGAGCCTGCGGCCCGCAACCACGCCATGGGATATCCCCGACCGGGCCGAGCAGGTCTTGCCCGGCATCTGGCGGGTCTGGACGCCGAGCTATGGCGGCTACGTCCTTTCCGACGAGCGTCAAGCCGCAATGCCCGACGCCCTGCGACGCGACGATCCCTTCTACGAGGAGGATGTCGATTATGCGCTGGTTCTCTACGGCTTCGCCGACGAATTCCGCCGCCTGCCGATCCCCGGCATCGCTCTTCAGGTCGAGAATGCCCGCCGATCGGTGCGATGCTGGCATCCCGATCGCTGGAAAGACCTGACCGGCGAGGAGGTTTCGATCCACGACAGCCATGTCGTGCGACGGCGCGCCGCCTATCAGGCGATCATCGGCCAATATGAGAGCGTCTCGGCCTCGGGCTCCTGGGCCGACTGGGTGCCCGACGGCAAGGTCGGTTGCGTTTTCCGCCGCGTCGTGAGCGTCGATGCCCTGGGTTTTGCCCGCCACGAAGGCGAGCCCATCTACGGACTTGTCGACAAGGACCGCTACGAGCGCCGGCAGATGCCGGAGACCTTCGACAGCCTCGAAGCGATCCGCGTCGAAAGCACGGCACCGATCAGCAAGCAGGTGCCGGCCAGCGCGCTTGCCTCCCTCCTTCCCACCGCATCGTGAGGCACGAGCCATGAGCGTCTATCTCTATCTCTTTCACGGTCGCGACAACGCCGACCGGGACATGCAGGCATGGGGCAGCGAAGGGCCGGCCATCGGCCCCCTCAGCTATGTTCACACCACCTACGGGAGCGACGTAAAGATCTGCGCTCCCCGCGACGTCCTGGAAAAGTTTTTCCCGGATACGGACATTCATTTCCATGACGGATTTGGCCAACATGCCATCCAGATCGAGGGCGACTGCCTGCCCTATGGCGGCAAATTCTACGGCGACTGGTCAGTCTGCACCCAGGATCGCCTCCGTCCCCCGACAAAGGCGGTCAAGCCTGTCTGCGACCATTGCGGCAGCGACAATGTGACGAAGGACGCGGTCGCCGTCTGGGATGTCGAGACCCAGGCATGGGTGCTGCTGAGCACTTACGATTCCACGACCTGCCAGCAATGCGAACGGGAAAGCGACGACATGCTGGACTGGAAGAGCATGGACGGCGCGCCTGCGCCCGATCCCGACGCCATTGCCGCCCCGCCCGCCAACGATCCGGCACTGCCTGACGCCGATGTCGCCCCAAAGGACCGGACATGACCTCGCCCGCTTCCATTTCCGTCGCCGAGGCCGCGGCCAATCGCGTACCGCTCGGCCGCCACTCCACCGGATCGCTCGAACTCGATCTCGATCGCCTCCTTGCCGGACGGCTGCTGATCCAGGGCAGCTCGGGTGCCGGGAAGAGCCGGACGCTGCGTCGTATCATCGAGGAAGCATTCGATTACACGACCGTCGCCATCGTCGATCCCGAAGGGGAATTCGAAAATCTCGCACGGCATATCGGCGCGACCACGATCCGCGCGGTCGAATTGACCGCCGATGGCCTGACCGCCGCTGCCGCCCGAAGCCGCCGGCACCGTCTCTCCGTTCATGTCGATCTCACCGACCTCGACCCCGACCAGCGGATCATCAAGGCTGCCGCCTTCTTCGCGGGGCTTGTCGGCGCGCCGCGTGAGGACTGGGCACATACTGTTCTTGTGTGCATCGACGAGGGACATCTTCTCGCGCCCCATGTCGCAGGATCGGCGCGCGATGCCGAAGCCCGGCGGCTCGGGGTCGCGACCCTCACCGACCTTGCAGCCAGAGGACGCAAACGCGGTCTGGCAACCGTTATCGCCACCCAGCGGCTCGCCAAGCTATCGACATCGGTCGTGTCGGAACTTCAGAACTTCCTTGTCGGGCTGAATGTGTTCGACCGCGACATCGCGCGCGCGGCCGATCTCCTGGGCTTTGCGCCACGCGACGCAGACCTGTTGCGTAACCTTGCCCCCGGCGACTTCTTCGCGCTCGGGCCTGCACTGTCGGCGACGCCTGTCCTGGCACATATCGATCCGACCATTACCCAGCATGTGGGCAGGACACCGGAACTTCGCGCGGCAGCGGCGATCGAGGCCGATGAGGCAGCGCGGCTGCTGGATCTTGCCGGCCTTGCCGAGGTCGCCGATCATGGTCCTGGCATAACACTCAAGGGCACGCGCGCGCTCGACGCGTTCCTCCTCGATCCCTCCGCGACCGATGCCGCTGCCATAATGGACGCGCTCAAGCGCATTTCGCCCAACGCCAGCACGGCATGCGATCTGGCGCGGCACCTGTCCCTCGACGCCGATCGAACGGATCGCGCACTCAATCTCCTCTCGGCAATCGCGGCGATCGATACCATGCCAAGGGGCGATGACCGGATCGCCCGCCTCCATGCCAGGCTGCGCGCGCGGCTGAGCGATGTCGCTGTGGTGTCGCTATGACCGATCTTGCCCCCACCGTCGTCGAACTGGTCGCCTGTCCGGTGCGCCCCGAGCCCGAGGGCCGCCTGCCCGAAATGCCCTTCCGGCAAAATGCCTGGACCCCGCAGGAAGTCGCCACGCTCGAGACCGGCTTTCGCGCCGATATCCCGCTGGCCGAGATCGCCGCCGCCCTGGGGCGGGGTCTTGCCGGCGTTCGCGACAAGGTCGCAACGCTTGGCCTTCGCCGCCATTCCCAGCGTCCCTGGACGCCCGACGAGGATAACTGGCTCTCGCGCCACTATGGCTCACGCGCGACCGCGGACGTTGCCGCCGATCTCGGTCGCGCATGCAGCGCCGTCTATGCGCGGGCCGGGGTCCTGGGGCTCACCGAAGGCAACCCCCCACGCTGGACATCGTGGGAGGATGCCCAGTTGCGCGCTGGATATGCCGCCGCCGTCCCCATCGCCCAGATCGCGATCCTTATCGGCCGCCCGCTGTCAGGGACCGCGAGCCGTGCCAACAGTCTTGGCCTTCGCCATCCGGCAAAGCCCCCCGACTGGACCGAGGCCGAGGCCATGCTCACGCTGTCGCTGGCAGAAGAGGGGCATCGCTACGGCCACATCGCATCCCTGCTGGTCGAAGCAGGCTATTGCGAACGCAGCAAGATCGCAATCAAGGCGATCCTGCAACGCCTCGGCTACGGGCGGGGCTGGGGACGTTCATGGACACCCGAAGAGGACGCTCTCCTCACGCTTGCCTATCGGGAGGGCAAAAGCCTCACACCCCTCCTGACGCGTCTCGGGCGGACCCGTTACTCGATCCGCTGGCGCAGCGAATATCTTGGACTTCGCGGCACCCATGCAATGCGGGACGGCTTTCGCGGCGGTCCGGTCTGGTCCGACGACGATATCGCCACCCTGCGCGCGCTCTATGGCAAGATTCCAATGACCGAACTGGCGACGCGCATGGGGCGGACCAAGGCGTCGCTGTTCACGCGCGCCAATAACCTCGGCCTGGTTCATGGATATCAGAAGCCCTGGACGGACGACGAACGCCATGCGCTGAAGCGCGCCTACAACAATGGCGTCGCCTTTGCCGATGTCGTCACGGCACTGGGCCGGAACCATGCCGCCGTCCACAAATATGCTCAGAAGATGGGACTGCTGTTCGGCCGTCGACCGCGCTGCACGCCCCCACCGACACTCGACCAGATCCTTGCCATGGAAGATATCGCCGGAGACAAGCCATGAAGCCGCTCAGATCCCTGACAGACATCGCGACAGGCGAACCGATAGACCGCGATACCCGCCGCGCACGGCTTCTCGCCGCGCGCAGGGCTCCTGTCTGCGGTATCGTGCGCAAAGGCATTCTTGGGGGTCACTGGGACGGCGGCACCGTGGTCGGGGCTTTTCGAGGCGGGCGCGGGACATTCCTGCAAGAGCAGACGCTCCCCGGCGATCAGGAGAGGGGAGAGGGAACGAGCGGGGAGGCGTGAAGAAGCGCGCCAGCCACGAGGAGCGTCCCCATGATCCCAGCCACCATCGCAACCGCCGTCGCACCCGAGACCATCTCCAAGGTGACGCGGCTGTTCAACAACACCGCCTTCGACGTCATCAACGAACTGTTCCAGAATGCCCGCCGTGCCGGTGCGCAGTGCGTATCGGTGTCGATCCAGACATCGGGCGCCGACACTTTCCTCCATGTCGTCGACGACGGTCACGGCATTGCCGACCCCGCCTCGATCGTGACACTGGGTCGATCGGGATGGTCCGACGAGACCCGCCGCGCCGAAGATCCCGCCGGGATGGGCGTCTTCAGCCTCGCCGGGCGGAATGTCATTATTCGTTCCTACTCGCGGCCCGATCGCCAGGGCTGGATGGCGCACATCCCGGCCACTGCCTGGGAAACGAGCCGCCCGATCGCGATCACGTCCGATCCTATCGCCTGCGGGACCGCCATCACCGTCTGCGTGCAGGGCGAGTGGGTCCGCACCCTGCGCGACGACATTACGCGCGCCGCGAAACATTATCCGGTTGCCGTGCTCCTCGATGGAGAGGCCCTTCCCTACGAAGACTGGCTCGCCGACGCCGATCATGTCGAGGAATGGAACGGCACCCGGATCGGTGTCTTCCGGAAAAATCCCTCCCACTATTCCTCGCGCGATCACCGCCTCAACTTCCACGGCGTCACCATTCCCTGCGCCCTGCCTTTCGTCCAGGAGGTCGATCGCGGCGGGCACTGGATCGCCAAGGTCGACATTTTCGATGCGCCGCAGATCCAGCTCGTGCTTCCCGCACGCAAGGAAGTGGTCGAGAACGCCGCCATCGCCGACCTGCGGCACGCCGTCCACGTCGCCATCTTCCGGGCGATCGCCGCGCAGGACAGGCACCGGCTCTCGTTTCACGACTGGCGCGCCGCAAGAGACATGGGTGTTACTCTCCCCGAAGCGGCACCGTATCTCTTTACCTGGTCCGCGCCCGCGGCCGACAGCAGCCGCAATTACGAAACGGGCATGCGCGAAACCGATCCCGCCATGGTCCTGATGCCCGACTTCGACGCGCTGGTCGCCCAACCGGTGCAATCTGCGGTCGCGGCGCAAAACCCCTTCGGCGGACCGCTGGTCGAAGCCCAGGACGCCTTCACCGGCTATGGCTGGTACGACCGTCTCTCGCGCGTCGAGGACGTTGTCTTCCGCGTCACGCAGGGCGACCGCACCTTCACGATCTCCGACAGCAAGGAAGCGCCGATCGAAGCCGAGGACGGATTTGTCGAGGCAATCACGCTTTTAGCGACGATCGGTCAAGCCGGCGTCCTCGCCACCGTGGAATGCGCAGCCGATGTCGCGTTCGCGCCAGACCAGTTCTCCTGCAACTCTGTCGAGGAAACCCGCATCTTCGTTCGCCGCGGCACCGCCATGACCGCGCAGGACGTTGCCGATCTGTTTGAAAATGCCATTTTCTACGCCAGCGAAGACAGCAACGCGGACAGCTACGAGACCCAGCAGGAGCGATTTCGCGCCGACGCGGCCGAACGCATCATCGGTCTGCTCGAAGGCGACGACGCGGCGCTCGAAAACAGTATCCGCGCGCGGCTTTTCAACCATCGTCACCTTCTTCCCGAGGACCGCACCGTCACCATCGTCATGAGCCGCAACCGGCTCGACATCGCCATCGCGCCCCGCGCATCCGGGACGTCTGATCCCGAGGTCGCCTGAAATGGCGCGCTACAATCACGCGTTCACGATCGCGTTCAGCACTGTGTCGAGCGACGCCAAGGGCGAGGATCTCGACCCCGACGCACTCAAGGCGGCCCTGCAAGCGCGCATCGCCGAACTCGATCGCGAAGGCACCTGGATCGAGGCGGTCGGTCCCCCATTCGACAGCTATCTCGAGCCGGAGGAATCGTCATGACAATGCCCATCCCGGGGCCTCCGGTGGTCCTCGCTTACGGCATCGGCGTGGACAGCACTGCGCTGCTTCTCGAGCTGCATGCTCGCGGGGCAACTCCCGACCTCGTGCTGACAGCCGACACCGGGAACGAGAAACCGGAAACATACGCCTATCTCGACGTCATCGGCCCCTGGATGCGCGACCGGGGCATCCGGCACG
This sequence comes from Sphingobium sp. DN12, assembly GCF_051058005.1. NCBI lineage: Bacteria > Pseudomonadati > Pseudomonadota > Alphaproteobacteria > Sphingomonadales > Sphingobiaceae > Sphingobium > Sphingobium sp. DN12. The sequence goes on from NZ_CP173718.1 coordinate 128,882, forward strand.
AGATCGTCTCGTACACGCCAAAACGGTTCAAGCACTGGCCGCCCTATTACGGCATCCTGGAAAAAATATGAAGTGATCCCTCTGGTGTGCGTTTCGCGGCGGCCTGAGACCGGCTGACAGCAAGCGCATTTCGCCGGACGAGGTATCCGGGTAATCTGGCTACACGCGAAGGGGGTGCCACTTGGAGAGCCGTCTCAGCCTTGCGTCTTTGCCGAAGGATGTGCTCGTTTTTCTGAACGGGCCGGCGGCATACGGCCTCAAGAAGGGAGAACCGGCCCTATTTGACGCCCAGACCTTACGCCTGCTCGAGTTCCCGACCTTCTTCATCCGCCGTCACTATGTTGAGAGTGGGCGTAGAGCGTCACCACATACTTGGCGTGATGCTGCATTCGCTATGGCGAGCTGGATCGAGTTCCTTGCTGATCTCGGCATTCCGGATCTGCACATTGCTGGCCGCCCGGAACTCGTTGCCTATCGCGAGATGTATGAGACCGGTGTCTCGCCCTTGACCAAGCGTCCATATGCAGCTGGAACCATTGCGAACCGTATGTCTGTGATCGCGGCATTCTATGAGCGGTCATTTGAATGGGGGTGGCACAGCGACGCCTCCATACGCCAGCTCTCGACATGGTCACCTTTCCGGCCGCCACTGGATCGTTCGGCATTGTCGCATCTCGGTCGAGTTGATCGACCCCGGTACTGGACTGATCTCGCACCGAAGCGGCGCCCCCACAAATCGACGATACGCCCTTTCATGGCGGCGGAGATTCCCGCATTTCTGCAGGCTCTGGGGCCGCGGGCAACGGAGCAAGTATCTGATCCACGTCCATGTCGTGACAGACTGATTGGCGATTTCGGCCTGTTTGTTGGCCTTCGTAACGACGAGCTCCATCAACTCACCCATTATCAGATTGAAAGCATGCGACCGGATAGAGCGGCACCCGCCGCTGAGCAGCCTCTGTCCATCATCGGTAAAGGGCGCAAGAGGCGGATGGTGGCCGTTCCGAACTGGCTCGTCCTCGATGCTTTGACGTACATTACGACAGAGCGCGCTGCTGCTCTTCTTGCCCGAGAAAACTGCGCTGCCGAACCTCCAAATCTTTTCCTGTCTGGGCTGGAAGCCAATGCGCCAGGTCGCCCGATATCTCACCGGCGTTTCCAGCAGGTGATCGAGGAGGCATGCCTTCGTACCAACCTGATACTAAAGGAGAACGTCACCGATCCAGGAACGGGCCAGATATTCGTACGCGAGAGGGCCAGTCACTGTGTCCACGATCTTCGACATACCTATGCTGTGCTCACCTATTGGTTCGAGAAGCGGAACGGTAATCCTGAACCGTGGAAGAAGATTCAAGCCCAACTTGGTCACGCGCAGCTGACAACGACGATCAACACCTATCTCTCATTTGTCGAGATATTTGGCCAGCACGGACATTTTTTCGACGCTCGGCGATTGCTGGGGATCGAACCTTGAGAAGCCCTCGCACTCCATCGATTGCAGCGTTGTTGCGCAAGCAGGCAGAAGCCCCCGGCAGCCTCGTTCCATTCGAAGGGCGGCGCAATCTTCCGGCACCTTCATCGGCTAAGACCATCGTCACCTTTCCGCGCGCCGGATTGCCTCCGCTTTCCATTGAACTAGATTTTCTCAACAATCATCCCCGATTGATCGAACCCATCACTCACGGGTTCCGCCTTTGGGGTGCTTCACACGCTGATAAAACGAAGATTCATCGAAAGCGCGACTTAGCCGTGGGGTGGTTCGGATTCCTCCAGCAAACGGGACGGGCCGATCTTACACTGGCTGATTTCGATAAATCCCTGATGCTGACCTTTATCTCATGGCTGAACAGCGACGAAGCTAGCCGGCACGGGAATCTCCTCCAACCTTCAGTGAGATCCGCTCGTTTCTACGCATTGATCGCAATCGTGGAAGCCTTACGGGATGATCCGGGCTGGGGTTTGCATGCGCAAGGGGTGATCGCCGACGTGCCGAGAAACCTGTGGGTCGGTCGAACGCGCAAGACCAGCCCGAGGCCCCGGCTTTCCAAGGATCATCTCGCTCGGATCATTTCGGCTGCCGAAGGGGAGGTATTTGCGATTGCAGGGCGGCTGCAGCGAGGAGAACATCTCCTCGCCAAGGGAAGAGAAGCTCTTTGTCTCGGCGGCTCATACCGGAAAGACCAGGGCCTGTGCCTCGCCGCATTGGAGTGCATGTACCCGGGAGTTATACCGAACTTTCAAGTTATCCGTCGACATGACACAGCTATTGGGAACGCTGCTCGGATTCTTGGCCGCGAAGAGACCGCAGGCTATTTCTACGCCAGCGGCCGCGACCTCGTTCCTTTCGTTCTGCTCCTGTCTGTCGCGACCGCGTTCAACAGCGACACGATCTTAAGCCTCGAATGGTCCAATATTGCATTCGGGAATCGGTTTGGGCAGCAGTTCGTTCGGATTGTCGGGAGCAAACCCAGGGCTGCCACTGATCCGGTCGCAACATTGGATGCGACTGCCGGAGACGGTACTAATGCCGCCCAGCTTTTCGACCTCCTGAGACGTCTGACCGAACGTCTGCGTCCACACATTACTGACCCACGCGATGAGGATCATGTCTTTCTGTTCGTACCAGAGCGCGGCGACAAGCGCGTAACCTCCTTCGGTCGCGACGACCGCGATACCCAGGATTCAAAATGGCGCCTCGCCTTGCGCAGTTTTATCAAGGACCATGGGTTGGAACCGTTCTATCTGGCCCAAATTCGCCCGACCATTCTCGATGAGATACAGGTGACAACCGGTGATATCCTCGCTGCACGCGCGGTTGGTCAACAGCAAGATCCGCAGACCCTCTGGCGCCACTATACCTCTAACGGTACAATCCAGCGGTATAATGAGCGACTTGGAGAAGTTTTCCTTGCACGTGAACGATGGCGTGAGACTCATGGTGTTATCGACCCGCGCTCAAGATTGCTTGCACCCGCGATGGATCGCGGCGCGGCAACGCCCGGCTTCATCTGCCTTGACCCTATGGACAGCCCACTGCCTGGGCAGCGCCGTGGGCGATTGTGTAATGCTTATGGCCATTGCCCCAGCTGCCCATTAGCTGCGGCAGAAATTGGGAAGGCTGCCAATGTGGCGCTGTACCAGGGGCTGCGTCAGGCGATATATGCGGCCCAGCCAAGTGTTGGACCAAAGGCCTGGGTCGCCCGTTGGGCGCCGATCCTCCTAGATGTCGACGCTCTGCTGCAATTTGTCGACCCTGTGATCGCCGCGACAGCCTCGCGGCTGAACGTCAAGCTACCCACCGTCGGATGACGGCCTTCGCGACCCTGTCGAGCAACTCCAGGCTCCACCTGCGCCATGATGCAGATCTTCGCGATGCGCCAGTATCCCCGTCGAGCAAATGGGGTGATGCTCGCTGGTTCTTCGACAATCCGGTGCCTGGCGCCCCTTCGTCGGCAAGCATGCTCTCTTGGGATCTGATCCTCCCTGATGGTCGCAATCTGCTGGACGAACATCATAACAACCTGCTCGACTGGCTGCGTCGTCTCGCATGGTCGCTCTTTGCTTCGCCCGGTAACAATGCTCAACCTCTCTCACCGGGTTCTGCGTCGACCACCTCAACCGGGCTACGTTACTTGGCATCCTGGTTGGTTCAAAACAGCTATGACAAACCGGATCAGCTCGATCCTGCAGCGCTCGCATCATATCGTGACGACCTCGCTTACTCCCTTGCCGAAGACTCCGACGGCGATGACCTAAGTCAAGCCCAGGCTAACCTTCGTCTTCGGCCCATAATCGCATTGTGGCAGCAGCGTGGGGAACTTTCCGCGGCAGGCATCGCTCCGATGCCGCAGATTCCATGGGGAGGGCGAGGCGCCATCGAGATGGCTAGGGAGGTTACTGCGAGGGCGGACGGATACACGATGCCGCTGCCTGACGAGATTGCCATTCCTGTTCTCAACAGGGCCGCTGATTTCCTGGGCCAACCCACAGATGACGTCCTGAGACTGCAGGCTCAATGCGATGCCATCAATGATCGCGAACCGACCGATCATCACACCGGTCCCGGAACGTCCGAGGTGTATAAAAAGGAACTTCGAGGCGAAGCCTTGAAGGCCTTCATATTCAGCAGGAATCCCCAAACAGGAGAGCCTTGGCACGATCGATTGGAGATCATCACGAACGAACGCGGAGAACTCATCTACCCGGCACAACGCTTCAGGCAATTGCTCTTGGCCGTACGCAATGCGGCAGCGATCACCATTCAAGCAGGCACCGGCATGCGGATATCTGAGATTTGTGGGCTTCCTGCTGGAATGGATGACCAATCTGGCTTGCCGCGTTGCGTGCGCGTCGTACCCAGCTTCACTGGGTTGAACGAGATTTTCCTGATCCGGACTGTTATCTCGAAGATGGAGGACACCCCTAGAGAAGTCGACTGGCTTGCTGGAATGCGACCGAAGGGGGCGTCCGATTTGCCGCTGCCGGTCCGGGCAATCATCATTTTGGATCAGTTACTTGCACGCTACCGGCAGATGCTTCGGTCCGATCGCCTCCTGGTACAATTCACGAACCTCAGAGGGTTGCCGGTCAGGTCGGCATCTGTAGCCCAAATTCGATCCATGTCCCTTCTGAAAGGTATGCGTGATTTTGTCGAAGAGTGGGTAGATTTCACTTCACTCCCCAACCAATCGGAGCATCCGGCCGAAGATAATGACCTTGTCCCGTACAAGAACACCAACGGCCGCTGCATTCGCAGCCACCAATTCAGAAAATTCTATGCAAACTTCGCCCTGAGTGTTGATCCTCGCCTCCTTCCGGCAGTGCAAATGCATTTTCACCATATCAGCCAGGCGATGACCGAAGGGCATTACTGGGGCACCAATCTTCTGCAGATTGAGCCGCTGTCCACGACGCAGCGCCAACATACCGCGCTTCTCCTGTACGAACTTGCCACCGGCAAAACGCTGGTATCCGGGCGCATGGGCGACCAACTTCAGGCCTCGATTGAAGAATTGCGCACCAAAATAGGCGTCCGAGGCGGAGGCGAAGGGTGGCGCAATGCAATCTCTCTCGTGTTCGAATATGATATCAGGCTGTGGTTCGCACCCCATGGCAAATGCCTCCCCCTTGTTCCGCAGGCGATGAGATGCCACCAACTCGCCGGCACATCTTCCTGGCTGAATAAAGAGCCGAACTATGAGACACGGGAGCCCGGCGTGTGCGCCGGCTGCCCATCCTTCGTAATAGATTCAAAACACCGTACTTTCTGGGAGGATCGCTTCCTCGCCAACATGACGGCTTTCCGAGCCGCGGTACGCGCAGGTAACGGCGACACGTTCCGGGTCATCGGCGATCGAGCTGCCCAAGCCCGTGCGCTACTTGTTGCGATTGGCGCTGACATCGGTGCGCTGGAAGCACGCGTCGATATGGAGGCGGTGGATGGCAGAGAATAGGAGACGAGCAGAGATCGAAACCGATTTCTTGATGGCAATCGAACGCTTGGTGAGCGGCAGACCGACCCATCCGGCGCTTAAGAAAAGGAAAGAGGAGACTGGCAGGCTTGCGATCAACATTTCGAATGTGGCGCTCGAGGCTGGCCGGTCTCGGACATTGATCGCAACGAGAGATACCACCTATCCAACCGTCAAGCACCGCCTGATGGAGCTGGCAAAACCTCATGCTTCGCGTGGGACAGCAACTACCATCATCGATTTACGAGCCGAACTTTCCGAGACCCGGAAGCAACTCAAGATGGCGTTGGCCGAAGCTGCCGGGCACTTTCATGCTCGCGTGAATGCCGAGCGCGACGCGGCGCGTTGGCGCCAAGCTTATGAACGGCTTTCTTCGAAAAGGGGCAGTGACGCAAATATCGTTATGTTGAAATCACCGCCGGCACAGTGACCGTTGCGATCTGTAGTGGTGACATCCGGCTCGGTGGCAACAAGCCGAAAATCTTGCCTTTAAAAAGATAGGCGCCTCTATTGATAGGCCATATTCACTGCTGGGATCAAAGTTGGGGCATGCGCAGATCATTTTACGTCTCACTGGCCTTTATGGCCATCACTTTGGTCTCCGGAACGGCAAATGCGGCCCCCCTGACGATAGACGATGTCCTTCGCACGGTAGCTATGGAGCAGGTCGCCGCCTCTCCCGATGGAGAGGACCTTGCTGTCGTTGTGCAACGGCCAGCCGGAGAGGGGGAAGTGGCCGGTCGCACCTTTTATGAAGTGGATCCGTCCCGCGCCGATGTCTGGCTTGTTCGGCGAGATGGGTCTGACCGTCGGAACCTCACTGATGGGCATGCGGCAGCGGCAGGAAACTGGTGCGCGCAGTGGAGTCCAGACAGTAAAAGGATCGCCTTTCTATCGACCCGCCCCGAAGGAGCCGAGCCACATGGCGGGGATGCCGTTCGCCTATACATGTGGACCCGCGCTACAGACGGGATCCGGCGCATTTCGCAGCAGCCCATGATGACCATGACGCGTTACGGCTCTCCGCTTAATGCGCTGGACTTGCGTGGAGGAGCAGACGCGAAGCGCCAGTCGCTGGGATGTACACCCTCGGAGGGGGCAGGCGAACGCGCACCATTTCTCTGGCTCGACGAACACAGGTTGCTCGTCCTGCAGATGCCCGCCGGGCAGAATTCTTCACTGCTCACCCAGAACACGCGCGCACTGGAATTTGCCGGTGAGGTCGCCCAAACGCTGCGGGATGGAACGACAAGCACCGTCGACGTCGCCGACAGCGGCAGAGAAAATCTCTCTGGCACACGAGAACAGTATCAGGTGGAAATCTCGCTGATTGATGCAGCGAGTGGCGAACGGCAGCTTCTGGCTAGCGTCCCAGCCTTTCCTTTTCGCGGAATGCTCTCCCTAGTGGTGTCCCCGGACCGCAAAACAGCGGCTGTCCTGGCCCCTGCTGGCGTGATCCCGCCGCAGGAAGTCGGGCCGAAACCTCTTAACAACGATGAAACCGCATCGGATAAGCGGCTCATCCTCATCGACCTTACCGCCAAGTCTCCCCCGCGCCGGGTCACGGTGCCGGAAGAGGCACGCTATCCACTGGACCTGCTTGACTGGTCTCCTGACAGTACCGCATTGCTTTTGCGCGCGCGGGCGTCCGGCAGTACCCGCGACGTGCGTGTGTTTCGTCTCGATGCAAGTTCCGGGAAAGTCTCTTCCGTCGCCCCAAACTTTGTCGATCGGACTTGGGACGCCGGTCCGGTTGACCACGAGCTCTCTGCCCGATGGCTCAAAAACAGCTCCCTGCTCATACGCGGCCGGCAGATTTCAGCCAGCGAGGGAACCGAAACTTGGTGGTATCTGTCGGAAAGGAGCAAACCGCGTCCAGCCTCTCCCCCGACCAAGTCGAAGCGTCTTGATTTACCCTCAGGCGCACAGCTTCTCGCTCAGGACAGGTACGGTTCGATATGGCGGGAACTGACTGATCGGGGGGTGGTGCTACAAGGAAGGCCGGCCGGCACCGATCGGACGCTGGAGCTTTTCCGGGTCAACCACCATCTGGCCTCCATCGACTGGGGGGCAATTTCCACGATCGATTATGTCAGTGAAGGCGGAGCACCGCTGAAGGCCCTGGTGATCCATCCGCCCGGACACCGTCGAGGGCAAAGCCACCCAGTCTTGGTCTGGGTTTATCCGGGCACCATGATCCGGGGCAAGCAAGACTATTGGGATGACCGCCTTCTGCCCGGAATCTACAACCTTCAACTTTATGCAGCGAAAGGATATACGGTCCTCGTCCCATCCATGCCGCGCGCACAGGAGCTATCCGGTGGCCCCTACCTCCATATGAAAGAAGGGGTGCTGCCGGCTGTGGACAAACTCATCGAACTGGAAGGGAGCGACCCGAGACGTGTCGGGCTCTTTGGGCAGAGTTTCGGCGGCTACGCTACCTACTCCCTTGTTACGCAAACCGGCCGCTTCGCGGCAGCCGCCGCTATCGATGGGATCGCGGACATGCACACGACGTACGGAGCGTTTGATCGCAGCGGCGACGGTTGGCCAGGCATTGCTCAGGACAAGGGAGTTAATCCCACGATCGTGACGACTGCCATGCGCATGCCAGCACAGGCCTATCGTGATCCAGGGATTTACGCGGCCAATTCGCCCATCATGTACACTTCAACGATCCATACCCCGCTGCTCATGGCGCACGGCACATTCGACATACGGGGAAGCGTTGCCGAAGCCGAGGAGATGTTTACATTGCTTGATCAGCAAGGAAAGCCGGCGCGCCTGCTGCGCTATCACGGAGAGAACCATTCTATTGCGCTTTCCCCTGCAAATGTACGCAATCTCTACGATGAGCTAATCGCCTGGTTTGATCTTTATTTGAAAAAGCAGCAATGACATCAGATGCGGGTATCCCTTCAATGATCTGCACAGATCAATGGTCAGCATGCCGCCTTTAGCGGTTACGATCGGTAGAGTTGCAAAGTGCAGTAGCGCTTTGCAACTCTACCGATCGTTCAGATTGTTCATGAACACCGCGGGCAGGTAAATTGAGAATAAGCCCCTGATATCCACGGCAGCAAACGCCATCATAGACAACTTGACTTCATATTTTCGAGATGTGCCTGACCAACGCGACGCTGCCGAGCAAATCGCTCGGCGGCTCCAGTTGCAGCCTCAAATACAAGAAAGCGCCGCAGGACGCGTTCCTCAAGACCTGGCAACCGGCGATCGAGGCATGGAGCAGGGGTCAGCGGGTCATACGCCTCATCGGCTACGATGCCGGACCCCGCGACACTGCGCGCGCCAATCATGCGCTCTCGATCGACGATCCCCTCTATCGGTGCGATTACCCCCTGCGCCGCTGGAACTGGGATCGGGCAGACTGCACCGCCCGCATCGTCGCCGAAGGCCTGCCCGTGCCCCCCAAGTCGGCCTGCTTCCCTTTATGTTTGCAGATGGTGTCTCGTCTCACCGCAACCCTTTATTTATGGGCTACAAAATTATCCGCCGTTTGAGACGATCCGAGGCCATTGAAGCGCTCGGGACAGTTGCAAAGCGCTACTGCACTTTGCAACTGTCCCGAGCGCAACCGCCGAAGGCGGTGCGACTCGTCGCGGCGGCATCCGGAATGACTTTGCTGAGCGGAAGAAACTGACTTGCCATTGCCCGTCGGGACTTGCTGATGCGGCCTTGATCGTTGCGCCGACAGATTGGGAAATGTCTGTTACGCGCCCAAGTTGGTCGTACGGCTCGCGTCTTCCTGCGCTGTTGAGCCGAACGACAGCTATGACGTGGTCTGGGACAAACCCGCCCTTCGTGGGCTTGACCTTGAACGACGGGTTTCGGATGAACCTGCCGCTCGAGAGGCTGCCCCCGGATGTTTTCAAGAATATCTACCATTCTCTCGCGCAATTTTTCTTTTATACTAACCAATATGTAACAGGGTAATTAGTCAATTTGCGTTTTGCGAAAGTCTCAGATATTCTGAAGTTCTTAGCTGCTTCTCCTTCTTGCAGAGTGATGGGTTCCGTTCGGCATTCCAATGCATTGGGCATACTGGATCGTATAGATTCGGATCCTCATTGACGACCTCGACCGCAAACGCCGATTGGACATAAGGATCATCTATTCTCCGGCTACTGTCCCTCGTGTTTGCACGAGGAGCACCTAATGCATCCGCTTGAGCAGTATTCAAATGCACAAAATTGTCATCCGTGTATCCAGGCATACGTGGACTGGCGTAAAGTGTAAGACGGCGGCCTTTATAGATAATGTTCACCGCCCGGTTCGCATAGCCAAAGGATGGACTTACATTTACGGTGAACCTTTTTGGCTCTTCCTCACCAGAAGGTACTCCAATTTTGACAGGAATCCCCACGTCGTTAAACGGAGGCTCCCGTTTCTCAGAGCCCGATTCAAAAGTTTCTCAGGCGTAGCAATACCTTGCGGTTCTGCGGATGAGCATGCGGATAGAAGCGATCATAGCCCAGGCGGTTGAAGAGGCGATGGTCGCTTCCCAGTCCTTTGCGAGGCGGCGACACCGTCCCAGCCAGGCGAAGGTGCGCTCGACGACCCAGCGGCGCGGGAGGACTTCAAAGCCCTTGGCTTGATCAGATCGTTTGATGATCTCGATCACCCAGTTCCCGGCTTTGGCGAGTGCCGTTCTGAGCTTGTCACCGGCGTAGCCACCATCGGCGAAGATATGGCGCAGCCAAGGGAAGCGCTGGCAAATCCTTTTGAGCACGTCGACGGCGCCATCCCGGTCCTGAATATCGGCGGTGTGCACGAGGATGGAGATCAGAAAGCCGGAGGTGTCGGTCAGGATATGACGCTTTCGACCTTTGACTTTCTTGCCTGCGTCATACCCACTCGGACCGCCGCTCTCGGTCGTTTTCACGCTCTGGCTATCGATGATGCCCGCACTGGGAGAGGCTTCGCGCCCCTCGATCTCTCGCAGGTTCATGACCAGCAGCGTGTTCATCACCTCAAACAATCCCGCGTTACGCCAGGCGTAGAAATAGCGCCGGACCGTCGAGACCGGTGGAAAGCACTTGGGCAGCAGGCGCCAGGCACATCCGGCCGAGGCCAGGTAGAGCAACGCGTTGGCCACTTCACGCATATTCGTGCTGCGACGCCGACCGCCGTGCTTTGCCGGAGGAATGAACGGTGCCACCAGCGCCCACTCTCTGTCCGTCATGTCGCTTGGATACCGCAGTCCTTTGCGGCTATGCTCATCTCGAGCAATGCCAGTCCATGCCATTGATCACTCCATCTCTCGCAAGGACGGCGTGAATCATAACATGCTGGTATTGCTCAACAACTTTTGGATCGGGCTCTAAGTTCCTAATATCGAGGTCGGATGATTTCGTATATAACAACAAGCCTCACGTGTATCTGCATGAATTTGACAAGATTGCCAATTTAGTTATGGCTGAGGAGCCGAAAATTCATGAATTCATACATTCGTCAGTTGTTCCTGAGTAAATTTGGTGTCGGTACGTTTGGTATCGGCGCCATGATTGCGGTGTGTGAGTTTGGAGAAGCTTCAGATTTGAATAAATGTAGTTCTAGATTTACCGAAGAACCATTTAACATATTTAAATGGGATTTAGACGATTCACTTTGCTATCTTCGCGATCGGATTGACCTACGGCACTATGCTGCCAAAGAGGATTCAGGTGTAGGCTTTGATATTGCCATGCGCCAGGCTGAAAACAATGCCATGGTTGGAAGATACAAAGACTCCATGGCTATATACAACTCAGATAAGCCAGCCCAAAAATTGAATATAATTAATTTCATTGATGGGGCCGAAGCGCGCGACGCTGAGACTTATATAACAGAAAAAGCAAAAGATGCTGACATTGTCCTATTTAACGAATCCCATTTCGATTCAAGTCATAGATTTTTTGTCGCAAAAATCTTAAAGAAACTTCGATCCATCGGATACACAAAAATAGCTGCTGAAGCATTTAATGCCGATAAAGTAGAATTTGAAAACTCGGTATCGCTACCGGATGTTAATGGAAAAGCCGGAAAGTATGTCCGTGACCCTGTATTTGCAAATTTGGTTCGACTGGCTAAAAAATTAAATTATAAATTAATAGCATATGAACTTACCGATGAAGAACAAGATATTGCTAGCAATTCTGGAAATTTTGTAAGATTTCGTGAGAAAAATCAAGCAAAAAAGCTGCATGATTCCATAAAAGAAATTAGAGGAAAGACCATTGTTATAGCTGGATTCGATCATATTGTTACATCAGTCCGTGATGATGGGGAAAAGATGATGGCTGGATACCTAATAGGGTATCACTACCGCCTACTTTCTATTGATCAAGTTGCAGCTAATGGTCGAATGCGTAACAATGATTGCTCTCAACGAGCAATGTGGACTAAGCCGGTGATATTTACAAAGCACGGCAGGGCTGTTACGTTTCCACCTTATGCGGGCCAAGTTAGCGCCTCTGTAGTACATCCTTGCGTTTCATTTAGCGCTAATGTTCCAAACTGGAAAGATTTTCGGATTTTTTTCGTCGGGCAGTTTCGTGAGTTTAAAGAATTTGACCATTCCAAAACCACTCTTTTGCAATCGTTTAGGAAAGGTCAAGATATAGAATCCGTTCCCATAGACCAAGTAATTTATGAGCCTGGTGAAGAAAAACCGAGAATATGGACAACGTCGGGCGGACGAGTGATTGTAAAATATTTTTCTGATCATAGAGGAATTGAATTAATTGGCTCTACAATGTAATTTATCTACTAAATCTATATTTATAGAGGTTTTCATGAGGCTATGTTTCGGAAAGACGTTTCAGACTCCTCAATAAATAAGCTTCCAGGCAACGTCGAAATATTCGTTCCGGTGTCTTGGCAATTAGTAGGATATTTTATTGTAGGGATTGTATTATCCTGTTTGATATTTCTATCATTGGCCAGCTATACTCGGGTTGAGATAGCGTCTGGTTCGATAGTCCCAGCGGCAGGTATATCGCTAATTGTTCCTGGGAGAAGTGGCGTGATCGCGTCGCTGCCTGTGGAAGAGGGGCAGGAGGTGAAGTCAGGAGCTTACTTGGCCCTGATACGCGCAGAGGAAGATAGCGCGAGCATTGAAACTCCCGCTGTGCGGGTGGAATCTGCCATCGCCGCGCAAGATTCTCAACTCTTCGCCCAGGAAATTGCTACCGAAGAAGCTGTAGGCGCACAATTGCGGCAGTTCGCGGCGCAACATGCCGGTCTCGTAGAAGAGGTAAAACATCTCCAATCGCAGATTGCGATTCAGCAAAATCTCGTCTCATCGGCTCATCGCGAACTCGATCGGATACGTCCGGTTGCTGCAAGGGGGTTCATAAGCGTCCGGGACATGCAACAACGGGAAGAGGCGCTACTTGTTCGTCAACAGGGGCTTTCACAATTGGCACAGGCTCTTGCCGCTAAGAGCCCGATTCAAAAGTTTCTCAGGCGTAGCAATACCTTGCGGTTCTGCGGATGAGCATGCGGATAGAAGCGATCATAGCCCAGGCGGTTGAAGAGGCGATGGTCGCTTCCCAGTCCTTTGCGAGGCGGCGACACCGTCCCAGCCAGGCGAAGGTGCGCTCGACGACCCAGCGGCGCGGGAGGACTTCAAAGCCCTTGGCTTGATCAGATCGTTTGATGATCTCGATCACCCAGTTCCCGGCTTTGGCGAGTGCCGTTCTGAGCTTGTCACCGGCGTAGCCACCATCGGCGAAGATATGGCGCAGCCAAGGGAAGCGCTGGCAAATCCTTTTGAGCACGTCGACGGCGCCATCCCGGTCCTGAATATCGGCGGTGTGCACGAGGATGGAGATCAGAAAGCCGGAGGTGTCGGTCAGGATATGACGCTTTCGACCTTTGACTTTCTTGCCTGCGTCATACCCACTCGGACCGCCGCTCTCGGTCGTTTTCACGCTCTGGCTATCGATGATGCCCGCACTGGGAGAGGCTTCGCGCCCCTCGATCTCTCGCAGGTTCATGACCAGCAGCGTGTTCATCACCTCAAACAATCCCGCGTTACGCCAGGCGTAGAAATAGCGCCGGACCGTCGAGACCGGTGGAAAGCACTTGGGCAGCAGGCGCCAGGCACATCCGGCCGAGGCCAGGTAGAGCAACGCGTTGGCCACTTCACGCATATTCGTGCTGCGACGCCGACCGCCGTGCTTTGCCGGAGGAATGAACGGTGCCACCAGCGCCCACTCTCTGTCCGTCATGTCGCTTGGATACCGCAGTCCTTTGCGGCTATGCTCATCTCGAGCAATGCCAGTCCATGCCATTGATCACTCCATCTCTCGCAAGGACGGCGTGAATCATAACATGCTGGTATTGCTCAACAACTTTTGGATCGGGCTCTTATAGACTGGCAGAGTTTTAACTTGAACGGCCATCACTGTTTCTCCGTTTCAAAGGCGCTCTTGGTCTCACCGATAGTGCTCGCAAGATCGACGATGGCGACTATGGCTTCGTGCAACTCCTTGATCGTCGCTCCGGCTTTGGCCGCCTCGACGAGCTTGGCGTGAGCCGCGCCGATCGCGGCAAAGCGTGAGCGGTCGATTTGATACGCGTTGAATCGCTCGACTGCGGTAAACAGCTTGTCCTGCGCGGAACGGATCGCAGTGACATCGCCTCCCGCGCGCACTTCATCCGCATTCTGCTGCGCCTTAACGACCGCTTCGTAGAGCGGAAGCCGATCATAAAGGTCGAGCTGAGAGTCGGCGTCGCCGAGGATTGCCGCGGAGCGCTGGACCAGTGGGTCGGCTTCAATGATCATATGCTTGAGGACGCTTTGACGACGCGCGGCAAAGTAGAGATTGCCCAGTTTCGCGACGAGCGTCCCGACCGCGTTGAGCTTAGCCGCAGAATCTTCCTCGCTGGAGCCGGTGACTTTGCGGATCGCGCCGTCCAGTCCTCCGATCGAAGACGCCAGATTGCTCACCGAAGCGGTGAAGGTTTGTTGATCTTCCGAAGCGTCCGCGGCGAGCAGCACCAGGCCGCTGGCGTAGTCTACCAAAGCGGAATTGAGAGTCGTGATGTTCTCGAATCGGACGTCGGGAGCGAGTTCCCGAAATTCTCCCTGTGATACCCGTTCCGTGAGCCTGCAGCGCGGAAATGGTTTGACGAGCGCGGATTCCGGATCGGGCGGAACATCGGCGAGTGTCCTCGCGCAATCCCGGAACCTGAGCTCCGTTTTCGTCTCTGCCAAGCTCTGCCGGTATCGCTCAATCTCGTCCGCCGCCACTGCGCCCAGACGCTCATTCTGCTGTTCGGCAGCGCTTCGGGTCAGCGCGCCGAACTGTCCGGCGGTCTGCGTGAAGCGGGTCGTGCTGCAGCCGGAGGTCGCCAAAAGAAGCATGGCGCCCGTCATGCAGCGAGTTACTGCGCCAATCGCCCGTTCCCGTAGAAGTGTTGAAAATTGTTTATAGTGAGTTTCGTGCGGCGGTTTAACCGCTGCCGCAAGATTGCTCCTGAACATATGTAATCCCCCGTTTTGCGGCAACCGCAAACAACTTTAATCGGCTGCGAGCCCGAGGAATGTCCGCTCATTTTCAATGATCGGCGGAATGTTGAGTTGATAGTAGCATTTTCGGTAATGACGGAAAACGATTCTTTGAGACGATATACTTCGCCAGCAAGATCGTAATTTTCTGAAAGTCCATTGATCAAGTTGTGTGGGAGCGCGATGCAGAGACACGCCCAATACCTTGAAACATTAGGATTAAGCACTGTTTTCATGTCAAATTTCGATCAATTTTATCTGGGGTCTCGTGACTTGAAGTTTAAGCGCTCATTTTGGAGTGAGTGCTCAACGAATCCGTCGAGCTTGACTGTGCTCGGAATTCCCTACTGGCATGCCGAATGAACATAATGGCGCACTGCGGAAGGCAGCTTTGTAACCAGTGAATGGCCAGTTCCGCCGTAAGCCGACCTGCTAACGTCGCATCCGAGCGACTTGAGTTGGTCGCGAGTTGCAAGTCCTTGGCGGACTGCACCTGAGCATTGGGAATCGTCGGCGGAAAGACCGGTATGGGCCGCTGGCAGTCAGAAGCACTGCCAGCGAGTGTCGCTTTTTCACCAACCACCGGCAACGGACTGGATGATGACGCCGGTGTGTCGGGAGATCAGCACGAAATTCGTTCCCGCATAGCACCAGATATGGCCGGTCGGTGCTGGGGACAGTCCATAGCCGACCGGATTGACGACGACATAATGGCGCATCGACAGGGGGAGGGTGCCACCGACGATCCAAACGCTATGCGCATGTCTGGGCGGGATGGGGTAATAGCCGTAGCCGGGCGCGAAATAATGGCCATGGCGCGGCCCGTGATAATGGACAAATCCGGGGTGGCCGCGCCACCAGCCGGGACGGCCGCGATCGACGATGACGGTGCGGCTGTGCACGACCCCGGCGCGGGGCGCGACGGTCGTATGCCGGACGACCTGCGCCTCTGCGGCGGGACTGGCCATTATGGCCATGACGGACAGGAACAGGGTCACGCTGCCTGCAAAAGCGGCGCTGACGCTGACACCGTGCTTCGTGAGGGATTGGGGATTGAAAAACCGGGGCATGATCGGACTCCTTGGGTGGGAAGCCTGATATGGATGGCCTTTGCATCATCCGGTCGGGTGCCATGTATCAGTCCGTGTCGGTCATGCCGGTCCGGTTCCTCCTGCACTGCGGAGCAACAGGATGGCGCGAAACCCGCCTTCCGCGCGATTTTCCAGCACCAGGTCGCCCCGGTAGCGCTGGGTCAGTGCCTGGACGATCGACAGGCCAAGGCCCACGCCCCCCGTCCTGCGCGCGCGCGACGGCTCGAGCCGCTCGAACGGTTCGGTCAGGCGCGGCAGGCTGGGTTCGGGTACGCCGGGGCCGTCATCCTCCACCATGATGCGGATGAACGGGCCGTCGGGTTCGACAAGGATACGCGCCTGTCCGCCGCCGTAGCGAACCGCATTGTCCAGCAGGTTGGCCATCATGCGCTGGAAGGAAATATGGGAGACATGGGCATGGACGGCATGGGGCAGGGGCGCGACGTCCACATGCTGGTTGCGCTGTAGGCGCTCTTCGGCGACCAGCGCCAGTTCGGCGCGAATGTCGCATGTCGCCATGTCTAGGTCGGTCGCGGCCGATTCCCGTGCGAAGGTAAGCGTGTCGCTCAGCAGGTCGCGCATTTCCTCGATATCCTTGCCAGCGAGGGCACGCTGTTCGTCATCCTCAATAAATTCGCTGCGCAGGTCCATGCGGGTCAGATAGGTGCGATAATCATGTGCGATGGCCGCGAGCATGCGCGTTCGTTCATCAAGCAGCGTCCGCAGATGCTGGCGCAATTGCCGGAACGCTTCGCCCAGTTCCACGATCTCGCGCGGGCCGTCGGGCTTCAGCGCATCCAGCCTGTCCTCGCGGACAGCGCGGGCCAGCCGTTCGACAGGCCGCGTCGTCTGCGCGGCCAGCCACAGGATGACAGCGATATCGACAATCGCAACGGCGGCTAGGAACAGCATCAGATTGTTGACGATCTTGGTCAGCGGCGCTGCGACCATCTGTTCGATCATAATGGCATCGCCGCCGGACAGGGCGACCGATATCCGCACGGGGTTCATCGTGACGGCGGGGCGCATGTCGAGGTCTGCGGGGCCGATGTCGCCTGATGTTTCGATGCGGAACGGCCTGCCGCCCAAAGCCTCCTGATAGCGGGACAGGGTCGTGGGCGTGGCGGAGGATGCCTGGCCCGCAGGCAGTGCCGCCAGCATGGTGACGCGCATGGTCGCATCGGAAAAGGCGCGGACAAGATCGGGATGCGATCTGGGCGGCGTGCGTTCGAATGCGGTGACGACCAAAGCGACCTTTTCGGGAACGGGCACCCGATATAGCGGGGCCATCTTGCGCATGTCCGTCTGTTCCAGGAACAGCAGAATGACGGCAATCATGGCCAGCAGATGGAGCAGGACGATGAGGCCTATCCGCTCTCGCAACCGGGGCGGGCGCAGCTTCAGCATCGGGTGACGGCCGGTGCGAACAGATAGCCGTCGCCCCGCACGGTGCGGATCATCACGGGTTCGCGCGGATCGTCGCCCAGCTTGCGCCGAAGCCGGCTCATCTGCACGTCGATGACGCGATCGACCGGACTGGCATGACCGCCCCGTGTCCAGTCGATCAGCAGTTCGCGCGACAGGATGCGGCGTGGGTGTAGCACCAGCGCATGGAGCAGGTCGAATTCGCTGGTGGTCAGGCCCACCGGCTCGCCCGCCGGGTTGGTCAGATCGCGCGCGCCCAGGCGCAGCAGCCAGCCGTCAAACCGGAAACTGTCGCCATTCTCCTCGCTGGCGGCCGTGTCTATGTCACGGGTCCGGCGAATGATGGAGCGCAGCCGCGCCAGCAATTCCCGCTTGTTGAACGGCTTGGCGAGATAATCGTCGGCGCCGATTTCCAACCCGATGATCCGGTCGATCGGATCGTCTTTCGCCGTGACGATCAGGATCGGCAGGCGCGGCCAGCGGGCGCGCAGGCGCTGGCATATTTCCAGCCCATCCTCGCCGGGCAACATCAGGTCGAGGATCAGGCAATCGAGCCGTTCCAGCACGCCATCGACGTCGAGACCGGCCGAATTTTCCATGGCCAGAACTTCAAACCCCTCACGGGTCAGCAACATGCGCACCAGATCTCGAATGCCGGGATCATCCTCGACAATCGCGACCTTGCCATTTGATGCCTGCGTTTCGGCCACCATGCCATACCTCTTTGTCGTCAGCGCCTGTGCCGATGGTGCAGCGCCCCCGGAACCATCTAGCATGGTTCCAGGGGGAATTGATCATTTGCCACGTTTTGCGGCGGCGGCGCGCAGTTCGTCCGGTGTGACCTTGCCGTCCTTGTCGGCGTCGATCATCGCGAAACCACGATCGCGGCGACCGGCCGCCTTCCATTCTTCCAGCGACAGCGCGCCATCCTGATTGGTGTCGGCCTTGATGAACATTTCCCTGGCCTTTGCCGACGCATCCTGCGCCATGGCGGTCGGGCTCTGGGCGATGACCGCGGCGGCCAGCGACAGGGCGCTCGTCAGATATTTCATGTCATTCTCCTTGTATCAGGCCCAAAATGAGCGTGGCCGATATAGCGCGCGCCACCGCAGCATGTTCGACCCCCGGGTGAAGACAGATTACGGTTTGTAACAGCGCGATCCGGCGCCCGATCCCGCTGCAAATATCCGACACATTATGCGGCAAGGCCGTTCACGGCGCGGTGCGACATGTCCCGTCCCGCGCCTTTTGCTGACGCGGAGAAGGAGTATGCATCATGACATTGCGCCAATTCACCACGATCATCGTTTCGACCCTGGCCATCGCAGCCAGCATATCGACGGCCGAAGCCCGCAACCGTTCCTTTCAATATAGCCACAGCCGCAACGTGCAGGGGCCGAATGGGCGAGGGCTGCACAGCAGCTACAACGCCTCGCGCGGCGGCGGGCAGGCAGCCATGAGTCGCAATGTCCAGACCAATGACGGACGTGGCTTCAGCAGCCAGCGCGGGTATCAGGCGCAGGACGGGCAGTTCCACGGCTCCACCAGTCATGTGACCAACAGCGGAAAAAGCTGGGGGCGATCGACCAGCGCGACAGCCAATGGCGACGGGACCGCAACCTATCATCGCAACATGACCGGTCCCAATGGCGGGTCGGCCTCATGGTCCGGCACTATCGGCGACTGACCAGGCTGAACGCGCGCCTAGCGCCGCCAGCCTGTTACATAGCGTTACAAAGTGCGTATCAGATGGTTGCAGACCTGCTCCATTCCCTTGGCCTTGCATGAACCGGCCTGCCTCGGCGGCCTTTTTCCATGGGGATGGAATGGCACGTTTTGCCCATATCGTACCGATCGCGTTGCTGCTGCTTCCGGCCTGTCGGGATGAGCCGCAGGTCAGGGATGAACGGCGTGCCGTGGCCGTCCAGCGCATCGGCGCCGATGCCGGCATCGGCACAACCTATGCCGGCGAAATCCGGTCCGCCTTCGAAAGCCAGATCGGTTTCGAAGTGGCGGGCCGGATCGTCGAGCGCAGGATCGACCTTGGCAGCAGCGTCCATGCGGGCCAGACGTTGCTGCGTCTCGACAACAGCGATTATGCGCGGGCGCTGGACAGCGCGGCGGCGCAGAGCGGTTCGGCCCGGACCGCCGCCGCCGTGCAGCAGGCTGATCTGGCGCGGTCGCGCGAATTGCTGAAGCAGGGCTTCATTTCCCCCGCAGAGTTCGATCAGCAGAAGGCGGCGGCCGTTCAGGCGCAGGCGCAGTTGCGTGCCGCCGGCGCCCAGAGCGGAACGGCATCGGCGCAGCTGGGCCGCACCGTCCTCACGGCGCCGCGCGCCGGCGTCGTCACGCAGATTCAGGGTGAGGTTGGTCAGGTCGTGGGCGCGGGACAGGCGATCGTGACGCTGGCCGACCCGTCCCGGCCGGAAATCGCGGTGGCGCTCCCGGAAGGCAGTCTGGACCGGGTCCGGTCCGCCTCACGATTGAGCGTGAGCGTGTGGAGCAGCCCGGGCCGGCATTATGCCGCCAGACTGCGCAGCATATCGGGCGCTGCCGATCCCGCGACGCGGACCTTTGCGGCACGCCTGTCCGTCGATGCGCCGGCACAGGCGCTGCTGATGGGCGAAACCGCCGAATTGCGGGTCGAAGGCGATGCCGGCGATGCCGCCGTCCGGGTGCCGCTGACCGCCGTGCTGCAATCCAACGGGCGCGCACAGGCATGGGTGCTCGACCAGCGAACGATGGTGGTGCAGCCGCGCGCCGTGCAGATCGGCGCGGCGCAGGGCGACATGCTGACCATCCGGTCCGGCCTGAAACCGGGCGAGACCATCGTCACGGCCGGGGTGCATCTGCTGCGTGCGGGCGAGAAGGTTCGTATCGTGCAGGTGCCGCAGTCATGAGCATCGACATGAAGGGCATGAACCTGTCCCGCTGGGCGCTCACCCATCAGCAGATGGTCGGCTTCCTGCTGGTGCTGGCGGCCGTTGCGGGCCTGTTTTCCTACATGGCGCTGGGGCGCAAGGAAGACCCCGAATTCACCGTCAAGACGATGATGATTACCGTCGGCTGGCCCGGCGCGACGGCGCAGCAGATGTCGCAACAGGTGATCAAGCCGATCGAGACGGTGTTGACCGAGAATATCGCCGAGATCGATTATGTGAAGAGCAAGGCCCGACCGGGTCAGGCGACGCTCAACGTCACGCTCATATCGACGGTCAAGAGCAGCGCCGTCCCCGATATCTGGTATCGCATCCGCAAGACCGTGACCGACAATCGCGCGGACC
Organism: Sphingobium sp. DN12; assembly: GCF_051058005.1. Lineage (NCBI taxonomy): Bacteria > Pseudomonadati > Pseudomonadota > Alphaproteobacteria > Sphingomonadales > Sphingobiaceae > Sphingobium > Sphingobium sp. DN12. The sequence continues at coordinate 149,667 of NZ_CP173718.1, forward strand.
TGCCCGACGGGGTCGTCGGACCGGCCTTCAATGACGAATTCGGCACGACCTACGGCAATATCTATGCCGTCACGGGCGACGGCTTTTCCTATCCGGTGCTCAAACGCTATGCCGAGACGCTGCGCGACCGTATCCAGGCGCTGCCCGATGTCGCCAAGACGCAGATCATCGGCGCGCAGGATGAAGCCATCTATGTCACCTATGACAGTGCGCGTCTCGCCATGTCGGGCATCTCTGCGCAGGCGATAGCCGACGCGCTCGACACCACCAACGCGGTCGCTGCATCAGGGATCGTAGAGGCCGGCGCGGAACGGGTGCGGATGCAGGTGACGGGCGATTTCGCATCGGTGGAGGCCATTGCCGCAACGCCGATCGTCGCAAACGGCAAAAGCGTTCGGCTCGACGCCATAGCCAGGGTCGAACGCAAGCCGGTCGATCCTGCGACGTTCAGGATGCGTTTCGGAGCGAAGGACGCGGTCGGTGTGGGCATCAGCCTGCGGTCGGACGGTGACGTCGCGCGCCTCGGCGAGGATCTGAAGCGCACGATCGCTGCCCTCCAGTCCGAAATGCCGGTCGGCGTGGGCATTCATACCGTGTCCGACCAGACCCATGTGGTCGACGAATCCGTCGGCGAATTCACGACATCGCTGATCGAGGCGATCGTCATCGTGCTGGCGGTGAATTTCCTGTCGCTGGGCTGGCGGCCGGGCATCGTGGTGGCGCTGTGCATCCCGCTGGTGCTGGCGATGACGTTCCTGTGCATGTTGTATATAGGCATCGACCTTCAGCGCATTTCGCTGGGCGCACTCATCATTGCGCTGGGTCTGCTGGTTGATGACGCGATCATCGTGGTCGAGGCGGTGGCGACGCATCTGGAGGCGGGATGGACCCGGACGCGGGCGGCCGTCAGCGCCTATAGCGTGACGGCGGTGCCGATGCTGGTCGGCACGCTCATCACCGTCGCCGGTTTCCTGCCGATCGCCATGTCGAAGGCGACAGCCAGCGAATATGTGATCTCGCTGTTTCAGGTAATCGCCATTTCGCTGGTCCTGTCGTGGATCGTCGCGGTCATTTTCACGCCGTTCATCGCCTATCATCTGCTGCCCCAGCGCGCGGATGCGCGTGACGACGCGGGAGAGCCCGAAGAACAATATGAAGGCCGCTTCTACGGCTGGTTCCGGCGCGTGCTCGACCGCTGCCTCGACCGGCGCAAGACGGTGGTGGCGGTCGCGCTCGCCATGTTTCTGGGGTCGATGCTGCTGTTCCAGATCGGCGTGCCCCGTCAATTCTTTCCCGCGTCCGACCGACCCGAACTGGTGGTCGACCTTCAGCTGTCGCAAAATGCAAGCTTCGCCCAGACGCAGGCCGTCGCCGCCCGCATGGAAAAGCTGCTGGCGCGCGATGACCGGGTGGTGTCCACCACTGCCTATGTCGGGGGTGGATCGCCGCGCTTCTACCTGCCGCTCAATGTCCAGACGCCCGATATCACGCTGGCCGAACTCGTGCTCCAGACCAGGGATGAGGAAGCGCGCGAAGGCGTGATCGCCAGCATCCAGAGCCTGTTCGCCATGCATTTCCCCGAAGCGCGCGGCCGTGTCAGCCGTCTGGAAAATGGCCCGTCGGTCGGCCAGCCCGTGCAGTATCGTGTGGCGGGACCGGACCTTGCGCAGATCGTGCCGGTCGCGAAGAAGCTGGAGGAACTGATCCGTGCGGACAGTCACGCGCGCGACGTGAACAGCGATCTGGGCGAACCGCTCAAGGCCATTCGGATCGACCTGGATCAGGATAAGGTTCGCGCGATCGGCCTGTCGACGCAGGCGGTGCAGCAATCGTTGCAGGCGGCGATTGGCGGGGCGGGTACCACCAGCTTTCGGGATCGCGATCTGGCCCTCGACGTGGTGCTTCGCCTGAGTGCGGCGGAGCGGACCGACCTTGGTCGCATCGCCAACCTGCCGATCTCCACCCCCAATGGCGCAGTGCCGCTGGCCCAGCTTGGCCATGTATCGGCGGGCAGCGAACCGGCCGTCATCTACCAGCGCAACCGTCAGCCGACCATCACCATCTCCGCCGATGTCGAAGGCGAGCAGGCAAGCGACCTGACGAAGCGGATCGAACCGCAGATCGAGGCGCTGCGCCGCGATCTTCCGTCCGGCGCCTCCATCGTCAAGGGCGGGTCGGAAGAACAGAGCAGCATCAACCAGAAGGCGACCATGGCCGCCGTGCCCTTCGCCATCTTCGTGATCGTCATCCTGCTGATGCTCCAGCTCCAGAATGTGAAGCGGATGCTGGTGGTGCTGGCGACCGGGCCGCTGGCGCTGATCGGCGTGGCGCTCATCATGGCCCTGTTCCGCATCCCCTTCGGCTTCGTCGCCATGCTGGGATCGCTGGCGCTGTTCGGCATGGTGCTGCGCAATTCGGTCATCCTGATCGCGCAGATCGACACCTTGTCGGGCCATGGCCTGGCGATGCGGGAGGCCGTGCGCGAAGCCGCCGTCCATCGTCTGCGCCCGATCCTGCTGACCGCGCTCGCCGCCATCCTCGCCATGATCCCGCTCACCCGGTCGACCTTCTGGGGGCCGATGGCCTGGGCGATCATGGGCGGCCTGATGGTCGCCACCATCCTTACCCTCATCGTCCTGCCCGCGCTCTACGAGCTGGTCTTCGACCGCCCGCAGCATCGCGCCGACAGCCAGGAGATTTCCGCATGAAGCGCCTTTTCCTCTGTACCGCAGCGGCCATGCTCGCGCCGCCCGCCCATGCGACCGACCTCATGGAGGCATGGCAAGCAGCGGCGGCGCATGATCCCGATCATCTGGGCGCGCAGGCTGAGCGCGACGCGGGGCAGGAGGCCGCCGTTCAGGCGCGGGCGCTCAAGCGGCCCAGCGTACAGCTTCAGGGCGGATACCAATATAATGTCACAGAAACCAACGCCCGTTTCCCGGAAGAACTGGACCCGGTCTTTACCGGAAGCCGATCGAGCGGCCGGGCGACCGTTGGCGTGCAGGCGGTTCAGCCTTTGTATGATGCATCTAAACATGCACAGTCGATCCAGCTGCGCGAAAAGGCGGCCGGCGCCGATGTGCAGTTTGCCGGCGAGCAGCAACAACTCATCCTTCGTGTATCGCAGGCCTATTTCAAGGTGCTGGCGGCCGAGGACAGGCTAAGCTCCTATCAGGCACAGGTCGATGCGGCAGAACAGCAACGGCGCGCTGCGCAGGCGCGTTTCGATGCCGGGCGCGCGCGCATCACCGACGTGCGCGAGGCGGAGGCCCGCCGCGACGCGAGTGAAGCACAGCGCATCGGCGCCGAGGCCGAGTTGGCCTATGCCCGTGCCGATTTTTCCGAACTGACGGGCTTGCCGGCGGAAGGGTTGGACCGACCCGCCGGGAATTTCGCCGCGCCGTTGCCGCTCGTGACGCTGGAAGCATCCATCGAGCAGGCGGAGCGTCAGTCGCCGCTGGTGAAGGCGGCCGAGCATCAGGCAAAGGCCGCAGGAGCCGATATCGACCGCTACGGCCTTGCGGGACGCCCCGTCGTCGAAGGCGTCGCCGGTTATCAGGGCCAGTATCGGCTGGGCGGGGAAGGGGGCAATGGCATCATTCCCGACCGCATCCAGTCGGCGTCGGCCGGGCTGCGTATCACCATTCCGCTCTATGCCGGTGGGGCGATTCAGTCGAAGGAACGGGAAGCCCGCGCCAACGCCGTCAAGGCCGAGCGCGCCCTGGATGCCGCGCGGCGGGATGCTCGTCTTCAGGCGCAGCAGGCCTGGCATGCCGTATCGACCGGCGCGCGCCGCATAGCGGCCCTGAACACCGCGAACCGATCGGCCGGCTTGCAGCAGGATGCCGCCAATACCGGGCGGGAGGTAGGCATCCGCACGCAGGATGATGTCCTGAATGCGCAGAGCCAGAGCTTTTCGACCGACCGCGACCGGCGTCAGGCCATATATGATTATATGACGGCCCGGCTCCAGCTCGCCGCCGCGACCGGCGATCTGGGCGATGAGACGCTGACCGGAGTGAATGCGCTGATGAAATGATCGTGTCTGGCGATCAGGCGGCGATCAGGCCGGTCGAAGCGACGGTACGCTTCACCGGCTCGCCGCTGTCGATGTTAAAGGCCATGTCTATCATGATGTGCAGCGACCTGATGGCATGGCGGAAAGCGCTCGCCAGCGCGACGCTGCATTCGTGGACCAATTGGCGCTCGCGCCCTTCGATCATGTCGAGCAGTCGCCATTCATCCTCCGACAGGGCCAGGCCGGCACCGCAGCGAAACGGATGCCCCAGCACGAGTTCGGATAGCCTCATCAGGCTGTCGCAGGCGGGAGCCAGCTGTCCGCAACCGTGGCGGGCGAGCTTGCGGTAGAGATGCGGCTGGGCAGGGATGTGCAGGTGCCGCGCCCGACACCACTGACGGGCGGCGGTCAGCACCAGCTGCTGTTGAATGCTGAAGGAAAATGTCGCAGCCATGGGCTGTCCTTTCGGGGCAAGATCATCTTATCGGGGCAACACGTTCCAGGCCGGGATCGGGGCGGCCATGGTCGGCCCTTGGATTTTCCAGCGTGACCGTCACGATGCCGTTGAGCAGTGACAGGCCGGTCAGGCCGCCAGCTAATATTTCTGGTGCGAACATATTGTCGACCAGCGGAATTTCAGGAAGCGGCGGCTGGATGGGGGGATGCATCTTCATTGCGGGAACCTTGCTGGCAAGAGGGGGAGGGGCAGCCCTTGTCGGATGGCCAGGGCCAGCCGGACGCGCGGTACAATTGCCGCGTTTGCTTGACGATGAGAGCGGCGGATCGCTTGGCGCCTCCGTCCAGCCCGCTGCGGCGTCCCACCAGCAGGCTGACGCCACCACCGATGGCAAGGCGCGACAATTCGCCGGTGGCGGCCGCCACAGCGCCCGGCACGATCAGGCCGGGCTTGCGCCCATCCTTGGCGGTGGCGGAAAAGGACATGGCCGGGCCGGCTTGTCCGGCGATGTCGAACGAGGCTTTGGTGAGCAGGGCTGATCGACCCGCGCCGAAGCCGATCAGCAACCGTTCGGTGCTGTTGCCGGGGTCCGCCCGGACGATCTGGACTCTTACCGTGGCTTCGCCGGGAGAGGGCTGCCCGTCCGGCGTGACGGAGGCGGGGAGGCCAGCCTTGCGATAGGCCTTGACCAGTTCGGCCTGCAGACGATGCGCGGCCTTGCCCGCATCGGGATCGGACCGGATGTCCGGCGCCAGCGTCACCCGCACCCCAATGGCGCCGGGTATCTGCTGCGACCGCGCGGGCGCCATGCTGAGGTCATGGACGGCTGTGCCGGCGCACGCTGGCAACAACAGCAGGGCGCCGACCAGCGGTATCGCCGCTGCGCACATCCGGCCCCTTTCCGCCATGGTCATTCGCCGCCACCTTCGCCGGCAAGGTCGACAGGCAATGCCTGGACGCCGGGCGCGTCCGCCCTTGCCGCCGCGGGCACGGGCGCAGGCACGCCGATGCCCGAGCGCGTCAGGCGAAATCCGAAGGCATAGACCCTGCCGTCAAAGGCGACATTGACCCTGATATCGGCCGGATGGCCGGCGTCCCGATCGATCGGCAGGATGACCATGCCGCCAAAGCTGCTGCCGGGGTCGATCGTGGTCGTCTGTAAGATCTGGGTTCCCAACTGGTCCAGCGTGTAGTCGAGCTTGCGGTCGATGCCGCCGATCACCATCGCGCCGCCTGCGACCGCGGCCGTCGCGCCGATCACGCCAGGCGTATCGTCCTGCCAGTGAATGGCCTGGGTAAAGCCGCCGCGCGGGCCACGGACATGGCGATAATAGCTGCCCTGGTTCGATGCGGTGGATGCGACGCCTGCCAGCACGCCGGCGAACAGCGCAGTACCGATCTTCGCCTGGCGTGCCTTCCGCTCGGCTGCTTCCGCCAGTTGCGCATAGGTGGGAACGGGTGTCGGAATGCCGTTCACGACAGCGGTGATATTTTCCATCCCCAGATTGGCGGGGCGGCCGTCATGGTTGAAGATGGCAATGGAAAAGGCGGCGCGTCCGTCTTCCACCGGCAGGGGCCGAATTTCGACGGTGGCCGTCGGTGATTTCAGGGAAATGGTCGCGCTGCCATGCTGATAGCGCGCCGTTTCCGCGCCAATCTGCTGTGGATAGAGCGTCATGGCCGGGGCAGCATTGGCGATAGTCGACACGCTGGCGAGCAATGCGGTCGCGACCGCGATCGGATAATGGTTCATGGTGAAGCCTTTCGAACAAGAAGACGCGGTGCGGATCCGGGGGGCGAGGATCCGCACCGCGTCGGCGCTGGCCGTCCAGGGGGAGGAGCAAGGGACAACAGCCAGCGCAAAGGGGAAATTGCGGTATGCAATCAAGGGGACGGATCGGGCCGCAGGATGATCCGTGTCCAGTGTCGATCGTCCTGCCGCATAACCGCCTCCTTGATGTCTGAGGCTGTTATCGGCCCTTCAGGCAACAGGAGTTGGCGACGATTGTAAATCTTTGTGACGCCCGGTCGGCTTTGGGGATGCGCAGCGTGCTGGCCGAGTTGGGTATCGCCATCTCGGTCGGGATCTTGATGGCACTTCAGATGGCAGGCGAGATCGTTGATGGGGAGTCCATGCTCGACTTACCGGACGTAGTGAACATCGTTGTCGTGCTGGGAGGGCATGGGTGCGCGTGCCGTCCGCATCGACGACCGTGACATAGAACTGAGTGATCCAGGTGAACCGGTCGTTCCAGTTGTTCTTTAAAAGCAGAACCTCATTGCCGCTGCTCGCCGCATCGAAGGTGCTGGCGACCTGGAACATTCAATGGGCGGCCGTGACGGTCAATCCGTGGCAGAGAAGCCCTTGCTTCAGGCGTAGGGACATATCTTCGATTTCACGATCCATCGACGGCGGAGGCCCTTTCTTGCCGATCATCTAGTAACAGTCTGAGTTGAGGCAATCATCTTGGTGAAGGTCTATCCTGGAGATCTGCACCGGATCCTCCATCGCGACTCATCGACCAAAAGCCATACCGGTGTCGCAGCGATTGTAATCCCTTGTTGGGCGGCCACGAAGGTTCGCAACGAGCAAACGGCAGGTTCCGAAACAAGCTGCCGTTAGAAGCCCGAGCGGTGAACGACGCATTTTGTGAAGGGTTTCGGGCGCTTGCGTACGAAAGCCTCCAGTGCAGGAACCCGCGGGCCCCACGCGCTGGTCTATGGGTAAAGCGGCTTTGGGGTGGTTCGGACGGGTAAGCGACGCTGATCCGCAAGTGTCGGTTCTGGCCGGATCAACGTGACTTTGTGCGGCATCAGAGTGCGGACGGTGGTGGTTTTGCTGGTCGGTGTGCCCTGCGCTGGGCTCGATTCCGGAATGGGCATGCACTGGGTCATCGGCCAGGACGCCATGGGCGCGACCGTCGTGCAGCCTGAGTCATGCCGGATCATGGCGCATTCCCCCGGATTGGCGATGCCGATGATGGCGGCGCGCGGGGCTGGCACCAGCGGGCAAAGGCCTCGATTATGGTCATGTGCCCGCCGCAACATGGGCATGGCGGGCGATGGTCGGGAGGTTCGTCGGGTTCGGGCTCCTCGACCGGTACAGTAACGCCCAGCAGTCTGCGGGCCAGTGCCATGGTATCCTTGTGGGTCGAACTGGCGAGCAGGCCGTAATGCCGGATGCGGTGGAAGCCGCGCGGCAGAACGTGGATCAGGAAGCGGCGGATGAACTCGTCCGTCGCCAGCGTCATGACCTGCTGGCGTTCAGCAGCAGGGCGGCGATAGTCCTTGTAGCGGAACGTCACACCGGTCTCGTCGAAGGTGATGAGCCGTCGGTTCGAGATGGCAACCCGGTGCGTGTAGCGCGAGAGATAGGCCAGCACCGCCTGCGGCCCGGCAAAGGGTGGCTTGGCATAGACCACCCAGCGCTTCTTCCGGATCGGCGAGAAATGCTGCAGGAACGCCTTGCGGGCGGCAAGATGAGCCTGAGCGCCGAAGAAGCCCAGCTTGCCGGCGTCAAACAGCGCCAGCAGACGGGTGACGAACAGACGGCGGAACAAGGCGCCCAGCACGCGCACCGGCAGCAGGAATGCGGGGCGCGACGAGATCCAGCGCGTGCCGTCGCGCGCGATGCCACCGCCAGGCACGATCATGTGCACGTGCGGATGGTGGGTCAGTGCCGATCCCCATGTGTGCAGCACGGCGGTGATGCCGATCCGCGCGCCAAGGTGCTTGGGATCGGCGGCGATGATCAGCATCGTGTCCGCGGCTGCGCGGAACAGCAGGTCATAGACCACCGCCTTGTTCTGGAAGGCGATGTCTGCGACCTCGTTAGGCAGGGTGAACACGACGTGGAAGTAGCCAACCGGCAACAGGTCAGCCTCGCGCGCGGCCAGCCAGGTGCGCGCGGCGGCGCCTTGGCACTTGGGGCAGTGCCGGTTGCGGCACGAGTTATAGGCGACCCGCCAGTGCCCGCAGTCGTCGCAGGCCTCGACGTGACCGCCCAGCGCGGCGGTGCGGCAGTTCTCGATGGCCGTCATGACCTTGAGCTGGCCGAGGCTGAGATGCCCGGCATGGGCCGCGCGATAGGCCGGCCCGCTGCTCCGGAAGATATCGGCGACCTCGAGTGAGGTGCGCACCGGCTCAACCGGGAGGTGCCCTGCCTTCCATCACGGCCACAATCTGGTCGAGCGGGCTGGCCACTGCCCGCATCGTCTTGCTCGAGACCTGGGTATAGATGCCGGTCGTGTTGATGTTCACGTGTCCCAGCAGCACCTGGATGACCCGGATATCGACGCCTTGCTCGAGCAGGTGAGTGGCGAACGAGTGGCGCAGTGTATGCGGGCTTACCCGCTTGTGGATCTCGGCGCGCTCGGCCGCTTCCTGCACGACGCGGTGCAACTGGCGAGCCGAGACCGGATCCGTGCCACTGCGGCCGGGGAACAGCCAGCCATGAGGTAGCATCACTTCGCGCCGCTTGCCTTCGCGCCACCATTGACGGAGCAAATCCAGCAGATGGGGTGAAAGCATGGCGTTGCGGTCCTTGCGTCCCTTGCCCTGCTCGACGCGGATCATCATCCGGGTGCTGTCGATGTCATCGACCTTGAGGTGGGCAACCTCCGAAACCCGCAGGCCCGCGCCATAGGCCACGCTGAGGGCCGCCTTGTACTTGATGCCTGGCGCAGCCTCGAGCAGCCGCGCTGTCTCCTCGACGCTCAAGACCACACGCAGCTTGGGTGTGAAGCGAACGACGACCAGCGCTAGGGCCATCTCCGGCCGCCTGAGGGTTATCCCGAAGAAGAACCGCAGTGCCGATACCGCGCCATTGATCGTGGCTGGACCAACGGCGCGCTCGTGCTGGTCAACCTGATAACGCCGCAGGTCTTCCACCGTGGCCGTGTCCGGGGGGCGGCCGAGAAACGCGGCGAAGTTCCGGACATGTCGGATATAGTCATTCTGCGTGTGCGCCCCGAAGCCACGCATCGTCATGTCCTGCAGCATCCGCTCACGCAGCGAATGGGTCGGGGCAGCAGTCGTGATAGCATCCATGGTAAGTTCCTCTCCGTTGAAGGAACTCCACCGTCGGCGGGCGCCGCCGCACCGCCGAAAGCCTCACAAATACTACGCTACGTCACCCCAAGCGACCCTCCCGCGGAGCGGGTTCGTGCTTTGGTCGGTTGCCGACTCCGAACGACCGTCAGCTATCCACGCATCCCGGCTCCGAACCGGACAGTCGCCTACCGGCCAATCGCGGTCATTTACATGCGAGATACCCATTCAAGCTGCTGGTCGCAGGCGGGCCGTTGATTGAGGGAATTCTTCGTCGAGTGATGGGCCCAACCAAAATCCATCAAGCGTTGTGCAGGGGAGGATCAGTGCTGCGCAAGCGGGGAGGGTTTTACACTGAACCTGCCTTCAATGCGTAGCCCGCCCGTGGCGGTCTCGCGTCGCCATGTAGCGTAGAGCGAATTGAGCGTGCAACGTGGCGTCGATTGTAATGTCCTCAGGACTTGCTCGCATCATGAGTCGGCCGGCCGTGGTTTTGGCAGCATTGAGCGCAATTGCCGGAGTTCCGCGTCTTTGGCTTCCAACGCAGCCTCCAGCATGATGATACGATTGAGCAACTGGTTGATCACGTTTCGCAGCTCGGCCTTGCCGCTCGTGCTTTGTGGTTTAGCCTTCGGCGGCTTCGGAGCTTCATCGAACAAAGCGAGAAGTTTGGAGCATCGATAGGCCGTCGCTCGACTGACCCCCGCCTCGCGCGCAACATTGGTTATGCTCAGCTTGCCATTCGTCGCGGTGCCTTTGCCGTCGCGCAAGCGGTTATAGGCGTCAAGCAGCGCGACGGTGGCTTGCGATTTCCGGGGAGGGTTCGCTTTCGTCGTCATCGTTCGACCTGTTCCAGCAACTGCCTGTAAATATCGATCTGTGCCTCAATGGCGTGTTTCTGGATCGGGCTGATGTTCTTGCCATTTTTCATGGTCTCGGCATCTGCGATGCATGATTGCAGAGCCAGCACATGCCGCCTCGCCACCACGCTGTTCGGACAACGAGCAGGCTGGCACCTCGTAAATGCCGGCTGCGCCTCAGCTCCTTTCACCTTCAAGCAGAGGGCGTGGTCGGCATAGAAGAAGCAGTCGTTGATATAACCCGGATGAAGCGTGACGGCGGTGTTCGAGAGCATTTTTGCGCGGCGCCGATCATCAACGACCGTGCCGGGCAGATCTCCGATCTTGTTTCTGATGCTTGTAAATTCGGCGACGAGTTTCGATCGCATGGGGCCGCCTGGATTGATCCCTGCCTTCCAGTCCTCGTACATCTCGACGATATCGCTGAGCTGAGCGAGGCGACGTTCCTCTTCGATCTCCGAACGGAAGCCGGATTGGGAAGTGCCCGCATAGCCTTCGAACATCATGGCGCTCGCGTGCCCATATTGTATCATGCCCGCGATCACGCCGAAGGGCTGACTGGCGATGTACCATGCAAGGGTGCGGCGGAGCTGACGCGTGCGCCACCGCCAGGGTTCATCACCCTCGTCCGGGATATGATAAAGTGCCAGTATGCGGTCGGCTTCGGCGGGCGCCGCCGCTGCCATTTCTTCGGCGAGCCGGCGACACTCTTTGGCAAAGTAATTCAGGTATACGGTCGATTGATGCGCCGTAAGCTGGACATTGCCCACCCCCCGAATCAAGGCCGGTTTGAACAGGGGCTCATCATCTCGCGGCGCTTCCGTTCGATCGGCGCTGTTGTGTAGATAGTCCTGCAACCGTATTGCTGCCAATACGGCCCTGGCAACAGGCTCTATCACGGTCCAGCGATGTTCAGCGCCGTCGACGTTTTTACGGGTTTTGAAGATTCTTCCGACGAGTTCGTAGCCCTTAACCTTCCCATGTTCGTCGCGCATGAGTCTGAGGCAACCACGCTTGAGCGCGGCCGCTTCCTCGCCGCGCATTCCTGATAATAGGCCGATTACGAGATAGCACGCGGCTATCGCCGGTATGAAGGTATAACGGCTGCTGAAGCTGGGAAGATGCGACCGCCACGCAATGTTTGTTCCTGGCATGCTGGCCCAACCACTGCTTGCGCCTGGGCGCTCGGTTCCGAGTTGCGAGATTGCCTTCTCGAGCATAGCTGAGCGTGCCTTCAGCACTGCCACGCCGAGGCCGCTGGCCTTGCAGATTTCTGGCCACGCGGGTCGACCATCTTGGGTCGCCGGTACTCCAGAGCCCGATGCTTCAAGCGCATCCAAATAAGCGCGCAGGCGCTGGTCGCTTAGTTTCGGTGACACTCTCTGCCGACGCGCGGCGATGTTGATGCCAGCTATACGATGTCGGGCGATAAGATCGTCGATCCCATGATGGACGTAGAACATGGCCCACCGCAACGCCGGCGCGCTAATGGCTTCCGGTATTCGCGGTGTGACATTTTCTCGGCCACCCCGGTATCCCGCGATCCTAGTCGCTGAACGGTTACCCCAAGGAGCTATCTCGATTCCCCGGAACGACAGGGAGGGCGTATAGAGCGCAAGTCGCCGTACGCAGAGGATCTTGTAGACAAGAGTTGCCGGTGCGAGGTGCCGCTTCGCGGACAGCCACTGATCCAGCCAAGGCTGATCGATCTCGTGGAGTCGAAGTCCGGCTTCCCGCACTTCTTGTAGAAAATGCCGGATTATATTGCCGACCTGCATCAGCGAACCAGGTTTCAGGACGCCGAGGCGGCCGCGCACATTGTCTCGGGAGTCGTAGTTTAAAGACAGGAACAGGTATTCTCGTATGAGCTCCCGCTCATCAGCATCGGCGATCCGACCGAAGCAGATACAGGCTTCATGGGCCTTTGTCGGCCGCGCGATGGCACATTCGAGCAGCCACTTATCGTCCCCGACCAGAGAGATATTCTGCTGCTCACGGCCACTCACGACCATCTGGGGCGGAATCACCAATGCCGAACGGTCAATCCGCCAAGATGCTTCGGCACGTTCCAGAACCCGACGCATGTTCAGCCCCGCTGAAGATGTGGCGGCAGCGCTGGCGCCACAGCGGCATTTTCCGCCGTGGACCGAGCCTGTTCGATATCGCCAGCGTCGAACACGGGGAGTATCTGTACCATAATTCGATTATGGTCGGCGCTGTAGCGCTCGTGCCACTCCGCTTCCGTCATGACGGCGCGCCGTTCAGCTAGCCATGTCAGATAGGTCAGCAATGCAGGCAGTTTTCGTGCGGTGAACACTGCATTCGAGCAATGGAGGCAGCCGGTGAACGCGGTGGCGCAGGAGCCGTTGTCGTTCCGCCCAAGAGGGCTCGACCAAAAGCCGGAACACATGCCAAGGAACGTATCGGCATCGCCTGAGACCAACGACGCGACCGCGCCTGCGTCGAGCTTTTGGTTTCCGATCGAGAGGCCGGATGCGAGCGCGCTGACTTCCTCCTTCGGTGGCAGGACCAACGGCATCATCGCCATGTCGAACAGTTGACCTTCAGCGACCGCTACCGAGCGTGCATGCTCTTCTCGAAGCCCGTCCACCGCGGCATAATGCCGAGCGGCAACTGGCTTCGAGTGATCGCTCGCGAAGCGCCGAAGGTGGCCTGTGTGGCGCAAGTAATTGTCCCGCTTCACCGTCTTCCTTAGCCGGGCGGGAACGATCTTGGTTATCGGCTTGCCCGCTTCGTCGACGAGCCCAAGGCTCCTGATCGCGGCATAGAAGTTGTGGGTAGAAAGGCTGAACCGCCGCCAGCTCGGCAGTCCGGCTGCAACGAAGCCCACCCACAGGTAATCCGCATTCGGGTCCCCTCGATCGGCCATTCGCTCGGCGGCGGGTCGGGATAGTTCGAGGGCAAGGCGAACGAGTCCGCCGGGCGTATTAATTCCACCATCACGCACGCGTTCGCGCTTGATCTTCGCGCGGGGGCCGCCTCGTCCCTTTGTGTATTCAATGGAGACGTACCCTCTCGCGGGGTTCTTCAGGCAGTCGCGCCGCAGGGTCCGCAGGCATTCTATCGGCATTTCGACCCGGAGCGCGATGGCGATGATGAAGCAGATCGCATCAGGCAGGGTCAGAACGAGAAGATCGCTGGCCGCGGCGATGGCAACCTTGCGATATTTGAACATGTCGAACTCGCTTCGAGCGGGGCGCGTGCCGTCGGCGACCCTCAGGAACACATTCTCAAAGCGGCTCCTCTCCGGCTTGTTTCGCAAAGCTTCGATCTGCTCGCGGCCCGACAAGATCCTTTCGCGTGTAGCTACCACGCTGCGATCAGCGGCGTCTTTCAGGACGCGAGCGACGAACGGTGTCAACGGTTCGCGGGGCCGTAATGCCGTTCCGTTGTGCCGGCTCGTGAAGTTGATCCGCGCCTTCAGATCCGGACGAAGCAGATCAGGGTTTCGTTCGTCTATCGCGCGAAGGCCGTGAACAAGGCAACGGAACCGGGAGTATTGACCCCGAACGTCGCAGGCATCGATGTCAGCGGCCGTGATCACGCGAAGCCCCCCGTTGAGGCGCCCGCTGGAGGACAGATGTTTCCCGAGCGGGATCCAGCTCTGTCGATACTGTTCGACACTCGGGACGGCCAGGCCGGCGAACAGCTCGTTCATCATCGGCCCAAGGTACAAGGCAAGATCGCGACCCAGGCCTTCGTTCCCCACCTCGTGCAGCAACCAGGTCATTTCGCGCCCGACACCGTCACGATGATGATAGGCTACGATCGCGTCGGCTCGCGGCTCCTCATCCTGCTGCGGAGGTAAATCGCGGAACGAGAGGCGAGGGCGACCCACTGCTAGAAGAAGCCCATCAGACGAGAGTCCAGCGCCTCGGCCGCCTGATCTACGATTTCGAAGGCTTCATCGAGGTAGGTGAGATATTTTTCAGTGGTCAGGACGCTGGCGTGACCCAGCCATCGCTGGACCCGGCGCAAGGGGTCGCTGACAACCTTCATGTAGATTTCCTCGGTTCGATCCGGGACAGATCGATCGTCGAGCCTCATCACTTCCGCTTTGACGAGGTGTGTAAGCCAGTAGACGGCAAAGGTATGCCGGAGGGTATGGGGCGATACGTGTAGGTCCCAGCCCATGTCCTCCGACAACTTCTTGCTGGTACGCCGGAATATCGACTGCCATGCCGCGGGGGTGAGGGCTTGGCCGTCCTGCGCCAGCCACAATGCTGCCGGCTGCGCACTTTCCAATGGTGCGCCCGATCCGGGCAGCAATAGGAGGTTGCGTCGTTCGTCGATGCGCAGAGTCGCCAGTGATCGAGGGCGCCGCTCGCCCTTGATCAAAACGCGTTGCCCGCCTGCAAGCGTGCCGATGAGCGGCTGCCGCATGGTCCGGACCCCACCCGCGCGTCGCCAGCGATCGACCAACTGGCTCCGCTCCTCGCGAATATAAGCGTCGATGAAGTTACTGGCTACCCGCCTCGGGAACGGCACTGATCGAGGTTTGCGCCCTTTGGTGATTCTGGCGGGCAGGTCGATCATGGTGCTGCGACAGCCGTGAAAGACGCGGGCGTTCGTCGTCGGAAGCTCACCGATCAGAAGGCTTGCGCCTTCTTCGAGCCTAACCCCTGTCGTCACAAGCAGCTCGGCGAACGCGGCATCGCGCATCGGATTCCGCCGGTGAGTGATGCCGTTCGCGTAACCCCCACCGAGCAGGCCTTGGTCTCGGAACAGAACGTAATCCTCGAGCGGGATCATGCGGATCGTATCTTCGGCAACCGCGCCATCACGGCGGAATCTGGTTTTCGGCGCAACTGATATCAGTCCTGCGTCCTCGCTGGCGGCCCATTGATAGAACCGCGTTAGCGCCGCAGAGGTGCGCTTCCAAGACGATCCCGATAGTCGGAGCTCGCCCGGCCCTTCGAGCCGAAGGCTGCGATATTTCCCTACGTCGGCACTCGATGCGTCGAGTAACGACTTTGAACGCGCATCCCGCAGGTAACGGGCAAAGACCTGAAGATCTCGAGCATAGTGGCCTGCGCTGGCAAGGGACACGCCATCGGATCGCAGGAACGTGATGAACGAATTGACTTCTACAACGGGGCTTCCGTCGGAATGAAGGAGAGAAGGGAGATTTGTTTCGGGTAAGTATTTGATTGCGTCCTGCTTTATGGAGTCATCAAGCGCAGGCCGGATCATCGTCCCATCAAGAAGTATAGGCTCGACGCCGAGCCAAGGATCGAACGGGAAAAGATGCACTGAACCCTCGACATGACACTGGGCGTTTCCATTTTATTGCCCCGACCCGATCGATAATGGGACAATATCCTTATCCCGTCAAAGGGAATGGATCGTCTCAATGGCGACATAATGGTTGTGCATCGCCAACCGGCCCGAGGAAATCCGAGCGCTCCCCGCATGGTGCCTGCGCCTCATCGTTCTGGTCGAGGCGCGCGCCGCGCCACGACTGCATACCGTCGAGGGCCTGTGGCGCAGAACGACCCGGGCGCGGCCCGGCTCGATGACGCTCTTCATTCGGAACGAGCAGCTGCTTCCGCCGGATGAAATCGACCGCATCGTGCGCGACGCGCCGACAGACCTCATCCGGTTCCAGGACGTTGCGGGCCAGATACCCATCGGCGAGCGACCGACGATGACCGACTGGCTCGATCGCTTCCATGCCGCTTTCCCACAACGAGGCCGCGGACCCGCGCACGCGATCGCCGCCTGACCGCATTTCGCAAAACCAACCCTGCAAACGGAAGGATCGATCATGATCTGCGCCGCCACCGATACGCGCATCGACACCATAGGCCGCCTCAACGACCGTTGCCGCCAAGGCCTCGATCGCACCGCCCGCATCGTCGTCACCCGCACCTGCCTCGGCGCTCTTGCCGGCGATACGCCTGCATCCGAGGCGATCGCGCAGGCCCATCTCCTCCAGGCCCTGCGCCGCTGCACGTTCGACCCCCGCGACAAGGAGCGCAATCGCGGCGAGTTTACCGTTGGCGACGTCCGCGTCTTCTTCTCGATCGACTATTATGACGAACACCTCGAATATGGTTCGCAGGACCCCGCCGACGCGCGCATCACGCGCCGCGTGCTGACGCTCATGCTGCGGGAGGATCTGTGACGATCGAAATCGTCCTTGGCCTCCCCCATCTGGCGAACGGCCCGCTTCTGGCGCGCGCTGCCGCGCTGTGCGCGCCCGTTCTGATCTCAGCCAATTGCCTGTCGCGCTGGCGCAAGGCCGATGGTTGGCGGCAATGGTCCGGATGGCGAACCGGGACCCTCGCCAATGCGAGAGACCTCGCAAGTCTCGACCTCGATTCCGCAGGCTACACCATGATGGTGCGCTACCGCGGCCTGCCATGGTCGATCGCCGATTATATGACCCTGGCCGCATCCTATCCCTTTCGGCGCATATCGTCGGTCGATTACTGCTGCGAGCACGAAGTCGCCCATGAGCGGGAAGAGGTTCTCGACCGCGTCGCGCGCACTGCCGCGACCAACCGCGAATGCTTCGCACGCGCCGGCGATCTCGGCATCCGCCAACGGTTCATGCCGGTGATCCAGGGCCGCGAGCCCGACGATTATGCCCGATCGCTCGATTCCATCGACGCGATCGTCCTTCCCGGCTCGGTCATCGGTATCGGCAGCATGTGCCGTCGGCCGACCCACGGACCTCAGGGACTGATCGCCGTCGTCGAGCGGCTCACCCATATCCTGCCCATCGGGACGAAGGCACATCTCTTCGGGGTCAAGGGCGACGCTCTGCCTTATCTTGCGCCCTTCGCACGCTGGATTGCCTCGATCGACAGCCAGGGATGGGGCATCGCGGCTCGAAGGCATGCCCTGCGGCATCGCATCTCCAAGACGGACCGGCTTGCAGCCGACTTCATGGACCGCTGGTATCGAACCCAATGCGCGCGCCTGCTCGAACCCCCGCGCTTCTTGACCGAGGCCGCAGACATCCCGGTCCGGCCCCCGCCGCTCGATCCCTGGGAACAAGCCATCGCGCAGGCGCGGGCGGAAATCCGCGACCTTATAGAAACCGGCGAGCTCGACCATGACGCGATAACAGATGCCTGGGTCGAGGGCTGGGCCGCCGACATCTGGCACAGCCGGCGGCCCGAGACGCCGCGCTACGTTGCCTGACACGCTCCAGGGCCCAAGGACGATCCCATGCTCACCACCCGTTCACAACGCTGGCGCGACCGGCGCAGCCTCTTCGTCTCGAACGACACGGTGATCGAGCCGTCGCGCTATGCCGTCGATGTCGTCAGCCACGAGATCGCCAGGGCGTTCCTCGCCGATCATCATTACCTGCCACGCTATCCCGCCGCCCAGCTGGCGTGCGGCCTGTTCGGCCCGGGCGCCGCGGGGCGTTCCTCGCTCGTGGGTCTGATCGTCTTCGGCGTACCCGCGAGCAACGCGGTGATTTGCCGGCACACCGGCTATGCCGATGCTGCACGCGGCTGCGTCCTTCAGCGTCTCCTGTGCCTGCCCAGTGTCGCAGCCAACGGCGAGAGCTTCTTTACAGCCCGTGCCTTCAGGTTGTTGCGCCAGGCCAAACCTGCCATCGATGCCGTCGTCAGCTTTTCCGACCCTGCCTTCGGTCATTGCGGCGTCGTCTATGCCGCTCTCTCCGGGGCCTATCGGGGCACAACGAGGCCGAGGACTGTCCTGCGCCTCGCGGGGCAAACGATATCCGGGCGCGCCCTCTCCAAAATCCGCTCACTCGATTCAGGACATGGCGGCGCAATCGCCCACCTTGTGGATCTTGGCGCGCCTGCGCCCATGTCCGGCGAACATCCCGCCGACTGGCTCACCCGCCTGACCAACCGCGGCATCCTCACGCGCGATCGGCAAAGCCCGCTATTTACCTATTGCTTCGAGTTGACCCGTGACGCGCGCCGAACAGGCCAGGACCTGCCTCGACTTGCCTATCCACGCCGAAGCGACGTCATTCGCGATCGCCTGTCCCAAGGCGTGAACGGCACGACACAGGATCGGTTTTCGTCACCCGGCATTCTGCGGCGTGAGGCGGAAACATTCGTCAGGAATTGACCTTCCAAGGAGACGCGACATGAGCCGTCACGATTTTACCGGCATCGAACCCGATATCAGCGTCAGCATCGGTTGGGACCGGCCATTGAACAGTTTCTTCGTTCAGGTTCTACGACGGCATCCCCATCTCGATGGCGAGGATGACACGATTGTCTGGCACGGGACGGAACCTGGCGAGCTGAAATCGGCTTCCGACGCCATCGCGATCGCGTCACGCTGGGCGCGGCTTCCTGCCGACCTTGGCCGCATTCTCGAAACCGACCGGCTGAAAACGCTCGGCGCAAAGGATGGACCGGCGCAGATCGCGATGAAGCGGCGCCTCTTTGGCGACTGAGCCTCCGGGCAGAAGGTGAGGGGGATGGGCGCGATCGATCAATAGCGATCGACGGAGAACCCCATGCCCCATGTCATCGACCTCGGTGCCGGTCCCACCAACGAGGATTGCGCGCAGCTTGGCCAATCGCCCGACTTCGACGCGCTCAACCGCCTCGAAATCGCAACCTACAAATGCGCGCTGATCGCGCGCTACGGCGCGCCGCCTCCCGGCTGCCGTCTCGCTGCCCTGTCAAACGCCCACGATTTCGGCCGCTACGTCACGCTCGTCCTGCACATCGACGACGAGACCGACGAGGCCGTCTGTGCCTATGCCGAACAGGTCGAGGAGGGCCTTGGCACCTGGCTCGAAGCCGGCTTCAGCGCGCCTGTCATCCATGACGGCGAAACCCCCCGGATCGTGCATCCCGATTCCACCGCCGCGGTCGTGAGCGCCCTGCTCATCACTCGCCCGCGTCCCGACGGGCGCTTCCCGGTCCCCGATTTCGAGACCCTCCACACCAACCTTGCAGGCGCCTTCCCGGACGAGGCCGCGGCCGCACGCGCGCGTCTGTCCGACGTCGAAAGCGCCTGACCGCGCCTGTTCCCAACCCGGACGGAGATCAGCATCATGGCGAACACTTACACCAAAGCCGCCTTCACCATCCTCATGAGCCATGCCGACGCCATGCTCCTTCGCGTCGCCGAGCAAGCCTGCGGGATTCTCGACACAGGCGGCGAGGACGAGGATCTTGCGCGGCAATATGACGCCCTCGATCCGGCATTTCGGGCTGTCTTCCCCCCCGAAGGCGCCTCGAAGTTCGGAACCTTCCTCGCGATCTTTCCCGATCCTGGCTTCCCCTGTCTCGACTGCGCCATCGACATCCGGTCGAACGACGCCAACGACGCACAAGTCACGTTCAGCGGCGAACAGTTCGGCGTCGAACAGGTCGCCAACCTGCTCCTGGCAGCATGCAAATCCGCGCTTCCCTGCGGCTTTGCCTGGGTGTCGGACTGCGACCGGCTTCGTCCCGGCGAATTTGCCGGAGGGTGTGTCGTCGTCACAGGGGACGGCGTCCGCTTCCATTCGACCCAGACGATCCTCGAGCGCGCACTGCACCGCATCGAAGCGGGGGCAGACAGTGGCGTCGATGGCGTCGTGCTCGCCGTTCGCGATCCCTCGAGCGGCGATATCGGCTTCTGGAACGATGCGACCCAAAGTCTCGGATTGCTCTGCCACGCGAGCGTCTATCATCCCTCGCGCGCCGCATCCTGGGAAAACGTGCCATTCGAAGAATTCGACTGGATGGCACTTCCGCAAAACCTCGCGGCCTGATCGGCCATGCTCGACACCGATACATCGCATCGCATATCCGGTCTGCCCGCGATCGCACTGCCTCCCGCCATGCTCGAGGCCATCGCAGCAGGCGCATGGGTCGTGTTCAACCTTTCGGGCGGCAAGGACAGCTCGGCCGCGATGTTCACGGTCAACCCGCTGCTCGACGCACTCGGTCACCCCCGTGAACGTCGCCTTGCCCTCCATGCCGATCTCGGCCGCGCCGAATGGGACGAGACCCCGGCGACGGTTGAGGATCTTGCCGCTCTGGCAGGTCTGCCCCTCACGATCGTCCGCCGCGCTGCGGGTGATCTGTTCGATCGCTGGGCCAAGCGCTTTGCCAACGGCAAGGCGCGCTACGAGGCGCTCGAAACCTACAATCTGATAGGCCCCTGGTCTTCCTCGGCGCTTCGGTTCTGCACATCCGAGATGAAAGCCCATGTCATCGGGCCGCACCTCGCACGAACCCTCCGCGGCGCGACCATCGTAAATGTCCTGGGTCTTCGGCGCGACGAAAGTCCCGCTCGCGCTCGCACGCCCGAATGGAAACCCGATCCTCGCTACGCGCCGGCGGGCAATCCCCACGGCACCCGCATGATGCTGTGGAACCCGCTGACGCACTGGACGACGCCGCAAGTGCTGGCTGCCCACGCCACGCTGCATATCCCGCTCCACATCGCCTATACCTGCCATGGCAGTTCGCGCCTTTCCTGCCGCTTCTGCGTTCTCCAGTCGCTCGCCGACGCCAGAGCGTCAGCATCGGCGCCGGCCAATCGCGACGCGCTTCTGCATCTGGTCGATCTCGAAGCGAGTTCGACCTTTTCCTTTCAGCCTGGCCGGTGGCTCGCGGACACAGATCCGCGCCTGCTACCCGACGATCTCGCGCGACGGATCGGCACGGCCAAGGCCGACGCCGCCGAGCGTCGCCGCCTCGAAGCCGCGATGCCGCCCGAACTGCGCTACGTCAGGGGCTGGCCGCCCCGCATTCCGACCCATGACGAGGCCGCGATCATCGCGGCGTCACGGGCACCGATCCTGGCGCGCCACGATCTCTCCAACCTTTACCCGACCGCAAACGCCGTTCGCGCGCGCTTTGCCGACCTCATCGACGTCAAGCGCGCCGCCTGACCCCAGCAAGGACCGCTTCCCATGGCCGATATTACCGATCTCCCCGTCATGAGCCGGGCCGATGCCCTCGCCATCGGCTTTGCCGGGTTCAACGATGTCCCGCACAAGGCGATCGACGTCCCCGACGGGGCGTTCACCATCACCGCAAGAACAAGCGAGGGTCGCCGCGTCACCTTCTGCTTTCTCGAAAAGACTTACGGCGGACCGCCCCGGTTCATCGACATCCAGTTCCACGACCGCGGCACCCATATTCCCAACGCCGACGGCGGGGTCTCGCCGACGTTCAACGCCTTTGCGATAACCCGCGGCGGACGCTTCGTCGCCGATAGCCGCTCTCTCGACGAGGCCCGCAAGCCAACGATCCTGGTCCTCTCGCTCGACAAGGCCGGGGAAGAAGCTGCGCACCCGACACGGCCCGATGGCGGCAGGAAGGATCGCGACCTTGCCGACCTGCTCGACCGCGCCGCAGCGGTCATCGCCGATCCCGACAGCGAGATCCGCTCGGACCGCAACGATCTGGTTGACAGTCTCCATGCCGAGGCTGCGATACGTCGCCAACGGACCGATGCGTCATGACCGTCCCCACGACGGCACCATCGGACGCCTGACCGAAGGAAGAGGGAAGCGAGGGACTTGGATCGGGGATGAATTCCAGCCCCGGCAACAACGGAGTCCCCCATGCGCAGCATCCTTGCCTTCTACGAGATCGATCGCGCCTATGGCGGCCCTGAAGAGGGCGGTTGGTTCTACGATACCGGCACTTTCGTCCGCGCGATCGCGCTCCATTTCGACGAACGGACCGCGATCGACGCGATGCACCGCGCCAACCGCCTTCTCGCACGCCTCCAGCGCCATCGCACGCCGGTCAGCTCGGTCACCTATAGCGGCGGACGCTATCGGGCCTTCGTTTTTTCCGGACTGCCGCCCGCGCGCTTTCCCGCCGAGCGCCCCCGCTACGCCTGATCCCTCCCAGCTCGAAAGGAACAGCGCCATGTACCGCGTCCATTATTACGACAGCAGCGAAGCGGCGTATGACGCCTGCCTCGACACACCCTGCATCGAGGAGGGCGATGTCATCGCCATCCTTTCCGAGCATGTCATCGGTCTCGCCTCGAGCGATCCCATCGCCATCACGCTCGAACATGGCGCGTTCCGCGCGGTTCCCGCGATGCCGGCGTCGCGGCTGCTCGAAGAACTGGTACACGACAGGGACCAGCTGCGACACGCCGTCGAACTGGCACTCGCCCACCATTTGCCGGTCGCACCCCATTTTCTCGCCTTCGCGCTGCGCAACGTGCCCTTGCCTGTCACCTGCACGGTCGTCGCACTGACGCTCGACGACATCATGGTCGCAGTCGACGCGATCCGACATCACGAGACGCGGCTCAACAAACGCGCCGGACTGGTCGATCCCCAGACGTCGCACGGACTCTTTCTCGCCTCGACGCTGCGCAAGCTCGCGACGGCCCGCAGGCATCTGTCCGAGCATCCTCCGCTCGAACATCCCACACATCCCTCTGGCTGACCCTTATCGTCGCCCCGGCATCGTCGAACGATGCCGGAACCGGCTGCGCCGGCAGGGAAGGGGGAGCGGATCGGCAATCCGGACATGGGGTCCGGATCTCTGCCGAAAGGTCATGACCCATGTGCATCGATCCCAATGCCGAACCCGTCGCCTTCGCGCTCGACACCAAACTCTGCCATCTTTTGCCGACGCTCTCCGACGCGCATCGCGAGGCCATCGCTCACGATCTCGCGCGCACCGCGATCTTTATGGCAACCGCGATGGCAGCGGACATGGCCCAGGACGCCGTAAATGGCCTGGTGCCCATCCCTGCGATGCCCCGTCTCGGCAAGCCGCCTGCACCCGCGAAGGTCCCACCTGCCGAAATCGTCGACATCGTGACGCTGACGCCCGCGATCCCGCCCATCGTCGCTGTCATGCAGAAAACCACCGACGTCACGGTTGCGGGCGTCAGCGAGCGCGACGGCTATACGTTCGGCATAGACAACCGGACCGATCGACTGATCGACATCCGACACGCAGGCAAACGCTGGTGCATGACGCCCGACGACGAAGCGAGCGCTGTCGTTTCGCGCGCGATCGGCGCCCTTGTCGCCGCGCATGCCGATATCGGCACTGCCTTGACCCGGCAGATAGCGCGCTGATCGCAGGACATCTGCCCAACTGAAACTCTCCCCGGCATGGCCGGATCGCACCACCGTCCGCGTGAAGAACGCGTTCGGTGAGGGGCGCTTTCGCGCCCTGCCCGGCCAAGGGGCCGGGGAGAGGAGGAGGATGGGAGAAAGTGTCGAGGACAAGGGGTCCAGACGCACAATCTCACGGAGACACGACATGAACATCGGATCGATCAAGCAGAACGACGCGGGCATTTTCATGGGCCGCATTTCGACGCTGGCAGTGGCGATGACGATCGCGCTGAAGCCGGTGCATTCCGCCAACCCGCGCGCGCCGCGCTACGAAATCCACGCGCTCACCCCGAGCCGGACGTGGGTGCAGGTCGGGGCCTTCTTCGAACTCACCTCGACCAACACCGGCGAGGCGTTCCTCAACGGCCGCATCGACGATCCCTCGCTGGCGCAGCCGCTCCAGGTCTCGGCGTTCCGCCAGGACGACGGCTCGTACAATGTCGTGTGGCAGCGCGCCCAGAAGCGCCGCGACGTGACGTCCGCGCTCGGGATCAAGTCGGACGAGGATATCGCGCCGCCCTTCGGGGCCGATGGCAGCAGCGTCAGCGACACCGGCAGCGAACCGACCCCGGACGGTCTCGGCCAGTCCACCGCGCCGGTGGAGGAGCCCGTCGCCAAGGGTCGCGGTCGCGCCAAGCGCGTTGCCGAAGACGCCTGAAATTCAAAGGGGCGGTGCCGTTACGGCATCGCCCTTTTTTTGCCTGCCGGGAACGAGTTCCTCGATCATTCATCCATGACGAGTCAATTCATCGTTGTGTTGAACCCGTTTATCGCCTCAATTCGTTTCACCGATGAGCACAGAGTGAATGGCAGAAACTGGAGCATGAAGAGGAGAGGGTGATGACTGGCAGCTGGACGAATGGAGCGCAAGCCTCGGACGGGACCGGCAAGTCATTGGCCTCAGGAGTCTGCACCATGCCAGATCGCGTCTCGGTATCCATTACCATCGGAGGGATACTCCCTGCCGATCGGGTGCCCGAACTCATCGAAACCGCCAACCGATGCGGCCTTTCTCTTGAATGGAATGGGGGGCCGCTGACGGAGATACCCTCTGGAGAACCTCTCTGCCTACGCGCCCATGAAGTGGTCGGCGGTGATATCGACGACATGGAGGACTTTTGCTGCCATAACGACCTGCCTTTCAGAAGCTGGTCCGACGGTAACTACGGGCATTTTACACCTGAAATCCGCATCTGGATCGGCGAAGGTCCACGACAGGTCTATACCGCCGCACAAGACGAGAAGGCCGTCCTGACCGCCGACGAAGCGTCGCAACTAGGTTCCTACGAGGCGATCATGGAGCATTTCCGTCAGGCCAACTACATCCCTCCGCCGCTCCATATCCTCCCCATCAAGGCGCCGGACGATGCAGCTGAAGCACAATCTTCATGTGAGTAACCCTTAAGGGTTACCCAATTCGACAGTCCAGTCGCCAAAATGCCCCTCTTCGAACCACCACCGTCCGCGTGAAGAACGCGTTCGGTGAGGGGCGCTTTCGCGCCCTGCCCGGCCAAGGGGCCGGGGAGAGGAGGAGGATGGGAGAAAGTGTCGAGGACAAGGGGTCCAGACGCACAATCTCACGGAGACACGACATGAACATCGGATCGATCAAGCAGAACGACGCGGGCATTTTCATGGGCCGCATTTCGACGCTGACAGTGGCGATGACGATCGCGCTGAAGCCGGTGCATTCCGCCAACCCGCGCGCGCCGCGCTACGAAATCCACGCGCTCACCCCGAGCCGGACGTGGGTGCAGGTCGGGGCCTTCTTCGAACTCACCTCGACCAACACCGGCGAAGCTTTCCTCAACGGCCGCATCGACGATCCCTCGCTGGCGCAGCCGCTCCAGGTCTCGGCGTTCCGCCAGGACGACGGCTCGTACAATGTCGTGTGGCAGCGCGCCCAGAAGCGCCGCGACGTGACGTCCGCGCTCGGGATCAAGTCGGACGAGGATATCGCGCCGCCCTTCGGGGCCGATGGCAGCAGCGTCAGCGACACCGGCAGCGAACCGACCCCGGACGGTCTCGGCCAGTCCACCGCGCCGCTCGAGAACGCCTGATCGACCACGGGCGGCGCATATGCGTCGCCCCTTTCGCTCCCTCGACGGGGATCGCTTCGCTCCCCCCGAAGCGGTCCCCGTCTTCATTCTGGCTATTCCGCGCACAATGCGTATAATTGCCATTTCCACCGCAGGAGGATATCATGGCGACCCGCGCTGACGACGACACCGTCAACCTCACCGACTTTCACAAGTCTCCCGGCGTCTATGTCGATCAAAGCCAGACGCGGCCTGTCATTCTCACCAAGCACAAGCGTCCGTTCGCGGCCGTCGTCAGTGCCCAGTGGCTCGAACATGCCGAAGCTGCGCTCGCTGCGCTTCATGGAAACCGCCGTGTCTATTCCGAAGGAACCTTCCCCAATGACTTCGCGGCCCGTCTTGAAGCCTCGCTTCCCAGTGACGCCGAAATTGCCGCCGATCGATGGGACCACGACACCCCCGGCACCGCCGCCTCGCCCGGGTGATATCCTCAACTATGTCTATCTCTTCAGCACCGACGCCGCGGCGGGCAGGGACGAAGGCGTCAAGGAACGCCCCGTTATAGTCCTTGCCGCCGATGCCTCCGGCATCGTCGTTGCGCCCATCACCACCAAGGGCGAGGTACCCGATAGCGACACCGATGCGATCCCTGAGGTTGTCGCGACCGCTATGGGTTTGCCGCGCCCGCAGGAAAGCTATGTCGTTCTCAACGAAGCGAATGAGTTCGACTGGCGCGGCCACGACGTGATCGATCTCAAGAGTGGCGGCTTTCTCTACGGTAGAACCCCGCCGGGATATTTCGCAAAGATCATCCGCGCCATTCAGGCACGGCTCCTGAAGCCTCTGGACCGTCGCTAACGGGTCTCTCATCCAATCGCCATCGACAATCGCCCTCTGAAAGGAGCGGTGCCTTGCGGCACCGCCCCGACGGTTGGGATCGCAACTGTCCGCCAACCGGCCCTGATCTCGCAATCCGGCGGCCTGTAAAGCCATCGCCACCCTGCCAGCGGAAGCGCCCTGAAAGCAGCCTTCGATGGCGATCGGAACGGTGCCGGGGATGGCGGTTGCTGGCGATCGCCCTGGCAAGCGTTCCGCCCGAAGGTGCCCTTGCGGCATCCGGCTTCCTCGACACGGCCGTCACGTCCGCATGTGACCGTCCTTGTTCAGCTCCGGGCTGTCGCCACCATCCCAAGGAGTCGCGACGCTGGTGGTCCGGTTGCCCCCCGCACTCCATCGCCCGGGGATACGGATGACGCACCCGACCCTGTCGGTTCACGAGACTTGTCCATCTCGAAGCCTGCGGGAACCTTGGGCTGCGACCGGCGGTCCATCCGCCGTTTCGTGTCACCTGCGCCGGGAGCCGGAACCCCGCAACCCCTTTGGCAGGGCCGTGTTGCCGCGCGTTGCGCGGCTGCCCGCACCACCCCTGCAAAAGCGGTTCCCCTCCGGTCGATCGATCCCGCCGCCTGCGCGACGGTCCCGATCGCCCTGCGGTGCGGCGCCCCAGCTCCCGGCGCTCCTCAGGTGACACCGGCGGACGAACCGCCGGCCACATCCCAAGGAGGCTTCGAGATGAACAACGTGAACCTGGTCGGCCGCATCACCCGCACCCCCGAGCTGCGCGAGGTCAACCGCACCACCAGCGTCGCGACGATCTTCGTGGCGACCGATCGCCCCAAGCTGAATAAGGACGGCCACACCTACAAGGGCGAGGACGGCTTCACGGTCAAGGAAACCGAATACCACAAGGTCACCTGCTTCAACGGCCTCGCCAAGGCGATCGCCAACAACCGCCAGAAAGGCGACCTCATCGCCATCGAAGGCCGCCTCCACTACACCCGCTGGCAGGACGTCGACGGCAACGACCGCTACGGCTGCGAGATCATCGCCGACCGGGCAGAATTCTACTGACCCGAA
Source organism: Sphingobium sp. DN12 (assembly GCF_051058005.1). Lineage (NCBI taxonomy): Bacteria > Pseudomonadati > Pseudomonadota > Alphaproteobacteria > Sphingomonadales > Sphingobiaceae > Sphingobium > Sphingobium sp. DN12. The sequence continues at coordinate 177,079 of NZ_CP173718.1, forward strand.
CCGCACGGGGCGGTGCCGCAAGGCACCGCCCCTGCCGCGTGCTCACTCTGACCGGCGCGCCGCCCTCGACGCGATGCTGACGCATCGCGCCTTGCGCGCGCGCCTCCGCTCGAAAAGGATCGGCATCATGACCACCCAGCGCGACATGTTCGACGGCGATCCGTTCGCGCCGGACCCCGAACCCGAAATCCCGGCACCGGCGCGCGGCAGTGACGACGGCGATGCCGTCGCCCCCACGCCGCTCGCGGTGCCATGCGGCTTCTACGATCGCCGGAACCAGCCCTGCCGCCGTCTCGCGACCCGTCCGATCCTCATGGACGGCAAGCCCTTCGTCCATCGCGACCGGCTGCTGCTCTTTTGCCCGCGCCAATGCTGGTTCGACGACGACAGCGCGGTTGAGCCGGAGCCGGCGAACCGGATTGTCGGCCATACCGGATATGACGACGAACCGGATTTACACATCAATCCGGTAACCGACGATCACGATGACAATTTCGACCCCGACGATCCGGGTCACACCCAGATGCCTGATTACGGGGACGCCCATGACGACGGCGATAGCCACGACTACGATCCATGACCGCGTGATCCAACGCGCAGCCTCTCCGGCTGCGGCTGCGGCCGCTGTCGCGGCCGCCGCTCCCTTGCATCCGGTTCGGGCGGTCGGTCCTGCCATGGTGGTTGAGAGAAGGGCGTAGAAGAAGAGGTTGGGCGTCCCGCCCTATGGGCGGGCACGCGGCTCTACTCGGCCCTGGCGGGCCTCCCGGAGCCCCCTGCGGGGTCTCCGCCCTGACGGGTGACGATCCGCTCGCTGCGCCGGGCGTCCTCCTTGGGGGCGGCGCGGGCTGGTTCGCCCTCCCGGGCTCTCTGGCGCCCGCTTTACGATGCCGTGCCTTGCGGCACGCCATCGTCGCCCGCCGTCGGTCCGACCCGGCGTGCCTGCCACAACATAATATTTTCTCTCTCTGTGATGAGGAAGTTTGGCATGCGGGGATTTGCGGGCCGTCAAGGACGAGCGGTCCCCCAATTTTCACGCACCCGACACTCCGGCTGCGCCTCCGCTTTCGGGCACGAGAAAATCGGCTCCACCGCTCGCGAGCGTTAACCGGGGTCCGTGCCGTCTGCGCGGCACGGCTTCCCGGTTAACGTCCCTGACCGCCCTGACCGCCGCATGCCGGATGAGATTCCTCACCGAGAGAAGGTGAGATTTTCAACACATGGAGGCTATCATGACCAAGTACAGCAACTTCGACGACATGGGCCGCGCGTTCAACGAGCGCCGCGTCGACACCGAAACCCGCCAGACCTACGAAGGCAGCTTCATCGAAGCCAGCGAGATGGCCAAGCTCAGCATCGTGGGAGAAGCCGAGAAGCTGGAAATGCCCGATCCCGATCAGGCAGCAGCCGCCGTCGAACAGATGCTCTCGACGATGTTCGATGTGTTCCGCGACACCCGGATGGAGGAGTTCGCCGCCGACCTCGCATGGGGCTTCGTCAACAGCTTCCACATGGTGGCCAAGCGCATCGAGGGCCGGGAGGATGACGCCGCCAAGAAGCTGGGCGATCTGGTCCGCAGCTACGACCCCTCGGAGATCTACGCTGTCGAACTCGAAGAGACCCAGCTGCTCTGCCAGACACTGGAAGGGTGCGCCGAGGCGATGCGCTGCATGCGCGACCACGCCGGCGAAGTCTATCGCATCGAGACTGGCCGTCCCTTCTCGACCGTGCGCGGCAGCCGCGTCTCCTCCAAGCTCACCGCCTCGATGATCGACGGAGCCGACTATCTGGCCGCACGCGCCGCCAAGAAGCGGGAAGAGCACAACCCGACCGGGCCTGTCGTCGCCTTCTCGGGCGGCATGGAATGGCACGACCACGAGCAGCTCTTCGAACGCCTCGACCAGATCAAGCGCCGCATCCCCTCGATGGTCCTGATGACCACCGCGATGAACAAGGGAGCCGACGCCATCGCCGCAGCATGGGCGTCCTCGCGCGACGTCAAGCTGGTGCGCATGATGCTCGAGCGTCGTCACGGCAACAAGGCGGGGTTCCTGCGCAACGACCGCATCGCAAGCCTGCGTCCCGTCGAGGCAGTCGTGTGCGAAGGATCGGGCGTCCAGATCGACTTCGCCCGCAAGATGCGCACCGCTGGCGTCCCGCTGCACGTCTTCCGTCGCAACGAACAGGCACCGATGCAGCCTGCGCGCAGCCGCCGCGCCTGACGCATCTGTCGGAAGGGCTCCGGGAAACCGGGGTCCTTCCCTTTTTTTACGTCGCCCTGGGCGGCGCTCCGGGGCATCGAGCCCCATCGCGCCGCGTGGGCCTGACCTTGCGGTCGATGACGCCCATAGACGGCAGCGGCCCGGCTCGCTCGCGGCATGGCAATGCCGTCGCATTGCCGATGCACGCTACGCCTCGCCAGTGCCGATCGCACCGCGCATCACAGCCGCGCCGGCTCGCTCGCATCGCGGCCACGCCTGCGCGTGTCGCGCTCGCTCCGCATCGACCGGCGCGGCACCCATCGAGCATGGCGCACCGCCGCCCGGTCCGGCTCGCTGGCGGGCGCGGCGATGCCGTCGCATCGCCTGCGCACCCGCTGCGCCTCGCGCCGTCCCGGGACGGCCTCGATGACAGCCGACCGGCACGGCTCGCTCGCGTCACGGCGACCCCTGCGGGTCGCCCGTTCGCTACGCCTCGCCAGTGCCGATCGCACCGCGCACAACAGCCGCGCCGGCTCGCTCGCATCGCGGCCACGCCTGCGCGTGTCGCGCTCGCTCCGCATCGACCGGCGCGGCACCCATCGGGCATGGCACACCGCCACCCGGTCCGGCTCGCTGGCGGGCGCGGCGATGCCGTCGCATCGCCTGCGCACCCGCTGCGCCTCGCGCGGTCCCGGGACGGCCTCCATGACAGCCGATCGGCACGGCTCGCTCGCGTCACGGCGATCCCTGCGGATCGCGCGTTCGCTACGCCTCGCCGGTGCCGATCGCACCGCGCACAACAGCCGCGCCGGCTCGCTCGCATCGCGGCCACGCCTGCGCGTGTCGCGCTCGCTCCGCATCGACCGGCGCGGCACCCATCGGGCATGGCGCACCGCCGCCCGGTCCGGCTCGCTGGCGGGCGCGGCGATGCCGTCGCATCGCCTGCGCACCCGCTGCGCCTCGCTCGGTCCCGGGACGCCCTCCATGACCGTCGCCCGGCACGGCTCGCTCGCGTCACGGCGATCCCTGCGGATCGCCCGTTCGCTACGCCTCGCCGGTGCCGATCGCACCGCGCACCACAGCCGCGCCGGCTCGCTCGCATCGCGGCCACACTTGCGCGTGTCGCGCTCGCTCCGCATCGAGCGGCGCGGCACCCATCGGGCATGGCACACCGCCGCCCGGTCCGGCTCGCTGGCGGGCGCGGCGATGCCGTCGCATCGCCTGCGCACCCGCTGCGCCTCGCGCGGTCCCGGGACGCCCTCCATGACAGCCGACCGGCACGGCTCGCTCGCGTCACGGCGACCCCTGCGGGTCGCCCGTTCGCTACGCCTCGCCAGTGCCGATCGCACCGCGCACCACCAACGCACCCGATGCCGGGATGCCGGGTCGATCACGGTCCTTCGGACCGACAATCCTGAACCGACCAGCGCGACCCTGACGGGTCGAAGAGCAGGGGGATCGGGAATGCGGTTTCAATCGGGAGACAAGCCCATGTCGATCACATTCTCGCTCGCAGTCCAGCAGCGCGCCGTCGCCAAACCGGCCATCATCACCGCTCGCCAGCTCGCCGCGTTCCGCGCCTTCGCTCGCGAGCGTGGTGAACTCATCGAGGACGACGATGATGACCCGCTTGTCAGCGCCAGTTTCGAGGCCCGCGTATGTCCATGGTCGCTCGCATCGATCTGCGCCCTGTTCGATCATGACGAAGCCGTCATAGCCGTGGTCGAGGAAGCGCAGTTTCGCGGCCTTACCATCCGGTTCTGGCGCGACGATGCGACCCGCTCCATCCGCATGTGCGTCGGTTCCTCACCCGACGGCGCAGCCGAAATCGATCTCTCCAACCAGAACGGTTACGCCGTTCTCGAGGCGATGGGTCTTGGCACCGAAGCGTGCGGCGACATTCCCCTCGACGATCTGCGCGCGCGGCTCGGAAAACCCGACATCCGCAAAGCCATGACCGACAATGGCCTGCACAGCTATCTCGATCGTCTCGACAGGATTGCCGCGACCTCCACGGTCGCCGACGATGTACGCATGGTCTGGGGTTAGCCTCCCTCCACGGTCCCTGCGTCGGGGGTGCCGGACATTCGTCCGGTGCCCCTTTTTTCTGCCTGCATGGCACAAGATCCGTGACAATCTTTGCCTCTGCAAAATGGGGGAGGGCCTGACGGCCGCTCCCCCATCATTTTGCCTGTCGGGCTTGAGGCCCGACACAGCGCCGACCGACTTACGCGGTCAGGCGCTTGAGCGTCTCTGTCGCCCCGAGTTTTCGGATCGCTTCGAGGATGCCGGTAAACTGCGCGCTGTCGGCCTTCATCAACCCCGACTTCTCGACCTCTTTCAGCCGGTCGCTTCGCTCCCGTTCGGCAAGCTGCTTGCGTCGCTCGCTCAACCGCTGTTCCTCCGCCTCAAGCTGCTTGCGTTCCTGCTCGATACTCCGTGCCATGGGACATGCCTTTTCTGATCGTGTGACCAGCCTCCACGACACAGGATGCCAGCGTGCCGACGACGACACAATAGCACGCAGCATCATCTCCATATGGAGCCACCATCTCGCTCGCTGATCCGGTCTTGACCGGACCAGCATAAGGGCGACGGACACTGGCCTATGGCCAGGTCCGTCGTGGGGCGGAATTGCTCCGCGAAACCCCGTCCCGACGATCCCGAGGATGATTGCCTGCGGCGCTTCCCTGCCGGAATCGGAGCCAACGATCGGACAACATCCCCTGATGCCCCGACAACCACCGATAGTCCCTAGAGATTTGCACACCCTATGCGGCAGGCCGCAGGTTAAGACATTGAAATATCGACCGTTTGCATACGCTTGCCTGTTTGCATGTGCAAACGCCTCACGACACCCACGCTAACTACTTGTCTTTGCACGATAAGTTCTGTTTGCAATTTAGCTACACGTTATTGCTGGAAACCCCCTGCAAATCGCGGTATCTAAGAGGCTCGGAAGCCCCACCATCCACTTGACCGTGGGTGGTACATGTCTAAGTCAACCATAGCTTTTCGGCTTTTGCCGAGTGAGTTGGCGGCACTGGATCAGATCGCTGCAAAGCGAGGCTGTTCCCGGTCCGAAGCCGCTCGCTACGCTCTCATGTTCGGCATCAGATTTGCCGAGGCGGACCATAGCTTCAATATCACCCGCGCCGTGCTCGTCCTCGAGTACATGCAAGCGGCGATCGACGTCATCATTACGCGCGATCACGGTGACGTCGTCCCACAGCTCTTAGCAGCCGCAAAGCAACGCCTGGAGACCTTCCATGCGTAGCAACGACATCCGCTTCAACGGCCAGGCCGCGACCGTCAAACATCACTCCGCACGCGGACGGATCACCCGAAATTCGGGCAACTTCACGCGCGGATCACAGCTGCTCGCCAGCCAGTACAAGATGACGTGGGCCGGCATCCAGGTGCCCATCTGGATCTGGCTCGGAACCTTCATCGTCCTCTTCAACATTTTCGTCTGGCTGGGGCTTGCCGAACATGAGTTCCAGCTGGACCTCATGAAGCTCTATTCCGCCGTCTGGACATGGGTCGGCGCGGACAAGTTCCACCTCATCAACCTGACCCTTCCCAGCGGCATCGTCACCAAGGTTCCGATCGGTTACGTCCCCTACGAACCCCATGTCGTTCACGCATGGGCGAAGACCGTCAAAATCTTCCTGACCACGCTGGTCATGTCCGTCTTCATTGCCGCGCCGCTCATCATGTGGTTCATCATGTGGGCCAACAAGCGCGGGCGCGACATGCTCCAGGAGCGCCACAATCGCGGCGCGATGCTCGTCGAGAACGATGTTCTCCTCAATGCCGTGCGCGCCCACAACGCCAAAAACTTCCGCAAGGAATGCGCCGAGCACGACCCGCCATTCGATCCCGCACGCGTCGCCAAGGCGCCGGTCATCGATCGCGTAGACCAGGGCATCCATGTGCCCTACCGCATCGCCGGCATCCCCTATCCATGGAGGCTCGAACAGAGCCATACGATGCTCATCGGCACCACCGGCACCGGCAAGACGACGCAGTTGCGCAGTCACGTCTCGCAGATCCGTGCGCGCGGCCACCGCGCCGTCATCTTCGACCTTACCGGCGCCTTCGTCGAAAGCTTCTACGATCCCGAAACCGACGTCATCCTCAACCCCATGGACGAGCGCTGCGCACCGTGGACGCTGTTCGATGAATGCCGCAACTATGCTGATTTCGTGTCGGCCGCCGCCGCGCTCATTCCCTCCCATCCCGAGGACAAGGAACCCTTCTGGCAGAACGCCGCGCGCATGCTCTTCATCGAGATGTGCCTGAAGCTTCAGGAAGATGGCGAAGGCAACAACGCCGCCATCGCCCACCACCTGATGCAGGCCGACCTCAAGAAGATCCACGCCAAGCTCGAAGATACCGTCGCTGCCCCGCTGACGACCGAAAAGGCGGCGCGGATGGCAGAGTCCATCCGCTCCGTCCTCAACGTCAACGGACAGGCGCTTCGCTTCATGCCGGACCCGGTCAAGGGCGGGCCTCCGGCCTTCTCGATCCGCGACTGGATCGCGACCGACAATCGCGACGGGTCGATCATGTTCATCACCGGCTCGTACAACGATCTGGAGATGACCCGCGGGCTCTTCACGCTGTGGATCGACCTCGCCGTCAACAACCTCATGCGCCTGCCCAAGACACGCGATCTGCGGACCTGGTATCTCTTCGACGAGGTCCACGCGCTCCATGCGCTACCGGGCATCGAACATGGCCTCCAGTCCGCCCGCAATTTCGGCGGTGCATTCGTCCTTGGCATCCACTCGTTCGACAAGCTGGTCGCCACCTATGGGCTCCAGAACGCGACCGCGCTGACGGGCCTTGCGCGCACCAAGCTGATCCTCGCCACCGCCGACCGCACGACCGCCGAAAAATGCTCCGAGTTCATCGGCAATCGCGAAGTGCGCCAGATGGATGAAGCCTACAGCTACGGCTATAACAATACCCGCGATGCCTCGACGCTGACGCCGCGCACCGCGATCGAACCGCTCGTCCTGCCCGACGACATCAACAATCTCCCCTCGCTGCACGGCTTCGTCAAATTCCCCGACGGCTTTCCCGCCTCGCGGATCGAACTGAAGATACGCTCCTATCCCGAGATCGCCCCAGGCGCCGTTCCCCGGAAGGACTTCAAGCCGACCGAATACGTCTCGCCGCAGGACCGGCGACGCCGGAACGAAAGCGCGGATGAGGGGGGTGAAGGTGGGCGTGAGCATACGCCCACGCGGCCCGTGGGAGGCGTGGAAGAGCGCGAGGAAGAAGAGCAACAGAAGACGCAGTCTGAAGCTGGTCATGCCCGGAGCGAAGCGGAGAAGGCGGCAGCGGCGATGGAGGTGATCGCCGCACCGCCGGTCGTGGTGGATCAGATCCAGATCGCACAAGCGAACAAAGCAGCCGGCGGAACAGAACCCGGGCAGTCGGCTGATGGCAGGACGGCGTCCAATGCCGAGACCGCGCGCGGAACCCACGGCCAGCTCAACCTCGATGCGAAACTGACTGGCATGGGGATGTCACTCATCGATAACCGCACAGCTGCGCAGGGTGCCGAACAGACACGATCGAACCCCGACATGCACAGTCATGAAGGTCCGTCGAACCGTTCCGATGGCGACCGGCATGAGGACCAGTCGACGCGCGAACTGCGCGACGGGTTCGCGACCGATCGCACCGAGGACCATCATCATCGTCATCACGGGCATGACCGCTCGCCCGAGATCGACGATGACATGGACCCGGAAATGTAACCGATGCTCTCGGTCGCTTCCGTCAAATCGGCCTCGGGCGCGGCGAACTATTTCGCCAAGGACGACTATTACACTGCCGAGCATGCCTCCGAGGCGACCGCGTGGGGCGGGGAGGGGGCGGCAGCGCTCGGTCTGTCGGGCGAGGTCACCAAGGAGGACTTCGAGAAGATCCTCAACGGCGAAATGCCCGACGGGGAAAAGGTCGGGCAGGTCCAGAACCGCCAGTCCGGTGTAGACCTGACTTTCTCGATGCCCAAGTCGGCCAGCGTCATGGCCTATGTCGCCGGCGACGCCCGCGTTCTCGCCGCGCATATGAACGCCGTTCGTGCGACCATGGGATGGGTCGAGAAGACCTTTGCCGAAGGGCGGACCTACGAGCATTCCAGGCATGGCGACGCTGTGCGAACCGGCAATCTCGTCTATGCCATGTTCCAGCACGACACGAGCCGTGCGCTCGATCCGCAGGGACATATCCACGTCCTCGTCGCGAACATGACGAAGATGGCAAACGGGGCCTGGCAGGCGCTGCACAATGGCCAGCTGTGGAAGAACAACACCACCATCGGCGCGGCCTATCATGCCCAGTTCCGCGCCGAGCTGGCAAAGATTGGCTATGAAACCAGCATCACCGGCAAGCACGGCCAGTTCGAGATCAATGGCGTGCCCAAAGCCGTCATCGAAGCCTTTAGTCAGCGCCGCACCGAGATAGCGGCCAAGGCGGCTGAACTGGGGATCACCAATCCCAAGGCAATCGACCGGATCACGACCAATACCCGCGACGCAAAATTGAATGTCGAGGACCGCGATGCCTTGCGCGCGGAATGGCGTGATCGGGCAACCGCGCTCGGGTTCGACGGAAAGGCGCTGGTCGATGCCGCCCGGGATCGTGCCGGTCTTGACAGGCCGGATACCCGGCTCGGCACGATGGAACGGGTCGGTGCGGTGATCGAGACTATTCGCGAGACACTCGGAGAGATGTTCCGCCCCGGCGATCCGCTCGTATCCAGAGGTATCGAGCGGCTACGTCTTTCGCCCGTCGAGATTCGCGCTCAGCATGCTGTTGCATCCGCGATCCGTATCCACGCCCAGCGTGAAGCGGCGTTCGAAGTATCCGCCGTCGCCCGAACTGCGCTCGATCTCGGTCTCAAGGGCGTCACCGCCAGTCATATCGATGCCCGCGTCTCCGAACTGATCCGTAATGAGCAGCTGATCCCCGGCAAGTCGGACCGGATCGATGATTTCGTGACCCATGTCACGACGCCCGAGGCGCTGGCGACCGAGCGCGGTATCCTTGCCGAGATCGAGCGCGGGAAAGGCGAGGGGCGCGTGATCGTCCCTGCCGATGTGGTGATCGACCGCATCAATGCCGCCTCGGGCGACAAACAGCTTAACGAGGGGCAGATGGCCGCCGCCACCATGGCGCTCATCTCGCGCGATCGGATCGTTGCCGTGCAGGGCGTGTCGGGCGCGGGCAAGTCGACGATGCTTGCGAGCGTCGCGCGCAATGTCGAGCAGGAAGGCGGCAAGGTCGTCGGCCTGGCGCTCATGAAAGCCACCGCCGACCGGCTCGGCGCCGAAACCGGCATCGAGAGTCGCACCGTCTCCTCCTTCGTCCACAGCTATGCGCGCCATGCGCTCGCAGGGAAGGGCGCAGGCTATGACGGCGCGCGTGACGCGCTCGCCGGCACGACGATCATCCTCGACGAAGCCTCGATGGTCGGCTCCGAACAGATGAAGCACCTCGTCGGCATCGCCAATGCGCTCGGCGTCGATCGCTTCCTGATGATCGGCGACCGCCAGCAGATTACCGCGGTCGATGCCGGCAAGGCCTTCGCGATCGCACAGGCCGGCGGGATCACGCTGGCGCGGATGGACGAAAACCTGCGCCAGCGCACCGACCAGCTGCGCACGGTCGCTGCGCTCACCAACCTCGGTCAGGTGCGCGAGGCGATGGCGGTGCTCGGCGACAAGGTCACGGCCAACCCCGAGCATGTGAAGGCGGCCGCAGAGCATTGGCTGGGCCTTACGCCCGAACAGCGCGAGACGACGGCCATGTTCTCGTCGGGCCGGGTCGCGCGCGCCGAACTCAATGTGCGCATCCAAGACGGGCTTGCCGCCGAAGGGGCGATCAAGGGCGAGGGCGTCGCGATCGGCGTCCTCGACAAGATCAACATTACCCGCGAGGAACTGCGCTACGCTCACAGCTACAAGCCCGGCCAGGTGCTGGACATCCCGAAAGCCGTCAGGGACCTCGGCCTTGGACCGGGCACCTACGATGTCATCGGCGTCGACCACAAGGGACGCGTCCAGGTGCGGATCGGCTCGCGTGTGCGCAGCTTCGACCCGCAGCGCATATCGCCCCTCGACAAAAGCGATGCGATGCAGCTCGCGCAACGCGAGCAGATCCGGCTGCACGAAGGCGACAAGATCCGCTGGACGAAAAACGATCGCGATCGTGGCCTCAACAACAACGATATCGCCCGCGTCATCTCGGCCGACAAGGCGGGCATCCGCGTCGAGGCGAGCGACGGCACGATCCACGATCTCAAGGCAGGCGATCCGATGATGGAGCGGATCAGCCTTGCCTATGCGCTCAACATGCACGCGGCGCAGGGCATCACGACCGACACCGCGATCGCGGTGATGAGCCACAAGGAATCCAACCTTTCCAACCAGCGCCTGTTCAACGTGACCGTGACCCGCGTCCGCGACGATATCCAGCTGTTCACCGACGATCGCGAAAAGCTGACACAGGCCATCGAGCGCAACGAAGGCAACAAGACATCGGCGCTCGAGACCGTGGGCGAACTTTCGGTCGATCCGGCGCGGGGCGTCGCCGGCGCGCAACCCGCAGCAACGTCGAACGAGCCGTTCAACCCCTCGCTTCCGCCGGACCTCGATCGCGCTCCGGAAAAGCTTGGGAGCAATGCCGAAGTAGCCAACAAGGACAACTCTCTCGGTAAAATCGATATCCGCACCGACCCCTCACTCGACCTTACCAAACATAGGGTAATCGTAGAGCCCAAAGCGCCGGAACTTCCCTTCCCTGAAAAAGACATCGGACTGGAACTGTGATGGCGCTCATGCTCATTTCTGTCCTTGCCCTTGTCGCCCTCGGAATGTGGTGGATCGGTCTGTCTGCCCGCTATCAGGCCCCGCAGCCGCCCGTATATGTGTCCAAAGCCGCTCCCGCACCTCGGATACAGCGACGCGCTTCCAAGGCACCCCGCGCGCGTTCAGCAGGGCAGGTCGGCAACCATCCTTCGGTAAAGTCGGTCTCTTCGCGGGCCATCACGATCGAGATGCCTCTCCCTCGACGGGAACCCGGCCCCTTCGAGACCGACCTCGACCTGCCTCGATGCCACCATCTTCCGCTCGCGTTCGACACCGGCCTGTCGTCGCTCAATCCCTACACCGGCCTCGACGACGATCCCTTCGGCGATCCCGAAATCGAGCGCCTTCTCGAACGCTATCTGCCGCAGCAGCGCAGCCGGTTTCACGACGCCGCCCCCCACCGAAAGGAGTCAAGACCATGACCGCCGCCCCGCTATCCTTCGAACAGGTCATCGCCAGCAAACACTGGCATCCCTGCAACCTCGACACCAACACCATGACCCAGTGCATCCAGCAGGCGAAGCATGAGGACGCTCTCGACTGGGGCGGCGAAACCCTGGCGATGGCCGCGATCTTCGGCCTTACCTACGCCGTCCTCATGCCGCTCGGCCGCTTCCTTCGCTCAAGAGCGATGCAAGAGAGGGGAGGCGGGGTCCATGCGCGCTGATTACCCGCTCTCCTTCCAGAGAGAATGCGAACCCGCGCGCCCGCTGTTGACGATCGCGACCGTCCAGACCGCTTCGGCCGACCGGCTTCGCACGGTCCGAAACGGCACGGGCGACCGCCTCGCCATCCTGGGCGATGGCGACGCGTTCACCGCGCTTGCCGACCAGACCCGCGATGTCCTGATCGATCCGGCGCTCGGCAACTGGGACTTTTTTGCCGATCATCCGAGCGACTATGCCAGATCCTCCGCGATCGAAGCGTTCCTGCCGGTCGAAAACGTGCGCGGCACAGCCTTCACCTATGCCGCGCGCTACGTCCTGCTGCGCGCAATCACCCATATCGGCAATGAGCCGGCAGAGACGCTCTCAGGGGTCCGCCGCCTAATCCATGCGCTGCCCGCCAGCGCGATCGCCGAGGTCGCAGGTCACGATCCGTCGTGTCCGCAGGCACTGCGCTGGGGGGAGACCGTGCGCGCAACCGTGATGACCGGCATTGCCGGCATCGCAGACCGCACGCCAGGCATCGCTCCCGTGTCGATCGCCCGGTGGCTGGCCGGGCCTTCGACCGTCATTCTCTTCGTGCGTCGCGATCCCGGGCGTCCCTCTTACGAAATCAGCGCGATCGAGGTGGCGCTACGCGACCATGCAATGCTGTCGGGATTTTCGACGCATCGCAGCGACGACGAAGCGCGGTCAACTGACTGCCGCCCCGATCATGCGCGGAACCCCGCACATCGTCACGCCCCGACCGGCTCCGCGCGCCGGCGAGGCGATCAGTCAGGAGCATCGACATGAGCAACTGGGAATTTGAGGAAATGGGCGAGTTCGGCTCGGACGCCGACGCCGACCGCTGGGCGAAGCGCAACAACCTCGCCCCGCAGGATGTCCGCATCCGCCGCAAGGGGGATGGGGTGGAGCTCGAGGTCCGGCGCTCGGCCCTCGGCGATGGCGATACCCGCCACGATGACCGTCGCGACGGCCGACGCAACGGCTTCTTCTGACAATCGGCCAGAACTGGAGAACAGCATCATGAAACTGAAAATTATCGCCGCGCTGAGCCTTGCCGCTCTCTCGGCCGCCATGCCCGCAGCGGCGAGCGCGCAATCGGCAACGCCCATCCTCGTCGCCATGTCGGCCTATGTCGGAGAGCGGGCTGGAGACGACGCTGCGACGCAGATTGCGGCGAAGAAGGCACATTATGCCAGGCATCGCCATCATAAGGGCAAGTGCAAGGATTGCGCCGACTGCCCCGATTGCAAGGATTGCGACGAAGCGGCCAGGAAAGTCGTGACGCAGGAAGAGCGCGCGGGGATCTGCGATCCCTTGGCCCACGCCAAAAAGGATAAGGCCGGTGCTTGAGCGCGTCTGCCTGTTCGCCGTGACGGCCGCGCTTGCGGCCGTCACACCTTCCATCGCCTTCGCGCAAAAGCTTGGCCAGGGCGGGACGGGCGTCGACGAGACGACGCAACTGCCCCAATGCCCGGTGCCGCTCGGCGTCGCAGCGCTCGTAGAAACGAAAGCTGCGGACCCCGCCGACGCCCTTTCCCCGCAATTGCAGGCACTGATGCGTATGGCGGAAATGCAGAATGGCGGATCGACCGCCCGCGTCGATGCCCTTCCTCTGGTCAAGCTCATGATCGCACGTTCGAACTGCTTCCGCGTAGCCGATCGCGGGGAGGCTTTCAGCGCGCTCGAGCGGGAGCGGGCGATCGCCGGCGCGACCGCTGCCACCCGGCCCGTTACCAAAGCTGATTATCTGATCGAGGTGAAGGTGGTCTATTCCGATGCCAAGTCCCGCGAGTCCGGTGGCGGCATCGGGGGTGTCTTCGGCGGTGCGGTCGGCCTAAAATCCAAGACGCTCGAAAGCCAGGTCCTCATGACCCTGGTCGACGTCAACACCGGCATCCAGGAGGCGGTCGCCAGTGGCTCGGCGCGCAAGAAAGACGTCGGTGTGATCGGTGGGGGTGTCCTGCTCGGGCTTGGTGTAGGCGCTCTGGGCGGCAGCTATGCCTCGACCGACATCGGCAAGATCACCACGCTTGCGACCCTCGATGCCTTCAGAAAGCTCATCGGGGACGCACGGCCGCGCCTTGAGCCAAGGCTCGTGCCTGCGACGCCGCCTGCTGCCGCACCGTCCACGCCGACGACGCAGCCGCTTCCCTCCAGACCGCAATGACCGGGAAATGCGATGATCGCTAAGAAATCGATCCAGACGGTTCAGACGTCATGAACATGATGGCCGGCTTCGGGCTTACACCCTGTCCCTACTGCCATCGTGCGATGATGCCGTGGGAGCCCGGTCACCGCATCCACCGTTGCGAGACATGCCGGCGACCGCTGGTGCTTTTCCGGCTGCTTTTCCAGAGCCGGACGTGGAGGATCGCGCCGCTTGCGGCCGTAATTCACGCCGGTGCCGCACTCGCACTCATACTGGGGGTGGGCACGGCCATCCTGCTCGATGCACCGCCGGCATGGCTGGTGTTCGCGGTCGCGCTGCCGATCGCCGCCCTCGGGGCGATCGACATAGCCGATGGCTGGCTTGCCTGTCGCACGGGCATCGGACGGCTGTTCCTGAAAATCAGGCGCGGACGTGCTGCACGAACAATCGGCATGCTACGCATTGTCTTCGGTCTCGCTGGATGCGCGGTTGCCGTGATCGGCATCATGCTGTTCGGTGAAATACACGGCGCGCCATTAGGCTCGGCTCCGCCTCCCGACGTTCAAACCACAAGACCATGAACCCTGAGCGGCCTCCCGCGCCCACGTCGCCGTCCCCGGATGCCTCAGCAGTTCCGGTTCGGATCACTGGCCTTTTTTCGTCGATGTTAGCGCTGATCCCGTCGCTGGCGATCGTCTGTGGCGCGTTCCTCTACTTTGCGGGCTACAGTTACATCGACACCTACCTGCGATCGTTCGGGCTCACGTTCGGAGCGACGACAATGTCGACGGGTGAGGTCATGGGCCAGGGTTACACCGTCGTACTGTATCTCACTATCACACACTTTTTCGACTGGCTGTGGCGGGTGATGGTGTCGTCGCTCCTCATTTGGTCAGTTATCGCTGTTGCCCTTGGGGCACTCGTCTACGGCAAACGGAAAGGTTCGAACTCATCAGAGCTCATTCTGGAAATCCTGCACGCCGTCGCCAACCGCGTCGTCAATCTTCCTAATTACATTATCGCTGGGGGCATAGTCGTTGTCGTAGCCGTCAGCTCAGGACCGGCCGGGGTCGAAGCCGCCAAGTTCGAGCGCGAAGCGACGATTGCGAAGGTTCAGAAGGGCTGCTGCGCCTTCTATCAATCCGGCAATATTCGGGTTCGTGGCTATCCCATTGCAGAGACTTCCGACCGGATCGCGATTTATACCAATCACGGCGTACACGTTTTGCCAGCTGAGGGACTGCACATTCTGGAGAAGCCCCCGTCCAAAACCCTCCCCGGGCAGCAAGTTCGCTGATGATACTGTTTTGCCTCATCCTGGGTGACAGCACCGCGATCGGCACCGCATCCGCGCTGGCGGCCCAGGGTATCCGCTGCGAGGTCCATGCCCGCGTCGGTGCGCCGTCGGCCGAGATAGCCCGCATGCCCCGGTCGCGATCGCCAGCACCGCTCGCTCTGATTGCGCTCGGATCGAACGACCCTGAAAACCCAGCGCTCGCCCGCAATCTCACGACACTGCGCAGCCGCACGACGGCGTTTCGCGTGACATGGCTGGCGCCCTACCATGCACGCGCTTCCCGCATCGTTGCAGCAGTTGCCCGCAGCTTTGGCGATACCGTCATCCAGTTGAGCGCGGTGCCGACCGCCGATGGCGTCCATCCCGCCAGCTATCGTCCGATCGCGGCCGCGCTGGATTGGAAAAGTCTGTCTGAAAATTGGCACCATGTTGCCATTGGTTCCGCGCGACCGCCTGCGCCAGGGACAACGAGACCGACCCCGGTGCCAGATAGACGAGCCACGGTCCTCGTCATGGAATGACTGCCCGGCGGGCATGAGCATTCGCGCAGATCGTCGCAGCCGCGCAGCGCCGTAATGATCGGTTTACTTGTAAAAAGCATATTCAAAGGGTGGAGAGGTCGTTGCGACCGCTCAGCCTTTTTGAAGAAAGGGGATATGTCTTATGTTTCGACTGAATCACGATATGGCACGCCGCTTTCTGTACGTCGAATTGCGGGGTTTCTGGACGCGGGAAGTCCTAGCTCGGTTCCACGATGAGGCCCGGCTTGTATTGCAGCGTGCAATAGCCAACGGAGCAACGCCCGGCGAAGGCCATATCCTGGTCAATGCGAACGGATTTCCGGTTCAGGATCGAACGATCGCCGTAAGCGGTCAAAATCCCCCACATTCTCATGATTTCGCGATTTGGTAGGTGTTGAGCCTTGCATTTGCGAGGTGGTGATGAGTGGTGATTTCGAAACCAGTTTCGAAACTGAAAGGGGTGGGAGGGCAGGCAAGGTCGAGCGTCTTGACGTCATTCCCTTGTCGAATGGCAACCGTGGATGGACGCCTGCGGCGAAGGCGCGGATCATCGAGGAGAGTTTCAAGCAGGGCGCGAATGTGGCCGAGGTAGCCCGGCGTCACGGCATGCTCCCGCAACAGCTTTATAACTGGCGAGGGCGTTTCCGGGAACGGGCCGAGGGGATGGGCTTTGTTCCCGCGGTGATTGAAAGCCCGCCGGCACCTCCCGTACCGTCGCCATCTTCTGGGCCACCGGCGCCTGCAGTGTCATCGTTGCCCGCGAGTTCGAGGAGTGGCGGTGAGATTATTATCGAGACCCGCGGGCTGTCGATCCGCATCCCGTCCGACGTGGATGCCGACCATATCGAGCGGGTGCTCCTGGCCGCGCAGGTGAACACATGATCATTCCGCCCGGACCGTTGAAGGTGCTTGTCGCGACGCAGCCTGTGGACTTCAGGAAGGGTATGGCGGGCCTCGCCTCACTGGTGCAGCAGGAACTGCGGCTCGACCCATTCTCAGGCATGCTTTTTGTCTTCCGGGCACGCCGGGCGGACAGAATAAAACTCCTCCTGTGGGACGGCACCGGGCTCGTACTGGTGACGAAGCGGCTGCAGGATGGGAAGTTCCGCTGGCCCCGCCCGGGAGACGGAGTGATGAAGCTGTCGGCGGCCCAGGCTTCCGCGCTGTTCGAGGGGCTGGACTGGTCGCGCATGCACGTGCCGCGGGTGCCAAAGCCACTTCATGCGCAGTAGATCGCACGCCTGATTCTACCTGACGCAAGGCTGTTCCCAGACGTGGGGAACTGGCTAGAATGCGGGCGTGGTGGCGCATCCCGAACCCCCTGTCGAGACCGGCCCGGAGGCTGGATATGACGAGCTTCCCGACAATGTGGAGCAGCTCAAGGCGATGGTGCTGGCCGAGCGCGCTCGCGCGGCACGGCTCGAACATATCCTCAAGCTGATCAACCGCTCGACCTTCGGCAAGCGTTCGGAAAAGCTGCCGGTCGATCAACTGGCCTTGACGCTGGAAGACCAGAACGTCGCGCTTGGTGAAGCCGATGGCTTGCAGGACAAGGCGGCCGAGGAGGCCGGACGTTACGGCCTCAGGCCGCGTCGCCGGCGGGCTCCAGATGCCGAGCGCGCATCGCTGCCGGCCCATCTGCCGCGCTTCGAGACGGTGATCGAGCCCAAAAACCTGGAATGCGCCTGTGGCGGGACGCTGCACAAGATTGGCGAGGACCGTTCCGAACGGCTCGACATCATCCCGGCCCAGCATCGCGTGATGGTGACGATCCGCCCCCGCTATGCCTGCCGCTGCTGCAGCGACGGCGTTCGCCAAGCGTCGGCCCCGGCGCATGTAGTGCCGGGCGGCTTGCCGACCGAAGCGCTGATCGCCGATGTTCTGATCAACAAATATTGCGATCACCTGCCGCTCTATCGGCAATCGAAGATCTTCGCCCGGCAAGGCATCGAGATCAGCCGCGCCACTATGGCGAACTGGGTTGGTCGTGGCATCGCTGCGCTGATGCCCATCACCGACAGGATGCGCGCCGATGCGCTTGCCCGTGCCCGTCTGTTCGTCGACGAAACCACGGTCAAGGTGCTGGCGCCGGGAACGGGCAAGACGAAAACCGGCTATATGTGGGTCATAGTGTGCGACGATCGCGCTCATGGCGGCGTCGATCCGCCTCTGGCGCTATACACATATATGCCAGGACGCGGAAAGATGTGGGCCAAGCAGTTGCTTGGGTCATACCAAGGCATCCTGCAGGTCGATGCCTGGCAGGCCTATGACCAGTTCGGCAAGGACGATGGCGCCGACACCGGCGTCACCAAGTCCTACTGCTGGGCTCATCTGCGGCGCGGGTTCGTCGATGCAGGCAGCGATGCTCCGGTCGCGCAGGACGCCTTGCAGCGCATTGCCGAAATCTATGGCATCGAAAAGGAAATCCGTGGGCGCACGGCCGAAGAACGCCTCGCTGTCAGGCAGGAGCGGACCCGTCCGCTGGTCGACAAGCTCCATGCCTGGTTCGCCGCCACCGCACCGCGCATGATGGCCGGATCGGCAACGAGCGATGCGATGAAATATGCGCTCAAGCGCTGGGCGGGCTTCACCCGGTTCCTCGACGACGGCAGGATCGAGATCGATAATAACACCGCCGAACGGGCTATCAGGCCGGTGACTCTCCAAAGAAAAAATGCACTCTTCACCGGCCACCAGCTCGGTGCAGAAAACTGGGCGGCGATCTCCTCGCTGGTCGAAACCTGCAAGATGCTGGACATCAACCCCTACGCCTATCTCTGCGATGTCCTTACCCGGATCATCACCCGCGCGGATACCGATCCGATCGACGATCTGTTGCCCTATTGCTGGACCGATGCCAACGCCGCGCAAACCTCGTTCGAACTGAGCAGCATCGCAAGCGCCGCCTGATCGTCCAAATTACAGCCCCGTTCTCAAGGCCACGTGGGGGATTTTTACCGCTTACCGATCGCCGAGGAGATCGCGCAGTTCATTCCGCTCTATGGCAAGCTGGCCAGACGCATCGCGGTGGTCGGATCGGATTCTTCCCTTCAGCGCCTTCAGGCAAAGAGACTGATCGGTGAGAATGGCAAGTTGTTCGACAACGACGAAGCCGCGAAGACCTGGCTGTTCTCCGCCGATCGAACAGGCACTGCACATGCGGGAACGGGGCGCGCTGACATTATCACCGCGCGATCGGCACCTGATCGATCCGCGTCGTCCATGACGGGCTTTTGAACGCTCGCTTCGTATCGTAGGACTTGGTTCCGAACCCCTCGGATGCAAGGCGCATGGTATTGCGGCCGAAGCGACCGTTGAGCCCGTCGATCGCGGACAGAAGGGCAGGGGATCGCGGGTCGGGCTTTGCAAACAAGTCGGCCTGATGCGCCGCCATCCTTTCCAATCCCTCCAGCATCACCCCGCACTTGGTATAGACCCGGCCCGTCTCGAACATCGCTTCGGCCATGCGCGCGGCCATGCCGGCGATGACGCGGGGATCGTTGGTTGCCGGCGACAATCGACCGACGCGCGATGCCGATGGCGCGTTCGGTTTGAACCTGCTGCCATGCGCAAACGCGATCAGCCTCGTCGCAGCCAGACCCTGATTGCGGATTTTCTCGGCCGCGCGAACGGCGCGCCGAACCATCGCTTCGCGCAGCGCGTCCACGTCGCTCACCGGCTCCCCGAAACACCGCGTCACAGCGGTTGCCTTGGATGCCGGCGGCTCAGGCTCGAAATCGGTGCATTCCACCCCGTTCAACTCACGCACGAGGCGCTCGAGCACGACGGTCCCCACATCGCGCGCGACCTCGGGCGGAAGCGCTGCAAGATCGGCCGTGGTGCGCACGCCCAGCGGTCGCAGGCGTTGTGTCATCGCGCGCGCGATGCCCCAGACTTCCTCGACCGGCCATTGTGCGAACATGCGCTGGCGCAGTTCGACATCGTGCAGGTCGACCACCCCGCGCCAGACCTTCTCTGACGCCTTCGCCAGCGCATTGGCGACCTTGCTCAGGGTCCGCGTCGGTCCAAGGCCAATCCGGATCGGCAAGCCTGTCGCCCGCTTCACGTCCGCGATGATGCGATGCGCGCTCTCGACGTCGCCCAGTCCGTTCGCCAGGACCGGCAGGCGGAAGAAGGATTCGTCTATGCTGTAGATCTCGATGGTGTCGCTGTGATCGGCGAGCACCTGGTTGAACCTCCGGTTCATGTCCGCGTAAAGCTCGTATGAACTCGATCGGCACTGGACACCGTGCTCGCGCACGATGTCCCGGATCTTGAAAAGCGGCGCGCCCATCTTGATGTGCAGCGCCTTGGCTTCCTCCGAGCGGGCGATCGCACACCCGTCGCCGTTCGACAGCACGATGAGAGGCTTGCCCCGGAGCGAGGGATCGAAGACCCGCTCCGACGAGCAATAGAAATTCTGGACGTCCGCTATCCCCCACATCGCCTGTCTAGCCTTGCAGGTTGCGGACAGTGGCGCGCACGACGCCCCAGATCTCGACGGCTTCATCCGCGACGACTGGCTCGTATCTCATGCGAGCGTTGCGTGCCTCCAGCGTCGGCTTTCCTTCGCGCCATACCAGTTGCCTGATGACGAACCCGCCATCGACCACGGCGATGACGATCCGTCCGTTGGACGGGGTCACGTCCCGGTCGACGACGACGACATCGTCGTCATGGATGCCCGCGTCGAGCATGGAATGTCCGCTGACCCGGAACACGAAACTGGCGGCGCGATCGAGGCGCAGCAACTCGACCAGATTGACCGCCGTTTCCTCCCAATCCTGCGCGGGTGAAGGGAAGCCGGCCCCTGCTGCGCTGACGATCTTGAGGCACAGGTCAGTGGGTATGTGGGCGATCGGAACGGGACGGGAGAGGGGAATCACGCAGGTCGACATGCGCGCATGATAATCCGCAAAGGAACATCAGGGGAACGCATTTTTCCCCTTTTGTTCTTTTGCGCGATGACTCATAGAGTCATCGATGCCGATCCGCCCCGAAAACCGCTGGCTTTACCCGATCGACTGGCCGCAAATCTCGGATCATATCCGTTTCGGGCGGGCAGGGGGACGCTGCGAACAGTGCGGCCGACCGCACAAGCGGCGTGTCGCGCATCTGGGTGACGGCCGCTGGTGGGACGTCGAAGCACGCGCCTGGCGCTCCGGGCGCGGCAGGAAGGTCAAGGTTGCCACCGGCTTCTCGCTCGACCTGGTGCGAACGACCTATGTCGTTCTCGCCTGCGCGCACCTCGATCATGACCCTGGCAACTGCCGCCCCGCCAATCTCGCCGCGCTCTGCCAGCGGTGCCACATCCTCCACGACGCCGAGGAACACCGCTGGCAGCGATGGTGGAATGCCTTTCGCTTCCGAGCGCTGCGCGACCTCTATGACGATCCGGTTGCCGCCCGCCACAAACTCCAGCTAAAACAGCAACACAAGATCATTTCGATATGTTCCCGCGATTTAGAGAAGACATAATCGTCACCAGATAGAAATGACACCGTCTGGTAGCAGCGGGGGCAGCGTGGAGCCATCCAAACAGCGCAGCGCTGCCCCCGCTGATGCCATTACCTCACGGCTCCTGACCCCGGACCCGCTGCGCCAGCAGCGGGCTTGGTTACCCTGGTTTTCACGCGGCTGACCTTTCCCGAAACTCCATGTCCGATGCCGCATTTCGGGAAAATACAATCGGGAACATATTTCGGGAAAATCAGCCCCGGAGCCGCGAGGCGTAGCCGGTTTGCGGCCCAGGATCTCGATCGACCTTCGTTTGTGGGAAAGGTACGACTTAGATTGACGATGCAGTAATGTAGGTCCCGATCGCGATCACCACGGCGGCAAATCCGCGTTCGAGCAGCCCTATACGGGTGCAGAGAATCTTGCCCAGCGAGATCGTCCCATCACAGCCAAACGCTGATCGCAAAACAGGTCGCCAATCCGACCACAATATTCATCGGCAATCCAATTTTCACGAAATCGGAGAAGCGGTAATCCGCAGCAGCATAGACCATGGTGTTGGTCTGATACCCGACCGGTGTGGCGAAGCTGGCGGATGCGGCGAACATGACCGCAACGATTAATGCACGGGGGTCTTGCCCTGTGGCTTGCGCCAGCCCGATTGCTACCGGGGTCATGATGACCGCGACTGCGTTGTTCGTCACTGTCTCGGTCAGCGCCGAAGTCAGAAAATAGAGGATGAGGATCAACCCCAGCGGTGACAGCGTGGCCAGCCATGGCGAGATTGCGCTGACGATCAGATCTATCGTCCCGATCGCCTCCAACGCGCTGCCGATACCAAGCATTGCGAAGATCAGCACCAGCACGCTGCCGTCGATCGATCGCCACGCTTCCTCGGCATCGACGCAGCGCGTGACAAGGACAATACCGACGCCGACCATCGCCAGCAGCGCGACTGGCAGAACGCCTAGCGCCGCTAGCACGACGACGCCGGCCAGCGTCCCGATCGCGATCGGCGCACGGTGCCGGCGGAAGCGGCGGATATGACTTGTATCCTCCGCGATCAGGTTGGTGTTCGCGCGCAGTTCGGTAATGGCGGCATCGTTTGCCGCGACCAGCAGGCTGTCGGCCGCGCGCAACCGGACACTGCCAAGATCAGGGCCGGGCAAGTGCCGCGCCCGCCCGATCCCTAGGACGCGCGCGGGCAGGTTCGACAGTAAGGGAATGTCGCGCAGCTCACGGCCGAGCGCAGGGTGGGTCGGGCTGATCGTCAGGCCGATCAGTTGCACGTCGTCGCTGCGCGCACTGGCGGCAAGGCGGATCGGGCGACCGACATTCTGCAACCCGACCAGATAGCCTTCGCTACGCGCCAGGTCGTCTAGCTCATCGGCGGTCGCACTGACGATCAACCGGTCGGTGGCATTGATCGTCAGCTCGAGCGACGGATTCCGGTCGACGCGTGTCCCCCGGCGGACCGCGATCAAGCGAACTGCATCACGCCGCAGGAAGGGCAGGTCGGTGATGCGAACAGATTTGCCCAGCACTTCGGGTAACAGCGCAATCTCGGTAAGATAGGGCAATTGATGTCGGTCGGCGATGGCATTGTCGGGGCGCGAGGGCAGCAGCTTCGGTCCGAGCAGCAGCATGGTCGCAACCCCCGCTGCCATCGTCACCAGCCCGACGAGCGTGATGTCGAAGATGCCGAACCCCGGTTGCCCGTTCGCGCGTGCAACGCCGTCGACGAGCAGGTTGGTCGATGTTCCGACCAGTGTCAGCGTTCCGCCAAGGATCGAGAGATAGGACAGCGGGATCAGCAGCCGCGTGGCAGGTATCCCCACTGATCGCGCGAGCCGGCGTACCAGCGGGATCAGCACCATCACGACGGGCGTATTGTTAATGAACGCCGGCGCGATCGCGGCGCCCGTCAGCATTTCTGCAACCGTGCGCCGAGGTGCCTTACCCGCTCGCCGGACGATCAGACTGGCCAGCGCCTCGATCGTGCCGGTACGGACCAGCGCCCCCGACAGGATGAAGAAGGCTGCGATGGTGATCAGCGCGGAATTGGCGAAGGCGGCGGTGACGAGCGGCGGGGTGAGCCAGCCCAGCGCGATCATCAGCGCTGCCCCGGCGACAGCGATGGTGACCGGCGGGAAGCGTTCGAGCGCGAACGCGACGAATAAAGCGACGATGACTACCAGCCCCAATATCGGGCGATGCGCGGCTATGAGCGCCAGCAGGTGGGTCACCGGCGCGGCGTCGCATCGGCGGACGTGGCGGGAATGACTTCGAGGATGATGTCGCCCGCCTCCAGTCGCTCGACCTCGGCTTCCCAGAAACCGTACATGGCATCGCCGCGATAGACGCGGTGTCCGAGGCCGGTCGTTATCGCGCGCAACGCAATGCCGACCTCCGCATCGGTGACCGCCCGTTCGCGGAGCGCGACGCGACCATGGGTCGCCGCGAGATCGGCCATATAGTCGGCAAGATGCGCGCCATGCGTCGATCCGGCAAGCAGCAGCCCGGCGAAACTCGCCGGATTGATGACGGTGTCGGCCCCGGCTTGGCGTGCAATCGCTTCGTTATCCTGCGACCGGATCACCACGCTGATCGGTAGCGTGGGTGCAATCCGGCGTGCGGTGAGGACGATCAGAATAGATGTATCATCGCGACCGGCTGCCACGATCATGGCGCTGGCGGTGGCGACGCGGACGGCCTGCAAGGCGGCATCGCGCGTGGCGTTACCCTCCATGACGGCAACGTCGAGCGCCTCCGCACTGCGCAGCGCGGCAGGGTTCTCGTCGATGACGACGATCGTATCGGGATGGGCACCGCGACGGATCAGCTCGCTTGCTGCTTCCGATCCGCTGTTGCCGAAGCCTGCGATGACGACATGGTCGCGAAGCTGCTTCTGGATCACTGACATGCGCCACCGTTCCCAGACACGTTTGAGCAGGAAATCATATGCGGTTCCCAGAAAGATCAGCCATACGAATAGCCGGATCGGCGTGACGACGAAGGTATCGAACAGGCGCGCCTGCTGCGTGACCGGCACGATGTCGCCATAACCGACCG
Source organism: Sphingobium sp. DN12 (assembly GCF_051058005.1). NCBI lineage: Bacteria > Pseudomonadati > Pseudomonadota > Alphaproteobacteria > Sphingomonadales > Sphingobiaceae > Sphingobium > Sphingobium sp. DN12. The sequence goes on from NZ_CP173718.1 coordinate 201,338, forward strand.
TCGTGACGGTAATCATGGTGAAGTACAGGATGTCGGCGAAGGTGACCGGCGCACCCGACGACTGGCGCAGGCCGTCGCGATCGAACCAGTGAACCGCCAGCGCGATGCCGATCAGCGCGAATGCCAGCAAAGCCCGCCACGACAGGGCCAACCAGACCGGCGTCCGGCTGCGCCGGTACAGGTGATAGTGTGGCGTCGCGTCGCTTCCGTCCATGGCCGACCAGGAATCAGGTATTGGCGGTCGAGGCGGGATTGTCGCGCTTAGGCGCCTCAAACGTTGCCCAGTCGCCCTCCCCGCCCGGACGGGGCGGCGCTCCGGCGATGCTGTCAGGTTCGCTGATCGCACCGACGCGAACGCGATGGAGATGGACCTTGGCGATCATGTTGGCCGAGATCGGCGCGGTGATGAAGAGGAACAGCGAGATCAGTAGTTCGTGCGCGGTCCAGATCCCGAGCCGCGCCTGAAAATACACGACCGAGGCGAGGAGCAGCGCGCCGAGGCCCAGCGTCGTCGCCTTGGTAGGGCCGTGCAGGCGCTCCATCGTCGAGGGCAGGCGGACCAGCCCCCAGCTGCCGATCAGCGCGAAGCCGGCGCCGAGCAGCAGCAGGACAACAATGGAAATGTCGGCGATAACACTCATTCGACGATATCCCCGCGCAGGATGAACTTGCAGTATGCGATGGTGCTGACGAACCCTACCATCGCCAGCAGCAGCGCCGCTTCGAAATAGGTATCGTTGCCGCCGATCATGCCGATCAGCACGATCAGCGCGATGGCGTTGATGACCATAGTGTCGAGTGCGACGATCCGGTCGCCAAGGGCCGGTCCGTGCAGCAATCGCCATCCGTTGAGCAGCAGCGCGAGCGCGATACAGCCTGCAGCGATGTGGAGTGCGATCCCGATCATGCGAATACCCGTTGCAACCGCGCCTCGTAGCGCTTCTTGATCCGCGCGATTTCCGCCGCTTCGTCATCGACGTCGAGCGCGTGCACGAGCAGGAACCGACCATCGGCCGAGACATCCGACGATACCGTGCCCGGCGTCAGGCTGATCGTGCCGGCCAGCATCGTGATCGCCTCCGGCGTGGTCAGGTCGATGGGAATGACCAGCCAGCGGGCGCGAAGGTCGCGGTTACGGCGAAACAGGATCAGCCACGCCACCTGGAAATTGGCGACCAGAATGTCGAACAGCACGATCACCAGATAACCGACAAGGGCGCGACCGAAGCGCATCCGCGGTCGGTCGGGCCAGAAGGGCTGCGTGAACTTCGGCAGGATCAGCGCAAACACGCCGCCCAGCACGATACCGCCGACGGTGATGCTGTTGGCCATCAGCAGCCAAACGATCAGCAGCATTGCTGACAGCGCGGGATGCGGCAACAGGCGGTTCATCCCGCGCGCCCCAGCACGGCGGTGATATAGCGATCGGGGGCCATTACCTGTCGCGCGGTCGCCCGGGTCTGCGCGGTCACCCACCCGGCGGCAACGGTCAGCACCGCCAGCAACATCAGCAGCGTGAGCGGCGCGGTGAAATCTGCGCGCGACCGTGCAGGCGCAGCGATGACATCGGTGCCGGGCGGTGCCGCCTTCCAGAACAGGGTCGATCCGCTACGCGAGAAACCGATCACGCCGATCAGCGTCGAGCCAAGGATGGTGGTCCAGATCGCACCCCACCACGCGACGGCGAAGCTCGCGTCGAGAATCAGCAGCTTGCCGACGAATCCTGCCAGTGGTGGCAGGCCGACCGCAGCGACGGCAGCGACCAGATAGAGCAGGCCCGTCACATCCTGTCCGGCGAAGCGTGGGCTGGGCGCGATTGCGTCGGCATATTGCCCTCGGCGACGTATCGTCGCGTCGGCAACAAGGAACAGCGCGGCACCGGCCAGCGTCGCCTGTACCAGATAATAGAGGGCGGCGGCCAAGGTCGCCTCCCGCCAGGTCGCGACTGCCATCAACAGCGTGCCGGTCGAGGCCAGCACGGCATAGGCCGCCTGCTCACGCATTCCTCGGGCCACTAGTACGCCGACGAAGCCAAGCACCGCGCCCAGCATCGCGGCGGGCAGCAAATAAGGCGCGGGCACCCATGCTGCCGAGCCGGCCTGGCCGCCGAAAATCAGCGGCACGGTGCGGATCATCGCATATACGCCGACCTTGGTCATGATCGCGAACAGCGCGGCTACCACCGGCATCGTCGCGGCATAGGTGCGCGGCATCCACAGGTGGATCGGCACCACCGCCGCCTTTAGCGCGAACACCGCCATCAGGAGCAGTCCGGCGACACGCAGCAACCCCTGATCCTCCGCGGGGAGGTTCGCGACCCGGACGGCCAGATCGGCCATGTTCAGCGTCGATGTCAGGCCATACAGCAGCCCCAGCGCGATCAGGAACAGCGCCGAGCCGGCAATGTTGATCACGACATAGGCAATCCCCGCCTTCAGTCTGAGCGCGCCCTGCCCGTGCAGCATCAGGCCATAGGAGGCGATCAGCAGCACTTCGAAGAACACGAACAGATTGAAGAGGTCACCGGTCAGGAACGCGCCGTTCAACCCCAATAGCTGGAAATGGAACATTGGGTGGAAATGCCAGCCCTTGCGATCCGCACCGGTGACGATCGCATGTAGCAGCACCACCAACGCCAGCACCGCCGCCAGCACCAGCATCGTCGCGGCGAGCCGGTCGACTACCAGCACGATCCCGAACGGTGCGACCCATGCGCCCAGCGCATAGCTACGGATCGCATCGTCCTGCGCGATGCCGAACAGCGCGCACGCGGCGGCCAGCATCGCGACACAGCCGCCGAGCGACAGGATCAGGCTGAACACCCGGCGACGGCGCATCACCAGCATCGTGACCGGCGCAACGATGGCGGGGATGACGACCGGTGCGACCGACAGATGATCGATCAGCGTCATGCCGCATCCTTCCCAACCGGATCGGGATCGCCGTCGACCTGATCCGACCCGCTTTCGAGAAAGCTGCGCAGGCTGAGGATGACGGTCAGCGCGGTCATGCCGAAGGTGATGACGATTGCGGTCAGTACCAGCGCCTGCGGCAGCGGGTCGGCATGTTGCACGACATCCTTCGCATAGAGCGGCGGCCGGTCGACGATCAGTCGCCCGATCGCGAACAGGAACAGATTGACAGCATAGGACAGCAGCGTGAGGCCGAGCACGACCTGAAACGTCCGCCCGCGAAGCGCCAGATAGATGCCGCCCGCGACCAGCACGGCGATGGTGGACGCGACGAGGAACTCAAGGCTCATGCCTGCTCCTCCGCTTCGGCCTTGGCGGCGCGCTGGGCGACCTGGGCGAGCTGGGCCAAAGCCATCAGCACTGCCCCTACCACGACGCAGGCGACGCCCAGGTCAAACGCCATCGCGGTGGCCAGCTCGAACTCACCGATCAGCGGCAGATGGAAATAACCAAAGCTGCTCGACAGGAACGGCGCGCCGAATGGCAGCGACCCAAGGCCGGTGGCAGCCGCGATCAGCACGCCAGCGCCGATCAGCGCATGTTCGCCGAACTTGCGCCGCTCGTCGGTCCAGTCGAACCCGGACGCCAGATATTGCAGCAGGATCGCGATCGAGAACACGAGCGCGGCGATGAACCCGCCCCCTGGCTGATTATGACCGCGCAGGAAGATGTAGCTGCCGACCAGCAGCGCCAGCGGCAGCAGCAGGCGCGTTGCCATCACGAACATCATCGGATGCCGTTCGGGTGAGTGCCGGTCGTTCGATCGCCATTCCCGCAGTCGTCGTCCGGCGACCCCCCGTGCGGCGGGTTCGAGCAGCGCGTAGATGGCAAGCCCGGCGATGCCGAGCACGATGATCTCGCCCAGCGTATCGAACGCACGGAAATCGACCAGCGTCACATTGACGACGTTGGTGCCGCCTCCGCCCGAATAGCTGTTGTCCCAGTGGAAGCGCGATATGCCCTCGCGCTCCGGCCGGGTCATTATCGCCCAGGCCAACCATCCGACGCCCAAACCCCCCGCCACTGCAATGGCCGCGTCGCGCAGTCGGCGGGGCAGAGCCGACAGGCGCGGCGGATTGCCCGGCAACAAGTGCAGCGCCAGCAGCATCAGCAGGATCGTGACGACCTCCACCGAAATCTGGGTCAACGCAAGGTCGGGCGCGGACAGGTGGATGAAGGCCAGCGCCATGACGAGGCCGATGACGCTGATGAAGATCAACGCCAGATAGCGTCGGCGATCGACCGTGACGACGGCGATGGTGGCGGCAACCAGCGCGAACCAGGCAACCACGGCGACGGGGGATGCCGGGGTCGTCGGGCGCGTACCAGCGTAAATACCGTTCCGCAGTGCCGCCTCGATCCCGAACGCCAGCGCAACCGCAAACAGCATCAGGAGATACCGTTGCAGCGACGCGACATGGATCACGCCCAACAGACGGCGCAGCGCTGCGACGGTCTGTGCCATCGTGGCATCGAACAAGCGCTTGGCATCGGGTGACGGCAGCCGGGTCACCAGCGCCGCGACCGATCGGTAGCGGCTCAGCAGCACGACTGCGACCGCGACAGCGCCAAGGCTCATGAGCAGCGCCGGATTGATGCCGTGCCACAACGCCAGATGCAGTTCGGGGGTCGTGCCACCGGTCACTGCGGCGGCAACCGCCGCGACCAGCGGCCCCGCCAGCGTCATGGGCAGCAACCCCAAGGCCAGCGCCAATAGGCCGAGCAGCGCAGGCGGGCCGAGCAGCAGCGTGCCCGGATCATGGGGAGCCACCACGTCCCCTGTGCGGCGAGCGCCGAAATGTAGGGCGACGGCGTAGCGTATCGAATAGGCTGCCGACAGCAAGGCCGCGATGGTGGCGAGCACGGGCACGAGCAGTGCCTGTCCGCCCAACAACGTGTGCGTGGCCTCCTCCAGCATCATTTCCTTGGAAATGAACCCGCCGAGCGGGGGCAGACCCGCCATTGCGGCCGCCGCCAGTACGCCGAGCGTTGCAGTCAGCGGCATGATGGCAGCAAGCCCACCTAGCCGGCGGATATCGCGCGTACCGGTTTCATGGTCGACGATCCCGGCGTGCATGAACAGAGCCGCCTTGAACGCGGCGTGGTTCAGGACGTGGAACACCGCCGCGCTCACCGCCGCGACGGTGCCGAAGCCCAGTAGCATCACCATCAGCCCGAGCTGGCTGATCGTCGAATAGGCAAGGATCGCCTTCAGGTCATGGCGGAACAGCGCGACGCCCGCCCCGAACAGCATCGTCGCCAGCCCAACGGTCGTCACGATACCGAACCACAGATCGGTTCCGGCCAGCACCGGCCACAGCCGCGCGAGCAGGAACACGCCTGCCTTCACCATCGTCGCCGAATGAAGATAGGCGCTGACCGGCGTCGGTGCGGCCATCGCGTGCGGGAGCCAGAAGTGAAACGGGAACTGCGCCGATTTCGTGAACGAGCCGGCGAGGATCAGGAGCAGGATCGCAGGGTATAGGGGCGAGGCCTGGACCAGATCACCGCGCGACAGGATGGCTGCCAGGTCATAGCTGCCGGCAACCTTGCCCAGCAGCACCATCCCCGCGATCAGGGCAAGGCCCCCGCCACCGGTGATGGTCAGCGCCATGCGTGCGCCCTGCCGCGCTTCCGCCTTGTCGCGCCAGAAGCCGATCAACAGGAACGAGGCAAGGCTGGTCATCTCCCAGAATACCAGCATCAGCAGTACGTTGCGCGATAGGGCGATGCCGACCATCGCTCCTTGGAACAGCATCAGGAACGACAGGAAGCGCGCAGTCGGCTCGGTCGGTTTCAGGTATCCCTGCGCATAGATAACGACCAGCAGTCCGATGCCCAGGATCAGGCCGGCGAACAGCAAAGCCAGCGGGTCAAGCCACAACGCGAAGTCGAGGCCCAGCGCCGGAATCCACGCGATCGTCGTCATCAGCGGACGCCCTGACAGCGCAACTCCTGCCTGCGAGAGCAAGATCACCAGCCCGGCCACGCTGGCCGTCGCAGCAATCAGCATATGGGTGCGGCGAGATGCGCAACGTGCCGCCATCAGAGCGACAACAGCAAGGAAGGGCAAACAGAGGAGGGTCAGCAAGGTCATGGCTGCATCGCCTCGGGCAGCACAGATCGGATTGGGATCATGCCGGCGGCACCAACAGTGAGAGTGAGGCAAAAAGGGGGCTGATCGGGCAAGCCGATACTCCAGGCATAAGGGTTCGTCGTTGGCGGCCCGACCAACGTAAAGAACCTGCCTGCTCCAAATGTAGCGGACACCCAGATGCATTCATTGCATTGCCTCGGACCGATTACAACCGGGATACTATGAAATCCGGCTTTGCGTCATCTACCGTCCGGGCGGTGGCGGGTCGTCGAAAAGCAATTCGAGATTGTCGGCTTCAAATCCGCCCTTGGGGCGCTCGACGAGGGTGAAGCGCCAGCGCTGTCCGCGTCGTTGCTCGGTAAAGCCGGCGCGCTCGGCCGCTCGGACGTGGACGAAGACTTTGGGCTGTTTGTCGTCACGCGAGATGAAGCCCCAGGCTCCGCCACGGTCGAGATATTTGATCGTTCCGGTCGGCATGATGCCTTCCTTCCGAGCTTAGCCCTCCTTGGCGCAGGCGAGGCACATCGCCGTCGCGGCCGTATGATCGAGGCGCCTGGCCTCAATTTCTTCGCCACAGCGCGCACACCAGCCATAGTCGCCGCTGTCGATCCGCATCAGCGCAGCATCGATGCGGCTTCGTTCGGCCTGGCGATGCCGCTGCGCCGCCAGAGCCATCGCCTGTACCTGCATGGCGTCGATCCGCGACAGGCGGCCGACGCTTTCCTGATCGAGCGCGACCGGGGCGCGTGTTTCCTCGGCCGCTGCATCGTCAGCGACGAGCTGATCGCGAAGCGCCAGCAGTTGCCGACGCGGCGCATCGAGGATCGCTGCGTCCCCGGCCATGTCAGCGCACCAGCAATACTGGCGCGCGGACGGTGCGGATCATCGTCGTCGTCGTACTGCCGACGATCAGGGTGCGAAGCGGCGAGTGTCCATAGGCACCCATCACCAGCATCGCGCCGGGATGCGCCGCCATATGGTCGCCGATCACCGCTTCGACCTTGCCGTCACGCAGGACGGGTTCGGAACAGGCGGGCAGCGTGGCTGCCGCTGCGTCGAGCTGATCGCGATGCTTGCTATCATCCGGCCCCGCCATGACGAGGTGGACCGGCAAACCGCCGAACAACGGCGAGGTAGCGACGTGACGGACAGCACGGCAGGCGGCCGGGCTGTTGTCGAACGCGATCACCACCGCGCCAGGTGCCTTGGCTTCGCGCGAGGCGATCAGCACCGACTTGTCGCTGGCGCGCACGACCCGTTCGACCTTGGAGCCGATATGGTCGGTCGCGAACTCGCCTGACGCGCCGCGCTTGCCGATGGTGACCAATTCAGCATCGGCTTCACGCTCGACGATCGTCTCCACGATTCCGCCATGCAGATGCATGGACGCGACCGTGATGCCCTGCTCCTTCAGGCGGGCACCGCCTGCGTCCAGCAGGATGCGTCCTTCCTCGATAGCAAGACGCCCCGCCGCTTCCTCAATGCGGGTCAGCTCTTCCAGCAGCTCGCTTTTGACGCCTAGGCCGATCGCGCCGCTATGGTCGTTGCGCGATGCTACGGCATCCTTGCGCTGGACGACGTGTAGCAGCTCGACATCGGCACCGAGCCGGGTAGCGGCCCAGGCCGCCAGATCGACGACGCTGGTGGCGTAAGTGGATGCGTCGATGCAGGCCAATATGCGGTTCATAAGCCCTCTCCTTTAGTGGGCGCCGAGCGCTGCTTCGGCGCCTGGCTTGTCATGGACGGCGAAGCGATCGACCATCGTCGCGCTCGCCTGATTGAGGCCGATGACCTCGACATGGGTGCCTTCGCGGCGGAACTTGAGGATCGCCTTGTCGAGGCTCCCCACCGCCGAAATATCCCAGAAGTGCGCGGCGGTCAGGTCGATGACCACATTGTCCAGCACCTCCTTGAAGTCGAAGGCGTCTGCGAACCGTTCGGACGAGGCGAAGAACACCTGACCCGAGACACGATAGGTCCGCGTCCTGCCGTCCGCGCTCAGCTCGGTTGCCACGTCGAACAGGCGCTTGACCTTGCTGGCGAAGAACAGCCCAGACAGGATCACGCCTGCGACCACGCCCTGCGCCAGATCGTGCGTCGAGACGACGACCAGTACCGTCACCAACATGACGACGGACGACTGCCACGGATGGCTCTTGAGGTTCCTGATCGATCCCCATGAGAAAGTGCCGATCGACACCATGATCATCACCGCGACCAGCGCCGGCATCGGGATGCGGGCGACCAGCGGCCCCAGTACGACGATCAGGAACAGCAGGAACGCGCCCGACACGAAGGTCGAGAGGCGGGTCGAGCCGCCCGACTTCACGTTGATGACGGACTGTCCGATCATCGCGCAGCCACCCATCCCGCCGAAGAAGCCGGTCAGGAAATTGGCGATGCCCTGCCCCTTCATCTCGCGCCGCTTGTTCGAGGGCGTGTCGGTCAGATCATCGACGATCTGCGCGGTCATCATCGATTCCAGCAGGCCCACCGCCGCCATCGTCAGCGAGTAGGGGAAGATGATGCGCAGCGTCTCGAGCGTGAACGGCACCTGTGGAATGCCGAATGCCGGCAGCGACGAGGGCAGCTTGCCCATGTCGCCCACCGTGTTGACCTTGATGCCGGCATAGATCGAGACGATCGTGAGGATCACGATCGCAACCAGCGGCGACGGGATCGCCTTGGTCAGGCGCGGAAACAGATAGATGATCGCCAAACCCGCCGCGACCATCGCGTAGGTTTCCCATCCGACGTTTGTGAGCTGGGGAAGCTGCGCGATGAAGATGAGGATCGCGAGCGCATTGACGAAGCCGGTGATGACCGAGCGCGACACATATTGCATCAGCAGGTCGAGTTTCAGGAAACCGGCGACGCCCTGGATCAGCCCCATGAGGATGGTGGCGGCAAACAGGTACTGGACGCCGTGATCGCGGATCAGCGGCAGAACGAGAACGGCGATCGCCGCGGTTGCGGCCGAGATCATGCCGGGGCGACCGCCCACGAGCGAGATGATGACGGCGATGGAGAAGGAGGCAAACAGCCCGACGCTGGGATCGACGCCGGCAATGATCGAGAAGCCGATAGCCTCCGGGATCAGCGCGAGCGCGACAACGATACCCGCCAGCACGTCCGCGCGCGGGTTCGAGAGCCATTCGCGTCGAAGCGAAGTAGCAAATGTCATGTGGAAACCTGATCGCAATAGCGAGGGGCGCACGCCGTCAGACGCGGTCAATCAACGATGCTCGGAAGCGAGGCCCAAATTCGCTAAGGTTATCCCGGGGATAGGCGCCGGGCCGAGCCACCCGAATCAATCCGGGTCCGTCGAAGACCTCTAGATAAGCACTAATCGCACCATATCGCAACTGCGAACATCAGCAGCCTGCGTTCCCAAAACACCATCCCATGCGAGACGGGATCGCTATGCGTTGGGGTGTCATTCCGCCCCCAACCGGACCCGGCCACCAGCGGCGCCTTTTTCAACAGCCCCGACCGGTTATGACACCAGCAGCGTTACGGACTAGAACGGCGAAACAGTAAACGTGTCGGCGTGATCAGTCGGGGATCAGTGCCCAACCACGCAGTTGCAAAGTCGCCATAGTCGTCAGCGCAGACACGTCAGTTTCGACACTCTTTCCTACCGTAGCGGGGTCGATCCCGTTTCCGATAAGAGCTTGGCTGCATACCCGAACGGATACACCCGCCTTTTTCAACGCCTCAATTAAGGCAAGGTTGGGGTTCGCAGCTACTCCCGTCTTTGTCGCATAGGCGCGATCTTCGGTAACGATGGGCGTCGCCGGACCGTGGACGATCACGACGACATCGCCTTGTTCTGGACGAACGCCATCGTTGCCCAGCAGGTTCAAAAAGCGGGCGACCTTCTCCAGCGATGGATTGATTTTATCCGGCGTTGCCGCGGCCTTGGTCACATTGAACAGCACGCGATAGCGCAACTTGCGATCGGGCCGTTCCGCAGCACCTTCGACGGGTGTGATCGCGCCATATCCCGGTATCACCGCCTGCCTAGGCACGCCGGCTGAAGCACTGACGCTGCTCATGAGTGACAAGCATCCTGCAAGAGCAATGATTGGCATACGCATCCGCTTTTTCCTTCTTCAGCCGAAATGATCAGCCAACTCTCGCAAAAACGGCCGCACCGATGTTTTGCGGTCGAACCACGGACGGCGTCTCGCGCGGTCGCACTGGGCGGGGGGCCGGGGCCGTTTGGGGAGCCGACAGATCGTCGGCTCCGAACATCGCCTCCAGGGTTCGCACACACAGTGCGGCTGCATCGTCGGCAAGACGGTAGTGAACCTGCTTCGCCTCACGCCTGGTCTTCACCAGATCGGCGCGCCGCAGCTCGGCAAGCTGCTGACTGAGCGCTGGTTGGGTCACGCCCGTGGCCGCCTCGATGTCCGCCACCTGCCGTTCGCCACCCAGCAGATAGGACAGGATCATAAGGCGCTGCGGCTGCGCGAACACGCGCAGCTTCTCGACTGCAACGTCGGCAAGCGCGCGGGACTGGTAGATCGCCATCACCGGTCAGCCTTCGTCTGGTGAAACCAGTCGGCGCCTGCGTTCCCCGGCAAAGCGGGAGGCAGGAGCACGTCGTCGCCCGGCTGCCAGTCAGCGGGCGTATAGGCCTCGCCATCGGCCGAACGCTGCAACGCCCTGACCGTGCGAAGCATCTCGTCGACCGAGCGCCCGACATTCATCGGATACCAGCTGAGTGCGCGGATAATGCCTTTGGGATCGATGAAGTAGGTTGCACGTACCGTTGAGGCATCGCCAGCCTGCTCGTCGAGCATGCCGTAGGCATACCCAACCGCCATCGACGGATCCTCGATCACCGGAAACGGCACCTCGACATCAAAAACGTCGTGGATCGCGCGAAGCCAGGCGACATGAGAGTAGAGGCTGTCGACCGACAGCCCCAACAATACGCAATCCAGCTCCTCGAATTGAGGGGCCGCTTTAGCCAAGGCCACAAACTCGCTCGTGCAAACCGGCGTGAAGTCAGCAGGGTGCGAGAAAAACACAATCCAGCGCCCACGATACTGATCGAGCGCAATCTCGCCCTGAGTGGTGCGGGCGGTGAAGTTCGGGGCTGCATCCCCGATGCGCAGCGAGCGCGGCATGTTCGCTTCCATCATTTCCATTCCTCCCAAATGGCACGAACACCCCGTTGACGCAATACGCTTACACAGATACATAAACCATGAGTTTGTTTAAATGGAGATGGTCATGGACCCGGTTTTGAGCGAAGCCAACGCCCAGATCAGACGCGCAAAAGCGGCCGGATCGCCGGTCGTTCAGTCCTTCTTTGATGAGCCTACCAACACAGCGACCTACGTCGTTTGGGACGTGGCGACGAAAAAGGCTGCGATCGTCGACAGCGTCCTCGATTTTGACGCCGCGGCTGGCCGGACCAAAACCGCGTCGGCGGACGCAGTGATCGCTTACGTGCGGGATCAGGGACTGACGGTCGATTGGCTGCTGGAAACCCATGCTCATGCCGATCACCTGTCTGCGGCACCTTATCTTCAGCAGGCGCTTGGCGGGCAGCTCGCGATCGGTCGTGAGATCATCCGGGTTCAGAACGTGTTCGGCAAAATCTTCAACGCCGGCACCGATTTTGAGCGCAACGGTTCCGAGTTCGACCGGCTGTTCGAGGACGGCGACCGCTTTGCCATCGGCAACATCGACGCCATTGCGCTGCACGTGCCCGGCCATACGCCGGCGGACATGGCCTATGCGATTGGGGACGCGGTCTTCACCGGCGATACGCTCTTCATGCCCGATTACGGCACCGCGCGGGCAGACTTCCCTGGTGGCGACGCACGCCAGCTATTCCGCTCGATCCGCCGGCTCATGCAGCTGCCGGACGAGACGCGCCTGTTCCTCTGCCACGACTACAAGGCGGTGGGTCGCGACCAATATGTCTGGGAGACGACTGTAGGCGCACAGCGTGTCGGCAACGTGCATGTCCACGAAGGGGTCAGCGAAGACGACTTCGTCGCGATGCGGACCAGTCGCGACGCCACCTTGTCGATGCCGAAGCTCATCCTGCCCTCGATCCAGGTGAACATGCGCGGTGGTCATCTGCCGGAGCCGGAAGCCAACGGCACCCGCTACCTCAAAATTCCGCTGGATGCGCTGTGATGCCAGGCTTTCCCCATGCCATGCCGCTCGAAGGCTTCATCGGCGGGCTGATGATCGGTGTCGCCGCGGCGATCATGCTGCTGGGCAACGGGCGCATCGCCGGTGTCAGCGGCATGTTCGCAAGAGTTTTGGGTCTTACCGATGGAGGTCCACCATGGGCCCTCGCGCTGCTCTTTACCGCGGGTCTGCCCTTGGGCGCGGGTATTGCTGCGACCAGTTTGGGCGTGAAAGCCAGCTTTCCGGCATCGCTTTCGCTGATTGCCGTCGCCGGTCTGGTCGTCGGTATCGGAACGCGGCTTGGGTCCGGGTGCACCAGTGGTCACGGCGTATGCGGCCTGTCCCGCCTGTCGCCCCGGTCCATCGCCGCGACCGTCACGTTCATGGCGACCGGCGTCGTCACGGTCACGATCATGCGTCTGTCCGGGGTGATACTGTGATGCGCCAGAACCTCATTTCACTCGCTAGCGGGACGCTGTTCGGCGCCGGCCTTGCCATCTCCGGAATGATCGATCCGGCGCGGGTGCGCGCGTTCCTCGATGTCACCGGCGCGTGGGACCCGACCTTGGCGTTCGTCATGGCAGGCGCGATCCTGCCGATGGCGATAGCCTGGTTCGTCGTGCGGCGTCGCTCGACCCCGATCGCGGCCGAACAATTCCACACGCCCGCCACCTCGCCGATCGACCGGCGCCTCATCGGCGGTGCGGCCTTGTTCGGCATAGGCTGGGGCATCGTCGGATTGTGCCCAGGTCCCGCCATTGCCGCACTGGCGATCCAGCCTCTGCCGGCACTGGTCTTCATCGCTGCAATGGCCCTCGGCGTTGCCGTCCACCGCTTTGCATTCACTTCCCGCCGTTCGGCCTGATCAGACAGGAGACATCACATGGCTTTCAAGCAGATCACCTCGTCCTTCTCTGCCGCCCCCCAGCTGACGCAAGACGACCTCGCCGCTGCCGCGAAGGCAGGATATCGCTCGATCATCTCAAGCCGCCCGGACGGCGAGGAGGCGGGCCAGCCAAGCGCGGAAGAAATGGCCCGAATGGCAGGCGACCACGGTCTCGCGTTTGCCCATGTCCCTATCGTACCGGGCAAGGCGACTGACGCCGATGCGGATCGCATGAAGGAGGCGCTAGCCACGCTGTCACAGCCGACGCTCGGCTTCTGCCGTAGCGGGACGCGCGCGGCGACCTTGTGGGCGTTGGCCGAGGCCGATCGCGCCGACCCGGCGACGATCGTCGACCAAGCAAAGGCAGCCGGGTACGACCTTGCCGATCTCACGCCTGCGCTGAAGCGCCGTTCCGAAAGGGCTGATCAATGACCTACGACATCGTCATCATCGGGGGCGGTGCCGCCGGCATCGCGACCGCTTCCAGCATTCTGAAGCGCAACGCCAAAGTGACGATCGCGGTCGTCGATCCGGCGACCGACCATTATTACCAGCCCGGCTGGACGATGGTGGGGGCCGGCGTCTTCACTCCCGAACAGACGCGCAAGGCCGAATCCGACATAATGCCAAAGGGCGTTAAGTGGGTACGGTTGCCCGCCGTTGCCATCGACCCCGACCGTAACACGGTCGAGCTCGAAGACGGTGACACATTGACCTATCGCGTTCTGGTCGTCGCGCCCGGGCTGCGCCTGGCGTGGGAGAAGATCGAAGGGCTGCCTGAGGCTCTCGGCCGCAACGGCGTCACCTCCAACTATCGCTACGATCTGGCACCCTACACCTACCAGCTCGTCAAGGAATTGCGGCAGGGGCGGGCGCTGTTCTCGCAGCCACCCATGCCGATCAAGTGCGCCGGCGCACCGCAGAAAGCGATGTATCTCTCCTGCGACATCTGGCGGGATAGCGGCGTTCTCCCAGCTATCGACGTCGAGTTCCATAATGCCGGCGCAGCCCTGTTCGGGGTCCCGACCTACGTCCCGGCGCTGATGGAATATGTCGAGAAGTACGGTATCGATCTCAGGCTTGAGTCCAACCTGGTCGCGGTCGACGCCGATCGCCGCGTCGCCACGTTCGAGCGCAAGCAGGACGGCGTCTCCGAGCGGATCGAACGTGAGTTCGATATGCTCCATGTCGTGCCACCTCAGGTGTCACATGCGGTCGTCGCAAATAGCCCGCTTGCGGCTGCGAGCGGCTTCGTCGAGGTCGACGAGACTACGCTGCGGCACAAGCGATTTGAAAACATCTTTGGCCTTGGCGATGCCGCTGGCACCAGCAACGCCAAGACCGCCGCTGCTGCTCGCGTCCAGGCGCCCGTGGTCGCAGTCAACGCGCTGGCCGCGCTCGACGGCAGACCCCCCGTTGCCGATTATAATGGTTACGGCTCATGCCCGCTCACGGTCGAACGCGGTAAGATCGTCCTCGCCGAGTTCGGCTATGGCGGAAAGCTGCTGCCCAGCTTCCCATCCTGGCTGCTGGACGGAACGCGTCCGACGCGCACCGCGTGGTTCCTGAAAGAGCGGATGCTGCCCCCGATCTACTGGCAGGGCATGCTGAAAGGCCGTGAGTGGATGGCCGCTCCACACGAGATCGGCAAGGCGGCATGATCCTCGAACCAATCCAGTATCTGCTTGGCGCCTTGTCCGGCAGCCTGGTCGGATTCACCCTCGGGCTCGTCGGTGGCGGTGGCTCGATCCTCGCCGTGCCGCTCATGGTGTATCTGGTGCGCGTTCCCGACGCGCACCTCGCCATCGGTACGAGCGCGTTTGCCGTGGCGGCCAATGCCGCGACCGGTCTGATCGGTCATGCCAAGGCTCATACCGTAAAATGGCGGTGCGGCGGCATGTATGCGACTGCCGGCGTCATCGGTGCGCTACTCGGATCCACCGCGGGCAAGGCCGTCGATGGCGGCAAGCTCCTCTTTCTATTCGCGCTCGTCATGATCGTCGTCGGCGTTGTGATGCTGCGCGGGCGGGGTGACGCTGGTAATCCCGGTGCAGAATGCAACCGGGAGAAGGCGCCCAAGGTGCTGGGTTATGGCCTCGGCACCGGACTGTTTTCAGGCTTCTTTGGCATCGGTGGTGGCTTCCTGATCGTTCCCGGACTGATTGGATCGACGGGCATGCCGATCCTCAACGCCGTCGGCACGTCGCTGATCGCCGTCACCGCGTTCGGGCTAACGACCGCTGCCAACTACGCGTTCTCCGGGCTTGTGGATTGGCCGCTCGCCTTCGCCTTCATCGGCGGTGGAGTTATCGGCGGGTTGATCGGTACGCGGATCGCTAAGCGTCTGGGCACGGGCAGTACGCTCACCACGGTTTTCGCAATGCTGATCTTCGTGGTCGCAGCCTATATGCTCTGGAAGAGCGCAGGCGCGTTTCTGTGATGGGCAGCGCAATTGCCATCGGGCCGCTGATGATGGCGGTCGATCGCGGATTGGCGGTTCTGTGCGTCGCCGTGTTCCTCGGTTTGACGGCGCTGGCGGGACGGTTCCGCTTCCCGCGAGTGTCGATGGTCGCGACCAGTGCTATTGTCGTCGGGCTGGTGACGGCCCGGATCGGCTATGTCGCGACGCATTGGGCGAGCTACGCCGATGCTCCACTTTCCATCCTAGCTATATGGCAGGGAGGCTTCTCGGCCGTCGCCGGCCTCGCCGGCGCTGCGGTAACGCTGGCGTTCCGGCTCGGCCGAACGCGCGCTCTGGCGATAGGCTGGGCAGCGCTTGCCGTAGCTGGCGGCCTCTGGTTCACGCTTCAGGCGCTGATCCCGCCCGTGACCTACGGCCCCTTTCCCTATCATCTCGCCCTAACGACGCCATCCGGCGCTCCGCTCCCGCTTGATCGTTTCCGGGGTCGTCCCTTCGTGGTCAATCTGTGGGCGACATGGTGCGGCCCATGCCGGCGCGAGCTGCCGATGCTCGATGCTGCTGCGTCGCGCCGTGGAGAGGTTCCGATTCTGCTCGCCGATCAGGGTGAGGCGCCGGCGACCGTTACCCAGTTCCTTACCCGCGAAGGCATCGGTGCCGGCAACGTCGCGCTTGATCCCGACCGTAGGCTTTCCCGAGCCTTCGAAGTCGCCGGCTATCCCGCAACCGCCTTCGTCGCCGCGAATGGCACGATCGTGCAGCTTCAGCTCGGAGAGTTGTCGCGCGCCGCGCTCGCCGATGGAATTGATAAGGCAAGGAAACACCGATGAACCGCCGCAACCTTCTCTTTCGCGGCGCTCTAGCCGCGCTTGCTTTCGCCGTGCCGATGACACCTGCGGTCGGGCAGCAGCAGCCTGATTTGTCGCGCAAGGCAGTCGTCGACGATCCCGTAGCCCCCAAGCGGGCCGGCACCGCCTATGACGTCACCGTTGTCGAGTTCTTCGACTACAACTGCCCCTATTGCCGTCGCATGGAGCCGGTGCTGAACGCGCTGCTTCGCTCCGACCCGAAGGTCCGGATCGTGTATCGGGATTGGCCAATATTCGGACCCGCCTCCCGTGAGGCGTCCCGGGCGGCCGTCGCGAGCCAGTGGCAGGGCAGGCATGCCGCCTTCCATGGAGCGCTGCTTGCCTCGCCGGCGCGGCTCGACAGCGCCGGTATCAGGGCAGCTGCTGTGAAAGCCAAGGTGGATTGGCCGCGTCTGCAACGTGACCTGAAGACGCGTGGCGCGGAAATCGATGCGCTGCTCGCACGCACCAATGCGATTGCCGAAGCGATCGGGTTCAATGGGACGCCGGCGCTGATCGTCGGCTCGCAGGTCGTGGCCGGCGCGGTCGATCTGCCGGCGCTCCGCCGCCTCGTCGCCACGGCGCGCAGCAAGCCCGGAGGGCGTTGAGCGTGCCGGGGCCACTCAGTCGGAGGCAGGCGGTCGGGCTCGGCGCTGTAGTCGTGGGGGGCTGGGCGGTCGGACAGGTGCTGCGGCGCACCGCCCCGATTGGGCGTGACGGCTCTGTTGCAAACTCTGACACGGTTTCCAAGATTGGGCTCATGTACTGTCAAGGTCAGTTGCGATGAACGATTTCAAAGGACGGCATTTTACCGGCGAGGTCATCCTATGGGCGGTGCGCTGGTATTGTCGATACGGCATCAGCTACCGTGATCTCGAGGAAATGCTGTCCGAGCGTGGGATCGATGTCGATCATACGACGATCTATCGCTGGGTGCAGCGCTACGCGCCGGAGATGGAGAAGCGTCTCCGCTGGTTCTGGCGGCGCGGCTTTGATCCGAGCTGGCGTCTGGATGAGACCTACGTAAAGGTGCGGGGCAAATGGACCTACCTGTACCGGGCGGTCGACAAACGGGGCGACACGATTGATTTCTATCTGTCATCGACACGCAGCGCCAAAGCGGCGAAGCGCTTTCTGGGCAAAGCTCTTCGTGGCCTGAAGGACTGGGAAAAGCCGGCCAAACTCAATACCGACAAGGCACCCAGCTACGGCGCAGCAATCGCTGAGCTGAAACGCGAAGGCAAACTGGCGGCGGAAACCGAGCACCGGCAGGTGAAATATCTGAACAACGTGCTCGAGGCCGACCACGGCAAGCTGAAGATGCTGATCAAGCCGGTACGTGGCTTCAAGTCGATGCCAACGGCCTACGCCACGATCAAGGGCTTCGAGGTCATGCGCGCCCTACGCAAAGGACAGGCCCAGGCATGGTGCCTGCAGCCAGGTATCATGGGGGAGGTGCGCCTGGTTGAAAGAGCATTCGGAATTGGACCCTCGGCCCTGACCGAAACCATGATTATGCTCAATAAGCATTTCGCCAATGCTGCCTAATCCCCCAACTGGGTGACGCCGCGCGGCCGTGCCCCATGTTTGCAACAGAGCCCCGTCGAGCGCATGGATGGCTTCGCCTGCTGTGCCGGCAATCACCGTCTGATGGAGTGGCGCGTATCGGTCGGTGATGGTGGTGTAGATCTTGACCACCGGGTCGCGACCATAGTGCGCGTTGATCGTCCCGCCGGCTTCACCGGGCCCACCGAGATAAAAAGCCTGGCCATCAGCCGAGGCACGATGCCCTGCACCAAACCAGGCGGCGAGCGGCTCGGCATGGATGGCGTCGGTCAGACAGGCGAGCGCGGCGCGGAACGTCTCTTCGCGCATATGCCAGGTCTGCATACGCAAGAGGACGCGCCGGGAAGCAACACCGCAGACTTCGGCCATGCGGGACAGACCGAGGTTCGTTGCCTCGGCGATCAGCGTGGCGAGGAAAGCGCGTTCGTCGGAAGGCGGCAGGCCCGTCGAGACATGACCGAAGTGCGAGATGAACCCGGTCCAGCACTCGACCTGCGACAGTACGTCCGTGATCCGGGTCACGGGCACCATGCCGTAACAGGCAAGCGCGAGTTGCCGGCCATCATCCTGACCGGCCTCTTCAGCCGGCTCTTTCGGAAACCGCAGCCGTTCTCCGGCGAAGAGCGCGGGGTCGCGCTTGTCGAGATTGCTGGAGACATCGCGCAGGGCGTCGTCGAGCCGTGCCGCTCTCTCCTCGAGCCAGGCATGCGGATCGCCGAGCGAGAATGCTTGCTTCGACAGGGCATTACCGATGGGAGGGGTGAGCAGCACGCCAAGCGATCGATGGATGCGGGCTGTTGGCACCCACATCCCACCCGACGCCAACGCATTGGCAAGGGCGCTATAGGTCGCCAGTTCCCAATGGGTGCGATCTATTCCACCGGGCGTAACGACATACCGGCGCCAGCGCCGCTCGATGTGACCGAGCGGTACGCCGGCAGGCAGTGGCTTGCGCCAATCTCCGTCGAGATCGGCAAGGATTGCCATCGCCTCGCGCAACTCCTGCATGCCTGCCCGGCCCTGGAAATCGAAACCACGCACGAACAGCGGCCCCGTCCGCTTGAAAGTGCGATATTCGGCGGCGATCTCATCGAGCACTTCATCCCGGTGCGGTGCAGCGGTCCGTCGAATGATCGCGGCGTCCGCGTCGATCGTATCGAAGGATGTCACGGCGCTGACCGCGGCGACGATATCGCCGCCAGTTCTTTTTGCCTGGCTCATCGCTTCCAGAATTCTGGCGATGCGCAGCAACCGTTCGCGCCCTTCGCGACCGGAAACGGCCACGCGCTGCTCGAGCCGCTTGCGGGCACGGAGATGAGAGCGGCCGACCAGCGCGCCGAACATATCTATCGCGGTATCGGTGAGCGTTGCTTCCAGCTCGCGCAGCGTCGCGAGAAGCACCACCCGTCTGCGGGCGGGACGCATCTGCTGGAAAGCCTGCGCTGTATAACGCACGCCCTCCCGGGCAAATTGCGCCAAGCGTGGTGTGGCGCGGGGATCGATCGACAAGGCCGACACACCGGTCCTGCGGATCATGGCGACCTTCTCGATGAGTTCCATAAGCGAACCGGCCGCTACACGCGGTTCCGGTTCGCGCAGCCAGGACAACCGGCTTTGTCGGTCATGGATCTTGTCATCGATGAGCGTGTCGAGATGCTGACGCATCTCGGGCGTGAGGCTGCCATCGATTGCGGCCACGAGATCCGTTTCCGCATGGTGTATAGCCTCGGCCGCCATGCGCTCCACGACGCTGATACCGGGGATGACGATATGGCGGACACGCATCTCATCCAGGAGCCGGTCCAGCAGTTCGCGCCCGTCGATGGTGATCGCAGCCTCGCCTGTCAGCCAACTCATCAATTCCGCGCGCTGTGGCCGGCTCAGGTCGCTGAAGCCAAACCGCGTCTTGATCGCGGCGAGCTGGTCGTAGCGTGTGGGCGTGCGTCTCGCGAAATCAGCGACGACACCCGCATCCACTTCGACCTGTTCGGCAATATGGTCGAGCATGAGTGCCGGCAGCAGTTCGCCATGACGCAGATGCCGACCCGGATACCGCAGGCAGCAAAGCTGCAGGGCATAGCCGAGCCGGGTCGCAGGGGTTCGCGCGGTGCCGACCGCCGCCATGTCATCGTCAGACAGGCTATAGTGCTTCACGATCATGGCCTCGTCCTCGGGCAGCGCCAGCAGGGTGGCGCGCTGCCGCTTCGTCATCGGAATGCGTCCGGGCACTTACGAACCTCCAAAAACTGCTTGCCTTTCAGTTTAATTCTGCAAGAGGATTGTGAAAGACGGAAGGACGCGGAAATCCGTTCGTGTCGTAAAGACCTGCAGATACGGCCGTTTGTGAAAGGCAGGATTTGACCAGGGCACCCTATCTGATCGGCTATGCGCGGGTGTCGAAGGGTGACGAGCAGTCGAACGCCGCCCAGCGCCGCGCCCTCGACGCGGCTGGGTGCAGGCGCGTGTTCGAGGAAATTGCCAGTGGCGGGCGCTGGGACCGGCCAAAGCTCCTGGAGATGATCGGCCAGTTACGCGACAGTGACGTCGTCGTCGTCTGGAAACTCGACCGGCTATCGCGCAGCCTCAAGGATCTGCTGCACATTATGGAGCGGATCGAGGCGGCGGGCGCGGGCTTCCGCTCGCTGACCGAGGCGATTGACACCACCACGGCCGCAGGTCGCATGATGATGCAGATGGTCGGGAGCTTCGCCGAGTTCGAGCGCGCCATGATCCGCGAGCGCACCTCCGCCGGCCTCGCCCAGGCGCGTGCCGAAGGGCGGATCGGCGGACGCCGGCGCAAACTCGGCGAAAAGCAACGGCGCGAGATCGCGGAGTCCGTCATCTCCGGACGAAAATCCGGCGCCGAGATGGCGCGGCTCTATCATGTCAGCGAGCCGACCGTTTCGCGCATCGTCGCCGCGCACCGACAGACTATGGAGCTACCGGCATGAAACGCGGCCACGACCTGACCGGGCTGATGAAGTTCGCGACACGGCCCGAGTGGGCCGACGACCTGCATGACGCGCTCGACGATCATCTGGGGCCGGTTCTCACGCAGTTCGACATCGATTCCGACGAACTGCCCGGCATCATCGGGGATCACTGGGCCATGACCTTGTGGGGCTGCGCGTTCGAGGACCTGGTGACCCGCGTCTTCGAGCCCGATGGCCGCAACATCGTGGACGAATATCTCAAGCGCCGCGGATGGAACGAGGCCGGCCCCAACAAGCTCTACATGCGCGCGCTGAAGACCTCCGTCATGAGCGTCTATGAAGTCAGCGCGATCGAGCCCGGCGTCGGCTTCCTCGCGCGAGATCTGATCCGGGGCGGTGATCCCGTCCAGGTCCGCGAGCGCACCGCGTCCAGGACGCTGGGCCCGTGGGATCGGATCGGCGTGCGCATCATTCCGGTGAGCGGGCATAGGATCCTGGCAGGCGGCCTGCTGTCCTTTACAGCGGAAGCCACCAGCGCCCTTCTCGAGGCATTGCGCCTGGGACAGGGCAAGCGCGGCCCGCGCGCGAAACTAGTGATCGACGATGATCAACTGCGCGACCTGGCGCCGCTCATCTCGATGGTCTGGCTGTTCGACATCTTGCCCAGGATGCTCGAGCCTGTCGCCATCCCCACGCTGCATAACGCCGATGGCGAGGAGGTTGTTTTCCACCGTGTCCGTTTTCCGTTCACGCGGGGGACGACGCAGGCACTCATCGGCGACCGCCTCGATACCGTGCCCGCCCTGCAGCGGGAAACGTCACATTTCTGGAACTGGCTCGGCACCAGAACAAAACAGGGCAAGAAAGGCACCGGCCAGATGGCGTGGGGTGTGTCAATGGAAGACGGCACGCCGGTGCTTGGGAATCTGGAACTCAAGGGCCGCGCTCTGATCCTCTCCGTCACCTCGGCCGAACGTGCAGAACGCGGCGTTGCACTCGTCACCCAGGCGCTCGGCGCCCTGGTGGGAACACCTTTGACCGAGATCGAGACGATCGAACAGGCGATGGCTGCGCGTCAGGAAGGACGAACCGTGTCGGAGCCGGCACCGGACATCCCGGTCGAGGTCGCCACCCCGCTTGTCCACGGCATGCTCGATCGTCAATACCGGACACTCCTCGATGAGCCTGTCCCGATGCTCGGCGACAAAACGCCGCGACAATGCGCCGGCAGCAAGGCCGGACGCGACCAACTCGCCACGTGGCTAAAACATCTCGAAAATCTCAGTGGGAGACACGCTGACATCGATGATCCGATGGCGACGTACGACTTCGGGTGGATATGGCAGGAACTCGGGATCGAAGAACTGCGCCGGTGACGGCTTGACCCCGCAACGATGAAGGACATGCTGGCCGCCTGATAGACACTGGAGCCGCCTTCACCAACGGTGCCTGCGGATTTGTATTGCGCACGGCTGCTCGCAGGTGCAGCATGAGGATGCCTTTCAGGCATCCTCTCCTAAAACTATGGCCGGCCGTTGTGCCGGCCTTTTTGTGTGGCCGCGACGGCTTACGTAGCGCAATCCCTGGCAGAGAAGCTGGCGCCGACGTCCCTCAAGCTCGCCTACCGTGAATCTGTGGCCGAATAATGCACAGGGGCCTATGAGTCCACTTCCAGCAGCGCGGCGAGGATCGCAATTCGCTCGCCCGCAGGCAGCTCGCTAAACATGCGTTTCCAACGTGCCGCCTTGCGCTTGATCCTCTGGCGATCGGTGAAATCCACCCCGGCATGGGTGGCCCAATGCGCCGCGTCGGGCGCATAGTTCATCCATAGACATTCGGTGCGCGGCCCGCCTCGCGTCATGGCCTGATAGGACAGGACGCGCCAGCGCGGCGCGGGCAGCAGTTCGCTATACAGGGACGAGGGATAGCCTGAAATCATCACCGAGGCGGGCAGCGCATCGAGGACGGCCAGCAGTTCCCTATGGTCCGCTTCCGTATAGTCATAGCGGTAGCGCGTGCCCGGATGGGAGCGCGTGGCGAGGACATAGGGCGGATCAGCATAGATCAGCACGCGCCCAGCGGCCGAAAAGTCGAAATCGCGCAGGAAGGCGAGGCAATCGACGTTGTAGGTTTCGACGGCCGCGCCATCGAACGCGCTCGATTCCTCTGCCGCGATCGAGCCGAAGCACTCAAAGGTAGCCGGATCAATTTCGAGGCCGATCGAGCGGGCAGCGGGAGGCTTGCGCCGGAGGACGATGCCGGAGCCTAGATGCGTCTCAATGTAGGTATCGTGCGGCGGCATATTGGCAATCACAGCCTGATATGCGCCCGAAACCTGTTTCGAGCCGAGATAGCCGGTCATGGCACCTACTGGAAAAGAAGGGGCAGGCGGGGGAAGCGTCCCCCTGCGATCGGGCCGCCCAGCGTCCCGATCGACCCCCACAGCAAGGGGCCAGCCCCTCGCAACGCTCCCCGGCTAACACCAAGCGGAAGGTTAGGGCTGGGGGCGTTCATCTGGAACGCCGAGGCGACGGCGGCTTAGGCAGGCCGTGGCCGATTTCGTTGGATTTGGTTTTGCCGTCGCTTTCGCTCTGGCCTGTCTTGAGGGCGTCGGAGAGTCCGGCGAGCGAGCTTCCCCGTGCCGCGTTCAGGAGAGACGTTCGGCCACTTTCCGGCGTAGCTTTTCGTCCGTCGCCATGTGCGAGGCTCCCACCAACATCAGGGCCTCCAATCGCGTAAAGTTGCCCGTGGGGAGACTGTCCTTTGAATTGGAGGGCGCAATCTGCGCTGACGCGGCCGAGTTGGTTGAGCCGGTCGAACTCTCTTTCAAGCCTTTCTTGGACAGGTCCATTTTCCAATTCCTTCCGCCAGATATTTACACCGTCCATGCCTTCTAGGCGATGAACATTCGCACGATCGCGCACGTCATGGACCGCAACCGAAATCTGATCGCCAAAGCGACCTAGAAGGGCCTCTAGGCCGTCAGGCGTGCCCTCCTGAATACGCACCATCACGGCCGCGCTCGCACCCCGGCCCAGCTCCTCAAAGCGTTGGAACGTGTGCGCAAGCGCCTCCTCTGGCCGAGGCAGCACCGCTATTACCCCGACCCTGCATCCGGCGCTCAATGCCTGTTCGACCTTGGCGATGCTCGCTTGCGGATCGACAAGCTGGCCCTCAAAGATCGCGCGCACGTCACGGCCGAGCCGGTTTCCTTCATGCAGCGCCGCATACTGGATTTCAGAGGTTTTCCCGGCCCCCGGCATCCCGGTTACGAACAGCACCAGGTTGCGGGCCGGATCGGAGCTATCGGCCACTACGCGCCGGTATTGTTCGGCCGCCAGAACGGCCGCGGCATTGTGGACGGGCGCGTTGTATCGGCCGCGGGCCTCTCTTGAGGCGGTATATTCGGGAAGCAGCTCTTTCATGGCGTCCGCACAGACGTAGCGCCCCCCGAAAGTGCCGGGTCGGGCCGCATAGTCCGTCAGGAACCGTTCGGGCGCAGCTTGCACGGCATCGACCACGCGCCGTTGCACGTCCGCGCGATCGGCGTCCGCGAACTCCAATACCCTGATAGGTTCCAATGCCATCCCGCTTCCTCTGTCAGATCCGGCATAGACGTAGGCGTCTATGAGAACCAGAACTATTTGTTGGAGCGTGGTCTAGCACGAATATAAGAAAGCCCGACACAGGGCCGGGCTTTCGCACTTTCGGACACAACGGCGGGTTGTGCGCGACCCGAAAGCAGAGTTGTTGCAGAACCGTATCGGGCAGGCACGGCGCTGGCAAGGCGAAGGAGCTGCGCCCGCGGGCTCTGTTGCAAACTCTGACACGGTTTCCAAGATTGGGCTCATGTACTGTCAAGGTCAGTTGCGATGAACGATTTCAAAGGACGGCATTTTACCGGCGAGGTCATCCTATGGGCGGTGCGCTGGTATTGTCGATACGGCATCAGCTACCGTGATCTCGAGGAAATGCTGTCCGAGCGTGGGATCGATGTCGATCATACGACGATCTATCGCTGGGTGCAGCGCTACGCGCCGGAGATGGAGAAGCGTCTCCGCTGGTTCTGGCGGCGCGGCTTTGATCCGAGCTGGCGTCTGGATGAGACCTACGTAAAGGTGCGGGGCAAATGGACCTACCTGTACCGGGCGGTCGACAAACGGGGCGACACGATTGATTTCTATCTGTCATCGACACGCAGCGCCAAAGCGGCGAAGCGCTTTCTGGGCAAAGCTCTTCGTGGCCTGAAGGACTGGGAAAAGCCGGCCAAACTCAATACCGACAAGGCACCCAGCTACGGCGCAGCAATCGCTGAGCTGAAACGCGAAGGCAAACTGGCGGCGGAAACCGAGCACCGGCAGGTGAAATATCTGAACAACGTGCTCGAGGCCGACCACGGCAAGCTGAAGATGCTGATCAAGCCGGTACGTGGCTTCAAGTCGATGCCAACGGCCTACGCCACGATCAAGGGCTTCGAGGTCATGCGCGCCCTACGCAAAGGACAGGCCCAGGCATGGTGCCTGCAGCCAGGTATCATGGGGGAGGTGCGCCTGGTTGAAAGAGCATTCGGAATTGGACCCTCGGCCCTGACCGAAACCATGATTATGCTCAATAAGCATTTCGCCAATGCTGCCTAATCCCCCAACTGGGTGACGCCGCGCGGCCGTGCCCCATGTTTGCAACAGAGCCCGCCCTGAAGCGCAAGGCGTTGAACCTGACCGACATCGCTGCATCCGATGCTGTCGGGCGCTTCCCGGACCAGAATGCCGCCGCCGCCCTGTCCCGCCTGCCCGCCGTCGCGGTCCAGCGCGATCAGGGGCAGGAGCGCTACATCCAGGTGCGCGGCGCGCCCAATCGCTGGACCTCCGTCAGCATCGACGGCATCCCGATGGCGGGTGTGGACGAAGGCGGCGATACCCGCGCCTTCCGCTTCGACGCCATCCCGGCCGTGCTGCTGTCACAGATGGTCATCAACAAATCGCTGACCAGCGATCTTCAGGCCGACGCCGTGGTCGCCACCATCGACCTGCGCACCTATTCGCCAATGGAGCGCAAGGGGCTGCATGTGTCGGGCGACGCCGGCTATGGCTTCATGAATCTGGGCGGCGGCGAACAGCGGCAGGGGTCGCTGCGCCTGTCCTGGTCGAACGACAATTTCGGCGTCGTGGTCGGAGGATCCCATTATCGTCGCAAGCAGCTGACCGACAATCGCGAGGTCGGTGCCTATGACGCCAATGGTCCGACCGAATTCGACGTGCGCCAGTACAAGATCGAACGCTGGAACAACGGCCTGTTCGGCGGTGTCGAATATAGCCCGGAAGAAGGCCAGCGCATCTATGCCAAGGCGATCTTCAGCGAATTCAACGACAATGAGCAGCGCAATCAGTATGAATTCCGGCTGGACCGCGCGACCGGCGGCACCCGCACGCAGGACAGCGGCACTCTGACAGGCGTACCGCTACGCGGCAGCTTCAACTTCGGCGAATATCGGAACCGCAACTATATCGGCACCGTCGGCGGCGATTATGAAACCGATGACGGCCTGTCCGCATCGTTCAAGTTCAACTATACCCGTACCGAAAATACCAGCTACCTGCCGCTGGTGCAGGCATCGACCAGCGGAGCGAACAATCTGTCGCTCAGCTACGACAACAGCACGCCGGAATTTCCGATCGTCACGGTCAACGGGACATTTAACCAGGCCAGCCTTTCGAACAGCGGCGCCTATGTGCTCGCGGGTCGGCAAAGCACGATATCGGACAGCTACACCGCCAAGCTGGACGTCGCCCGGGAAATGGGCGACCTGACCCTGTCGGCTGGCAGCCTCTATGCCGACCGCAGCATCGACGGGACGCTTTTTTCGGCGTCCAACATGGCGATGATCGGTGCGCTGGGCGCCAGTGTCGGCCAGCCGTTCGACATCAATTCCTATGTTACCAATAAGCCTTGGGACACCGGCTTTCCGCTGGGCGTAACGCTCAACTATGTCGACAATGTCGCCATGCGCCGGGATATCGACACTCTGCTGGTTCGGATGGAGACGGCGGGCCTCTACAACCCCGCGCTCGATACGCCTGCCAGCGACCGCTATGCCCAGCGCGAAAAGACGTTGGCAGGCTATGTCATGGCCAAGGTCGAAAGCGGTCCCCTGACCGCCGTCGGCGGCGTCCGTGTCGAACGCTATAGCATGAACAACAGGGGCACGGTCATCGCCGGCGGCATTGCCACGCCCCTGACCTATGACGATACGAAGACCGACTTCTTCCCCAGCCTGAACCTGAAATATGCCGCTGCCGACAATCTTGTGCTGCGTCTGGCCGGTCAGCGCAGCATTTCCCGCCCGGCCTACGGCGCGATCCGGGTCGGCGCATCGATCAACGACACCAACAGCCCCGGCACGATCAGCGGTGGCAATCCGATGCTGCGCCCGGAATATACCTGGGGAGCGGACGCCAGCATCGAATATTATCTGCCCGGCAACGGCATGATCTCGATCGCCGGCTTCCACCGCTGGGTCGATAATGTCCTGTATCAGAATCAGGCTGCCGTCAGCAGCGACTTCTATAATTCCGGCGGGATCGATCGTTCGGGCTACCTGCTGAGCGGCACCTATAATGGCGAAAGCGGCAAGCTGTATGGCGTGGAATTCAACCTGCTCAAGCAGTTCGATTTCCTGCCGGGGGCGCTGGACGGCTTCGGTTTCCAGGGCAATGTCACTCTGCTTGACGGCAGTTTCGATACGCCGTCGGAAAAGGGCATCGCCTTCCAGGGCATGTCGAAGACGATCGCCAATGCCTCGCTCTTCTACGAGAAATACGGCTTGTCGGCGCGCGTCAGCTATCAGTGGCGGTCACACTGGCTGGACACGCTGGGCGGCATGGGCAGCGGCGAATATCGTCAGGGCTATGAAAATCTCGACGTGTCGCTGCGCTATGCGCTGAACGAAAATCTCACCCTGTTCGCCGACCTCGCCAACCTCACCGACGAAACCTATATCGCCTATCAGGGCACGCCCGCCACGCCGACCGAGGTCGAGCAGATCGGGTCGCGCTATCTGTTCGGCGTTCGCTTCAGCTTCTGAAGGACGACATCCTCATGCGCGCTATTCTGACAACCAGCTTCTCGCTCATTGCTCTTGCGGCGGTCACGCCGGCCGTCGCAAGGGAGCCAGCCAGCCTGACCCGCATCGACGCACAAAGCGTCACGCTCGACCGGGGCGACATTGTCCCGGTCGCTCTCTGGATCAGCCAGGATGACCGGATCGACGGTAGCGACCAAAGGGTCGACGCCGCCATCGCCAAGGCCGCGGCCAGGGGGGACAGCGTCACCCTGCCCATAGCCGCCACCCAACGGCGCTATGTCCTGATGAAGGACAAGGCGGGCAAGGTCGCGGTCGCGGGCGAGCGCGTCCTGCCGATCGAGCAGGGCAGCAATTTTCGCGACATCGGCGGCTATGTGACGAAGGACGGTCGCACCGTTCGCTGGGGCAAGGCGTTCCGCTCGGGCGCCATGCCGCTCTTCACCGAAGCAGACTATGCGCTGGTCGGGCAGTTGGGCATCGGCACCGTGGTGGACCTGCGATCACTGGAGGAACGCGAAGTCGCGCCCGACCAGATTGACGATCGCACCGGCGCGCTCTTCGTCGCCAACGACTATTCGCTCAAGCCCATGATGGCCAATTTCGGCAAGGGCAATGGCGAGAATGTCTACAAGGGCATGGAACTGATGCTCGTACCCCAGCTGCGCTCGCTCTACCGCCGGATCGAGGCGAATGAGGGCGCGGTCATCTATCATTGCTCGGCCGGGCAGGACCGCACCGGCATGGCGACGGCCATGCTTTACGATGTACTTGGAGTCGACCGCGAGACGATCCTCAAGGATTACCATAAGTCGACCGCGTTGCGCCGACCGCAATATGAGATGCCCAAGGTTAACCCGGCAGACTATCCCAACAATCCGATCCTGAAATATTATTTCAGCGGCGACGAGAAGAAACGGGCCACCGCCGAACCGCTCTACACGCGGAGCGGAGCGTCGCATCTGGCTCAGTTCTTTACCTATATCGACAGCGAATATGGTGGATCGGAGGGCTATATGAAGAAGGCGCTGGGCCTGACCGATGCCGATATCGCCAAGTTGCGAGCGGTTATGCTCACTCAATGATCGAAGGGACTGCCGTACGCGCGAGGGATAAACATTCACTCCCGCGTACGCCAATCTCATGAACGCCGCTCTTACGGCCTCGGCAGCGGAATGAAACGCAAGCGAGCCGCGCACTCCGACCCATGCCGGACGTTCAGCCGCCAAAATCCGATACTCAGGTGCAGACGGGCCGCTATCCTTGATGGAACGTGGCAGAGCGGACGGCATATGCATCAAACGCCCATCTTCATGGCGATCATCCTCCTAGTGCGTGGACTGCCAAGGCGTCTGCAATTCGCCATGACAGCCCACCATCGGCTCATCAGAAGCGATAGCCTATGGACATGCCATAGGTCCGCGGAGATCCGCTCATCTGCGTGTAGGTTGGCGGCGCGACATAGAGCGCCGTGGCGTAGCGGACATTGGTGAAGTTGCGAACCCAACCCGCCACCGTAGCGCCGTTGCCGATCGCCAGTTCCAGTTGCGCATTACCGAGGAAATAGCCCTTGATCGTCTGATAGTTGTCGAGTTCGGTGTAGTAATCGTCGATGAATCGGCCATTGACCGACGGCGTCAGGGTCATGCCATTGCCCAGCGGCATGGTGTAGCGGATGGCGCTCGTCAGCGTCATCTTCGGCGCGAAGGGCAGTTCATTGCCGATCCGCCGCGCCCGTTCGACCGCGCTGTCCGACAACATCTCCAGTATCTTGCTGTCGAGCAGCGAGACGCCACCCTGTATTTCCATTCCCTTGACCGGCCGTAGGGTTATATTCGCCTCGACGCCATAAGTCCGCGCGCTGCCCACATTGGTACGGATATTGCTAGGCAGCGTACCGATCATCTTGTTGAGGTTGGCCTGGAGATTGTTAAAGTCGTTATAATAGGCCGATGCGTCGATCTGGACCGGGCCGCCCTGGGGCAGGAACTTGATCCCGGCCTCGTAAGTCCAGACGCGCTCCGACTTGAACGGATTGGTTTCCGGCAGGGTGAAGGATGTCGACCCATCGAACCCGCCCGCCTTGAAACCGCGGCTGACCGACGCATAGGCTGTCGCCGACGGCGAAATCTCGTAACTGACATTCAGTCGCCCCGACAGGCTGTTGTCCGAAAAATTGCGGTCAAAGGCAAAGGGCAGCGGACCGAAGGCGGCCTGAGCGATGCTGACGCCATAGGGGTTGAGGTCCGTCGTCACGCCGTCGAAGTCGCTCTCGTCATGGGTATAGCGCAGACCAGCCCCGATTTTCCAACGGTCGCCCAGCTTGATGCTGCCATCGGCGAAACCGGCGACGCTGCGGCGACGCTGGCGGTAGTCCGCCTGCAGGACGCTGAGGATCGCGTCACTCAGGTCGAGCGTACTGCGCAGTCGCACCTTATCCTTATAGGCGTTGGCGCCGACCACCCAGTCGAAGCGGTCCGGCGTCGCATTTTGCAGGCGGATTTCCACCGTGCCCTGTTCCACATTGTCGCGGTAGATGGTGTCGCCGATGCGCGTCGGCACCGCGTCGCTAGCAGCGGCGTAGCGCTGCTTCAGCTTTTCCCAACCCAGAATGGCGACCAGTTGGACGCCATCGCCAATTTTCTGATTGAAGGTCAGCGATCCGCCATAGCTGCTCTTATCCAGTAAGGGTTCGATCGCGGAATCAATCGTGAAGCGTGGGAGCGGTTCGAAGCCACGCAGGGTTCGGGTCCGTTCGAAGAACTGCACCGCCCCGCTCTCCTTGAAGCCATGCGCGTTCAGCTTGACGGATGTGCCATCGGCAGGCTCCAGGAGCAGGATGGCGCGACCGCCATAATATTCCGAACGATTGGCCTTGTCATCGACGCCGGGGTCGACGATCGCCGGGACTGCAGGGTTGGACGATCCCGTGGCCCCATGGGTACCGATATTGGTCATGAAACCGTCGGTGCTGTCATAGACGCCGGCAAGGCGCAGCTTGATGCCCTGCGCCAAAGGTCCGCCCACACCTCCTTCCGCGCGCCAGCTGTTGAACCGGCCATATTCGGCATGGGCCTCGCCTGTCCATTGGTCGGTCGGCTGGCGGGAAATGATGTTGACCGCGCCTGCCGTGGTGTTCTGGCCGTAGAGCGTGCCTTGCGGCCCTTTCAGGATTTCGATCCGTTCGATGTCGAACATCTGGCCGCCGACCAGAGCGGCCGATCCCTGATAGGCGCCATCGATGCTGACGGCTGCGGACGGGTTGCCGTTGGGCCGTAAGTCATCATAGCCGATACCGCGAATGGTGAAGGTCTGGATGGTTCGTCCGCCGGTGATTTGCGGCGAAACGACCACGCCGGGGGTGAGGCGGGATGCGTCGATCAGATCCCTGACGCCAGCCTCGCGCAGCGCTTCGGGGTTGAGGACGCTGACGGTCGAGGGCACGTCGATCAGCCGCTGTGCGCGCTTTTGCGCGGTGACGATGATGTCTCCGCCGCCGGCGTTTTCTTCGGCGTGCAGCGGAAAGGCGATCAATGTGGTCAGGGCGGCACCGGCAAGGAGCGCCTGGCGTAGTGGCAGAGAGGGAAAGCTGTTCATGACAATGATCCTGAAAAGGTGAGCAGGGTCGCTCGTCGGCACCAAGATGCGCCGACGACCGGGAATGTGAGAGAAGGAGAAAGTCAGATAGCGTTGGCGTCAGCGCTCTCCTGCGCCACGCTGCGCGCGCCGCAAGCGATCAGCAGGCCGCCCGCGAGATAGGCGCACGACATGATGGCAAGGGCATATTGGAGCGACTGCTGACCGACCTGGTCAACCAGCGCATCGCTGATCCAGCCGGCCACGGCTGGCCCCGATCCCATGCCAAAGAGATTGACGATCAGGAGGTAAAGGGCGGTGGCCGTGGCCCGATTGTCCGGTCCGGCAAGCCGCTGGACAAGGGCATAGGCGGGCGTCGTTGCCAGCGTGCCGACGAGGGTCATGGGCGCGGCAATGAACAGGGCGGCGGTCAGGTCGCGGGCGAACAGAAAGGCAAGCGTCATCGGCATGGAGAGGCAAAAGGCCAGCGCGGGCAAGCGGATGCCCCAGCGCGGATCCATGCGGGACAGCGCGTCGCCAAGCAGACCACCGAGCAGCAATGCTGCTATGGTGGAGAGGCCCATGATCAGGCCATAGCTGCCCCCGACCTGCCCCGCGCTCAGCCCATGGCTGCGCATGAGGAAGGCCGGTATCCAGTTCAGCATCGCCGAGGCCGCGACCGTTGCCACCGCCATGCCGAGGCACAGCAGCGCATAGCTCCGCCGGGACAGCAATGTGCCGACGGCGCGCCACATGCTGGTCGGCGTCGCCCCGGCCTGTGGTCTGGAGGGAACCGGTTCCCTGACGGTCGTGAACAGCAGCAGGGCGAGCAGCGGCGCCGGTGCCGCGCCGACCAGAAAAGCCGCCCGCCAGCCCCAATGATCCGCCACCCAGCCACCGGCCGCATTGGCGATCATGAAACCGATGCCGCCAATCACTACGGTCGCGGACAAGGCGGTCGCCCGCCAGCGTGCCGGGAAATGGTCGGATACCAGCGCATGGGTGGTCGGAATGCCGCCGGCTTCCCCCATGCCCACGCCGAGCCGGGCGATCAGCAGGACAGCAAAGCTCGGCGCCAGCCCGCACAGCGCCGTCATCGCCGACCAGATCAGCAGAGATACGCCCAGAACAAGCACCCGCCGCCCCCCGTCCGAATAGCGGGCCACCGGCACCGCCATGATCGAATAGACGAAGGCGAAGGCAAAGCCTGTCAGCAGGCCGACCTGGCCGTCACTGACGCCCAGATCATGCTTGATGCTCTCCACCAGGATCGCGACCAGATAGCGGTCATAATAGCCAAGAAGAGAGATCAGGCACAGCAGCGCAAGGACATAATAGGCCATTTTGCGCGGTCGGTCCGTATCCGGCATCGGCTGAGCCGATGCCGGAATGGCGCCGTTCGTCGGGAGGTCGGCGAGCGAGGCCATGATTATTCGCCGGCCAGCGCCAGCTCACGGTCGGCTTGACCCTGGGTCGAGGGCATGCCGAACCGGGCGCGGAAGTCGTCAAGGTCGAAGGTGCATTCGTCGAGACCGACAAATTCGGCTTCGCTCATCTCCGGATGCTCATTGCCATACCACTCGGTGTAGAGCGGCAGGTCCGAGGCAAAGGCCTTGTAGTGCGTCGAATAGGCGCGCAGGCGCAGCGTCGGCGCCTCCCCTGCCAGGTCGAAGGTCATCAGGCGCAGCCAGCCGTCACCGATGCCGTCGAGGATTGCCGCGTCGGAGCCGGTCGCCTTGAACGTCTGCTTCCGGCACTGATAGTTGACGAGGAACTGGTAGACCTTGTGGCCATGGTCATTGGTGTCGATCCGGTTCATCACGCCATGGAAATGGCCGTTCAGCGTGCACAATATCTGGTCGTTCGGGGCCACCAGCTTTTCCCACAGGCTCTGCGGGCTGTTGCGGTCCGGGTCGATGCGGGTGAGGTCGAAAAAGTCGATCGACTGACGCTCGCCCTTTTCATTGATGAATTCATGGATGGACAGGATCGTCGGCAGGCCGGGATGGGCATCGATGACGGACTGCGCCCACTCGATGATGTCGTCCTGCGGACACATCTCGATACCGATGTGCAGGAAACGATAGCCGCCGCCCTTGAAGACCTGCGCGGCATTGCAGCCGTCTTTGTGCGAGGACACATACCAGGGCTTGTCGCGGAACAGTTCGGACTGGTCGCCGAAATGCGCGGTCCAGTTGTCGAGCGAACCGACATGCAGCGAACCGAGGCCATAGGATGCGCCGTCGCGAATCCAGCCATCGGGCTCCGGCGGAAAGGCCGGGTCGCTCCAGATATTGTCATGGTCGTGATTGCCGGGGACGAGGAAGAAGGGCAGTTCGTCCGCGATGATGCCCCATGCCTTGCGAATGGCGGGAATCTCGACCTCCAGCACTTGCGATGGAGAGGCGGGGATCAGCGCCTCGATCGCGGGATTGGGCACGCAGGACACGCCGCGCTCGACATGGGGAGCGTCGGGCCCCCAGCTGCTCGGATGCTGCCAGCTATCGCCGAGACCGGAGACGAAGGCGATGTCGCCACCATTCTTGCGCGCGTTGGCGGCGATATACTGCATCATGTCCCACAACATCTCACGCGCGTTGAAGGGAAAGCCTGCCTCCCGCTGATTGCGGTAGCTGGAATAATTTTGCGTATCGCAGATGACAGCCACGCTGAACGGATCGGTCGATAAGGTCACTTCTTGTCTCCAACAGAATATACCGGCCATCGCCCGGCCACACCGGGAGACGGCAATTCCTCTCGCGGCAGGGCGCAGGGATGTGATCGCGCAGCACACCTGTCCGGTGCTGCACGCTCGACAGCCCCTACGACCTGTCCGTGAATCGAAACAGATGTACAGCTATGTTTTCTGTTTGACGCTTCTGTGACGGCTGGGAATTTTTGTCAGGAAATTTGGCTCTGTTGCAAACTCTGACACGGTTTCCAAGATTGGGCTCATGTACTGTCAAGGTCAGTTGCGATGAACGATTTCAAAGGACGGCATTTTACCGGCGAGGTCATCCTATGGGCGGTGCGCTGGTATTGTCGATACGGCATCAGCTACCGTGATCTCGAGGAAATGCTGTCCGAGCGTGGGATCGATGTCGATCATACGACGATCTATCGCTGGGTGCAGCGCTACGCGCCGGAGATGGAGAAGCGTCTCCGCTGGTTCTGGCGGCGCGGCTTTGATCCGAGCTGGCGTCTGGATGAGACCTACGTAAAGGTGCGGGGCAAATGGACCTACCTGTACCGGGCGGTCGACAAACGGGGCGACACGATTGATTTCTATCTGTCATCGACACGCAGCGCCAAAGCGGCGAAGCGCTTTCTGGGCAAAGCTCTTCGTGGCCTGAAGGACTGGGAAAAGCCGGCCAAACTCAATACCGACAAGGCACCCAGCTACGGCGCAGCAATCGCTGAGCTGAAACGCGAAGGCAAACTGGCGGCGGAAACCGAGCACCGGCAGGTGAAATATCTGAACAACGTGCTCGAGGCCGACCACGGCAAGCTGAAGATGCTGATCAAGCCGGTACGTGGCTTCAAGTCGATGCCAACGGCCTACGCCACGATCAAGGGCTTCGAGGTCATGCGCGCCCTACGCAAAGGACAGGCCCAGGCATGGTGCCTGCAGCCAGGTATCATGGGGGAGGTGCGCCTGGTTGAAAGAGCATTCGGAATTGGACCCTCGGCCCTGACCGAAACCATGATTATGCTCAATAAGCATTTCGCCAATGCTGCCTAATCCCCCAACTGGGTGACGCCGCGCGGCCGTGCCCCATGTTTGCAACAGAGCCTCGTGCTGCAGGTCGAGCGACTGCGAGCCGTCGGCTTTGGACACGCGGGCGTAGCCGATCAGCATGGATCACAAACGAAGGTTTGAGGCGGTGACGAACATGAGCACATAAGATTGG
Organism: Sphingobium sp. DN12; assembly: GCF_051058005.1. Taxonomy (NCBI): domain Bacteria; kingdom Pseudomonadati; phylum Pseudomonadota; class Alphaproteobacteria; order Sphingomonadales; family Sphingobiaceae; genus Sphingobium; species Sphingobium sp. DN12. The sequence continues at coordinate 236,783 of NZ_CP173718.1, forward strand.
GCTATTGTGTATCTTAACCAGCATCTCAATCAAGCTATCTCAAACCGTAGCTCGGAAAGAATAAGGAGCATGTATGCCGCGTCGCGTGACCCTGACCGATCGACAGCGCGAGGCGCTGCTTCACTTGCCGGTCGATCAAGGTGAGCTGCTGCGGCACTATACCCTCAGCGATGAGGATCTCGGGCATATCCGCCAGCGCCGGCGCGCCCACAATCGTTTTGGCTTCGCGCTGCAACTGTGCGTCCTGCGCTACCCGGGCCGGGTGCTCGCTCCTGGCGAGTTGATCCCGGCGCAGGTATCGGATTTCATCGCGGCCCAGCTCGGCCTGACCAGCGACGATCTACTCCTCTATGCCGCGCGCGAGGAGACCCGGCACGAGCATCTGGCGGACCTTCGCCGAATCTACGGCTATCGCTCCTTTTCGGGGCGGGGCGCACGGGATTTGCGCGAATGGATCGCTCGGGAAGCCGAGGCGGCGACATCGAATGAGGATCTTGCCCGTCGCTTCGTTGCGGAGTGTCGCCGCACCCGCACGATCCTTCCCGGCTCCTCGACGATCGAGCGCCTTTGCGCCGATGCGCTGGTTGAGGCCGAGCGCCGGATCGAGGATCTTATCGCCCATCGCATCACGCCAACCCTGAGCGAGAATTTGGCTCACCTGTTGGAGGATACGGTGGATGGTCGCGTCACGCGCTTCGTATGGCTGCGACAGTTCGAGGTTGGCGCAAATTCAGCAGCCGCTAACCGGCTGATGGATCGACTGGAATATCTTCAAAGGTTCGATCTTCCGGCGGATTTGCTGGACGGCGTGCCGGCGCATCGTGTGACCCGGCTTCGCCGGCAGGGCGAGCGCTATTACGCCGACGGCATGCGTGATCTGCCCGAAGACAGGCGGCTTGCGATCCTCGCTGTCTGCACCCTGGAATGGCGGTCATCGCTGGCCGATGTCATCGTGGAGACCCACGATCGCATCGTAGGCCGTCTCTATCGGGCCTCCGAACGCCTTTGCAACACCAGGATCGCCGACGAAAAGGCGGCCGTTCGGGACACGCTGAAGTCCTTTGCCGAAATCGGTGGTGCTTTGCTTGGAGCGCAGGACGATGGCACGGCCCTGGACGGGATAATCGCCACCGGGCCTGGCTGGGAACGGTTCAGAACCCTTGTCGCCACGGCCTCCGCGCTGACCAACGTGCTCGCGGCCGACCCGCTCAGCCGTGTGCTGGACGGCTATCACCGTTTCCGCCTCTACGCGCCCAGGATGCTGCGCCTGCTCGACATGCAGGCGGCGCCGATCGCCACGCCTCTTCTGGCGGCCGTTGCGATGCTGCGTAACGGGATCAAGGTCGATCCGCCGGTGGATTTTCTACGTCCCAACTCGAAATGGCATCGTCATCTTCGCGCTGAGCCCAGCGGCGACCACCGGCTTTGGGAAATCGCGGTGCTGTTCCACATCCGCGACGCCTTCCGGTCCGGTGACATATGGTTGGCGGGATCGCGCCGCTATGGCGACCTCAAGCAGCTTCTGGTCCCGCCACAGGCGATAGAGCAGACCGCGCGGCTCGCCGTGCCGCTGCGACCCGGCGAATGGCTGGCCGAGCGCAGGGCTCGACTGGATACACGGCTGAAGGAGTTTGGCCGCGCGGCGCGAACCGGCACGATCCCAGGCGGCATCATCGAGAACGGCAAGCTGCACATCGACAAGCTGAGGGCCGACACGCCCGAAGGGGCCGAGGATCTCGTGCTCGATCTCTATCAACAGCTCCCGCCCGCGAGGATCACCGATCTGTTGCTGGAAGTCGATGAGCGAACCGGATTTTCCGAGGCGTTCACGCATCTGCGCACCGGCGCGCCCTGCAGCGACCGGATCGGCCTGATGAACGTGTTGCTGGCGGAAGGCGTCAATCTCGGTTTGCGCAAGATGGCGGCGGCGACCAACACGCACAGCTTCTGGGAATTGCTGCGGATCGCGCGCTGGCATGTCGAAGGCAGCGCCTATGATCGGGCGCTCGCCATGATCGTGGAGGCCCACGCCGCCCTGCCCATGGCCGCCTTCTGGGGACAAGGGCAATCGGCATCCAGCGACGGGCAGTTCTTCCTTGCTACCGAGCAGGGCGAGGCGATGAATCTGATCAACGCGAAATATGGCAACGTCCCGGGCCTCAAGGGATACAGCCATGTGTCCGATCAATATGCGCCGTTCGCAACCCAGGTGATCCCGGCAACGGTCAGCGAGGCTCCCTATATCCTGGACGGGCTGCTCATGAATGACGCGGGCCGCCGCGTTCGCCAGCATTTTGCCGACACGGGCGGCTTCACCGATCATGTGTTCGCCGCCTGCGCCTTGCTCGGCTACAGGTTCGCCCCCCGTATCCGCGATCTCCCTCAGAAAAGACTCTATGCCTTCACGCCCAACGCGACGCCGGCCAATGTGCGAGCGCTGGTCGGAGGTAAGATCAATGAACCGCTCATCGAGCGCAACTGGCCCGACATCCTGCGCATCATGGCGACGATCGCAGCGGGGATCGTCGCCCCCAGCCAGATTCTTCGCAAGCTCGCCTCTTACCCGCGCCAGAATGAGCTGGCCCTCGCATTGCGAGAGGTGGGCCGCATCGAGCGAACCCTGTTCATGATCGACTGGATTCTTGATGCCGGCCTCCAGCGCCAGGCTCAGATCGGCCTCAACAAGGGTGAGGCCCACCACGCCCTAAAGCGCGCCATCAGCTTCCACCGCCGAGGTGAAATCCGGGATCGATCCGGCGAAGGCCAGCACTATCGCATCGCCGGAATGAACCTGCTCGCCGCCATCATCATATTCTGGAACACCATGAAGCTCGGCGAGGTCGTCAATACCCGGGCCGCCAGCGGTACCCATATCGCGCCTGATCTACTCGCCCACGTCTCGCCGTTGGGATGGGAACACATCAATCTAACCGGGGAATATCGCTGGCCCAAATCCTTAGCGTAGGATTCCGCCCCCTCCCGCAAACGCCCCCGGTCAGTCGCCGACCATGAGGCCATTGCCGGCCTGAAAGGCATCGAGACCAAGCTTCTCAAACTGGCAAATGACGTCGAACAATGAGCATCTTGGCTACCGCAGCCACGATTCTAGGATCGGCTTCTCACATCCTTTGGGAGGAGCGGCCTGCTGCGGCGATCATGCCGCCTTGGTCTGGTAGAGCTGCGCCTCACGGTTGATAAGGATATCGGCTAGAAACCAATAGGCCTCGCCCCATGCCGTCAATATTTCCTCGGTCGCGGCTTCGCCGAGAATATCGCGGATGGCGGGGAGCAGCGCGTTCGCCACGGTGGGGTAATGCTCGGGCTTGATGTGTGTTTCGACATGACGCGCGGCGATCCGCTCGATCGCCGGTTTCAGCGCGTCGAGCTTATCGACATTCTGCGCGAAGGCGAGGATCGCCGCCGCGAGCCGCTTGGGCTGCGCGCCGGATTCGTGCGCGGCCATGTCGAACAACGCCTTGATCTCCGGATCGACGAACAGGCGCTGGTACATGCGCGTGGTGATCTCCACGCCATGCTGCTGGAGCGCAGGCGCCGTAGCTTTCACCAAAGCCATTGTTTCGGGGGAGAGCGGTTTGGACATACAGACGTGCTCCGGATTTCAGACCCTGACAAAAGAGACGATCAAAGTGACGGGAGGGATCCAGTCGGACAAGGAGCGTGGGCCGAAGAGACAGGCATGCGCGATGAACCCAAGGCTTAGCGGCGGGGATGACCCGTATCCGGATTCGATCATAGCTCGACCGCGGCCAGAGGGGCGAGCAAGGTCCACACGACGCCCGAGACGGGAAATTCCAACTCGGCACGGCCGCGCAAGCTGCGGCTTGCGGCCGTGCATATCAGCCGCGATCCAAAGCCCCGCCGCTCGGGCCTGACGACTGGCGGGCCGCCATGTTCGGCCCATTGCATCCAAAGCTCGGCCTCGATGCCCGATCCCAGCACTTTCCACGTCAGCTCGATAGTGCCTGTTTCGTTGGACAGCGCACCATATTTGATCGCGTTCGTCGCCAGCTCGTGAAAGGCGAGGGTCAACGTCATCGCCGCCTTGGGGCCGATCGTGACCGTGGGGCCATCAAGGCGAAGCCGCTCCGCGTAGAGGGTGAAGTGCGCCAGTGCATTCTCGGCCAGCGCCGGGAGGGGCGCGGTCTCCCAATTATGGGATAGAAGCTGCTCGGTCGCGCTACCCAGCGCCGCCAATCGCTCGTCAATGGTCGATCGGGCGTCTTCGATCGAATCGGCCGCCTGCAAGCTCTGGCTGACAAGAGAACGAACGATAGTGAGAATGTTCCTGAACCGATGCTCAAGCTCACGAATCCGGGTTTCAGTATCGACCATAACTCTACGCGCCCCCTACCCGGCTATTTAGATCAATCGATCGCCCAAGACGAACATTTTGCATGTCCGCGTGGAGCGCAGAGCCAGACGGCGCGTTGCTGCGCTGGTCGGTGGAACGGCTGCGTAAATGCTTGGTGCGACATGACTACACGAGACGGGATCAGCGGCCTTCGTGTGCTGGTTGTTGAAGATGATTACTGGGTCGCGGCCACGCTGGTTGAGATAATATCCGACGCCGGCGCAGAAGTCGTCGGCCCTGTCGATTGCGTGCGGGACGCCCTCTCGGCGCTGGACTCGTCGCCTCATGTTGCCAGCCTCGATGTGCAACTTGGCTCCGAAACCTCATTCCCGATCGCGGACGAACTGAATCGGCGCGGCGTGCCCTTCATCTTCGCCACGGGCGCGGCCAGCATGATCCCGGCTGTCCACGCCTCACGCCCGACCTGCCACAAGCCCACGTCGCGCGAGCTTCTGATCGGAGCGCTCTGCCGCGCGCTCGATGCTGCCTGCTAAGCTTGATCGCCATCGGTTTCGGCGCGCACCGCCGCGTATATAGCGAGCGCGTTGGCGAACTCATCGATACTGGCGATGCTGGCTCTGTCCATCGGCGTGCCGATCACCGCGAAAGCTTCGCCCATCGCTCTGATGAGTCCTGTCGGGCTGCTCGCTCGTCATGTGGCCTCCATTACCCGGAGCCGGGACGGAACAGGAGCGTCCCGGCCTCGACCGGTCGTTGCGCAGCCGATCTCCACGGCGTTCTTCCCGGCGCGCTTGACCGCGTACATGAGCTGATCGACCGCGTGCATCAACGAGGGCTCGTCGCGCGGGGTATCAGGCTGAATCAGCAGCGCGCCCATGCTGCACGTTACTGGATGAGGCGTGCCGGCTAGAACCGATGACAGGCGCTTGTGGAGCACGCGGGCGAAATACACCCCTTCCTGGGCCGAATGAACGGGAAGCAGAAAAGCGAACTCGTCGCCGCCGATCCGCCCGAAATCATCCTCCCACCGGACGATCCCCCGCGCGCCCTGCGCAAAGGCGCGCAGCACCTCATCGCCGGCAACATGGCCGTGGCGGTTGTTGATGCCCTTGAAGTCGTCGAGATCAAGGATCGCGAGCAGGAAGGATTGCCGGGCAGGCACCGCTAGATCGAGACGATGGACCACGCGCTCGCGGAACGTCTCCTTGTTGAGCGCATCGGTCATGCGGTCGCGCGCCGCCAAGTGGTGCTCTCGGTCGAAAGACCGGCGGAAGCTGAGAACAATGGCGGCGACGATAACATAGGTGACGGCACGCACGGCCATCCTTGCCCCTAGCAGGGCGGGAGAGAGCCTGGGCAGCTCGGCGACATGCGGCACGACGGCGAGGACGGCCGCGACGATCGCCACCAAATAGCCAGCGCGGCTTCCTAGCGCCCAGCAGGCGGCGCAGACGATCGGAATATAGAGCGGCGCGAGACCTATTCGGGGAAAATGTGCGTCCGCCAGCGCCAGCGCCGTGACGCTGAGGAGAATCGCGAACCAGGCGCGTTCGCGCGGCAAGGAATGAAGATGATCGGCGAGGCGGCCGACAGGCAGATGGCTATTCACGCATGTCCTACTCGGTCAAAAGGTTCTCCAAGCTCATTCCCGCCCCAAGTGTTCCTGTGCAGCCGGCGGCACGCCCCATTTCGGAGACGTGCCGGCCACTGAACCGGGTGTTGGAAACCTGAAACACGTCAGGCGCGGACGCCTTTGGCCGGGTGGCTTGGACATGCGCGCCCGCCACCCGGTCGATGAAGCTCGACCGGCTCGTGTTTCAGGAGGTTTCCACGCCTCCACCCGCGTCTCCGCAGGTGCGCGCACGCTACCGGCAAACTGTTAAGAAAAGCAACAAGCCAACCGGCACACCGGGGTTCAGCCGATCTTGACGCCCCGCCAGTCCCGCTTTTTCCGCAGGCGGACGGGCAGCTTGGCCTCTGGCGAGGGTGTATCGCGGCCAGTCCTGTCGGCCAGCAGCGGCGTTGATCGCTCATCGATCAGGGCGCGCAGCCGGGTCCGCCCGCGAGCGACACGGCTCTTGAACGTTCCTGTAGCAATGCCGAGCTGCGCCGCTCCGTCCTCGACGGACACGCCCTGGCTCGCCAACAGCACCGCCTCGCGCTGGTGGGGCGGGAGTTCGCTGAGCGCCCAATCCGTATCGCGCAGCCAGATGGCAAGACTCTGGGTCTCGCCCACGTTCAGCATCCGGTCGCGCGCATCCTCGGGCAGATCGGCATGGAAACGCGCGCGGCGGCGACCGGTGAGGAAACTGTTCTTCATTATGGTCCGAGCCCAAGCGGCGAGGCTCGTTCCGGCCGCGAAGCTGGCGCGCGCGGCCCAACAGCGCAGCATGGTGTCCTGCAAGAGATCGTCGGCATCGGCACCGCCTCCGGTCAGCCGCCGGGCATAGGCGCTGAGCGCGGCCGCCTGTGCAATCAGCGCAGCTCCAAAGTCATCGTCGGGCATGGCGATCGGTGACGGAACGCGGGCAGGCGCGGTGGGCGGCATCTCATTCTCCGGGCAGGCTTCTCCTGCCCTCAAGTGATATAGGCCGCGCAAGCCGCCGATGTTGCCGGGCCGACCTCTTCGCACCCCGCTTCGTCCCGTCTCGGTCGATCAGGGCTGCATCCGTGCTATAGGAGGGCATAGCGTGAATAGTACGCCAGACAACGCTAGGGGCGAACAATCAACGAACATTTATGCGGCGCAGCTATCTTTTGGCAGGTTGAGCGTCTTACGTTCTGCAGACGCTGCAACTTTATCCCATAGAAAGTTACCTGAGAAGGCAATGTGGCGACCGGTGCCTATCGCGCCAAGGCGACAACCGTCGATGCTCTTGCTGACACTCTCTATGGTTCCGGCCTGTGTCCTGCGATCCGTGAAGAGACATTGTTGTGCGCTACTGCGACAAGGGCAGTCCGCTCATTGTGCAATGATAGAGTATCAAGCTGGACCTGACGGTAGTGTAAGCAAGAAAGTTCAACGATAGACTATATTGTATAACGTAGTTATACTGGCGTTCGATACCCTACAATGCCACAACATCTCCCAGGTTCGATTGGAGCAAGAGGTAGGTCAGGGCCGTCGCGATCTTGACAACGAACCCCGCCCCATTCATTAGAAGTGGAAGACTACGCCGCCCATGGGCCGCAGACTGTCAAAATCGTAGGTTTCCATCTGAAGGCGAATGCGAATGCCGCTATTACCGGTTACGCCGCCCAGACCGATATCCTTGGGTCCAACTTCGACGCCCACGCCATACACCCAGTCCTTTTGGTCGCTGTAGGCGCGCTTGCCATTAACCCACTGATATCCGGCAGAGGCAAACACCATTCCGCTCTCGCCGGCCCGCGCACCAATGCGGCCACGAACGCCATATTCCCAATCGATGTCGTTGAAGCCCTTGCTGGCGTTACCCTCCGCACCAACAAATACCGGACCCAAGGGAATGTTGACGCCTGCAATCCCGCTGATGAGCGCGCCGTTCATGCTACCGCCACGCGGCGAGCCGAATTCGCTATCTTTGTCGAAGGTGTGATACCCGCCAAGGACGCCAACATAAGGCTCGATGCCAAATGCATCAGTGCCGTCGGGAGCGGTCTCCTGTGCAGACGCAAGCGTAGGAACAAAGCAGCAGACAGCGGCAGCAAGGATCAAATTCTTCATGTATCTCTCTTCAAATTTGTTCGTACCGAAACTGTCGGTAAGTGACCTGCTAACCCCGAACGTCAAAGAGAGTTTCGACAAGTAACAACAAAATGGCAGAAGTGACAAAAATGCCACTTCTGCCATGATGGTGATCAAGCGAGAAGACCGTATTTCAGGTGTCCCGCATTGCTTAGGTCAGCGCGAGGCAACTGCCGCCGGCGTCAGCCCCTTGACCACGGTATAGCCGCTTTCGATCGTCGGCACTGCAAGGGTAGCAACCTGCTTCAGAGCCGGATCGCTGCCCTCCAGAGCGTAGCCCTTCTGCAGTGCCCACATCGACGGAGCTTCATCTGCCATCTGCGTCAGATAAAGATTGTCGAAATCGTCCTTGCTCTTCTTGAGCAAATCAATTGACGCAGCACGCTGCGACGAGAGAGCTAGCGTAGGCTTGGCGATTTTTCGATCCTTGTTGGAGAGGGCGGCAAAAAGCGAGTCCCGCTGTTTCTTTGCTTGATCATAGTCTGCCTTCGCGTAGGCCTTCACATCGGCACGCTCAGCCTTGCGCAGCGCAAGCTGCGAAGCTGCAATACGATAGTTGAGAGCATCAGCACTCAGCTTGACGTAGTCGGAAGCCGAGACCTGACGTTGGGGCTGGATCGAGAACACCGTGGTGGTTTCACCTGCGACGTTGGTCTGCGCGACGCCCGACATGGTCTGGGCATAGGCGACGGGGGACAGAAGGGCGGCAGCCAGAGCAGTGCCGATAAGATAGCGCATTGCATTCTCCACAAAGTTTGGTGAACGCATTACGCTGCTGCGCCGCTCTCGTTCCCGCCATTGATGAAGAAGGAAGGTCTGCAGAGAGTGCGTCAGTCATCCTTCGGCCAAATTTTCCCACGCCTTGAATAGCTTATTGTTCACAATATTATTGCCTCAAACAAAAAAATGGAGATCATATGAGCGCTTTGGAGGGCATAGCGTCGGGGGTGCGCCAGACAATGCTAAGGGCGAATAATCGGTGAATGTATAGAGGTTGAGATCAGACACCCATCTTGAGCCCGCCCTTCCTCTTCTCCCATGGTGTAGAGTTTGCGCATATGTCCGGTGTCGAACAAGGGCGCATCAGCGTTCGGGGCGGCTTCATCGATTGCGCATATGGAGAGCCGGATTTTACGCTCCTGCGCAAAGCTGCGTAGATCATCGATGATCGTCCTGTCCGCTTCGCCCAGCACGGTGGAAAGCGCACGCGACACAAGGCTCAAAGTGCGCGGTTTCGACACCTTGAACTTCGGCGCAAGTCGGCCATTATAGAGGATGTAGATCGCCCCTTGCGAACCGTCTGTCGGCGCATCGACCATCATGTCGCGTGGCAACAGGAAGAAGCCGCTGATCGTGCCGCCATCGACGTGAAGTTGAGGACATAGCGTGGAAGGTACGCCAAACGATGGAGTGGATGGCTCCCGCTCACCGGCTGAGGCAGACTGCCTCGGCTGAAGAGCGAGGAGACGGACGATGAGTGAGATTGTCACGATTGGGCTGGATATCGCGAAGTCGGTGTTCCAGGTCCATGGTGTAGACGCGGCGGGTCAGGTGGTTGTGACCCGGCAATTGAAGCGCGGACAGATGTTGAAGTTTTTCGCGGCATTGCCTCCGGTTCTGATCGGGATCGAAGCCTGCGGAACGGCGCATCACTGGGGTCGGCAGCTCCAGAACCTGGGCCACGACGTAAAACTCATCCCGCCGATCTACGTGAAACCTTACGTCAAGCGGCAGAAGAACGATGCCGCCGATGCCGAAGCGATTTGCGAGGCGGTGACGCGGCCGACAATGCGGTTCGTCGAAATCAAGTCAGTTGACCAGCAGGCTGGCGGCGTGCTGCACAAAACGCGGGCACTGCTGATCAAGCAGCGGACGATGATGTTCAATGCCGTGCGCAGCCATCTGGCCGAATTCGGTCTTGTGACGGGTACCGGCGTGGCGCAGGTGGTGCGCATGGTCGATCGGCTTGCGAAAGGGGACGAACTCGATCTTCCGGAACTGGCGCGCGAGACACTCGGCGTCTTAGCGCGCCACATTCAGGAACTGCAGGACAAGCTCACCGGGATCGATAAGCAGTTGACCCGCTGGCATTATCGCAACGACGTCAGCAACATCCTTGAAACCATCCCCGGCGTTGGTGTGATCACCGCCTCGGCGCTCGCGTCGATGGTGACCAACGCGCAGAGCTTCAGGTCGGCCCGCCATTTCGCCGCCTGGCTTGGACTCGTGCCCCGGCAAAACTCGTCAGGTGGCAAGACCCGCCTGGGCAAGATTACCAAGGGCGGCAATCGCTACCTGCGACAATTGCTGGTCGTCGGTGCGACTTCAGTGCTGCGGCATGTCCGGGCGGGCAGCGTCAAAGGCTTTGAATGGGCCAAAGCCTTGCTTGATCGCCGTCCGCCCAAGGTCGTGGCCGTTGCTCTGGCCAACAAGATGGCGCGTATTGCATGGGTGGTGATGACGCGCGGCGTCGAGTATGAAAGAAAGGAATTGGCGATCGCAGCCTGATTGGCAGGCGATGGCAAAACAAGGTTGAGGTGTGAAGACCGACTGAAGGCAAGCCATTCGATCCACCGAGCTTCGGCAAACCTGCTTAGCGTACAGGACTTCGAGTCCGCGTAAACGATGAGGAGGCCAGGGCTGGCGGAATCCTTCAAGGCCAGCAGCCGTATAAAGGCTGCACATAAAGGCCGGACACGCGACTGCACTCGATATGGCATGTCAGAACGTCAGAAAATCGCACCGCAACGCGGGAGCCATCCACACGCAACGCTAAGGACGAACAATCAGCGAACGCTTAGACTGCGCGGCTATCCGGGGGTAGATTGAGAGCCTTGCGGCCAGCGTCTCGGATGGCAGTCATGAGAGCGTACGTTTTTGCCCATCCTCTCACCGCCCCCCCACTGGGACGAGATATCCCAGGTGATAGGGGCGATGCGAGACCGCACCGTAACGCCATCGCTGATCCTGAAGAAGCTGTCTGCCTACCGGCAACAAAACAGTCTTGCGGCCGCTCTGCGTGAGGTCGGGCGGATCGAGCGTACGCTGTTCACGCTGCGCTGGTTTGAAGACAGCGATCTTCGCCGCACCGTCACCGCCGAGTTGAACAAGGGCGAGGCACGCAATAGCCTGGCCCGGGCTGTCGCCTTCCATCGCCTCGGCCGCTTCCGTGACCGCGGCATGGACAACCAGCAGACCCGCGCGGCTGCCCTCAACCTGGTGACTTCCGCCATCATCCTGTTCAATTGCCGCTATCTCGGTCGCGCCATCGGCGAATTGCGACGCCGGGGCACGCCGATCGAACCCGCCATGTTGTCCCGGCTGTCACCGCTGGGATGGGACCGGATCAATCTCACTGGCGATTATATCTGGTCCGACCGCCTCAATCTCGACGCGGAAGGCCTTCTGCCGCTGCTCACAAAACCGCTACCGTGAATCTGTGTCCGAATAATGCACAGGGGCCGTGCGGGCGAACTGGCGCGGATCGGCCTCACCGCGGGCGAGGTGCGCCGGCAGGCGCAGGTGCTGGTCGCGCAGGCCAAGGTCGGCGAAATCTACCGCGACCAGCGCGCCTTCGACGTGGCTGTCTGGGGCGAGCCGGCGGTGCGTAACAGCGTCCACGCCTTGCGCGACCTGATGATCCAGGTGCCCGCGGCCGGCAATGCGGTCGCCGGGGCGCCGGTGCGGCTCGGCGATGTCGCCGATATCGAGATCGCACCCGCCCCCAACGAGGTGAAGCGCGAGAACGGCCAGCGCCGGCTCGACGTCACGATGAACGTCGCGGGCGCGGACCTCGGCACCGTCGCGCAGGCGGTCGACGCCGCGGTCGCCAGAGTGCCGTTCGCGACCGGCTATCATCCGCAGGTGCTGGGCGAATATGCCGCACTGAAGGAGTCGCGCAGCCGCCTCTGGAGCATCGGTGCGCTGTGCCTCGTCGGCATCCTGCTGCTCGTCTGGATGGAGTTCCGTTCGCGCCGGATCACCGCCTTGGTCGGTGTCAGCCTGCCGTTCGCGCTGGTCGGTGGGGTGGTTGCTGTTGCCGTCACCGGCGGGGTGTTGTCGCTCGGCTCGCTGGTCGGCTTCGTTACCGTCATCGGCATCGCCGCGCGCAACGGCATCATGCTGCTGTCGCACTATCAGCATCTCGAACGGCACGAAGGCATGACATTCGGGCGGGAGCTGGTGCTGCGCGGTGCCGAGGAACGACTGGTGCCGATCCTGATGACCGCCGCCTGTGCCGGCCTCGCGCTGGTGCCGCTGATCGTCGCCGGCAACGCGCCGGGGCATGAAATCGAGCATCCGATGGCGATCGTGATCCTCGGCGGACTGATTTCGTCGACCGCGCTCAACCTGCTGCTGCTGCCCACACTCTACGCCCGCTATGGCGAGGACCGCACCGTGCCGCCTGCCACCGCACCCAGGGAGGTGCTGGCATGATCCGTCGCCTCGTTCCCGCCGTCGCGCTGCTCGCCTCGGCGTGCATGAGCGTGCCAGCACCTCCGCCGACGATCGCCCCGTCCAGCGCGACGGGCGAGTTCGCCCGGCTTCCCGTCGCGTCGATCGCGCCGGTGCCGGATGACTGGTGGCGGCTCTACGACGATCCCGTTCTCGACGGACTGGTGCGATCGGCCTTGGCCGCCAATGCCGATCTGCGCGTCGCCTACGCGAACCTGGACGGCGCGCGCGCCGCTCTGCGGCAGGCACGGGCGACGCGGCTGCCGCAGACGACGATCGAGAGCGCGCTGGGGGTCGACAACCCTGCCTCGCAACCGAGCGCGTCGGGCAACGTGCCGACGACGGATTATGATATCGCTGCGACAGCGAGCTGGGATCTCGACCTGTTCGGGCGGCTGCGGTCCGCCGTGACCGCGGCGGGGGCGGATGCCGAGGCGCAGGCCGCGGTCGTCGACGGCCTGCGTGTCGCCGTGGTGGCCGACACGGTGCTGGCCTATGTCGACCTGTGCGGATCGACCCGCGCCATCGCGACCGCGCGCGAGGTCGCGGCGGCACAGGACCGGTCGGTCGCGCTCGTGCGCGAACAGTTTCGGGCGGGTGAGGTGTCGCCGCTGGAAGTATCGCAGGTCGCGACCATTGCCGCTGCCACCCGCGGGGCCATCGCCCCGTTCGAGGCGCAGCGGGCGAACGCGCTGTATCGGCTCGCGACGTTGCAGGGGCGCCCCCCGGGGGAAGCGCGGGGCTATCGCCTCGCCTGCACCGCCGCGCCCCGGCTGCGCACCGCCGCGCCGGTCGGTGACGGGACCGCGCTGCTGCTCCGGCGTCCCGATGTCCGCGAGGCGGAGCGACGCCTTGCCGCAGCCGCGGCGCGGATCGGCGTGGCGCGGGCAGACCTCTATCCGCGCGTCAACCTGGGTGGAGCATTCGGGTTGCTGTCGGGTGGAATCAGCGCGGCGGTGACGCCGCTCGTGAGCTGGGCCTTCCCTAATCAGGCGCCGGCCCGCGCGCGGCTGGAACAGGCGCGCGCGACCGAGCGCGCCGCGCTCGCCGGATGGGATGTGGCGGTGCTGCAGGCGCTGCGCGAGGTGGAAACCGCGCTAGCTGCTTACGACGCCGAGACGCGCCGAAATCGCGATCTGGCGACGGCTTCACGCGAGGCGCAGGCCTATGCGCGGCGGGCGGGTGCTCGCGTTCGTCTGGGCGATGCACCGGGCCTGCTCCAGGTCGATGCGCAGCGCGCCACCGCGTCGGCGACGCTGCAACAGGTCCAGTCCGATCTGGCGGTGTCGCAGAACGAGGTGGCGCTGTTCCGTGCGCTGGGCGGCGGTTGGCGAACCGACGCCGGCACGCGATAGTCGGGCGATGCGGATACTGATCGTCGAGGATGATGCCGACACCCGCGCCTTCGTGGCGCAGGGGCTGAGACAGGCCGGGCACCAGGTCGCGGTCAGTGCCGATGGCCGTGACGGACTGTTCCAGGCGACAGGGGACGGGTTCGACGCGATCGTGGTCGACCGGATGCTGCCCGGTCTCGACGGCCTCGCCTTGGTCAAGGCGTTGCGCGCGGCCGGTGACGCGACGCCGGTCCTGATGCTGACCGCGGTCGGCGGAATTGCCGATCGGGTTGAGGGACTGGAGGGCGGCGCCGACGACTATCTGGTCAAGCCCTTCGCCTTCTCCGAGCTGGCCGCGCGCCTCAATGCGCTGGCGCGCCGGCCGGCACCGCGCGGCGACGATGTCCACCTGCTCCGGGTCGGCGACATCCTGCTCGACCTGCATCGCCGCACGGTGGAGCGGGCGGGACGGCGCGTGACCCTGCAACCGCGCGAGTTCGCGCTGCTGGCCGAGCTGATGCGCAATCCGCGCCGGGTGATGACGCGGACCATGCTGCTCGAACGCGTCTGGGACTTCGACTTCGATCCGAAGACCAACATCGTCGAGACGCATCTGAGCCGGCTGCGCTCCAAGCTCAACGCCGGGTTCGACGTGGACGCGATCGAGACAGTGCGCGGGGCGGGCTACATGATCCGGGAAGCGTGACGATGATCCGCCGCCTGTGGCGCTCCACCTTCGGCATCGTCGTGCTGGTCGCGCTGGCCTTCGCCGCGGCGACGCTCGCGATCGGCGCGGTCGCTTATGAGGTGACGCACGAGGCGCTGGAGGAACAGCTCGATCACCGCGTCGCGGTGGAAACGCGCGCGCTCGTTGCCGAGGCGAGCGAAGCGGGACTGGCGGGGGTGGCCGAAGCCATCCGCCTGCGCGAGGATGCGCGGAACGAAGCCAGTCTCGACTATCTGCTGTTCGACCGCAACGGGCGGACGGTCGCCGCCACCATCGCCCCGCTCGCGCCGCCCGAACCCGGCTACCAGGAGCATTTCGGCTTTCGCCGCGGCGACACCACCGGCGTCGGCCAAGCCCTCGCCACGCCCTTGGCCGGTGGGCTTCTCGTCGTCGTCGCCGATCGTCGCGACCTGGACGCGATCGACAGCACGCTGGCTGCGCTGTTCGCCGGAGCGCTGGGCGCGATGCTGGCGCTGGGCATTGGCGCGGCCGTGCTGGTCGGTTGGCTGACGCGGCGGCGCCTGTCACGCATCGATGCCACCGCGCAGGCGATCATCGCCGGCGACCTGACGCAGCGGGTGCCGCGCGACGGGTCCGACAGCGAGTTCGATCGCCTTGCCGCGACGCTCAACCGGATGCTCGACCGCATGGCGGCGCTGATGGACAATCTGCGGCAGGTCTCGACCGACGTCGCGCACGACCTGCGCACGCCGCTCACCCGCCTGTGTAACCAGCTCGATCGCGCAGCGGCCGGCGATGCGGAGGCGATCGATGCCGCCCGCCGGCAAGCCGACGACCTGCTGGAGATTTTCGCCGCGCTGCTACGTATCGCCGAGGTGGAAGGATTGGCGGAACGACGCGCGATGGCCGTGATCGACCTATCAGCACTGCTCGACGATATGGCCGAAACCTACCGCCCCGACTTCGAGGCAGCCGGTCATCACCTCGCGACTGACATCGCTCCCGGTCTGTATGTCGAGGGCGACCGTCGCCTGCTGGCGCAGGCGCTGTCGAACCTGCTGGAGAATACGCTGCGCCATACCCCGGCCGGAACGACGGCAATGCTGTCCGCCCGAACGACGCAGGATGTAATCGAGGTGACGCTGAAAGATGACGGACCAGGCGTTTCCCCGGGTGATGCCCAGCGCCTGTTCCGGCGCTTCGCCCGGGCGGAAGTGTCGCGTACCACCGATGGGCACGGGCTTGGCCTCGCGCTGGTCCGCGCGATTGCTGTCGGGCATGGCGGCAATGCGTTTCTGTCGGAAAGCGGGGGCGGGTTCGGCGTCACCATTCGCTTTGCGAGCGGTCGATAAGGCTGATCCCGACCCTCAAGGTTTCTCGAAACCCCGTCAGAACCGGGTTTTGAGAACGACCGGCCTTTCCCATTTCACCATCCCATGCGAGACGGGATCGCAAAACCTTAGGGTGTCATTCCGCCCTCAACCGTACCCGGCCGCGAGCGGCGCATTTTTCAACAGCCCCGATCGTTTTTGATACGCTGCCAGGCACGTCATCCGCTTATCCCGTCTGTTGGCGGACATACTCGCCGAGGCCGCGCGCAATGAGTTCGTCGTTCGAGAGGCGAGGGCCTCGCTTCAGGCGCTGATTGCCCAGTTTGCGACGATCCAGCTTCGGCCCGGGCGACACCGGTGCGAGAGCCTTGAACACGCCAACCGGCTGCGCGGTGCGCGCCGGTTCGTTGTTGTTGCGCTTCGCGTGGTGCGGCTGGACCTGCTGAATGGCGTGGGCGAGCGTCAAGGCGGCGTCGAGATGCTTGTTGTCGACCACCGGCGCCTGGTTCACGCGGCGCATCTTGTCGAAGACGCGGTAGGGCAGGGCCTCACCATCGTGCTGGATCTCGAGGCGACCGTCCGGGTACTCGCATACGTCCACTTTTTTGCGCGCCAACCCCTGCGCGACCGGGGTCGGCTCCAGGATGAACATCGCCTTGTTGTAGTGCAGGGTAAGGGCACCGGTGACGGTGCGCTGCTCGCGCCAGACCATCTCCGCCTCAAGGTTCTCGTGAATGGCCAATGGCCGGTGCAGATCGCGCGGGTCGAAGGGCGCCCTGGCAAACCTTTGGTTGTGCTACGCCATATAGGAGGGGAGGAAGGCGTTGGCTTGTTCGATGGTGTCGATGCGGTTGAGCCGCATCGCCTTGACGAGGCGGTCCTGCAACGTCGCATTGGCGCGCTCCACGCGGCCCTTAGCCTGCGGCGAGTTCGCGCAGATCAGATCGATGTTCAGCCGGTCCAGTGCCCGCCCGAGATGGGTCATCCCGTCGCCGTTCGCCGAGGCTGTGTTGTTGCGGAACGCGCTGTGCTTGTCCGTGTAGAAGGCGACCGGCTTGCCGTGCCGCTCGAGGTACGTCCGCGTCGCGCGCATGTAGGAAAAGGTGCTTTCGCTCTCGACCATCTCGAGGTGCATCAGCTCGCTCGTCGCGTCGTCGATGAACACCAGCAGCGTGCATTGCGGGCCGCGGTCCTCGAACCACCAGTGTTTCGAGCCGTCGACCTGGACCAGTTCGCCGCGACAGTCGCGCCGGTAGCGGGGTTGGTAGGGGCGCGGGCGCCTGGCCGCGCGGTCTTTCCAAAGGCCCGCCTCCATCATGATCTGACGCAACGTCTCACACGAGAGGCCCAAGCCGTGCCGCTCCGCAAGGTATTCGCGCGCGAGCGTCGGCCCGAAGTCGGCATAGTTTTCCCGCACGAGAGCGACGACCTCGGCGCGAAAGGCGTCGCTGTAGCGGCGGTTGCTCGGGCGTCCGCGCTTGCGCGACACGAGTCCAGCAGCGCCTTCCTGTCGAAGGCGATCGAGCAGCCGGTAGATTTGCCGCCGCTGGAGGCCAAGAAGCTCCATCGCGTCCGGGATCCGGATCTCGCCGCGGTCGAGCCGCATCAGCGTGTCGAACCGGGTGATCTCAGCAGCACTCATCGTCAGCACCGTCATACCATGCGCGTCCTCGTTGCCGAGGAAGGCTATGACACCGGCGACCCACTGAAAGCACCGGCAGTGCCGTTTCTATCTAGCAGGACGGTGTCATTTGTATCTGGCGCTTACACGATATCGATACGATAATATATCTTATGTTAAATCAATGACTTAAGAACGTGCTGCACGAGGTGCTTGCGCCACCTCGTGCAGGATCGGGTCAATGAGCCGGATATGGTGATTATGCTCGCCATCGCAAATGAGACCGCGCGGCACCCACCCCATCGAATAACGCTAGAAGTTGCCTGCCAACGCCAATCGCACATCCGGGGCTATCGTATAAACGGCTTCGCGCTGGGCGCCTCGGTTAGGATGATCGACACGGTATCCTTGGTAATGGCGATGCAGCAGGCCCGCGCGCACTAGGTCCGAAACTGCCCGGCTAACATTCGTCCGTCCGGATCGAAGGATGCGCGCCTCGATCTCCTCATCCTGCTTCTGAGCAAGATTGCCCTCTGTTTCCGAGGCTTCCGCCTTTGCCGTCAACTCCGACCGGACCGCTGCAATCATGGCCGTTCGGCGGCAGTCGCGATTGGCCAGCGGCGCTAGTGCCTGGCACAGCCAGTCGCGGACCGGAACCAGATCGGCTTCGCTTCGGACATAAGGTCCGAGGCTGCCATTCTCTCCTGCTGCCTTCGCAATCAAGTTGAGGATGAGCAGTACGTATCTAGGACGTTTCGATATCTGCGAGACGCGCTCGACAAGATCTGGCAGCGCGACGGCTGGCGGCACCACCACCCGCGGGGCTGGTTCGATCTGATCGAAGAGGTCGGCTTGGTAGAACACAGCATGAATCTAGCACAAGCGATTCCGCTGTGAATCCCCCTAAATCAGTCGGTCCAACATAAATCACCAGTGTCACTTTACCTCGCCGGGTAAAGTGACATTGGTGGCACAGCGCAAAGCCAAGGACCGCAGCGCCAATGGCCAAAATCTTAAGGCATCTGCATTCCGCGTGCATGCCAAGTACCAGTCGGGCAAAGAGTATCGCATGCGTTCAGAACCATTCACCCGACCGACCCTCCTCGCTGCCGCCGAGCTGCTTGAACGTCACACGCAGGCAAGTTTTGACCAGATGACGCTTCGGCTTGCATTGGAGAATGAGATCAGCTCTGGCGCCGGGATCAGCGTCGCCAAGAAGTGCGGACAACTCGGCCGCATCTTGATGCAGCGTGCCGGACAGACGATCCAGACAGTCGAAGGCACTATGACCCTCGGCGAGGCCGTCGTGCGTGAAGCGCTTCCCCTGCTCAATCCACGGCTTGAACAACCGATCCAGACCGCCTTCCTGAGAGGGCTGGCACGCGACGGCTATCTCGTCGGCGTCGACGACGGCGGCAAAACCCCGATGCTGCGGGCAGCACTGCCAGAGGAAATCGACCTGCCGGCCAGCGACAGCGAGGTCCACGAGCTTCTAAAAACCTATCAATTCCAGGAACCCAAGGGACATCTGGATCAAGCGATCGACGCACATACACGCGGGGACTGGGCCGCGTGCAATGCGCAGCTCCGTACCTTCCTTGAAAGCCTGTTCGACCACATCGCGCTGAACATCGAGCCTGCCCGCGCGGCCTCCTTGCCAACGTCTGAGAACAGGCGGCAACTTCTCGCGGAGCGGGGCTTCCTTGCGACCGATCGCAACGAATGGACCCCGGAGGGAAAGAATTACGTGAACGGCCTCTTCAAGATGCTCCACACCGATGGCTCGCATCCCGGCTTGTCGGACGAAGACCATTCCACCTTCCGCCTCCACATTGTGCTCGTCACCGCCCGCATGTTCCTGCGGCGCCTTCACAACGGACGCTAAGGTGGAGAAGCGCGCTCCAATCTGGTCGCGAGATCATCACCGATGAGACTCGAATTCCAATGCTGGAAATGCCTGGAGGGGACGCCCGGGCGTCGTGTCACCGTGCCCTTCAACGAGAGCGCCTCCTACAGCTTCACCTGCGCCCAGGGTCATGTGCACCATATCGTTCTGGCCCAGATGCGCTTCGAGGTGCTCGCAGAAACCGCGATGCAGGCCCTTGTGGATGGCTATTACCGGGAAGCCGTCGCGTCCTTCGCTGCGGCGCTCGAGCGCGTGTGCCAATTCTATATCGAGGTCGTATCCGATCATAACGGTGTCGACCGCGACACTGCCGAGCGGACCTGGAAGGCCGTTGCGAACCAATCGGAACGCCAGCTTGGCATGTTCGTCGGCCTCTATCAGCTCGAGAATAATTGCATCCCGCCACTTCTCGCCCAAAAACACATCGCGTTCCGCAACAAGGTGATCCACCAAGGATATTTACCGACCGAAGAGGACGCCGTCGGCTTCGCCCAGGCGATCGTCGATCTGGTGCAGCCCCTGCTCAATGCGATGATGCCGCGCTATACCAAGACGATCGAGACGCGCTGCATTGAGCATCTGGAAAAGGCTGCAGCCGGAACGAAGGTCGGCGGAACGCAGCACCGTGTGTTCTTCGACTTCGTACTGAAATTCGACACTGAGGCCGACGATTGGGATTTGCCGCCCGCAAATATGCACGACGAGCTTCGGTTCCGCCGCGCTCGGGCGCCCTAAGTGGGGGCACCTCAAGGTTCGTTCGCCAGACAACGCTAAGCCGGAGATGTCTCTGAAACTCTGCAATAACCTTTTTGCATGCCTGCCCCATTGCGCGGGTCTAGCCTGACCGATTGGGGGGGCATTCCGACTCAGGCGGGGTACAACATGGCGCGGCGCAATTTACTGACGCGGGAAGAGCGCGAGCGGCTATTCCTACCAAGAACCGACCACTTCTCGATCATCAGGAACTACACGCTGACGGTCGAAGACCTGGATATCATCGGAAAGCGACGAGGCCCCGTTAATCGGCTCGGTATTGCTGCTCACCTTGCCTTACTGCGGCATCCTGGGTTTGGGCTGCGCACGAACTCGGACATCCCCGATGCTATACTCAACTACCTGTCTGCGCAGCTTGGCGTCGCTCCGGGCACATACGGTGCCTATGGCCAACGTCCGCAAACGCGAACCGACCACAGCTCAATTGCCGCTGATTACCTCGGTCTTAGGCCGTTCACACGCGCGGATGTTGCCCACGCTATTGAACTTGCAGCCCGTGCAGCCATGCGCAGTGACCGCGGAGAAACAATTGCCAGATCCTTGATGGATAACTTGAAGGCGGAGCGCTCTATTCTGCCCCTGCCCGACACCCTTGAGCGGGCCGGGCTTGCCGGGAGAGCACGCGCTCGTAAGCGCGCAGCATCGGAAATCGTCGCCGAACTGGGCGGCAGTACATTGGAGTTGCTCGACGCACTCCTGATCAATGACCCAGCCCTTGGTATGACGCCGCTGGCTTGGTTGCGGGATATGCCCGGATCTCCGTCAACCAAGAACATGAATGCGCTTCTCAAGCGGCTGCGGTTCATACGTGATCTCGGGATTGAACCGGCAATCAGCCTAGCAACCACGGGCTTCCGCTTTGGCCAATTCGTGCGCGAGGGCAGCGTCGCTCCGCCGTTTCTGTTGGCCGACTATTCCCACAATCGCCGCAGAGCGACGCTGGCAGCCGCGGTCGTCAATCTCGAGGTCAAGCTTGCAGATGCCGCAATCCTGATGTTCGAGCGCCTCATTGGCGGGCTGTTCACCCGAGCCAAGCGTGGCCAGGAACGCCGCTATCAGGACACAGCACCTTCGGTCGGCAAGCTCATGCGACTGTTTGGTGCAACGATCGCGGCGCTGGATATGGCAGAGGAAACTGGCGGCGATCCGCTGGTCCTGGTCGATGAGATGGTGGGCTGGCATCGCCTGATGGCAGCCCGTCCGCACGTCGATGCCTTGGCGGATCTCGCTCAGGAGGACACTCTGGTTCTTGCAACCGAGCGATACGCTACACTGCGCCGGTTCTCCCGCAACTTCCTCGACACATTCACGTTCAAGGCCTCGGGCAGCGGGACCAACCTGCTCTCCGCTCTCGATCTCCTCAAGCAGGCCAACGGCAGTTGGGGTACGCAGTTGCCAGCAAACCCGCCGATGCCCTTTTCCAATCGGCATTGGTCCAAATTGATAATGGAGGGAGGAAAGGTCAGCCGTCCGCGCTACGAGACGGCCGTGCTGGCGACACTTCGAGATAAACTGCGAGCGGGCGATGTCTGGGTCGAAGGAACGCGGGCTTACCAGCGTTTCGACGCCTATCTGCTCCCCCGCAAGGCCGCACAATCGGCAATCTCCGAACTGCCGATCAACGTGAATTCCGGAGAATATCTGGCTCATAAGAGCGCCGAACTTGATCGGCGATTGCGTCACTTCGCGCATCAGCTGCGGACCGGCCGCTTGCCTGGCGTGACGCTCGTTCGCGAAAAGCTGAAAGTCGTTCCGCTGCAAGCGGCGACTCCACCAGAAGCGGAAGCTCTTGACCGCAAACTCGATGCCCTACTCCCGCGCGGTATCGACATGCCCGTCGTGGTGCTGACGGGCAATGGCGATCCTACGCTCGCCGTACAGGCGATGAAGGCGGGCGCTGCCGACTTTCTCGCCAAACCGGTCGAGAAGGCCGCATTGCTCGGCGCGATCGACCGCGGCTTCAGCTGGCTTGAGAGTATAGCCCGTCGTGCCTCCGAACAGGCCGACGCTCTTTCGAAAGCCGCGAGACTGACGCAGCGCGAACGGGCCGTTCTGAGAGGAATTTCGCGAGGCTATCCAAATAGCCTTATCGCAGATGAACTCGGCGTCACGTCGCGCACGGTCGAGCTGCATCGGGCCAGTCTGATGATCAAACTCAACGCGCAAAGCCTGCCCGACCTGTTGCGGATCGCTTTCGCCGTCGACCTGCACGAATCGACCGAAAACGGGCACCCCTAAAATTCTCGGCCGTGCGATGCCGGATGCTATGCGGATCGGGCCGCGGCCAGTTCGGCGATGATCGGACAATCCGGCCGCTCGTCGCCTTGGCAGCGCTCGGCCAGGTCGATTAGCGTGTCGCGCAGCGCCGTCAACGCCTCGGCTTTGCGCTGAAACTCATCGGCGCGGGCAAGGGCAAGCCGCTTCACCTCCGCGCTGGCACGGCCGGTATTGGCCCAAAGGCTGAGCAACGTGCGGATCTCCTCGATCGGGAAGCCGAGATCGCGGGCATTGGCGATAAACCGGAGGCGATGGAGGTCGCGCTCGCCATAGTCACGATAGCCAGCACCCCGACGCGCCGGCGCCGGGATGAGGCCGATCTTTTCATAATGGCGGATCATCCGCTCAGAGACGCCGCTCTGCCGTGACGTCTCGCCGATGTTCACAGTGCTTTCCGGTTGAGGCGCAGCGCGTTGGTGACCACGCTCACCGAAGAGAGCGCCATCGCCGCCGCCGCGATAATGGGCGAGAGCAGAATACCGAACAGCGGATAGAGCGCACCCGCCGCTACGGGCACGCCCGCGACATTGTAGATGAAGGCGAAGACGAGATTCTGGCGGATGTTCGACATGGTCGCTTGGCTGAGCCGCCGCGCCCGGACGATGCCAGTCAGGTCGCCCTTGAGCAGCGTGACGCCAGCGCTCTCGATCGCGACGTCGGTGCCGGAACCCATGGCGATGCCGACGTCGGCGGCGGCCAACGCGGGGGCGTCGTTGACACCGTCGCCGGCCATGGCGACGACCCGCCCCTCGCGCTTGAACCTGGCGACCACGGCGCTCTTCTGATCGGGCAGCACCTCGGCTTCGACCTCGTCGATGCCCAGGCGTCGGGCGACCGCTTCCGCGGTCGTGCGGTTGTCGCCGGTCAGCATGACCACGCGAATGCCCTCCGCCTTGAGCGCGGCGAGCGCTTCTGGTGTCGTGGCCTTCACCGGATCGGCGATCGCGAAGGCGCCGCCGACTGTGCCGTCGACCCCGATGAAGATCGCGGTGGCGCCATCCCGGCGCAGCGCGTCGGCCTGGCTGGCGAGCGCATCGGTCGCAACCCCTTCGTCGGCAAGGAACTGCGCATTGCCGAGGACGATGCGCCGCCCTTCGACCGTGCCGAGCGCGCCGCGCCCGGTCGGCGAGTCGAAGTCGATGACGTCGCTCGTGACGATGCCGCGATCCTTCGCGGCCTCGACGATTGCCAACGCGAGCGGATGCTCGGACGCCCGCTCGACCGAGGCGGCAAGACGCAGCAGCTCGGCTTCGTCGAAGCCGGGCGCCGGCACGACCTGGGTGACGGCAGGCCGGCCTTCGGTCAGCGTGCCTGTTTTGTCGACGACGAGAGTGTCGACCTTCTCCATATGCTCGAGTGCTTCGGCATTTTTGATGAGGACACCGAGCCCGGCGCCGCGGCCGACCCCGACCATGATCGACATCGGCGTTGCCAGCCCCAGTGCGCAGGGACAGGCGATGATCAGCACGGCGACCGCCGCCACCAGCCCATAGGCGAAGCGCGGCTCGGGACCCCAGATGCCCCAGGCGATGAACGCGACGGCCGCGACCGCGATGACCACGGGCACAAACCAGCCCGACACCTGATCGGCCATGCGCTGGATCGGCGCGCGCGAGCGCTGCGCCTCAGCGACCATCTGGACGATGCGTGCGAGCATGGTATCGCGGCCGACCTTGTCGGCGACGATCACCAGCGCACCGGTCTGGTTGAGCGTGCCGCCGATCACTGTGTCGGCCTTTGCCTTGGTGACGGGCATGGATTCGCCGGTGACCATCGACTCGTCGAGCGAGGAGCGGCCGTCCTCGACTACGCCGTCGACCGGCACCTTCTCGCCCGGCCGCACCCGCAGGCGGTCGCCCACCGCAACCAGATCAAGGCTGATTTCCTCTTCGTTCCCATCAGAACCGATCCGGCGCGCGGTCTTTGGTGCAAGGTTGAGCAGCGCCTTGATCGCGCCCGAGGTGCGTTCCCGCGCGCGCAGTTCGAGCATCTGGCCGAGCAGCACGAGGACGGTGATCACCGCGGCCGCCTCGAAATAGACGGCAACCATGCCGTCCTCGCCGCGGAAGGCCGGCGGGAACAGCTGAGGCGCGAGCGTCGCGATGACGCTGTAGATCCAGGCGACCCCGGTCCCCATCGCGATCAGGGTGAACATGTTGAAGTTGCGGGTCTTGAGCGAGGCCCAGCCACGCTCGAAGAACGGCCAGCCCGCCCACAGCACGACGGGTGTCGCCAGCACGAACTGGATCCATACCGAGATAGACATCGGCACGAGGCGATGGATCGCGGGAAAGACATGCGCGCCCATCTCGAGGATCAGCACCGGGAGAGCCAGCACGAGGCCGACCCAGAAGCGCCGCGTGAAATCGACTAGCTCGTGGCTGGGGCCGCTGTCGGCGGTCACGGTCGCGGGTTCGAGCGCCATGCCGCAGATCGGACAGGACCCGGGATGGTCCTGGCGGATCTCGGGATGCATCGGGCAGGTCCAGATCGTGCCTTCGGGCGCTGCGACCGGCGGCGTCGGCGGGCCGAGATAGCGCTCGGGATCGGCGATGAATTTGGTCCGGCAGCCCGCGCTGCAGAAATGATAGCTTTCACCGCTATGCTCGGCGTGATGCGCCGTGGTCGCCGGGTCGACGGTCATGCCGCAGACCGGGTCCTTGACGCCGGTCGCCGCTTTAGCGGTGCCGTGGCCGCCGCAGCAACCGCCGCCATGCGCCGCTCCATGTGTCTCGTTCATCGCCTCGCTCCTTTCGACGCCTGACGATCTAGGGTCTGACACCGTGTCAGGGTCAATACGTAATCGCCTAAGTGGCCAAATCGGCGGGCCCGTTCGCTTGGCCGCCATCAGGCCGGGGAGCACGCCGTCGGCATTGGGCTGGGTATCGTCGATGCCATCGAGCCGCTGCACGGTCAGGCGGAAGGCGAGCCGCATGAGACCCGTGCTGGCGGCCATAATCGGCGATTACCAGGCGCCAATCCGGGCGCAGCATGGCAAGCATGGCGGCACGCCACCGCTTCTCCCGCGTCCACAGGCGGATCGCGCGATCATAGTCTTTCGTCGATCCAGTCCCGCGCGGCGGGGTGTACGATTGCATTGGCTTCTCCCAACGCGAGGCGTTCGAAACGATAAACTACATCGACATGGGTGGCGACAGTGTCCCCAGCCAGGCGACCAGCCCGAGAATGACGATCGCAAGACCGCCTTCGACGACGAGGCTCGCGCGCAGCAGCGCCTGCGCCCGTGGCGCGTCCTCTTCCTCGATCGCCTGCGCAAGTGCCGGGGTCAGGCGATAACGGTTGAGCGCGGCCAGGCCCAGCATGCCGGCGAAGAGCAGCAGCTTGGCGATGAGCAGCAGGCCGTAGGTCGACTGCCCGAGAGACGCGATGTTGCCCGGGCCGACCAGGAACCAGCCGTTCACCGTCCCGGTCAGGATCAGCAGGGCGACGATGATCGTGCCGACGAGGGAGAAGCCCCGCAGCGCTTCCTCGGCGAGCATGACCCGGTCCATGTCTTCAGTGGCGAGATCATCGGTTGCGAGCCTGGTAAGAACCAGCGCAAGGAATGCGGCAAGCGCGCCGACCCAGGCGCCCGCGGCGAGCAGATGGATGAGATCGGCCCCCAGTTGCAGCCAGCCCGCCTCGCCTTCGCCGGCCGCGCCATGCCCGCTCCAGGCGAGGGTCGCGAGTGCGACCGCGCCTGCCAGAGTGGAGGCGATGAAGGCAGGACGGGATTGCCGGCGATAGAAGGGGATGGAGAGCAGAAGAACGAGGAGCGCGACGAGGCGCGCCTTCAGCGCCGTTCCCATGGACGTGCCGTTGAACAGCTCTGCGACCATGGAAAGATCAGGCTGGGTGAGCGGCAGCCCGGTCATGGCCGCTGCCTGCAACGCGAACCCCAGCGCCGACAGCAGGAGGGCGAGACAGGCGAGACCGGCCACCATTGCTACCATCGGCAGATGCCGCTGTACCATCCGGCCGCCGCCGGGCGCATAGAGCGCGAACAGCGGCAGGCCGAACAACAGGCCGAGATCGACGTAGAGCGCCCAGCGGACGGCGACGAGTGCCACGTCGTTCATGGCGTCACTTGACGGTAAAGGCGAGATTGCCCTGGATGCGGTGCGTGTCGGTCGAGACGACGTGCCAGGCGACCTGATAGCTGCCCGCCATGAGCGGCTTGGCGAGCGTCAGCACGAGCGTCTTGTCGCCTTCGACGGACGTCTTGAAGCCGGTTACCGCCATGCGGTGGTTGGGCATGCCGGGCATGCCGGTCATCACGATCTCGGCGCCCGACAGCTTCGGCATCAGACCTTCACTGAAGGTGAGCGTGATACGCGAAGGCGCCGAGACGCTGGCGTTCGCGGCGGGCGTCGAGGACACAAGCTTGGGATGCGCGTAGGCCGGAGCAGAAACACTCAGGCCGACGGCGGCGATAACTGCGAGAGGCGAAAAGAAACGCATTGGAACATTCTCCTGTAGATCCCATGAGACAATACGCAGCCCGAGCCCCCACCCCTCGCAATTATTCTTTTCAATCTACAGCAAGGGTTCCTGGACCATCGTGCGTATTGAAGGATGAAGACGGAGAAGCACCATGGATGAACTTGACCACCTGCTCTCGCGGTTGCGCGATGCGCCTCTCGATCCCAGGCTCGGCGGCCTGGAAAGCCGGGTCATGGCGGAAATAGCGCGCATCCGGGCCATACCAAGCCTTGGCGCTATGACGTTCGGCATCGCGGCCGCAACCGCGCTGTTCATCGGAATTGCCGGCTCGGCAGTTCCGACACGGTCTGCTGATGCCAAACCGCTATCGCCCTTCGATGCTCGGCTCGCGCTTGCGCCCTCGACGCTGCTGAGCTCGCAGTGATGCGCGACCGCCGCCGGCTCCTGCTCCTCGTCCTGGTGACCTTCGCCGCGGCGATCGCTGGCGTTGTCATTGGCCGCGTCTATGTGGTTCCAGTGCGCCCGGTCGAAAATGAGCTGCACGAGCTGCTCCATCGCGATCTGAAGCTGAATTCAGCGCAACACAGCCGACTCGAGACAATCGAGAAGAACTACGCGATCCGGCGTCAAGCGCTGGAGGCCGAATTGCGCGCCGACAATGCGCGTCTCGCGGAAGCGATCGAAGCGGAGCATGGCTATGGCCCGCAAGTCGCAACTGCGGTGGATCGCTCGCACCAGGCCATGGGCGCGCTGCAGAAAGAAACACTTGAGCATATCTTCGCGATGCGGGCCGTGCTGCGCCCGGATCAGACGGACAAATTCGACGACGCCGTGGTGAAAGCGCTGACGGCCAAATCCGAATGACCGCGTGCCTCCCCGACTGCTCGGACGGGGAGCTCGCGGCTCTGGCGCTTGGAGGCCGGCAAGCGGCCTATGGCGAGCTGGTCCGCCGGCATCAAGGTTGGGTTCACCGGCTCGTGCGCAGCCATGTCGGATCTATGGATGAGGCATTGGATGTCACCCAGGCGAGCTTCGTCGCGGCCTTTGCCGCACTCAACCGCTATGACGTAACCCGACCCTTCCAGGTCTGGATGTCCCGGATTGTCATCAACAAATGCCATGACTGGCGGCGTCGGCGAGCGGTTCGAAATTTCTTTGCCCTAGCCCTACCGCTCGGCGAGGCGGACGGCGTCGCCGACGACGCACCGCTGCCCGATCAGGCGATCGGGGCCGAACAGCAGCTCGCGCAAGCAATGAAAGCGATTGCTGCCCTGCCGTCTTCCCTCAAGGACACGCTTATTTTGCGTACGATCGACGAGAAATCGGAAGCTGAAACCGCCGAAATTCTCGGGATCAGCCAGAAGGCGGTCGAAACGCGCCTCTATCGAGCTAGGGCACGCCTTTCGGAAATATTAAAGAAAGTTTGAGGGGGATGAGGCCATGCTGCGTATTCCCAATAGGTACGCCCTCTTTCTTAAAGCTGAGACAACCGAATGATTTCTGCTCTCGACCGCCGCCAGTTCCTCCGCGGCGCGGCCCTCGCCGGCGGCGGCGCAGCATTGTCAGCCTGGCTGCCGGCCTGGGCGCAGACGATCTCGCCGGGGATGCGACCGACGCTGCCGACCGTGTCGGGCGAAGACATTACGCTCACCATCGCCCGGCAGTCGATGACCATCGACGGGCGCAAGTTCCGGGCAATCGGCCTCAACGGCACGGTCCCCGCCCCGCTGATCCGGCTGCGCGAGGGCCAGCGCGTGCGGCTCAACGTCATCAATCAGCTGGAGGAGGACAGCTCGATCCACTGGCACGGGCTGATCCTGCCGGCCAATATGGACGGTGTGCCGGGCGTGTCTTTTCCGGGCATCAAGCCGGGCTCGAACTACCTCTACCAGTTCTCCGTCGTGCAAAGCGGCACCTACTGGTACCACAGCCATTCAGGCCTGCAGGAACAGGAAGGCCATTACGGCCCGATCATCATCGATCCCGCCGGTGCCGATCCGGTCGCCTATGACCGCGAGCATGTCATCGTGCTCGCCGATCACAGCGCGCTCTCGCCGCAGGCGATCTTCCGGCGCCTCAAGGTCAACCCCGGCCATTTCAATTTCCAGCGCCAGACCCTGGCCGGGCTCCTGTCGGGCAAGGATCAGCCGCTCAAGGACCGGCTCGACTGGGGCCAGATGCGGATGGACCCGGCCGACATCTCCGATGTGACCGGATCCACCTACACCTATCTCGTCAACGGCCATGGTCCGATGGACAACTGGACCGCGCTCTTCACCCCGGGCGAACGGGTGCGGCTGCGGGTCATCAATGCGTCGGCGATGACCACCTTCAACGTCCGCATCCCCGGCCTGCCGCTGACCATCGTCCAGGCCGACGGGCAGAATGTGGTGCCGGTCACCGTCGACGAGTTCCAGGTTGGTGTTGCCGAGACCTACGACGTCGTTGTCAGCCCAGGCGATGACAAGGCCTACACCCTTGTCGGCGAGGCGATCGACCGCTCGGGCATGGCGCGTGCCACGCTCGCGCCGCGCGCCGGCATGGCCGGCGAGGTTCCCCCCTTACGCAAACGGCCGCTCGCCGACATGAAGGACATGGGCATGGACATGTCCTCGATGCCGGGCATGGAAGGCATGGACATGTCGGGCGGCGCTATGCGGGGCGTCGATCCGACGGCCGAGAAGAACGCGTCCGCGCGCCTCGCGACCGGCGCGGCGGCAGCGATGGCGACCATGGACAATAGCGCCATGGCAGGCATGGATCATTCGGGGATGGATCATTCCGCGATGAGCGGGATGGACCACGGCGCGATGGGCGCCGATGGCCAGATGGCGGGCATGGACCATGGCGGGCACGCGATGGGGTCGATGAAGATGCGAGACTTCTCGAACGCGCCGCAGGTGAAGCGCGACCCGAGCGTCCAGACCATCTCGCCGATGCCCGTCGACCGCACCGGCGAGCCCGGCCAGGGCCTCGCCGACGTCGGCCACAAGGTGCTTGTCTACAGGGACCTGATGGCGCTCGATCGCAATCCGGACGTGCGCGCGCCGAGCCGCAGCATCGACATTCACCTCACCGGCAACATGGAGCGGTTCATGTGGTCGTTCGACGGCGAAAAAATGTCGGACCATCACGAGCCGATCCCCTTCATCGAAGGCGAGCGGGTGCGCGTCAATCTCATCAACGACACGATGATGGGGCATCCGATCCATATTCACGGGCATTTTTTCGAGCTGGTGACGGGGCATGGCGATCATGCGCCACGCAAGCATACGGTAATCGTCCAGCCCGGCGGCAAGGTGACCTGGGACTTCACCGCCGACGCGGTCGGCGACTGGGCCTTCCACTGTCATCTCCTCTACCACATGCATGCCGGGATGATGCGGGTCGTGAGCGTCCGTCCGAAGGGAGACGCGTAATGACCCGCATCCTCACGCCGCTGGTGAGCGCGATCGCCCTTTTCGCTGCCGCGCCCGCCTTTGCCCAGGATCATTCAATGCACGGCATGCCCGGCATGGCGCCGCCGGGCGAGGTGCCGCCGGCGCAGGAGAAGAAGAAGGACAAGGCCGCCGCCAGGCCGCGCGCTCAGACACCAGCGCCAGACGCCACCTCGGCGATGGACCATTCGCAGCACCAGGCCAGTCCTGCGCCGCAGGGAGATGCGGCCGGTCAGCCGCAACCCGCGTCTCCCGCGATGCCGGACATGCCGGGCATGGACCACTCCCAGCATCAGGACGGCGCGATGCCGGACATGCCCGGGATGGACCATTCGCAGCATGGCCAGACCGCCATGCCCGGCATGCAAATGACCGGCACGGCGCTTCCGGCCGGCAATGCGCCCCCGCCGCCTCCCCCCAGCGACCACTTCGCCGATCGTGATTTTCCCGGCGCCGAGATGGCGCGCTCACGCGACATCATGATGAAGGACAGCGGCGGCAACAATTTCGGGCAGGTGCTGCTCAACCTGTTCGAGTATCAAGCGCATAGCGGTCGCGATGGCTATCGCTGGGATGGCGAAGGCTTTTACGGCGGCGATATCAACCGGCTCTGGCTCAAGAGCGAGGGCGAAGGCGAGTTCGGCCGCGGCATCGACAGCGCGGAGGTGCAGGTGCTCTATAGCCGGGCCATCGACCCCTATTTCAATCTTCAGGGCGGTATCCGCCAGGACTTCGGCCGCGGGCCCGACCGCACTTACGCGACGGTCGGCGTCGAGGGCCTGGCTCCCGGCATGTTCGAAGTCGAAGGCGCGCTGTTCCTCTCGACCAAGGGCGATGTTCTGGGCCGGGTCGAGGGCTATTACGACCAGCGCATTACCCAGCGCCTGATCTTGCAGCCGCGCGCCGAGGTCAATTTCGCCGCGCAGGATATTCCGGAGAACGACATCGGTTCGGGGCTGGTCAACATAGAGCTCGGCGCGCGCCTGCGCTATGAGTTCAGCCGCCAGTTCGCACCCTATATCGGCGTCTCTTATCTGCGCAAAGCCGGCGACACGGCGCGGCTGTCGAGGCTTGCCGGCGAGGACGTCCATGCGACCAGCTTCGTCGCCGGCGTTCGCTTCTGGTTTTAGCATCAGGACGGCTGATGGCGGGGGCGAACAGGAGAGCGGGGCGTTACACTCATACCAAGGTCGGCCGGCGCCGAGCGAAGGAGATACGCCATGGACCATTCGTCCCACATGAACACCCGGAAGATGGGCGCCTATTGGAGCCTTGCCGTTCAGACCGTCATCAGCGGCGTCATCATGTATCTGGTGATGTTCGTCATGATCGACGGGCTCGACAGCTTCTACAACAACCTCAACATGCTCTACATGACGCTGATGATGGTCGCGCCGATGGTGGTGCTGATGATCGTCGCCATGCGGCACATGTTCGCGTCGAAAGCCGCCAACATCGCGCTGATCGCCGCGTCGCTGGTCGCCTTCTTCGGCAGCTTTGCGCTCATCCGCACCCAGACCACGATCGGCGACACGGCCTTTCTGCGCTCGATGATCCCGCATCATTCCGGGGCGATCCTGATGTGCCAGGAAGCAAAGCTCAGCGATCCGGAAGTCATCCGGCTTTGCGAAGCGATCAAGCGCTCGCAGCGGCAGGAAATCGACGAGATGAAGGCCATACTCGCGCGGCGCTGAGTGGCACGGTCGGGCTACGCCCGGATCCGTGCGCCCGGCCAGGCCCGTGAGCCGGGACGATGGTCGACACGAGGCGCGGGCCGGACGAGATTGCCAGCGACGTAGCGCGGCTTGCGCCGCTGTTCCTGCGACAGGCTGGCGGCCACGTCCTGACGCTGCTCGATCCTGCCGGGATCGTGCTGAGCTATAATGAAGAAGGCGAGCGTGCCGAATGCTGGCCCCTCGATCGCGTCCTGGGACAGCCCCATGACCTGTTCTACCCGCCCGACGAGATTGCGGCCGGCCGCCCGTGCGCAGACCTGGCGGCCGCCCTTCACGAAGGCACGCTGGAGCGCGAAGCGTGGCGGGTCTGCGAGAACGGCGCGGAATATCTCGCGCGCCTGACGATCAGCGCCCTGTTCGAAGGCGACGCACATCGAGGCTTTGCCTGCATCAGTCGCGATGTCACCGACGAGGCGGCGGTCCGGGCGTCAATCGAGACCCGCGAGCAGCATCTCCAGTCGATCCTGGCGACCGTCCCCGATGCGATGATCATCATCGACGAGACCGGCGCCATCACGTCGTTCAGCGCGGCCGCCCAACGCCTGTTCGGCTATTCGGAAACCGAGCTCGTCGGCCGCAACGTCTCCTGCCTGATGCCCCAGCCCGATCGCGACCGGCACGACGAATATATCGCGCATTATCTCCAGACCGGCGAGCGCCGGATCATCGGCCTCGGCCGCGTCGTGGTCGGCCAGCGCCGCGACGGCTCGACCTTCCCGATGCAGCTGTCGGTTGGCGAGGCCGGTGAAGACGGGCAGCGGTTGTTCACCGGCTTCATCCGGGATCTCACCGCCAAGGAGCAGGATGAGCTCAGGCTCAAGGAACTGCAGGCAGAGCTGGTCCATGTCTCCCGGCTGAGCGCGATGGGCACGATGGCCTCGACCCTCGCGCATGAGCTCAACCAGCCGCTTGCCGCGGTCGCGCTCTATCTCGAGACGATCCGCGACATGCTCGACGAGCGGGACGACGAACCCTTCGTGTCGCTACGGTCGTTGATGGATGATGCGGCACAGGAAACGCTGCGGGCCGGCCATATCGTCCGGCGCCTGCGCGATTTCGTCGCCCGCGGCGAGGTCGACAAGAGCCTCCACGAGCTGCCGCGGGTCATCGCCGAGGCGAGCCAGCTCGCGCTGGTCGACGCCCGCGAGCGCGGCATCCGCAGCTTCTTTGCAGTCGATCCCGCCGCGACGCCGGTCCTCGTCGACAGGGTGCAGATCCAGCAGGTGCTGGTCAACCTGATGCGCAATGCCATCGAGGCGATGGCGGAGTGTCCGGTTCGCGACCTCAAGGTGGCGACCAGGTTGCGCCCTGACGGGCTGATCGAGGTGACCGTGGCGGATACCGGCCCCGGCATCGCCGACGAGGTCCGGGAGCAGCTCTTCACGGCGTTCAAGTCGACAAAGGCCGACGGCATGGGCCTCGGCCTTTCGATCTGCCGGACCATCATCGAAGCGCATGGGGGCCGTATCTGGATGGAGCGCCCCGACCGCGGCGGCGCGCGCTTTCATTTTACCTTGATCCATGCGCGGGCGGAGGAGGAACATGGGGGATAGACGCGTCATCCATCTGGTCGACGACGAGGAGAGCATCCGCAAGGCGGCGAGCTTTGCGCTCAAGACCGCGGGCTACGACGTCGTGACCTATGCCTCGGGCGTGGAGTTTCTCAAGGAGGCGAAGTCGGCGGCCGTCGGCTGCGTCATCCTCGACGTGCGCATGCCCAAGATGGACGGTCTCGAGGTTCAGGCCGCCATGGCAGCACGCGGGGTCAATATGCCGGTCATCGTCCTGACCGGCCATGGCGACGTGTCGGTTGCGGTGCAGGCCATGAAAGGCGGCGCGGTCGACTTTCTCGAGAAGCCCTTCGAGAAAGCCGCCCTGCTCGGCGCCGTCAGCCGCGCGTTCGCGCGTCTCGACGATGTCGACTTTCGCACTCTGGAAACCTCTGAAGCCGGCGTGCGGGTCGCTGCACTGACGCCCCGGGAGCGTGAAGTGCTGGAAGGGCTGGCGAACGGCCTGCCCAATAAGACGATCGCCTATGACCTGGGCTGTTCATCGCGAACGGTCGAGGTCCATCGCGCGAGCCTGATGGCCAAGCTCGAGGTCCGCAATTTGTCCGAAGCCCTGCGGATCGCCTTTGCCGCGGGCATGGGCCGCAAGCCGAAGTGACTGCGACCTCTACGTAGCGACGGGACGAGGCGCGATATGCGATCGATGGTGCAATCGTCACACGGGTGTCCGCTTCTCGCAATGCCATCGGTCCGTTCCACTCAGCATGATGGCAGATACACCATCCTCGTCTCCGACGACGATCCCGGCGTGCGGCGTGGCCTCCAGCTGCTGCTGAGATCGCGCGGCTATGCCGTGTGGGGATATACGACCGGCCACGCGCTGTTGGCCGACCCCCGCGCGAAGGAGGCAGACTGCGTCATCCTCGACTATCGCATGCCCGACATCGACGGATTCGCGATGCTGCGTCACCTTCGCGAGATCGGATGGTCGGGACGCGCCATCATGATCTCAGGCTTTCACGACACGCTGCTGGCCTGGCGGGCCGCCGAGGCGGGCTTCGATCACGTTCTCGCAAAGCCTTTGATCGGCAGGGCTTTGCTCGATGCGTTGGACCGGCACCGCGCCGAGGTTCTGCGAAAGCATTGAGTTATGGCGGCCGGCCCCCGGCAGCCTCAGCCCGGCGCGATGTGGAAAGCCAATCTGCGCCGTCAAAGCCAGTGGCTACGTTTGAACCGGATGTAGAGCCCAATGCAGACCGCAGCGATGACGCCGAGGATGACGAAATATCCCCATTGCGTCTTCAGTTCGGGCATATTCTCGAAATTCATGCCGTAGATTCCGGCAATCGCGGTAGGCACCGCGAGGATCGCAGCCCGGGCGGCAAGCTAACGGGTGATCGCACCTTGGCGCTGCTGTTCGAGCAGGTGACTCGCCTCGAACACCGAGATCAGGATGTCGCGGATGCCGGTGATGGCGCTCTCAACCCTGAGCATGTGATCGTCGAGCTTCGAAATCTGGTGGCCGTTGTCGGCACCTTCCATGGCAAGCGGATGAAGGCCGTAATTCCCGGCGATGTCGGCAAGTTCTGTTTCGCTGGGCTGGGACATTTTGATCCACACGAAGTCATCCTTGCCGACCTGCTCGCACGCCGGATCGATCAGGGTCGCCGGCCGTAGCCGTTTGCCATTGTGACAAAGAACGGCGGCGGCGACCGGAAGCCGTGTGCCTCGCCTATTGAGACGCGCGCACAAACACTCGTCATTCTTCAAGCCCAATCGCAGGAAGAAGAAGGCGGCGCGCAGCAATTCGAGCGAGAGCTTATAGAAAATGCGGCGGAGCGTTGGGTTTCGCAGAAGGCCGCTCCCGTTCATGACGCGCGTGGCTGGGCGGCGCGCTGCCACATCAAGGGCACGCAGACTGCGAAGGTCTGCGCACCCTTGATTGGCGACCGCGAGGGTTTTCCTCTCTTGCGATGGTACCAAGCGATTGCCCGTGTGGCGCCTCTGCAATCGTGTCGGATGACTATACCTAAGTATCGGATAACGGCGCTGACGACAGGGTTGCCGGGCCCCGGTGAGGCGCGTCGCACCGCGCGGAGACGAAAGCTGGAAGACGGAAAAGCTCAACTGTCGAAAGCGACCGAGCGCGCGAGCGCTTCCTGGGACTGCAGAAAGGCGAGCCGCGATTGCAGCGCCGCCTGGACAACGCCGAAAGCGTCACCCCCCAGAGTCACGCGCAGCGGCGGATGGTCGCTGGTTGCGACATCAACGATCGCTTGCGCGATCTTTTGCGGGTCGAGCGTGTAGAGCTCGTTTCCGGCGGTCTCGAACATCTTGCGGATATGGCCGGCGGGCGTATCGCGATACGCGGCGATCTCGCTGGCGAATTGCAGATTGTGGCTGAAGCTGGTGCGCGCCCCGCCCGGCTCGATCAGTGTCACGAACAGGTTGAAGGGTTCAAGCTCCTGGTGGAGGCATTCGCTGAAGCCCTCCAGGCCCCATTTGGCCACATGATAGAGACTGCTCGTCGGAAGCGAGCCCTGACCACTAGCGCTGGAGATCTGGATGATCCGGCCGCTCCCGCGCAGCCGCATGGCGGGGACAAAGGCGCGGGTGATGTGGATGGGCGCCATGAGATTGAGCGCGATCTGGCCTTCGACCTCGGCGTCCGACATCTCTTCGGTGGCGCCGATCACGCCGCCGCCGGCGTTGTTGACCAGAATATCGACGGGTCGACGCGCCTGCGCCCGGGCCACGACCGCAGCAATATCGTCCTTGACCGTGACGTCGAGCGCTTCGACGCGCAGCTGGCTCGGATATTTCGCCGCGAGATCATCGAGGCTTTCGGGCTTGCGGGCCGTCGCGGTAAGGTCGTCGCCAGCGGCCAGGATCAGTTCGGCCAGATGGCGGCCGATGCCGCTGGACGCGCCCGTGAGAAACCAGTGATTGGACATATGTTACTCCATATATTACCAACTGGTAGGCAACTTGAAACCTGGAATGCGTCAATGCTTGGAGGTGTGATGAAGCAACGAACCCGGCGGAATGCCGCACAGAGCCGCGAGACGCTCCTGGCTGCAGCGACCGAGGAGTTCGCGTCCCATGGGCTGGCGGGCGCGCGGATCGACCGGATTGCGCAGGCGGCGGGTATCAGCAAGCCGATGCTCTACACCTATTTCGGGGACAAGGAGGCGCTCTTCGATGCCGCGCTGACGCAGGAAGTGATGGACGCGGCGCAGGCCGATCGCTTCGATCCCAATGATCTTGAGGGTTATGCGGGGCGCACCTATGACTTGCTGGTCGAACGCCCGCGCCTGTGGAGGCTGCTGACCTGGCATCATTTGGAGCGTGGCCAGGATGTTCTGATGCTCCCGGCCGGCGAGGTCCTTCTCGGGGAGAAGCTGGACGGGATCGCAGCGGCGCAGGCCGAGGGGCGGATCGTCGCCGACTTCACGCCCCTGGATGTCGTCCGGCTTGTCGCCGCCCTCACCCAGCTCTGGTGCATGACCGGAGCTGCACGCGACGCTGCCGAGCACGCGGCGCGCCGGGCGACGATCATGCGGGCGGTGGGGCGACTGCTGCGCGTGTGATCGTGCGAGGCGCGAGCTGCACGCCCGCGCGCCGACCGGGACACAGCAAGCATTTTTCGCAACCTGCCGTACTGCCCAGCGGCAAAATCAGGGCGGCTCAAGCACAAGCCGGCCCGTCGGCTCCGCGGATGCGATCGACGTTCGAGGACTGCGCCGCCACTGCCGAACCGGATTGGATCATCGCCAAGTGACCCAGTGGCTGCGCGACGATCTCAGGTCGCCGGACTCGTCGCACGACGTTTCGTCAGGAGTCGTTTCATCTGCCTCAAAAGGCGAACCTGCGGCTCAATCCGGAAGAAGGCGCGACACATCCAGGAAACGAGGATCAAATGCGGTCCGCATCGGTATTACTTTCCCTGGCGCGTGCAAGCTCAGCAAAGGACTAATGTTCCCGGAGCATCTCTAGCGCTATACCTAGGTATATCACGCCGACACCAATAACATGTGATCATGCCGCTTCGCATTCTTGCCGGCCAAATGTCCCGATCATCAAATCGAAGCGTGCGAGGCTGTATTACCATATGATATTCTATCTCCTATCTCAGCAGCTTTGCAAATGAGCGCTCGCAAAAATATCTCTTCAGTCATGAGGGTTCGACGTCTGGCGTGCGTATTATAGCTATATCTATATCTAAATTTCACGAGAATAAGGTATTGGAAAAACAGGAAAAATACTGTTGACCTGTATATACAACTGATGTTGTCTGTGGCTGTTCTAAAACGTCAGGGGGATTGCACATGACCATCAGGATGGCCCTGCTCGGCAGCGCCGCCATCGTCGCGGGCTACGCCGCGCCGGCTCTCGCTCAGGCCGATCCGACACCGCAGCCAAAAGCACAAGTCCTGGGGGATGACAGCGACATCGTCGTTACCGGCTCACGAATCCGTCGGCAGGATCTGGCCGGGGTTGGACCGGCCACCGTGGTCACCGCCGAGCAGATCCAAAATACCGGCATCGTCAATATCGAAACCGCCTTGCAGCGTTTGCCGGCCAATGCCGGCTTCGCGGGCAACCAGACATCGGCCTACTGGACCAACAACGGTTATGGCACTGCTCAGGTCAATCTGCGCGGCCTCGGCATCAAGCGCACACTCGTGCTCCTCAACGGCCGACGCCTCGTCGCGGGCGGCACCGGCGCCAATTCCTCACCCGATCTCAACATGATCCCGGTCGTGGCGCTGGCACGCACCGATGTCCTCAAGGATGGCGCGTCCGCTATCTACGGGGCCGATGCCATGGCCGGCGTGGTCAACCTTGTCACGCGCACCGATTATGAAGGCCTGGGTCTCAGCGTCCGACAAGGCATTACCGAGCGCGGCGACGGCTCCGATCTCACCGCGGACCTACTTTGGGGCATTCGCAACGATCGTGGCGGGTTCATGGCAGCAGTCACCTACCAGAAGACCAGCGCCGTCAACATGGCCTCGCGTGCGCCCTGCTCGCTCGCTGAAACGACGCCGGGCTCGCTGAGCTGCGTCAACAGCGCCTCGACGATCGGCGGACGCGCGGTGCTGCCCAACGGCCAACAGATCAACTTCAACCAGGTACCCGGAGGGAACGGGAACTTCTACGAGCCTTACAGTCCCGCCAAGCACAACTTCAACTCGAACCCGTTTCTCAATGCGGTCAGCCCAGTCGAGCGCGTCAGCACGGCCTTCTTCGCGGACTATGCGCTGACCGACGGTATCCAGGCGTTCGGCGAGTTCCTCTATACGTTCCGCAAGTCGAATCAGATCGCGACACCCGGCACGCTGCGCAATCTCTCGATACCAGCCAGCAATCCGACCAATCCGACCGGCCAGAACCTGGTCCTGGCCCAGCGCCGCCTCGCCGAACCCGGCGCGCGCCACTTCTTCCAGGAGACCGATACCTGGCAAGGCACCTTCGGGCTGCGCGGCAAGCTGGCGAACGACTGGGCCTGGGAAGTCGCGGGCAGCTTCGGGCGTAACACGGCCGTCGACGGCTCGACCAACATCGCCAATCTCGAGCGCGTCGCGAACACGCTCGACAGGAGCAAATGCTCCAGCACGGCGGGCGCGGCCATCCCCTGCGGTGACTATCTTGGGTTCGGAGACCTGACACCTCAGGTTCTGGATTATATTCTGTTCACCTCGCGCGATCGCGGAGGCAACGAACTCGGCACGGTCACGGCTGACCTCAACGGCGATCTCTTCTCCCTTCCAGCCGGCGCGGTGTCCTTCGCCACCGGCGTGGTCTATCGGCGCGAAAAAGGCTGGCGCGATCCCGACCCGTTGACGGTGCTCGGCGTGGCGAACGTCAATCAGCAGGATCCTATTTCGGGCTCGAGCACCGCCAAGGAAGCCTATCTCGAGCTATCGGTGCCGGTGCTTGCCAACACAGCTTTCGCCAAGGCGCTCACGCTCGATGGCGCAGTCCGCTACTCAGACTATAATCTCTTCGGGAGCGACTGGAATTACAAGCTCAGTGCCGACTGGGTAGTCAATGACAGCATCCGTCTGCGCGGCACTTATGGGACGGGCTTTCGCATTCCCAACGTGCCGGAGCTTTTCGGCGGCGTCTCGGAAGGCAATCTGACCACGACCGATCCCTGCTCGCGCTACACCTCCAGCGGCAACGTGACCTTGATCGCCAATTGTCAGGCGTCCGGTGTGCCGGCCAACTATACGCAGCTCGGCACCACGATCCTCACCACAGTGGGCGGTAACCAGAGCCTTCGGCCCGAAAGCTCCACGACCTGGACCGTTGGTACGGTGATATCGCCGCGCGGCATCATCCCAGGGTTGTCGCTGACGGCAGACTGGTTCGACATCAAGATCAAGGACGCGATCCGGGCCATTCCCGGCTCGACCAAGCTCGCAGTCTGCTATGCGAGCCAGAACCTGTCGCACCCGTTCTGCAGCGACTTTACGCGCAGCGCGCTGACCGGCGAGGTCACTTACCTCTCCGCCCAGCCCATCAACACCGGCCGCGAGGAGATGAATGGTCTCGATCTGGGTCTGGTGTACAGTGGTGCGGTGGGCGAGGTGAAGATCTCCTTGGATCTCAACATGACCTATCTCAACAAATATGTCGTAAACCCCTTCCCCGGCGGCGCGCCGATCTATTTCGACGGGTTTATCGGGGGCGGCAATGGCGGCTATCCGAAATGGCGTGGTTATGGCGTGCTGACGGCGGAGAAGGACGGCATCAGCGCGACCTGGTCGACACAATGGATCGGCAAGGCTACCGACTTCAACGCATCGGCCGGCGACATCGGCTACCGCACGCCGAACGTCTTCTACCACAATCTTCAGCTTGCCTTCGCGATCGACGAGAAGACACGTTTCCAGATCGGGGCCGACAATCTGTTCGACCGCAAGGCGCCCTATATCCAGAGCTTCACCGATGCCAACACCGACACGATGACCTATGATCTGCTCGGACGGCGCTTCTACGCCGGCTTCCGAACCGCGTTCTGAAGGGCAGCACATGGCAATTCGCTGGCCTTTGGTCATCCGCCGGACGCACAAGTGGCTGGCCCTGATCGTCGGCGTCCAGGTTCTGCTCTGGACGCTGACCGGCTTCTATATGGTGGCCGTCCATATCGACATCATCCATGGCGACGATCTGGTCCGCCCACCGGTCGTCGCCCCCATCGACCTTGCGAGCTTCGTCCCGCCGGTGCGGATTGTTCAATCGGCTCCCGACGCGTCCGAGATCCGCCTGCAACGGTTCATGGATCAGCCCGTCTGGCGCGCGCAAACCCCGGGTGGTCCAAGACTCTTCGATGCAGGTTCGGGACAGCCCATCCCCGATTTGAGCGAGGCACAAATCCGCGCCGCCGCTCGGCGCATCTACAGCGGCACCGGGGACATCGTCGCAGCCCGGCTGCTGACGACGGCGCCACTGGAAATGCAGGCGCGCAAGCCTCCCTATTGGCAGGTCGAATTCGATGCCTGGAACCGGCCAACCCTGTATCTCTCTCCGCAGACCGGTGAGCTGATCTCGCGCCGCCATGCGCTGTGGCGCGTGTTCGATTTCGCGTGGATGCTGCACATCATGGACTATGACGATCGCTCCGACGTCAACAATCCGCTGCTGCGCGTGGCGACCTGGAGTGCCCTTGCCATGGCGCTGGCCGGGGCTTGGCTGCTGCTTTGGTCGTTCCCGCGGCGCAGGAAGAAGAAGGCATGAAGAAAATCCGGTTCACCCCGCTCTTTTTTCGGCGCATCCACAAATGGGTCGGCCTGATCCTGGGCGTGCAGTTTCTCCTTTGGGCTCTGAGCGGCTCGATGATGGCCTTGCTCGATCAGGAGAAGGTCGGCGGACACAGTGCGCAGGCCAGCCATCAGCACGCCCTACCTGCCGGTGACTATATTGCGCCGGCAAAGCTCGCTCTTGATGGTCCCGTGCTCGGCATCGCCTTGCGGTCCCTTGCCACACGCCCCGTCTACGAGCTTCGATCCACCACGGGCACGCGGCTAATCGACGCGACGAGCGGCGCCCCGGTTCGGGTCGACGAGCAGGTCGCGCGCGACGTCGCGACGATGGTGAATGAAGCACCGATCCGCAAGGCAACGTTGCTCGCCGAACCGAATGTGGAAGCGCGCGAGCACGAAGGCACCATGTGGCGACTGGATTTCGCGGACGCAGAGAACAGCAGCGCCTACATCTCCGCCGACACCGGCCGATTCCTGGTCATGCGCGGCGACACATGGCGCACCTGGGATTTCTTCTGGATGCTCCACAACATGGACTATGTGAACCGCACCAGCTTCAATCACCCGCTGATCGTCTTCGTTGCGTTCGGTACTTTGTGGCTGTCGGGGACGGGCTTCTACCTGCTGTTTAAGAGCTTCAGTCGCGCCGACGTGCGATGGTTGCGGCGCAGGCGCAAATCGGCCGTCAAGTTGGGCGCGGGCTGATCGCTAGGTCCCAACAGAAAAAGCCGCCGATAGCTCGAACCGATTGCCCGGGTGCGTGAGCCAAGCGTGCGATACGAGACGTCCGCGACTCCAGGTTCTGCGCGTCATCATTAGCACTGGTTCTCCTTCAGCGAGGCCCAGCATTGTTCGCATGGCTGTATCCGGCATCGCCGCGCACACCCGGTGCTCTACTCGCTCGAGCGGGGCAACACGTGTCAGATATTCATTCGGCGTCGAGGCGCTGAAATCCCTCTCTCCGTAGCGTGGCGCAGCAGATGCCAGTACAAAGCGCTCCTCGACCTGAATTGGGAATTCGGTCTCGTGATGGACGATAAGCGAATGGAAGAGGCGCGTGCCCAAGCCGACTTCCAGCAGAGCTGCCCTTTCCGCATCAGCCCGTATCTCGATATTATAAATGACGCGCGCGCGATAGGCGTGGCCCCTGCCGCGCACCTCCTCCGCGATGTTGCGGATCTCGATCAGCTGCCCGATCGGCCGGGGCTCGGCGACAAAGCTGCCCCGCCCCGCCCGCCGTACCACGACACCGGCCGATTGCAGTTCCCGCAACGCCCGGTTTGCGGTCATGCGCGAGACTTTGAACGTCTCGACGAGCTCGGCCTCTGACGGCGTCTGGTCGCCGGGCTTCAGGCGACCTTCCCGGATGTCCTCGAAAATGCTGTCTTTGATCGCCACATAGCGAGGTTGCTTCTCCGCACCGGCAGCGTCGACCGCGGGTTCGCCCACAGAAGCAGCTTTCGTCCGGGGAGCGGATGCGCGGCTATGGGGGCGAGCGGGAGCATGCATCAAATGACTATACAGGTGGGGGCGAGCAAGTCCCAGTCATTCAAACAGGAAATCACCAGCGAGAGCCGAGGCGTGCGTGATCAATGCCGCGCGAAGACCTTCTGGCCCGAACTGCCGAACGACACCACCGCATAGGGTTGGCGGGCGGCGCCTGCCACTTCCATGCCCTCCGAGCCGATCGGCATCCCCGCCACCGCAATGCCTCTGACGCCTACGGGACGGGTTGCCAGCAGGCGCTTGATATCGGCGACCGGGACATGGCCCTCGATCAGATAGCCATCAACCATCGCGCTGTGGCAGGATGCCAGCGTGCCCGGCATGCCGGCCCTCCGCTGAAGCGCCCCGCGCGACGCATCGTCGCGCATGATGACCGTGCGGCCCAGCTTCGCGCGAAGCGCCTGGGCCCACTTCTCACAGCATCCACAACCCGGGTCCCGGTGGACGACGACATCATTCGCCGCAAGCGCTGCGCCGGGCAGGGCGAGGAACAGCAAGGCGGCAGAAAGACGGGTCTTCATGAACGGCTCCTGGAAGCATGCGATAGGGTTCCTAATGATCTATACGCATTGATGCCCCCTACCCCTCATCACGCTGAAGATTTCACGATGGCGCGCGGCCTCCAGGCGAGCGGCAAGGACACAAGCAGCGCCAGCGACAGACCACCAATCCCCCACAAGACTAAGTGCTGCGCCCCGGGAGCGACGACGGCGATCGCCAGCGGCGCGAGCGCCTGCCCGATGCTGGCGGCGGAATGCTGGAGACCGAGCTTCAGACCTGAAGGGGCTGCCGCACCGCTGATCCAGAAGCTGGTGACCAATCGAAGGGTTGCCGAGCTCCAGCCGGCAGCAACGATGATCCCACTGAGTTCGGCCATGCTCGCGGCGACAGGGAACAGGAAGAGCGCCGCAGCCAGCAGGCCGAGCGTCAGCCCCGCAAGCCGCCTCGGCATGGTCACCAGCCAATCGAGCCTCGCATGGAAGATCTGTGCTGCCAGCATGCCCAATCCGCAGAGACTGAGCATCCAGGCGATCTCTTCGCGGCTCAGCGAAATGACGCTCCGCGTCACCAGGAGATTGACATGCATCGCCGCCAGCCCGCCG
The DNA here is from genome assembly GCF_051058005.1 of Sphingobium sp. DN12. NCBI lineage: Bacteria > Pseudomonadati > Pseudomonadota > Alphaproteobacteria > Sphingomonadales > Sphingobiaceae > Sphingobium > Sphingobium sp. DN12. The sequence continues at coordinate 280,734 of NZ_CP173718.1, forward strand.
CCCGCGACGATCGTGACGAAAAGCAGGATCAGCGTCGCGCCGAGCGTCGGCGCGGGCAGGTCTCCGCCATCGATGCAAGGTGCACACCAGCGCGGCAGACGCACGGCGCAAAGCGCCGCCCCGACGGCACCGATGCCGAAAGCGAGGATCATGAGGGGAGCGCGGGGCAGGATCGCGGCCGAGACCTCCGCCACCAGCGGACCGGCGAGATCGCCCAGAAACAAGAAGGCGGTCAGCCAGGTGAAGCGCCGCGCCTGGTCCGCGCGCTCGTTTGCGGCAAAGCTCGCGCAGAGCAAGCCCAACGGTATGATGGCGGCCGACGCCATCCCCGCCACCAGGCGCAATGCATAAAGCTCAGGCAGCCCGACGAGGCCGATCGGCGCGGTCACCAGGGCGAGGATGACCAGCGCTGCGCGCAACATCGCCCGATAGTCGACCCGGTCCGCGATCCAGCCCCAGAGCGGCGCCGCCAGCAAGGCTGCCAGGGGATGGACCGCGGTCAGGCTCGCGACATGAAAATCATGAGCGCTTGACGATAGCGCGCCACGAGCCGGGTCGACCAGTGCCGGAAGGAAGGCGAGAATGGCCGTCTGTCCCGCCGACGCCGCAGCCGCCGCGAGCAACAAGACGAAAAAGGAGGCCGGCCAGCGACCGTTGGCTTGCGATCCAGCCTTGTCACGCGGCGCGTTCGCGGTCGATCCCTCGAGTGGCCATCCGCGGATCACCACCAGGCGCGCAAGCCGATCACTAGCCTGTGTTCGGAAGGCCCTTCCCTGCGCAGGCGACGGAAATCGGCCGTGCCGTCAAATGCGCGCTCCCAGACGAAGCCGATATAGGGCGCGAACTTGCGCGACACCTCGTAGCGCAACCGTCCGCTCAGCTCGACATTGCTGAAGCCGCTGCCGAGCTGCCGATCGCTCGACCGCTTCGAATAGATATTGGTTTCCACCTGCGGCGTAAGGATCAACCGATTGGTGAACAGGACCTCATAGGAGGCCTTGGCGCGCGCCGCGAGACGCCCATCGGTTCCTACATAGCCGGTGAGCTGGACGTCGAACCAATAGGGCGCCAGTCCCTCGACGCCGGCGGCGAGCCAGGTGGTCGCACCCTTGCCGAGATCCTGCCTGACCCCGAGCAGCGTGCCCCAGAACGGGTTCTTGCTGTGCCACCACAGCGCCTCGACGCTGCTCTCCGGATCGAGACGTTGGTCGCGGGAGTTCTTGAGCCCCTGGCTGCGCAGCCAGAGCTTGTCATTGTCCTGACCCTTGGTGACGAGCACGGTCCAGCCCACGCCCTGACCCTCGTTGCCGCTGGTGAACTCGAGCTCATCCACAAGTATCTTGGGGATCGAGAGCTTGTCGGCCATCTCATAGCCCGGCAGCGTCGAGTTGCGATAGCCGTCGGCATAATCGTCCGAGTTGCGCGCGTCCGGCGGGGCCTTGCCACCCTGCATCGAGCCCATGTCCATCGTGGCGCCGTTACCGGACGCCTTCGTGTCGGTCATATCCATGCCCGGCATGTCCATGCCCGCATGCTCCTGAGAGCCTTGCGCGGAAGGTGAGTTTGGATCGGGAGTGGCCGTTTGGGCAGGGGTGGCGGCGGGCGACGGGGGCAAGGCATCCTGCGCGAGGGCGGGAGCCGTGATCGCCGGCGCCAGGAAGAGGGCAACGCCAAGAGCAATGCCGCGCGAGGGGATAATCCGGATCATGCGACCACCACCTCCCGGAACATGCCGGCCGCCATGTGATAGAGCAGATGGCAGTGGAAGGCCCATCGGCCCATGGCGTCGGCGGTGACGCGGAAGCTCACCCGCTGGGCGGGCTGGACCACGACCGTATGCTTGCGGACCTGGAAGGCGCCGTCCGGGCCTTCGACATCGCTCCACATGCCGTGCAGATGCATCGGATGCGCCATCATCGTGTCGTTGACGAAGGTGACGCGCAGCCGCTCGTTCGGCTTGAAATGCAGCGGCCGGGAATCGTTGAGCTTGATGCCGTCGAGCGACCAGATGAACCGTTCCATATTGCCCGTCAGATGCAGCTCGATGTCGCGCTCGGGCTCGCGCGGGTCGGGATCGCCGCCCGGCGTGCGCAGATCGGCCAGCGTCAGCACGCGCCAGCCGCGCCCGCGCAGCCCGGCGCCGGGATCGTCCAGATTGGTGCGGGGATAGTCGACGCGCATGTCGGTATTGGCGCCATATTCGGTGCGGGCGTGCTGTGCCCTGGCCGGCATCTCGGTCATGCCGTGCCCGGCATGCGCGTCGCCTCCCATTGCGCCCATCGTCGCCATCGCGCCCATCATGTCGACCGGCTCGAGCCAGGTCCGGGCATCGAGCGGCGGCACGGCTGCCGCCATGCCCGGAGCCGGTGCGATCGTGCCGCGGGCATAGCCGCTCCGATCGATCGCCTGCGCGAAGATGGTGCGGGCGCCGCCCTCGGGCATGGTGAACTCGACGTCATAGGTCTCGCCCGGGCCGATCCGGAATTCCTCGACCGTGACCGGCTCGACCGGCTGCCCGTCGGCCGATACGACCGTCAGCTCGACCCCCGGGATCCGCACGTCGAAGAACGTCGCCGTCCCCGCGCCGACGAAGCGCAGGCGCACGCGTTCGCCGGGCGCGGCGATACCGGTCCAGTTGCCGGCGGGCGGCGCGCCGTTCATCAGATAGGTGTAGGTCGCGGCAGAGACATCGCTGTAGTCGGTCGGGTTCATCCGCGAGCTGTTCCACATCCGCCGCCGCTCGAGCGCCTTCCCAAGGCCCATGGCGCCGACATCCTTGAGGAAGTCGCCGGCTGTCGGCTGCGCAAAATTATAGTAGCTGCTCTGCTTCTTGAGATTGAGGAAGATCTGCAGCGGCGGCTCGTCCGACCAGTCGCTGAGCACGATGCAATAGTCGCGATCGGGCGCCCGCGCCGCCGGCGCCTGTTTCGGCTCCACGATGATCGCTCCATAGAGTCCCGTCTGCTCGGCGAGCGTGTGAGCGTGATACCAGTAGGTTCCGCTCTGGCGGACCTCGAAGCGATAGGTGAAGGTCTCGCCCGGCGCGATGCCGGCAAAGCTGATGCCGGGCACGCCGTCCATCTCCGCCGGCACGATGATGCCGTGCCAATGGATGCTCGACATCTCCTTGAGGCCGTTGCGCACACGGAGCGTGACCGTGTCGCCTTCGCGCAGGCGCAGGACCGGCGCGGGCACGCTGCCGTTCACGGCGGTCGCGATACGGCGTTTGCCGGTGAAGTTGACTGGCAGCTCGGCGATCTCGAGGTCGAACTCGGTCCCGCTAAGCTCGGCGGGCGAGACTGGGGCGGATCGCGCGAGAAGCGCCGGGGCGAAGCCGGCAACCGCGCCGCCGATCGCCAGCCCCTGGACGAAACGGCGCCGTGCGATCGGCCGGATATGTAAGGGAGACATGAACTGTACTTTCGCGAAGTCGGGTTCAGGCGAGGTCGAGGACGATCCGGCCCTCGATGTCGCCATGGTGCATGCGGGAGAAGACGTCGTTGATGTTCTCCAGCTTGTCTGCATGGACCGTGGCCTTGACCTTGCCGTCGCCGGCGAACGCCAGTGCCTCGAGCAGATCGAGCCGCGTGCCGACGATCGAGCCTCGCACGGTAATGCCGTTCAGCACGGTGTCGAAGATCGACAGCGGGAAGTCGCCCGGCGGCAGACCATTGAGCGCGACCGTGCCGCCGCGCCGGACCATGCCGAGCGCCTGCTGGAACGCCTTGGGCGAAACGGCGGTGACGAGCGCTCCGTGCGCGCCGCCTATCGCCTTCTTGAGCGCTGCCGAAGGGTCCTCGCTGTGCGCGTTGACCGTCAGTGTGGCGCCAAGGCGTGTAGCGAGGTCGAGCTTGCTATCGTCGATGTCGACCGCGGCCACATTGAGACCCATGGCACGGGCATATTGCACCGCCATGTGGCCGAGCCCGCCGATCCCTGAGACGACCACCCACTCGCCGGGTCGGGCCTCGGTGGCCTTCAATCCCTTGTAGACGGTGACGCCCGCGCAGAGGATCGGCGCAATGTCGAGGAAGTCGACATTGTCGGGAAGGTGACCAACATAGTTGGGATCGGCGAGGACATATTCGGCAAAGCTGCCATTGACCGAATAGCCGGTGTTCTGCTGTTCGTGGCAAAGCGTCTCCCAGCCACCCAGGCAATGCACGCAATGCCCGCAGGCGGTGTAGAGCCAGGGCACGCCGACCCGGTCGCCTTCCTTCACATGGGTGACGCCCGCACCGACGGCGGCGACATGCCCGACGCCTTCATGGCCAGGAATGAAGGGCGGGTTGGGTTTGACCGGCCAGTCCCCTTCTGCCGCGTGCAGGTCGGTATGGCACACGCCGGTTGCCGCAATCTTGACCAGGATCTGCCCGGGGCCGACCGTCGGGATCGGCGCGTCCTCGATGACCAGGGGCTTGCCGAATTCGCGGACGACCGCCGCCTTCATGGTTTTCGCCATGTCCGTTTCTCCTTTTGAGCGAGGGGTCAGAACAGGCCGAGCGCGTGCTCGTCATAGGAGACGAGCAGGTTCTTGGTCTGCTGATAATGGTCGAGCATCATCCGGTGATTTTCACGCCCGAAGCCCGACGCCTTGTATCCGCCGAAGGCGGCATGGGCGGGGTACTGGTGATAGCAGTTGGTCCAGACCCGCCCGGCCTCGATCGCGCGGCCCAGACGGTAGGCGGTGTTGCCGCTCCGGGTCCAGACGCCCGCGCCAAGACCGTAGGCGGTGTCGTTGGCAAGTGCGATCGCCTCCTCGACCGTCTTGAAGGTGGTGACCGCCAGGACGGGACCGAAGATCTCCTCCTGGAAGATGCGCATGTGGTTCTGACCCACGAACACGGTCGGCTGTACGAAATAGCCCTGGTCGAGCGCACCGCCCGGCAGCGCCTTGGCGCCACCGACCAGACACTGCGCGCCCTCGGCCTTGCCGATATCGATATAGCCCAGGATCTTGTGGAGCTGGTCCTCCGACGCCTGCGCGCCGACCTGGACCGAGGGGTCGAGCGGATCGCCCTGGCGGATCGCGGCGACGCGCGCCACGGCGCGCTCGATGAAGCGATCGAAGATCGACTCATGGATCAGCGCGCGCGACGGGCAGGTGCAGACCTCGCCCTTGTTGAACGCGAACAGCGTGAAGCCTTCGAGCGCCTTGTCGAAGAAGGCATCGTCCTCGTCGAGCACGTCCGCCATGAAGATGTTGGGCGACTTGCCGCCAAGCTCCATCGTCTGGGGGATCAGATGGTCGGCGGCCGCATGCATGATCTGCTTGCCGGTGACGGTCTCGCCGGTGAACGAGACCTTGGCGATGCGCGGATTGGCGGCGATCGCCTGGCCGACGGTCCGTCCCGGGCCGGTGACGACATTGAGCACGCCGGGCGGCAGGATGTCGGCGGTGAGCTCGGCGAACATCAGCAAGGTGAGCGGCGTCTGGGATGCGGGCTTGATGACGGTGCAGTTGCCCGCCGCCAGCGCCGGGGCGATCTTCCACGCCGCCATCAGCAGCGGGAAGTTCCACGGGATGATCTGGCCGACGACGCCAAGCGGCTCGCGAAAATGATAGGCGATGGTGTCGGCATCGATCGTCGAGATCCCGCCTTCCTCGGCCCGGATGCAGCCGGCGAAATAGCGGAAATGGTCGATCGCGAGCGGAACGTCGGCAGCGCGCGTCTCGCGGATCGGCTTGCCGTTGTCGATCGTCTCGGCAAGCGCCAGCAACTCCATATTATCCTCGAGCCGGTCGGCGACGCGATTGAGAATCCTGGCGCGGTCGGCGGGCGAGATCCTTGCCCATTGATCCTTGGCGGCGTGCGCCGCATCGAGCGCGCGCTCGACATCTTCCGGCGTCGACAGCGCAAACTCGGCGATCTGGGCGCCATTGATCGGGCTCGTGTCCGCGAAATACTCGCCGCTCGCTGGAGCGCTCCATCGACCACCGATGAAATTATCATAGCGGTGTCGGAAGGACGCCGCAGCATTGATGGTCCCGATCGCCTTCTCGAACATCGCCTGTCTCCATCTTTACCGATGCCTGATGAAGTAGGCCTTCTGATGAGACGGCCTATAAGTAAGTTCCGCAGACAAAAATCAGGCAGAGTTTTTACGAAGCGCCAGGCTGGACACGCAAAAGAAGCCGATGATTTTCTCATCAGCTCATAGATTATCTCGTCGCCTAAGCAGGCAATGGCTCTCGCCATTCAATCGCGGCGCAGAGGTCACTGAAGTTGATCCGGCCATGCTTGGTCGGACCTCTTAATCGTAAGCGCGGACCCGCAGCTCGGTGCCAACTCCTGGAGCTTTACGCATCGCGGGCTCCTCTCTCTCGCGGTGGACGCCTGCTTCTCGTTATGAAATCCTAGAAACTTGGAACACCTCTTGAAGAACAGGCCCGCCGCGGGGGCAGCGGCGGGCCCTCAGCCCCAGGGGTCTGTTCTCGGGGCTGGAAACCTCACATGTCGCTCATCGGCTTGTCGGCCATAGGCGTGGCCGGTTTCTTCTTGGCGGCCGGCTTTGCCTTTTTCATCGGCATCTTGCAGCAACCGCTCTTGGGCTTGCCAGCCTTGCTCGAACCGCTCCCCTGCGACGAGCCACCAGACATTCCGGCCATGCCCGCAGCGCCCTGCTGGCCTTGCGGCTTCTGCATGCCGGCTTGGTGATCCTGCATCATTTGGTCGTGCATCTGCTGCCCTCCATGATCCATCCCCTGCTGATGGGCATGGGCGGTGGATGGCTTCGGCTGCGCAGGGGCGTGCTGGGGCGCGGCGGGTGCCGATTGCGCCAGACCCGCGCCAGCGAAGTTCAGGGTCGCCAGGCAGCCGATCGCGCCGACTAGAAGTTTCGTCTTTCGCATTGTGGTTCTCCGCATGATGAGTCCTTGCCCGATCGCCGTTTGCGACCGCGACCATACCGACCCCTCATGCGGGCTTGGCCCTTTGGTCTGAATACGTAAGTTACGAATCCGCACTGGATCAGGACTGGCAGGCCCGCGATCTTGCGGGCGAAACCATGGTCCAAGGGTCCAGCGGATTCATGACTGCATCGCATTAAAGCTCGTGCAGACCTTTATTCTGAAACGCAATTGGCCCGCCGGGGAAACGGCGGACCAACGTTGCGGCCCGGTCAAACGATACCAACGCCTTGTATGGTGAGGCTTTGATCAACCGACCTCTGATGGGCTTTTGGTTCAGCACCCCCCGCCCGACCGATGCGACATGTCAGAAGCCCCCTCCTGGCTCCCCGATTCCCGCATGGCCATCCGGTGGCCTCGCATCATCTCACCGTGCATCTGGTCCTTGCCGTGCCGCATGCCCTCCATATGGGCCGTGCCGGACTGAGCCGGCGCAGGCTTGGCCTTGAGCGTCTCCTCGAGATCCGGCATGTCCGACGGCATGCCATCGGCGAGAACAGGCCCGGCACCGAGGGCAAGGAGGCCGAGGGCTGCGAGCGAAGTGATAACTACCGTTTTCTTGCGCACTATCGATTCCTTCAAGTCTGGTTTCCGTTCGACCGGCTTCAGATCCGGTCGTTTCTCGCTCCTCCGGGAGCTTGCCCTTGAGATGGTATCGGTCCTGACCCGGCAGTATACGTAATATGCGAAGCGGGTGGTCAGCCGGTCATGTCCGCCATCATTCGGCAGCTCGCCGCGCATTTCTTGCAGGTGGCCGAGCAACGCGCGATCCGCTGGTCCTCGCTATGACGCCCGCATTCCTCGGCGCAGCGCTCGCAAGCATCGGCGCAGGCGCGGCACAGGATGCGGTGCAGAGCCGATTCCCGCAGCATCGAGTTGGCTGTCGCCTGGCACAGTTCCGCACAGTCGTTCAGCATGGCGATCAACGACGCGCTCGCCAGCGCGCTGCTTTGCTTCGTCAGCCAGGCGGCGGTTTCGAGGCACATGCGGTGTGAAGCCAGGCAATCGTCGATGCAGTCCGTCATCGACATCGCCATCCCTTCCATTCGATGCTGCTGCCCCGCCGCCGGCGCAGCCAGCGTTCCGGCGGCGGCAAGGCCGGCGCCCGCCATCAGCAATTCGCGTCTCTCGATCATCATGCACCCTCCATCGGCTATCCCTTGCGCGGTGTGCCGCATCCGGCGGCCTCAGCCGTCGCCGGCGACCCATCCGACGCCGCACGCGCCTTCTCCCGCGCCATCCGGGTTTCCTCCCAGGGCCAGTGACCGTTGATCTCGACCCCGAGCGAGATGCTCAGGAAGGTCCGCACCAGCACAAGCCCGGCCAGCACGATGAGATCGTCGAGCGTCGGGTTGATCACCAGCGACTTGACGATGTCGCCGGCGACCAGAAATTCCAGGCCGAGCAGGATGCTGCGGCCGAGCGCCGAGCGGAACGTGCTATAGGCCTCGGTTCGGTCGCCCGCCCTCGCCCGCCGCGCAAACAGAAAGGTTGCGAGCCCCGCGCCGACCAGGATGGTCAGCGTGCCCGCCAGTTCCAGGCCGATCACGGCGAGCCGGAAGAAGGCGCTCAGCCAGTCGGCCTCAATGGTGATCATACCAGCCTCGCTTGCGGATATTGTTGAAGCTGTCGGTGGCGTGACAGGCATAGCATTGGTCGACGCGCGCCTTCGATCCGGCTGCGCGCTGCGAGACCATGCTGAAATGCTCCATGAAGTGACTGGGCGGCGCCTTATGGCACTCGGCGCACTGCGTCGAATTGACCGATGGATGGCGGTAATTGGCGATCTTCCAGCTGTCGGTCTTGTGGCAGCTCGCGCAGTCGGTGCCGAACAGGCCCTGGTGCGGATCGCGGAACGCATGGCAGCTCGCGCAATTGAGCGCGGTCTCGGGGGTCAGGCTTCGAGTGTTTGTCGACATGCCCGCCAAAGGCTGCCGCCACTTCGCCATGTCGAGCAACGCGGCGTGATCCATGCGGATGATGCCGCGCTCTCCCTCATGTTCGACGTGGCAGGAGGTGCACTGCGTCGCTTTCGCGTGGAACTGCGTCGACTGCTTCGTCCCGAAATCGGTGCCCGCATGGCAGGTGAGACAGGTCCGGGTTTCGACGCCCTTGCCCGGCGTGTGGCAGGCCGTGCATTGGCCGGCAAAGGACTGGTGCGCGCTCGAGAGCGGGCCGGGCGAGACGAGCTGCGCCACCAGGCCGGCATCCCTCGGCGCGTCCGATCGCATCCGGATCGCGACCGCGGCGACCATCACCAGCAGGGCTGCGATGAAGACGGCGTAGGAAAGACGCTGCCAGCTCATAGCCAGCGCAGCCCGTAATAGATCGCCGCGCCGACGTGGAGCGCGAGCAGCGCGAAGATGAGACAGCCCAGCAGGATGTGCAGGAACCGCCACCGCGCGAACAGGGTGTTGGTTGCCTCTTCGGCACGGATCGCGAATTCGGTATCGGCCAGCGCTGCGGCGATCCCCGCCTTGTCCTGGGGGCGCTGGCCCGCGGACGCATCCCCGGCGACGAACAGATAGCGCTTCCAGCCCGACAGCGGCGGGGCTGCGGTATCGGCCTGCGTCGGCGCCGCCGGCTCCTCGAGGAAGGCGGCGCGAAGCGAGGCCAGTTCTGACCTGCGTCCGCGCAGCGCCCGACCAAGCTGGGCAAGCAGGTAGCGGCCGATGAAGCCGGTGATGACCGTCATCAGCAGGAGGACGGTCAGAAGCAGGCCGACCGGGCTTTCGAGCTTGTGCGCGGCGTGGACCAGACCCAGGATCGGCGCCAGCACGCCGGCATAGATGTGGATGGCGAGCAGGGTTGGCTTGCTGACGACCCGGGAGAGCGCCTTGTCGACCCAGGCGATGTGCTTGGCCGCGACATAAGGAAGCGTCAGCAGCATCAGCACGAGCGCTGCGATCCCGATGATCCCGCCGGCCAGGCTACCCGGAAAGCGGGGCGACACATGCACGAGATAGCCGAACGGGAACAGCAGCAGGAACGCGACCAGCAGGCCCACGGCAATGTCGCTGCGTTCGCGCATCAGGCTTCGACCACGAGCGGCGTGCCCGTCCCCTTCGCCTGGCACGCGAGCACATAGCCTTGCGCCTTGTCGGCGGGCGCAAGGCCGGATTCGACCTCCATCGTCACTTCGCCCTGCAGCAGCTTGACCACGCAGGCGCCGCATGTGCCCGCACGGCATGCATAGGGGATCTCGACGCCCGCGCCCTCGGCCGCCTCCAGCACGGTCTCGTCCGCGGGCAAGGCCGCCGACACCCCCGACACGGAGAAGGTCACCGTGCTCGGCGCCACCTCGGCGCTCGGGGCCGGCTTATCCGCTGGCGGGGGCGCGGGCTTGACCTCGAGATCCTCGTGGTCGGCCGGCAGCGAGGCCGGACCGAACGCCTCGGTGTGCAGCTGCGCGTCGGGGACGCCGAGTTCCGCCAGCACGCCGCGCATCGCGCCCATCATCGCCGGCGGGCCGCACATATGGATGCGCCGGCTCGCGATCTCCGGCACCGCGGCCAGGATCATCTCGCGCGTGATCGGCCCTTCGGGGCCCATCCAGACGGTGCCGGGCGCGCGCTGCATCGCGGCGACGACATGGAGGTTGGGAAAACGGCGTTCGAGCCGCTCGAGCTCGTCGCGGAACACGAATTCCTCGGTCGACCGTGCGCCGTAGAAGAAGAAGATATCACCCTTCCACGCGGTGTCGGTGAGATAGCGCAGCACCGACATCATCGGGGTGATGCCGACCCCGCCCGCGATCAGCACGATGCTCTGGGCATCCGTTCCCGTGAAGGTGAAGGCGCCGAACGGTCCGCTGACCTTCAGCAGATCGTCGGCGACGACCTTGTCGTGCAGGTATCGCGAGACCACGCCCTGCTCCTCGCGCTTGACCGTCAGTTCGACATAGGCCCGCTGGGTCGGCGAAGAGGCGATCGTGTAGGAACGGCGCGCGGTCTTGCCCGCTTCGGGCTCTACCTCGACCTGCAGGAACTGGCCCGGCAGGAAGTCGAACGGCAGCCGGTCGGCGGTCGGGTCCGCGAGCCGGAAGGTCAGCACGCTCGGCGTCTCTCGCACGATCTGGACCACGCGCAGCTGCCCCGCCCAGCTTTTGGGCTTGCGCAGCGACGCCCCAGCGGGTGCGGCCGCATTGCTCGGCGCGAGCCCGGCGCTGTCGGCAACGGGTGCAGGCGCGGGCGCAACCCTGGTAGCGGGAGGGGCAGCCTTCGGCTCCGGCTTTGCTGGAACCTTGGCGGTGGCGACACCGCCGGCGATCGCCCCGATCCGCCGCAGGCGGAAGATCTGCAGCGCGATAAGCGTGGCGCTCACCAGCCCCAGGAACAGCATGAGAAGGAGGTGCGAGGGCGAGATGCCGAACCAGTGATCGGCATGGCCGGGCGCGGCCTGGTCGATGTCGAGCTGATCGCGCAGCCAGGCAAGCCCGACCTCCCGGGGCGGCTGCAAGCCCCCGATCGCGCCCTGCGCGGCGGTGCCGGAGCGGAACAGGTCGGTTCCCTCGCGCAGGCGCCGCGCCGCATCGAGCCGGGCCGAGACCGTGGTCGCACGCGCGCCGTCGGCCGAGGCGGCGTTGATCATCGCCAGACCCGTGCTTACCCGTTCGCCGGCCTGCGCAGCGACCCGCTGCCTTGCCGCTTCGTCAAGCGCGGGAAAGGCGAGCAGCTGCGAGATGAAGCCGGTCCGGCGCGATTCGTGGCCGTGCTCATTCTCCCCTTCCCCATTGATCATGCGATCCATCATGGGGTTCATCATCTTCGCCATGTCCGACGACCCCGGCTCTGCCGGTGCGGACATGCCCCCGCCGGCCGGCATGCCTGCGCCATGATGCGTGGCATGATCCTCGCCCTCCTGCGCGCCCGCGCTCGCGGACAGGCTGAGAGCGATTGCGCAGCCGAGGCTCAAGCGTCGAAGGCTGATCCGCCTGGACATCCTCATCCCCTTAGTGTGCGAGCCTACATATCCTTTATCGGCATCGCCGCATTGCCCGGCGCGGGATCGGGTGCCGGCGCGGTCTGGTTGCCGGCCCCGGCGCGCATCGCGTCATGGTCCATCGCCTGACGGTGATGCCGCTCCATCTCGGCCTGGTTGCTCATCGCGTCCATCGGCGCCGCGTCTGCAGCGTTGCCGCTGTCGGTCAGGACCGGGGTGGCGGCGACGCTGTTCGCCGCGGGCGGCACCGTCTGGTCGGCCTGGCGGTCGCAGCCCGAAAGCGCGAGCGCCAGCAACAGGCTTCCGCCGACAAGTGGAAGGGCTTTCTTCGCATGGTCGATCATGGCTTTGCTCCTTGGCTTGAAAACTGTGTCCGGGCGCCATCCCTGGCGTCCGGACCGGCTCATTGCGCGCTGCGCAGAATCCGGAGACACCGGTCGTGCGAGAGGTTCATCGGGTTGCGCCCCTGCCCCTTCATCTCGCCATGATCATGCGGCGTCTGGAGACCCATATTGCCCTCCATCGCCCGGCAACTCTCGACCTGCGCCGAGGTCGGCCGCGTGGTCACACAGGCGCCTAGAAGCAGCGCCGGCGTGAGGACGGCGATCAAACGCATTTTCTTCATGACAAAACCCCTTTCGCTCGTGGTGATCGTTCGTCCTGCGCTGCCTGATGTTTCTTGTTATGCTGCTGGTCTTTCCGCCGCGCCGTCAGGAAGGCGAGGATCGGGCAATCGGAGACCGGCACTTCGCCCGGGCATTCGTCGGCGAGCATCCGCAGCATGTCGCGGATATCCGACAGGCGCTCGAGCCGGGCTTCGGCGTCCGCGATCTTGGCAAGCGTGATATCGAGCACGGCCTGGGCATGCGCGGTGTCCGACGCCCTGAGTGCCAGCAGCTGCCGGGCCTGTTCGAGTGTGAAACCAAGCTCCTGCGCCGAGCGGATGAAATTGACGCGCTCGAGGTCGGTCGCGTCGTAGAGCCTGTAGCCCGCTGCCGTGCGCGCGGGCTCGCGCAGCAGGCCCATCCGCTCATAATAGCGGATCGTATCCCGCCCCACGCCTGCGGCCGCGGCCAGTTCGCCGATCTTGAAATTGCCCATGTCATCCGCTCGATCATGCCGGTTGGACCATGGTCCAGGGTCAAGCGGTTTCGCTTTGACCCCGAACGGTCTCCTCGTCGCCGGCGGCCCGCTGCCCCGACGCGTCGCAGGGCAGCCCGTGCCGCCGGGCCACCGGCTTGTCAGTTCTTGCGAAGCTCGACGATGTCGTGCCTGGCAGGCGTGCCGTCGGCGACGGACACGTGCGCGAAGTGATCGTCAAAGATATGGTCGATCGTCACATGGCCGACGAGCTGGCGGTGATAGGTCGGCGCCACGCCCTTGGACGGACCCGGATGGGTCACGACGCGATAGACCTCGAGCTTCTGGCCGACCTCGGCGCCATCGGCCTTGCCGATGCAGACGACCGTGCCGTTGCTGCCCGTGTCGACGATCGAGCCGCGCATGAAAAGGCTGTGCCCGATGCCCTGGGCCATAGCGGGGACGGCAGCAAGCATCGAAATGCCGGCAAGCGCGACCATGAGAGTTTTTCTGACCATATTCACCTCCTTGGATGGTAAGCCACCGCCCGGACTTTGCCGAGGGGAAGAGCGTCTCTTCAGGCTTGGGACTACGGTCCCGGGTCCAGCCTCGATATACGTAGAGGCCGCAGCCGATCTTCTTCCCCGGGCCGGATCTTTATTGACGCGGAGTTGACGGAATCAGCCGTCAGCACTTCAAAATCCGCGCGGCGCGAGACTTTGGTTGGCTGCGCCCGCGAAACCCGCTAGATATCGAGGCCCGTGAAACGCCTGCTCGCCCTCCTGCTCGTCATCGGAGCGCTGTCCGGTCTCTTCGGAGCCCAGATGGCGGCCGCGCACAGCGTGCCGCAGGCGGCAGGCGCGCCGCTGGCCAAGGGCATGGATGCGGACTGCATGGCGATGATGGCCAAGCAGCAGCCTGCGCCCAGCGAAAAGCCCTGCAAGGGCCTGACGCTCGATTGCATCGCCGCGATGGGGTGCGTGATCCCGCTGGTCGCAGCGGACCTGGCAGGCGGCGTTGCGCCTGCGCGTCTCTACGACGCGCCCAGCTTCTGGACGACCGACACGATATTGACCGGCAAGGCGGTTGCGCCCGAGCCGGATCCTCCCACCAGCCTTGCCTGATTGAACGAGCACGGGCTGCGCGCATCGATCGATGCGTGCGCGCCCGGTTTCCTTCTTTTCAGTCAAAGGTTTTCGTGATGATCAAACTGCTTCCGGCCGCCCTTGTGGCGGCCCTCAGTCTCGCCGCGCCTGCGCTTGCAACCGACGCGAGCCGCACGCCGCAAGGCCATTGGGAATGGCGGTCGGCGCCGCAATATGGTCCGCGGGCGACTGGCCCTGCGCGTGTCCGCATATGGGTGCCCGACAGCCGGGACATGGCCAGCTGCGATTGCGCGATGATGCAGGCAAGCGCCGCCGACTGCATGCGCGGCGCAGTCAGGTCGGACAAGGGCTAAACCCGCTCCGGAGCGGCGCGTCACATCTTGGCGCGCCGCCTCTGTCATGAGGGGATGATATCCATGATCATGATGCCGAGGCGCGCTGTGCGACGCCTGTTGCTCTCTATCGGTGCGACGCTTGCGAGCGCCTGGGCCGTGCCGGTGTCGGCCGGCCCGCTCACCTACGAGCAGGCAGTGAGGCTCGCTGCCGCCAACGCGCCAAGCCTCAAGGCGCGCGCGGCGGCGACAGCCGGCGCCCGCTCTTCGGCGGTCGCGGCCGATCGCCTGCCCGATCCGACGCTCGACCTGGGCCTGCAGAACTTCCCGGTGAGCGGCCCCAATGCCGGCAGCTTCACGCGCGACGATTTCACTATGGCGACGATCGGGTTCAGCCAGACCTTCCCCAATCTCGCCAAGCGCCATGCACGCGCCGCGCGCGCCGCGGCCGATATCGGTATCGCCGAGGCGGGCGAGCTGGTCGAAGGCCGCAACGTGCGGCTCGAGACCGCCCTCGCCTGGGTCGATCTCTATTATGGAGAACGCCGGCTCCGGCAGCTCGACCTGCTCGATGCCAGCCTCGACGACCTGCAGAAGACCGTGACCGCACGCCTGGCGTCGGGCAGCGCGCGCCCGAGCCAGGCGCTCGAGCCCGACCAGCTCCGCGCCGCCATCGCCGATCGCCGCGCCGAGATGGCTGCGGTGGTGGCGCAGGCGCGGGCCCGGCTCGCGCGCTATACCGGCGACCCCGACCCGCAGGCGACGGGCGACCCGCCGATGCTCGATGTCGATCCGATCCGGCTGCGGGCCGGGATCGATGCGCTTCCCGCCCTGCGCGCGCAGGACGCGCGGATCGCAGTCGCCGAAGCGGACGTGCGTCTCGCGCGCGCCGACAAGCGCCCCGACTGGAAGGTCGGCGTCACCTATGGCCGGCGCGATCCCATGTACGGCGACATGGCCTCGGTCGGCGTGTCGATCGACCTGCCGCTGTTCGCCGGCAAGCGCCAGAACCCCAGGATCGCTGCAAGCGAGAGCCTTGCGCAAGGGGGTCGGTTCGACCGCGAGGCGATCCGCCGCGAGCTGGTGGCGCAGCTCGACGCCGATCTCGCAGACCATGCCATGCATCTCTCCCGGTTGCGCAATGCCCGCGAGACGCTGGTGCCACTCGCCAGGCACCGCGCCGAGCTCGACCGCGACAGCTATGGCGCCGGCAAGCTCGACCTTGGCGCCGCGCTGCTCACGACGCTCGGGCTCGCGGAGGCCGAGGTCGAGGCGCTCAACCGCGAAGCCGACGTCGCGCGCGACGCGGTCCGCATCACTATCACCTATGGGGAGGAGCGGCCATGACGCTCGATAAATCCGCGCTGCGCTGGGGCGCATCGATCCTGGCTGTCGCGCTGCTGGCCGGCGGCACAGGCTATTGGGCTGGCCATCGCCAGGCACCGCAATCGGAGGCGACCACGCCCGCCGGGGCAGGCAAAGTCCTTTACTGGTACGATCCGATGTTCCCCAACCAGAAGTTCGACAAGCCCGGCAAGTCGCCCTTCATGGATATGCAGCTCGTGCCGCGATACGCGGACGGAGGAAGCGCCGGCGCGGCCCCCACGGTCGCCGTCGATCCCGCCGCGCGGCAGAGCCTGGGATTGCGGGTCGTCGCGGCGAAGATGGGCAGCCTTGCCTCGGCCCTCGAGGTCACCGGCACGATCGACTTCAACCAGCGCGACGTCGCCGTCATCCAGGCGCGTTCGGGCGGGTTCGTGAGCCGCGTCTATGCGCGAGCGCCCGGGGACGTGGTCCGCGCCGGCGCGCCGATCGCGGACCTGCTCCTGCCCGAATGGGGCGGCGCGCAGACCGAATATCTGAGCGTCAGGCGGCTCGGCAAGCCCGACCTCACCGCGGCCGCGCGCCAGCGACTGCGGCTGATGGGCATGTCCGACGGCCTCATCGCCAGCGTCGAGCGGAGCGGACGCCCGAACGGCGTGGTGACGATCACGACGCCGATCTCGGGCACGATCCAGACGCTCGACGCCCGTGCCGGCGTGACGCTCGCCATGGGCCAGACGCTCGCCCAGGTAAGCGGGCTCGGCACCGTCTGGCTCAATGCCGCGGTGCCCGAAGCGCGCGCGGGCGATGTCCGGGTCGGCCAGAATGCCAGCACCACGCTGGCGGGCTTCCCCGGCGAGCGCTTCGCCGGCCGGGTGATCGCGATCCTGCCGACCACGCAGGCCGACAGCCGCACGCTCACCGTGCGGATCGAGCTGCCCAACCGGGACGGCCGGTTGCGGCCGGGCATGTTCGCCAGCGTCGCGCTTGGCGGCGATGCCAAGCCGGCGCTGCTGGTGCCGAGCGAAGCGGTGATCCGCACGGGCAGGCGCACGCTCGTCATGCTGGCCGCAGGCGACGGGCGCTATCATCCCGCCGAGGTCCGCATCGGCCGCGAGGCAGGCGGCGAGACCGAGATCCTTGCCGGCCTGTCGCCCGGCGAGAACGTCGTCGTCTCGGGGCAGTTCCTGATCGATTCCGAGGCGAGCCTGTCGGGAATCGAGGCGCGGCCGATCGGCGGCGGTGCGGCATCGGCGACCATCGCCGCGCCAGCGTCGAAAGCCACGCTGTACGAGACGACGGGCAAGATCGAGCGGATCACGGCCAATTCGGTGACGCTCAGCCACGAGCCCGTTCCCGCGCTCGACTGGCCGGCGATGACGATGACCTTCGCGCTCGCCAATCCGGGCATCGCGCGCGGCTTCAAGGCGGGTGACCGGGTCCGGTTCGGGTTCGACCGGCCCCCGGCGGGACCGACGCTGCGGCATATGGCGAAGGTGGCGGGCCAGTGATCGCCCATCTCATCCGCTGGTCGGTGAGGAACCGCTTCTTCGTCGTGCTCGGCATGCTCGCGCTGGTCGGCGCGGGCCTGTGGGCGGTGCGCTCGACCCCGATCGACGCGCTGCCCGATCTTTCCGACGTGCAGGTCGTGATCCGCACTTCCTATCCGGGTCAGGCGCCGCAGATCGTCGAGAACCAGATCACCTATCCGCTCACCACCACCATGCTGTCGGTGCCCGGCGCCAAGACGGTGCGCGGCTATAGCTTCTTCGGCGACAGCTTCGTCTATGTGATCTTCGAGGACGGCACCGATCTCTACTGGGCGCGCAGCCGCGTGCTCGAATATCTCAACCAGGTCCAGGGTCGGTTGCCGGCCAGCGCCCGCAGCGCGCTCGGGCCGGACGCGACCGGGGTCGGCTGGGTCTATGAATATGCGCTGGTCGACCGCACCGGCCGGCACGATCTCTCGCAGCTTCGCGGGTTGCAGGACTGGTTCCTGCGCTACGAGCTGAAGACCGTGACCGGCGTGGCCGAAGTCGCCAGCATCGGCGGCATGGTCAAGCAGTACCAGGTGCTGCTCGATCCGGTGAAGCTCGCGGCCTACGGCGTAACCCACGCCCAGGCAGTGCAGGCGATCAGCCAAGCCAATCAGGAAGCCGGCGGCTCGGTGCTGGAAATGGCCGAGGCCGAATATATGGTCCGCGCCTCGGGCTATCTGAAAACGCTCGACGATTTCCGGGCAATCCCGCTCAAGACTGCGGCGGGCGGCGTGCCCGTCCGGCTCGGCGATGTCGCCACGATCCAGGTCGGCCCCGAGATGCGGCGCGGCATCGCCGAACTGAACGGCGAAGGCGAGGTCGCCGGCGGCGTCGTTATTCTTCGGTCAGGCAAGAACGCCCGTGAGACCATCGCGGCGGTCAAGGACAAGCTCGCCGATCTCAGGAAAAGCCTGCCGCCGGGCGTCGAGGTGGTCACGGTCTATGACCGCTCGCAGCTGATCGATCGCGCGGTCGAGAACCTCACCCGCAAGCTGGTCGAGGAGTTCATCGTCGTCGCATTGGTCTGCGCCCTGTTCCTCTGGCACGTCCGCTCGGCGCTGGTCGCGATCCTGACCTTGCCGCTCGGTGTGCTGGCCGCGTTCGTCGTAATGCGGTTCCAGGGGGTGAACGCCAACATCATGTCGCTGGGCGGCATCGCCATCGCCATCGGCGCGATGGTGGATGCGGCGGTCGTCATGATCGAGAACGCCCACAAGAGGATCGAACGCTGGGAGCAGGATCACCCGGACAGACATCTCGATGGCGAGATGCGCTGGATCGTCGTCACCGAGGCGGCGGCCGAGGTCGGGCCGGCGCTGTTCTTCAGCCTGCTGATCATCACGCTGTCGTTCATTCCGGTCTTCACCCTGGAGGCGCAGGAAGGCCGGCTGTTCGCGCCGCTCGCCTTCACCAAGACCTATGCGATGGGCGCGGCCGCGATCCTGTCGGTGACCCTGGTGCCGATCCTGATGGGCTGGCTGATCCGGGGCCGCATTCCGGCCGAGCAGGCCAATCCGGTCAATCGCTGGCTCACCAATATCTACCGGCCCGCGATCGACTGGACGATGAAGCGGCCCAAGGCAGTGCTGCTGATCGCGGCTCTGGTGTTCGCCACCACGGCCTGGCCGCTCAGCCGGCTCGGCGGCGAGTTCATGCCCAATCTCGACGAGGGCGACCTGCTCTACATGCCCTCGGCGCTGCCGGGCCTCTCGGCCGCCAAGGCGAGTGAGCTGCTCCAGCAGACCGACCGCCTGATCAAGACCGTGCCCGAAGTCGAAAGCGTGTTCGGCAAGGCCGGCCGCGCCGAGACCGCGACCGATCCCGCGCCGCTCGAAATGTTCGAGACGACGATCCAATTCAAGCCCCGCGACCAGTGGCGGTCGGGCATGACGCCCGAACGCCTTGTCGACGAGCTCGATCGCCGGGTGAAGCTTCCGGGTCTCGCCAATATCTGGGTGCCGCCGATCCGCAACCGCATCGACATGCTCGCGACGGGCATCAAGAGCCCGATCGGGGTCAAGGTGTCGGGCAGTGACCTCGCCGAGCTCGACCGCATCGCGCATGATGTCGAGACCGTGGCCAGGAGCGTGCCCGGCGTCAGCTCGGCGCTCGCCGAGCGGCTGACCGGCGGACGCTATGTCGATGTCGACATAGACCGCGCCGCCGCCGCGCGGTTCGGGCTCAACATCGCCGACGTCCAGGCCATCGTCTCCGGCGCGATCGGCGGCGAGACGATCGGCGAGACGGTCGAGGGCCTCGCCCGCTATCCGATCAGCGTGCGCTATCCGCGCGAATTGCGCGACAGCCTCGAAAGGCTGCGGGCGCTACCGATCCTGACGCCCGCGGGCCAGCAGATCACCTTGGGCACCGTGGCAAACGTCTCGATCGCCGAGGGACCGCCGATGCTCAAGACCGAGAATGCCCGGCCTTCGACCTGGGTCTACGTCGATGTGCGCGGGCGCGATCTTGCCTCGGTGGTCGGCGATCTGCAGCGTGCGGTGGCGAAACAGGTCAGGCTCTCGCCTGGGGTCAGCATCGCTTACTCTGGCCAGTTCGAATATCTCGAGCGCGCGGTCGACCGCTTGAAGCTGGTCGTGCCCGCGACGCTGCTGATCATCTTCGTGCTGCTCTACCTCATCTTCGGCCGCTTCGACGAGGCGGCGCTGATCATGGGGACGCTGCCGTTTGCGCTGACCGGCGGCATCTGGACGCTTTATCTGCTGGGGTTCAACCAGTCGATCGCCACCGGGGTCGGGTTCATCGCGCTCGCCGGCGTCTCCGCCGAGTTCGGGGTGGTGATGCTGATCTATCTCAAGAACGCGCTGGCCGAGCGCGGCGCACATCCGGACGCTGCCGAGGTCGAGGCCGCCGTGCGCGAAGGCGCGCTGCTGCGCGTCCGTCCCAAGGCGATGACGGTGGCGGTGATCCTGGCCGGCCTGCTGCCGATCCTGCTGGGATCAGGCGCGGGTTCGGAGGTCATGAGCCGGATTGCCGCGCCGATGATCGGCGGCATGCTGACCGCGCCCTTGCTCTCAATGTTCGTCCTGCCCGCCGCCTACCTGCTGTTGCGCCGGCCCAAGACCGATCCCATCCCTCAACCCGTTTCATCATGAAGGAGAAGACGATGAACCATGCACGACTGACCATTGCCCTCGGCCTCGCCGCCCTGACTGCCGCGTGCGGCAAGAAGGCGGAGGCCCCCGTTGCGACTGAGACCAACGAGGCGGCGCCCGCCGCGACCATGAGCGGCGACATGGGCAACATGTCGATGGCGCCTGACGCGAACGCCGCGATCAAGGCCAAGGGCCATGGCACCGTCACCGCGATCGACAAGGCGGCAGGCACGATCACGCTCGATCATGGTCCGATCCCGGAGGCCAAGTGGCCCGCGATGACGATGGCGTTCAAGGCCGCGCCGTCGATCACCGATGCGGTCAAGGTCGGCGACAAGGTCGATTTCGACCTCTCGCTCAAGGGCAGCGATGGCGAGGTCACCGCGATCGCAAAGCAGTGATCCGCTAAGTTCGACCGGAAAAAGCTGGTTGCGGCGCCGCTCCCGGGCGGCGACGCCCGTGCCGGCCGTCTGCCTGGCTGTGCGCCCGGTCGACGGTTGCGACCGGCAACGCCCAATGCCAGCGGCGTTTCCCTGCGCGATCACCGACAATTTGAGCACGCTTCGCGGATCGCACATTGAACGTGCAAGCCGCCCTTGCTCGCGATAGCCTGAACGGCAAGGAGCCCAGTTTAGATGACCCAGCCAGTATGACCTTGTTACCCGCGACACATCATGATCTCGTGAGCGAGCTTGTCCGTCGTTGGCGAGACGATCCCGGCGCCACCTATCGCTCCTGGTTTCTGTGGGACGAACGGCTGAAAAACTTCCGCTCCATCCGTCGCGGGCTGCAGCAGGTGGTCGCAGAAATCGAAAGTGGGCGGTTCGGCGTCGCCTATCGCGGCTCGTCACTGGAAACGGTTGTCCACTCGATCGCCGAACAGCGGCAGATCTTCAAGGGCGCCGACCATGCCTGGCTGTGGAAGCCCAAGCTGCGCATTCCAGACATCTACGAAAGCCCGGACAACCAGCGGGCGTTCGGTCGCCTGCTCGACAATTGCTCGTGCTGCGATACCGCCGAGGAGATCATCAGCCACATCCGCAGCATAGACGCGCTCAAGATCAAGGGGCTGGGGCCGGCGGCGGCCAACCTGCTCTATTTCCTTCACCCGACGCTGGTGCCGCCCTTCAATACCGCGATCGTCAAGGGCTACAATGCCGTCACCGGCGCCAAGGTGAAGCTCGGGTCATGGGATCATTTTCTCGCCATGCGCGCCGGCATCCTCGACCTCAACGACCGTTACCGCGAGTTGCTCTCCAACGATCTCGGCGCGATCGGCGGACTGTTGTTCGACATTGGCTCGGGCCGCTATCCCGCGCCACCGCTGGAGGATGACGCAACGGCGGCCGACGACTGGCTCGGCAGATTGGAACATGCCAGAGCGGAGGCAAGCCGGCTCGACAAGACAGCCGCCGCGCAGGGCGAAACCGATCGCACGCACGCCGAAATCCAGGCCTGGCTGCGCGACCTCGGCCATGCCCTCGGTTACGATGTGTGGATCGCCGCCAATGACCGCGGTCGACTTCACGCTGGCTGCCCGCTTGGACAGGGATGCCTCGAGCGCCTTCCAGACGCCATTGCGACCTCTCCCGGAGCGGACTCGATCCGCCTCATCGACGTGTTGTGGCTGGCGAAGGGTGGCGACGGCGTCGCCGCCGCGTTCGAGGTTGAACATTCGACCTCGATCTACTCGGGGATCGTGCGCATGCTCGATCTGGCGCTGTCGGGGAGCGATCTGCACGCTGCCGCCGGGCTATTCCTGGTCGCACCGAATGCGCGCGAGCAGGACGTTCGCGCGCAACTCCGTCGCCCGGCTTTCAGCCGTATTGCCGATCTCGACTTCGCCTATCTGCCCTATGGCGAGCTGGAGAGAAACAGGGACGCGATCGCTCGTTTTGGAACGGGATTGAAGGCCATCAAGGCGATCTCAAGCCCCCTTCCCTGAAAGGGGGCGTTTGCGGGAGGGGGCGGAATCCTACGCCAAGCTCGCCCAGATAGCCGGCGCGAGATCTTACTTGTTGCTGCCTTCTACGGTCGCGCCAGAAAGGCGACGGCTCAGTTCTATCCGGCGATGGCTACGCATTTTGAAGGTGTCTGGCCCAACGCGCCGATACTCAATGAAGCCGAGAGAACGCCAAAATCGCTCTGCCGCTTCATTCGCTTCCAGCACGGCCAACCGAATCTCTGTGGCACCTCTCGCAGCGGCCCAGCTTTCGACCGTCGAGTAAATTGAGCGTCCGACGCCACGACCACGCTGTGCGGCATCTACGATCATGAAGCCGAGATACCATGTGCCATCACGCGGATAATCGCGGAGGATGGCCGCGATTGCATATAGGCCGCCAGGCCCCTTCCATCCCAGGACAGCTTGATTGTGGGCGCTCTTTTCGGGCGGCACATCGGAGAAAAGCTCGCGAGCATCGTCCAGCGTGGGCGCGGCCCCGTCCTGCAACAGGAAATAGTCGCTGCAACGGTTGTACAGGTCTGCAACGTCTGCGGCGTCCGCTTGGGGGCTCTGTTGCAAAGATTGGCGGCAGTCAGAGGTAGGCTGTCGCTCTGCGCCGATCAGGCGGCTGCTGCGAAATGGTGGTTGAGCATGCCCATGGCCTCCGTCAGCGCCGAGGGCCCAATGCCAAAAGCTCTCTCCACAAGGCGCACCTCGCCCCTGATGCCGGGCTGCAGGCACCAGGGGCGAGCCTGTCCTTTGCGCAGGGCTCGCATGACTTCGAATCCCTTGATCGTGGCATAGGCCGTGGGGATCGATTTGAAACCGCGCACCGGCTTGATCAGTATCTTGAGCTTTCCGTGATCGGCCTCGATCACGTTATTGAGATACTTCACCTGCCGGTGGGCCGTCTCCCGGTCCAGCTTTCCTTCGCGCTTCAATTCGGTGATCGCTGCACCATAGCTCGGCGCTTTGTCGGTATTGAGCGTGGCAGGCTTTTCCCAGTGCTTCAGGCCTCGCAGGGCCTTGCCCAGGAACCGCTTCGCTGCCTTGGCGCTGCGGGTCGGCGACAGGTAGAAATCGATCGTGTCGCCCCGCTTGTCGACTGCCCGGTACAGGTAGGTCCACTTGCCCCGCACCTTGACGTAGGTTTCATCCAGGCGCCAGCTCGGATCAAAGCCACGCCGCCAGAACCAGCGCAGCCGCTTCTCCATCTCCGGGGCGTAGCACTGGACCCAGCGATAGATCGTCGTATGGTCGACCGAAATGCCGCGTTCCGCCAGCATTTCCTCAAGGTCGCGATAGCTGATCGGATAGCGACAATACCAGCGCACCGCCCACAGGATCACATCACCCTGGAAATGGCGCCACTTGAAATCCGTCATCGTTCCGTCCGTCCAATCTCCGCCAAGCATGCTCAAGCTTCACGATTTTTGCAACAGAGCCATCCTAATTCGCTAGCCGACGGTCACCCCTGCGCCGCCCCTCTGACAGCATCACGAAGCCTCCCAACAAGCGACTCGCGCATCCCGAACAACAAACGGCCCGGTCCACCAGAACCGGGCCGTTCATCAGTGATCGTTCAACGATGCCAGCCGTCAGAACTTGGCGCCAACCTCCACGGCCAGAGTGCGGGGCTTCTCGACAAAGCCGAAGAAGTATCCCGGCCCTGCCAGCGGCACCGACGTCGCGTGCGAGTAGGTCAGCGTATTGGTCAGGTTGCGGCCGACCAGCGCGATGCTCCAGCGCGAGGTCTGCAGGGCTACGCGGGCGTCCAGTTTCCAGTAAGCCTGCTGCATGTTCTCCGGCTCGCCGGTGTTCTCCATGAAGTACTTGCTGGAATGCTGCGCAGCACCGCTCAGAGCCAGTTCCCACGGACCGGTGAGCGGAACGGTGTAGTCCGCCGTCAGCGTGAACGCCGCCTTGGGCGCGAAGGCCGTGCGTCGGCCCTTGAGGTTGCAGGCCGGAGACCCGGTGGGCGTCACCCCGCTGACCTCGCCAGCCGTCGCATCGCTCGGGCACTGCGCCCCCGGGAAGTCGAGGAACTTGGAATCGAGGAGCGAGAGACTGCCGCCCAGCGTCAGCCTGTCGATGGGCCGCCAGCGCGCATCCACTTCGATACCGCGCGAACGCGACTTGCCCGCGTTGACGATGTTGAAACCAACGATGCCATCGAACTGCGATACCTGCAGGTTCTTGAAGTCGTTCTGGAACAGCGCGATGTTGACCTGAAGATTGGCGGCCGGGAACGTCAGCTTTGTGCCCACTTCATAGGCGTTCACGCTCTCGTTCTTGAACACGAAGGCATCGGGAATGCCATCGCCGTTGGAGTCCACGCGGGTCGGCGGGCCTGCGGTAAGCTGCGCCGGCAGGTTGCGCATCTCCATGTCGAAACCACCGGCCTTGAAGCCCTGCTTGAACGAGGCATAGGCCATCACGTCGCGGTTGGGTCGCCAGCGCAGCGTCACGGCGGGCGAGAGGTTGTTCTCCTTCAGCTTGGCGCGATAGTGCAGGTCTTCCGCGATCAGCGGCACGATGGCCGGCGTATCGTCGGACGTGATCCCGCAGGTGGGATGGTTCAGCGGACCTACGCAGACGCGGTGATCGATGTCCTTGCGCTCATTGGTGTAGCGAAGGCCCGCGCTGAGTTCGAGCGTGGGGGTAAAGGCGAAGGTCGCCTCGCCGAACAGCGCGATCGAACGCCCGTTCTGGTCGGACCGCTTGTACCATGTGCCCGAAGGCGGAACGACCGTTCCTGGAGCGGGCGCGGGGAAGCCCGGATAGGGGAAGATGTAAGCAGAATCGTCCTCGATGAATTCAAGGTTCGAACGCTCGAAGTAGGCGCCTGCCACCCACGACAGCTTGTTCTCGCGCGGAGAGGCCAGCCGCAGTTCCTGCATGAAGGTGTTGAACCGCTCATACCGGCGCAGCGTCGTGAACGGCACGTCGGTGTTGTCGAGTTCGGAGTAGTTGCGCTGGTTGTGGCGGATATAGCTGGTCACCGAGGTCAGCGTCAGATCGCCGGCATGCCAGTTCGCCGTATTGGTCAGCGCCAGGCCCCGGAAGCGGTCGCCGTTGTCGACCGGATCGATCTGCTCCCCTGTGATCGCGCTGACTACAGCCGCGCTCGCCGGATCGAGGTTGATGCTGGAATTCCGGAAGTTGGCCTTGCAGTCCTCGTGGCTGGCGCCCACCGCAAGCGCGGTGTTGAGCGACGGCGGATCGCCCGCTGCCGGTGCACGCGGCTCGCAGCGGAAGACCTCCGCCGAAGATCCCTTCGTATCGGACTTCACGTAAGTGACGCTCAGCGTGCTGTCGAAATTGCTCGACGGCTCCCAGGTCAGCGTGCCGCGCGTCAGGAACTGGTCGTTGATGGGGCCGTCAGGGCCACCCGGCGCATTGTTCTTGATGTAGCCCTTGGACTCGTCGCTGTAGCGCATCGCGAGGCGTGCCTTGAGCGTATGATCGGCATTGAGCGGCCCGGAAATCGCCCCCTCGATGCTGGCCTGATCGCTTGCCTCGAATTCATAGGCCGCGCGGACATAGGCTTCGAATTCATCCGTCGGCTTCTTGGACGTGATGTTGATCGCGCCGGCCACGGTGTTCTTGCCGAAGAGCACGCCCTGCGGTCCCTTCAGCACTTCCACCCGCTCGATATCCAGCTGACCGGCACGCGCCCAGGCCGCGCGCGAATAGTAGGCGCCATCGACGAACAGACCCACGGTCTGCTCGAAGCCGGGATTGAAGGAGCCCGAACCCACACCGCGCAGATAAGCCGATGTGCCGAGATCCTGAATCACGATCTTGGCGGCAGGAACCAGCTGAACCGCCTCGGACGTCTTGGTGATGCCAAGGTTCGCCAGTCCCTCGCCCGTTACCGCGCTGACCGAAACCGGGACTTCCGAAAGCCGTTCCGCTCGCTTGCGTGCGGTCACGACGATCTCATCTATGCCGCGCGGCGATTCCGCCGCCGTTTCGCCCTGCCCTTGAGGCTGCCCCTGCGGCTGCTCCTGAGCCTGCGCCTGTGCCGCCATCAGCAGCGTCATGGCCGTTGCCGCCATGCTTGTGCTGATCCGAAGTGCGCCGTTTAGAAAACGTGTCGTCTTCATCGTCATCCTCCCCTCTTCCTTGGCTTCGTCCGAACTCGTCTCCCGGATCGAAGCCGCCATGTGTCAGTGCATGATCGCTCCGCCATCGACGAACAGCGTCTGCCCGGTGATAAATCTGCTCTCTTCGGAACTGAGGAAAACCGCGGCATCCGCGACGCTTTCCGGCCCCTGATCCTGCTTGACCGCACGCATCCCCATCAGGAATGCCTTGGCTCCCGCCACCGCCTCGGGCGGCTGCTCTTCCAGCGAAGGTCCATCGACCAAGCCGAGCGCGATCGTGTTGGCAGTGATGCCGCTCGGCCCCAGTTCGCGCGCCAGTGTGTAGGCGAAGGCCACGAGCCCGGCCTTGGACGCAGCATAAGGTGCGATAGGGGCCCCGAAGAACGCGGTGCTGGACCCGATATTGATAATCCGCCCGTAACCCTGCGCTTCCATCACCGGCACGATCGCCCGCGCCATCTGATAAGCGCCGCGCAAGTTCACCCGCAGGATCGCGTCCCATGCGTCGAGGTCGATGTCGCGGAACGACATGGTGGTCAGCGGCTGCAGGATCGCCGCGTTGTTGACGAGGATGTCGATCCGCCCGAACCGCTCCATCGCTGTGTTCACCAGCCGGGCGATATCCTCGTCATTGGTGACGTCGCCGCCCACAACGCTCGCCTTGCCATCGTCGCTGACGCTGTCCTGCGCGGACAGGTCGAACGCGAACGTCGCGGCGCCCTCGGCGCGGAACCGCTCGGCGATTGCGGCGCCTACGCCGCGCGCGCCGCCGGTCACGATCGCAACCCGGCCGGAAAGCCTGCCGCTCACTGCACGCTCTCCGCAAAGTCCAGGCTCTCACCCATCGACCAGCGATGGAGGAAGCCGAAGCGGGCATCGTCGTTGTCCTTGAGTGAGTTCAGGAAATCGATGTTGCCACGGCGTGCGGCGGGATCGGTCTCCTCGTTGCGCTGCTTGTTCTCGACCGAGATCTTCTGGATGTATTCCCAGTTGGTGATGCGGCGCTGGCGGTCGTAGAGGTCCAGCAGCGCGTCCTTGCCCGGATCGGCCCAGACCTGCTTGAACTTGCCCGCGAAGTTCAAGGCATCGTGGATGCCCGAATTCAGCCCCTGCCCGCCCATGGGATTGTTGACGTGCGCGGCATCGCCCACCAGCAGGACCCGACCTTGCCGATAGGTTTTCGCCACGCGCTGGTGGACGTTGTAGATCGACCAGTTGGCCACCGGGAACTCGGACTTTCCCGGCCGCAGCCGCCGCAGGTTTTCCTGCAGCGCATCGGGCGAGGCAGCCTCGGCAACGTCCATGCCTTCGGGCACGCTGGAAACGACGCGGAACAGCCAATCATCCGGCCCCGGGCCATAGGGGATGCGCACCACCAACTGCCATTTCGGACCATCGGCGATGAAGTTGACGCGGCCGTAGAGGTCGGAGAAATCCTCCTTGGTATGGATCAGCAGGAATCGTTCGGGCCAGGTGTAGCCTTCGAACTCGATGTTCTGGCTGATGCGCACCGCACTGCCGGCGCCATCGCAGCCGATCACCCAAGGCGCCGCGATACGAACCGGGCCGTTCGGCGTATCGGCGTGGACTACCGCGCTTTCGCCGGTCTGCTCGACACTGGTGACGCGGTGCGAGAAAAGCACCTCGCAGTCGCGCTGGCTCAGCATTTCATAGGCCTGCGCGGTGAACCACTGCTGCCCGACAAGCATGTCGTAGGGGTTACGGAAACGGCGGGACAGGACCTGCATGTCCAGTTCCACGTTCATGCCAAGGCCCCGGTCCGAAAAGCGCATCTCACGTTCCAGCGAGGCGACGGGCAGCAGGCGGTCGAGTAGCCCGACATCCTCAAGCATGTCGATCGTGGGCGCGTGGAAAGCCGGCGCGCGCATGTCCAGGCAGACGGTCTCACCCGACTCCAGGACCGTCACCGGAATGCCGGCATCGGTCAGCGCAAGCGCCACCACCATGCCCACCGGCCCTGCGCCCACAACAACTACACGGTCGTTGCCGCTCATCGAGATACCTCTTTCTGTTCAGTTCGCTCAGCGATGCGGAAGTGATCGACAAGCACGGGCACGAGGGCCGCTCCCAGTGCTTCGGAAAGGTCATGGCCCATGCCTTCGATGACCTGCAGCCGCGCGCCGGGAATGCGGTCGGCGGTGTCCTGCGCGCCGGCCATCGGCATCACCGGATCGTCCGAGCCATGCAGCACCAGCGTCGGCGCGGTGATGTCCGCCAGCCGCAAGTGACGGTCGCGCGACGCCATGCTCGCCGCGATCTGGCGCACGGTGCCGGAAGGCGGCGCCCCGCGAGAGAGCGAGCGCCGTGCAACTGTCCGCCATTCCGCTTCGTCGCGCTGGAACCTTGAGCCCGCCATGGCTGCGCGAACGGCGATGAACCGCTGCACCTGCGCGTCTTCATCAAGCGTCGTATCCACAGGCGCGATGAGCCCGGCGGTCACTTCGACGTTCGGGGGCGGCATCGCGGGATTACCGCTGTTCGACATGATCGAGGTCAGGCTGGTCACCCGCGCGGGGAAAGCCGCTGCTGCAAGCTGCGCCTGCATGGCTCCCAGCGAAATGCCGACCAGATGCCCGCTGGATGCTCCGACCTGGTCGAGAACGGCGATCATGTCCGCCGCCATGTCATCCAGCGTGTAGGGCAGCGCCACGTCCTGCCCTTGCGCCAGAGCGCCAAGAACCGGACGCGGATCCATCGGCCAGTCGCGGTCGAACCGAGGCCCCGGCCCCACGTCCCGCGCATCGTAGACGACAACGCTGTAACCCTCGTCCGTCAGGCCATCGATCAGCGAGCGCGGCCAATGGACCAGTTGCTCGCCTGCACCCATGGCCAGCAGGACGACCGGGGCGTCGGCGGGCCCGAACTGCATCCATTCAGGCACGAACCGTTCGGTCATGCGCCCTCTCCCGAAAGTCGTCCGAGGATGTGCAGTTCGAAATGCCGGTCATCGCCGGGCGCGAGCGAGGGCTCGAAAGGAGATCCGCTCATCGCCGCGCAACCATGGGCATGCCCGGCGACGCCCTGACAGAGGCTTAGCCAATCGGGCGCAACGCGCGCAGCCGCGGAGGCGAACTCACTCAACTCTGTTTCTCCTTGGGTGATGGGTGCGCTGCCTGCGTGGGCCAGACGGAAGCGCGAGGCGAAGCCGCTGTCACGCAGCAGCATCGAGACGACGAACGCGGTTGAAGACGGCAGGAACACAACAATCGTGCCGTGATCCTGCGGGCGCGAGGCCCAGCGAGTTTCGCCGACGAGGTTGCGCCACGACATGTCGATGGCGTGCCAGCCTTGCGCAGCAAATGCCTCTGCCATGGCTCGACCGGGCCGGGAGCCCAGTTCGGTTATCAGCAGCCCTCTGACGGGCCCCGCAAGGTTCGGCGCAAAACTGGACAACGCCACGGCTCCGACGCCCAGCGCACCCGCACCCAGAGCAACACGACGCGTCACTTCGATCGCGCTCATGGCTTGGGCTCCACAACATAGGCCGCGAGCGCGGCGAGTTGCCGGTCGTCGATCTCGGTAGGACCGAAGGCAGGCATGAACCCGATGCCGCTACGCACGACCGCCGATATCGTCTCAGCATCCAGATCCTTGCGCCGGGTGATGATCGCGAACGCATCGCCGCGCGTCTTGGCCAGCGCATACGTGCCCGGATAGTCGGGAGAGACCTTTGCCGCGTGGCACCCGATGCAGTTGCGTTCGAACAGCTTTTCGCCCTCGCCCGCATTGGCGTTGTACGTCAGATGCAGTGGCGTCTTGAGCGTGCGATTGGCGGAGGCGACCTTTGGCGCAGGGGCATCGGGCGTCTTGCCCTGTCCGCAGCCGGCCAGCATCAGAACGCTCGCGCAAGCGCCAAGGAGGAGCGATTTGCGTGGCCCGCTCATCCCAGCTTCCCCCGCTCGGATGCGAAACGCTGCGGCCAGATCCCCTGCTTGCCGGGCGCGATGATGCCCTTGGGGTCGATCGCGTTCTTGATCGTCTCGCTGAAGCGCAGCGCGGCGTGGTCGTTGAAGCCATATGTGCCTGCCACCCGGTCCATGAAGGCAAGGTGGGTCCGGTATTCGCCATAGCCTTCGGCCGCCGCCGTATCGATCAATTCGGCGAAGAGCTTGCGCGCGCGGGCCTTCTCGTCCTGGCTGTCCTTGTTGAAGCCGAGCGCGAAGATGTGGTGCATCTCGCGCCAGCCCGCGATGAACGCGCCGAAGTAGTCGAAGCCATACTGGTTGGCCCGCGCCGAGATCATCTTGTACTGCTTGACCGCCTCTGCGCCATCGAGCGCGGAGATCGGCGAGAAGTCCATGTGGACCGAGTTGGGCACCCAGTTCAGCGTGTTGAACTCGCCCATGTTGGGAACGCCCGCCTGCAGCAGATCGCGGTAGGTCAGGTCATCGCCCAGCCGCTTGGCCTGGAACCGCGCGCCCTTGATCTGCCCGAACGCCTGCTGGAGCATCGCCCACTGACCTTCGACAATCTGCGTCGGACCGTAGAGCGCAAAGGACAGGTTCCAGAAACCGATGCCGAGTTCCGAAATCATCTTGCGCAAGGCGTCGGGCGGCATCGCGCCCTCGCCCTTGTAGAAATCGGCACGCACCGAGAGCGAAGCCGCCTTCACCACCGCGCTGTAGATCGTTGCCGCGTTGGGGATCGCCAGCGCGATCTTGAGCGGGCGCATGACCTCGACGATCTGCTCCAGATCCTCCTCGTTCTCGAAGTAGATCGAACAGGACAGGAAGTCCTGCGGGGCCGGCATCAGCCACATCCCCATCTTGGTTACGACGCCGTAATTGGACTGGGTGAACAGGCCGTCGAAATATGGGCCGAACCCGTACTTGAACAGTTGCCAGCTCTCGCTCCTGTCCATCGCGCCCATGCCGGTGCGCAGGAGATCGCCGTTGGCCAGCACCACTTCCATGCCGCACTGCATGCCGAAGTGATCACCATAGGGCGTATAGCCCAGCCCGCGCTCCAGCGCGTTGCCCAGCACGCTGCCCCAGCCCGGCGCAGGCACCGAAAGCCAGAGCGGCAGCTTCTTTTCCTGAATGTGCCGATAAAGGTCGAAGTAGGTCACCCCCGGCTCGACCAGCGCGTAGCAATACTTGTCGTTGACCTCGAGAATGCGGTTCATCCGCTTGAGGTCGAGCATGACAGTGCCGCTCATGCGCGGGGCGGCACCGCCATAAGCAAGGTTCCTGCCCGTCGAAATCGGCCAGACGGGCACGCCATACCGGCTGGCGATGCGCATGACTTCCTGCACCTGCTCCACCGAGTTCGGCAGCACGGCGGCGGAGGCTTGCGGCGCATTGTCTTCGAGCGGCGAATAGGCGTCGCGATAGCCGTCGAGGCCCGGGCTGGAATCCACCACGTTGGCCGGACCGACAACCGATCGCCACTCGCGCAAGGCAAGGTCGAAGTCGCGCTCGGCGACAGATAGGGGCAAAATCCGTGCCATGACGGGTTCTCCTCTCCATGTACCTCCGAGAACATTTTCAACGCCTCGGTTGCCCTTTGGGTAAACCCGCGCCGCGCTCCAAGTCAACGCAAAAATGAACCGTACAGTATCGTTCACTTTTTTGGTTGAAGATTGACTTTTGTGTCGTAAATCTGGACGACGCCGGTCTCCCGCAAAACCTCGCTCGAGGGCGGACGCAAAAGAGAAAATGAGGGACGCTTTCGATGGCAGGCGCTAGCCCACGCGAACAGAAGAAGCGGCAGGAGATCGTGCGCCGATCGGCCGCCCTGTTCCTTGAGGCAGGCTTTTCCGGGACCAGCATGTCCGCCATCGCGGCGACGGTCGGCGGATCGAAGACCACGCTCTACAACCACTTCGGATCGAAAGAGGAACTCTTCGAGGAAGTGGTGCACATGGTGCTGACCACGGTCATCAAGTCGATCGACGATATCGACTATCGCACGATGGACTGCCGCAGCGCCCTCACCGCGATCGCGACCACGATTTTCTCCGCCGCCCAGGCCGAACAGAGCATCGAGGTGCACCGTCTCGTCTTCTTCGAGGCCGGCCGCAACGGCTCCGGCAGCAAGGCCCTGATGAAACGCGGGCCGGAGTTCGGACAACGCTATGTCCGCGAGGCACTGGAGCACTTCGTCTCGCAGGACGAACTCGTCTGCCGGGACGCGGACAAGGCGGCACGCTACTTCTTCAGCATCCTGCTCTATCACCACATGCTCTACCGCGAAGCCGGGATGATGCCGGAACTTTCCCGTACCCAGATCGCCGAGCACGTAGACGACGTGATCGAGGACTTCCTGAGGATCTGCCCCGTCCTGTAAGCTTGCCGGGCACGCTAACTCGCTGCAGCCCTTGGTCGGGCTCTGTTGCAAACATGGGGCACGGCCGCGCGGCGTCACCCAGTTGGGGGATTAGGCAGCATTGGCGAAATGCTTATTGAGCATAATCATGGTTTCGGTCAGGGCCGAGGGTCCAATTCCGAATGCTCTTTCAACCAGGCGCACCTCCCCCATGATACCTGGCTGCAGGCACCATGCCTGGGCCTGTCCTTTGCGTAGGGCGCGCATGACCTCGAAGCCCTTGATCGTGGCGTAGGCCGTTGGCATCGACTTGAAGCCACGTACCGGCTTGATCAGCATCTTCAGCTTGCCGTGGTCGGCCTCGAGCACGTTGTTCAGATATTTCACCTGCCGGTGCTCGGTTTCCGCCGCCAGTTTGCCTTCGCGTTTCAGCTCAGCGATTGCTGCGCCGTAGCTGGGTGCCTTGTCGGTATTGAGTTTGGCCGGCTTTTCCCAGTCCTTCAGGCCACGAAGAGCTTTGCCCAGAAAGCGCTTCGCCGCTTTGGCGCTGCGTGTCGATGACAGATAGAAATCAATCGTGTCGCCCCGTTTGTCGACCGCCCGGTACAGGTAGGTCCATTTGCCCCGCACCTTTACGTAGGTCTCATCCAGACGCCAGCTCGGATCAAAGCCGCGCCGCCAGAACCAGCGGAGACGCTTCTCCATCTCCGGCGCGTAGCGCTGCACCCAGCGATAGATCGTCGTATGATCGACATCGATCCCACGCTCGGACAGCATTTCCTCGAGATCACGGTAGCTGATGCCGTATCGACAATACCAGCGCACCGCCCATAGGATGACCTCGCCGGTAAAATGCCGTCCTTTGAAATCGTTCATCGCAACTGACCTTGACAGTACATGAGCCCAATCTTGGAAACCGTGTCAGAGTTTGCAACAGAGCCAAAAAAATGAACGATACTGTACGGTCCATTTTTGCGTTGACTTGGAGCGCGGCGCGGGTTTACCCAAAGGGCAACCGAGGCGTTGAAAATGTTCTCGGAGGTACATGGAGAGGAGAACCCATCATGGCACGGATTTTGCCCCTATCTGTCGCCGAGCGCGACTTCGACCTTGCCTTGCGCGAGTGGCGATCGGTTGTCGGTCCGGCCAACGTGGTGGATTCCAGCCCGGGCCTCGACGGCTATCGCGACGCCTATTCGCCGCTCGAAGACAATGCGCCGCAGGCCTCCGCCGCTGTGCTGCCGAACTCGGTGGAGCAGGTGCAGGAAGTCATGCGCATCGCCAGCCGGTATGGCGTGCCCGTCTGGCCGATTTCGACCGGCAGGAACCTTGCCTATGGCGGTGCCGCCCCGCGCATGAGCGGTACGGTGATGCTCGACCTCAAGCGGATGAACCGCATTCTCGAGGTCAACGACAAGTATTGTTACGCGCTGGTCGAGCCGGGCGTGACTTACTTCGACCTTTACCGGCACATTCAGGAAAAGAAGCTGCCGCTCTGGCTTTCGGTGCCTGCGCCGGGCTGGGGCAGCGTGCTGGGCAACGCTCTGGAGCGCGGGCTGGGCTATACGCCCTATGGCGATCACTTCGGCATGCAGTGCGGCATGGAAGTGGTGCTGGCCAACGGCGATCTCATGCGCACCGGCATGGGCGCGATGGACAAGAGCGAGAGCTGGCAACTGTTCAAGTACGGGTTCGGTCCATATATCGACGGTCTGTTCACCCAGTCGAACTTCGGCGTCGTGACCAAGATGGGGATGTGGCTGATGCCGGCCCCGCAGGACTTCCTGTCCTGCTCGATCTACTTCGAGAACGAGGAGGATCTGGAGCAGATCGTCGAGGTCATGCGCCCGCTCAAGATTGCGCTGGCCATTCCCAACGCGGCGACGATCTACAGCGCGGTGGTGAAGGCCGCTTCGCTCTCGGTGCGTGCCGATTTCTACAAGGGCGAGGGCGCGATGCCGCCGGACGCCTTGCGCAAGATGATCTCGGAACTCGGCATCGGTTTCTGGAACCTGTCCTTCGCGCTCTATGGCCCGACACAGATTGTCGAAGGCCAGTGGGCGATGCTTCAGCAGGCGTTCGGGCAGATCAAGGGCGCGCGGTTCCAGGCCAAGCGGCTGGGCGATGACCTGACCTACCGCGATCTGCTGCAGGCGGGCGTGCCCAACATGGGCGAGTTCAACACGCTGAACTGGGTGCCCAACTCGGTCCACATGGACTTCTCGCCGATCTCCGCGCTCGATGGGGCGGAGGCGGTCAAGCAGTACAAGATGATCTCGGCGCGGGCCAACCAGTATGGCTTCGACTACTTCGGCGCGTTCATCGCGGGCTGGCGCGAGATGCACCACATCTTCGCGCTCGGCTTCAACAAGGACAGCCAGGACGAGAAGGCCCGCGCGCGCAAGCTCTTCGCCGAATTGATCGATACGGCGGCGGCCGAAGGCTATGGCGAATACCGGACCCACCTTGCCTTCATGGACCGGGTGGCAGGCACATATGGCTTCAACGACCACGCCGCGCTGCGCTTCAGCGAGACGATCAAGAACGCGATCGACCCCAAGGGCATCATCGCGCCCGGCAAGCAGGGGATCTGGCCGCAGCGTTTCGCATCCGAGCGGGGGAAGCTGGGATGAGCGGGCCACGCAAATCGCTCCTCCTTGGCGCTTGCGCGAGCGTTCTGATGCTGGCCGGCTGCGGACAGGGCAAGACGCCCGATGCCCCTGCGCCAAAGGTCGCCTCCGCCAATCGCACGCTCAAGACGCCACTGCATCTGACGTACAACGCCAATGCGGGCGAGGGCGAAAAGCTGTTCGAACGCAACTGCATCGGGTGCCACGCGGCAAAGGTCTCTCCCGACTATCCGGGCACGTATGCGCTGGCCAAGACGCGCGGCGATGCGTTCGCGATCATCACCCGGCGCAAGGATCTGGATGCTGAGACGATATCGGCGGTCGTGCGTAGCGGCATCGGGTTCATGCCTGCCTTCGGTCCTACCGAGATCGACGACCGGCAACTCGCCGCGCTCGCGGCCTATGTTGTGGAGCCCAAGCCATGAGCGCGATCGAAGTGACGCGTCGTGTTGCTCTGGGTGCGGGTGCGCTGGGCGTCGGAGCCGTGGCGTTGTCCAGTTTTGCGCCGAACCTTGCGGGGCCCGTCAGAGGGCTGCTGATAACCGAACTGGGCTCCCGGCCCGGTCGAGCCATGGCAGAGGCATTTGCTGCGCAAGGCTGGCACGCCATCGACATGTCGTGGCGCAACCTCGTCGGCGAAACTCGCTGGGCCTCGCGCCCGCAGGATCACGGCACGATTGTTGTGTTCCTGCCGTCTTCAACCGCGTTCGTCGTCTCGATGCTGCTGCGTGACAGCGGCTTCGCCTCGCGCTTCCGTCTGGCCCACGCAGGCAGCGCACCCATCACCCAAGGAGAAACAGAGTTGAGTGAGTTCGCCTCCGCGGCTGCGCGCGTTGCGCCCGATTGGCTAAGCCTCTGTCAGGGCGTCGCCGGGCATGCCCATGGTTGCGCGGCGATGAGCGGATCTCCTTTCGAGCCCTCGCTCGCGCCCGGCGATGACCGGCATTTCGAACTGCACATCCTCGGACGACTTTCGGGAGAGGGCGCATGACCGAACGGTTCGTGCCTGAATGGATGCAGTTCGGGCCCGCCGACGCCCCGGTCGTCCTGCTGGCCATGGGTGCAGGCGAGCAACTGGTCCATTGGCCGCGCTCGCTGATCGATGGCCTGACGGACGAGGGTTACAGCGTTGTCGTCTACGATGCGCGGGACGTGGGGCCGGGGCCTCGGTTCGACCGCGACTGGCCGATGGATCCGCGTCCGGTTCTTGGCGCTCTGGCGCAAGGGCAGGACGTGGCGCTGCCCTACACGCTGGATGACATGGCGGCGGACATGATCGCCGTTCTCGACCAGGTCGGAGCATCCAGCGGGCATCTGGTCGGCATTTCGCTGGGAGCCATGCAGGCGCAGCTTGCAGCAGCGGCTTTCCCCGCGCGGGTGACCAGCCTGACCTCGATCATGTCGAACAGCGGTAATCCCGCGATGCCGCCCCCGAACGTCGAAGTGACCGCCGGGCTCATCGCGCCTGTGGATACGACGCTTGATGAAGACGCGCAGGTGCAGCGGTTCATCGCCGTTCGCGCAGCCATGGCGGGCTCAAGGTTCCAGCGCGACGAAGCGGAATGGCGGACAGTTGCACGGCGCTCGCTCTCTCGCGGGGCGCCGCCTTCCGGCACCGTGCGCCAGATCGCGGCGAGCATGGCGTCGCGCGACCGTCACTTGCGGCTGGCGGACATCACCGCGCCGACGCTGGTGCTGCATGGCTCGGACGATCCGGTGATGCCGATGGCCGGCGCGCAGGACACCGCCGACCGCATTCCCGGCGCGCGGCTGCAGGTCATCGAAGGCATGGGCCATGACCTTTCCGAAGCACTGGGAGCGGCCCTCGTGCCCGTGCTTGTCGATCACTTCCGCATCGCTGAGCGAACTGAACAGAAAGAGGTATCTCGATGAGCGGCAACGACCGTGTAGTTGTTGTGGGCGCAGGGCCGGTGGGCATGGTGGTGGCGCTTGCGCTGACCGATGCCGGCATTCCGGTGACGGTCCTGGAGTCGGGTGAGACCGTCTGCCTGGACATGCGCGCGCCGGCTTTCCACGCGCCCACGATCGACATGCTTGAGGATGTCGGGCTACTCGACCGCCTGCTGCCCGTCGCCTCGCTGGAACGTGAGATGCGCTTTTCGGACCGGGGCCTTGGCATGAACGTGGAACTGGACATGCAGGTCCTGTCCCGCCGTTTCCGTAACCCCTACGACATGCTTGTCGGGCAGCAGTGGTTCACCGCGCAGGCCTATGAAATGCTGAGCCAGCGCGACTGCGAGGTGCTTTTCTCGCACCGCGTCACCAGTGTCGAGCAGACCGGCGAAAGCGCGGTAGTCCACGCCGATACGCCGAACGGCCCGGTTCGTATCGCGGCGCCTTGGGTGATCGGCTGCGATGGCGCCGGCAGTGCGGTGCGCATCAGCCAGAACATCGAGTTCGAAGGCTACACCTGGCCCGAACGATTCCTGCTGATCCATACCAAGGAGGATTTCTCCGACCTCTACGGCCGCGTCAACTTCATCGCCGATGGTCCGAAATGGCAGTTGGTGGTGCGCATCCCCTATGGCCCGGGGCCGGATGATTGGCTGTTCCGCGTCGTTTCCAGCGTGCCCGAAGGCATGGACGTTGCCGAGGCTGCCTCGCCCGATGCGCTGCAGGAAAACCTGCGGCGGCTGCGGCCGGGAAAGTCCGAGTTCCCGGTGGCCAACTGGTCGATCTACAACGTCCACCAGCGCGTGGCGAAAACCTATCGGCAAGGTCGGGTCCTGCTGGTGGGCGATGCCGCGCACGTCAACAATCCCATGGGCGGGCAGGGGCTGAATTCGGGCATCCACGATGCCTTGAACTTCGCGGGCAAGTTCAAGCAGGTCTGGGCCGATCCGGGCAAGGACGCGCTGCTGGACCTCTACGACCGCCAGCGCCGCATCACCAACTGGGAATACATCCAGAAGATCTCGGTCGAGAACAAGCAGCGCAACGAGGAGACCGATCCCGCCGCACGCCGTGGCAACATCGATTTCCTGAACTCACTCAAGGACAACGACGATGCCCGCTTCGGCTTCCTCCATCGCTGGTCGATGGGTGAGAGCCTGGACTTTGCGGAGAGCGTGCAGTGAGCGGCAGGCTTTCCGGCCGGGTTGCGATCGTGACCGGCGGCGCGCGCGGCGTAGGGGCGGCGATCGCCGAGCGGTTCCGCGCCGAGGGCGCCGCGACGTTCGCGTTCGACCTGTCCGCGAAGGACAGCGTCAGCGACGATGGCAAGGCGAGTGTTGTGGGCGGCGACGTCACCAATGACGAGGATATCGCCCGGCTGGTGAACACAGCGATGGAGCGGTTTGGGCGGATCGACATCCTCGTCAACAACGCGGCGATCCTGCAGCCGCTGACCACCATGTCGTTCCGCGACATCGACCTCAACCAATGGGACGCGATCCTACGGGTGAACTTGCGCGGCGCTTATCAGATGGCGCGGGCGATCGTGCCGGTGATGGAAGCGCAGGGTTACGGGCGGATTATCAATATCGGGTCCAGCACCGCGTTCTTCGGGGCCCCTATCGCACCTTATGCTGCGTCCAAGGCCGGGCTTGTGGCCTTCGCCTACACACTGGCGCGCGAACTGGGGCCGAGCGGCATCACCGCCAACACCATTGCCCTTGGGTTGGTCGACGGACCTTCGCTGGAAGAACAGCCGCCCGAGGCGGTGGCGGGCGCCAAGGCATTCCTGATGGGGATGCGCGCGGTCAAGCAGGATCAGGGGCCGGAAAGCGTCGCGGATGCCGCGGTTTTCCTCAGTTCCGAAGAGAGCAGATTTATCACTGGGCAGACGCTGTTCGTCGATGGCGGAGCGATCATGCACTGACACATGGCGGCTTCGATCCGGGAGACGAGTTCGGACGAAGCCATGGAAGAGGGGAGGATGACGATGAAGACGACACGTTTTCTAAACGGCGCACTTCGGATCAGCACAAGCATGGCGGCAACGGCCATGACGTTGCTGATGGCGGCACAGGCGCAGGCTCAGGAGCAGTCGCAGGGGCTCTGTTGCAAACTGATCCGATTTTCGGTGATCTGTCTTGCCGAGAGGGCTCTGTTGCAAAGATTGGCGGCAGTCAGAGGTAGGCTGTCGCTCTGCGCCGATCAGGCGGCTGCTGCGAAATGGTGGTTGAGCATGCCCATGGCCTCCGTCAGCGCCGAGGGCCCAATGCCAAAAGCTCTCTCCACAAGGCGCACCTCGCCCCTGATGCCGGGCTGCAGGCACCAGGGGCGAGCCTGTCCTTTGCGCAGGGCTCGCATGACTTCGAATCCCTTGATCGTGGCATAGGCCGTGGGGATCGATTTGAAACCGCGCACCGGCTTGATCAGTATCTTGAGCTTTCCGTGATCGGCCTCGATCACGTTATTGAGATACTTCACCTGCCGGTGGGCCGTCTCCCGGTCCAGCTTTCCTTCGCGCTTCAATTCGGTGATCGCTGCACCATAGCTCGGCGCTTTGTCGGTATTGAGCGTGGCAGGCTTTTCCCAGTGCTTCAGGCCTCGCAGGGCCTTGTCCAGGAACCGCTTCGCTGCCTTGGCGCTGCGGGTCGGCGACAGGTAGAAATCGATCGTGTCGCCCCGCTTGTCGACTGCCCGGTACAGGTAGGTCCACTTGCCCCGCACCTTGACGTAGGTTTCATCCAGGCGCCAGCTCGGATCAAAGCCACGCCGCCAGAACCAGCGCAGCCGCTTCTCCATCTCCGGGGCGTAGCACTGGACCCAGCGATAGATCGTCGTATGGTCGACCGAAATGCCGCGTTCCGCCAGCATTTCCTCAAGGTCGCGATAGCTGATCGGATAGCGACAATACCAGCGCACCGCCCACAGGATCACATCACCCTGGAAATGGCGCCACTTGAAATCCGTCATCGTTCCGTCCGTCCAATCTCCGCCAAGCATGCTCAAGCTTCACGATTTTTGCAACAGAGCCCAAAATCGACGGGCAAAGCACCCGCCGTCCATAGAGGAAATATTCATGAAGCACGCCCTTATCGCCGCTCTGGCCGCTAGCTGCGCCATATCTTCCACGGCATCCGCGAAAGACTTTGTCGTCGAAATGCGAAACAGCGGAACGGATGGCATGATGGTGTTTCAACCCGCGTTGACAAGCGTGGGCGTCGGCGACCGCGTCATCTTCAAGGCGACCAATCCCAGCCATGACGCCGCCAGCATCCCAACGATGATGCCTGCTGGCGCGAAGCCCTTTACAGGCAAGATCAGCCAGGATGTGACAGTCACTTTCACGGTCCCTGGATTCTACGGGATCAAATGCACGCCGCATTTCGGGATGGGGATGGTTGCCTTGATCAAGGTCGGCAAGCCGACCAATGGCGAGCAAGTCGCGCAAGCCGCAACCAAACTGCCGCCCATGGCCAGAAAACGGCTTCTGGCCGCTTTTGCCAAGGCGAAATGACGTGGCTTTTGCAACAGCGCTGCGATCCCTTCCTTGTCATCAACCAATGGCGATCAACGAGCAGGGCTCGCTGGTACCGTTTCAGAATCGAACAGAATAGTACACCGGAGAGTCCTCAATGCCCGATGCCGACATCATTGACATCCGCGCAGCCGTTGTCCGCCAGGCCGGTGGTCCGTTCGTGATCGAAGATGCCAAGCTGGGGCCGCCGCAGTTCGACGAAGTCCTGATCAGGCTGGTTTCAGTGGGCATGTGTCACACGGACATGGTCATTCGCGATCAGATATATCCTCTGCCTCTCCCGATCGTTCTTGGCCATGAAGGTGCCGGTATCGTTGAAGCGGTCGGGGCGCACGTGAAGAA
Source organism: Sphingobium sp. DN12 (assembly GCF_051058005.1). NCBI lineage: Bacteria > Pseudomonadati > Pseudomonadota > Alphaproteobacteria > Sphingomonadales > Sphingobiaceae > Sphingobium > Sphingobium sp. DN12. The sequence goes on from NZ_CP173718.1 coordinate 321,840, forward strand.
GGTCAAGCCTGGCGATCATGTCGTGCTCACCTTTCTCTCCTGCGGCTCATGCCGCCCCTGCCAGACGGGCGTGGCGGCTGCTTGCGAGCGCTTCAACGATCTGAATTTCGCGGGCTGTCGACAGGATGGCTCGCACGCCATTACCGACGCGCACGGCCATCTGATGCAAGACCGCTTCTTTGCGCAATCATCGTTCGGTACATATGCGCTGGCCCATGAAAGAAACACCGTGAAGGTTCGTTCGGACGCTCCTTTGGAATATCTTGGTCCACTAGGCTGCGGTATTCAGACGGGCGCCGGCACGGTGTTGAACGCCCTGAAAGTGGAGGCGGGAGCCAGCTTCGCAGCCTTCGGAAGCGGCGCGGTGGGCCTCAGCGCGATCATGGCGGCCCGTGTCGCGGGTGCGACAACGATCATCGCGATCGATGTCGTCCCATCGCGCCTGGAACTCGCCCTCGGGCTTGGCGCGACCCATGTTATCGACAGTCGGACCGGTGACGTGGTCGAGCAGATTCGCGAAATCTGCCCGCCTGGCGTCGATTACGCGATCGACTCCACGGCCCGGACGGATGTGATCACAACGGCGATCGCCGCGCTTCGTCCCCGTGGCACCTGCGCGTTGGTAGGGGCCGCAAGGCCGGGCGTCGAACTCGTCACAGACCTTAATGATCTGATGCAGCAGGGAAAGATCATTCGCGGGGTCGTCGAGGGCGATAGCGTGCCCGATCTGTTTATTCCAAATCTGATCGATCTTTTCATGCAGGGGCGCTTTCCCTTCGACAAGCTCGTTCAATTCTATGATCTGGAAGACATCAACCAGGCAGCTGAACACAGCGAACGGGGCCTGACCATCAAGCCGATCATCAGATTGCCATCCTGAACGGCGAAGTTCGCCAGTCAGCTTGCTTCCACGATCGCCGATTCCAGGCACGGTAAATCTCCGGAATGGACAGCGCGCGGACCATAAGGAATTCAACCATGACGACCTATAGCTTCAAAGGCCAGTATATCGGCGGACATTGGCGAGATGGAACATCTTCCGATGCGATCATCGATCAGGACCCTTTTACGGGGGAGACGATCGCGTCCTTCCCCGCCGCAACCCTCGCCGATCTCGACGAAGCCTACAGCGCAGCAGCCCAGGCCCAGCATAAATGGGCTGCAACGGGACCGTCGCTGCGATCCGATATCTTCCGCAAGGCTGCGGAGATCATGCGCGCGCGCCGTGATGAAATTGTCGAATGGTTGATTCGCGAAGCGGGGTCGACGCGGATCAAGGCTGAAATCGAGTGGCAAGCGGTTCTCTCGGGTATGGTTGAGGCGGCGTCCATTCCCTATCGAGTGGAGGGAAAGATCATTCCTATCGACACGGCCGACACAGAAAGCCGTGCCTATCGCCGTCCGATCGGGGTGGTGGGCGTGATCAGCCCATGGAATTTCCCGATGCACCTGTCGCATCGCAGCATCGCGCCGGCTCTCGCCACGGGCAATGCGGTCGTTGTTAAGCCTGCTGAAGATACGCCGGTCACCGGGGGCCTGTTGATTGCCCGGATTTATGAGGAAGCGGGTCTGCCCGCCGGTATTCTCAATATCATCGTCGGCGACTCAAAAGTGATCGGCGACGCCTTCTCCCTTCACGACGTGCCTCGTTTCCTGTCGTTTACCGGCTCCACCAGGGTCGGGCGACTGATCGGTCGGCACGCCATGGACGCAAAGATCATCAAGCGCGTCGCGCTGGAGCTTGGCGGCAACAGTCCATTTGTCGTTCTGGCGGATGCGGATATCGATCAGGCGGCCAGAGCCGCCGCCTTCGGCCGTTTCCTTCACCAGGGCCAGATCTGCATGAGCACCAATCGGGTCATCGTCGAGGACAGCGTGTACGATGCGTTCCTTGAGCGGTTCGTGGCCTGCGCGGCAAAACTCAAATATGGCAATCCGCATGAGCCTGATACGCTCATCGGCCCAACGATCAATGCCCGCCAACTGGCCGTCAATCTCCATCACCTCGCCGACGCCAAATCCAGGCTCCGAATGGCGCTTGGAGGCGAACCTGAAAGTGCGGTGATCCCGCCTCATATATTCGCGGACGTGGATAACAGCGATCCGCTCGCACAATCTGAGATGTTCGCTCCCATCGCGTTCGTCATTCGCGCGCGGGATGAAGCGCACGCCCTAGAACTTGCGAACGCGACTGACAGCGGGCTTTCTAGCGCGGTCTTTACGCGGGACGAAGCCAGGGGCGTTCGCTTTGCGCTGGGGATCAACGCGGGGATGACCCATATCAACGACTGCACCGTCGCCGACATGCCCTTCAACCCTTTTGGAGGGGAGAAGAACAGCGGCCTTGGCCGGTTCGGCGGTGATTGGATTATCGATGAGCTGACAACGACCCATTGGGTAACCATTCGTCGCGGACCAATCGATTATCTGGCCTGAACGCCGTCCCCGGTCAGGATGCCGAGACATGGACTGGCGCCGACATATCGAACGCTATCCTGGTCGAGACAAACAGAGCCAGCTATGGCGAATATCGCCTTGTCCATGCCTCGACTTACGAGACTTACACTCCCGACGCCTTGGAAAGAACATCGCTTGCATAACGCCAGAACAACTCGCGCAGCAAGTGGTGCAGAGGTTCAACGATTGCAGGCCGGGGTTGGGCGAGGTTCTGCACTGAATTACGCAGGAACATTCTGGCTGTTTTAGGTGTCAAAGGAGGCTGGGGCCGATCGCCATCACCACCAGAAAGATGGATGTTCCAGACGGTCGCAAGGACTTCGCGGTAACGCTGCCGGTAAGCCTGCTTCATTATGTTCAGATCTCCGGATGCCGGAAACACGAGCGGAGCAAGTGAAGCGTCCAGATGTCGGTTGAAGGCGCGGCGCGCTGCCCAGCGGTCTATCAATCCTGTCTCGGTGTTGCGAATCGCGATTTCGATGCACCAGTTGATGAAGAAGGCGCATTCAACCTCCAGGCGGTCCGATGGACGCATCTTATGCGCCTCATAAATCTCGGAAACGTGATCGCGCATGGCCTCGCTGCGCATGAAATAAACATCCCGTGCCTGAGCGCACGCTCTTGCTACCGGTAGATATGTCATCGCGAAAGCCCGGCCGAGGAAGCGCGCATTGTCAGCGAATAACTGCCGAACTGGCTCCAGAAGCCCGCGCCAGCGCGGAAAGTGCCATTGTCGCTCAAATGCACAAAAACGCCGGGCTTACCCAGCCGCTCGGCGATGACCCCGGTTGCCGCGCGCCGGGCATCAAGTTCGTCGGCGACATCGATCTCGACTGTTATGGGAACACTCCCGAAAAATACTGAAAAGACAAGATCATACATGAATGGACTTGTCCCTTGGTAGGCGTTTGGAATAAATCATTGCGTATTGATTTAATGACCGAGAAAATGAACGTCAATGGCAATCCACGACCTCGAACTTTCAGCCGGGCAGAGGACCAGAGGACGGCCGCGCGCCGGTGAAGCTCCCAATCCGCAGCAGGCAGAGCATTATGCGCTGCGCAGTTTCGCCGCACATGGCTACGATGGCGCCAGCATGCGCGATATTGCCACTGCTGCCGGCATAGATCCGGCTTTGTTATCGCGGCGCTACGGGTCGAAGATGGGCTTGTGGCGAGCAACCGTGAATGGCGTTTCAGAACGTCTGGAGCGGGTCTACGCCGAGATGCGCGACATAATGGACGCTCCGGGTCCATCAGCCTCAAAAGTGCCAGAAGCGCTTAGAAGGTTTGTCGAGTTCAATGCCACGATTCCTGATCTGGCCTGTTTTTTCATCGATGAGATTACAAGGCCAGGTGAACGTCGCGAATATATCGTGTGCAGGATCTGGCTACCTTATCTGGAAGCAACCCGGCCGATCATTGCGGCTGCGGGCGGATACGGGTCAGACTCCGTCGCAGCAGGCTTTTCTGCCTTTTCACTTCTCGGCCTGGTCGTACTCCCCCAATTGATGGCGCCAATCCTTGATGATCAATGCCGATCGCGACCCGACGATACTACAGAACAAATCATGGCTTCATTGATGCGTCAGCTACATATGCCGGTTGCTCGCTGCAGCGCGCCGGATCCATCACCCACAGCTTTTCCGACAATATGACAATATCAGCTGAGAGTGAAGGCCCGTTATATCGACAGCGACCTGGAATATAAGGGCCACTACATCATCAACACCTACAGCAACCCGGAAAATCCGTTTGCTGCCCCAAGGCAAGGCGTCGGCCGACGCCTCGACCTGCACCCTTGTCGGGCTACTGGGCGGATCGCGCCTGTCGCGGCGCGCGCTTTGATCATGTCCGCGTCAACGCGCGGACCATGCGTTGCCGGTCCACGGCAGCGCCGGGGGCGTTCGCACCGGCGCTTTTTGTAAACTCACCGATGGCCGCAGCCTCTGTTGTCTGATGCTTGTGACCCGAACCGTTGCCCGATGGGATCGCTACTGACCGAACAATATTCATTGCCCGCGCGCGGATCGGATAGTGCGTTAGGAATAGGTACGCGTCTTGATCTAGGCAGCGAACGCCGTCGCACAGTCCCAACGGTCGCCTTGCCAATGGAACCTTCATGGGCGTCGATCGGTCCGAAAAGCGCGCATATTGAAAAGTGGCCCGCGCCATGTTATATCTGAATATAACACTTTGGAGGCGTCCCGATGCACACAACTAATCTTAGGAAGGTCGGCGGCTCCGTCATGCTCGCCGTACCCCCCGCGCTACTGGACGTTCTGCACCTTGCGGCGGGCGCAAAGGTCGGGCTTGCCGTCGATAATGGCAAGCTGGTGGTGGAGCCTGGCGCCCGTCCCCGCTACACGATGGCCGAATTGCTGGGCGCGTCCGACTATTCGCAGCCGCAGCCGCCAGAGGAGCGGGAATGGGTTGATGCTTCGGCTGTCGGTGGCGAGCTTCTGTGAAGCGTGGCGACGTTTACATGGTCGATCTCGAACCGACGCACGGGCGGGAACAGCGCGGCCATCGTCCCGTGGTCATTGTCTCGCCCGATGATTTCAACCGCGCCACGGGCTTGCCACTGATCGTCCCAATTACCAATGGCGGCGATTTTGCCCGCCGTATCGGATTCGCGGTGCCGCTTTCCGGCACGAAAACAACGGGCGTCGTGCGTTGCGATCAACCTCGCGTTCTTGACCTGAAAATCCGCAACGGCCGCAAGGTGGAAACCTTGCCGCAAGCGATCATGGATGAAGTCTTGGCCCGGACGGCAACGCTTTTGGAATGAACCGGCCCAGAGTAGCGAACATGGAAGTCAAGCCCAAGAGAGAGGCAGCGTAGCCAGACGCGCAATAAAGGGCGTTGAGGCAGTCATTGCAGGTCGCTATACCTATGGATAGCCAGATTCCTTCTGGTGGCGAACGGCTAGGATTGCGACCACGTCGCCGTCGAGGCGATACAGGGCAACATAGCCGCTATTCCCAAAGGCAATTAGTTTCTCCCGATATTCGGGGTCCATCTCTTCCATCGGGCGGCCGACGTGCGGCGATTGCGCGAGAACCGTCACCCCTGCCCTGATCGCTGCTACCGCGCGCCGCGCTGCATCGGCATCCGTGGGCTTCAACCAATTATGAAGCCGCTCCACGTCAGCCAATGCGCTAGGCGTCCAGATCAGACGTGGCAATTAGGCAGTTCCGCATCCTCGCCCGCTTCCAGCTTCGCCAGCCAGGCATCTGCCTCCTCAAACGTCAGATGCATCCCTGTTCGCTGATATTCTTCCCATGCCTCAATCGCATCTCGCCTGAACGCCTCACGCTTTTCTTCTCGTTCGACATACTGTGCGATAGCCTCGCGCATGATCCAATGTGAACTGCGCCGACGAGCTTCGGCCAAGTGCTGCACGCGCCCCTTCAGGGTATCATCGAGCTTTATAGATGTTGCCGCTGCCATAGCGCGCTCCGTATCGAGAGGTATTACCTTACGCTAAGTTAGCCTGTCTTGGTCGTACCGTCCATCCCTGGCATCAAAGGCGCCCGCGATGTGATGTGTTTGGCGACAGGTTGAAACCCATCGATTTTTGCACCCGGCAGCTTGGAGAGTGATGCCTTCTGGTGTAAACAAAACGTTCGTTTAGTTGACTGACAACTCCCGTAAAATTCATGCGCGCGGGAATGGCTCATTCCTGTGCATTGTGCACTGCACAAAACCTGCCAATTTCCCATGAGTCAACTTAGCTAGAAATTTTTTCAGCTAAGTTGACATAATAGTGCCTCACGCTCAAACTCGAACAAATCAAGAACCGGAAGGACATGGGATGCCCCATCAGATCATCGCTCGGATGCCTCCCGAACTGCGTGCTGCTCGACAGGAGCGCGCGGTCGAAAACCGCTGCTCGATGAACGGGCAGGCAACCTATGAAATTGAGGCGGCTCGATGAAGCTTGGAGGCTCTGTTGCAAAGATTGGCGGCAGTCAGAGGTAGGCTGTCGCTCTGCGCCGATCAGGCGGCTGCTGCGAAATGGTGGTTGAGCATGCCCATGGCCTCCGTCAGCGCCGAGGGCCCAATGCCAAAAGCTCTCTCCACAAGGCGCACCTCGCCCCTGATGCCGGGCTGCAGGCACCAGGGGCGAGCCTGTCCTTTGCGCAGGGCTCGCATGACTTCGAATCCCTTGATCGTGGCATAGGCCGTGGGGATCGATTTGAAACCGCGCACCGGCTTGATCAGTATCTTGAGCTTTCCGTGATCGGCCTCGATCACGTTATTGAGATACTTCACCTGCCGGTGGGCCGTCTCCCGGTCCAGCTTTCCTTCGCGCTTCAATTCGGTGATCGCTGCACCATAGCTCGGCGCTTTGTCGGTATTGAGCGTGGCAGGCTTTTCCCAGTGCTTCAGGCCTCGCAGGGCCTTGTCCAGGAACCGCTTCGCTGCCTTGGCGCTGCGGGTCGGCGACAGGTAGAAATCGATCGTGTCGCCCCGCTTGTCGACTGCCCGGTACAGGTAGGTCCACTTGCCCCGCACCTTGACGTAGGTTTCATCCAGGCGCCAGCTCGGATCAAAGCCACGCCGCCAGAACCAGCGCAGCCGCTTCTCCATCTCCGGGGCGTAGCACTGGACCCAGCGATAGATCGTCGTATGGTCGACCGAAATGCCGCGTTCCGCCAGCATTTCCTCAAGGTCGCGATAGCTGATCGGATAGCGACAATACCAGCGCACCGCCCACAGGATCACATCACCCTGGAAATGGCGCCACTTGAAATCCGTCATCGTTCCGTCCGTCCAATCTCCGCCAAGCATGCTCAAGCTTCACGATTTTTGCAACAGAGCCGTTCTATTGAAAGGAAATACCCATGAAAAAGACAGTATGTATCGCTATGGCCGTGCTGGCTATGGCTGGCGGCGGGGTCGCCTATGCAGTTAGTGGCACGGCGCAAGATCGCCCCGCGGCTACCGCAACCGCTCAGAAGCAAACCACCTTTGCCATAGAGAACATGACCTGCGCCACCTGCCCGATCACCGTGAAGAAGGCGATGGAAGGCGTCGCCGGGGTAACGGCGGTCACGGTCGATTTCGCAGCCAAGACCGCGCGCGCAACCTATAACCCGCGCCGCACCAATGCTGCTGCGATTGCCGCTGCATCAACCAACGCGGGTTATCCGGCGCGCGCTATTCAAAACTGAGCGGGGCGCCGCCAGCGCCTCAAGAAAGCGATAAGCAATGAACGACTGTTGCAACCGCCCCGGGCAGGAAGGATTTGACGTGGCCGTCATCGGCGCGGGTTCTGCCGGGTTCTCCGCCGCGATCGCCGCTGCCGATCTGGGCGCGAAAGTGGCGCTCGTCGGTCACGGCACGATTGGCGGCACCTGTGTCAATGTTGGCTGCGTTCCTTCCAAGACGCTGATCCGCGCCGCCGAAGCGGTGCATGGTGGGCTTGCCGCCGCGCGCTTTCCCGGCCTTGGGGGCGCTGTCCAGATGGATGACTGGTCCGTATTGGCGGCGTCGAAGGACGATCTTGTCACGACGCTGCGCCAAAAAAAATATGTCGATCTGCTGCCCGCCTATGACGGTGTGAGCTATATCGAGGGCAAGGCACGCTTTGCCGATGGTGCGCTGATTGTCGGCGATGCGCCCATGAAGGTCGGCAAGGTCATATTGGCGATGGGTGCGCACGCCGCCGTGCCGCCGATTCCGGGGATGGACAGCGTGCCCTACCTAACCAGCACATCGGCGCTGGCGCTGGATCGCTTGCCCAAATCGCTGCTGGTGATCGGTGGCGGGGTGATCGGGGTAGAACTGGGACAGATGTTTTCGCGTCTGGGCGTTGATGTCACCATCTGCTGCCGAAGCCGCCTGCTCCCCGAAATGGACCCGGAAGTGAGTGCCGCGCTGAAAAACTATTTGGAAGCCGAGGGCGTGCGGGTTTGCGCAGGTGTCGGCTATCAGCGTATCGCCCAAACACAGAGCGGGGTCGAATTGACCTGCGAGGGGCATTGTGACACCGTCGCGGCGGAACAGGTGGTCATCGCCACCGGACGCCGACCCAATAGCGACGGGCTTGGGCTGGAGGAGCGCGGCATAGTGCTTGCCCGTAATGGTGGAATCGTCGTCGATGACCACCTCGAAACGTCGGTTCCAGGCATTTACGCGGCGGGCGATGTAACGGGACGGGACCAGTTCGTCTACATGGCCGCCTATGGCGCAAAACTGGCCGCGCGCAACGCGGTGACGGGCAACCAATACCGCTACGACAATTCCTCCATGCCATCCGTCGTCTTCACCGACCCGCAAGTCGCCAGCGCCGGCCTCACTGAAACGACAGCACGGGCGCAAGGCCTGGACATCAAGGTTTCGCTGCTCCCGCTCGATGCTGTGCCAAGGGCACTGGCAGCACGCGATACGCGGGGTCTCATCAAACTGATTGCCGACAAGGCGAACGACCGTTTGCTGGGCGGCCAGATCATGGCACCCGAAGGCGCGGATTCGATCCAGACACTGGTGCTGGCGATCAAACACGGCATGACCACCCTGGAATTGGGTGCAACGATATTTCCTTACCTGACCACTGTGGAAGGCCTCAAACTGGCGGCCCAAACGTTTGATAAGGATGTCGCCAAACTGTCTTGCTGCGCCGGGTGATTGCTCGGGGATCAACCGGCAACGAATGGCCTCCCTCCAGTGCAAGCCGCTTTGGTGTCAATTTTGTTATTCGCCTCAGCGGGAGAGCAAAATGGCACGACGCCGACTTCTGACCGGAGACGAGCGCCGGCGCCTGTTCGATCCTCCTGTCCAAGAAACCGCGATCATTGGGCATTATACCCTTTCTGCGGAAGATGTTGAATTGGTTGGGCGCCGCTATGGTCCAGCAAATCGCCTCGGTCTGGCTGCACAAATCGCTTTGATGCGACATCCCGGCTTTGGTCTGCAACCCGAGATCGGGCTTCCCGACGTCATTCTTCAGTACCTCGCGGCACAGTTATTCGTCGATCCTTCCTCCTTCTCTGCATATGGTCAGCGCGCGCAAACCCGTACCGATCATGCCGATCTCGTGGCGCGTTATCTTGGCATACGCCCGTTTCGACGCGGCGACCTGGCACTTGCCCTGAATCTTGCCGCGCAAGCCGCCGAGTATACAGACAGAGGTGAACCGATTGTTCGCGCCCTCATGGTTGGCCTGAAGGGTGAGCGGTTCATTCTTCCGTCAGGCGACACACTGGAACGCGCCGGTCTTGCTGGCCGGGCACGCGCACGCAAAGCTGCCGCAGCCGCAATCGTCGAAGGCCTCAGCTCTGCTGAACTGACACGGCTAGACGAACTCGTAATCAACAACCCGGATTTCGGCATGACACCGCTGGCGTGGTTGCGTAATTTCGAAGAAGCCCCGACTGCGGCCAATATCAATGGCTTGCTTGAGCGCCTGCGCTATGTTCGCGGCATAGGTATCCACCCGGTAGTTGGGGGCGCCATTCCGGAATTCCGCTTTGCCCAATTTGTCCGCGAGGGCGGCGTGGCACCGGCATTCCTGCTTTCGGATTACAGCGTCAATCGCAGGCGGGCGACGTTGACGGCCGCAGTGATCGACCTTGAGGCCAGACTTGCCGATGCCGCGATCCAAATGTTTGACCGACTTATCGGCGGCATGTTCACGCGCGCGCGGCGTGGGCGCGAGCGTCGCTACCAAGATAGTATTCAGTCGGTGGGGCAACTCATGCGGCTGTTTGGCGCCACGATTACAGCACTTGATGAGGCTGTCCAGAATGGCGGCGATCCGCTCGAATTGATTGACGAAGCGGTGGGCTGGCACCGGCTTGTTGCGGCAAAGGCCCAAGTAGATGCCCTTGCTGATCTTGCCGGCGAGGACGCACTGGTAACGGCAACCGAGCGTTACGCCACGCTACGGCGTTTCAGCCCGGCATTTCTGGACGCCTTCACCTTCAAGGCGTCTGGAACAGGGACGGCACTGATCAAAGCCATCGATGTCATTCGCGATGCGAACACACGAAAGTCGCGCGACCTTCCCGATGGCGTTCCACTGCCATTCCCCAATCGGCAGTGGAAGCGTCTCATCACCGAAAGCGGCCGTATCGACCGCCGACGTTATGAAATTGCGATCATGGCAACCTTGCGTGATCGTTTGCGCGCCGGTGATGTATGGATCGAGGGAACCCGCAACTATCAGCGCTTCGATGCCTATTTGCTGGGTCGGCGCGACGCCGCCAAAGTGGCGGATGTGCTTCCGTTCGATTCAAATGCTGCATCCTACCTCGCTGACCGGGCACGAAATCTTGACTGGCGGCTGCGCCGATTTGCCAAGCAGTTGAAAACAAACAAGCTTGAGGGAGTGTCGCTCGAACGAGACCGGCTCAAGCTTCAGCAAATGCCGCCTGTCACCCCACCGGAAGCTGAAGCCCTCGATCGCAAGCTCGATACCCTGCTTCCCCGCGTGCGCATCACCGAGCTGCTGCTTGAAGTCGCCGAACGCACTGGTTTTTTGAACGCATTCCGTGACCTGCGCTCAGGCAAGGAGCACGACAACCCCAGCACGGTACTCGCCGCAATTCTGGCTGATGGCACCAACCTCGGGCTGGAGCGGATGGCCAATGCCAGCGAAGGCGTCAGCTATGCCCAACTCGCATGGACCCACAACTGGTATCTTTCACCCGAGAACTATCAGGCCGCGCTGGCCATGATCATCTCAGCCCATCACGAATTACCCTTCGCGCGGCATTGGGGCGCTGGCACCAGTTCGTCGTCCGATGGCCAGTTCTTCCGGTCGGGGCGGAGCCGTTCAGGGGCGGCGGACGTCAATGCCAAATATGGCGCCGAACCTGGCGTGAAAATCTATTCTCACCTTTCCGATCACTTCGCATCATTCGGATCACGGATCATGTCCGCGACGGCAGGTGAAGCGCCTTACGTGCTCGACGGGCTTGTCCTGGGCGCCGGCAACCTTCCGTTGCATGAGCACTATACCGATACCGGCGGCGCCACCGATCATGTTTTCGCACTCTGCCACCTACTCGGGTTCCGCTTCGCGCCCCGGCTGCGCGATATTGGCGACCGCAAGCTGGGTTCGATCGCTGCGCCATCGACATACAAGGGCATCGAAAATCTGATGGGCCGCACCATCAAAACGGCAGCGATCGAGGCCGATTGGGATGACATCGTCAGGATTGTCGCCTCAATCAAGGATGGCACGGTGGCGCCGTCAGTAATCTTGCGAAAACTTGCCGCCTACAAACGCCAGAACAGGCTGGATTTTGCATTGGCTGAACTGGGCCGTATCGAGCGCACTTTGTTCACGCTCGATTGGCTTGAACAACCGGAACTGCGACGTGCCTGTCAGGCCGGTCTCAACAAAGGCGAGGCGAGGCACACGCTTGCCGCCGCCATCTATACCAACCGGCAGGGTCGGTTCACCGATCGCTCGCTGGAAAATCAGGAATTTCGCGCATCTGGGCTGAACCTGCTGATTGCGGCGATTTCCTACTGGAACACGGTCTATCTCGACCGGGCCGCCCAGCACCTCAACGCTGTCGGCACGACGTTCGATGCGGCACTGCTTGCGCACCTTTCTCCGATGGGCTGGGCGCACATCAGTCTGACCGGCGATTACCTCTGGGAGCAGGCCAGGCGACTTCCAGCAGGTGAATTCCACCCACTCAACGAGCCAATGGCGCGGTTGAAGCGTGTAGCGTAGCCCATGTTCCGCTTATGTCCGAGAAATCGTTGTCTGGCGAACAAACCTTGAGGTGACGCCTGATTGCGACTGTATGGGCGAGTGCGCTGCCTCTGCGCTATAGCGCAAAGATCCGCATGATTGGCACGTGAGGTAGCCCAGACGTTCTTCGGCCTGCCCGTTACCCCGAAAGGTGAGCCTGGCGGCCCAGTGACGATGCTGCTCTGGTCAGTGCAGGCAGTATGGTCTTTTCCAGGTCCTGGAGGCTGCGCTCCAGCGCATTGGTACCGACGTTCAGGGCGCCAATCGTGCAGCCCGCTTCGTTGCATACCGGCACTGCGATTGAACGCAGGCCGATTTCCAGCTCCTGGTCGACGATGGCATAACCGTTGCCGACGACGCCTTCCAAGACCTTCTCCAGTGCAGCTCGGTCCACGAGCGTTAGGGGGGTCAGACGTGGAAGAGGTTCTTGCGGCAGCAGGGTATCGCGTTCAGCCGGCGCGAGCGATGCCAGAAGCACGCGGCCCATCGATGTAACCCACGCTGGAAGCCTTGAGCCCACATGCAGGCCGATAGACATGATCCGGCTTCGTGACGCACGCGCGACGTAAAGGATCTCCGCGCCGTCGAGGACGGCGAGAGAACAGGATTCATCAAGCTCGTCGCGCAACCCCTCCAGCACCGGTTGCGCCAATGCCGAGAGGGATCGATCTGAAAGAAATGCATCGGCGAGACGCAAGACGCCGGGAAGAACGTGATAGAGCCGTTCTCTCCTTCCGACGTAGCCAAGCTCTGATAGCGTATATAGGCATCGCGCAATCACGCCGCGCGGTAGGTCGGTATGCGTCGACAAACTAGCGATCGATTGCCCCGCGCCCAACTCCCGGAACGCTTCGAGTACCTGCAGTCCCCGGGCAAGGGACTGCATGAAGTCGGGATGTGGTTCGCTCATTCGTGCTCCTGTCCCCGCTTTTGGGACATCGGCGGACATGGAGCGCGAATCAGTCGATGTCCAGATCATCAGGCACGTTCGAGCGCCAGCGCCAGCCCCTGACCGACGCCGATGCACATTGTCACCAGGGCGCGTTTCCCGCCCGATTGCTGCAGCGAATGCGCAGCCGTCAGGGCAAGGCGCGCGCCGGACATACCTAATGGATGGCCTAGTGCGATCGCGCCGCCGTTCGGGTTCAGACGCTCATCCCCAGGATCAACGCCAAGTTCGCGCATCGAAGCGATGACCTGGCTGGCGAACGCCTCGTTGATCTCGATAAGATCGAAGTCGTCAATCGTCAGGCCTAACCGAGCAAGTAGCTTCCTGCTGGCGGGAACCGGGCCGATACCCATCACACGCGGTTCGACGCCAGCGGTCGCCATGCCGAGTACCCGTGCGCGCGGCGTTAGGCCGTGCGCCTTCAACGCCGCCTCACTAGCGATGAGCATCGCAGCCGCACCGTCATTCACGCCTGAGGCATTGCCTGCCGTGACAGTCCCATCGGTATGTACAATCGGCTTAAGCTTCGCCAGCGCTTCCGCGGTAGTTTCGGGACGCGGATGCTCATCGCGATCGACGATAACATTGCCCTTCCGACCGGTGATCGTGACCGGAACGATCTCTTCCGCGAAGAAGCCGTTTGCCTGTGACACCGCCGCGCGCTGCTGGCTGCGGAGGGCAAAGAAGTCCTGATCGGCGCGGCTGACGCCATAGTCTCGTGCTACGTTCTCGCCTGTTTCCGGCATGGAATCAACGCCGTAGAGCGCCTTCATGGCCGGATTGACAAAGCGCCAGCCAATCGTCGTATCCTCAATACTTGGTGTACGGGACCAGGCCTTCTCGGCCTTGCCCATGACGAGCGGCGCGCGGGTCATGCTTTCGACTCCGCCCGCGATGGCCAGGTCGATCTGGCCTGAGACGACGGCGCGTGCCGCGGTGCCCACCGCGTCGGCACCGCTGGCGCAGAGGCGGTTGAGCGTGGTGCCGGGCACGTTGGTGGGCAAGCCCGACAGCAACGCCGCCATACGCGCGACATTGCGGTTGTCCTCGCCCGCCTGGTTGGCCGAGCCCAAAAACACCTCCTCGATGGCGGCAGGATCAAGCCCGGAATTGCGCTCCAGCAAGGCCTTGATCGGAATTGCCGCCAGATCGTCCGCTCGCACCGGAGCAAGTGCCCCGCCGAACCGTCCGATCGGTGTGCGGACCGCGTCGCATAGGAAAGCGTGTGCCATTAGGCCGCCTCCGCTTCAAAGGCCGAGATATCGACGGCTGCTGCGGTGCTGGAGACGACCTGCTCCGCGGTAATGCCTGGCGCCAGTTCCACCAGCGTCAGGCCGCCTGCTACTTTGTCGCAGGCCAACACGCACAAGTCGGTGACGATCAGGTCCACTACGTTCTGGCCGGTAAGCGGCAGCGAGCACTCCTCCAGGATCTTGGGAGCACCGTGCTTGTTGCAGTGCTCCATCACCACGACCACACGCTTGACGCCGGCGACCAGGTCCATTGCGCCTCCCATTCCCTTCACCATCTTGCCCGGGATCGTCCAGTTGGCGATGTCACCGCTGGCAGAGACTTCCATGGCGCCAAGAACGGTAAGATCGATATGGCCTCCCCGGATCATCGCGAAGCTGTCTGCGGAGGAAAAGAAGCTGGAGGTGGGCAATTGCGTGATGGTCTGTTTGCCGGCATTGATGAGGTCCGGATCAACTTCGTCGGCATAAGGGAAGGGGCCCATGCCCAACATGCCGTTCTCCGACTGCAAGGTGACTTCGATGTCATGGGGCACATAGTTGGCGACCAGAGTGGGTATGCCGATGCCTAGATTGACGTAGTAACCATCCTCAAGCTCTCGCGCAGCGCGCTCGGCCATCTGTTCACGGCTCCAGCCACTCGTGTTCTGCGTCATCATGCGCTCTCCCGCTCGCGCGTCGTCAGCTTTTCGATGCGCTTTTCGTTGATGGTGGATAGAACGATCCGATCGACGTAGATGCCGGGCGTGTGGATCGTATCGGGATCGAACGTGCCGGGCTCGACGATCTCCTCCACTTCAACCACCGTCACTTTCGCAGCGGTCGCCATGTTCGGATTGAAATTGCGCGCGGTCTTGCGGAACATAAGGTTGCCGGACGGGTCCGCGCGCCAGGCTTTGATGATCGCCAGATCAGCGCGCAGCCAGGTTTCACGCACGTAAGCCTTGCCGTCAAATTCCTCGACTGGCTTGCCCTCCGCCACGACGGTGCCGACGCCGGTTGCAGTGTAGAACGCCGGAATTCCGGCACCGCCCGCGCGGATGCGCTCTGCAAGCGTACCTTGAGGATTGAGCTCCAGCTCAAGCTCGCCCGAAAGATACTGCTGCTCGAACAGTTTGTTCTCTCCGACGTACGATGAGATCATCTTACGCACCTGGCGGCTTTCCAGCAGCGCCCACAAGCCAAAGCCATCGGCGCCGGCGTTGTTGGATATGACTGTGAGACCCTTAACCCCCGCGCTCCTGATCTCCGGAATCAGGCTTTCCGGGTTACCCGATAGCCCAAAGCCTCCTGACATGATTGTCATGCCATCGAACAGCAGACCTTCCAGCGCCGCTCTGGGGTCGTCGAATATCTTTCTCGGCATACATCGCCTCCGTTGAACGATTATCGTGTATTGAGTATGTTTATCGTTCAATTTATAAAGGGTGCTATAGGCCGTCAACTGAGTCGTGCAATCCTGCCCGATCTAGTGGTAAGACGAAGAAACGCCGAAGCAGGCGTCTGGGAGAGTTTTCAATGCGAGCTGGTTCCGCAGACGCCTTCAAGGTCACGGAAACACATGGAATTCTGATGCGCCCTGAGCATCAGATTGTGCAGTCGAGCGATACGCTGGGCTGGCGCTCTCTTTACGCCTCGCATCAATTCGAACGGCCCTACAGCGATCGCTTCGAAGGCCGCGACGACCATCTGATTATCGTGCACTTGTCTGGTCCAGTGCGTGTCGAACGCAATCTCAGCGGCGAACAGGAGAAGCAAAGGATAGCTCCAGGCGGCCTGTTCGTGCTTCCTCCCAATCAGGATTTCGGGGTATCGCTGACGGCGCCTCTGGAAACCATACACCTCTACATCCGTCGGAGCCTTATTCGGGCGGCCGCGCAGGAATTGTGCAAGGGCGATCCGGAGAAGGTCGAGTTTCTTCCCCGGTTCGGCGAGCGCGATCCGCTGATCGAGCAGATGGGCCGCATGGTCTGCGGCATGATGGCCGATAACCAATCCGATTTCTTTGCCGACGGCGTTGCTCGACTGCTGGCGGCCCAGATCGTGCGGCACCATTCTTGCGGTCTTCAGGCAGAGTTGCCCCGGATCACCGGCCTGAACCAGCGGCAGCTTGAAGCGGTTCACGACGTGATCGAGGAGCGCATGGAAGAGTCGCTGAGCATCGACGATCTGGCCGAAGCAGTGGGCCTCAGCCCGATTCATTTCGCCCGTCAGTTCAAGCGATCCACGGGCAAGGCACCGCACCAGTACCTCATCGAGATGAGAGTATCACGCGCACGCCATCTGCTGGCCGGCGATCTGCCGATCGCAGAAATCGCATATCGCTGCGGCTTCAGCCATCAGGAACATCTGACCCGCCTGTTTGGCCGCCAGCAGGGCACAACCCCGGCCGCATACCGGCGCGCGCTGCGCCTCTGAGCGTCTCCTTGCGCATTCCAGTCTAGGCTTTAGCCAGGACCTGCCGGCTCGTGACGGCAGCCGGCTCGATCGCGTCATGGCGCCGTCTAATACCGGCGGCGCTGCGCAGTACCTGAACGTCCGACCGGTTCGTCGCAGCGCTCCTGAAACGTGCAGAACAACGCTACCTTTGTGCAGGGCGTGACCCGGTTGCTCACCTACCTATCGTCGTATCGAAGGAACCTAGGGTTTCCGACAATTCACGAGAGGAAGAGATAGATGGCCGACGTGGTCACCGAATTCGGCGCTTTGACCGACTATCGCAAGGGCGGTGTCGAGATCATCGATGACGATCCCCGCAACTACGTTTTCTCCAACGTCTTTGAAGTCGCTGCCAATGCCGCGCCCTACGAGAGGGTCGCCGTAGGCAAGAATTTTGAATACGTTATCGAATCCGCTCGTGCGGAAGGCACGTCGGGCTGGTTCAGCTGCGCTCACGACGAATTCGTACTCGCCATGGACGGGCAGATCGAAGTCCATCTGCTCAAGCTCGACAATTCCGACGCTTATGTCGATCCCGATAGCGAAGGCGCCGTAGCGATCGGTGAGGCACTTCCCGAAGGTCGCAAGATGGGCCGTATCGTTCTTCGGCGCGGGCACATGGCACTGCTGCCGGTCGGCGCGGCTTACCGTTTCTACGCCGAGCAGCCTGCAGCGATGCTGTTCCAGTCCATCGAGGGCGCAGTGACAGTCCAGAAGTGGGGCGAGATCTGCCAGACCGAGGCGGCCTGAGCCCCTCTGTCCTTCCCAATCACGAGAAAGTTGGAGAGACCAATCATGGCTATGTCCGAAGCACTTGAGATCATCGATTTCGGTGATAGCAAAGCACGCACCGATACCGAGCATCTGGCTATCAACAATGAGACGGGCTACCGCTCGTTTCGCGCCGGTGGTTTCACGTTCACGCGTGACGAATACTTCGCGCGTCTGACCTGGCCCGGCGGATCGCACATCATCCCGATCGACGCCTTCCTGCGTGCGATGATGCGCGACGTGGCCTGGGGCTTCTTCTACGGTGTCGTGAACTTCGACCACGTCTTCGGCACCATCAATCACTACGGTGAAGTGACGATGTTCGCTGGCCGCTTCAACGATGCGTATC
Organism: Sphingobium sp. DN12; assembly: GCF_051058005.1. Taxonomy (NCBI): domain Bacteria; kingdom Pseudomonadati; phylum Pseudomonadota; class Alphaproteobacteria; order Sphingomonadales; family Sphingobiaceae; genus Sphingobium; species Sphingobium sp. DN12. The sequence continues at coordinate 339,772 of NZ_CP173718.1, forward strand.
GCAACGCCGGTCGCGACCATGAAGAACGCTTCAAGTCGAGCGCCCTGATGGCCGTGTTCAAGGACATTCTCTCGGACTGGACCGTCGAAGGCTACGATCCCTTTGCCGCGCCGATGGAAACTGGCCTGCCCTGGGGCATCAAGAACGGCAACAACGATGAAGCGATCAGTCGTCAGCGCGTTACTGCGCGGCGCATGGTCGGTCTGCCGGGCGATACCCCGGTCCGCACCGACGCCAATGGCTTTCCCGTCAATCGCCAGTTTGCCGACGTTCCGCAAGAGCAGCCGGTGGTCGAGGCCGAGCCAGGCTTCGAAGCTGAAGTGAGCGCGTACAACCTGTTCGGCTATCTGTCGCGTTCTGACGTAACCTGGAACCCCAGCGTCTGCTCGGTGGTGGGTGACAGTCTGTTCTGCCCCACCTCTGAGGAATTCATTCTGCCGGTCGAGCATGGCAATGATCGATGCGAATGGTTCCTGCAGCTTTCGGACGAGATCGTCTGGGACGTGAAGGACAAGGAAAGCGGCAAGCCGCGCGCCCGCGTCACCGCCCGGGCCGGTGATATCTGCTGCATGCCGGCCGATATCCGGCACCAGGGCTATTCGACCAAGCGCTCGATGTTGCTGGTCTGGGAAAATGGTTCGCCAAAGATCCCGCAGATGATCGCCGACGGCACCGCACCGGTGGTCCCGGTCACTTTCTGAACTTTTGAAAACACACGGACGGACCCGGCCAGTTGAGCCGGGCCGTTCCCGAGGGGGGATGGATATGAAGAAAGGTGTTTCGCTCGCGCTCATCGGTGCGGGCCTTGGAGTATTGATGGCTTTTCCTGCCACCGCACAAGAGGCCTCTGCGCCGCAGAAAGTGGGCCCACCCGCTCCTGCCGCCGCTGATGAGTCCCCGCCAAATGCGGGCTCGGCTGTAGCATCCAATCCGGCTGGTGCTCTGGCGCGCGCCGTGCTGGGTGACGGCCTGGAAAGCCATAAGATAATGCTGCTGGGATGGGGAGAGGCTTCGGCCGTCACCTCCACCAACGACAGCAAGGACGTGTCGCCCGCAGCTTTCTTCAACACCGAGCGCGGCCTCAATCTCAACCAGCTGGGCGTCATGCTATGTAGCGGCCGGGCTTGCCCACCGTTCTCGTTCGGGCCGGGGGCTGGCGTTCACAACCGTGTCGGACCATTTCCTGGTCCCACGCCCGAACACGTCACCGTCGATTTCCACTTCGATCGCGATCTATGGGCAGGACGTGCAGTTCCTCAAGCTGTCTGGGCTCGACGGCGATTTCCACTTCGATCGCAACAAGGATCTCAAGCTCGGGGTAACGCAGGCCTATGCCGACATCTACCTGCCGTTCCTGAAAGGAACGAGCGTGATGATCGGCAGTTTCCAGACCCCGCTCGAAAACGCTTTCAATCCGCCCAACTGGTTCGCCACCCACACGTATGGCTTCCAGCACGGTCCTGCCAAGCACGTCGGCGCGCTGGCGCAGACACGCGTAGCGAGTGGGCCAGCAGGCCATTTCTCAGTCGATTATGGTGTCGTGCTGGGTTGGAACGACTGGGACAACCGCAACAAGAATCTCGATTTCATCGGTGGCCTGCGCTGGCGCAGCGCGGACATGCGCACCTGGGTTGATCTCGAAGCTATCTATGGCAATGGCGAGAACGACTTCGGCCCCGCACCGGGCCGAGGCGGTTCCCCCTATTTCGCGCTCAGCTCCACCGGCAAGTACCTTGGCCGCCTTTCCAGCTTCCTGACCGTCAGTCACAGCCTCAGCCCGAAGTTTCAGGTGGCGATGGAAGCCAGCTATGGTCAGCAGGAGGCCGGTGACATCGCATTCGTGCCTTGGGCGATCACCCGCAAGGCACGGTGGTACGGCGCCAACCTGGGCGCGCGCTATAGCCTGAGCGACAAAGTTAGCGTCAATGGCCGCGCCGAATGGTTCACCGACGAACAGGGCGCTCATGCGCTCTGGGCCGGGGTGCGCGGTGACGTCTACGCGGCCACCGGCAATGTCGAGTACCAACTGACCCCGGCCATCCGCCTCCGCGCCGAGGCCCGCTACGACATCCACGATGGCCCTGGCCGTCTGTTCGACAACTACTCCAAGGACCAGCAGCTCACCGGCCTGCTGAATGCCTTCTTCCTCTTCTAAAGGAGCGATCCCCATGGCCCTCGACGACCCGAAGACTCTCAAGACCATCCAGACCAAGCTGCTGATCGGCGGTGAATGGGTGGATGGCTCGGCAGGCACCACGATCCCGGTAGAGAACCCCTACGATGGCAGCATAATCGCCCACATCGCAGAGGCCACGGCGGAAGATGTCGATCGGGCCGTCGCGGCCGCAGAAGCGGCACTGCCAGCATGGCGAGCGCTGCCCGCACACGAGCGCGGCCGCCTGCTGCTTAAGCTCGCCGACCGCATCGAGGAGGAAACCGCCGATCTCGCCCGTCTGGAGGCGACCGACACCGGCCATCCGATCCGCGACTGCCTCTCGCTCGACGTTCCGCGCACAGCGCTGTGCTTCCGTTATTTCGGCGGCATGGCCGACAAGCTCGAAGGTTCGGTGGTACCGGTCGATGCCGGGTTCCTGAACTATGTCGAGCGTGAGCCGATCGGTGTAGTCGGTGCCATCGTGCCTTGGAACTTCCCGCTGATGTTCACCAGCTGGAAGATGGGCCCGGCCCTGGCTGCCGGCAACACGATGGTCATCAAGCCTTCGGAAATCACTCCGCTGTCCACGCTGCGCATTGGCGAGTTGATGATGGAAGTCGGTATTCCCGCCGGCGTCATCAACATCGTCACCGGCTATGGCCACACCGCGGGGCAGCGCATCGCCGAACACCCCCGCATTGGCAAGGTCGCCTTCACCGGCTCCACCGCCACGGGGCGCCGGATCGTCGAGGCCTCGGTTTCGAACCTCAAGAAGATCCAGCTCGAACTCGGCGGCAAGGGTCCGAACATCATCTTCGCGGACGCCAACATCCCCGCCGCTATTGGCGGTTCGGCCTTCGCGATCTTCCACAACCAGGGCCAGGCCTGCATCGCAGGCTCGCGCATGATCGTGCATGAATCCATTGCCGATGAGGTCATCGAGCGCTTTACCGCTCTGGCCAAGTCGATCCGCATTGGCGACCCGCTCGACCCGGAGACCGAGATGGGCCCGCTAACCTCGCGACTGCACCAGCAGCGCGTGTTGTCCTTCGTCGAGGTCGCCAAAGAAGAAGGCGGCGCGGTCCTGGCCGGAGGAAAGGTTCCCGAGGGCGAGGCATACGCGAAGGGTTGCTTCGTGGAGCCGACCATCGTGCGCGCCAAGGCTACCGATCGCGTCGCGCAGGAAGAAGTCTTCGGCCCCTTCGTCACCATCCTGACCTTCAAGGATGATGAGGAGGCGCTCGCTATCGCCAACGGCACCGACTACGGCCTGGGCGCCGGCCTGTGGACCAACGATCTTACCCGCGCGCATCTCTTCGCGAAGAAGCTGCACGCCGGCATGGTCTGGATCAACTGCTACAAGCGCGTCCACCCCGCCTCGCCGTTCGGCGGCGTCGGCATGTCTGGGTATGGCCGTGAAATGGGCTTCGAGGCGATGCGCGAGTACACTCAGCCCAAATCGGTCTGGGTCAACGTCGACGCCAATCTCCCGCCGTTCTACAAGCGCTGAAGACCATGCAGGATTTCATTTACTGCGGTCAGACCGCGCACGTCTTCTTTGGCCAGGGATCGATCTCCCGGCTGGAAGAGGCCATCGCAACCGTCGGAGGCACGCGCGCGCTACTGCTTTCCACGCCCAACCAGGCAGAGCAGGCGCAAGCGCTGACCCGAGGGGTGGAGAGCATCATCGGTGTCTTCGATGGGGCGACCATGCACACTCCCGTCGAAGTGACGGACACGGCGCTGAAGCACATCGAGGCGAGCGAGGCGGATTGCCTGGTCGCCTTCGGCGGCGGCTCCACCATCGGTCTGGCCAAGGCGATCGCGCTGCGCACTGATCTGCCACAGGTAGCTGTTCCCACCACGTATGCCGGATCGGAAATGACCCCGATCCTGGGCCAGACGGAGAATGGGCGCAAGACCACGCTCAAGAGCCCCAAAGTGCTGCCCGAACTCGTCATCTACGACGTCGACCTGACGCTTGGTCTGCCGGTCGGAATGTCGGGCACCAGCGGTATCAACGCCATCGCGCACGCGGTGGAAGGCCTCTACGCGAAGGATACCAACCCGGTCATGCGGATGCTCGCCGCAGCAGGGATCGAGGCTCTGGCCGAGGCCCTGCCGACAATCGCGCGTAAGGCCGACGACGTCGATGCCCGCAGCCAGGCGCTTTACGGAGCATGGCTGTGCGGCACCGTACTTGGGTCCGTGGGCATGGCTCTGCATCACAAACTTTGCCACACGCTGGGCGGCACTTTCGATCTGCCCCACGCCGAAACGCACACGGTAGTGCTGCCTCATGCGCTGGCCTACAACGCCCCCGCGATCCCGGACTCCATTGACGTGCTGCGCAAGGCGTTGAAGAATGACGATCCGGCGCAGGCGCTATTCGTTCTTGGTCGTGCGGTCAACGCGCCGGCATCGTTGCGCGAACTTGGCATGCCGGAAGACGGCATCGACAAGGCGGCGGACCAGGCGGTCGAGAACGCCTACTGGAATCCCAGGTCGCTCGAACGCGACGATCTGCGAAATTTGATCGCCCGTGCGTGGGCCGGCGAGCGTCCGGCATCATGAAAGGTGCGATCTTCCCAGAGCTTACCGAGGCCGTCATCGATGCCATGGCTGCGGCTCCCAACCCGCGCCTGCGTGAAATCATGACTGTCCTTGTCCGCCATCTCCACGCGGCCGTACGCGAAACGCGTCTGACTGAAGAGGAATGGCTGGCAGCGGTAGAATTCCTGACGGCGACGGGGCAGATCTGCTCCGGCAGCCGTCAGGAATTCATCCTGCTCTCGGATACGTTGGGCGTGTCCATGCTGGTGGATGCGATCAACCATAACGACGGTGACGTGGTCACGCCTTCGACCGTGTTTGGGCCTTTCTATTCCGGCATCCAACGTGAGTTGGCAACCGGTGCCTCGATCCTGCTGCGCCCGGAAGACGGGGATGCAACGCTCGTCTCGGGCAGTATCGCCGACCAGGACGGAAATCCGATCGAAGGCGCCCTCATCGAAGTCTGGCAGACCGCGCCCTGCGGCCTCTACGACGTGCAGGACCAGGGCCAGCCAGAAGGCCATCTGAGGGCCAGCTTCCGTTCGACCCCGGATGGCAGCTACAGCTTCCAGACGGTGCTGCCAGTCAGCTATCCGATCCCTGCCGATGGGCCTGTCGGCAGGATGCTCGGCGCGCTGGGCCGCCATCCGAACCGGCCCGCCCACATTCACTTCATGATAAGCGCACCGGGCTATCGCCGCCTCGTCACGCATATCTTCGTTGCAGGCGATGACTATCTGAAAAGCGACGCAGTGTTCGGCGTCAAACCCGACCTTGTCGTTCACCCCCGGCCTGACGGGGATAGGCTGGCCATCGATTATGACTTCCGCTTGGCTGGAGCATAAGAAGGGATGGAGGCCGAGACCATCCGCGACTACTGGCGGCTGCGCCCCCATGCACCTGCCATTGGCACCGAACTTTGCCCCGCTGTCGAGATCGAGGAAGGTCGGGCAAGGGAGTTTCATTTCGGACGTGGCCGCAATATGTTCCGCATGTTCGTCATTCGCCACGAAGGCGTTCTGCGCGGCTACCTGAACCTGTGCCCACACTTCTCGCTACCGCTCAATCACGAGCTGGATCAGTTCATGGTCGATGGCGTGATCGTTTGCGTGCAGCACTTCGCTCGGTTTCGCCCTGACGACGGCACGTGCATCGATGGTGCATGCGATGACAGCCGCCTCGACGCAGTACCTGTCTATGAAGATGTGGACCGTCTCGTGCGCGTCGGGGAAGCGAAACCGGCCTAGGTAACCGCCATCGCAGGAGTGCAGGAGCGCGCCTCGCAGGCCTCGGGGCTTGCCAGGCGCGCTCCTTCGACTTTGTCGATGACAACCGCGCGATCTTTCAAGCGCCTCCAGTCCGCCTTTAGTGACCTAGCCCTCTTTAGCATTCAATGATTTCGGGAAGGGCCAGCGCTTTACGCTTGGCCTCGGTCAGCGGCCTGCCCTGCTACTGAGTTAGCAGGCGGACAATGTCCTGCGCTCGCTGCCGTCGTATAGTCGCACCGGGCTCCGGACCTGCGCTGCATCATGTGCGCAGGCAAGATCGGTCGTGCCGGCATGAGCCGGGCCCAGATCTAGGCGCCGGTCGCCGGGTTCTCAACGAGAAGCGTGCGGCCGTCGGAGCGTCCTGCCAGGCGCCGTCGATGGAATGCTGAGTGTCGAGATAGCGGTGCAATGTGCATCCGTATTTCAACCTGCAGATATCCCCAACCTTCCAGCGGCAGGGCCACTGAAAGGTTGGGGATATCTGCATGTATCAAACTCACCGAGCTTTGCTGGAGCCACACCGTCAGGCCGCACAGTGGTCGGGGAACGGTAGCTCGGTGAGCCGTACCGTCTATTTCGCGCGAGCGGCCTGAATAGTCACATTTACGCGAACATTGGCAGCCACTGCGTCAGTGGAGGCGAACTGTCCCCGTCCAACCCCGAACCAGCGGCGGTCGATCACGAGCGATCCCTGCATCCTGGCCTCCCCTCTATTGATGTTCAGCTGGAATGGCAGGACGACCGGACGATTAACACCGCGGATATTGAGCGTGCCCGCTGCCTGATAGCGATTGCCGCCCAGGCTCTTGAACGACTTGGAGGTGAAGGTAGCGCGGGGAAAGACCTTGGTATTGAACCAGTCAGGCGTTGGCAGCGATTCGTCGCGCGTGGCATCGCCGGTGGCAGCCGAACCTGTATCGATCACTGCAACTACGCTGGAGCCAGAAAGGTTGGCGGGATCGAACGCGATACGCGCATCAAAGCGCCGGAATGCCCCGCTGATGGCCTGGCCGTTCATGCTGGCCTGGAAGCCCAATCGCGATTGGGCCTTGTTGACCGTCCAAGTCGGCGCAGGGGCTGCCACAGCGGGAGCGTTGAGAAGCGATGCCGCCAGTGCGGTTGCGGCGATGGGATAGAGAAAGATGGCGCGCATGATCTTATGCCTCGGATGAAGTATGGGGGGTGGACCGCAGGCCCGGGACCATCCGTCCCAAAACGCCGTCGCGGGAGATGAACTGGTGCTTCAACGCGGCGCCGATGTGCATCACAATCAGGGCAGTGCCGCCAAAGGCGAAATACATGTGAATGCTCCCGCCGACCTTCTCGACAGCCTGCTTGGCGTTGATCGGAAGGTCATGGAGAAGGCCGATGTGTGGCCACGGGATCGTGTGCCAAAGCAGTGTTGGAATATTCCAAGGGCTGACAGACACGACAGCCCATCCCGTCAGGGGCAGACCGATCATCAAACCGTAAAACGCCCAGTGCGTCACATGGGCGGCTGCCACTTCCCAGCCCTTCATTCCCGCCGGCAGCGGCGGGACCGGATTGAGCATCCGCCAAACCAGACGAACGATGCTGAGAACCAGCACGGTAATACCCACGGACTTGTGGAGCTGGAACATGTCGAACTGCGCAAGGCCCTTCAGGAAGCCCATGCGCCAACCCAGGAACAGGTTCGCAATGATGAGGGCGGCAATGCTCCAATGCAGAAGCATCGCTACCGCAGAATAGCGGGTGCGTTGACGCATGATAATGTCCTGAAAAAGTGTGATGCCCGCTCCGGAGAGACGGGCATCACACGGGCCGACACGCTCAGCTGAGAGGGGGCGCGAAGAGTGCCGACCTAGAGAATTAATTTGCCTTCTTTTCAAAGGCCGAAGTAATCGTAATCGTCGTTTCATCGCTCACGAGCGGTGCGTACTTGCTGACACCGAAATCCGTGCGCTTGATTCTGCCGGAGGCCTTGAAGCCGAGTGTATAGGCTTTGCTCAGAGGATTGACCGCCGCGGCGTTGAAGCTCGCGTTGAGAGTAACCGGCTTGGTCACGCCATGCAGCGTCAGGTTGCCGGAAATGGTTGCTGTCTTTGGACCGGTCTTGACGACCTTGGTCGAGACGAAATGCATCGTCGGGAACTTGGCAGCATCGAACCAGTCGGCGCTTACCAGCTCTTCATCGAGCGTCTTGTTGGTAGTGGACACCGACGAGACCGGGACGGTGACGTCCAGCCTGGCCGCCGCCAGATTCTTCGGGTTGATCGACAGGCTGCCGCTGGCGCCCGGGAAAGTGCCGTAGAAGTCATTGATGCCGAAATGGTTCACCGAGAACTGCACCTGCGTGTGCGTGCTCTCGACGGTATAGTCACCTGCTTGGACCGCAGTAGCGTCCTGGTTGGCCTGCCCGACGGCCGGAAGGGAAATCGCGAACGCAGCAACGCTCGCCGCGATCGTAAGGACGCGGTTCATTTTGTATTCTCCGATGTTGGAAAAGTGCGCCGGCCCCCTTGACCGGCGCTTTTCGTATTACGCGAAGAGTTTCGCGGCAGTCTTTGCGACGATCTCGCCCTGGTGGCGTGCACCATCCAGCTCGATTTTGCTGGGTTGCCGGCTGCCGTCGCCCCCGGCGATGGTGGTGGCGCCATACGGAGCGCCGCCGACGATCTCGTCAAGCGACATTTGGCCCTGGTGGCTGTAAGGTAGCCCGACGACAACCATGCCGAAGTGCAGCAGGTTGGTGATCAGCGAGAAAAGAGTTGTTTCCTGGCCGCCATGCTGCGTCGCGGTCGAGGTGAACGCTGCGCCGACCTTTCCATTCAGTGCGCCGCGTGCCCACAGACCGCCGGCCTGGTCAAGGAATGCCGCCATCTGCGAGGAAAGGCGCCCGAAACGGGTGCCGGTGCCGATGATGATGGCATCGTAGTTCTCGAGATCGGCAACACTTGCGATGGGCGCAGTCTGGTCGAGCTTAAAGTGATTGTCGCGGGCAACACCGTCTGGCACAGTTTCAGGAACGCGCTTGATGTCGACTTCTGCTCCTGCGGATCGCGCACCTTCGGCAACGGCCTGCGCCATCGTCTCGATGTGTCCGTACGTCGAGTAGTAGAGAACAAGAACCTTCGCCATATCTACGCTCCTGCAAGCTGTGATGAGTTGGTAATGCCGTTTTGGCAGTGATTGGCTTGTTCAGGCACCCGCATAAGTTGGAAGCTTTTGTTCGAGAAAGTCGAAATGTCCGGCTCGCACTTCGCTCGATGTGGGCTATCGTGGATCCGGACGATCGTTCTGCCTCGGGACTGTCAGGATTTCCGTGTGTGGCCGGGCATAATGGGCAACAAGGAGTCCCACTATGTCACGACGCAAAGAACCTGCCATACCGAATGAGCTTCTCGATCAGCTTTTGGCGGGCGGCGCTGCCAGTGCCGCCTTCGAGCAGGGCGGTCTGCTCGATTCGCTGAAGAAGGCGCTGACAGAGCGTGCCCTGAATGCGGAGATGGATCACCACCTCGCTGGCGAAGACGGCGCCGGCAACATGCGCAACGGCTACGGTCGGAAGACGGTAATGACCGACACCGGCAAGTTGGCGATCGACGTGCCGCGCGATCGCCAGTCGAGCTTCGACCCGCAGTTGATCGCCAAGTATCAACGCCGCTTTCCCGGCTTCGACGACAAGATCGTGTCGATGTACGCGCGCGGCATGAGCACCCGCGAGATCACCAGGCACCTGCACGATCTATACGGCATCGACGTCTCACCCGATTTGATTAGCACGGTGACCGACGCCGTGCTCGATGAGGTCGCCACTTGGCAGCAGCGGCCGCTCGATCCGGTTTACCCGCTGGTCTTCTTCGACGCGATCCGGGTCAAGATCCGCGACGAGGGCATGGTGCGCAACAAGGCGATCCACATTGCGCTGGGCGTCCGCGCCGACGGCGCAAAGGAGGTGCTCGGCTTGTGGCTCGAGCAGAATGAGGGTGCCAAGTTCTGGCTTCGGGTGATGAACGAGCTTCGCAACCGTGGCGTTGAAGACATCCTGCTGGCCGTCGTTGACGGCCTGAAGGGCTTTCCCGATGCGATCACCGCAGTGTTCCCCGATGCGATCGTCCAGACCTGCATCGTTCACCTGCTGCGCAACTCGATGGACTTCGTCTCCTGGAAGGACCGAAAGAACCTCGCCAGCGCGCTCAAGGAGATTTACCGTGCCACCGACGCAGATGCCGCCGAAAAGGCGCTGACAGCATTTGAGGCTGGCCCTTGGGGGCAGCGCTATCCCGCCATCGGCCAGAGCTGGCGGCGCGCCTGGGGCGAGGTGATCCCGTTTTTTGCGTTCCCCGACGAGGTCCGCCGGATCATCTACACTACGAACGCCATCGAAGCTTTGAACTCGAAGCTCAGGCGGGCTGTCAGGGCCAGGGGACACTTCCCCAGCGACGAGGCCGCCACCAAGCTGCTCTACCTGATCTTGAATCGGTCGGAGAAAGAGTGGAAGATGCCACCACGTGAGTGGACCATGGCGAAGGCGCAATTTGCCGTGATCTTCGGCGAACGTTTCATCAGAGCCATGGCGGCCTGATGATCAACCGCCCGGCCGCACACGGAAATCCTGACAGTCCCTTCTGCCTCTTTTCGATTTTGTCGAATGAACGCTATGGATTTATCCTTCTAAACAGGATGCTGGCGTGGCGATAAAAAAGACCCGCACAGCTCGAGGGATCGGTCGATCCGAGGCGTGTACAATCAGATCTCAGGAAGATGCGTTATGTCCACTCTCACTCACCCGTCCGAAGGCGTCGACACGGTTGTCGTGCCGAATTCTCGCGATTTGGGAGATGGCTTCTTCGTCCGCCGAGCGCTTCCCTCACCGCAACGCCAGATGGTCGGGCCGTTTATTTTTTTCGACGAGATGGGGCCTGTGGCGTTTCGCGGCGGACAAGGTCTGGATGTCCGACCGCACCCACACATCGGTCTCTCCACGCTCACGTACCTGCTCGAAGGTGAGATAGTTCATCGCGACAGCCTTGGCATTCACCAAACGATCCGCCCCGGCGAAATCAACTGGATGACGGCAGGGCGCGGCATCGTTCACTCAGAGCGCACCGATCTCGACACCCGTAAGAGCGACAGCGTGTTGTCCGGTTTGCAGGTCTGGATAGCGCTGCCGACCGCAGACGAGGAAACCGCCCCGTCTTTCGATCATTTCAAGGCGCAGGAAATCCCGATCGAGGACGAGGGCGGCGTCCGCTTCACGCTGATAGCGGGTCAGTCTGAAGGTCTTCAGTCCCCGGTGAAGACGTTCTCAGACCTTGTCTATGCCGAAATACAGCTACAGCACGGCGCCCGTTACAAGGCCAACGATGAGCACATCGAGCGGGCATTCTACGTCGTAAGCGGGGCAATTGAAGTGGTGGGGCAGACCGGATCGTTCGGGGCAGGGCAACTCGTGGTCTTGAAGCCGCATGCCGAGGTCATCATTCGGGCTTCGGGGCAGACCGGAGTCATGCTGATCGGCGGAGAGCCCTTCCCGGAGGAGCGTCATGTCTACTGGAACCTGGTTTCCTCCCGACCGGACCGTATTGAACAGGCGAAAGAAGACTGGCGACACGATCGCTTCGCACGGGTTCCCGACGAGACAGATTTCATCCCGCTCCCATCCGTTTGACGCGCCCACGAAACATCAATCTCACCACGAAGGCAGGCATCATGTACCTGCCTTCGTGGGAACTTTATCCGACGACGATATGCCCCAGACCCAATGACCATTCCCAAACAGTGACCATCTCGAACAGGTCGGCCAGCTGATACGGATCGTTGGCCATGAAGGTACGCACATCATCGGCGTTGTCGGCTTCGAAGACCAATAGCGTTCCGTGCATCGGACCGTCAGCCCTTTCTCGTAGCGGGCCACCCAGAACGCACCGCATACCCGTCGGAGTGTTTCGGATATAAGCACGATGAAGGTCGCGCGCTTGCAGGCGTCGTGCTTCCATCCCGGGGCGATCAAGTGCTTCGAACACAAAAGTTCCCATAGTTACAAACCTCACTTTGAAAAGGGTACAGGTCGCCGATCGGATTTCATCTGGCGCCTGAAGGAAGCACAGGGACGCGTCCTGTATAATTTGCTCAAAGCTATGTCTGAAAAGACCTTGTTTATGGTGTAGCCATCCTCGCAGGCCCGTCTTCCATATGAAGAACGGATGGTTGAGTTGCACCTGCTTGGCTCGCGCAGCATGCACACAAGGGTACTGACAAAAGCCGGTCAATACTGGGCCCGAGCCGAGACGCTCCTGCGTAAGCATCCCGTGCGCCTGCCGGTTAACGCGGAGGGCTCTGTTGCAAACTGTGATGACGGGCGCAGTTCGTCTCATGGCTGTTCGAGCGGTGCCCATTAGGCTGCTTGGCTCTGTTGCAAACTCTGACACGGTTTCCAAGATTGGGCTCATGTACTGTCAAGGTCAGTTGCGATGAACGATTTCAAAGGACGGCATTTTACCGGCGAGGTCATCCTATGGGCGGTGCGCTGGTATTGTCGATACGGCATCAGCTACCGTGATCTCGAGGAAATGCTGTCCGAGCGTGGGATCGATGTCGATCATACGACGATCTATCGCTGGGTGCAGCGCTACGCGCCGGAGATGGAGAAGCGTCTCCGCTGGTTCTGGCGGCGCGGCTTTGATCCGAGCTGGCGTCTGGATGAGACCTACGTAAAGGTGCGGGGCAAATGGACCTACCTGTACCGGGCGGTCGACAAACGGGGCGACACGATTGATTTCTATCTGTCATCGACACGCAGCGCCAAAGCGGCGAAGCGCTTTCTGGGCAAAGCTCTTCGTGGCCTGAAGGACTGGGAAAAGCCGGCCAAACTCAATACCGACAAGGCACCCAGCTACGGCGCAGCAATCGCTGAGCTGAAACGCGAAGGCAAACTGGCGGCGGAAACCGAGCACCGGCAGGTGAAATATCTGAACAACGTGCTCGAGGCCGACCACGGCAAGCTGAAGATGCTGATCAAGCCGGTACGTGGCTTCAAGTCGATGCCAACGGCCTACGCCACGATCAAGGGCTTCGAGGTCATGCGCGCCCTACGCAAAGGACAGGCCCAGGCATGGTGCCTGCAGCCAGGTATCATGGGGGAGGTGCGCCTGGTTGAAAGAGCATTCGGAATTGGACCCTCGGCCGGGACTGTCAGGATTTCCGTGTGCGGCCGGGCGGTTGATCATCAGGCCGCCATGGCTCTGATGAAACGTTCGCCGAAGATCACGGCAAATTGCGCCTTCGCCATGGTCCACTCACGTGGTGGCATCTTCCACTCTTTCTCCGACCGATTCAAGATCAGGTAGAGCAGCTTGGTGGCGGCCTCGTCGCTGGGGAAGTGTCCCCTGGCCCTGACAGCCCGCCTGAGCTTCGAGTTCAAAGCTTCGATGGCGTTCGTAGTGTAGATGATCCGGCGGACCTCGTCGGGGAACGCAAAAAACGGGATCACCTCGCCCCAGGCGCGCCGCCAGCTCTGGCCGATGGCGGGATAGCGCTGCCCCCAAGGGCCAGCCTCAAATGCTGTCAGCGCCTTTTCGGCGGCATCTGCGTCGGTGGCACGGTAAATCTCCTTGAGCGCGCTGGCGAGGTTCTTTCGGTCCTTCCAGGAGACGAAGTCCATCGAGTTGCGCAGCAGGTGAACGATGCAGGTCTGGACGATCGCATCGGGGAACACTGCGGTGATCGCATCGGGAAAGCCCTTCAGGCCGTCAACGACGGCCAGCAGGATGTCTTCAACGCCACGGTTGCGAAGCTCGTTCATCACCCGAAGCCAGAACTTGGCACCCTCATTCTGCTCGAGCCACAAGCCGAGCACCTCCTTTGCGCCGTCGGCGCGGACGCCCAGCGCAATGTGGATCGCCTTGTTGCGCACCATGCCCTCGTCGCGGATCTTGACCCGGATCGCGTCGAAGAAGACCAGCGGGTAAACCGGATCGAGCGGCCGCTGCTGCCAAGTGGCGACCTCATCGAGCACGGCGTCGGTCACCGTGCTAATCAAATCGGGTGAGACGTCGATGCCGTATAGATCGTGCAGGTGCCTGGTGATCTCGCGGGTGCTCATGCCGCGCGCGTACATCGACACGATCTTGTCGTCGAAGCCGGGAAAGCGGCGTTGATACTTGGCGATCAACTGCGGGTCGAAGCTCGACTGGCGATCGCGCGGCACGTCGATCGCCAACTTGCCGGTGTCGGTCATTACCGTCTTCCGACCGTAGCCGTTGCGCATGTTGCCGGCGCCGTCTTCGCCAGCGAGGTGGTGATCCATCTCCGCATTCAGGGCACGCTCTGTCAGCGCCTTCTTCAGCGAATCGAGCAGACCGCCCTGCTCGAAGGCGGCACTGGCAGCGCCGCCCGCCAAAAGCTGATCGAGAAGCTCATTCGGTATGGCAGGTTCTTTGCGTCGTGACATAGTGGGACTCCTTGTTGCCCATTATGCCCGGCCACACACGGAAATCCTGACAGTCCCCCCTCGGCCCTGACCGAAACCATGATTATGCTCAATAAGCATTTCGCCAATGCTGCCTAATCCCCCAACTGGGTGACGCCGCGCGGCCGTGCCCCATGTTTGCAACAGAGCCGTTTTTCGCAATGCTCCGCACCTGACCCCCTTTTTTGAACAATTCTAGCCGATCGGTCTAATTTTGAGAAAGGAGCATTATCATGAGCACATTCCGAGCAGTCGTGATCGAAAAGAACCACACAGGCCAAACCGTCGCGCTGACGGATTTCAGCGAAGCCGATCTGATGGAAGGCGATGTCGAGCTTCGGGTGACGCACACCACGGTCAACTACAAGGACGGTCTGGCGGGACCTGTTGCAACACCTTTCGCCGCTCGGATGGCAGCACATCAACCTCACCGGGGATTATCTTTGGACCGACCCCGATGCGCCATCGTCCGCCCTCAGGCCGCTTCGCCAGATGCACGCCGTCGAAGGTCCGGCGAAACCTTAGCGTATATCTGGGTCCGTTCTATGTACCGACCCCGTTCTGCCGATGCAGGAACAAGACGCGATCGGTCAAATGTGGCAATTCATCAACACAATCCCAAAATTCATCTTCGGGAAATGTCATGCGCGGTGACGCCATGCACGTATCTATTGATTGTTGCAGATAACAATCTGCGGCTGAATCATCGACCTCAACGAGTATCGCAAGAGCTTTTTCCATGAACTCTAGGGCAACCGCTTTCTGTTGCTCTCGATAGATATTGGAAGAATCAACCATAGCCTAGTCCTCCTTTCGGTCGCTGTAGGGAGGACGATGACTCAACAATAGGGAAATTGCACGCGCAACTAGGGCCAGATTGAGCAGTAATTTTATTACAACGGCAAGCAGCCCTCGCCTGCCCGGACAGGGGCGGCGCGTGGCATCGGCTAGATTGTTTGTTGGTCTTCCGACGATGGCTAGTCCTTGCGGGCCATCGTCGGAAGTGGACGGCCGCACAAATTGGGGGGCGTGGGCCGCGCCGGGCCTCTAGCATAAAATTACGGCCCTGCATCCCCGGCGTTGATACATTCGTCGCGCAGGGCGCTCGATTGAGCCGCCCCGATCGCGGTCGCCTCAATCGGCATAGCGAGCTGGCAATATGCACATACGCGCATAATTTCCGCTTGCGGGCTATGTATATTTGTGCATAATAGCCGCGATGGATACGGAACGGCCGGTTCGATGGGTGGCATCGTCAAAGCGCGATTTTCGGGAGTTCCCGGACGATGTGCAGGACGTAATGGGCTATGCCCTGCACCTTGCGCAGCAAGGCGGGCAGCACGCCAGCACTAAGCCGTTGAAGGGCTTTGGCGGCGCTGGCGTGGTCGAGATCATAGACGACCACCAAGGCGATACGTTCCGCACGGTCTATACGGTCAAATTCGCGGAGGCGGTCTATGTCCTGCACGCCTTCCAGAAGAAATCCAAGCAGGGCAAGGCCACGCCGCAGGCCGATATGGATTTGATCCGAACGCGGCTGAAATCCGCCGAGGAGCATCACCGGCAACACCAGACCCCGCGAGGCACAGCATGAGCGCACAGGACGAAATCATTGAGGAAGGCAGCGGCAATGTCTTTGCCGATCTAGGCTTTGCCGACCCCGACACCCACCTTTTGAAAGCCCAGCTCGTTACCCGTGTGGCCGAGGCCATGCAGGAGCGGAAGTTGACGCAGATCGCCGCCGCCAAGGTTACGGGATCTACCCAACCGGAATTGTCGCGCATCCTGCGAGGCCAGTTCCGCAGCGTCTCGGTTGAGCGGCTTCTAGCCATGCTCACCCGGCTTGGCTGCAAGGTCGATATTGTCGTGCGCCCGCAGGGGCGGACCACTGAATCGGCCGTGATCCACTTCGCCTAATGTGCGATGATTTCGCGCAAGCCCGGCTCGATATGTTCGAGGCCGGGCTATTCGGCCAAGGGCCTGCCTTCTGGCGCTGGATCGAAACCGACGCGGCGCAACCCTATCTTGCCGCTTTCGCCGCCGATCGACGGCCGCCCGAACCCGGCGAACCCTTCGCTATCGACCTTGCGGCCGACGACTTGCTTGCTCCCGATCGCCTCGCCCAGCTCGCCCTACAGATCGAGGCCGACCATGCTTGATCCCAATCCGTCCGTAGCCGACCTTGACGCATTGCTAGATCGCCACCGCAATGACGATGCGGCTATGGAAAAGATCGTTCGCGGGTATCTCCGTTGCGCGATCTACAGCTATCAGGGGGCGTTTGCGGGAGGGGGCGGAATCCTACGCTAAGGATTTGGGCCAGCGATATTCCCCGGTTAGATTGATGTGTTCCCATCCCAACGGCGAGACGTGGGCGAGTAGATCAGGCGCGATATGGGTACCGCTGGCGGCCCGGGTATTGACGACCTCGCCGAGCTTCATGGTGTTCCAGAATATGATGATGGCGGCGAGCAGGTTCATTCCGGCGATGCGATAGTGCTGGCCTTCGCCGGATCGATCCCGGATTTCACCTCGGCGGTGGAAGCTGATGGCGCGCTTTAGGGCGTGGTGGGCCTCACCCTTGTTGAGGCCGATCTGAGCCTGGCGCTGGAGGCCGGCATCAAGAATCCAGTCGATCATGAACAGGGTTCGCTCGATGCGGCCCACCTCTCGCAATGCGAGGGCCAGCTCATTCTGGCGCGGGTAAGAGGCGAGCTTGCGAAGAATCTGGCTGGGGGCGACGATCCCCGCTGCGATCGTCGCCATGATGCGCAGGATGTCGGGCCAGTTGCGCTCGATGAGCGGTTCATTGATCTTACCTCCGACCAGCGCTCGCACATTGGCCGGCGTCGCGTTGGGCGTGAAGGCATAGAGTCTTTTCTGAGGGAGAGGGCATCGCGTGGAAGGTACGCCAGACAACGCTAAGCGAGAACATTTCAAGAACCGTATGATGGCCGTTACCGCCGGAGGTCGCTAAGCCCCAGTTCTTCCCACATCCATGTAAAGTCATAGGTGCCCATCGGATCGGCGGTGCCCGATTTTGCCGCGCCATTTTCGATATATTTGAGCCAGTCGGCTACCTTTATGGCCGCTTCGACCTCGACCTGAACGACCGGATTGATTTTGGACGGCTTGCAGCGTGAGGCGGCTGATCGGCCTATAACATTTGGGTACACCCCAGAGTGATAGGGCCGAGTGACACCATTCGTCTGTCACAAAAGGGTGGGTTTGCGCTCAATGTGACGATACACTGCAAGAGCCACCCTAATGTGACGGATTTTGCACTTGGCTCGTATCGGATATGCCCGCGTCAGCACCACGGACCAGGATCTGGATATCCAGATTGGCCGCCTCAAGAATGCAGGTTGCGAAATTATCCGTTCCGAGACCGGATCGGGGGCCTCGCGGAGCGGGCGCACGGAACTGGAAACGATCATGCAGTTTATGCACACCGGCGACGAGCTGGTCGTGCTGCGGCTCGACCGGCTCGGCCGCTCCACGCGCGATGTCCTGAACCTGGTGCATGAGCTTGATGAAAAGGGAGCTTCGCTGCGCATCCTTGAGCCAGAGGTGACGACGGCGGGCGACATGGGGCGAATGGTCATCACCATACTCGGCATGGTCGCCGATATGGAGCTGAAGTTCATCAAGGATCGTCAGCGCGCCGGGATCGAAGCGGCGCGCGCCGAAGGCGTTTACAAAGGCCGGAAGAAGAACGTCGATGACGATGAAATCCGCCGTCGCCTTGCCGCCGGCGCCAGCAAGGCCCGCGTTGCCCGCGACCTGAAGGTCTCACGAATGACCGTCTATCGGGCGCTCGACATTATTCCGTCAAAGACCAAACTGCCGGAAAAGCCGCCCACTGCCAGCTTCGCCCTGCATCTGATTATCGAGAACTTCAACAAGCGTGGAAGAGGTAGAAAACCCGCTCGGGAGCGGATTGAGGCGATGCTGGAACGCGACTACGCCATGGTAAAAAACGGCAATTGTGATTACAAACTGACCGTCGCCTATGACCCCGATCCGGATGGCATTTCCCTTGATGAGGAAATCCAAAGCCTCCTCTCCGAGATGTTCAACATCGCAGAGAGCTACAATTGCTCCATGGAAGCCGATATCTACGAGGTCG
>NZ_CP173719.1:0-278126 GCF_051058005.1 Sphingobium sp. DN12
ATGCATTATAGCAGTGGAAACTATGAAGCCTTTGTCCGTCCACGCAAGCCGGAAGGCGCCGACAAAAAGACGGCGTGGTTCGTCGGCTCGGGCCTCGCGGGGCTCGCCGGCGCCGCCTTCCTGATCCGCGACGGCGGCGTTTCGGGCGACCGCATCACCATATTGGAAGAGCTGGAAATCCCCGGCGGCGCGCTCGATGGTCTGGACGTGCCCGAAAAGGGCTTCGTCATTCGCGGCGGCCGCGAGATGGAGGAGCATTTCGAGTGCCTGTGGGACCTCTATCGCTCGATCCCCTCGCTGGAGATCGAGGATGCCAGCGTGCTCGACGAGTTCTACCGGCTCAACAAGGACGATCCCAACTTTTCGCTGCAGCGAACGACGCAGAACCAGGGTCAGGACGTGCCCGACAAGGCGCTGCTAACGCTCAACGACAAGGCGCAGAAGGATCTCCTCTCGGTCTTCCTTGCGACGCGGGAGGAGATGGAGAACAAGCGCATCAACGAGGTCTTCGGCGAGGACTTCCTCAAGAGCAATTTCTGGCTCTACTGGCGCACCATGTTCGCCTTCGAGGAATGGCATTCCGCGCTGGAGATGAAGCTCTACCTGCACCGCTTCATCCATCACATCGGCAGTCTCGCCGACTTTTCCTCGCTCAAGTTCAATCGCTACAACCAGTATGAATCGATGGTCCTGCCGCTGGTGAAGTGGCTGACCGATCACGGGGTTAAATTCCGCTACGGCGTCGAGGTCACCGATGTCGATTTCGACATCCAGCCCGGCTCCAAGCAGGCGACGCGCATCCACTGGAAGGAGCGCGGCGTCGAAGGCGGCATTGATCTCGGGCCCGACGATCTCGTCTTCATCACCATCGGCTCGCTGACCGAGAATTCCGACAATGGCGACCACAGGACACCGGCGAAGCTCAACGAAGGACCGGCGCCGGCCTGGGACCTGTGGCGGCGGATCGCGGCGAAGGATCCGGCCTTCGGCCGCCCGGACGTATTCGGCGCCCATATCCCGGAGACGAAATGGGCCTCCGCGTCGATCACTGCCCTCGACGCCCGCATTCCGGCCTATGTCGAGAAGATCACGAAGCGGAACCCCTTTACCGGCAAGATCGTCTCCGCCGGTATCGTCACGGTGAAGGACTCGGCGTGGCTGCTGAGCTGGACGGTTCATCGCCAGCCGCATTTCAAGAAGCAGCCCAAAGATCAGATGATCGCCTGGTTCTACGCGCTCTTTGTCGATTGCCCCGGCGACTTCGTGAAGAAGCCGATGCAGGAATGCACCGGTGAGGAGATCACCCAGGAATGGCTCTATCACCTCGGCGTGCCGGTCGAGGACATTCCCGAACTCGCGGCATCCGGCGCCAGCACCGTTCCCACGATGATGCCCTATATTACCGCCTTCTTCATGCCGCGCCAGGCGGGTGACCGGCCGGACGTGGTGCCGGAGGGCGCGGTCAACTTCGCCTTCATCGGCCAGTTCGCGGAGTCGAAGCAGCGGGACTGCATCTTCACCACGGAATATTCGGTGAGAACCCCGATGGAGGCCGTCTACACGCTGATGAATGTCGAGCGCGGCGTGCCCGAGGTCTTCAACTCGACCTATGATATCCGTACACTTCTTGCTGCGATCGGTCCGCTGCGGGACGGCAAGGGCATCGATCTTCCCGGGCCGGCCTTCCTGCGCAAACTGCTGATGAAGAAGCTCGAAGGCACCGAGATCGCCAAGCTGCTCGAAGAGTTCCATCTGATCGAGGAGTGAACAAAGACCGGAAGGCACGCGCGGCGTGCGAAAGGTGATGAATGGCCGACGACGATCAGAAGAGCGAACGCGCCGCCGAGGTGACTGGGGCGCACGGCCATCATCACCATCATGAGCCGGACGGCGAAACGCCGTCCGGTCACGTCGACCATGATCCGGTCTGCGGCATGGTGGTCGATCCCGCCAGGACCGCTCACAATGCTGAGTATGAAGGCGAGCGCTACGTCTTCTGCTCGGCCGGCTGCAAGGCGAAGTTCGACGCCGACCCCGTGCATTATGCGGCACTGGCAGCGCATGCTGCACATCACCATGAGGGTGCTGCCGCCCATGGCGATCATTCCCACCATAGCCACACGCATGGACCTGATACCCATGAGCATCACCACGTTGCGGCAGTAACGGCAACCGCAACGGAAGGGACGATCTGGACATGCCCGATGCATCCGGAAATCCGCCGGGATGCGCCGGGTAGTTGCCCGATCTGCGGCATGGCGCTGGAGCCGCTGATCGCGGCGGCGGATGCCGGATCAAGCCCCGAACTCGCCGATATGACCCGACGCTTCTGGATCGGCCTCGTGCTCGCCTTGCCCGTGTTCCTGCTGGAGATGGGCGGTCACCTGATCCCGGCGCTGCACCATTTGGTGCCGATGCGCATCTCGATCTGGATCCAGTTCGCGCTGGCGACGCCGGTGGTCCTGTGGGCCGGATGGCCGTTCTTCGAACGTGGCTGGGCGTCGATCGTCAACCGCAGCCTCAACATGTTCACGCTGATCGCGATGGGCACCGGGGTCGCCTGGGGCTACAGCATCGTCGCGACATTCGCGCCGCAGCTCTACCCGCAGGCTTTCCGAGGCGCCGATGGCACGGTCGCGGTCTACTATGAGGCCGCGGCCGTGATCACCGTGCTGGTGCTGCTCGGTCAGGTCATGGAACTGCGCGCCCGGGAGCAGACCTCCGGCGCAATCCGCGCGCTTCTCAATCTCGCGCCGAAAACCGCCCGGCGGATCGGGCGGAACGATGCTGAAGAGGATATTCCTGTCGAAGCCGTCGTCATCGGTGATCGGCTCAGGGTCCGGCCCGGTGAAACCGTGCCGGTTGACGGCGTGGTCGAGCAGGGTCGCTCATCGATCGATGAATCGATGGTGACCGGCGAATCCATGCCGGTGACGCGTGTAGTCGGCGAAGCGGTCGTAGGAGGTACGCTGAACCAGACCGGCGCGCTCGTCATCCGGGCTGAAAAAGTCGGGCGCGACACCATGCTCGCCCGCATCGTCCAGATGGTCGCGGATGCCCAGCGCTCGCGCGCGCCGATCCAGCGCATGGCTGATCAGGTGTCGGGCTGGTTCGTGCCGGTCGTCATCGCCGTCGCGCTGCTCGCCTTCGCGGCCTGGGGTGTATGGGGGCCGGAGCCGCGGCTGGCGCATGGCCTGATCGCGGCCGTTTCCGTGCTGATCATTGCCTGCCCCTGCGCGCTCGGGCTCGCGACGCCGATGTCGATCATGGTGGGTATCGGCAAGGGGGCGGCCGCCGGCGTTCTGATCAAGAACGCGGAGGCGCTCGAGCGGATGGAGAAGATCGATACTCTGGTGGTCGACAAAACCGGGACGCTTACGCAAGGAAAGCCGGCGGTGACCCGGATCGTCGTGGCCCCGCGATTTGTCGAGGAGACCATCCTGCGGCTTGCAGCCGGCGTGGAGAAGGCGTCCGAGCATCCGCTTGCGCGGGCGATCGTGGCGGCTGCCGACGAGCGAAAGATCACCATCCCCGATGTCGCCGACTTCGACTCGCCGACCGGCAAGGGGGCGATCGGTCGTGTCGAGGGCCGGCATGTGGTGCTCGGCAGCACCACCTTCCTCGCCGAACATGGGGTTGATACAGCGCCGCTCGCGGCACAGGCCGATGAGCTACGCCGCGACGGCGCAACCGCCATCTATATCGGCATCGATAAAGCCATCGGCGGCATCTTCGCCATCGCCGACACGATCAAGGCGACCACGCCTGAGGCACTGAAGGCCCTGCATGCGGAAGGCATCCGCATCGTCATGCTGACCGGTGACAATCGCACCACAGCCGAAGCCGTTGCGAGAAAGCTCGGCATCGATGAGGTCGAGGCCGATGTGCTGCCGGACCAGAAAGCCGCGGTCGTCGAGCGCCTGAAGGCGCAGGGCAAGGTGGTGGCGATGGCGGGTGACGGCGTAAATGACGCGCCGGCGCTTGCCGCCGCCGATGTTGGTATCGCCATGGGATCGGGGACCGACGTTGCGATCGAAAGTGCGGGCGTGACGCTGCTCAAGGGCGATCTCACCGGCATTGTCCGCGCGCGACGCCTGTCGCAGGCGACGATGGCCAACATCCGCCAGAACCTCGCCTTCGCGTTCATCTACAATGCGGCAGGCGTACCGATTGCGGCCGGTGCGCTCTATCCCACGTTTGGGCTGCTGCTGTCGCCGATCATCGCTGCTGCCGCGATGGCGCTGTCGTCCGTCAGCGTCATCGGCAATTCGCTGCGGCTCCGGACAGTGAAGGCATGACGGACCAAGGCCCCGACCTTGTGGCGGGGTCTTGCGTGGGGTCTTAGGCGTCACCTCAAGGTTTGTGCGCCAGACAACGATTTGGCAGACATAATGCGAACATCGGCTAATTAGCGAGCTTGAGGCGCGACATGGGATCGTTGAGCTGGCGGAATTCACCGCCAGGCGGACGCTCCGCCTGCCCTCAAAGGCAGCCGCCGGGCAGGCTACGCCGCGGGGTACGATGCTACTGACATGGCCAAGCCTTCGCTAACGAGCGTTCAGCTCCGGCCACCATATGAACACTCATAAAATAGCTATTCTGCTCCGCCCAGCGTAAATATGCCGCGCGCAGCGCCGATCGGTCATAGCGTGGAGCGCGGCATTCCGCTTTTCGCGCGACGATCATCATGTCGAGCACGCCTTGGAGGTAAGCGCCGCATCGCGGCTCATTCGCTTGACAGCTTACGAACAACGCCGAGCCCGTCGCCGACGCGGGTTCGGTTTGGCCGATCGCACTATCAGGCAGGGCGGCCAAAGCGGCGCATAACAATATCCATCGCCTTGGCCGCATTTTCGTCTCC
This sequence comes from Sphingobium sp. DN12, assembly GCF_051058005.1. Lineage (NCBI taxonomy): Bacteria > Pseudomonadati > Pseudomonadota > Alphaproteobacteria > Sphingomonadales > Sphingobiaceae > Sphingobium > Sphingobium sp. DN12. The sequence goes on from NZ_CP173719.1 coordinate 4,862, forward strand.
TATTCCGCAGTATCATTTCGGAAGGGGCGCACGGCCCTCGACGGCCGGCGCCCCGTGCTGATCCATCATTCGCGGCCGAGCACCTGGCCTTCGGGCGTGACGAACAGTTCGATCGTCTTTCCGTCGCTGTTCTTGCCCTTGATTTCATAGAGCGTGCTTCCGTCCGCCTTTCGGGTGACTTGCTCCGCTTTGCTTATTGACGCGAGTTGCGCGCGTGCCGCGTTCATCGCGGCCTCGGGCACCTGAGCAAGCGGGATGTCTCGTTCGCTGTGCTTGCCGATTATCCGGTTTTCGTTCGCCTCGTGGTTTTGCGCGATCGCCACGCCCGCGATCGCCAGCGCGGCCGCGCCCACGCCTGCGACAACAGTGAGAGTTCGTTTGCTACCCATGTTCCATTCCACTTCCTGCATAAGGGCCGTGGGGTCGGGCGGGCGGCGGTTACGGCCCAATGAGCCGTCGTCCGAGTTCAACTCCTCTGATTGTTCATCCTGTCGAGCGCCGCGCGCAGCCCACGGGCGAGCTTGGCTGCGTCGTCGTTGGCCCAGAAGTGCATGAAGAACAGCCGCGGCTCGTCGTTTAGCATATGATTATGCAGCGCCGTGACCTCGATCCCGTTCGTCCGCAGCACGCGCAGGACCGGATCGACCTCGTTTGCGACAAGTACGAAATCGCCGGTGATGGCGGCTCGGCCGTCCCCGGTTGGCTGAAAGTTGATCGCGGTCGCCGTGCCCATCGTCGGCGGAGTCTCCATATCGCCGTCCATCAGCCGCTCGGCGCGCGGAAAGCTGTATTGGAGGATGCCACCGGCCGTCTTGCCCTCACCGCCCATCAACCGGTTGAGCGCGGCCACATCGAGGTCGAGCCGCGATGCGGCTGCGCTGGCCGAAGGCGATTGCGGCGCGGCGAGCGGGGTCCGACTGGCTGATAGCGCTTGCCGGAGCGCGGCCGCGAGCTTCACCGGGTCGCCGTGGCCGGCAATGTGCATGTACATGGTCGCAGGCGAAGAGCGGAGCAGGTGATTGTGGAGCGCGGTGATCGTAAAACCGCTTGCGAGCAGGCGGCTCAAAACGGGGTTCACCTCGTCGTGGGTCAGCACGAGATCGCCCATCACCATCGCCTCGTCGCCCATCGGCTGAAACGCCGCCCAAGAGCCGAGCGCGAGGGAGGGCTTGATCGTCACCCCATCCAGCGTGACGCTCAGGTCCGAACGCGGGAAGCTGTAGCGGTGAACGCCCCCCGGCTGTTCGGCCCCCGCTCGTCCTATCGCCCGGTCGACAGCCGACCAGTCCGGCGCTGCCCATGCCGGGCTTGCCAGCAGGAGGCTGGCGAATCCCAAGGCGATGGTCTTTTTCAGCATAATTGATCCTTCATCAGCGCACTCGACACGGAAAGCCTCACGTCATGCGAGCGCGCCGCCGGCGAGCCGCGACATTACGCTCCGGTTTCTTTCTTCGGGATAAGCAGTCCTATGCTCATGAGGCTTGTGATGCAACCCTTACACTTGTAGGCTAGTGACGATACAACTATGACAAACACACAAGCTTCCCCTTGGTTGCTCCTGATCCCGCAGCTTCCGGCTAAGCCTGCATATTTGCGGGTGAAGGTCTGGCGGCGTTTGCAGGCGATCGGGGCCGCGCCGCTCAAGAACGCCGTCCATGCGCTCCCCAATCGCGAGGACACGCGCGCGCTGTTCGAAGAACTGCATCGCGAGATCACCGAAAATGGCGGCGAGGCGCTGATCCTCGAAGCGCGCCTTGTCGGCGGCATGGGCGATGCGGAGCTGCGCGGAGTGTTCGACGCTGCGCGTGACGCCGACTATGAGGAGTTGGCACGCGAGGCGCGCGCGCTGTGTGAGGGCGAGTATGTCGCGGCGGCGGATGTGGGCCGCCTGCGCAAACGCCTGAACGAGGTCGCCGCGATCGACTTTTTCGGTGCGCATGGTCGGCAGGCGGCACAGGCCGCCATCACCGAGGCGGACCGCCGCTCTCACCAACATCCCGATGTGAGCGGCCCCGGTGCGCCCGAGCTGACCCCGGCGGAGCTAAAGCGCCGCGTTTGGGTGACGCGCCGCCATGTCCATGTCGATCGCATCGCGTCCGCCTGGCTCATTCGTCGCTTCATCGACCCCGAGGCGAGCTTCAAGTTCGTCGAGGGCAAAGGATATGTGCCGGAGCCTGACGAACTGAGGTTCGACATGGCGGACGCTGAGTTCACCCACGAAGGCGACCGCTGCTCCTTCGAGACCTTGGTGTTCCTCACCGGTCTCGAGACCGACCCCGCGCTGCGGGCGCTCGGCGAAATTGTTCACGACCTTGATATTGCCGATGCTCGGTTCGAGCGCCCGGAAACTCCGGGAGTGAGCGCGCTTATCGCCGGCATCTGTGCCGGCACCGACGACGACGAGGAGCGGATCGCGCGCGGATCGACCGCGCTCGACGGATTCTATGCTCACTTCACCCGGCGAAAAGAGGACTAAAGATGGAGGCCAGCGCACGCGCTGAAATCGCAGTCGAGACGCTGCACGAGCACGGCATCAGCTTTGGCGAGGCGGTGCGCGTCTGGATCAGGGTCGCGCTGCTCAGCTTCGGCGGACCGGCGGGCCAGATAGCGGTGATGCATCGCATCCTGGTCGAGGAGAAGCGCTGGATCGGCGAGGAGCGGTTCCTCCACGCGCTCAACTATTGCATGCTGCTGCCCGGCCCTGAAGCGCAACAGCTAGCTGTCTATATTGGCTGGTTGCTCCATAAGACCAAGGGCGGCCTGGTCGCGGGCGCGCTATTCGTGCTGCCCGGCTTCCTCGCGATTTTAGGGCTCAGCTATGTCTATGTGCTGCTCGGCGAAGTGCCGCTGGTCGAGGGATTGTTCTTCGGATTGAAGGCCGCCGTGCTGGCGGTGGTGCTACAGACGGTGGTCCGGGTGGGTTCGCGTGCCTTGAAGAACAACGTCATGCGCGGTTTTGCCGCGCTGGCGTTCGTCGCGATCTTCGTGCTCGACGTGCCCTTCCCGCTGATCGTGCTTGCCGCCGCGCTGATCGGCTTCTTCAGTGGCCGCGCTGGTTACGCCGCATTCAAGGGCGGCGGCGGACATGGTCCCGCCGGCGCTGAGATAATCCACGACCGCGACACCGCTCTTGGCGAGGGCCTTCCCGACCATGCCCGGCCGAACCTCTCTTGGTCGCTGCGCATCTCCGGCGTCCTGCTGCTGCTCTGGCTCGGGCCGGTCGCAGCGCTGCTGTTCGCGTTCGGCCCCGACGACGTGTTCAGCCGCATCGCCACCTTCTTCAGCCAGATGGCGGTGGTGACCTTCGGCGGCGCCTATGCGGTGCTCGCCTATGTCGCGCAGGAGGCAGTCGAGACCTATGGCTGGCTCCAGCCCGGCGAGATGCTCGACGGGCTCGGCATGGCCGAGACCACGCCCGGGCCGCTGATCATGGTGACGCAGTTCGTCGGCTTCCTCGCGGCCTTCCGCGAAGCGACCGGGCTGCCGCCGCTCGTCGCCGCGACCTTCGGCGCAATCCTCACCACCTGGGTTACCTTCCTGCCATGCTTCCTGTGGATCTTCGCCGGCGCGCCATTCATCGAGCGGCTGCGCGGCAACCGCGCATTGTCGGCCGCGCTTTCGGCGATCACCGCCGCAGTGGTCGGCGTGATCCTCAATCTGGCGGTCTGGTTTGGTATCCACACTCTGTTCGAGCAAGTCCGCGAAGTGCCGTTCGCAGCCGGCACCATCGATCTCCCAGTCCTAACGTCCGTCAACTGGCCGGCGCTGGCGCTCGCGGTGGGTGCGATACTCGCCATGTTCCGGTTCAAGGCCGGCATGCTGCCGGTGCTCGGCGTCTGCTCGGTCCTCGGGGCCGCATATGTAATGATCATCTGAAGGAGTGACGCGTGACGATCGACCATCTTTCCCGACGCAGTGCAATCGCAACTCTTGGCATCGGAGCCGCCGCCATGACTATCAACGAAGCCTCTGCGCAGACGCCGGCCGCAGCGCCGGCGGCTGTCCCCGCCTTTGCCGGAAATCATCAGGTCAAGCCGCTCAGGTTCAATCCCGCCAGGCTTCACGGCCTCTCCGAAAGGCTGATCACATCGCACCACGAGAACAATTATGCGGGCTCGGTCAAGGCCCTGAATATGATCGAGACACGACTTGCCGCCGCGCTCGCTGACACGGACCTGCCGCCGGTGGTCTATGGCGGATTGAAGCGCGAGGAGCTGCACCGCACCGGCTCGGTCGTGCTCCATGAGGTCTATTTCGACGGGCTCGGCGGCAACGGCCAGGCAGCCGGTTCCATCCGCGACGCGCTGGGCGCGGCGTTCGGCTCGTTCGACCGCTGGGAAGCCGACTTCCGCCGTACCGGGATGAGCCTTGCCGGCGGATCGGGCTGGTGCGTGCTCGTCTACAATCTCCACACGCGCTCGCTGCACAACCATTGGGCGTGGGATCATATGCACGGTGCGATTGCCGGCGTGCCGCTGCTCGCGCTCGATATGTACGAGCACAGTTTCCACATGGATTACGGCACCGCCGCCGCCAAATATGTCGACGCCTTCTTCCGCAACATCGACTGGGAAGTGGTCGACCGGCGCTATGCCGCGGCTTTGCGCGGCGGCGGCTGAACCCGACCGCCGTGGCTTAACACCCACTGCTGCGCGACACCTGAGTTCGCGACCACAAAGGGGACAGGTCCGATGGGGAGATGCAACAATGACATCCGGCCCGAACATCGCTCTTCTTTGGCGTGGGCAAGCAGCCGAGTGGACGCATCGCTTTCATGAAGCCCGGCAGTGGCCGATAATGCAGGCCTTGCGGGCGCTCGGGGCGACCGCAAGGCCTGTACTGTACAGGGACGAGGCGGTTCGCGAGATTCGGGACGAGCTGCTGTCGTGCGACGCAGTGCTGGTCTGGGTGAATCCGTTGGACATTTCAGGCGACCGCTCGCAGCTCGATCCAATGCTGCGCGAAGTCGCGGGGTGCGGCGTTGTCGTCAGCGCGCATCCTGACGTGATCGCCAAAATCGGCGTCAAGGAAGTGCTCTACACAACGCGATCCATGGAATGGGGCAGCGATGTCGATCGATACGTGGACGCTGAAGGCCTTCGCGCTCGTTTCCCCGAACATCTTGCCGCAGGCCCGCGCGTGCTGAAGCCGAACTACGGCAACGGCGGCAGGAATGTATGGCGTGTCCAACTAGACGAAGCGGGAAACGCTCCGGCTTTGAAAACGTCGGTGAAAGTTCAAGAGGCCCGCCAAGGAAGCAAATCGGAGCGCATCAGCCTAGCCGAGTGCTTGGAAAGGTGGGTGCCGTTTCTAAACGACGGCGGCGTGCTGATCGATCAGGCTTATCAGCCGCAGTCGTCCGAGGGCATGGTCCGCTGCTACGTGTGCGGGCACCGAGTGGTTGGCTTTGGGCACAACCTGATCACTGCGCTGATGACGCCAACGGCCATTGATACAACGTCGTCAACCCCACAGCCGATGGGCCGCGCTATGTTCGGACCGGAGGTGACGCGCTTCGCAGCCTTACGGAAAGCGATGGAGGATCGCTGGATTCCAGAGATGCAAAGGTTGCTGTCGATCGCCGACCACGATCTTCCGCTTCTTTGGGACGCCGACTTCCTATTTCGCCTTGGTGAAGCCATCAGCGATGGCTCCTATGCGCTTTGCGAGATCAATGCTAGTTCGGTTGCACCATTTCCGCCAAGCGCCGTCCAGCCAGTCGCCGCAGCGGCAATCGGTCGCGCTCTTGCCATTCGTTTGACGAAGGAGACCTCCAATCCTCATTGATATGATTCAAGCAATTCAAGAGACGTGACATTGGTCGTATCAATCAGACAAGCCTAAGGGTGAGCGAGGATGGGTGAAACCGGCTCAGGTGGCAGCGCGGAGATACTGGTAGAGGGTTTCGCGACTGATCCCCAGGTCACGGGCGATGACGGCCTTGCGCTCGCCGTCATCAACACGGCGGTGCAGCTCGGCGACCATTTCGTCGGAGAGGGAACGTTTCCGCCCGCGATAAGCACCGCGTTGTCTGGCGACCGCAATGCCTTCGCGCTGCCGCTCCCGGATCAGGGCGCGCTCGAATTCGGCGAACGCACCCATGACCGAGAGCATCAGGTTGGCCATCGGGGAATCCTCGCCCGAGAAGGCCAGGCTTTCCTTCACGAACTCGATCCGGACGCCTCTTTTGGTGAGGGACTGAACCAGTTTGCGCAGATCGTCGAGATTACGCGCCAATCGATCCATGCTGTGGACCACGACGGTGTCACTGTTGATTTCCACTGAGAAGTGACCCGGGTAGGGCGTAAATTTCCGCTGAGAATTGACCCATGTTGAACTCGTCCCTGGCTTTGACAAGCGAGGGTATATGGAGTGTTGGACATGGCGTTATTGAGCGTTATCCGGCGCTGGCATTTTCGCGATCATCTACCGATCCGGGAGATAGCGCGGCGCACCGGACTATCACGCAACACGATCCGCAAATATTTGCGGTCCGAGACGATCGATCCGCGGTTCAAGGTGCCTGATCGACCAAGCAAACTGGACCCATTTGCTGAGCATCTGGCGGCCTGGCTGCGGCGCGATATGGGCCGATCGCGCAAGCAGAAGCGCACGATCAAGCAGTTTCACGCCGATTTGGTGAGCCTGGGTTATGAAGGATCCTACAACCGGGTTGCCGCTTTTGCTCGGGACTGGCGCGAAGATTATCGGCGCCAGCAACAGATTGGCGGGCGTGGGACATTCGTGCCCCTGTCGTTCGCGCCGGGGAAGCTTTCCAGTTTGATTGGAGTGAGGACTGGGCAATCATTGCCGGGGTTCGGACCAAGCTGCAGGTTGCGCATTTCAAGCTCAGTTACAGCCGGGCATTCATCGTGCGCGCCTACCTTCTGCAAACCCATGAGATGCTGTTCGACGCCCATAATCACGCCTTCCGCGTGCTGGGCGGCGTGCCGCGCCGGGGTATCTATGACAATATGCGCACGGCCGTCGACAAGGTCGGGCGTGGCAAGGAACGCACCGTCAACGCACGCTTCCTGACGATGGTCAGCCACTATCTGTTCGAAGCTGAGTTCTGTAACCCGGCTGCGGGATGGGAAAAGGGGCAGGTCGAGAAGAATGTCCAGGATGCGCGGCACCGTCTGTGGCAACCCACGCCGCAGGCTGAGAGCCTTGATGCGCTGAACCTGTGGCTGGAGGAGCGCTGCAAGGCGTTATGGGAGGACATCCCTCACGGGATCGAACCCGGATCGGTTGCCAATGCCCGGGCCGATGAATCTGAGTGTCTGATGGTTGCGGGCAGGCCCTTCGATGGTTTTGTGGAATATCGCAAACGGGTATCGCCGACCTGCCTCATCCACTTTGAGCGCAATCGCTACAGCGTACCGGCCTCTTTCGCCAATCGCACTGTCAGCCTGCGCGTCTATCCTGATCGCTTTCAGGTCGTCGCCGAGGGGCAGCCAATCTGCGCACATCAGCGCATCATCAACCGCTCTCACGACGGTCCAGGTCATACGGTTTATGACTGGCGCCATTATCTGGCGGTCGTGCAGCGCAAACCCGTCGCCCTGCGCAACGGAGCGCCCTTCCTTGAGCTACCCGATGCGTTCCAGCGTCTGCAGCGACATCTGTTGCGCAATCCCGGCGGCGACAGGGAAATGGTCGAAATACTGGCGCTGGTTCTTCATCATGATGAGCAACTGGTGCTGACGGCGGTCACCATGGCGCTGGAGGCTGGCGTTCCGACCAAGACCCATATCCTCAATCTGCTCTATAGGCTGGTCGACGGAAAACCGATCTCCACGCCGCCGGTGACGGCGCCCCAGGCGCTCAAGCTGGTCAGCGAGCCGATGGCCAATGTCGAACGCTATGATGATCTGCGCAAGGAGAAGCGTCATGCGTCATGACCCTGCCAGCGGCGCCATCTGTCCGGCGTCAGCACCCATGGCACAGATTATGGGTTGAGATTTAAGGAGGGTTTGGGCTTCGTCGTAGTGACGAAGGAACGCAGATGAAGCCCAAACCCTCCTTGCGAAAATCGCCGACGAAGGCCTCTGCCGAAGCCGTGGTGAAGGATATTCGCCGACAGACGCGGCGGCATTTCTCGGCCGAAGACAAGATCCGCATCGTGCTCGACGGATTGCGCGGCGAGGACAGCATCGCCGAACTGTGCCGGCGTGAAGGCATTGCCCAGAGCCTCTACTACACCTGGTCGAAGGAGTTCATGGAAGCCGGCAAGCGCCGTCTTGCCGGTGACACCGCCCGCAGTGCGACAACGGGCGAGGTTCAGGACCTGCGCCGCGAAGCCCGTGCCCTCAAGGAATGCGTGGCCGATCTGACGCTGGAAAACCGTCTGCTCAAAAAAAGCATGATCGCGGATGGGGGCGACGACGAATGAGGTACCCTGCCGCAGAAAAGCTGGAGATCATCAGGATCGTCGAGCAGTCGCACCTGCCCGCCAAGCACACGCTGGATAAGCTCGGCATTCCCCGCCGGACGTTCTACCGCTGGTATGATCGCTTCCTCGAAGGCGGCCCCGAATCGCTGGAGGATCGCCCCTGTGCGCCAGGCCGGGTGTGGAACCGCATTTCCGAGGATGTCCGCGAGCAGATCGTCGAGATGGCGCTTGATGCGACCGAACTCTCCCCCCGCGAACTGGCCGTGCGCTTCACCGACGAGAAGCGCTACTTCGTGTCGGAGGCCACGGTTTACCGCCTGTTGAAGGCGCACGACCTGATCACCAGTCCGGCCTATACCGTGATCAAGGCCGCCGACCAGTTCCACACGAAGACCACCCGGCCGAACGAGATGTGGCAGACAGACTTCACCTACTTCAAGATCATCGGGTGGGGCTGGATGTACCTTTCGACCGTGCTCGACGACTATTCGCGCTACATCATCGCCTGGAAGCTGTGCACCAACATGCGCGCCGAGGACGTCACCGACACGCTCGACCTCGCTCTCAAGGCCTCGGGTTGCGATAGTGCCACGGTGCTGCACAAGCCCCGGCTGTTATCGGACAACGGCCCCGGCTACATCGCGGGCGAACTCGCCGAGTACATCGAGGCCCAGCAGATGAGCCACGTTCGCGGAGCCCCGTTGCATCCGCAAACTCAGGGCAAGATTGAGCGCTGGCACCAGACCTTGAAGAACCGCATCCTGCTGGAGAATTACTTCCTGCCCGGCGACCTCGAGGCCCAGATCGAGGCGTTCGTGGAGCACTACAATCACCAGCGCTACCACGAGAGCCTGAGCAACGTGACCCCGGCAGACGCCTACTTCGGCAGGGCTCCCGCCATCATCAGGCGCCGCGAAACCATCAAGCGAAAGACCATCGAACATCGCCGCTTGCTTCACCGCAAGCTCGCCGCCTAACATCAAGCCCCAGACGAGGCCCGCTCTCCGCTAATCCACGATCCCATCTGTGCCAAATGTTTCGACGACGGACAGACCCTGCCAGCGGCGCCATCGTCGTCATGCTCCGCAGCCTCAAGATGCATGGCATGGCGCAGGCCGTCACCGATCTCATGGAACAGGGATCTCCAGCCTTCGAAGCCGCCATCCCGATCCTCTCCCAGTTGCTCAAAGCCGAGACAGCAGAACGGGAGGTTCGGTCTGTGGCCTATCAGCTCAAGATCGCGCGCTTCCCTGTCTATCGCGATCTGGCCGGCTTCGACTTTACCAGTAGCGAGGTCAATGAAGCTCTGGTGCGTCAGTTGCATCGCTGCGACTTCATCGACATCGCCGACAATATCGTGCTGGTCGACGGTCCTGGCACCGGCAAGAGCCATGTGGCAACGGCGCTGGGCATCCAGGCCATCGAACATCATCGAAAGCGCGTCCGCTTCTTCTCGACGGTCGAACTGGTCAATGCGCTCGAGCAGGAAAAAGCACAGGGCAAGGCCGGTCAGATCGCCAATCGCCTCCTGCACTCCGATCTCGTTATCCTGGATGAGCTTGGATATCTGCCGTTCAGTGCTTCAGGTGGCGCGCTGCTCTTCCATCTGCTGAGCAAACTCTACGAGCGCACCAGCGTCATCATCACCACAAACCTGAGCTTCAGCGAATGGGCCACCGTGTTCGGCGACGCCAAAATGACCACGGCGCTTCTCGATCGGCTTACCCATCACTGCCATATCCTGGAGACCGGCAACGATAGCTTCCGCTTCAAAAACAGCTCTGCCAAGCAGGCCAGAACCCAAAGGAGAAAACCACGGGTTGACCCACCCGTGACACCCGAAACATAATCCGCAGACGGGTCACTTCTCGATGGAAAACCCGGGTCACTTCTCAGTGGAAATCAACAGCCAACGGTATTTTTCGCGATCGTGTGGGATTGGATCGCGCCGATTGCTTTTGGCGGGAATGACAGCCTCAACGTCAGCATTGGCCAATTCCTCGCGGATGGCATCTGCATCGTAGCCCTTGTCCGCCAACAATGCCTCGATCTTATGAGCAATCAAACGGAACAGCGGGCCAAAGCCTTGGATATCGTGGCTCTGGCCCGGCGTCAGGACAAAGCCGAGCGGTCGGCCTTTGGCATCGCAGCGGGCGTGGAGCTTTGTGCTGAATCCGCCTCGCGATCGGCCAAGCGCCTCGGTTTCCTGAGTCCCTTTTTTATGCCGACGGCACAATGATGTGCTCGGACCACGGTGCTGTCGATCATGTCCGCAGTGGCATCACGAGCCACCATTTCGCCCAGTGTCTCGAGCATCGCCTCGAACACCCCGGTCGTAACCCAGCGCCGGTAGCGGCGGAAAACGCTGTTCCACTTGCCATATTCATCCGGCAAGTGGCGCCATTGCGAACCTGTGCGGGCGATCCACATCATGCCTTCGAAATACAGCCGGTTGTCCTGTGCTGGACGACAGCCACGACCACGCTCAGATGGCAGTAATGTGCCGATGATCCCCCACTCGTCCTCCGTCAGCCCAATACGCTCGCCCAACGCCACCTCCAAAAGGCAGCCTTGAATCAACGCCCGATCCTGCTGTCAACCTTTGTCCACGAAACCTAGCAACTGCAATTACAGATCCTGACCCTGAAGCGCGGGGGCGTCGCGGCGCTCGTTTGCATGCATGCCACGAAAGACTATGGGCAGGGCATTGGTCATCGGCTAGGTCGGGGCTGATCCGTTGCTCCTGAAAGATGGCGCAGTCCCTCTGAAGGTCATCACCGAAGCAGCCCCAGGAGGCTGTTCGCCCACTTGACGTATTGCCATGCAACCAAGTGTACCCGGGCTATCGCTTGGGAAGGTCAGCAAGTAATGCTGGTCTCGATCAGACTGACGCCATGACGTTCGCATGTGGAACGGAGCTTCGGATCGTCGATCCGATCAGTGACGAAGAAATCGATCACATCCATTCCACACACACGCACTGGAGCCGAGCGCCCCACCTTGCTGGAATCAGCTACAAGGATCACCTTGCGCGCGTTACGGATGATCGTCTGCGAGACTTCCACTTCATCGATCGCGAAATCGAGCAGACTTCCGTCAATGTCGATCGCCGAGATGCCGATGAGCGCATAGTCGACGCGAAAATTTTCGATGAAGCGCATTGCGAGCGCCCCCACCACGGCACGATCGCCGGTGCGCACCTTGCCGCCTACGCAGACAAGTTCCATCGCCTGATGATCTGAAAGGGTGTCAACGACGTTGAGATTGTTCGAGACCACCATGAGGTTGCGATGATGCACAAAATTTGCAGCCACAGCCTCGGTTGTGGTGCCGATATTCACGAACAGGGAAGCGCCATTGGGGATCAGCGCGGCAGCTGCTGCCCCAATACGAGCCTTCGCATTCGATGCGACAGTCCGACGTGCGTCATAGGCCAGGTTGTCAACGCCGGAGGTCACCAGCGCTCCGCCATGAATGCGGGAAAGCAGCGACTGTCCGGCTAGCACGTTCAGGTCCTTGCGGATCGTTTGCGGTGTTACGCCAAGCCGCTCGGCCAGATCCTCAACGGCAACGCTGCCAGCGCTGCGGGCTATCTCCAGGATATGCTCTCGACGTGCTGCGACGACATCGCCTTCAGCCGCGGTTCCTCGCTCCATTGCTCCTGCTTCCTGTTTCCTTGTGATCTTGCTGATCACTAAAGCGAAGCGACGCACCGGGAAAGTGTGCTGAGATAGGCATCGATTTCAGTCTCGGTCCCAGGCGGCACATGCAAGCCCAGCTTCGAGCGTCGGTAAAGAATATCCTCTGCTGTACGCGCCCATTCGGCCGCGAACAGATATTCTATCTCGGCGGCGTGGAGCCCGGCCCCGAAGTCCTCGCCCAGGTCAGCCGGAACGCTTGCGGCGCCAAGAATCTGGATCGCTTCTGTGCCATATGCCCGAGCGAGGCGGCGAAGCAACTTTGAGGGCATGTCCGGCCACCGCGATGACAGGTCAGCCACAAACCGATCAAAGTCCTGCCCCGGCAGATTTCCACCGGGCAGCGGTTCACCTGCTGTCCAGGCCTTCCCGGCAGTTGGGAACACTTCAGCTATATGCTCCATCGCATGCTCAGCCAATTTGCGATAAGTGGTGATCTTTCCGCCGAAGATACTGAGTAGTGGCGCCCGTGTTTTCTCGGGTTTCTCGAAATCGAGCACATAGTCACGCGTTACCGCAGAGGCGTCGGCAGCATGATCGTCATAAAGCGGGCGGATGCCGGCATAGCTCCACACGATATCGGACGGTGTAATCTCCTTTTCGAAATAGCGATTCACCGTCGCGCACAGATAGTCGACTTCGCCCTGGCTGATTTCAGCCTTGCCGGGTTCGTCCGTCCAGGGCTCATCGGTGGTGCCAATCAGTGTGAATTCGCCTTCATAAGGAATCGCGAAGACGATGCGACGGTCCGGATTCTGCAGCATGAACGCATGGTCGCCATCGTAGAGGCGCGGCAATATCATATGACTGCCCTTGACAAGCCGCACGCCGCGATTGTTGTTGCTGCGCCCGATGCGGCCAAGAACCTTATCGACCCATGGACCGGCGGCATTGACCAGCATCCTTGCGCGCACCTGACGGACTGTACCGGCTTTCGTTTCGAGCGTTGCAATCCACTCGTCATTTTCGTTTTGTGCTTGCGTTAGCTGTGTGCGTGTTTCGATCCGGGCGCCGCGGGCAGCCGCATCCATTGCGTTAAGTACGACGAGCCGGCTGTCTTCCACCCACCCGTCTGAATAGACGAAAGCCTTGCCCCGTTTCTTGCCCTTCTGGGGCTTGAGCCCGATCCCGCGCGGGCTGCGGTCGAGGTTTATCGTTTCGGTTCCGGGCAAGTTCTTCCGGCCACCCAGATTATCGTAAAGGAACAGGCCAAGTCGGACCATCCAGGCGGGGCGAGGGGAAAGTGATTGCGGGAGGACGAACCGCAGCGGCCACATGATGTGCGGCGCCATAGCCAGTAACCGCTCGCGTTCGATCAAAGCCTCTCGGACTAGGCGGAATTCGTAGTATTCCAGATAACGCAGCCCGCCGTGGATTAGTTTTGTCGATGATGAGGAGGTATAACTGGCCAGATCGTCCTGCTCTACCAGCAGGACCGAAAGTCCGCGGCCGGCGGCGTCGCGTGCTATCCCGGCGCCATTCACGCCTCCCCCCACGATCAACAAATCATAGGTTTCGACGTGCATACCGGTAGCAGGAGAGGGGGGCGGGCATGCGGTCATTCGATCTTCTCTCGATAGGAAGGCGGCGGAAGTGTCCTGGTTCGATCCGAAGGGCATCTTTCCCAGGCTTCTTTCGATAGAAAATAATATGCCAAAACCGAAAATGCAAACGAAAGAGTTGACGTTAATATGAAAGCGTGTGCAGATGGGGCAGTTTCAGATGAAAATTGTTCCAACGTGGGGAGACTTGAAGGTGGAATATCGCCGCGCCCTGATCGGCGAACTCATCTCCGAGGCCTTGGCGGTCGCGATCATAATCCTGATCGGTGATGGTGCGGCAGCCATGATCACCCTTTATGACCCGAGTCCCTATGCTCAGGCCTATTGGGGCGTTTGCATCGCCTGGGGGCTGGGCGTGACAATCGCGATCTATGTCACGGGTGCCGTTTCCGGAACACACGCCAATCCGGCGGTCACGCTGGCGCTCGCTTTTTTCCGTGGTTTCCCCAAACGCAAGATTTTGCCTTATTGGATAGCGCAGGTGATAGGTGGGTTCATCGGTGCCAGCCTGGTGCTGCAACTTTATCATCCGGTGATTGACGCTTATAATGCAGCCCATGGCTTGACGCGTGCGACAGGTGGCGCCGCAGGGGTATTCTTCACTCATCCCGGCGAACATATCACCCCGATCCACGCATTCTGGGATGAAGTGATCCTGACCGGCCTCCTGTTGCTGGGAATCTTCGCCATCACGGACGAGTTCAACGATGTTGCGCCACGGGCGAATTCGAGCGCTCTCATGATCGGTCTGCTGGTCGCGACCATTGGCGCGTCCGCAGGATATCTGGAAGCCTGGGCACTCAATCCCGCTCGCGATTTTGGGCCACGGCTTCTGGCTTGGCTCGCCGGATACGATCAGGCCGCTTTTCCAAGTCCCGAGAATTACTGGTGGGTCCCGATTGCCGCGCCGTTACTTGGTGGAACGCTCGGCGCTGGTCTCTATCAAATTGCCGTCAAGCCATATTTACCTTCGCGAAGCAAGTCAGGTGCGCCGGGCGATACGGACATGCCTGTCAAGTAAACCTTTGAAGAAAAGCCCGGAGAGCCGCCTAATGCCTCAGCCTGTGCACATTCTGGCCATCGATCAAGGCACGACATCGACGCGCGCCATCGTGTTCGACAGGCACGCGCGTCCCGTTGCAAGCGCGCAATGTGAGTTCGAACAACATTATCCCGACCTGGGGTGGGTGGAGCATGACCCGGAGGACATTTGGCGCGACACCCTCCGTCTTGCCAAAGAAGCTATCGAGAAGAGCGAGGTGGGTACCGGCGGCATTGCCGGCATCGGCATCACCAACCAGCGCGAGACAGTGGTCGTTTGGGAGCGCGGTACTGGGAAGGTGATCCATCGCGCCATCGTGTGGCAGGATCGCCGTACCGCCAGACTATGCGCCGAACTCAAGGGAGAGGAAGGATTTGAGGCGGAAGTGCGCTCGCGTACCGGCCTTCTCGTCGATCCCTATTTTTCGGGCACCAAGCTCGCCTGGATTCTTGATAATGTCGGCGGCGCCAGAGAGCGCGCTGAAAGGGGTGAGCTTGCGTTTGGCACCATCGATAGTTTCCTGATCTGGCGCCTGACGGGTGGGAAGGTTCATGCCACGGACGTGACCAATGCTGGTCGGACGATGCTCTACAACATCCGCGAGCAACGTTGGGATGAGGAAATGTGTCGTCTGCTGCGTGTGCCGATGCAGGTGCTTCCCGAGGTGCATGATAATGCGCATCATTTCGGCACGACTGACGCTGCGCTTCTGGGCGCAGCAATCCCCATTGCCGGTGTTGCCGGGGATCAGCAGGCCGCGCTGTTCGGTCAGGCTTGCTTTGGCGTGGGAATGGCGAAGTCGACCTATGGCACCGGTTGCTTCATGCTCCTCAACACGGGTACCGAGGCATTGGAATCAAATAACCGCCTCCTCACGACACCAGCCTATCGCCTGAACGGGCAGATGACCTATGCTCTTGAGGGTTCGATTTTCGTTGCTGGCGCGGCGGTGAAATGGTTGCGGGACG
This sequence comes from Sphingobium sp. DN12, assembly GCF_051058005.1. Lineage (NCBI taxonomy): Bacteria > Pseudomonadati > Pseudomonadota > Alphaproteobacteria > Sphingomonadales > Sphingobiaceae > Sphingobium > Sphingobium sp. DN12. The sequence goes on from NZ_CP173719.1 coordinate 20,527, forward strand.
GGATCGGCGTCATCACGCATGCTCGTGAAACGAACGATATGGCTACGCGGGTTCCCTCCAGTCATGGTGTCTATATGGTTCCGGCTTTTGTGGGACTTGGCGCGCCTCACTGGGATCCTGATGCGCGTGGTGCGATTTTTGGCCTGACGCTTGACGCGACCCAGGCCCATCTCGCTCGCGCCGCGCTTGAGGCGGTCGCCTACCAGACTATGGATCTTGCAGAAGCGATGGTCTCAGATGGCGGCGCAGCCCCTGCCAAACTGCGCGTCGATGGCGGTATGGCCGCAAATGACTGGCTTTGCCAATTCCTTGCCGACATGCTCGAAACGAAGGTTGAGCGGCCCGTTCATCTTGAGACGACAGCGCTTGGCGCTGCCTTTCATGCGGGCCTTGCGACAGGGCTCTGGGCGGATCTCAACGCTCTGGCCGAAACCTGGACGCAGGGACAGATTTTTGAACCGAAAATGGCGAATTTTGAACGCAAAACGCTCGTCGCCGGATGGCAAGATGCAGTTCGCCGTACGTTGCGTTAGCAACACGATCGGAACCAGCAATGCTTCAAGGGTGGCATACTAATCTGATATCGGACGCGTCGTCGCACTTCGTCGCCATGATTGCGCAGCACCTCCATCAACACGCTGGTCTCGGCCTGCAAACAATGCTGGTTTTGAGCGAGCCCCCTTGAACCCGAAGCAGCGGCAAGGTCAGTGATATGATCTGCCCCCCGCTGAGTGGCCCAGAGACTATGATAGTCTGGACCACGAAAGGGACGATGAATGCCGAGCAAGAAGCACAAGCCGGAAGAGATTATCGGCAAGCTGCGTGAAGCTGAGATTGTGCTGGCGCAGGGAGCCTCGACAGCAGAGGCGTGCCGCCGGATCGCAGTCAGCGAGCAGACATACTATCGCTGGCGCAAGGAATATGGCGGCCTGAAGACCGACCAAGCGCGGCGGATGAAGGATCTGGAGAAAGAGAACCAGCGGCTACGCCGGGCGATTTCGGATCTGACGTTGGACAAGCTGATCTTGCAGGAAGCTGCCAAGGGAAACTTCTAAGCCCCGCGCGGCGGCGGCGCTGCATCGATCAGTTGCGACAAGATTTGCCGATCCGAGTGTCCGAGCGACGGATATGCCGGGTGCTAGGGCAGCATCGATCGACACAGCGCAAGGTGCCGCGTGGGGCGGATGACGAACAGGCGCTCACGGAGGACATCGTCGCGTTGGCGAAGCAATATGGTCGCTATGGCTACCGCCGGGTGACGGCGTTGCTGTGCCATGCGGGGTGGACGGTGAACCACAAACGGGTCGAGCGGATATGGCGACGCGAAGGACTGAAGGTCCCGCTGCGCCAGCCCAAACGGGGACGCCTGTGGCTCAACGACGGATCATGTATCCGCCTACGGCCTGAGTATCCCGGGCATGTGTGGGCCTACGACTTCGTCGAAGGGCGCACGCACGATGGCCGCAAGTTCCGGATCCTGACCATCATCGATGAGGCCAGCAGGGAGTGCCTGGCACTCATCGTTGCCCGGCAGCTCAAACACGAGGATGTGCTGGCGGCGCTGGCCGACCTGTTCATTTCTCGCGGTCCTCCGGTACATATACGGTCCGACAACGTCCTGGGTCACGAAGGAAAGCGAGATTTGGTCAACAGATCTCTATGCGCCGGCATTGAGCGGCGAGGCATGCATTCTGAGCCAGATGGCTTCCACCGTCAACGGGATCGCTCCCTGCCATAGCAAACACAGGATCCAGCGGCGCCGAAGCGGCCGTGGTCCTCACCGTCCTTAGAACGAGATACGCACCCAGGTGGAAGGCCCGAACATTATCTACAGGGTCGCTTTCGCGCCCTCACGGCACTTGCAGAGAGGGGTCCTTCCACCTGGCATCCGACCGTTCAAGGAACGGTCGGTACTCTGTCCCCGTCTTGATGACGGCATGGGCAACGCGCGCCATCTTGGCGGTGAGCGCCGTCATCGCCTTGCGGCGACGATCGGCATCATCCGCGTGCCCGGCAGTGTATCGTCCGAGCTTGTCGCGGAAACTGTTGTTGCGCTGACGTGCGGCGACCTGGGCAGCCATCCAAAAGGTCCGCCGCAATCGCGCATTACCGTACTTGGACAGCATCGTGCGGCCTCGGAATGTACCGGACTGCCGGGTCGCAAGATCAAGACCGCAGAACTTCAGGAACTGACGGTGATGGCTGAAGCGGCGTAGATCGCCTGCCTCGGCGAGAATGGTCAACGCATTGATGGGCCCAATGCCGGGGATCATGCGCAGAAGCTGATAATCGCGGTTTTCGGCCAGCATGGCATGCGCCGTTCGCTCGATCTCGTCGCGCTGCCGGATCAGGTTGCGTGCTTGGGCGATCACCATGCGGAACATAGCGATCGAGACGGAATCCTCGTCGACAGGTAGCGCCACGGAGGCGCAGGCGGTCTCGTAGATATCGTTGATCAGCCGGGCTTTGGACACTTTGCGGCCGACCAAGTCCCATGCTTCGCGGGAGAAAGTCTCCTGGCCGAGCACAGTCATGCTGGCTGGAGTCGGGAATCGTTCGAGCAGAGCAAGGAACCAGTCGGATCGGCTGTTGCCAGCGAAGCGTTCAATCTCCGGGAAATAGAGCGGCAGGTAGTGGGTCAGGATGCGATGCCATGTCTGCGTCTTAGCCTTGGAGATCGCCTCGTGCGTTTTCGACATCTCCTGCAGGTCGTTGATCCCGGCGGCGAGCGGATCGACGTATCGCTGGGTGGCGCCAATCCGCAGCATGTGCAGGATCACTTGCGCATCCTTGGAATCGTTCTTGTCCCAGCCATTGTGCAGAGCCTCGCGCGTTCGAGCCAAGGCAACGGACGAGATCAAGCGCAACTCGAAGCCGGCGGACAGCAGGCGATGCGCCAGCGTGCGATGGTAGTTACCAGTAGCCTCGAAGCCGACGATGATCGGACGCCCGATGTCGCTAAGATCCGTGGCCAGGCGATCATAATCTGCCTTTGTCGCCATCACCGTCATGCGACGTCGGGGTCCGCCTTCTGGACGTTCGATCAGGACCTCCTGGCGGTGTTTGGACATATCGATGGCTACCAGCACGGCGTCGGTGGGATTAGAGCTACGCTTGGTCATGGTCGGTCTGTCTCCAAAGGGTTGAGTCGACAACTTCACTTTAGAGACCTGCGGGCCGATCATGACCGCCTTGATGAAGCCTGCGGGCGCTACGCGCCCTTGCCTTCATCAAGGCAGTGCGCCCCTTCGAGGGGCCGCTTCCCAATGTGCTACGGAAGCGAATTTATCGCGACCGCCGTCCAGAAATGGCTGGGGCAGATCGGCGTGACGACGCTCTACATCACGCCGGGATCACCATGGGAGAATGGCTATAACGAAAGCTTCAATGGATCGCTTCGCGACGAACTGCTCAACGGCGAGATCTTCTACAGCCTCGCTGAGGCCAAGGTGCTGATCGAGGCATGGCGGCGGCATTACAACACCGTTCGCCCTCACAGCAGCTTGGGCTACCGACCGCCGGCACCGGAAACGGCGACACCGCCATATCCGGCCTCCGGTTCCGCTTCGCTCCACCTCCGTCCGAATATGGCGGCGATGGGCTTAATCCACTAACAAACCAATCGGTCCACTCGGTGGGGGCAGATCAGGCTGTGCGGATCGTTTTGTCCGCACATAATATCTCGATCTCGCAAGCATCGATTTCCGATATGCCCTCGGCGCGCGCGAGCCATAGATCATTCCAAAGTCGGCGGGTTTCTTTCCTATGATGTTCACGCGGATAGGCACCGTCGATCCAGTCGTCGACAGTTGGGAATGCCCCTTCCGGATAACCGAAGGTTTTCGTGAATGCCCGGTTGAGAAATCTGATCTCTCCCTCGGGCAAGGTAGCCCAGGAAAGGGGGATCGGTAGAGCATCGAGAATGATATGCAAGTCACGAAACGACAATGCACCTGCCTTCGCCGCACGTTCGAGAAACTCCTTCATGGCTCACCTATTCTGTTCGGCGCATGCGCGCTCTCATAGCTCTAAAGCAGGAATAGCACAGTTGACCTTTAGATTTTATTCCACTGTGCCTGGCACCTAATTGATGACTGGAAAATTGATACGAGGCCGCATTTTTCCCAGTCACATCATGAGGTTGATCCTGCAGCGTCACTCAGCGACCTGCATTTTGTCGTGATCGGTCAGCTGAGTTCGTCGATCTGCGTGGCCCTCAAAAGGCGGAAAAGCAGACCTCGACGCTGGCCGAGCGGCCCGGCGCAACCTTACCAGCCGCCCCCCAGCGCACGATAGAGCTGAACGGTTGCCGTTCCTTGTGCGATGCGGGTCTGTTCCATCTTGTCCTCGTCCGAGAGCGCATCCAATCGGGCCTGCAACACATCGCCCAACTGCGTGCGTCCGGCATCGTACAATATCGCCAGCTGGTCGGCGCGTCGGCGGGCCATGTCGGATGTACGGATAAGCCCGGCCAGGCGTTCGTCCAGCCCCGCCCGAAAACCATAAGCGGATTCAACTTCCTCGAGCGCCGACAGCATGGCCTGGTCATAATTGGCGAGAGCAGCCTCAAGTTCGGCATCGCCCGCCTTGACACTGGCCTGCAACCTTCCGGCATTGAAAAGCGGCATCGATGCGGAAAGGCCGACCAGACCTCCGGTTCCGCCATAGCCCGGCAGGCCGCCCAGTTCGATATGCCCGTTCTGCCCCAGAAAATGGATGGCGAAGCGCGGAAGCAGATCGGCCTTCAGGCTCTTGAGGCGCGCCGCACGCGCGTTCACCAGCCATGATCGCGCCGCGACATCAGGCCGGCGATCAAGAATGTCGGAAGGAAGTTGCCCGGTGGGCGCATCTGGCGTCTCAAAAGTGGCGGAGGCGACCATATCCGGCGCCTGTTCGGGGACGTCGCCCGCCAGCACGGCCAGTCGCCGCTTGCGCGCATCGACGAGGGATGTGAGGGCCGGGCGGGAGGCGCGCAGCGCCTCCAGTCCATTGCGGGCGCGGGTGACATCGGCCGCTGTCGCGGCGCCCGTCCGCTGCCGGGCGGCCGCATAATCGACAAGGCGACTGGCCGTAGCCTCGCTGCGATCGAGGACATCGAGGCGCCGCCTCAGCCCCTGCAGCTGCTGATAATTTTCGACGACATCGGCGGCGACCATGAGCCTGACGCCATCGGCCGTTCGTGCGGTGCTTTCGGAAAGCGCGCGCGCCATTTCGGCGTCGGCATGGCGTCCACCGAACAGGTCAGCCTCCCAGGTGGCTCCAAGACCCACCAGATATCCACTGCCGCTGTTTCCGGACAGCGACGGCAGCATGGCCTGCCACTTGTCATCGATCCCGGCATCGCTCTGACTGGCCCACGCTGTGCCATTTGCGGCAACGGTAGGATAAAGCGCCGATTCCGCGACAGTGACTAGCGCACGCGCGGCGGCGACATGGGCTTTTGCAGCGCGGATATCGGCGTTTGCTTCGAGCGATTTCTCGACCAGCGCATCAAGAGCGGGATCGCCCCACGCCGTCCACCAGCGGTCTGTCCCGGTTATTGCCGCGTCGTTCGCCGCCGCCGCATCCAGGCGATTGGGCGGAGTGATGCGTGGCGCGTGCGCGGGCGTGTTCGGGACGCTGGCGCAAGCGGTGAGCAGCAGCGCGAGCGATGGAGGAAGCAATTGGCTATGCATTCTGATTTTCCTGGGTGATGTCATCCATGACCTTTAGCCCTGCCTTGAGAGCATCGAACGGAAGCGGCTGACGGCCATCGCCACGAAGAACACGCCCGAGCCGCAGATGATCGCGAGTTCCGGCAGGATCGTTCGCACGCCCGCGCCGCGATAGAGGATCGCCTGGGAGAGGCTGACGAACTGGGTGGTCGGCAGACATAGCGCAATCGTCCGGATCGCCGAGGGCATGCTCTCGAGCGGCGTTGCCGCTCCCGAGAGCAGATAAGCGATGGCGTAGACGGGCACTGCGAAGAGCCCGAACTGCGGCATGGATGGCGCGAGCGTTGCCATCCACATGCCGAGCGAGGTGACCGAGAAGAGGTAGAGAAACATCGCGGCAGTGAAGAGCAGGAGAGATCCGGTCAGCGGCACGCCCAGAACGCCATGAACGACGAACCAGAGGGACGCGATCGAGGCCAGCAGGATGACGAGGCCGTTGGCAAGGATCTTGGCGAAGGCGATCTCGCTGGCGCGCACGGGCATCACCAGCAGATGCTCGATCGTGCCATGCTCACGCTCACGGATCACCGCCGCGCCGACGAGGATGATCGAGAGCACCGTCACGTTGGTGACGATCTGCATGACCGAGGTATACCAGGCCGACTGGGCGTTGGGATTGAAATGCATCCGGCTTTCGACCTGGACCGGCAGCGCCTCCAGGAGGCCCCGGGCATGGAGGAAGTCGAGCGTTTCCTGCGCGAATATCTGCTGGAAATAGGCAGCGCCCAGACCTGCCTGCGTCATGGCGGTCGCGTCGACGAGAATCTGGACGGAAGGCGACCGGCCCGCGAGCGTATCGGCTTCGAAGCGGGGCGGGATTTCGATGACGAAGATATATTTTCCGCTGTTCATCGCAGGGCCGATCGCGGATCGCTCGATGTCCTCGGGTGGTTTGAAATAGGGCTGCTGGATGGCATCGCGCAGCCGGCGCGACAGTTCGGAATGATCCTCGTCCATGATCGCGACCGAAGCGTTCATGACCTCTGCGCGTACCCCGTTCGCAACAAGCTGGATCGCCACGGTGAAAGCGAAGAGGATAAGCGCCATCAGCGTCACATCCTTCATGACACTGCGCAGTTCCTTGCCGCTCAGAAGCGCAACGTTGAGAATCCAGCGCGTCATTTCTCCTGCTTTCCCAGCATCAGGCGTGCGCCGCCCACGAAGAGGAATGCGAGCGCCATCAGGGCCAGATAGGCCTGGCCGAAACTGGCCATGCCCAGACCCTTGGTGAATGTGCCGAGACTGACGATCTGGAACCAGGAGGAGGGGAAGGTCAGCCCGATGATATGGCTCGGGCCTGTCAGGGTGGAAACGGGGTAAAGGAGCCCGGAGAAGTTCACCGACGGAATAAGACAGATGAGGGATGTCGCGAAGATGGCGGCGACCTGCGAGCGCACAAAGGCCGAGATCATCAGCCCCAGCCCGGTGACAGACAGAATGAAGAGGAACCCGCCGATCAGAAGGGCCGGCAAGGACCCCTTGAGCGGTACTCCCAAAATGAAGACAGTCACCAGGATCAGCGTCACGAAACTGATCATCGCAAGAAGGGCATAGGGCATCTGCTTGCCGACCAGGAATGCGCCCAGGCTCGCCGGCGAAGCGTAGAGATTGGTGATCGAGCCGATTTCCTTTTCGCGCACGACCCCAAGGGCCGTCAGCATCGCGGGAATGAGGATCATGCAGAGCATCAGGACGCCCGGCGCCATGGCGTAGATGCTGCGAAACTCCTGATTGTAGATGAAGCGCGGTTCGATTGTGGACGAGAGATCAGGCACAGCGAAGGGCTGCGCGGACCGCAACTGGTCCATTGCGTAGCGAAGGAGAACAGCCTCGGCATAAGCGCGGGCGTTCGACGCGGGGAAAGGACTCGCGCCGTCGATCCGCACGTCGACCGCGGGCCGCCGCCCTGCGGTCAGATCGCGTCCGAAGCCGGGGGGTATGTCCAGCACCATCTTGGTCGATGCCTCGCGCAGCGCCTGATCGGCGGCCGCGTCGCTCGCAAGTTCGGGCTCAACCCGGAAATAGCGTGACCCTTCAAAATAAAGTTGCAGGTCACGGCTGGCGGCACTGCGGTCATGATCGAGAACGGCAAGGCGGATATTCTGGACGTCGAAGGAAATGCTGTAGGCTGCAATGCACAGCAGGATGATCGGGCCGATCAGCGCGAAGGCGAGCCGGATGCGATCGCGCATGAGTTCGGTCGCTTCGCGCCGGGCAAAGGCCCAGGCGAAGCCCGGCCAGCTGCCGGCAGCGGTTGGTAATCGCGGCCGGCCGGGAGCCGTCGATCGCGCACCGGCGGCAGGAGTGGACGAAGCGACCGAAGCATCGACCGGCAGATGGGCGGAAGCAGTCGGCGCTTCGTCATTATCCTTCTCGAGGACAGCGATAAAAGCATCCTCGAGCCGCTGCGCATCATATCGCTGTGTGAGTTCCGTCGGCGCGCCGACCGTCAGAACCCGCCCGCGATGCATCAGCGATATGCGGTCGCACCGTTCCGCCTCGTTCATGAAGTGGGTGGAGACGAAGATCGTTACCCCTTCATCGCGCGAGAGGCGGATCAGATGGCGCCAGAACATGTCGCGCGCCGCCGGATCGACGCCGGACGTGGGCTCGTCCAGGATCAGGATCTCGGGTCGATGGAGGCAGGCGGCGGCGAGTTGCAGGCGTTGCCGTATGCCGAGCGGCAGAGCGGCGGGAACGGCATCGGCATGGGCTTCGAGCTCGAACTGGGCAAGCGCGGCCGAAACCAGTTCGCCTGCCTGCTGGCGTGGCACGCGATAGAGCCGCGCATGAAGGACCAGGTTCTGGCGAACCGAAAGCTCTTCATAGAGCGAGAAGGCCTGCGACATATAGCCCACGCGCATGCGCGTCTCCATGTCTCCGGGGGCGATCGGCCGCCCGAAAAGGCTGGCCGTTCCGTCCGTCGCATCGAGCAGGCCGGTCAGCATCTTCATGGTCGTGGTCTTGCCGCAGCCGTTCGAGCCCAGAAAACCGAATATCTCGCCGCGTCCGATGCGAAAGCTCACATGATCGACCGCTACGAAATCACCAAAGCGCCGCGTCAGATCATGCGCCTCGATTGCCGGCGCTTCGCCCTTGTCCTGCCAGGCCGGCACGACCAGCGCGTCGCCCGATGGCCGCTTGTCTTGCGGAAGCAGGCGAACATAGGCGGCTTCGAGCGTATCCGCGCCCGCGTCACGCATGATCTCGCGCGTATCCCCTTGCGCGATCACCTTGCCATCGTCCATCGCCACGAGGTGGCCAAAGCGCTCTGCCTCTTCCATGTAAGCCGTGGAGACCAGCACGGTCATGTCCGGCCGCTCCGCGCACATCGCATCCACCAGTTCCCAGAACTGCCGTCGTGAAAGAGGGTCTACCCCCGTGGTGGGTTCGTCGAGGATGAGCAGATCCGGATCGTGCACCAGCGAGCAACACAGGCCCAGCTTCTGCTTCATGCCGCCCGAAAGTTTGCCGGCGGGCCGGTCCGGAAAGGGTGCAAGCCCCGTCGCGTCCAGCAAGCGCCGCATATGCGCTTCCCGCTCGACTGCAGACAGTCCGAAGAGGCGACCAAAGAAGTCGATATTCTCGCGGACGGAAAGCGTCGGGTAGAGATTGCGACCAAGCCCCTGGGGCATATAGGCGACGCGGGAAAGGAACTCCTCCCGCTTGCGACGCTCGGTGAGATCGAAGCCGAGAACCGAAAGACGTCCCGTTTGCAGCTTTTTCACGCCGGATATGAGGCCGAGCAGCGTCGACTTGCCTACGCCATCGGGCCCGACCAGCGCGGTGGTCTTCCCCTTGGGCAGGGAGAGCGAAACCTCGTTCAGGGCGATGATACCGCCATATCGATGCGAAAGGCTTTCGATCCGTATCGCCTCTTCGGGGAGGATCTGAGCGGGCGGGATCATTTGTCGATCTTGGTGAGGTCGGGCCAGGGCTGGCGCGTATCGGTGCGCACGAACCCGTCCGCCGTCATGCCGGCTTTCAGCCTTCCGTCCAGGCCACGGGCGAGATCAGGCGCGATCTGCAGCTTCACCCGGTAGGACAGGTTCTCGCGTTCGCTGGCCGTCTCGACGAATTTTGGCGTGAACTGCGCATCGGGCGCCACGAAGCTGACGCGCGCGGGAATGGCGTCGCCAAAACCCTGCGGAAGAATGCGTGCCTCGTCGCCGATCCTGATCTTGCCGGCGACCGAAGCGGGCAGGAAGATGGTGAGCCAGGCATCCTCGGCATTGACCAGCGACACGATCTTGCCGCCCGGTGGCAACATGGTTCCAGGCTCGACGATCCGATATTCGACGCGCCCGGGCGTCGGTGCGATGATCCGCAGGTCGGCAAGGCCGGCTCTGGTTTGCGCGATCAGGGCGTCGGCCTGGGCAATGGCCGAGCGTGCCTCGCCGACACCGCCGCCCGCCGCCTGGGCGCCACCTTGCGCAGCACCCAAGGCCAGGCGACGCTGCTCCAGCTCGACGTTCGAGACCATGTCACGCTCCCGCAGCTTGCCGGTCTCGACCCAGTCGATGCGGGCGAGCTGAGCCTGACTGTCCCGCGCGGCGAGCTCCCCTTGCGCGCGCATGAGGGCGGATACTGCCTGTTCGCGCTTGGCAAGCGCTCCGGCGAGTTGGGTTTTGAGGTCTACATCATCCTGCCGGGCGATGACCTGCCCCGCCCCGACGAGATCACCTTCATGGACGTCAAGCGACATCAGGCGGCCAGGATATTTGGCGGCAATATCGGTGCGCGTCATCTCGAGACGGCCGTTGCCGCGCACGATGGTATCGGGGAGCTTGTCGGTGCGTCCAAACATCCACCACAGCCCGAAAGCCAGGGCGATGAGGACGACGGCCAGAATGGGAATGACGATAGGGCCCCGCAGCTTCACGCTATACCTCCTTGAGCGTTCATCGCACGAGCGCCACGCCGATCCGCAGGCGCGTCACGTGCTTGTTATAGTCGAGCAGATTTTCGCCATAGCCGGTGAAGCCCTGGCCGAAGAGATAGAAGTCCGGGCCTCCGCCCAGGATACGCCGGAACGGGTAGGAGAGCTCGGCGGTCAGAGCTCCCTTGCCGCTACCCAGGTTGAGACGGGTAGAAGCCGAGACGCGCAGCCCATCATCCTCGCTTGCCTCAATGAAAAGCCCGCTATTGCCGCGATATCGGCGAATGTCAGGATTGTCCGAAAGGTTTCCGAGATAGAGCCACAGCCGCGGCGCGATCGTCAGCCTTCGGTCCTCGCCGAGCGAGAAGCCGGCCATCGGGGCCAGATAGAGCATGTTGAGGCTGCGCGAGGCTGCGCCATCGCGTCCATTGGACTCATGGCGAAGGCCGATCTGGCCGCTGATCGTGGCCTTATCTGACACGGGCAGGGCAGGCGAGAGATAGAAGAGCTCGGGTTGATAATCGATATTGCGGAAGGGCGAGGATTTCGCCGCCACGTCCCAGAACATGCGCTGGGTATAGGCGAAATAGAGGCCGTCGATCAGCGAGGGAGAGCGGTCCATCCGCGCTCGACTTCCGAACAGCTGATATTTGAAACTGATCTGGATGCGTGCGTCGGTGTTGGTGCCGGGGCCATAGACCGCATAGATCGGTTCGTAGACCGAGAGATTGGGGATGAAAGCATTGCCCCGGGTTCGGTCTGTCGGCGATGGTGTGACGGAGTCTGGCGATATCTGCGGAGAGGTCGGAGGCGTGAGCGAGGGCGCGGCAGTCAGGGCGACCGGGGCAGAGCGGTCGGCCTCAGGATCGACGCCGATCGTCAGGAGGATTTGCTGCGTTGACCAGGAGGGAATGGACAAGGCCGCGCCGTCCATGACGTCCTGAAAGTCGATCCGGTAGCGCGCCGCCGCAAAGCCATTGGCCCGGATCGTCAGAACCGCAGCCTGTTTTTCGCCTCGTTGCAGCCAGACCTTTCGATACGTGCCGTTGCTGACCAGATCGGCCGCAACCTCGTCGGGAAGGCGAACCTCCTGCGCGGCCGCCCCGGCATTGAGAACGCGCACATCGACAAGGATATGTCCGCTCTGATCGCGGTTGCCTGCGCGCTGGACGACATACTCCAGAGCAGCTTGCGCGTGCGCCTGCGACGCCAGTACGGCGCTGGCTGCGAGGGCAAGAGGGGCAGCCCGAACGATCACGCGAAAAGATGCTGCCCGTTATCGACCGGAATGATCGTGCCGGTGATCCGCTTCGCGGCATCGCTGACGAGGAAGGCGGCCAGCGCGCCGACGTCGCTTACGTCAACCAATTTTCCTGCGGGAACCTGCGCGGCAGCCCGATCGAGCAACTCGTCGAACCGGTCGATTCCGCTTGCGGCGCGGGTGGCAATCGGCCCTGGTGAAATAGCGTGTGCCCGAATGGCTTTGGCGCCCAGTTCCGCGGCGACATAGCGCGTTGCGCTTTCCAGGGCCGCCTTGACGGGACCCATCAGGTTATAGTGTTCGACCACCCGCTCCGAACCATAGAAGGTCACGCAAAGCAGGCATCCGCCCGTTGCCATCAGCGGTTCGGCGAGCTTCGCCATGCGAAGGAAACTGTGGCAGGACACGTCCATCGCCGTCGAGAAGCCTTGCGCACTGCTGTCGACCACCCGACCGTGGAGATCCTCCTTCGGCGCGAAGGCGATCGAGTGCAGCAGGAAATCGAGGCCACCCCAGCGTTCTTGCACCTGGCCGAAAAGCGCCTCGAGTTCGCCGGGGATGCGTACATCGCACGGCGCAGTCCATTCGACGCCGAGCTGGTCGACGACAGGCTGGACCCAGTCCTTTGCCTTTTCGTTGAGATAGGTGGCGGCAAGCCGGGCGCCGCACCGGGCAAATGCCTCCGCGCATCCTGCCGCGATGCTATGTTCGTTTGCGATCCCGATGACGAGGCCGCGCTTGCCGGTCAGATCTACAAGCGGTGTCATTGGGCGGTCTCCTGCAGCAGGCTGAGCGTGTGAATTGCGATCATGCGTTCCTCGTCGGTGGGGATGACGAGGGCCTTGATCCGGCTCTCGGGGGCGCTGATCAGCGTCTCACCTGCAGCATTGGCGCGATCATCGATCTCAAGGCCCAGCCATTGGAGCCGGCGACCAATAAGGCTGCGCATGCCCGCGTCATTTTCGCCGATGCCAGCAGTAAAGATGATCCCGTCCACACCCTCCAGCGAAGCGGCAAGGGCGCCGGTGTCACGGGCTACCCGCCAGGCGAAGAGATCAATCGCTTCTTTCGCTTCGGGTGCGTCGCTCGCGGCAAGCGTGCGCATGTCGCTGGAAATGCCCGACACGCCCAGAAGGCCCGATTGCCTGTAAAGCATATCCTCTATCGTCTTGGCGCCCATGCCCATCTGCGTCATGAGATGCAGCACGACACCGGGGTCGAGACTGCCCGAGCGGGAGCCCATCATCAAACCGTCGAGCGCGGTGAACCCCATGGTCGTGTCGACGCTTTGCCCCGCCGCCATGGCGCAAAGGCTCGCGCCATTGCCCAGATGTGCGGCGATGACCTTGCCCGAGGCCAGCGCCGGGTCGATCGCGGCGAGGCGCCGGGCGATATATTCATAGGAAAGGCCGTGAAAACCGTAGCGACGGATGCCCTGGTCGTGAAGCGCACGGGGGATTGCGAAACGAGAGGCGAGGGCTGGCTTGTCATGATGGAAAGCGGTGTCGAAGCAGGCGACCTGAGGCAGGTCGGGATCAAGCTTGGTGATCGCCCGGACGGCAGCCAGGTTATGGGGCTGATGCAGGGGCGCCAGCGGACAAAGTGCTTCCAGCTTGTCGATCAATTCAGAATCGATGCGCCGCGGGACGGAAAATTCTGTGCCGCCATGGACGATGCGGTGTCCGATGGCGGCGATCTCATAGCCTTCAAGTGGATGCTGCATCGCCCAGGAAAAAAGATCGGCCAGCAAGTCGGCGTGGGTAAGGCCTGCGCCATCCGGCCAGGTGCGATCGAGCAGGATCGTACCGTCCGTCCTTCGGGCCTTCAGCGCTGGCACTATCCCGATTTTCTCGATCTTTCCGCCGGCCGCGAGTTGGAGGCTGCCTCCCGGCTCCATGGCGAAGAGAGAGAATTTGATGCTCGACGAGCCGGAATTGAGGCTGACGACCGCCTTCATGCACTCTTGCCCCCGGGCAATCCAGGGGCTGCCGGCGTCACGGCGCGCGCCATCAGCACCGCCACTGCGCAGGACGCGAGACGCGTGCGCAGGCTGTCGGCACGGCTCGTCAGGATGATCGGCACGCGCGCGCCAAGCACGATACCGGCCGCGTCGGCGCCGCCCAGGAATGTGAGCTGCTTGGCCAGCATGTTCCCGGCTTCGAGGTTGGGCACGACCAGAATTTCCGCATGGCCCGCAACTTCGGAAACGATACCCTTTTCCCTGGCCGCGGCCTCGCTGACCGCATTGTCGAAGGCGAGGGGTCCATCGAGAATGCCGCCGCTGATCTGCCCGCGATCCGCCATCTTGCAGAGCGCCGCCGCATCCAGCGTCGAAGGCATTGCCGGGTTGACGGTTTCGACCGCAGCGAGGATCGCGACTTTGGGCGCCTCCATGCCGATCACATGCGCGAGATCGATGGCGTTGCGGATGATGTCGGCCTTTTCCTCGAGGGAGGGGGCGATGTTGATAGCGGCATCGGTAATGATGAGCGGTGTCGGCCGGCCAGGCACGTCCATGACATAGGCATGGCTGATCCGTCGTTCGGTGCGAAGGCCTGTAGCGGAAGAGACTACCGCGCCCATCAGTTCATCCGTGTGCAGTGATCCCTTCATGACGAGCTGCGCTTCGCCCGTGCGCACCAGTTCCACCGCCTTGGCCGCTGCGGCATGACTGTGCGCCACCGGCACGATCCGGAAACCGTCGATCGCGCGCGAGGCCGCAGTGGCTGCGGCCTTGATCTTCGCATCGGGCCCGATGAGGATCGGGGCGATCAATCCGGCTTGCGCCGCATCGATTGCCGCAGTGATGGCGGCTTCGCTGCAAGGATGCACGATCGCCGTCGGGACCGGATCGCTACCACCGGCAAGCTCCATCAGCCGGCGATATTTGTCATGATCGTTGAGGCGAACGTCCGGCAGCTCCGCGCGCGGGCGCAGCACCTTTTCGCCGGGCGCGATCACCTGGGCCTGGCCAGTGATGACATCCTCGCCATGCTGGTTGGCGCAGCGGCAGTCGAGGATCAGGATTTTCTTCTCCGCACGCTTCTCGACGACGGTGACCGAGGCGGTGATCGTGTCGCCCGGTGCGACGGGGCGGCGGAAGCGCAACGACTGGTCCAGATAGATGGTGCCAGGACCGGGTAGTTGCGTTCCGAGGACGGCGGAGATGAGGCCGCCGCCCCACATGCCGTGGGCAATGACGTGGCGGAACATGTCGGTCGCGGCATATTGCGCGTCGAGGTGAGCCGGATTGACGTCGCCAGACACCAGGGCGAAAAGCTGAATGTCTTCCGGCTCGAGCGTTCGTGTGACCGATGCGGTGTCGCCAACTTCGATTTCATCGAAGGTGCGGTTTTCGATCATCGCTGGACCGGCCATCGCTCAACGCTCCTTCACATAGTGGCCAGGTGCCGGATAGAGCGCGGGATATCCCTTGTCGGGCGATCCCATCGGGGGAGGCGGGACGGGCTCGCTCGAATGGTCGACCAGCCATTCGCCCCAGGCGGTCCACCAGCTTCCCTCATGCGGCTCGGCGCGCGTAAGCCATTCCTCCGCGTCGAGCACGGGGCCGTCTTCCACACGATCGAGCACGCTGTAGCGACGCCCCCTGTGGCCCGGCTCCGATACAATGCCGGCATTGTGACCGCCGCTTGTCAGCACGAAGCGGATGGAGGCCGGGGAGAGCATGTGGATCTTGTGGACCGACTTCCACGGCGCGACATGGTCGCGTTCGGTTCCTACGATGAACATCGGTTTGCGCAGCGCCGACAGGGAAATAGCCCGGCCGTCGACCTTGTATTTGCCTTCGGCCAGATCATCATCGAGAAACAGACGGCGCAGATACTGGCTGTGCATGGCATAAGGCATGCGCGTGCCGTCGGCGTTCCACGCCATGAGATCGTTCATGGGCGCACGCTCGCCCATCAGATATTCGGTGAGGATCCGCGACCAGACGAGATCGTTCGAACGCAGAATCTCGAACGCACCGCCCATCTGGCTGCTGTCGAGATAGCCCCGGCTCCACATCATGTTCTCGAGCAGATTGAGCTGGGACTCATCGATGAAAAGGCCAAGTTCTCCGGGTTCGCTGAACTCGGTCTGGGCCGCGAGCAGGGTGACGCTCGCCAGCCTGTCGTCGCCATCGCGCGCCATTGCGGCTGCGGCGATGGACAGCAATGTGCCCCCGAGACAATAACCCAGCGCGTGGATATGCGCGTCGCCGCAGATCGCGTGGATGGCATCGATCGCTGCCATCGCGCCCAGCCGTCGATAGGCGTCCATGTCGAGGTTGCGGTCGGCGCTGCCCGGATTGTGCCAGGAGATGGCGAAGACCGTGTAACCCTGGCCCACCAGCCAGCGGACCAGCGAATTGTCCGGCGAAAGATCGAGAATATAATATTTCATGATCCAGGCGGGCACGATCAGCACCGGCTCCGGATGGACCATCCCGCTCGTCGGTTCATACTGGATCAGTTCGATCAGTTCGTTGCGATAGACGACCTTTCCTGGCGTCGCGGCAACAGTCTCGCCAACCGGGAACGCCTCAACTCCCGCCGGTGATTCCCCTCGTGCAAGGCGGCTCATGTCCTCGAAAAGATGCTCGATGCCGTCGATGAGGCAGCGCCCGCCTGTTTCGACGATCCGCTTCTGGAGCACGGGATTCGCCGCGATAATGTTCGTCGGCGCGACGATGTCGAGGATTTGGCGGGCCGCGAACGCAACCATGTCTTCATGATGACGGTCCACGCCCTTTATGCCCGTCGTGGCGGCGTGCCACCATTGCTGGGTCAGCAGAAATGCCTGCACGAGAAGATCATAGGGCTGTTCCCGCCAGGCAGGGTCGTCGAAGCGGCGGTCCTGGGGCAGCGGCTCGATTGCGGGAAGGGTGTCGGGATCGCCGGCGCGCCGGGCTGCATAATCAGCCAGTCGCATATATTTGCGACCCAGCTTGGTAGCCAGTTGCAACTGCCTGCCCGGAGAGATGGCGAGATGGAGCGCCCAGTCCGACCATGCCTGAACAAGCGTTGCGGGAGACAGGCCATGCGTTGCCTGAGCCACCATCGCAGCCGCTGCGTGATCGAGCGTCTCGGCGAGGCCGTCGAGGGGGTCGGTTTGGTGTTCATCGATCGACATGCTCAATCTCCTGCGGCGGCAGAGCGGCAATGCCTGCGAGCAGGCGAGTCCCTCTGCTGTGTTTCTTTGCGCAGGCGCTCGGCAGCCTGCAGAAAGGTTAAGTACCTCCCCTTTGAGGTTCACCGCGGCGGAGCGCATGGCTCGCCGTGGAGCAAAGTCTCGACGATGGTCTCTGCGATGAGAATTCGGGCGGCGTCCTCAGGGATCTCGGGAGCAAGCGATCGCAGGACAGTAGGAAAGCTGGCGGGTTGATTGGCAGCGGCGCTCAGCAACGCGAAAAAGAGCGCAGGGTGACTGGCCCTGATTATGCCCTGAGCGATTCCGGCCTCGTAAAGCGTCCGACAACTTTCATAGGCAGGATGGATCAGTTGTTCCGTAACCAATGTCGACCGCTCAGACCTATCCGCTGCGTGCCGAACGACAAAATCCCTCACATAGGGATGGTCCGAATAAAAATAGATTATGCGCGTAATCGCGTCGCAAAGTCGGTCATGAACCGAACGGCTATCGTCTGAGGCAATCTTGGAAATTTCCGCGATTATTCCGGTCGTGCTCTGTGTTATCGCTTCCAGGCAGGCTTTCCAGAGTTGAGCTTTGCTTCCGAAATGCACGCGGATGAGGTTTTGACTGACGCCAGCGGCCGATGCGATTCCTCTCAGATCTGCGCGCTCGAACCCGTCATGCGAAAATGCGCAGATGGCAGCCGCCAGCAATTCCTGTCTGCCACCAACCATATCCTTCTGCCTGCGGCCTCGGGGCGACGGGAGAGGATGAATGGCGACTTCTGTCGGCATGTAGACTCCATGATATGTTCAATTGAACATATATTATGGGTTGCACTTGCACAATGCCTGTTCGGCCGAAAAATCGAACGATCAGCAGAGGATGGGCGAAGCGCCTCTGAAAATACGGCAGTCCCGCTGGTGAGTGATCGCGACGCCTGGCGTCGATCAGACACCTTTACCACGCAGTGCTCGCTCCCATCACAACCGGGCCGCCGGGGCGACGAGTTCATAACCGAACTGCAGCGCCTCGCGGCTCCGCATTGAGCGCGATCTCAAGAATATGGAACAGAGTGGAGAGGCTGCGGAAGCTGAAGCCCGCACGCCCCGAGCTTCGCCTCGCTCGAAGAGGTAACGCAGCGGCCGAGGTCATCGGGCTATCCGTTCATCCTCGCGGCGACCGGGCGAACCCAAGCCCAGCGAAACTAGCCGACTCTCGTCCGTCTCGGGAGGCGCCACGGTCGCTGCTTCCCGCTGAGGGTGTCGCACGGAAACCGAGTATCCATACTTGAACGATCGTTCCCGAATCGCTATACATGACCTATGGCAAGACCTCGGGAATTCGACACGGATGCTGCCCTGGACGGTGCGATCACCGTGTTCAGCGAGCATGGATATGAGGGCAGTTCGGCGCAGATGCTCGTGGACGCCATGGGCATTGGGCGGCAGAGCCTCTACGCGGCCTTCGGCGACAAGTGGCAGCTCTATTGCGCGGCGGTGCGGCGCTACGGCATGGGCGAATGCGCGGCGCATTTCGAGGCGCTTCGCAGCGGCGCGCGCGCCATTGACGGGATCGGGGCCATGCTGCGGCGCGTCGTGGAGACAGCAGCCACGCCCTGTCTCGGCGTCGGCTCGACCTGCGAGTTCGGCGCATCGCGGCCGGACCTTGTCGATATCCATGCAGCACTGGGCAGGACATTGCACATGGCCATCGCCTCGCGCATGCGCGACGCGCAGCGTGAGGGCGATGTTGCAGCCAGCCTCGATCCCGAGGCTCTCGCGCAATTCCTGATCGCCAATATCGCCGGGATCCGCGTCGCCGGGCGTGGCGGCGCCGACCGATCAACCCTGGCTGCCCTGCAGGAGATGGTCATGCGCGCGCTGCGCTGACCCCTTTTTTGACCAATTACTGAACGATCATTCAAGATAGGAGAAAGACATGCGAGCAGTGGTGATGACCGCGACCGGTGGCCGCGAGGTGCTGGAGCAGATCGAGCGACCGGAGCCTGTCGCCGGGCCGGGCGAGGCGCTGGTCGAGATCGCGGTTGCCGGGGTCAACTTCATGGATATCGGCGTGCGTCAGGGGATTGCCTGGACTGACATGCCCAATCCCTAGATCCTGGGCGTCGAAGGCGTCGGTCGAGTTCTGGCAGTCGGCGAAGGCGTCGAGGCTGTTCAGCCCGGCCAGCGTGTCGCCTGGGTCTATGCGCCCGGCAGTTATGCTGAGCGGGTCGCGATCCCGGCAACGACGCTGGTGCCGGTTCCCGATGCGGTCGACGATCGAACGGCGGCCTCGATCATGATGCAGGGGCTGACCGCCAGCCATTTCGCGACCGACTTCTATCCGGTCCTGCCCGGTGATATCGCCTTCGTTCACGCTGCGGCAGGAGGTCTTGGCCTGCTCCTGACCCAGATCATCAAGTTGCGCGGCGGCCAGGTGATCGGTCGGGTCTCATCTGAAGAAAAGGTCGCCACCGCCCGGGAGGCGGGCGCCGACCACGTCATTGTCGATACGGAAGGGCGATTTGCCGAAGAGGCCCTGCGCCTGACCGATGGAGAGGGCGTCCATGTCGTCTATGATGGATCGGGACCGACAACGTTTCAGGGTTCACTCGACGTCCTGCGCCGGTCGGGCACCTTCTGCTGGTATGGCCCGGTGCTGGGTGGGCCAGGGCCACTCGATATCATGAGCCTGCCCAGGAGCATCAAGATCGGCTACGCCGTCTTCTTCGACCATATCCATACCCCGGAACTGCTTCGCAAGCATGCCGCGCAGCTCTTCCAGTGGGTCGCGGACGGCAGGCTCAAGGTCCGGATCGGCGGCGAATATGCCCTTGCGGATGCGGCGAAGGCCCACGCGGATATGGAGAGCCGCAGGACCACCGGAAAGTTGGTGCTGATCCCGTGAGCGCTCGGGTCGCCATGGTGTTCGGGGGATCGCGTGGCATTGGCGCCGCCATCGCAAACCGGCTCGCCGGAGATGGTTTCGATCTGGCGCTGACCTATGTCTCGCAACCTGATCGCGCCGCTGAGGTTGTCCAAGCGATCAACGGCCTGGGACGCAGCGCCATCGCGATTCAGGCTGATAGCGCCGATGCCGATGCTATCACCGCATCAGTGGCGCATGCGGTCGATCGGTTGGGCATGCTCGACGTCGTGGTTGTCAATGCCGGCGTCCTTCGCCGCGCGACAATCGAGGCGTTCACGCTCGAGGATCTCGACCTGATGCTCGACGTCAACGTGCGCGGCGTCTTCCTCGCCATCCAGGCTTCGACCGCGCGCATGCGCGATGGCGGGCGCGTGATCACGATCGGCAGCAACACCGCTATTCGAACTGGCTCGCAGGGCAGCAGCGTCTATGCCATGACCAAGGCCGCCGTCGCGACCATGGTCAAGGGCGTCGCTCTCGACCTCGCGCCCCGGCGTATCACGGTCAACAACATCCAGCCGGGACCGATCGAAACCGATCTGACGGCTGCGATGGTTCCGCGCCTGCGCGACCTCATTCCACTTGGGCGGGTCGGCAAAGCGGAGGAGGTCGCGTCGCTCGTTTCCTATCTGATTAGCCCGGCGGCTGGTTACATGACGGGTGCCAGTCTGACGATCGATGGCGGGTATGTGCTCTAGCTATCGCCACGAAATACTGCAGTTCGGTCGATGACGACGAGAATTGCCGGGCGCCCTTCTCATGATTGACGTTCTGCGCATTCTCTCAATTCTATTGGACGTCGACTGGGTAAGGCATCGCCCTTAAAGGGGCGCGGAAGGGATCACATTGATGTTTACGGACGAAGAGCGGATCAAAGGGTCGGCGAAGCTGCCCGCCCATAGCCGGCACTCCCATGCGCCGCTCAAACTTCTCGCGGAGATGGCTGCCGAACATGGCCGTGAACTCGTCGCTTTGTTCTACGATACGCTGCTTCGTGACCAGGAGGCTGCCCAGTTCCTGAACCACGCTGTGGTGCAGGAGAGGCTCAGCTCTTCCCTCATTGAGTGGCTCACGCAGTTGTTTTCCGGACAGGACATTCGCGACTCCCCCGAAAAGCAGGCCCGCCAGAAGATCATTGGCGAAGTCCACGCTCGCATCAAGATTCCGGTCCATCTCGTAATGACAGGCGCGCTGGTGATCAAGACACGGCTCGCTGAATTGCTGCAGGGTCAGGCAGTCGATCCGTTGGTAGGCATTCGCGCGCTTCAACTTGCTGATGCGCGAATGGACACGGCCGTCATGCTCATCAGCCAGTCCTATGTAAAGGACACCACGGCAAGAGCGAGACTAGATGAAGCCTATCGGCTCTTCTCTCTGGATCAGGACGCTGCAGTCGACAAAGAGACGCAGCGCGCCAGCCTGATGGAGTGGAGCCAGAACACACTGTTCGCGCTTCTGCAAGCTGGCCCTGGTGGCGGGTTGCTCCGCTTGGGCGATTCCGCCTTCGGACTTTGGCTTCGGCATCGGGCACAGTTCATGTTTGAGCAATCGGCGCAGTTCAGCACTGTGGTCCGACTTGTCGAGCGCATCGATGAGATGCTCCTGCCAGAGCTGGATGCTCCCCGTAAGCGTCAGGATGGCTCATCCGCCTTGGCGGATTTGCGCGCCGCAGTTGACGAAATTTCCTTCCTGGTCGCTGATCTCTTCCAGACATTAAGCACCATGGAAGGAGGACGCGATCCGCTGACCCGTGCCCTTAACCGCCGTTTCCTGCCTGCCATACTTGGCCGCGAGGTCACATTCGCGAAGGAGAACGGGACAGCGCTCAGCGTCATGCTGGTCGATATCGACCACTTCAAGGCGATCAATGATCGGCACGGCCATCAGGTCGGTGATGAAGTCCTCCGGCAGGTGGCACAAGTGATCGTCGGGAATGTCCGGGCGACGGACTTCGTTTTCCGGTACGGGGGCGAGGAGTTCCTGATCGTCCTAGTCGAGACAGGCATCGAGGCTGCGGCCAACATAGCGGAGCGCATTCGGGCAGATATGGAGGGCCATATTTTCGAAACGGGAAGCTCGGGCGGCCTCAGTGTCACCGCGTCGATCGGCATTGCCCTGCATTCCGGCCATCCCGATCAGAAATTCCTGATCAAGGCCGCGGATGAGGCACTCTATCGGGCCAAGGCCGCAGGTCGCAACACGGTGGAACTCGCCCCGATTTATGGAGAAGGCGGGAAGGGGATTTGGCCGCTTGCCACATGACGTTCTTTACACCCAGATGTTTACGGGCATCAGGCTCCAAGTTTCCTGGATTTATCGGTGGCGGTATCGCTCGAGACCGCCACTTGCGTGGCTTGCATAACCAATCTCCCATGCTGCCCGAACATGGGAGGCACGGTAGGGATTGGCGTGACGCGGCAAGCCGGCCTGTGCGGCCTTCAGACCCCATCGATATGCATGGTCGAATTGCACTGATGGGCTCCTTCCCGATCAACCGATTGCCCGGCGACGGCGGCGGAGCATAATCGCGCCGACTGCCAGAACGAACAGGCCAAGCGCTCCTTTGCATTCCAGTTCCGTGTTTTCGCTGAAATCAGGAGACGACATTGCGACGCAAGCTCGTCAATGCGAGTGTGGCGAGCCTCTTTTCGCCTACGCCATTGCCGGAAAACTTGCTCATGGCCAAATCTATGGTGCGGACAAGCGCGTCGTCAGTGCGATCTGCCGCTGTCGATTTGCGCGCGTAGTGCTGCCTTACTCGCCCCAAAACAAGCGAAAGGAGACGGGCATCTTTAGGGCTCGCGATACGCCGTAGTCTTTGCAGTTCGTCGAGAGAAATTCCGACGCGTGTGTCGCGCAAAATCTCAAGCGTTCTTCGCGCGGGTGAAGATGCCGCCGATCAGCTTGTCCGCCATCTCCAGGGCGCTGTCCGTCAGCCGTTCTTCAAGATCGAGCAGGAAGGCCACGAGCGTGGCGCGTCGCCGGGAGGGAATATAGCGCTCGATCATATAGGCAGGCGACGCACGGCCTTCCCTGACATATTGCCGAAATCGGTCCGCGTGGATGCGGCCCGCGACGTCGGGGGAAATGCCGATCTTCCGCACCTGCCTCAGACGGTCGAGGATCTGGCGGACGTGATCGGGCTTGGCCGCGACGGGGATGGTCTTAAGCAAGGCGAGATGGCTCATGCCGCCGGCGGCGTCGAAGAGCTGATCGAGGGCCTGGACCTGTTCGGCGCTGAGATCGGCGATCAGGGCGTGGGCGGCCTGCTTGCGCGCGCGGGCACGTCCCGCGCTGCTGGCGCGTTCGATGGTGGAGATGGACGGCAGCAAAATTCGGGCCTCGCGCAGGGCGGTGACCACGCCCATCGCAATCGTCATCCCCTTGTCGGTCGCCCATGCCGTTCTCGCGGCCGCCTCGACCATGAAGGGAATATCGGCGCGGGTTGGCCCCCGAAGCCCCAAACGCGCCGCCAGCTCACGGGCATGATCCGTCATTGTCTGATCCCGCGCCGCATAGTTGGCCAGCTCGGTTACGTGCAGACCAAGTTGCTCCGCGACGAAAGCGGCGAGATCATGGGGTATTGCTCCCCTGTCCTGTATCAACTGCGCAAGCGTGATGCCCGGGTGCCGCAGGAGCGCGAGTTGCAGCGCCACGCCCAACTGGTTCCGTCGCTCCCGTCGCGCGCCGATGATCTCGATATCGGAAGGCTCGAAGGTATAGAGCCGGGCCAAATGGTCGCGATCGGTCGGGATGGCGAGTATCTGATCGCGTTCGCTCTCGGTCAGGAGTTGATGCTTGCGCTTCGTCATGCCGTTTCCTGTCCACAAAAGGTCATCTGGGCCTATGGACAGCGAGGAGTAAAGAGACATAGTATGTGGACGGATATGGGTGGGGCGCAGCGGCTGCCCTCCATAGCGTCCACAGAACGACCGTTTGGGAGACGTGCGGCATGGGTGATATTCTGGGCTATGCCCGCGTCAGCACCGGCGATCAGGACGTTGCGGGCCAGACCATGCGTCTGGAGAAGGCTGGCGCCATCAAAATCTTCACCGATGTCATTTCAGGTAAGAGCATGGAACGGCCCGGTCTGGCTGAGCTAATCGCCTATGCCCGCAAGGGTGACACGCTGGCGGTGGTCCGCCTCGATCGGCTTGGGCGCTCGCTTGCCGAACTTCTCACCACGGTTGAGACGCTACGCGGTCAGGGCATCGCGCTCCTGAGCCTTGAAGAAAAGATCGACACTTCGTCAGCTGCCGGCGAGCTCATCTTCCATGTGTTTGGGGCCATCGCCCATTTTGAGCGACGGCTGATTTCTGAGCGAACCAGAGATGGTATTGCCGCCGCCCGTGCTAAGGGCAAACAGCCTGGCCGTCAGCTGCTGGACATGTCCAAAGTGGATGCGGCCATCAAGCTGGTCGAAGCTCGTATCTCGCCTACCGAAGCAGCGCGGCAACTCGGCATCGGCCGATCGACCATTTATCGCGAAATGCGTAGGATGGGAATCGAACGGCCCGCCTGATTAAGCGCCCGTCCGTTCGCATCGAGCGTTCGCCATGCGTTCTCGCTTAGCGTTGTTTAGCGTACTTTCCACGCTATGCCCTCTTTCCGGCAGCGTGATGCGGCGGATGCTCAGAAGCTGGCCCGCGCAGAGGCTGAAGCACTATGGGAACTGGCGCTCGCGGGAGGTTGTGACGATAGCGAATGCGAAAGACGGTCGCGCGAATTTCAGAACAGCATATTCCAGCGCAGAACCAGCAATCCGCTGCTCCTGCCTTTCGTCTATCATTGGCTCCGATCCGGAATGGAGATCGACATGAACCTAGGGGCCGCTGATTTTCTGCGTCAGGCTGGGATAGCCGAAGTCAATCAATCCTGATGGCAATCCTGTTCAAATGCTGCAGGCGGGATGCAAGTTCGCTTATCCCGTGAACGCGAATTCACCTTGGACCGATGCTTTCGGCCCGCGAGCTGTCGGGCCGAGAAGACGCGCATCCCCAACCAATGTGTAGACGGCGTGGCGTTGCCCGCCGCGGTTTTGGTGGTCGACGCGATAGCCCTGATAGTGGCGGCGCAGGAATCCTGCATTCACGAGCTCGGAAACCGCACGGCTGAGATTGCTTTTGCCGGCGGTTCGAATGCGCACGCGCATTTCCTCAGCGATCGCCCGCTGTGCATCTTCTGCATCGCGCGGGAGCGATCCACCTCTGATGAGGTCTCTGTGCACTCGTTCGGCCAACGTTGCGTTACGTAGGCCGCGCTGGGCCATGGGCGTCAATGCGTCGCAAAGCCAGTCGCGCAGCGAAACAAGCTCGTTGTCCCGCTTGATCCAGGGACCGGCGCTCCCGTCGGGGCCGGCAACCTGGGCGATTAGGTTGAGCAGCATGAAGGCGTAGCGGGGGCGGCTTGAGACTTGCGCCAATCTCTCGAGCACGGCTGCGATATCGCAGCTGGTGGCAGGCTTGAGAGGCGTGGTGGGATGAAACATAACGCGACTGAATCAAGCACATACAAAGATCAATGTGAATCCGGAATCCGCACCATGAAGCGTTCTTTGTCGCCTATGACACTTTACCAGCAGGCAAAGTGTCATAGGCGATTCATTCCAAGCAGGTTTGTTGCGAATCGTTCTCAACTCACCGTGATAATCGCGGAGCTGGCCGCTTAACGCTGGACGAGCAGTTCTTTTGGCGACGAGCTTCGACCGTCTATGGCGAAGAAGATAAGAGACTGCGGCCGCCTGGACGACCTCACGCGTTTTGGAGTGGAATGTGCGCGTGCTGGAAACCTCGGCGATTTGCAAGGCACAATCGATGCGGCCGTGCGCGAACTCGGCTTCCGCTGGTTCACGCTGCTCCACAATGTCGATCTTCGGCACGGAGGCGGGCAGCGCCTGTTCCTCACCACCTATCCGCCGGCCTGGCTCGAAGAGGTGTTGGAGGAGCGCCACTACATCGAGGACCCCATCCACGCGGCCTGCGCCCGCACGCCATCGGGGCTCGCCTGGGATCGGGTGGGCGACGTGCTTGAGCTTTCGTCGCGCCAGCGAAGCATCCTGAAACGCGCCAGGAATCATGATCTTGCAGCGGGCTATAGTTTGCCGATCAGGACGCCGGGTGAACCTGAGGCGATTTTCACCGTCGCCCGATCGCGCGATGAACCGTTGGATGCGGCGGAAATTCTCACCGCCCGGTTGCTGGGTTCGGTCGCTTATGACCGGGCGCGCGAACTGCTCGGCGAAGAGATGCGGACCTTGGCGTTCGTTTCCCTCAGTCCGCGCCAGGTCGAATGTATCTCGCTCGTGGCCCAGGGGAAGAGCGATTGGGAGATTGCCCAGATCCTCGGGCTTAGCCGCGACACCGTGCACGAATATGTTGAATCCGCGCGCCGGCGCTACGGCGTTCGACGCCGAACGCAGCTAGTGCTGCGCGCGGTTCGCGACGGTCATCTCAACATGGACGCGCTCCTCTGATCTCGCTTGGGCCGTAATGATCGGGCTTGGCCAAGTTCAGGAATTCTGCGCGGTCGCCGCGACAATCAAGGACAGTCGAGCACTCGCCGGCCTGATGGCCGAGATCACGCGTGAGATGGGTTTTCGGTACTTTGCCCTGGTCCACCATATCGACCTTAAGCCAGCGGTGAGCTCTGTCCATATCGTCGATTATCCGCCAGAATGGGTGGAGCGTTTCCAGGCGCGTCGCCTCTATGCGAGTGACCCGATCCACCGTGCCAGCCATCGCACCAATATCGGCTTTGCCTGGTCGGCGGTGCAATCCCTCATCACGCTCAGCGCTGCTGATCGGTCGATCCTGGCGGAGGCGCACGACGCCGGGCTGGGCGATGGTTTCACGGTTCCTGCCCATATTCCTGGTGAGGTGAATGGGTCCTGCTCATTCGCCATGGGGTCAGACGACGTGCTCGATCAACGACAGCTCCCGCTCGTCCAGCTGATCGGCAGCTTCGCATTCGAAGCTGCGCGCAGACTGTCCCGGCAAACCCAAGCTCCATGCGAAGGTCCGAGCCTGACTGAGCGGCAGGCTGAATGTGTAGCGCTGGTCGCGCGCGGGAAAACCGACTGGGAGATTAGCCAAATCCTCGGCATTGGGCAGGAAACGGTGATCCAGCATGTAAAGGATGCGCGCGACCGCTACGGCGTGACGAAGCGCACGCTGCTGGCGATCCGCGCATTGTTCGATGGACAGATCAGCTTCGCAGATGTTTTCGGCCGATGATCTCCCCAGGACTGGGGATAACCGAAAGGACGCGGGCCTGATCGACTGACCGCCTCACCAAAGGAGGCTGTCATGCATATCGAAACCGGCGCTGCCCGCGCCATGGAGAACCGCCTGTTCCGTTCGATGTTCGAGGAACGCAAACGGGTATTTGTCGATCTTCTGCGCTGGGACGTGCCGGTCGTCGCCGGCCGCTATGAAATCGACCAGTTCGACAATGACCGTGCCGTCTACATCGTGATAGCCGACGCCGAGGGCGAGCATCTTGCCTCGGCGCGGCTGCTTCCCACGACCGGTGACCATATTCTCGGCACCATTTTCTCCGAACTATGTGAACAAGCGCCTCCCCAGGGTGGTGCGATCCTCGAGATCACGCGCTTTTGTCTTGCACGACGATTGCGCGCACGAGAGCGCCTGGAGGTGCGCAATCGGCTGGTGTCCGCGCTCGTCGAATATGCGCTCTGCAATCATATCGGCAGTTACACCGGCGTCGCTGAGTGGTCCTGGTTCCAACAGATCCTGAGCTTTGGCTGGGCATGCCGTCCCCTCGGCACCCCCGGCTCGACAAGCGGACGCTGCCTTGTCGCCTTACAGATCGACATTGACGGCCGCACCCGCGAGCAGCTGCAGGCCAGCGGCATCTGGCGCTCGGTCGGCCTTGCCGATCTAGCTAAGGCTGCTTGAGGAGGGCGCTATGACAAATCTCTCCACCTATCGCCAAGCTGTCGGACCTGCGGTCGATGACGATTTGCAGCGGCAGGGCTTCTGCGTGTTGCGGGACATCGCATCCAAGACAGAGATCGCGGAGATCGATCAGGCCCTCGATCCGCGTTTTGCCGCCACACCCTTTTGTCAGGGCGGCTTCTACGGTCCGCGCACCAAGCGCTTCGGCGGCCTTTTGAAACGCGTACCTGCTGTCGAGCGGCTCGTGCGCCATCCCGCGATCATGTGTTTGGTGCGGTCGGTTCTCGACCCCTGGTGCGATACCATCCAGCTCAACCTGACGCAGGCGCTCGAACTGCATCCAGGAGCCCCGGCGCAGTTTCCTCACAGGGATCAGGATATGTGGCGTGGCCCGACCGGCGAGATCGAATATCTCGTCAACGTGATGTGGCCGATTTCTCCGTTCAAAGCTGAAAACGGCGCCACATTGATCTGGCCTGGGAGCCATAATGCCGGCTCCACGCAGGACGCGCAGCCCGTGGCGGTTGAGGCGGAGCCGGGTTCGGCGATCCTCTTCCTCGGTTCTACGCTGCATGGCGCCGGCGCCAACATGACTGGCGCGATCCGGCGTGGCATCATTGTCAGCTATTGCTTGGGCTGGCTGAAGCCCTACGAAAATCAATGGCTGACCTATCCGCCCAATGCGGCCCGTGCGTTCGATCCAGAGCTTGCCGCGCTGGTCGGCTACCAGCAGCACCGTCCCAATCTCGGCAATTATGACGGCCAGTGTCCGTCCATCCTGCTTCGCGGCGAACCGCCGGAATATCTGGCTGCCACCGATGCCCTGCGACCCGATCAGGAAGGTGCGCTGGCCGAATTCCTGGACCAGCAACGCACAGGCAAACTCCCCCCGGCTGGGGGGATTGCCGAAATCGGGGCCGGGCGGAACAAAAGAGAGGTGAAATCCAACGGATAGCTGACGCCAATTCCCGACGTGGGAGGTGTCTCTCGCGGGGGAATGACCCGATGCAACGCGTGACTCTCAGCCTGGCGGTGCTCGCCATGGGCACCGCCCTTCGACCGACTCCCGCGCGAGCGAATGACTTGGGCTGCCAGGTTCTACTGTGCCTTTCCAATCCTAGTGGCGCGACGCAATATGCCCAGTGCGTCGCGCCCATGACCAAGTTGTGGCAGCGCTTGGCCACCGGCGGCTCTTTTCCCGCCTGTAGCGGCGGCGGTGTTGCTCGTACCAAGGTCTACGATCGCGATTCCGCAACGCGGCGCCGGGTTGTCATGACCTTCAGCGATGGACGCCGCGAGACCTACTCGCTGGCCCATATCGAGCGGCTGCAGGATCTCGCTCGATGATCCTCGACGTCGCCAGTCTTCTCGCCCTTGCAGGCTCATGCGCGCCAAGCGTGGCGCCTGAGACGCTGATCTCGATCGTTCACACGGAAAGCCGATTCAACACGCTGGCGATCGGGGTCAACAGTCCGGGTGCGCGCAAGCCGGTGCCGGCGACGAGGGCACAGGCGATTGCCGCCGCGCGTCGCCTCATTCGCCAAGGCTACAACATCGACTTGGGCTTGGGGCAGATCAACAGCGCCAACCTCGGATGGCTGGGTCTGTCGGTGGAGGATGCCTTCGAGCCGTGCCGCAACCTTGCCGCCGCCGCGCGGGTGTTGACGACCAACTATCAGTCGGTGGCGCACTCCGCCCAGAGTTCGGACCATGCGATCGCAACAGCGCTCTCGCTCTACAATACCGGCGATCGGCGGCGCGGCTTTCGCAATGGTTATGTCGCCCGGGTTTATGCCAGCGCGTCGACCATCATCCCCCTGATCCGCGGCAGGCTAACAGCGCCGGCCCTGCCGGCGCGCGTCCAGCTTGCCGACGCGGCGATCGCCAAACGGCGACCCTCTGGGCTCGCAGCGACGCAGGCGGCCGGTTGGAACACCGTTGCCGATGCCCGGCAAGCCTCGCTCATGGTCTTCGGGGACGGGGCAACTTCTCAGAAAGGACAGCATCCATGACAGCGATCACCGCCCGCCTGGGCTCCCAGCCCCAATGGGCGCGTCTTCTGCTGCGCATCGCCGGCATCGTCGGCCTGGCGATGCTTCTCTCTTTGCTGCTGAGTGATCCTGCTCATGCGCAAGGCGCGGACGGCATCACGTCCATGGCGGAGAACATCAAGACCTGGCTGACGGGAACTTTCGCCAAGACGATCGCGGTCATCGCCGTCGTCATCGTCGGCTTCATGTTCTTCACCGGACGGGCGAGCCTCGGCCTTTTGGTGACGGTCATCGTCGGCATTTTCATCGTCTTCAGCGCGCAGTGGATCGTCGATACCATCACAGGTGGCGCGTGAAGGAGGCAGCGCCCTCGAACGAGCGGCTGCGCCAGGAAACGCTTTTCCTTGCGGTGACCCGGCCGACGATGTGGCTGGGCGTACCGCTCGAAGCGTCCTTGCCGATCGCGCTTGCTGCCTGTCTCACCCTGATTGTTAGCGGAAATCCGCTTCACGCGGTGGCGATCGGCGGCGCGTGCCTCGCGGTGGCGCGCCTCATCGTGCGCCACGACGCCAATGCCTTTCGCCTGCTATGGTTATGGACTTTGACCAAGGCGCGCTGCCGGAACCGCGGCTGGTGGGGCGGCAGTTCCTATTCGCCGCTGCCGGTCGCGGGGATGAAGCGCAAGGGTTTCGCGCGTGGCTAGCGCCGCCGCCCAGCTGCCGCCGCGCAAGACGCCCTGGCGGGTTCTGGCCCGAGAAGCGGAGCCCGGGCGCTATCTTCCCTATGCCCGCCATGTGACGCCCGATGTGATTGCGCTCGATAGCGGCGATCTCATGATGATGTTCCGTCTCGAAGGGCTGGCTTTCGAGACGGCTGATCCGATCCACCTCAATGATTGGCACGAGAAGCTCAACGGCACCTGGCGCAACATCGCCGACGATCGGCTTGCGATCTGGACCCACATCGTCCGCTCAGCCGTAGGGGACTATCCCGAAGGGCAGTTCCGCTCAAAGTTCGCCGCCGAGCTCGACGGTAAATATCGGGCGCGCGTCACCGCCAAGCGGATGTTCGTCAATGAGCATTATCTGACGCTGCTCATGCGTCCGGCCGTCGGATCGGCCGACCGGACCGGGCTGCTGCTCAAGCGGGTCGCGAAAGCCAAGGCCGCGGAGGAGGAAGTCGATCCCGACGAACTGGCGCGCTTCGAGGAGAAGGCGCGCGACATCGAGAAGCTGCTCCGCCGCTGCAGCCCGGCGCGCCTCGCCCTCTACGAGCATAATGGCCTGATCTTCTCCGCCCCGCTTGAGGTGCTCGAGCAAGTGATGATGGGTGCGCGATCCAGGGTTCCGCTCGTCCGCGGTCATCTGGGATCGGCGCTTTACGGTGAGCGTGTGATTTTCGGACGCGAGACGGTCGAGATCCGCGCCCATGACGCGAGCCGCTGGCAGGGGATCTTCGGCATCAGGGAATATCCCGCGCTGACGCGCCCGGGACAGATGAATGCCTTGCTCGGCCAGGATTTCGCCTTCGTCGTCTCGCAATCCTTCACCTTCATGGGCAAGGCGCGGGCAGCCGAACGGCTGCGCCGCCGGCAAAACCAGATGGCCTCGATCGAGGATGCCGCAGCGAGCCAGGCGCTCGATCTCGCCGATGCCGCCGACGGTCTGCAAAGCAACCGGTTCGTGCTCGGGGAGCATCATTTCTCGTTGGCGGTCTTCGCCGACAGCCAAAGGCGACTTGCCGACAATCTCTCGGCCGCGCGCGCGGCACTGGCCGATGCAGGTTTGGTGGCGGCGCGCGAAGGACCAGCGCTTGAAGCGGCGTTCTGGGCGCAGCTGCCTGGAAATTTCGCATGGCGGGCGCGGCCGGCGGCGATCACCTCGCGCAATTTTGCCGCCTTGGCGCCGTTCCATACGTATCCTGCGGGCCGGGCCAAGGGGAACCATTGGGGGCCTGCGATCGCCATGATGAAGACGGCCGCGCAATCGCCCTATTATTTCAACTTCCATGTCGGCGATTTGGGTCACACACTGATCATCGGTCCATCCGGGGCGGGCAAGACCGTCGTCCAGAATTTTCTGATGGCGCAGCTCGAGAAGACGGCCGCGCAGCAGATATTCATCGACAAGGACCGCGGCGCGGAGATCTATGTCCGATCCGCGGGCGGGATCTATCTGACGCTGAAGAATGGGGAGCCTACAGGTTTCGCTCCTCTGCGGGCACTCGACTATGGTCCGCGCAATCTTGTTTTCCTGGGGCGTCTGATCCGGCAGCTGGTGACGCCGGTCGGAGGTCAGCTCGGCGTCACGCAAGAGCGCATGATCGACGAGGGGTTGGCCTCGCTCGGGCGCCTCGCGCCGGAGGACCGCTCCATTCTCGCGCTTCGCCAGCTGCTCGGTCAGCGCGACCCGGAAGGCATCGGTGCCCGGCTGGAGAAATGGGCGCGGGGCGGTTCGCTCGGCTGGGTGTTCGACAATGAGATCGACGCTCTATCGCTCGAGGCGGCGTTTGTCGGCTTCGACATGACGGATTTTCTCGATAACCCCGAAGTCCGCACGCCGCTCATGATGTACATGTTTCACCGGATCGACGGTCTCCTCGACGGTCGGCGGCTTGTGATCGACATCGACGAATTCTGGAAGGCCTTGGGTGACGACGCCTTCCGCGCCTTCGCGCAGGACGGCCTCAAGACCTACCGCAAGCAGAATGCCTTTCTTGTCTTCGGCACGCAAAGCCCTGCGGATGCGCTGCGTTCGGACATTTCGCACAGCATCATGGAGCAGGTTGCGACCAAGATATTACTGCCCAACCCTTATGGCCGCGAAACGGACTATGTCGATGGACTGGGTCTGACCCAGGCGGAATTCAAGCTCATCCGCCACGATCTGAATCCGGAATCCCGCCGGTTTCTGGTCAAGCAAGGCCATGACTCAATCGTCGTCGAGCTCGATCTTGGCGGTCTCTCCGACGAGCTGGCAGTTCTCTCGGGCACCACGGAAACGGTGACGCTGCTCGATGCCATCCGCGCCGAGGTCGGCGACGATCCCGAAAACTGGCTGCCTGTCTTTCGCCAGCAGCGTCGGTCTCCATCGAGCAGGAAAGGATGAGCTATGCGTAAAGGCAGATTCGCAGCGATCGGTGCAATTATCCTGGGAACGGCGGGTCCGGCAGCTGCCCAGGGCATACCGGTCTATGACAGCTCCGGCTATTTGCAGGCGCTGGCCACGGTCAAAAACACCTTGTCGATGATCGAGCAGGGCAAGGAGCAGATCGCCGAGGCAAAACAGCTTTACGGTAGCTTCAATCAGGTCACCGACGTCAACGGCATCGCGTCATCGCTGTCGACGGACGGAATGCGCCATCTTCTGCCGCCTGAGGCCCGCGACCTCGGCAGGCTGATGTCGTCGGACAATGCCAGCCTGGGATCGCTCGGCAGTGCCGCGACCCGGATTCGCGATGCCAACCGCATAGCGCTGCCGGAGCTGCGGCCTGGCGCGTCTGCTTATGAGCGGGCGTCGCGCGACAGCCTGTTGCGAAATGGTGATCTGGCCGCCCGCGATGCCGCGATCGCGGAGTCGGCCTATGGCGTCTCTGCCCAACGCACTGGGGGGTTGGAAGAACTGCGCACCTCGCTCGATACGGCGTCGGATGCGAAACAGGTCATGGACATTCAGGCAAGGGTGGGGGTCGAAAACGCCCACATCCAGAATGATGCCCTGCAGTTGCAGGCGCTGCGGATGCGGCAGGAAGCCGACGTTCGGCTACGGTCGCAGCGCGAGAGCGAGACAATATTGGCTTCAAAGCTCGGGAGCCTATCACAATGACAGGCAAAGTTTTCTTGCTGGCGGCATTGGCGACAGCTGTCTTAACCGGGTGTGAGCGAGCGCCGCGCGGGAAGGACTATCTGAATTCCCATCCCGAGGAACTGAGCGAGCTTACCAAGGCTTGCGCCGATGGCTCGCATCCGAACCAGCAGGAGTGCTCGAACGCCGAAAGCCTTCGAACACTCAACAACAAAATGCAGTCGCTCTCACGGTAGCACGTTGGAATTCGGCATGGCTACGGACTTGTTCAGCTCACTTTACACGAACATTGATGGAAAGCTGGACCTTTTCCTAAATGAGCGTCTTCAAAATGTGGTCGACGTTGTGCGCGGGCCGCTGGCACTCGGCCTCGTAATCTATATCGGCCTTTTTGGTTACATGGTAATGCGCGGGATCATCAGCGAGCCTTGGGGCGAGCTGTTCTATCGGATGATCAAGCTCTGCCTGCTGTATATTGCCGCAACGACGGTCGCCTATTCTGAGTGGATCACCACGCCGCTTTTTCATGGGATGCCGGACGCGATCTCGCAGGCTCTCGCGGGGAAGACGATCGGGACAGCTGGCCAAGCTTTTGATGATTACTACGCCCAAAGCGATGTCATTATAGCGCGCATTGAGACTGAGGCGGCGACTTACAGCGATATCAACCCTTATAAATTGGTACTTTATGCGTTGAGCATGGGGCTTAAGGCGCTCGCAGGTCTCTCGGCGGCTATCGGCTTCGCAATTACGATATTTGCCAAAGTTGCACTCGCGATAATTATATCCCTAGGACCCATTTTCATCGCCCTCGCATTGTTCGAACCGACAAGGCGTTTCTTTCATGGATGGCTTGGCCAAACCATAAATTACATTGTCTTGCTTGCTGTAATCATTGCGGTCACGACCCTGATTACCGATCTCGGAGCAGCTGCAACGGCAGCATCTGAAGGAGTCGTAGATACGGCATTCGGCGCCATTCTGTTTGCTGCATACATTTTTCTTGGCACAATCTTCTTCTTCCAGGCTCCAGCGATTGCCACTGGCATTGCGGGCGGGGCGGCCGCCGGGGTCGGCGCCTTCGCCGGGACCGCATGGGGGACAATGGCATCTCCCTTCCGACAACGCCGCATTGCGCGCAACAGCCGCAATCTGGAGCGCGCCGCTCGTCGGGGCGGCTCCATCGAAGCGGCATAGCGAGACATCTCCATGACCTTGCCCTGTCCTCAAAAATGGACGTTCACCATCCGTCAGGTTACCTTCTGCCTGATCGGCAGCCTTCCATTACTTGGCCTCGCGGCATGCGCCTCCGGACCCAAGAAGCTGGCCGTTTGCAACGGGCACCATCTGCGTGACGTGAATATCTATGGGAGCGTTCTGCCCGGATCGCCGGTGCCAGCGACTACAGCGCCGCGCCCCGCACCGCCCATTCCTCCCTTGTCTCATCCGCAGGTGGGCGATCCACCGCCTCCGCCTGCAGTGCCGGCGCTTCCGGACGACAAGGTTTCCTTTGCGCCAAGGGACGTTCGATATGCGAGTTGCTGACAATGGCGCGGAGGCTGTGCCTGTATCGGGGCTACAGCGCTATTTCCGGGACGCGCGAAGCTGGGACCAGGACAGGGTTCGATCGGCATTGCGATCGACGCGCGTGGCTTGGACCGTGGCGGCGGTAACCTCAGTCCTTGCGGCCGCATCCATTTTTGCCGTCGCCGCGCTGGCCCCGCTCAAGACCGTCGTGCCCTATGTCATTCGGGTCAATCAGACGACGGGCGCGGTGGATGTCCAGACGGCGCTGACCCAGCGGCCGATGCGCTATGATGAGGCGGTCACCAAATATTTCCTCGCGCAATATGTCCGCACACGCGAAAGCTGGATACCGGCGGCTGCCGAGGAGAATTTCCGCTTCGTGATAATCCTGTCGCAGCCGGCGGAGCAGCAGCGCTGGGCACGCTTCTTCAGCAACAACAATGCTGCCAGTCCCCAGAACGCCTGGGGGAAAAACTCAGTCGTCCAGGCGCGGGTGCGCAACATCGCCTTCATCAATGATCGGGTTGCCAATGTGCGATTCACACGGATCGTCCAGACCGAGACGGATACGCAGAGCAGCGATTGGATCGCTACGGTCACATTCGCCTATGCCAACGCCCCAATGGCCGAGGGGGATCGCTACCGAAACCCGCTTGGCTTCCAGGTCGAGAATTACCGCTCCGACCCGGAGGTGGTCCGGTGAAAACATTGGTCGCTGCGGTTTTCATTGCGTTTGCATCCCTTTCTGCAGCCCATGCGGTTGAGGTCCCGCGTGGCGCTGCGTCTGACCCACGCGTCAAGTTCGTCGATTATGAGGAAGCGCAGGTCTATCGCATCGTCGGGACCTTCCGGACAGCAACCCAAATAGTTCTGAGCGAGGGCGAGACGATTCAGCACGTAGCGCTGGGCGACACCGTCTCTTGGGAGGTGGCGGTGGCCGGCCACATCCTGTTCCTCAAGCCGCGCGAACGCGCTGGACCAACCAACCTTATCGTCACCACGTCTCGCGGCGGAAGCTTAAGAAGCTATGCCTTTGAACTCACGGCTCGCAGTGGTCCGATCACCGGTCGCACCAGCCAGGCCTATTTCCAGGTCCGTTTCCGCTATCCGCGGGACGAGGCGGCGCGGGCCGAACGCCTGAGAGCGGCACAGGCTGCGATGCAAGCGGCGGCGCTGGAGGCCCAGGCTGTTCGCGGTGCCCTCGACCATGCGGTGATCGAGGGGTCGCGCAACATGAATTACAAGGTTCAGGGTTCAAGCGATCTGCAGCCGTCGGAGGTCTCTGACAACGGCCAATTCACGGTGCTGCGGTTTCCGGCGAACCGGGAAGTTCCTGCCGTTTATCTGGTGAGGCCAGACGGGTCCGAAACGCTGGTTCCGTTCGACGTTCGCGACGAATTCGTCGTCGTTCATTTGGTGGCGCGCCAACTGCGCCTGCGCCGGGGCGGCGAGGTGCTGTGCATCTATAACCAGGCGCCCGAACCTTATGGCGTCGATCATGGAACGAATACCGGATCGTCTCACGTCGAGCGCACCATCTCCCATCCGCAGGAATGAACCATGGCCGATGAACCGTCCCCTGTCGTGCGCCCGCTGCCCGGTGCCGATCCAACGCCCGAAAGGCACGAAATTCTTCACGAGCGTGGAATCGAGCCGATCGGCGGCACGACGCCCGCGCGGCGCAACACCGCGCTGATCTTCGCCGGCACGGCAATGGTCTTGGGTATTGTCTGGGTGAATTCCGGCACGGGCCAGCAATCCTCGTCTCGTGACCTCACCGCGCCGGCAGGTGCAGCCCGGGAACGACCCGATATCGTCGCTCGGGAAACAGTCGATTATGCCGCGGTCGCCCCTCAACGCCGATCGCTCGGGGCAGCCGACACGGATCCCAATGCGCCGGTGCTCAATCCTGCCGCTGGCGTTCCCGGACCTGAAGGCCAAATTGTGCCCGCCATGCAGCCGGGCGCGGCACCGAGCGGGACCAGTGCCGCTCGGCCAACGCTTGCCGAGCAGGCGCGGCGGTCCACGCTGATCGCCTATGGAGGTCGCGATCTTGGCCGCGAGGCCGGCGCGCCCACAGCTGCAGGGGCTGCCGGCGAAGCGCCCGACAACGCTGCCGGAGCGCCAGAGAGCGGCGAGGGCAGGGCGCCCAACGCGCTCGATCTTTTGCGGCAAAGCTCCTCGACCGGGGAAGCGCGGGCCTCGATGCTGCCGAACCGCAATTTTCTGATTACGGCGGGCACATTGATCCCCTGCATTCTGCAAACCGCCATCAATTCCGCGCAGCCCGGTTACACGTCCTGCCTGATCCCGCGAGACGTCTATTCCGAGAATGGCCGGGTCGTACTCATGGAAAAGGGCACGCGCGTTCTCGGCGAATATCGCGGCGGCATCCAGCAAGGGCAAAATCGCCTGTTCGTCCTCTGGACGCGAGCGGTAACGCCCCAGGGCGTGCGGATCGATCTTGCCTCGCCTGGCTCCGATGCACTCGGCCGAGCCGGGCTTGCAGGCGCGGTCGACAGCTTCTTCTGGGCGCGTTTTGGCGGCGCCCTGCTCCTCTCACTCGTCGATGATGCCGCCTATATCGCCGGACAGGCCGCCTCGAGCGGCAATGGCAATTTCAACAATGTGACCCGGGCGCCCAGCGAAGGCGCGGCGATTGCCTTGCAGAACAATATCAATATCCGGTCGGTCCTGAAGAAGAATCAGGGCGAGGAGGTCGGCATCTTCGTCGCCAAGGATTTCAACTTCGCCGACGTCTACAATCTGGAACTGCGGCGGTAAGCCATGCGCGATACCGCCGTCCTCCGTCACTATCTCGCGCCGCTCCTGCCCCTCCTGGAACCGGAGGATGTCACGGAGCTGGTGGTCAACCGCCCGGGAGAAGCGGGGATCGAGGACCGCCAAGGGTGGTGCTGGCAGGAGATGCCGGAGCTGGACAGCGACTGGCTTTCTACCCTGGCTGTTGCCGCGGCGAGCTTCACGCACCAGGATATCGATCGTCAGTCTCCGATCTGTTCGACGGTCCTGCCGGGCGGCGAGCGCTGCCAGATCGTCATACCGTCGGTCACCCCAAGCGGTTGCCCTTCCTTCACGATCCGCAAACCGTCGACCGTGACCCTGCCGATCGACCAACTGGCTGGGGCCGGGCTGTTCCGGATGACGCGCGCCAGCGCCAAGGGTCTCACCGATGTCGATGCGCGGTTAGTGGCGCTGCGCGACGCGGGCGACTGGCCGGAATTCTTCAAGGTCGCCGTTCCGGCACGCAAGAACATTCTGGTCAGTGGCGCCACGGGTTCGGGAAAGACGACCCTCGCGAAAGCGCTCATCCAGCTTATCCCACCGGAGGAGCGGTTGCTCACCATCGAAGACACCCGTGAGCTGGTCGTGCCTCATCGCAATGTCGTCCATATGGTCTATTCGAGCGAGGGGCAGGGCCTGGCCAAGGTTGGCGCCAAGCAGCTGCTCGAAAGCGCGCTGCGCATGCGGCCCGACCGCATCCTGCTCCAGGAGCTGCGTGACGGCACCGCATTCTTCTATCTGAGGAACGTCAATTCCGGGCATCCCGGATCGATCACGACCGTCCACGCCGGTTCA
Source organism: Sphingobium sp. DN12 (assembly GCF_051058005.1). NCBI lineage: Bacteria > Pseudomonadati > Pseudomonadota > Alphaproteobacteria > Sphingomonadales > Sphingobiaceae > Sphingobium > Sphingobium sp. DN12. The sequence continues at coordinate 59,279 of NZ_CP173719.1, forward strand.
CCCGCCGGCGCGTTCGAACAGCTGACGCTGCTCGTCAAGGAATCGGAAGGCGGCCGCGATCTCGCCCGCGACGATATTCGCGGACTCCTTCGCATGCTCGTCGACGTCGTTGTGCAGACACGCCGTCACGGCGGGCGGTTTGAGGTCGACGAGATCTATTTCGAGCCGAGGATGGGCGATGCTGGCGCAGCGTAGTCCCTGGGCGATTGGCCTGTGCGTGATCGGCGCAATTCTGTTGTGGGCTGTCATTACCCTGTTCGTTGCCTTGTTCGGACTCGGGCAGATCGGACCTAATATCGATCTCGGCACTCTGCCGGCCTGGCTCTGGTATTATCGTGGTGATCCACTGCTCGGGGATTGGATCAAGCGGGGTGCGATGGCCGGCGCCGCCGTAATCGCGCTTCTTGTCCTCACGATCCTGCGGCGAGGCCCATCCTTGCACGGCAGGGCTCGGTTTGCACGCGAGGGCGAAATCCGACGCGAGGGGCTGCGTGCCCCGTCTGGCATTGTCGTTGGACGCAAAGCAGGGCGTTTCCTCATTTTCGGCGGAAACGAGCATGTCCTGCTCGAAGCGCCGACGCGCGCCGGGAAGGGCGTCGGTGTTGTCATCCCCAATCTGCTGACCTGGCCGGATTCGGTCGTCGTGCTCGATGTGAAGCGGGAGAATTGGAGTACCAGCGCCGGTTATCGCCAACGTGCCGGTCAATCGGTTTACCTCTTCGATCCGTTGGACCCTGAAGGGCGGACGGCACGGTACAATCCCCTGGCGCATATCCGGCGAGCCGATGACACCGAAGTCGTCAACGAGCTTCAGAAAATCGCAGTCATGCTCTTCCCCGCGCCGGAACGATCGGACCCGTTTTGGGCCGAAGCGGCGCGGGCGGCCTTCATCGGCGTCGGCGCGCTCGTTGCTGCCAATCCTGGCATGCCCTTCACGATCGGCGAGATCTATCGACGGCTGACCACTGGGGATCCCAAGAGCGATCTTCCCAAGGCCCTGGAAGAGGCGAGGGGGGCAGGACAGCGCCTAAGTCAGGCATGCGTCTCGGCAATCCAGGATTTCGCCTCGGCTTCGGACAACACCTTTTCCGGGATCAAGCAGACGATCACGGCGCGGCTCAATCTCTGGCTCAACCCCGTGGTCGATGCCGCGACCTCGGCAAGCGATTTCGACCTGCGCGAAGTCCGGGCGCGGCGCATGTCGATCTATCTCGGTGTCTCGCCCGACAATATCGACCGGATCGCGCCGGTTTACAGCCTCTTCCTGCAGCAGCTGGTGGATCTCAACACGCGCGATTTGCCCGACGCTGCCAGCAATGTCCCAGTCCTGATCCTGCTCGATGAATTCGCAAGGCTGGGGAAGGCCTCGGTCATCGCGGGCGGCTTTTCCTATGTCGCTGGATACGGCTTGCGCCTGCTGCCGGTGATCCAGAGCCGGGCGCAGCTGCGGGCCATTTATGGTCCCGATGTTACCGACGAAATCATCGCCAATTGCGGCCTTGAGGTGGTGTTCACGCCCAAGGAGCTGAAGGTCGCGAACGAGCTGTCGGAGCGGCTCGGCTCCTTCACAATGAATGTGAAATCGCGCAGCCGAACGATTCATGGGCTGTTGGCCAATCGCAGCATATCGGAATCCGATCAGCGCCGCGCCCTCCTGCTGCCGCAGGAGCTGATGCAGATGCCCAAGACCGAGCTCTTGTTGCTGCGCGGCGGGATCGCGCCGGTTCGTGGTAGGAAGATCGCCTTTTATCGAATGCCGCGCTTCACACGGCGCGTTTTGTCGCCGCCTATTCTGCCGTCGCGGCCTATCCCCGCTGCTACGCCCCCAACTGTTCTGCCGCCAGGCAAGCATCAGGTGGTGTCCCCTTACAATGACGCGGAGGGACCAACGGCGAAGAGCACGGGCGGGGCCTTGCTGGAGGAGATCAAGATGCGGGAAATGACCGATGGTGAACTGGCGGGCGCGGCTAAGATTACCGATGACATGCTGGTCCTGGGCGACCTGACCGACTTGCCGCCGCCCGGCGATGAGGCAGCGGCCATCGCTTTCGTGTCATCGATGATCGAGCGGGCGCTCGTGCAGACGGAAGGGGCGTCATCTTCACCCCTCATCCAGGAAAGGACAGATCATGGCCGCTGAAAAACCTGTGGTGCCACGCGGTATGAGCAAGCGTAGCAATACGATCGCTCAGGACGCGGCAGCCAAGTCGGCGAACGCGGCGCAATCGTCGCCCGAAGCAACCAAGAAGGGGAAGTCGATCGATCCGTCCGTTCTCCAGGCGGCGCCGTCTGGTGACATTCCTGATGCCTTGCGAAAGCGCTATTTCTCCACGACGAACAAATGGTCGGGCGAGCCTGCTTATTTCACGAGTGCGCAGGCTAAGGAACCGGCGTTCCGTGACCAGGGCAGACGGCTCATCACCTCCAGCGAGAGCGACGAAGTTGTGCGCGATCTCGTTGCCATCGCTCGCCATCGCGGGTGGTCACACGTCCATGTTACCGGCAGTGAGACGTTCCGAAGGGCCGCGTGGCTCGAAGCCAGTCGCCAAGGTTTGGAAGTACAGGGATATCGGCCGAGCGAACGGGATTTGCAGGAGCTGGACCGAGCGCGTCGCGATGCTAGTCGTAACAGCATCGCCCCTGCCGTCACTGCGCCGGCGTCGCGCGAACCTGGGCGGGATCGACGCCAGCCCGATGAGGCGTCTAGGCAAACATCGTCGGAGCAAAGCCGGGTGAAGAATGCGCGGGCGGCCCAGAGCCAGCTTCGCGTGATTGAGGCGGTGGTGCGCGCGGCCTTGTTCGACAATCCCGATGCCGTTGCCAGGGTAATGAAGGTGGCAAACGACAAGGTGCAAACGCATCTGCAGGCAGGTCGGCAGTTTCAGGCAGCCAAGGTGCGGGACACCTCGGTCCGGGCGGTTGAGCCGTCAGGCCGGAACCGGCAGGAACCCGGCAAGGAACGAGCGCCGCTGCAACGATCTCGAGGCCGTTGATCGAGAGGGATTGAGCCTGACCAGCAAGGCTTTACCATATCGGTCATGGCCTATCGCTATCCGCCCGGCAGCCCGCTGCACCATGAGATCTTGAAGGCCAAGCAGCGCGAGCTGCGTGGCGATTTTCCGGAGCCGCTGACGCTCAGGGTGCATCGCGCGCTGTCGTGGCTGCGCCGTGCCGAGGCCGAGCAGGCCGATGAGGATGTACGTTTCATCCTGCTCTGGATCGGCTTCAACGCTGCCTATGCCGGCGACGTTGAAGCATCGCGGGTGATTGGTATCCCCGAGGGTGAGCGGGGATTGTTCCAGGCCTTTTTCGCAACCCTTGTGGGCTTTGATGGCAAACATCGCATCTACGACATGGTCTGGCAGCGCTTCCCTCAGGAAATCCGGCTGCTGCTCGCAAACCGCTATGTCTTCCATCCCTTTTGGCAGCATCACAATGGTGCGTCCGGCTATGCCGACTGGGCTGACAGGCTCGAGCGGTCGCGAACAGCGATAGGCGCCGCACTGCGCAATCATGACACGGCCAAGATACTCTCGATCCTGTTCGACCGGCTTTATGTGCTGCGCAACCAACTGGTGCATGGTGGCTCGACATGGAACAGCGACGTCAATCGCGCCCAGGTCAGGGAGGGCGCCGCGCTGCTCGGCTGCTTGCTGCCGATCTTCATCGATCTCATGATGGACAATGCCGGGCATGATTGGCCAATGCCGAACTACCCGGTGGTGGAATAGGCTGTGGCGGAAGTCTGGTCCGATCAGGAAATTGATCACATCGTCGCCGACTATTTCGCCATGCTCACCGACGAGCTGGTTGGTCGCTCCTTCAATAAAGCGGCGCGAAACCGCGATCTTCAAGCCGTGATCGACCGTAGCAAGGGCTCAATCGAGTTCAAGCATCAGAACATCAGCGCGGTCTTGCTCGGCCTCGGTCAGCCTTGGATCGAGGGCTACAAGCCGGCCGCCAATTTCCAGAATGCGCTGGTCGATGGCGTCCTGCGGTGGTTGGAGGCGCGGCCCGAATGGCTGGCTCCCGACACGCTCTCAAGAGCTGCCCTGAACGTACCGGAAGCGCAAGGATCACTGCGGATCGGGCCGCCGCCGACGGTGCGCAACGAACCGTCGCCGATTGATCCAGCGTTCATGGCCGCGATCGGCCGCAAATATGATGTCGCCGAGCGCGATGCGCGCAACCGGGCGCTTGGCAAGGCGGGTGAAGAATGTGTGCTGCATCACGAGCGCCGTCATTTATCTGCCGCGGGCCGCGACGATCTCGCGGACAAAGTCCGCTGGACATCTGTGCAGGATGGCGATGGTTTTGGCTTCGATATCCGAAGCTTTGAAACGGACGGGCGCGAGAAGCTGATCGAGGTCAAGACCACCAACGGATGGGAACGCACGCCCTTTCATATCTCTCGCAATGAGCTGGCCGTCGCCGATACGAGGCGCGAGGAATGGTGTCTCATGCGGCTGTGGAATTTCGCCCGTGCGCCAAGCGCCTTCACGCTGCGCTCGCCCCTGAGCGATCACGCACAATTGACGGCGACCAGCTTCCTCGCCGAGCTCAATTGAAAGCCGCCGCCACCAGGGGCGATACAAATCGGTCGATCAGGGCAGGGCCGGGAAATCGGGACGCGCATGGCCTTCGACCAGCGCTCGCAGTCCTGCCGGTTCGAGCACCTCGACCTTGTCGCCCCATTGATAGAGATGCCAGGCCATTTCCAGCCAGCCTGCGGCCTTGAACCGGACAATCAGACTGCCGTCGTCCCGATATTCGGCCGACTGGTTGGGGTGGAATTGGAACTCCGCCGCACGCGAGGCTGCCTCGGGAAGAAAACGCCAGACGATCTCGCCATATTGGGCGGGGTCCTGATAGGCGCCGAAGGCCTGCGCGGCATGATCGTTTAAGGAAAAGCCGGATTGGATGGGAAAACTCTCATCGAGACATTCAGCGCTATGAATGCGGTCGAGACGAAAATGGCGGAGATTCTCGCCTCGGTCAGCCTGGCGCGCAACGAGATAGCTGCGCAATCCCAGCAACAACCCATGCGGCTCGACCGTCCGGGTTTCTGCGTCAGTGTCGCCATAGACAATACGCATTTTGAACGGTCCGCGCAGGGCCTCGATCAGAACGTCGGTGACCTCGGGTTTCATCGCGACCCTTGGGCCTGGCCGCGCCACTTGGCCCAACGCGGATAGGACCGCCTCCGCATCGGCTTCGGACCGCAGCGCATCACGCGGGGAGAGGCGCGTGATCAGGCTGTCTCTTAGATCTTCCAGCGCACGGGCATGGCGAAGCCGGTTCTCATCTCGGGCTGCGCGAGCGGCAATTTCCAGCGCCTCGATGGTGTTCTCCTGGCGGGGTTGCAGCCGCTCGGGGATGGGGCTTTGGATGCGCCAGCGGCGGCGGCGATCATCATCCTCCACAACAACGACATTCGCGAAATTATCCTCCAGTGCGCTCGTCATGCGCTGCGCTGTGCGGTGCGAAATGCCGAATTCCTGAGAGATTTCCTCAAGACTGATGCCCAAACGCCGCGAGGCGGCGAGTTGGGCGAGGCGCAGAAGATCGTTGGCCTTGGCGAAAGTCATTATACGTCCATGTCAGAGATTGACACCCTTGCATGCTAAGGAACAGGGTAGCGCCTGTCGAGGTGATTCCCTCGTGGGTGGCGTTGGGCAATCAAGGGGGCCAAGTGAGGACGATCGGGAACACCATCCTGTTTTCAGCGACCGACCTGATGCGGTTCGTCGGCTGCGCGCATGCGACAGCGCTCGACCTTGCCTATATGCGCGGCGAGCCGCTCACTCCCCGGGAAGATACCGAGGATGCCGCGCTGCTTCAGAAACAAGGCGATGCCCATGAGGCCGCCCATTTGGAGAAGCTGAAAGACGCGGGCAACGGGGTCGTCGAGATTGCGCGCGGCGACCTTGCACAGAATGCGGACGAGACGCGAGCGGCCTTGGCACAAGGCTCGCAGATTATCTTCCAAGGAGCTTTTCTGGCCGAGCGCTGGGGTGGCTGGTCCGATTTTCTTGAGCGGGTCGAGCGACCATCATTGCTGGGGCCGTTCAGTTATGAAGTGACCGACACTAAGCTCAAGCGCAAAGCCCATCCCAAGCATGTGCTGCAGCTCGTGCTCTATTCCGACCTTTTGGCAGAGATCCAGGGCGTGATGCCGGAACATGCCCATGTGCAGCTCGGCAATGGGACGCGCGCGATGCTGCGTTTGGCCGACTATGCCCATTATGCGCGCGGTGCGCGGGCTAAGCTTGAGGCCTTTGTTGTTTCCCCTGTTCCAACGCGGCCGACCCCATGCGCGGATTGTTCGCTGTGCCGATGGGCCGACCATTGCGACGCCGTCCTCGCGAGCCAGGACAGCCTGTTCCAGATCGCCAATATTACACGCGGCCAAGTGAAGAAGTTGGAGGCATCCGGCATCGAAACCATGGCCGCGCTGGCTCGGCATGACGGCCCGGTGCGCGGCGTTGCGAGTGCGACGGCGGAGAAGCTTGTCGGCCAGGCCAGACTGCAGCACGCGCGCAAAACCGGCGAACCCGCCTTCGAGTTGCGTCCGGCACAGCCAGGCAAAGGCTTTGACCTGCTCCCTCGGCCGCAGGCGGGCGATCTCTTCTACGACATCGAGGGCGACCCCCATTATGAGGGAGGCCTTGAATATCTGCACGGCGTGTGGGCCGATGATAGTTTCCATGCCTTCTGGGCTCATGACCATGCGGCCGAAGCGCAAGCGCTCGAACGGTTGCTTGCGTTTTTTCGTAATCGCCTCACGGCTTATCCGCAGGCCCGCATCTATCATTATGCACCCTATGAGATCACCGCGCTGCGGCGTCTCACCACGCGCTATGGTATCGGCGAGGCCTTTCTCGACCGCCTCATGCGCGAACGCCGCTTTGTTGACCTCTATGCGGTCGTGCGCGGCGCACTCATTGCTTCCGAACCGAGCTACTCCATTAAGGCGCTGGAAGCCTTTTATGGTTTGAGGCGTGAGGGCGAGGTTAAAACGGCGGGCGGGTCGGTCGTTGCTTATGAAAATTGGCGCGAGACGGGCGATCAACAAATCCTCGACGAAATCGAGGACTATAATCGGGTCGACTGCCAGTCGACCCAGCTTCTGCGCGATTGGCTAGTGGGCATCCGGCCCGATGGTGCCTGGCCCGTGCTTGCACAAGACGCGGCCGAGCAGGAGGTGGTCGAGGACGAGGAAACGACGGCGCTGCGCGATCGCTTGGCCGCATCCTCTTTGACTCCAGAGCGTCAGGAATTGCTGTTCAATCTGGGGCTGTTCCACAAGCGTGAAGCCAAGCCTGCTCAGTGGACCGTTTTCGACAGCGCGGCGCGCGATGAGGAAGAGCTTGTCGATGATCTCGACGCCTTGGCGGGACTCGAGGCGATATCCGGAATCGAACCCATCAAGCGCTCGGTGATGCGCACCTATCGCTTTCCGTCTCAGGAAACCAAATTGCGCGAAGGCGGCAAGGCCACTGTGCCCGGGATTGACGGACCGCCGTCAACCGTTGCGATTGAGGCGCTGGATCGCGATGCGTGCACGATCACCTTGAAGGTCGGCGTGGCAAGGGCCGAACTCCTCACCGATCGGCTGACCCTGCATCCGGATTGGCCGCTCGATACCAAGGTGTTGGCCGCAGCGGTGCGCGACGTCATCGAGGATCAATGCGGGCCGCGGCGCTTGTCTGCCGTCGATGATCTGCTGTCGGGCGCCGCCCCGCGCCTGAACGGCATCGACGGCGATATCCTCTCCGGCGGGGAACCGGTGGCGGGCACCATTGCCGCGGCGCACGCCATGGACCAGACGTTGCTCCCGATCCAGGGACCGCCGGGAACGGGCAAGACGCACGTCACGGCCCGGGTGATCCTGGCGCTGGTCAGAGCGGGACATCGGGTCGCGGTCGCCTCGAACAGCCATGAAGCGATCCGCAATGTCCTGCTCGGCTGCCTGCGTGCTAGCGAGGAAGAAGGTGGCACCTTTCCCGTCTCGTTTGCCCACAAGGTTTCCGGCGGCGATGATGGCTATGCCAGCGATTGTCCCGTTCACCGCGCCACGACCAATGATGACCTGATCCTCGCCCGCGCCAATGTGGTCGGCGGCACGGCCTTCTTCTTCGCGCGCGATGAGAATGTGCAGGGCTTCGATTGGTTGTTTGTCGATGAGGCGGGGCAAGTGGGCCTCGCCAACATGGTCGCCATGGGTCGTGCCGCGCGCAATATCGTGCTGGTCGGCGATCCGCGTCAGTTGCCTCAGGTCATTCAGGGCGCGCATCCTGCGCCTGCCAACCTGTCATGCCTGGAATGGATGCTGGGCGAGCATGCCACGGTGCCTGCCGATCGGGGCATATTCCTTGCCGAGACCCGGCGGATGCATCCGGCGGTTTGCGACTTCATCTCCGACCAGGTCTACGAGGGACGCCTTGCCAGCCATAGCGATACCAAGCGCCAGAGCGTTACCGGAACGGCCTGGCCTACGGCCGGCGCCTTCTGGGTGCCGGTCGTCCACGAAGGCAATGCCCAGATTGCCGCTGAGGAAGTTGCGGCGATCGGTGCTGCGGTCGAAGATTTGCTGAAGGGTAGCTGGACCGACAAGAACGGCGCCACGCGCCCTATCGCCCCCGGCGACATCATCGTCGTCGCCCCCTATAATGCACAGGTCAACGCGCTGCGGGCAGGGCTGCCGAGCAGCATCCGCGTCGGCACGGTCGACAAGTTCCAGGGCCAGGAAGCCCCTATATGCCTGGTCTCCATGACGGCTTCCTCGGCCGACGAGACCGCCCGCGGCATGGAGTTTCTCTTCTCGCTCAACCGCATCAATGTCGCGGTTTCACGCGCCAAAGCGCTCGCGCTTGTATTTGGTAGCGACCGCTTGCGCGAGGCCAACTGCAGCAGCATCGAGCAGATGCGGCTCGTCAACACGCTCTGTGCCCTTCCTCCATTTTCTGCGCCTCTCAGTACGGGATCTTGATCCATGCGTTTCCTCCACACCGCTGACTGGCAGCTCGGCAAACCCTTCGGCCGGTTCGAGCCCGAGGTGCGCGCGGCGCTTGGCGAAGCGCGCTTCGACGCCATCGACCGGATCGGCGAGGTCGCTGCCGCCAACCAGGTGGAACATGTGATTGTCGCAGGCGACATCTTCGATACCGAGGGTCCCGAAGATAGGGTCATCGTGCAGGCAGTCTCGCGCATGCAGCGCTATCCCTGCCGCTGGTGGCTGCTCCCGGGTAATCACGACTATGCCCGCAACGGCGGACTGTGGGACCGCGTCCGTCACAAAGCCTCGGACAATATCATCCTGCTCACCGAGCCCGTCGCGCAGGAGATGGAAGCAGGGCTCTGGCTGCTTCCTGCGCCGCTCCTCCACCGCCACCATCTCGACGATCCGACCGAGTTGTTCGACAGCATGGAAACGCCAGGCGCGAAGCTGCGGATCGGCCTTGCTCATGGTTCGATCCGCGATTTTACCGCGCGCGGCGAGACCAAGAACCAGATCGCGCCGGATCGCGCGAAGCGGTCCGGTCTCGACTATCTGGCGCTCGGCGATTGGCATGGCGCGCTCAAGGTCGATCCGCGCACCTGGTATGCCGGAACCCCCGAAACCGATGGTTTTCAGCGCGATGAGCCGGGCCATGCCCTGATGATCGAGCTTGCGCCGGGAGTGGAGCCAAAGGTGGAACCCGTGCGCACCGGCCGTTTTCAATGGCTGCTCAGGGATTGGACCTTGCAGGACACGGCCGCCTTTTCGGCGGAATGCGACGTGCTGCTCTCGGCTATCGATCCTGCGGCAACGCTGCTGCGCCTTTCGCTTGCAGGCATCACGAGCCTTGCCGACCGTGTCGAGATCCTGTCGCGGCTCGAAGATGACCTGCGGCATCGCCTCCGTTTCCTGGATGTCCGGGCGGACGATCTTGTCGGCCGGCCGGGCGAGCAGGACTTGGCGGATCTCAAGGTCGAGGGATTGCTCGGCATAGCGGCTGAGAAACTCACCGAGACAATCGCAGCCGGCGGGACTGAAGCCATTTTGGCGCGGCGCGCGATGGAGCGGCTCTTTGTCGAATATCATCGGGGGAGCCAAGCATGAGCCTCCAGCTGCGACGGATCAGCCTCAACAATTTTCGCAAGTTCCGCGAGCCCCTGACGATCGAAGGGCTGGGCGAGGGGCTCAACATCATCATCGAGCCCAACGAGAGTGGGAAATCCACGATCCTTGAGGCCCTGCGTGCGGCTTTCTTCGTCCGCCATGCCACGAAGAATCAGCTCGCCCAAAGCTTTGCGCCTTATGGCGAGGCGGTCGCGCCAGAAATCGAAGTCAGTTTCGATATTGGCAACGACAGCTGGAAAATCGCCAAGCGCTTTCTCAAAGGCCCCCAGGTCGAAGTCACGGGGCCGCAGGGCCGGGCGCAGGGCGAGGAGGCTGAAAATCGGCTGCAGGCGCTTCTAGGGTTCGTCAAGGATAGCAGCCAGCGCGGTGACCCGGCCACCTATGGCGCGCTCGGTCTGCTTTGGGTTCCGCAGGCGCAGGCGCTCGAAGTGACGGCGCCCGGCAGCATCGTGCGCAGCAGCATCCAGGCGACGCTGGAGGCAGAGGTCGGGACGATCGTCGGCGGCGCTGCCTATGAGCGCGTCCGAAAGCGGATCAATGAGCAATATGACATTTACTGGACGCCAACTGGCAAGGCCCAGTCGAAGGGACGCTGGCAAGCGGCGCGGGATCGTGACCAGCAGGCGCGGCAAACCGCTGCAGACGCGACCACGCGGCTCGATGCGCTCGAAAAGAGCTTCGGCGAGCTGGAAACCGTGCGCGGCCGACTGAAAGTGATCGAGCGGGAGCTGGCGGACGAGACCGAGCAAGAACAGCGCGCCAGTCTTGTTCAGTCTCTGGAGATCGCCAGGGCTGCTGCGCAGATCCTGGAGACCCGCAAAGCCGAGCATGAGAATTTCTCTGCAAACCTCGATCGTCTGGACGATCTGCAATCGCAGCATGAGGCGGCGAAGGAAGCGCTGACGGCCGCTGGCAAATCTTTGGCCGCAATCACCGCCGATCGGGAGCAGCTTGCAGATCAGCTGGAAGCGGGACGCACAAAGGTGGCTGAGGCAAAGGCAGCGCTCGACAAGGCGCGAGATGATCGCGCCACAGCCCGTCAGGCGCTTGTGGAAGGGGACGCACGTCTCGCTAGGCGGCAGCGCCACGCGGCGATCACCAATGCACGCCAGCGGCACACCGAACTCCTCGATCTAGAAAAGCAACTGGCCAATGCGCGCCATCAGGCCGCACACGTCATTCCGGCTGAGGCGTTCGCTCGCCTGGAGGCCAATGATCGTTCTGTCGCGGAAGCGCGGGCCGCCGTCAATGCCGGCGCTACCACTATCGAGCTTACGGGCGACGCTACGGGCATCACCATAGGCGGCGAGCCCCTGACACCAAATAGCCCGCGCACCTTGACCGGTGAGACCCAGATTGCCTTGGGCGGGGGTATCCTCGTCATCCGTCCGCCGGCAACGGCAGCCAGTGCGGAAGCCCGCCTCACCGAATTGCTCGAGCGACAGGAACTGGAACTAGCCGAATGGGACGTGGCCGACCTCGCTGCGGCGCGGACGCGAAACGATACTGCTCGCGACGCGCAGGGGACCGTCCAACTGCTCGAAACTAAGATCACCGGCCTCACGCCGGCGCAGCCGATGTTGCATCTCGCGGCAGGCCCTGATGCTCTCAAGCTGTTCGTCGCCGGTGTTCCAGCGGAATCGCCGGCGTCCGATGAAGACGAGATCTCGATCGATCAGCTCACCCGCAGCCTGGAAGAGGCGGAAACTGCCGCGGTGCGCGCTGAAACCCTGCACGACCAAGCCGTTCAGGACCTACGAGAAATAGAGGATAAGGACCGCCCGCTTGCCGCCGCGCAAGCGGGCGCGGAGCGCGATCGGACCCATGCCTCGGATCGCATCGCTCAGCTCGAAGGAAAGCCCGATTTTGCCGGGCTTGCCGACGCCATCGCCAAAGCCCGGGAGGATGTTGCCCAGGCCGCTGTCAAGCTGGCCGAAGCGAAGCGCGACGCCACCGCACATGATGTGCAGGCCATCAACCGCAAGATCGAAACGATCGATAGCCGGGCAAGGGCTGGTCAAACCCGGCGGAGCGACCTCGAAAAGGATATCGCCCGCCTTGAGGCGATCATTGAGAGCGAGGGTGGCAAAGGTCTGGCGAGCCTAGCCGCAGCTGCAGCCGAGGAAGCCGATGCCGCGACACAGGCGCTGGCTCGGCTCGACGAAGAGGCGGCCACAGTCAAAATGCTCAAGGATGTGCTGGACGAGGCGCGTGCCGAGGCATCCAGAACCTTTGTTGGCCCTGTGGCCCAACGCGCTCGCGTTCATGTCGAGCGCCTTTTTCCCGGCGCCGACCTCAGCTTCGATGAAGAACTCGGTCTGGCCTCGGTCACGCGATCCGGCCTGAGCGAAGCCTGCGGAACGCTCTCAAAGGGGACGCAGGAGCAGCTGGCGGTCCTCACCCGCCTCGCCTTTGCCGACATGCTGCTGGAGCAGGGCATGCCAGTTTCGCTGATCCTCGACGACCCACTGGTCTACTCCGACGACGGCCGGCTCGATCTGATGACCGAGATCCTGGAGGAAGCCTCTCAGCGTATGCAGGTAATTTTGCTTACCTGCCGGGACCGGGCATTCCGGCATTTGTCCGCAAACCGCGTGCAGCTTTGAAAAGCCGTGGCGCTCCGCAAGAACTGAAGACGATTTCCACACTGCGGCCGCGAGTGTCTACGAGCGAACTCCCGCGAAGTAACCCTGCGCACCCGCCTGATTTGAAAGCGTAACCTGCGAACTCAAAAATCGCCGGCTAACCAGCTTTGTGATTGCTCCCGCAGCATGCACCCCCTAAGCTGATCCAACAATAAACTGGTCCCATTCGGATTCGGTTGGGGGCGGCTTCGTGGATGACAGTTCAAATCTCAGGTGGGGCGTGGAGCACAAGCTCCAGTTCATCGAGTTCCGCCTGTTCTGGGAGGGCCACGTCAACCGGAGCGACCTGATCGACAAGTTCGGCGTATCCCAGAACCAGGCGTCGGGCGACCTCAACCGCTATATCGCACTCGCCCCGGAAAACATGGTCTATGATAAGAGCGGCAAGACCTATGTTCGCGGGGCAGTCTTCACTCCGCTTTTCCTGAAGCCCGATGCGACCCAATATCTGTCGCAGGTCCGCTCCGTAGCGGAAGGGATTGTTGCCCGGGAGGACGCATGGATCGGCAACCTCCCGGCCTTCGACGCGACCCCGGCCCCGGCACGCGGAATTGATCCGGCTGTCCTGCGCTCGCTCATCATCGCCATCCGGCGCCACGAAGCCATCGAGATTTTCTATCAGTCGATGTCGTCCCCCGATCCGGAGTGGCGCTGGATTGCGCCGCATGCCTTGGCCTTCGATGGGTTCAGGTGGCACGCACGGTCTTTCTGCGAGAAGAGCGGAGAATATCGCGATTTCGTGATTTCCCGGATTGTCGAAGCGCGCCAGACCCGACCGGCCGGCCAGCAGGCAACATCGGACATTGCCTGGCAGCAGGTGCTGGAACTTGAGGTCGGACCTCACCCGGAACTCAGCGCCAACCAAAGGCGGGTTATCGAGCTTGATTACGGGATGCAGGACGGGCGGGTGACAATCCCGGTGCGCCGCTCCCTCCTTTACTACGCCCTAAAACGCCTCGGTCTGGATACCGACCCCGCCGCACGCAATCCACAGGATCAGCAGATTGTCCTGCTCAACCGGGAAGCGATCTATGCAGATCATTGACAACAATTCTCACCTTTGGGGCGACGATCTCAAGCAGTCGCTGGCTCGGGGTGCGCGCGTAAAGATCGCCGCCTCCTGCTTTTCGATCTATGCTTTCGAGGCGCTCAAGTCTGAGCTTTCCAGGGTCGAGAGCCTCCAGTTCATTTTCACCGCGCCCACCTTCACCCCGAACGGGGCGACTGACCGCCTGACCAAGGAACGCCGGGAGTTCTTCATTCCGAAGGCGCGGAGAGAGAACGGCCTTTACGGGACTGAGTTCGAGATTCAGCTCCGCAACAAGCTGACCCAGCGCGCAGTGGCCCGTGAATGCGCTGACTGGATTCGCAAGAAGGCCAAATTCCGATCCAACGGGACAAAGGCGCCAATGCAGCAGTTCATGCATGTGGGGGCCGCTGAGGGCGAAACCGCTTACATGCCGATCAGCGGCTTCACCGCGGTCGACCTGGGTTACCAGAAGGGCGATGCCGTCTCGAATTTCGTCACGCGGTTCGATGATCCGAGCCACGCACAGATATATCTGCAGCTGTTCGATCAGATCTGGTCGGACCCGGAGAGGTTGCAGGACGTCACGGCCGCCATCTGCGACCACATCGAGTCTGTGTATCAGGAGAATGCGCCGGAACGCATCTACTTCATGATGCTCTACAATATCTTCCGCGACTTCCTCGAGGAGGTCGACGAAGATGTCCTGCCAAACGACCTGACCGGCTACCGGGACAGCGTGGTCTGGAACAAGCTGTTCAATTACCAGAAGGATGCGGCCACCGGCATCATCAACAAGCTGGAGACCTATAACGGCTGCATTCTGGCCGACTCCGTGGGGCTAGGTAAAACCTTCACCGCGCTGGCGGTGGTCAAATATTATGAGCTGCGCAATCGATCCGTCCTGGTGCTTTGTCCCAAGAAACTCGCGGACAACTGGCGCAACTACAACAGCAATCTGACCACCAACATTTTTGCGAAGGACCGGTTCAACTACGACGTCCTGTGCCATACCGACCTATCCCGAACCCGAGGAGAGTCCTTTGGCATCCCGCTGAACCGGGTGAACTGGGGCAATTACGATCTGGTCGTCATCGACGAGTCCCATAATTTCCGAAACAATGACATCTTCAAAGACCGGGAGACCCGATATCAAAAGCTGATGAACAAGGTCATCCGTGCCGGCGTGAAGACCAAGGTTCTGATGCTGTCGGCAACGCCTGTGAACAACCGCTTCACGGACCTGCGCAACCAGCTGGCGCTGGCATATGAAGGACAGTCCGAGGCACTTGCCAAAAACCTCAAGACCGAAACCAGCATAGAGGAAATCTTCCGGCGCGCCCAGAAGACGTTCAACGAATGGACGGCCCTGCCGCCTGAAGATCGCACCGCGGCCTCGATCCTGAAGGCGCTCGATTTCGATTTCTTCGAACTGCTCGATTCCGTGACCATCGCCCGGTCCCGCAAGCACATCGAGACCTTCTACGACACGAAGGACATCGGCAAATTCCCGCAGCGCTGCAAGCCGCTCTCCTATCATTGTCCGATCACCCAACGCCCGGACGTAATGGGGCTGAACGACATCTTCGCGCAGCTGTCAGTGCTGAAGCTCGCGGTCTACGCGCCGATCAGTTACATCCTGCCGAGCCGGCTGCGGAAGTACGAGGACATCTACGACACGCAGGTCGAAGGCGGCCGCGGCAAGCTGCGCCAGGCCGACCGAGAGCGCAGCCTTCAGGCGCTGATGACAACCAATCTGTTGAAGCGTCTCGAAAGCTCGGTCGCGGCGTTCCGGCTGACGCTTCGTTCGCTTGGTACCAATATTTCGCGCACGCTCGATGCCATCGCCGAGTTCGAGCGAACCGGGCGCGGCGGAAGCATCAGCGACCACATCGAAGAAATCAGCGATTTCGACTCCGAAGATGAAGACCTGGGCGGTCTCGACGAGTTTACCGTCGGCAAGAAGGTGCAGATCAGCCTTGGCGACATGGATCTGCCCTCATGGAAGCATGACCTGTCCGCAGACCTTGTGCTGATCGAGGCTCTAATCGCCTCAATGGATCTGGTCGCACCAGCCGATGATGCCAAGCTCCAGCACCTGCTCTCTCTGCTCCGGCAAAAGATCGATGCACCACTCAATCCCCGCAACCGGAAGGTCATCATCTTCACGGCCTTCGCCGACACGGCCAACTACCTGTACGATAACCTGGCGGCCTTCGCGCAGCAGCTGGGGCTGCATGTTGGCAAGGTCACTGGGTCGGACGCGCCCAAGACCACACTCAAGAAAACCTATGATTTTCAGAGCGTGCTGACACTGTTTTCGCCGCGCTCGAAGGAGAAGGCAAACGTCCTTCCCAACGAGCCCGGCGAGCTGGACATTCTGATCGGCACGGATTGTATCTCGGAAGGCCAAAACCTCCAGGACTGCGATTTCCTGGTGAACTACGACATCCACTGGAACCCGGTCCGGATCATCCAGCGTTTCGGTCGGATCGACCGCATCGGTTCCCCAAACAGCCAGATTCAGCTGGTAAACTACTGGCCTGACATCACGCTCGACGAGTACATCAACCTGAAGGAACGCGTCGAAAACCGGATGGTGATCGCTGACGTGACCGCAACTGGTGACGACAACGTGCTCACCGCCAAGTCGAGCGACATCGCCTATCGCAAGGAGCAGCTCAAGCGCCTGCAGGACGAGGTGATCGAGCTCGAGGATGTGAAGGCCGGCATCTCGATCACCGACCTTGGCCTCAATGATTTCCGCATGGACCTGCTCAATTACGTCAAGGAGCATGGTGAGCTCGAAAACGTGCCTTTCGGCATGCATGCCATCGTTCCGGCCCAGCCGGAGCTTGGATTGGAGCCCGGCGTTATCTTCGCGTTGAAAAACATCCATGACAGCGTGAACGTGAACCAGCAGAACCGGCTCCACCCGTTCTACCTGGTCTATATCGGTGACGATGGCGAAATCGTCGCCGACCATACCGAGGTCAAGCGCCTGCTCGATCTGATCCGCACCAGCTGCAAAGGGCAGATAGAGCCGATCCGGGAGGTTTGCCGGGTCTTCAACGAGCGGACCGATGATGGGCGCCAGATGGGGCGCTATTCCGACCTACTCTCAAGCGCGATCCGCTCCATGATCGAGGTGAAGGAAGAAAAGGACATCGACAGCCTTTTCAGCGGCGGGCGAACCACGGCGCTCACCCACACCATCAAGGGGTTGGACGATTTCGAGCTGATCGCCTTCCTGGTCATTGAGGGGGGATTATGATCCTCTACGAATGGCCCCGGGCCGCGGCGTTCGGGCGCGTGATCCCCAAGAACAAGATCTACGAACACGCCAGTGCCAACACCGCGCTGAAGGACCTCTTCGTGCGCGAGGTGGATCAGATCATCTGGTCCCACAAGCTGGCCCCCGAGACAGTCAATTTGGCGGCCACGAAGCAGGTGGCCGAGATTCAGATTTTCCGCATCACAGCGCGGACGGCAACGCTGGACCGTGATGTGCTGCGCGCCATCGACAAGGCCATCCCGTTCCCGCTGATTTTCGAGCTGGTCCACGGCAACCGCGTCAAGCTGGTCGCCGCCTACAAGCGTCCTAACGAGGCGGACAGCTCGCGCTGGGTGGTGGGCGACTATTTTGAGGGTGACTGGCTACTCGAGGATGTCTCCCGAGCGCCCCTGCCAGTGGCGTTAAACCTCGGGGCGCTTTATGAGCGGCTTCTAAGCCCGTTGGTGGAGAGACAGACGGCCCGCTTGATCCTTGGTTCAGGCGAACCCACGCTGGTGGTACCCGTTGCGCCGACCTCGCAAGTTGAACCTGTCTCGTTAGAGACGCGCATCGCGCAGGCAGAGGCTCTCAAAGCCAAAACCCGAGAGGTCGATCGGATCAAGGGGCGGCTGGCGCGCGAGAAGCAATTCAACAAGCGCGTGGCTATCAACGCCGAGCTGCGCGCAGCTAAACAGGAATTGGACCAGCTGACGGCGGGCACCGCCGGCACTGCTGCTACGAATTACCAAGAGGACGACCATGGATAAGCTGAAGATGCATAGCCCCGACCTGAGCCAGGAGAATATCGCGAAGATCCGCGACGTGTTCCCGGGCTGCGTCACCGAGGCGCGCGACGAGGCGACGGGGGTGGTGCGCCTGGCGGTGGACTTTGATCAGATGCGTCAGGAGTTGAGCGACCATATCGTGGAAGGCCCGCAGGAGCGGTATCGGCTGGACTGGCCGGGGAAGCGGGAAGCGTTGGCGCTTGCGAACGCGCCGATTGCAAAGACATTGCGTCCCTGCCGTGAGGAAAGCGTGGATTTCGACACCACGCAAAACTTGTTCATTGAGGGCGACAATCTTGAATCTCTCAAAATTCTCCAAGAAAATTATCTTGGAAAAGCAAAGATGATATACATCGATCCGCCATATAACACAGGCGGAGACTTCATATATCACGACGACTTCACGGAAAGCTTTAACGATTTCCTGCAGCGTTCCAATCAGACCGACGAAAGTGGAAATCGTTTAGTCGCCAACCCGGAGGCCAATGGCCGCTTTCATTCTGACTGGCTAAGCATGTTCTATGCCCGAGCAAAGCTTGCAAAGAACCTACTCGCAAGTGATGGTGCCTTTTTTACGTCAATTGACGACAATGAAGTCCATAGCTGTCGCGCTGTTCTGGATGAGATATTTGGCACCGAGAATTTCGTGAACTGTATTGCCGTTAAGATGAGCGAAGCCTCGGGCGTAAAAATGTCGCACATCACCGCCCGCCTTCCCAAGCTCAAAGAGTATCTCCTTTTCTATCGGAAGTCTCCATCGCTCAAGGTCCAGCCCGTCACAATTCCTGCGCAAACATGGAACGAGGAGTACAAAGATTTCCTTGATGACCTATCGAAGCAAGCGGTCGATCAGATCAAGGAAGTGCTGGAGAAGGACCATCCAACAGAAGAAGACGTTAAGCTCATAGACAGCCTACTGGCGCCAGCTAAGATTATTTCGGCCAAGCAAGCCCACAAAAAATATGCGCTGGGGCACGATTTTGAAGAGTGGCGTCAAGAGAATTCTTGGCGCATTATCCAAGCAGTTGGTTCTGGGTCAGTAAAGAATCTTGCCCTTCAACGCGGAGATCTGCCGCCGCAGGAGGTCTTGACCGTTCTAAGCTCGTCTGGGAAGCTCTACCTGTTCAAAAGAAATTTCAACCAAGAGACGAAGTCACCAAGAATACAGATTCTTTTTGCAGATCAAAACATCGATCAAAAGGCTGGTGATTTTTGGTCTGACATTAAAACGACGGGTGGCGTTGGGGCAGAAGGCGGCATTATTTTTCCAAATGGAAAAAAGCCGCTCAAACTGCTTCGACGTATCCTTGATCTCTGCACGGCAGCAAAAGAAGATCACCTTGTCATAGACTTTTTCGCAGGCTCATCCTCAACTGCTCATGCAGTCCTTGAAGCCAATGCGGCTGATGGCGGAAACAGGAAGTTCCTGATGGTTCAATTGCCGGAGGCAACGGATCTCCAACCAGAGCATAGAACCGATGGCTTGAGTACCATTGCTGAAGTCTCAAAAGAGCGCATCCGCCGCGCTGGCAAAAAAATCCGGGAAGGCCAATGCCACCCCGACTGGAACCGCGATGTTGGCTTTCGGGTGTTCAAGGTGGACACATCGAACATGAAGGACGTCTACTACCGCCCGGACGAGCTGAAGCAGTCCGACCTGCTCGATATGGTCGACAATGTGAAGGAAGACCGCACGTCCGAAGACCTGCTGTTTCAGGTGCTGGTCGACTGGGGCGTTGACCTCACGCTGCCGATCCGCCGTGAGACGGTCCAGGGCAAGACCGTGTTTTTCGTCGACGACAACGCCCTTGTCGCCTGTTTTGATCGTGGTGTGACCGAGGAACTGGTGAAGGAGCTGGCGAAGCGTGAGCCTTTGCGTGTCGTCTTCCGCGACAACGGCTTTGTCTCGGATGCGGTGAAGATCAACGTCGAGCAGATCTTCCGCCAGCTTTCACCGTCAACCGACGTCAAAGCAATCTGAGGCTGAATCCATGAAGCTAAAATTCAAGGTCCAGCCCTATCAGACCAATGCTGTTGAAGCGGTGGTCGATTGTTTCGCTGGTCAACCGAAGGTCGATGGTTTGACCTACCGCATCGACCCTGGCCAAAAGGCACAGGCAGCCGCTTTCGAGGAAGGGTTCAAGAACGCCGATTTCGCGCTGAGCGAAGCCCAGATCCTGGAGAACATCCAGGCTGTTCAGCGCCGCCAGAATCTTCCCGTCGCGCAGCGACTGGACGAGTTCATGGTGCTGGACCGGAACAATCAACGCGTGGCCGCACCGGCGACCTATCGTCGCGATGCTCTGGCCGCGACCCGCGTTCACCTTGACGTCGAGATGGAGACTGGCACCGGCAAGACCTACTGCTACATCAAGACCATCTTCGAGATGAACAAGCGCTACGGCTGGTCGAAGTTCATCATCATGGTGCCGTCGATCGCCATCCGCGAAGGCGTTTACAAGTCCCTGCAGATTACCGCCGATCACTTCACGGAAAGCTACGGCAAGAAGGCGCGGTTCTTCATCTACAACTCCAAGCGCCTGCACGAGCTGGAAAGTTTTTCCTCCGACGCCGGTATCAACGTCATGGTGATCAACATCCAGGCGTTTGCCGCACGGGGTGCAGACAACCGCCGCATCTATGAAGAGTTGGACGACTTCCAGTCGCGCAAACCCATAGGCGTCATCGCGTCCAACCGGCCGATCCTGATCTTGGACGAGCCGCAGAAGATGGAAGGTGCGGCAACGATGGAAGCGTTGCCGAAGTTCAAGCCGCTGATGATCCTGCGCTACTCCGCTACGCACAAGACCCAGCATAACCGCATTCACCGGCTGGACGCACTCGACGCCTACAACCAGAAGCTGGTGAAGAAGATCGCCGTGCGCGGCATCCAGACCCGCGGGCTCGCCGGCACCAATGCCTACCTCTATCTCGAAGGCATCGACATCTCGAAAAAGGCTCCGGTTGCCCGGATCGAGCTCGAGGTGAAACTGAAGTCCGGCGAGATCAAGCGCCAGATTCGGCGGCTTGAATTCCGTGACGACCTGTTCGTCAAGTCAGGCGATCTGGATCAGTATCGCGGCTTCACGATCAGTCAGATCGATTACAACACCGACACGGTCGAGTTCACAAACGGCATCGTGCTGAATGCAGGCGAAGCCAACGGCGATGTGTCTGAGCGCGATATCCGCCGCATCCAGATCCGCGAGACGATCAAGGCCCACCTCGACAAGGAAAAGCAGCTGTTTGCGCAGGGGATAAAGGTCCTATCGCTGTTCTTCATCGACGAGGTGGTGCGCTATCGCGACTACAGCCAGCCGGACGAGCAAGGCGAATACGCGCGAATCTTCGAGGAGGAATATGAACTTCTGAAGACCGAATTTCTCTCCGAACTGGCGATCGATAACGAAGCTTACCGAGCTTACCTCGCGGGCATAGACGGGGCTAAAACTCATAGCGGCTATTTCTCGATCGACAAGAAAACCAATCGCCTCAAGGATCCGGCGGTAGGTGCCCGTGCGGTCGATTCCGACGATGTCGATGCCTACGATCTGATCCTGAAGGACAAGGAAAGCTTGTTGGCGTTTGCTAGCCCCAAGGACAGTTCTGAAGACCGCGCCAAGCGGATGGTTAGGTTCATCTTCTCCCACTCGGCCCTTCGCGAAGGGTGGGACAATCCGAATGTCTTTGTCATGTGCATGCTGAAGCACAGCGACAACACCATCTCGCGCCGCCAGGAAGTGGGGCGCGGACTTCGGCTGAGCGTCGATCAGCACGGGGACCGCATGGATCACCCGGCCGTGGTCCACGACATCAACGTTCTCACCGTGGTCGCGAGCGAGAGCTACAAGGATTTCGTCGCTGGCCTGCAAAAGGAAATCGCCGATACCCTGTCCTCGCGACCGCGCCAAGCGACCGAGCAGTACTTCACCGGCAAGACGATGGTCACTGGCCAGGGGCCTGTCGAGGTCACCAGTGCGATGGCCAAACAAATCTACCGCTATCTGGTGAAGAATGACTACACCGACGATGCCGATCAGATTGCAGGTGCCTACCACAACGCCAAGACTGCCGGAACGCTGGCGGAGTTGCCCGATGAGCTGAAACCTTACGCGGATCAGGTGTTCCAGCTGATCGAAAGCGTTTTCAGCGATGCCCAGCTGCCCAAGGTAGGTGATGGACGCAAGCCCAAGACCAACCCGCTCAATACGAACTTCGACAAGAAGGAGTTTCAGGAGCTGTGGGCACGGATCAATCGCAAGGCGGTCTATCGGGTCGAATTTGACTCGGCGGAACTGATCAGGAAATGCGTCAGCGCCCTCAACAGCCAGCTGCGCGTCACACCCCTGCAATACACCATTCAGGAGGGCCTCCAGGATGACGGCTTGCGGGATGACCAGCTGCGCGCTGGCGATGGCTTCACGATCACGAACACGACGACCGAACAAGGCGGTTCGATCCATTCTGTGGTAAAATATGACCTAGTCGGCAAAGTTGCCGAAGGTGCACAACTGACGCGAGATACGACCGCAGTCATCTTTGGTCAGACCGAGGCGGCGGTATTCGGGCAGTTCAAAATAAACCCCGAACACTTCATTTCCGAAGCCTCGCGGATCATCGCCGAACAGAAGGCCGCCATGGTAATCGAGCGTCTGGCCTACGATGAGGTCGATGAGCGATACGACGTCGACATCTTCACGGCCAACCAGACCGGTCAGGATTTCTCACGCGCCTCGGCGAAGCTCAAGAACCATGTCTACGACTACGCGATCACGGATTCGGACGTAGAAAGGGAATTCGTCAAAGAACTGGACACGAGCAGCGAGGTCGTCGTCTACGCCAAGCTGCCACGCGGGTTTCTGATCCCCACTCCGGTCGGGGATTATAACCCTGACTGGGCGATATCGTTCAAGGCTGGCAGCGTCAGGCACATCTACTTCGTGGCTGAAACGAAGGGGACGATGTCCTCGATGAAGCTGCGGGAGATCGAGAAGACGAAGATCGAGTGCGCCCGGAAATTCTTCGATGAAATCGGCCAGCAGTTCTCCGAGGATCGCGTAAAATATGACGTGGTCACGGACTACGGAAAACTGATGGAAATCGTTGGCGTAAATTGAACCTCGAGGGGCTGGCGATCATTTTCGTGCCGCCAGTCCCACACAACGTCACACCGCATTTAACATAAGATGTATTATCAAACTTTTATCGTGTAGCAGCAACGTTCAAATGTCACAGTCGCGCAAGTTTGAGATGTCTCACCTGCGCTATCGTGCCCTCCAGCTGTTTGGAGGTGTTATGCATGGCGGTGTTGCGGATGAGTACCGAAGAGCTTTCGCGGGTTGAGACGCTGGTTCAGGTGGCTTCCGGCCGATTGACGGTTACGGAAGCTGCACGGATCATGGGCATTACACGACGACACGCGCACCGTCTGCTGACCCGGTTCATGGACGACGGTTCCTCCGGGCTTATTTCGCGCCGCCGTGGTCGCCCCAGTAACCGGCGCATGGACGACGCGATCCGCACCCGGATCGTCGCGCTTGTCCGGGAGCATTATTACGACTTCGGCCCGACGCTGGCCGCTGAGTATCTGGCCGAGCGGCACGATATCCGCGTTTCGCGCGAGACGCTGCGCAAGCTGATGATCGAGGCTGGCATCTGGCGTGATCGCGTGGCCCGGCGCCCACGCCCATATCAGCCGCGCTACCGACGGGACTGCCGAGGCGAGCTGATCCAGATCGACGGATCGAAGCACTGGTGGTTCGAGGATCGCGGGCCGCAATGCACCCTGCTCGTTTATATCGACGACGCGACGAGCGAACTGATGCACCTCAAGATGGTCGAGAGCGAGAGCACCTTCGCCTATATGGAGGCGACGCGTGAGTATATCGAGCGGCACGGCAAGCCGGTGGCCTTCTATTCCGATCAGCACAGCGTTTTCCGCAACTCCCGCGCCAGCGCCGCGCGAGGCGATGGCATGACGCATTTCGGT
Source organism: Sphingobium sp. DN12 (assembly GCF_051058005.1). Classification (NCBI taxonomy): domain Bacteria; kingdom Pseudomonadati; phylum Pseudomonadota; class Alphaproteobacteria; order Sphingomonadales; family Sphingobiaceae; genus Sphingobium; species Sphingobium sp. DN12. The sequence continues at coordinate 83,125 of NZ_CP173719.1, forward strand.
CGGGCTCTCGATGCGCTCAACATCGAGATCATCTGCGCCAACTCACCGCAAGCCAAGGGCCGGGTCGAACGTGCCAACGGCACCTTGCAGGACCGGCTGGTCAAAGCGATGCGGCTTGATGGCATCTCATCCATCGCCGAGGCCAACGCCTTTCTCGCCAGCTACATGGCCAGGCACAATGCACGGTTCGCCCGCCCTGCCTTCGATACCCGCGATCTGCACCGCCCCCTCGCCCCGCATGACGATCTGCGCTCGATTATGGTCTGGCGCGAGCAGCGGACCGTGACAGCGGCGCTGACGCTCCACTACAACAAGGCGATGTTCATCCTGGAGCCGACCGCGATTAGCAAGGCACTGGCGCGCAAGCGGGTGACGGTGTGCGAATATCCCGATGGCCGGCTTGAGATCCAGCATGAGGGCCATGTCCTGCCCTACCGTCAGTTCGACAAGATGCGGCAGGTCAACCAGCCCGCCATTGTCGAGAACAAGCATCTCGATGCCGCGTTGATGCTGGCAAAACAGATGCAGGCCATCATGCCGCATCACCGCAAGCGCAACAACGACGCCCCTGCCCGCCGCGACCAGCCCCTGCATCTCTTCCCCGAGCCAGAACCGCCGCCAAAGATTGACCGCCGCAAACTGGGTGGTTCAAAGCTCAAGCGCGGTCTCAGGCTCAGTGACGAGGCGTTGCGCGAACGCGGCACGCTCAGCTTCGTGCAAAGGGCATGACCGGGCCCACTGCAGAGCAGCGGGTCCCCAAGGTCAGCGCATCAGCAGGGTCTGCGCTGCGCTGTATGGATGGCTCCACGCAGCCCCTGCTGTCCACGAGCGTGTGACATTTCTAAATGGCAGAGATTGTGACTTCTCTAAATGGCAGGAACATATCGTTTTATAGGGTGGATTCTAAATCGAAGTGCGAAATCCTAGGATTTATAAGGGTTTGATCCCCTTTCCAGGAAGGCACATGATGAACGGCTATCAGCATCTGGGTTTGGACGAGCGGCGCGACATTTATCGATTGGTAGCGACCGGGCGGTCGGTGAGGCAAATCGCGGATGCATTGGGGCGTCATCCTGCGACGATTTACCGCGAACTCAAACGCAACCGGCATCTGGATGAGCATCCGCTGTTTCGGGGCTATTATCCGACGGTCGCGCAGACCATGGCGCGCGGGCGTCGCGTGCGTGGCGGCAAGATTGCGCGCAAGCCAGAACTTGCCGCCTATATCGCCGATCGCTTGTCGGCAGCCTGGTCACCAGAACAGATTGCGGGCTACCTACGCCGTCATCGGGGTATTCGCGAGGCGGTGTGCCACGAAACCATCTACCAATATGTCTATGGGCCTGATGGACGGCACCAAAAGCTGGACACCTCGAAAAACCGGTGGCGTCTGACGGCTTGAGGTGATTCACTGCCGGTACGCGACAGCGGAGGCAGAGATGGCAGTACAGCCGGGTTTCTTTGATCTTTCGGACCGATACGAGGCGCTGAGCGCGGCGGGCGATCCCCTGGAACGGTTGTCGGCCGTGGTGGACTTCGAGCTATTCCGGGGACCGCTGGTGGCCGCGCTGCGACGCGGCCCTCGTAACAAGGGCGGACGACCGCCGTTCGATCCAGTGCTGATGTTCAAGATCCTGGTTCTACAGGCGTTGTATTCGCTGTCCGACGAGGCGACCGAGTTCCAGATCAAGGACCGGCTATCGTTCCAGCGTTTCCTGGGCGTGGGGCTGGAAGGCACCGTGCCCGATGCCACCACGGTTTGGCTGTTCCGCGAACGGCTTGTGAAGGCCAAGGCGATCGACCGGCTATTCGCGCGCTTCGATGCCGCGCTCAAGGACCGGGGATATCTGGCCATGGGCGGTCAGATCATTGATGCCACCGTCGTGCCCGCGCCCAAGCAGCGCAACACCCAGGAGGAGAAAACGGCGATCAAGGAAGGCCGCATCCCCAAGGACTGGACGCCGGCCAGGGTTCGGCAGAAAGACCGCGATGCGCGCTGGTCGATCAAATATACCAAGGCCAAGGCCCAGGAAGGCGCCGATCCCAGGGCGACAAAACCGGTCGATCTGGCCATTCCGATGTTCGGCTATAAAAATCATATCGGCATCGATCGGACTCACGGCCTGATCCGCACCTGGGATGCGAGCGCCGCCAATGCCCATGATGGGGCGCGACTGCCCGATCTGATCAGCAAGGAGAACACCGCCTCGGGCGTTTGGGCCGATACCGCCTATCGATCTAAGAAGAACGAGGCATTCCTCGCGAGGGGCATGTTCACCAGCAATATCCACCAGAAGCGCTTGCCTAGGCGGCCGCTGCCTGAACGGATAGCCAGAGCCAATGCAAGGCGCTCAAAGGTACGCGCCGCCGTTGAGCATGTCTTTGCCGGACAGAAACACCGCATGGGCCTCGTCGTCCGTACCATCGGCATCGCTCGTGCCAGGATCAAGATCGGCATGGCCAACCTGGTCTATAACTTCCAGCGCCTTGCATGGCTCGAGGGCAGAACTGCGCCTGCATGACATGGAATTGGCGTCCCGAACTCGGCCGATACCGCGATCACGCCGCCAATGCAGCCGAAACGCCGCCTTTCATCAGCGCCGCGTGCCCCTTCCTACGCCATCAGACCAAAATCACCCGGTTATTCGAGGTGTCCAGCTGTGGCGCCATCTTCCCGTTGCCCGCCGATCGCGCCGGCAACGTTATGGTCGAAAGCCACGCGGTCTCCATATTCCTGTGGCCAACACGATCGGCGCCCGGCCGCAGGAAATAGCCGATCGCAGCACCTTCGGGCATTGGGAAGGCGATCTCCTGATCTTCAGGCGGGAGTATGGCAAAGCTAACCTCACCTCACTGGTCGAGCGCCGCAGCCGTTTCACCTTCCTCGCGCGTAATCCGAGCCGGCATTCCGCCGGTGTCATGGCCGGCATTGATCGGCATCTGCATGCTCTGCCCCCTTCCCTCCGACGAAGCATCACCTTCGATCGAGGCACAGAATTTGCCGCCTTTGCGACACTGCGAAACAGGCTCGGCATCACCAGTTATTTTTGCCTGCCGTCAGCACCCTGGCAGAAAGGCGGCGTGGAAAATTGCAATGGGCGGATACGGCGCTTCCTACCCTCCAACACCGACCTTGCGCTGCTGTCGGACAAAGAGATCCAGGCCGTCGCCGACCGCCTCAACAGCACCCCTCGCAAGTGCCTGGGCTACCGCACCCCGCAGGAGGTTTTGGGAGAGCAAATCGCCATCCTCAAGGCCGGATAAATTTTGCCATCCGGGGTGGGGCTCGCCCCACCCCGGATGAAATGCTACGCGTCACGTCGGATGTCGCGCTTCAAATCGAAACCGCCATATCAATCATTTGTCATCTGAAAGAGCAAGGGTCATTCCGGTGAATTGATATCCGCCCAATAGGTGATCTCCTCGAAAAGGTGCATGCCTTCCGGATCTTCCCATCCCTTACGCCCGTCATCCCATCGGCCGATTACGGGGCGATCTCCTTCCCAGAGCAGCATGAGGCGACCGTCTTTTCGGTCGTCGGGCATCGCGCCAATCGGGTCCCACGGGATGTATTTCGCTGTGATCACGCAAAATCTCCTCGCATGCCGGTGGCGCGCGAGTTCATTCGCGCTGCGCTGCTCCAGCAACGGCATTGAAGATCGAATCTACGACGTCTAGAAATAAAGTGCCCCGACGGTTTGCAAAGCAGGGACCGCCGGGGGATACCCAGTTCATATGGCGCAAGGGTGCCTAAAAATCAAGTGAAAAGGTTCCCGTGCCAACATTCGTTCATGCCTTGTCCGCTGACCGCTTCGACACTTATCTGAAGTGGGCCGGAGCCGATCAGACGCTCGCAGAGCGCCTGTACACCTATAATGTGCAGCTTTCCGCAGCCCTCTATGGCCCTCTACACATGCTCGAGGTCGTGCTGCGTAACATGGCGGACGCGCGGCTTGCGGCGCAACATGGCGCCGCCTGGATCGACGATCCTGCGATCCTTGTGACGAACTATCAGACGGGCGCAATCGCAAAAGCACGGCAAACGCTGCAGAAAGACGGGAAGGCAGCGACCCGTCCGCAGATCGTAGCGGAGTTGAACTTCGGCTTCTGGGCGTCACTCTTCGGCCCCAAGTCACACCACCTCTGGCAAAGCCTGCGACCCATCTTTCAGGCCAAAGGCGTACAGCGCGGTGTGATCGCGCGCGACTTGCGCGACCTGCGTATATTGCGCAACCGCGTCGCCCACTATGAACCCATCATCGCGCTTCCGCTCGCGCAGCGCTATGCGAGTATCACGACCTTGACGGGCTGGCTGTCTCCAAGCGCCGCGACATGGATCGCCAAGTATTCGACATGGCCGACACTTTATCCGGCCGTACCCATCCTTGTGCCCGACCCTGCATCTGGAGATTTGCTGGTGGCGCCAGCGGCGCTACCCTTTCTCCCTGTATGACCTATCTCTCCGCGACGCCTGGATCTTGAGGACAATGTCGCCCATCCAGCCCGGCATGGCCGAGCGGGCCGCGACCAGCGCGCGCGTACCGGCATCGTCGAGGCGCGCGGCGAAGCGCCCGATCACATCCGCGTCGATATTGCCCTTCCCTAGATGCGCGAGCGCCTGGACGATCGCATTCACAGACTCCGGCGCGTCGAGCACCGGCGCGCGGCTGTGCTTCAAGGTAACGCTGCGGCCGCCAGCCTTGGCGGTGCGGGTGCGGCCGCTGGTGGCGTAGCTCGCCCGGGCGGGCACCTGCGTCGAGAGACCAAGGCTATTGGCCGCCGCCGCTCCCGACGGCGCGAGCGCATCGCCGCTCTGCGCAGAGAGCGCTTGGGCCACCTGCCCGGGATCCGGGCTCAGGGCACCAAGCTTGTCATGCTGGCGGGGATAGTCGTAGAGACCGCGGCCGATCCGGCGGATGTCACCGGCATGCGCGAGACGCGACAGCGCCATGTCGACCGAGCCGCGCGTACCGAAGTCAACAAACTGCTTGGGCGTAAACACCCAGCCACGGCCCTTGCCGCGCACACGCTTCATAATCCGATCAGCCACTGCAGACATGTCCAAGCTCCTGTCTGTTAGATAATAGCATGGCTTTTTCTAACAAGATATGACCACAGAAAGCGCCAGTTCCCTCGAATTTCCAAGACATTCTAGCACATGGTAATGGGAGCATCCCTTCGCAAGATAAACCGCCCATGCGAATCAACGCTCCCGCCCACGCTCCGGCGCTGGCCGCTCGGGACCAGCTCCACCCTCCAGCTCGCGCGCCGGCTGTGTCGCTTGCCGCCCCTGCATCATCTCGCGGGCCAGGGCCAGACGTCGGGAGACCGCCGGCGGCATAGCCGCCAGGAAACCCGCAATTTCGTCGGAAAGCGCCTGGTCGTCGGGCTCGCCGGTACGTGCCAGCGCCACCGCCGCCTCCGCATAAGCACCGCGTATCTGCTTCTGGCGAACCAGCGCCATCACGTCTTGCGGCCGCCGTTCCTCATCGCGCGCGTGCGCAAAGGCCCGGGCGCGCAGCACGTTGAGTTCATCCATATTGAGCCGGCGCCCCTCCTGACCGATCCGAGCATCGAGATGCAGCGCTGCAGAGCGCACACGCTTTTGAACGTGACCGCGTGCGCGTCTGGGCGTCGCCTCAGCCGCGATGCCGCGCGCCCGTAGCTCATGCGCGAATGTCTCTCGCATTTGATGGAGGTCGGCCTTGCGCGGGTTGAACCGCCTACCGTCCGCACCTTCGGTGGCCACCGTCAGATGGATGTGCGGATGATCGGTATCGGTGTGGAGCGCCAGCATATAGGCGTGATTGTCCTCGAACAGGATCCGGGCGAACGCCTGGGCGGCATCCTGCAGCGTCTCGGGATCGGTCGAACCGCCGGGCATGGAAAGGACCAGCGACAGCGAGGTCGGCCGGTCGCGGCCATGCTCGTTCATCGCCTCGTCGAGCATGGCCCAGTCCTGCGCGATCTCTTTCAGCCGTTTGGGATCATCGATGATCTCGCCCTCGCTCGAGCGCACCGCAAGCTTCCCGTGCCGCGCAACATAGCCGAAATGCTCGGAAAGATGATGCGCGCCATATTGCTTGCCCGAGACCTTGACCATGACCTCCGGGGCCTTGCGCACGATCCGCTCGAGCTTGGCCCGAGCCTCGGCCTGGCTCAGCGGCACGAGCCGCCCCTGCCCTCCCCGGCCCGGTGCGCCTCGTCCGATGCGGACATAGGCCCCCCGCAGTGTCCGTTTACCGCCGGTGGGCGGCCGCCATGCCTCCATGAGGCTGGGCAGCGGCAGGATGCCCTCCTCCTCAAGCATCGAGGCTATCCCAATAGGCAAGATCGCCCTTGAGCGCGGTGCCGAGACCGGCAAGCGCCATCCGGATTTCCGTCCGAAAGCTTGCCACCAGCGCCGCCTCGCGCGCGACATCGAGCCCGGATTCGACCATCACCGATGCGTTGAGCGCCCGCGTCGCCTGATTGAGATTGATGCCGATCCGGTTGAGCTCGCGCCACGCCTGAGCCACTGCCGCCCGCTCTTCGAGCGGCAGCGGTGCCGCCGAATGCAGCCGACGGCGCACCAGCCTTGTCACCCAGTCTGTGCGCTTCATACCCAAAGCATCGGCCTCGGCATCCAGCGCGGCAATTTCCGCATCGCTCAGCCGGATCTCAAACCGCCGTGTTGCTCGCTCCCGCCGGCGGACTGGCCCCGACCTCTCGCCCTCCTCCGCGTCCACTGCATTCATGACGAGGCGCCGCAGCAAAACCGAGCGACCACCGGCGCTCTCCGCCACAGCATCGAAGCGCTGGGCGATGTCATCGTCGAGACGGAAGGTGAAGACGGGCATGCATCAAAGGCTATTGTCATACATCCCCGGCGTCACGCCTATCCGGCCCTCACCTTCACTCAACTCATCTGATAGTCTGCTTGAGCAGACTTCGACCATATTTGGGAAAATGCGCCTATCATTCACGCCTGATCCACGAAGGGCGGCGCCAACGGCGCCGCCCCAGCTCGGACCTGCGCAAAAGGCCGCACCCCGAAAGGGGCACGGCCGACATACACACGAACAGGATATGCGAACGCGGAGGAAGAGGGTCAGAGCATCGCGGCGTCGGGGCGTCCCTCAGACGCGGAGCAAAGTCGTTCGGTCGCCACCTCTTGCCGAGAACCATCGCCGAAGATCACGACGACACGCGGGCCAAGGACAAGACGCGCGGGACGGCCATCAACTTCAACGGCAAGGCTGGCCTCTGGCGTTTGCTCCCCTGGTCGCGCGACTGGCTCAGTCCCTCCCCGCGGTTCCGGACGAGCGACGGTCACTGCCGCGGCCTGCATCGGCGTTGCCTCGATGCTAGGAATGTCCGCCTTACCCTTCAGCCCGGCAATGAACCGCGCGCCTTCCGCCAATGTCGCGCCGCTCTCATCCCAGGCGCCCACATAGGCCTCGACTTCCGCAGGATAATCCCTGGCTGTGCGATGCAGGTCATAGAGCAGCCGGATCGGCGCGCGCGGGAGCGCCTCCCTGAGATAGGCAGGCATGTCACCATAGGCCGCATAGAGCGAGACGAACTGCTTGGAGCGTCCCAGCGCAGCAGCGATTTCGACCTGGCTCATGCCGCCCTTGAGCATACGGGCAATCGCATGAGCGAGCTCGACCGAAGACAGGTTCGCACGCTGATCGTTTTCAACGATCTGATCGGCCAGCAGATGGGTTCCCTCGCCCTCGGCCACGATAATCGCCGGGATCGTCACCCGGCCCGCGAGCTCGGAGGCACGAAAGCGCCGCTCGCCCAACCGGATGCGATACAGGCCAGCGGCGTCGGCGGGCGCAACCGTGATCGGCTGCAAGACACCGCGGGCCGCGATGGAAGCCGCAAGCTCGGCCAGGGCGTCATCGTCGAAACTGCGCCGGGGATTGCCGGGGTCGGGGATGACTCGCTCCAGAGGGATTTCCTCGACCCGGCGCGCTGTTTCATGCGCGCCGACGAGCAGGCCGAACTCTTCGATGCGTTCGTCGAACTTACCCATCAGGTGGCGGCCGCTGGCGCTGAACCCAGTCGCCGTTCGATCTCGGCGAGGATCGGCCGAATTTCCTCGGCCGCCGCCTTGGCGCCGCCCCCCCCTTCCACCCAGACCGGTCGATGATTTTCCGCCGCATGCTTGTAGGTCGGTCGCGCCTTGATGAACGCAGGGAACATCAGCCGCTCGCCCACCGCGTGGGCGAGCTTGACGGCATTGTCTATTTCGCGCCGGTCGAACGGGTTGACCATTGATGGCAGCAATCCGAGGAAATCGATCTTGCGCCCTGCCCTCGCCGCCTCGGCCTTGCGCAGCGCGGTCAGCAGCATCTTGGCGCATTCGACTGAATCTTCGGCGACGTGGACCGGCGCGATCACTGCATCGGCGACCGCGAGAGCGCTCAGGGTCAGCTCATCCCATTTGGGACCGGTATCGATCACGCAGAGGTCGAAATGGGGCGCAAGCGCAGGAAAGCGGCCGAGAAAGTCGCGCACATCCTGCGCCGACTTGATCATCTGCAAACGCTGGTCGGCGGCGAGCAAAGTGAGCCCGACCCGGCCATCGGCGGCAAACGCCGCCGATGGATCGAAGAGATCGGCCGCGAAGCCACCCGGCCGCTCGCGGGCCAGACGGCGCGACGAACTGCCTTGCGGGTCCAGGTCGACGAACACGACCCGGCGTCCTGCCGGTTCGGCCAGATACCAGGCGAGATGCGTGGCGAGGAAGGTCTTGCCTACCCCGCCCTTGAGAAGGCTCACGGCGATCGTTCTCATCGGTACGGCCAGCTCAACAATAGTCGTCCGGACCGTCGCGCAGATTGCGCTCATAATGGTCGCGCGATGACCAGTCGCCGCCGCCGCCAATGCCGGGACCGACATAGCGGAAAAGATAGACGGTAAGCGCAAAACAGCCGAACGCAAAGAGGATCGCGTGATCGGGATGGGCAGCGAAATAGGCGGACATGGCGGTAACTCCTCGAATGGTCTGATCCCGCATCGGTTCACAGCTTTGCATCGGCCGAACGGGGGCGATGCTCCGGTGCACCCTCCCCTCCCCGAGCACACTTTGTGCGTGGACATCCTTTGCGCGCAGTCTGCTCAAGCAGACTTTTCACGGCCACCCCCCCGGTCAGGGGGATGGCCGTGCCGATCAGTATTCTTCGGCGAGTAGGATCGTCAGAACCCGAGTGGTGACGTCGGAATTGGCTGGATCGGGTGAGCCCCAGGCAAGCTCGAGATCATAATAATCGATCTTCCAGTAGAGAATGGCGCTGTCATATTCGAAGCGACCAAAATCATGCTCGCCCAGTGGATCGTTGTCGGAATTGAAGCTGTCATAGTTTTGCACCGTGCGCAGGATCTCGGCGCGTCTGCGAAATCCGCGGAAGAGGGACACGTCGCCGACCAGCGCGGCGACGCCTGCGGTCATGACGATCTGGTTTCGGCCAGGGCTGCAAATAGATCTCCGCAGGCTGTCATTCAGTGCGGCGGTCGATCCGCTCGGCTCGGTCTGCCGATTGTTGAGAAGGCTGCGACATGGCTGTGACTCCGGTCTGGATCAGCCCCGCCCATCGGGGCTTTCCGACAGGCGCCCCAAGGGCGGCGTCATAGTGGGGTCGTGCACCCGGAGGGTCGCAACGCAGTGGAGAAGCCCGCCTGTGCGGGCTTGCTCGGCCCCGCGCGCCGACCAGGAAGCCGACATCGGAAAAGGAACCGGATGGCGTTGCCCCTCGCCGGTATCATGCCCAGCGGGCAAACGCTGACTATCGCCGAGCCGCGCGGTCCATCGGCAGCGACAGAATTTGTCACCCTCGCCCGCTATGGCTAGACAATTGATAAGGGCAAAGGTTCGACTCGATGATTTCGCGGGGGCTTGAGCGCAATAGGAAACGCGGACGTCTCTCCCCCGGCAGCGGGCGGGGCCTCACGGCTGCAGTTTGGATAGTGTGCATACCCCAGATTTTGGATGATTGACCTTTGACTCGGCACTGAATCGACCTTGCTGGAATTTGGAGAAGCCTGAATGTGGGGGGAATTCGAGGCCCGCCTCGAAGAAAATGAACGAGAGCGCTCTGCGCCATTGCGCCACGCACTCTTCGATGTGATCCGCAGCTCGGCCCTGCGCCCTGGAGCCGGCGTCACGAAGAAGATGCTCGCGTTCGAATTTGGCGAAGGAGATCGCCTGCTCTGGGAAATCGAGTATCCGGCGCGTAACGTCTTTCTGGACGGAAAGTGGCAAGGGCTTCTGGCAGCCAGTGGCTTCGCCTGTGACGCCCGCCCCTATCAACAGGGGGTGAAGGATGGAGGACGGCATTCCGCTCTCAGCCGTGACTGGTCCTTTGGAGAATCCGACTGCCTTGTCGTCCGGATCAATGACGCTGACCAATTGCATCGGCTGCTAGACACCCTGTTGCAACCGAACTCTGCACTCGTCCTCGATCCGGCGGCCGTCACCCGCTGGATCGACCGCTTGCGCCATTTCTTTCCGGCGCTCGATCGTTTCGATCGCCCCGATCCAGACTTCGACGAAGGAGAGCGGAACTATAAGCTGGAGGTCGCGCACGATCTCAGAACAGCGATCGATCAGGCCAGCACCGATGAAAAGCTCGCCGACGCGATTCACATAGCACTGGTCAAAAGCAATTTGTTACAGTGGCGTGCTTATTGGCCAATGTCCCCCAAAGGCGACGCGGATCGCGAGCGTCTCTGGCCAGCCTTGCGTGCCCTTGTAACCGCTGCCTTGGGCCCACCCGACGGCTTTCCCGATGCACTGGCGACCTTTGTCGCTGCCTGGGTCGAGGCCGTTCCGCAGGGCAAGCCTGATCCGGCACGCCAGATTGCGGAGTTCATGTACCTGCATTTGGCGCCGAATGACGGCATCTACATCCGTCATTCGGTGCGCCAGGATTTCTGGCAGGAAGCGTTAGGACGCCGGTTTCCGGATCATGCATCGATGGCGGAGACCTATCGCGACGAACTGCGCTTCATGAAGGCAGTGCGTCAGGCCTTCGAAGCGCGCGGCCTCGCGCCACGCGACATGATCGATGTACAGGGCGCGCTCTGGGTTGCCCATAATTACAAGGAACAAGACGCCGTATCCTTTGCCCGTGATGGCATCGAGGCTGCGATGGACGCCTATGACAGCTACCGCCAAGCCGGCGAGCACGGCTCCATATTCGACGCTTTCGGCGACCCGCGCGACTACTGGGTCCGATCTACACGCGAGCGGCCCAATCGCGTCTATCCGACAAAACCGATCGTCGGCTTCTTGCGCAGCAAGACCAAGTTGAATGGAGGCTGGGGCCAAAAGGACGATGCCGCAGCCCTGTTGCATAATGCCGGCTATATCATCGTCGACGGCGATGACTCCCCCGTCACCCCGCCCGAGCGGTACGAGCATCTGATCCGCAATGCGGATCGCATCCGGCTATGCGCCCGCAACTATTATGTCGAGCCTGCCCGCGACAAAGGCGCGGCAGAGATCTCGATCCGTGCCGGAGACCTGAGCCGGGACATGGGGCTGCAGGATGCGTTCCCCGCAATCTGCAGCGCGCTTGGGAGCGTGAAGTTCCAGCAATGTGCCAACGTCCCCGCCCCGACACACACCACACCAAATCCGAGCAGCTCCACCGTCTTCACCTATCAGCTTGTCGCGCACGAAGGGCAACAAACCATGACGTCCGAACCCATGGCTGGGCCACCCACCGCCACTAATCTGATCCTTTACGGCCCGCCCGGAACCGGCAAGACCTACGCCACGGCGTGGGAAGCCGTGCGGCTCTGTCTCGGAGACGCTGCGGCGGCGCAATTGCGCCACGACAGGGATGGCCTGATGTCCGAATATCGCCGCCTCGCTGGCGAAGGGCAGATCGAGTTCGTCACCTTCCACCAGTCCTTCTCCTATGAGGATTTCGTCGAAGGATTGAGGCCGACGACCCGAACCGAACTGGAGGGTGACCAGGAGCAGGATGTTAGCGCATCAGGCGGCTTCAGCCTCAAACCGCATTCCGGCGTCTTCAAGCTCATCAGCGAAAGAGCGCGGCTCGACACGGGTGACGCGCCAACGCACCGGCTCGACCGCTCGAGATCGATTTACAAGATCGCCCTCGGACAGCGCGGCAATCAAGAGGATCGGATTAAGGAAGGGCTCGACGGAGCGCTGATCCATCTGGGCTGGGGTGGCGATATCGACTGGTCCGACGAACGCTTCGACGATTTCGAAGAAATTCGAAAGGAGTGGAACGAGAAAAAGGATCCCGATGCCTCCGGCAAAGACCCCAATATCGAGATGACCTACGCCTTCCGATCGGGCCTTCAGATCGATGATTATGTGATCATTTCCGATGGACGGGATAGCTATCGCGCCTTCGGTCAGGTGACCGGCGAGTATCGATTCGATCCTGATGCCAGCTTCCATCCCCACCGTCGCAGCGTCAAATGGATCTGGCGCGACGACGAGGGCGCAGAGCGAAGTGCCTTCTACCCGCGGAACTTTCGGCGGCAGTCCGCCTATCGATTGGATCCGGACGAGATCGATTGGGATGCGCTGGAAACCGTCGTCATTGGCCCCAACGCGGAGCGCCCCGTCGCCGGCGCACGGCCACATGTGCTGGTCATCGACGAAATCAACCGGGCCAACATCTCGCGGGTGTTCGGCGAGCTGATTACGTTGCTCGAAGTGGACAAACGCTTGGGCTGCGAGAACGAAGTACGGGTCCGGCTACCCTATTCCGGAACAAGCTTCGGCGTACCGTCGAACCTCCACATCATCGCCACCATGAACACCGCTGACCGTTCAATCGCGCTGCTCGACACCGCGCTGCGCCGCCGCTTCACGTTCCGCGAGTTGATGCCAGACACCGAAGCGCTTCGCGGAGCGCTGGCGGCAAAGCAAATCGACGCCAATAATGTCGACGGAATCGATGTGTGCAAACTAATGCGAACCATCAATGAACGGATCGAGTATCTTTTCGATCGAGAACACCAGATCGGTCACGCCTATTTCACAGGATGCCGCAGACGTGCGGACGTTGAGGACGTCATGCGCCACAAGGTCATCCCACTTCTGGCCGAGTATTTCTATGAGGACTGGTCAAAGGTCGCTGCCGTGCTCGGCGACAGCGACGGCGCGGCGGGTGCTCGGTTCATTGAGGCAAAAAGGCTTTCCGCGCCGGCGGGCTTTGCTGAAGATGAATTTGGGGGCGACAAGCTGCGCTGGAGCGTGAAGGCAAGCTTCGATTTCTCGGAATTCGAAATCTGATGCCGTCCTACACCGTTCGTGAGTGGGACAAGCTCACCTATGGTGACGGCGAGGACCAGATTCCCCCGCACCACGCTGATAAGCTGGCCAGTCTAGCCGCCCGATCGGCATTTGCCGGGCGGGGCGGAGGCGGCGTGCTCGACCACGGTCGACACGCCTTGCGCGCGCGGGGCGTGGTAGGAATTCTGGCGACCCACGATTGCAGTTTGGAGATTCTACCCAAGATAGACGTAGCGCCAGGCGAAACGATCGATCATCAAAATGCGGCGATCCGAAAACGCCTGATCCACATGCTGGCTGTCGCGCTCGATCTCAAAATCGACCTTGGTACGGTGACTGATCTTGCCTGGCAGCGCGAAACGCTGCTTGAAATCCTGATCCGCATCTTCTGCGACAAGCTGACCGAAGCCCTGCGTAAGGGAATGCCGCGTCGCTATGTCGGGCATGAGGAAGATCTGCCGACACTACGCGGCAGGCTCGACATTACCCGGCAGTTCACCCGCCATGCGGTCAACCCATCCCGACTGGCCTGCCGCTTCGATCTTCTGTCGGAGGATGTAGCGCTTAACCGCATCATGAAGGCGGCCATTTCCCATGTGTCCCGCATATCGCGTCGTCCGGCCAACCAACAGCGATTGCGCGAACTCGCCTTCGTCTATGCGGACATCACCGATGTATCGGTGTCGGGACTGCGATGGGATGAAGCAGTCATCGATCGCACCAATCGTCCTTGGCGGGACTTGTTCGCCATGGCCCAGCTATTCCTCCGGGGCCGCTACCAAACAACGACCGGCGGGACGGGTCAGGGGACCGCCCTCCTTTTCGAAATGAACACCTTGTTTGAGGAGTATGTCGGGCGGCTGATAGCACGCGCACTTGCCGGAACAGAGTTTACCGTATCTCTGCAGGGCGGGCGATTGTTCTGCCTCTCTGCCGAGGACAGCGGCCGAGGCCTGTTCCAGACCAAACCGGACATCCTGATCCGTCGTTCGGGCGTCGTGGCGCATGTGATCGACACCAAATGGAAAAGGATCGCATCACAAATTGATGATCCCAAGCAGGGGGTCTCCCAAGCCGACGTCTATCAGATGATGGCCTATGCGCAGCTCTATCATGCTCCGCGGCTAACGCTGCTATATCCGCACCATCCAGGCTTGGGCATGACAGAGGCAGTCCACGCCCAGCACCGGATCACCGGCCACACGACCCTTTTAGAGACTGCGACCATCGATGTGTCGAGCAGCATCGACATGCTTCCGTGCCTGCGCCGCCTACTCCTGTGTGAAGACGCAGCCCTCAGCGCATCCCAAGAACGCTGATGGAAAATGCCATCGATCAACGGGGGAAGGAGAACCAAATTACGCCTCAGAGAGTTTCCTCAGGCCTTCGTAGTGAAGTGGCGCTACGGACTTGATCATATCCAATAAATATTCCGCGTTCTTTTGCGCCTCTGCCACAAGGGCAGGATCGAAACTCTTTCCTGTATGATGCGACAGGTCGTTTGCAAATTTATAAATTGCTGTCTTCTTGAGCGGGTCATAATCCACGTCATCCATTTTCTGATAAAGTGATTTACGCGATGGAACATGGAAATCGAGGAACGTCTCAAGTACTTTACGAGAAATATTTGGAACGTGATAGCAACCGAGGATCGTGCCATCTGATTTGAACGTATGGAGCACCTTGAAAAGATAATGATACTCGGTCGGGTGATCGACCAAGAGTCGATCCAGCGGAGTTAGCCTCGCGAATCTACCTTCCTCAGTCTCTGCGCACAGGACCATCGAATAAGATTTCGTATTTTCTTGGCCACGCGCATTCTGTAGCCAGTTTATGACCAATTTTAGGAATTCAAAATTATGGGTCAGGATGAATAGTTGCTTCGCGCGCTGGGTCTCATTCTTGAGGAATGCGAAGGCCTGATAGATCGCCGAAGCATCAAGGCTGGAAATCGGATCGTCGATGACGACAATTCCTTCGCCAATGTTAAAATCCTGATCCTTGAGCTGCACGAGGAAGTAGATGAAGGCGACGGCTGTCTTTTCGCCCTCGCTTAGGCGCTTGGCCGGCTTGCCGCGCCGCAGGACGCGATAGCCCTCATCGCCGGACTCAAAGCGTAGCTCCGTCCTGCCAAGGAACTGTTTGAGAAGGTCGGTCAGACCCACGCCGCCCGCATGCGCACTTGAAACCTTGGCCTGCTTCTCTCGAATTGACTGAGACAGAGCCTCGATCCCGCGTTTTTCCTCCAGATCCTCACCGCCGTATTGCCACAGCTCGATTTCGGCATTCAGCTTTGCAGCCTTGTCGGTTAATTCTTCGACGTCGGCTTTGATGGACTGAAGATGATGCGCCTCAATGGCGTCGCGGGCCGCCCGCTTCTCTCTCTCAAAGCCTGCCGTTTTGTCATTATGACGCGCGATGAGCGCCTTGATCAGGCCAAGCGCTGCGGTCAGCTGTGTAGTATCACTGGCGATTTCCGGCTCATAGGCCGTGGTCCGCAAAGTCAGCTTTTCGGCGAGGATCTCATCGATCTTCTCGAGCTCCAGCTGAAGGGTCGCGAGCTCAGCTTCAACCGACGCCTGCGCGGCGTCGCAATCTGCCCGAAGCTCGGAATAGAACATCAGACGATCAGGCAGCGCCGTTCTGCCAAGCGCATCGATGATCACGCGGAGGCTGACGCGCTCCGCCTCGATTTCTTCCTTCAGCCTTTGGTCTTCGATACTGAAATGGTCAGAAAGTGCCTTGAGACGATCAGCGGGCATGAGTTGGTCGCAGAATTCGCAGCGCCCGGTTGCATGTTTGGCATGGATGCCAACGCCTTGCTCGGCCCACAGGGCTATATCGGGGTTTTCCGCAAGGCGGGCGATGACGGCCGACTGCGCCGAACGCATCGTCAGTGCCTTGGCACGATCCGCGGCGCCAGCGGCAGCCTGCAAGGCGCTGATGGGTGCCTGCCCCGGTCGTTCGGGACCCCGCGGGATGGTGAGCGGGTTGATCTCGGGCATTTGCTCCTGACGAACCGTGCCGCGGTGAACCTCATATTCGTCGTCGGATAGAGCCCTCTCATCCCCAAGCTCGGCATAGGCGGTCTCGGCGTCGGGCTTACGATAGCTGCGAAGGGTCGACCCGCTGGTGGCCTCGCCAATGGTCTTGGCGATGGCGGAAAACAGCTTGCCCTTGTCATTCACAAGCTTGACCACGGCAGCTTCATTGGCCTGGACACGCTTTACCCGATCGTCGCGAATGGCGATTTCAGCCTTCAGCTCCTCGGCAATGGTCTTGTTCTCTTCCCCGAGGATGAGAATGTGCCGAAGCGGCCCGTCGAAACGACCGATGTTCGCTTCGACAAAGTCGCTGTTGAAGACACGTACACGGCGGCCGTACTTCACCCCCTTCGTGAGCTGACCGGACTGCGATTCAACTGTGAACTCAAGATCGGGGTGATCCGGATGCTCCCCCACCTCCAGGCAGGCAAGCAGGCGCGAGAGGGTTGTCTTACCAGAGCCATTCTCGCCATAGACTATGTTGTAGCGGCCAAACGCCGGAAAATCGGCGGCCGCCGCGTAGTCGCCAAAAACGCCTAAGCCCTTAATCTTCTTGATGTGAGTAAGCATTCTTCCCCCTCTACTCGTAACGTATCACAGCCGCAGCCCGAGGAAGAGAGCTTCACTGGCAAAATAGCGCACCGCTCACGGCAGGGATCGTCACCCGAATGGGCTGAGACTTGGAAATCCAAGGCTCAGGGCGAAGCCTAGAGCCCGGTCCGGCATCGCCGGAGCCGCCCGTTCAGCTCTTCACGGTTCGCCGGAAATTGCCGAGAACAGAGCACAGCTTCTGGCTTTTGCGCTTCAGATCGGCGAGCCCTTCTTCGGCTTCGGCCTGCTCGAAAAGCAGCATCAGGCGTTCAGCCTGCTGCCCGCGGATCGAGACATGGCGCAAGATCACGATCCATATTCCGGTTCGCTCGAGCACGATCTTGGCCTGACCATGGGCAAGAAACGACCGTAGGCCCTCGAGTGTGCGGAGATCCGAAAGGGCCTTGGCGGCCGCCTTGCCTTCTTGAGCGAAAGCGCCTTCTGCCTCGATAAGTTTGCTGAGGTCATCGAACCGCTGACCGATCAAATGCCGCAGCCGTACTGCCTCCCCTCTACCCGGAATGGCCTTGAGAAGGAGCAGCGTTTCGGTAACGGCCGCTTCAGCCGCCGAGAAATGCTGCAAACACGCGCCCCGCCACGCGTTCACATCTTGGATCGCCTGGTTCCACAAGGGATCATCGTTGGCAATTTCGATTGGCGCACCGTCATCCATGCCAAACGCCTAGCGCTGCTGTCTTTATTTTCGTTGAATCAATGACACGCCCTCCATGGCTCCTCCGGGAGCCGTAGGCTCCCGGAGGAGCCATCAGGCGAATGGATCATATTCGGCCACCAAGGCAACGCTGCCGTCCGCATCCTCCGCGGTGATGACCCCATATTGCTGCCCGATCGCGATGACGAAGGTGACCACCATGAGGCTGCGCGAGAGACTGAAGGCGTGACGACGAGCGGTTGCAATGTCGGTGAACATGTCGGGGCTCCTTTGCGCGCCGGCGGGTCCGTCCCGCTCGACTGGCGCCCGACGTGTCCGGTCGGCGGCCGCGATCACTTTTTTGGCGCAGCCCAAAAAGCCGTAGCGCAGCGACCGGACCCCCTTGCGGGTTGATCGTAAAAGGCCGCCGGTCGGACCAAGGATCGCGCCTGATTGAGAGCGGGTGGACCCGCCGGCCAGAGCCCCATGATCCCGCCGATTTTTGCTCGGCGATCACCCCCGCCCCGCCGGTCTGACTGATGGCAGACCCATGACAAGCACGAGCCGCTGGGCTAGCGTCGCCGCGATGCTGTTCGCACTCCTGCTTGCCGCCACCGTCATTCCCGATGGCGAGGTCTTCACCTGCACGCCGACGCGCGTCTGGGATGGAGATGGGCCGATCTGGTGCCGCGAAGGCATGCATGTCCGTCTCGCCGGAATTGCCGCCCGAGAGATGGACGGTAGTTGCCGGCCAGGTCAGCCCTGCCCCGAGGCGAGCGCCCTCGCCGCCCGTGATGCTCTTGTTAACCTGCTCGGCGGCGCACAGGGGCGCACCAGCACGGGCCATATTCTGGTCGACGGTCCCACCATGCGCTGCCATTCAACCGGCAATGCGCGCGGCAACAGGACCGGCGCCTGGTGCGCAGCGCCCTCCATCGGCGACCTGAGCTGCGCCATGATCCGCACCGGCACCGTGCTGCGCTGGGATCGCTATGCCCAGGGGCGATGCCGATCCCGATGAACCGCTTGCCTCCTTTTCCGCCTGAGCAGGAAAGGAGGCCCGGCGGCGTCGCCGCCGGGCCTGGTGGGACCGATTTCAGAAAGGGATTTCATCGTCCTCGGGCTCATGGCCGCCGCCTGCATTGTCGTTCGCCTTGGCGCGGGTGAGGAAGGTCACTTCATCGGCGATGATCTCGACGCCGTAGCGCTCGATATTCTCGTTGTCGGTCCAGCGGGTGTAGTGAATGCGGCCCCGGAGCATGACCTTCATGCCCTTGTCGACATACTGCTCGACCGTCTTGCCGACCCCGTTGAAGCAGGTGATCCGGTGCCATTCGGTGTCCTCGAGCCGGCGGTTGTTGTCGTCGCGGAGGATCTTGCCGTTGCTGTCGCGCTTCGGGCGCGAGGTGGCGAGGCTGAAATGCGTGATACGGGTGCCGCCCTGAGTGGTGCGGGCTTCGGGCGTGGCGCCGACATTGCCGGCGAGGATGACGAGATTCTGCATGGCTGGAGTTCCTTCGAACTGGGTCCAAGGGACCGTCCCTTCGACTGATCCCCGGCCAAGGCGGACAGGACGGATCATCCACCGGCAGGCGCAGCGCCGGGAAACCCCGAGACAAGGGGTGGTGCGGGCAGCCGTGGCACACGGCAACTCGGCCCGAAGGATCGCGGGTTGGATGGGCCGGACGGCCGACTTAGGGGTCAGATGAGGAGAAGGACGGCTCGTCGCTTGGGCGTGCCAGGAACCCCTCATGGTAATCACAGGCATCCCCGACCTATAGGGCCACGCCGGTCCAACGCCTTGGCGAACCTCAAGCTCGACTTTGCCCCGCCCGCCGCCCAAGCCGCGCGGCGAAACGGACCATGTCCCGCGCCGCCGTCCGGCGGAACCCAAACCATGGCATGCTCATGCTAGGGGACGGGCAAGAAGGCGCAGTTACGGCGCCGGCATCGGCAGGCTCAGTCCGGCCGCCACGGCACCGAGGAGCGAGCCCATCGCGCGCAGCACGGCCGCGAAATCGCAAACATAACCATCCGCCACCAGCGCGTCGATACGATGCCCGGCATAGGCGGGACCGAGGCTTGTAAGCAAATCGACGAGAATACGGCCCGGGGACGGGAGGCCAAGCCGCCGCGCTTCGTCGAAGGCGGCGATGAGGTCGTGACGAATATCGCGCGCGACCTCCTCGTGCGACCAGCCCCGGCTCATAAGATAGGCTTTGAGCCCCAGCTCGCAGGATATCGCCAGCAGGTGCAGCGCGGGGGCAAGGGCGACGGCAGCACCGAGGCGTGCCCCTTCGTGAAACTCGCGCGCGCGATCAAGGAAGATCGAGGCCGTTTGCCGATCGCCGGGCTCCGCCAATCTCTCGATCGCGCGCGCCAGCGGCGTGGCGACAGCTGGCCGAGCCATGCCGGGCCGGCCTGGTTGCGCAACTGGCGCAGGCACGCGCCATCGGCCTCTTCGACGTCGCGGCCGGTCGACCACAAGAATAGCAGCTTCGCTTTCCAGCGGTGGCCATGCGCCGCGCGAAAGGCAAGGAGTGCGCGGGCCGTGGGATGATCGGGCATGAACATGATGCAAACCTCCGGGAAACAGGACGCACCCGCCCTGCCATCCTCCCCTCCGGCATTCGCAGCATTTCGAAACGGGGAAAGCCGGCCGCCGAAGCGGCCGGCGCGGCGGATCAGCCGCAGGGTCGCGACGCTGGCGGTGTGCCAAGCGGTCCGCGACGATCAACGACGTGGATACCGCGCGCCTTGGCCTCGATCACCAGCCTTTCGGTGACACCATTGCCTTGAAAGGCGATGACGTAGCGCGGCTTGACCGATAGCATCTGCTCATTGCGGCGGAACCCGGCGCGATCGCCGAGCTTGCGATCGAGCCCGAACCGCAGCTGCTGGATACCGTTCTGCTCGGCCCAAGACGCGGCCAGGCGCTCAATGCCTTTCATGTCACCGCCATGGACGAGATACATGTCGCCCACCCGCTCGCGGACAGCATTGAGCGTTCGCAGCAGGTTATCCGCGAACTGCTTGGCGTCGTCGTCGCTGGCGAAACGCAGCCGCCCGCCGGCGAAGATCACGGGCGTGCCATGGACCATATTGGCATCGCGCACCCGTTCTCGCCGCGCCTGGAGATAGGACCGGCCATCGACGATCGCCGCGGTCGTGCCGAGCGAAATGCGATTGCCCGACGCCGGCACCCAGGAACGGCCCGTCTCGTGCAGATAATGGCGGGCCGCCGTGTCGCGCATGGTTTCATAGGCCTCGGCGGACTGCTCGATCTTGCGGGCGAGATCGATTTTGTCCTCGAGGTCGGCGGTCGCGACTTCCGAGCCATCCTGCTCGGCGAGCAGAAGCCGAATCTCGTCCGTCAGCCGATCGATCATCTGGTGCTTCTTGGCGGCGGCGCGGTGGAAGAGATTGACCAGGCCCCAGCCCAGATCCTCGATGTCGCGCTCGAGCGCACTAAAGGGAAAAAGCGCGAAAAGATCGCTCCAGACAGCGCTGACGGTTTGTTCCATGGCTTCGGCGGGTGGCGGCGCCTCCAGGGTGCGCAGGTCGCCAGTGTGATCAAGATGACCGAGTTCGAGGGCGGAGAGTATCGCCGAGAGAGTGCTGGTCATGAGCTTTGCCTTTCGTTCCACTTGGGGCCAGCGGCCCATCCGCCGGATGCGCAGCCTCCGGGCCATCGAAGGAAGCGGCGGCAGCACCGCCGGGCAAAGCCCAAGGGAAACCCGGGACAATGCCGGGTGGAGCGGGCAGGCGCGCAAGCGCCAACACGGCCGGATTGGCCCCGGGTTGCGGCCGCCAGCGCGATGGCCCAAGCATGCGCATCCTCTGGCGAGGGGCTGAGGCCTTATGGAATCAAGGAGCAGCGATTTTCCAGCGATCGTATCAAATCTCGGATGCTGGATCTCGTCGCATCATGATCGACGCCTCCCGGACAGGCAGAGTCTGGGACTTTCCCGCCATTCGCGTATGTAGGGAGAACGTCGGCATTCGCTGACAGCGGCCATTCCCGACCTTGCAAATTACCGAACGGCATTCACACCCGTTAATGCCATTTGGCAACGCCGTCGTTACCTCCGTTGGAGATACGGTGTCCGACGCATTCGGCCATCGGCAAGCTCCTTTACGTGCACCCGCTATAACCCTCCGTAAGCAAATGTTGCTGTGCAGCATGCAAACCTTGTCGAAGTCTGGGGTTGTTTGATAATAGGCCGAACGTAAAAATCGGGGTGTAAGAAATTGGCTAGCGGGCAGTTTGGTTTGCGGCAAGCCGCCGCATGGGTGGGCGAGATCGTTGGCCCGGACAGGGGCTATGTCAATGTCGGCATCGTCTACACGCTCGCCATCACGCTTCTTTCCTTGGCGACGCCGATTTCTGTCCAGCTACTCATCAATTCGGTGGCACGTACGGCGCTGGTCGCACCGCTGTGGATACTGTCAGGCGTTGTGCTGGTGCTCCTGCTGCTGGTGGCGTGCCTCAGCGCGCTACGCCTCTACCTGCTGACCATGTTCGAACGCCGCCTGTTTGCGCGGGTGGTCGCTGAAGTCACGGTGCGGGCAGTCCATGCGCAGAACCCGTTCTTCGCCGATGAAAGCCGGGGCAGCCTGTTCAACCGCTACTTCGACATGGTTGTCGTCCAGAAATCGGTGCCAAGCCTTGTCATCGGCGCGTTCACCATCGTCCTCCAGGGTGCGGTGGGGCTGGTGGTTACGAGTTTTTACCACCCCTTCTTCCTTGCCTTCAACATCATTCTGGTGGTGACCTGCCTTTTGATCTGGATGCTGTGGCGCCACGGGGCAATCACGGGCGCCGTCGGGGTATCCCATGCCAAACATGAAGCCGCTCAATGGCTGGAGAGCGTCGGCGCATCCAACGGCTTCTACAAATCGGCCCGGCATCTGAACTTCGCGATGGATCGCTCGGAAGCGGTGACGGCGAACTATATCCGCGCCCATCGCCGTTATTTCCGCTATAGTTTTGCGCAGGCTCTGGCCTATTTCCTGGTCTATGCCTTTGCCGCTTCAGCCCTGCTGGCGCTCGGCGGGAACCTCATCCTCGCAGGACAGCTGTCAATCGGGCAACTTGTCGCGGCAGAGCTCATCCTGTCCGGGGTCTTCTATGGCATTGCCCAGCTTGGCTGGTATCTCGATACATTCTACGATCTGGTAGCCAGCTCGGAAGAACTGTCGCAAATCTTCGCGATCCCGCAGGAGCCTGTGGGTCTGAGCGGTCAAGCGCCACCCGACGGATCGGTCCGCTTCCGCAACGTTGAACTGGCCGGGTCGCGCTTCGACTTCGCGATCGACAGCGGAGAGCAGGCCGTCGTTGCGGCTGAACCGGGCGTCGAAAATCAGATTGCGCTACTGCTCAAGCGCCACGTCAATCCCGATCGCGGACTGCTAACGATCGGCGGCAGCGATCTTGGCAGCTTCGATATGTATCTGTTGCGGTCGGAGGTCGTGGTGCTCAACCGGCCCACCATCGTGGATGTCACTATTCGCGAATATCTGACCATGGCGGCTGGAGGCAATGCGGACAGCGCCATAACCATGAAGGTGCTGGATGTCGTGGGCCTGGCGACGCGCATTTCCAGTCTCTCTAGCGGCCTTGATACACGATTGGCAAGTTCAGGATCACCGCTCTCCATCGTCGAAGTCATGCAGCTTAAGGTCGCAGCCGCGCTGATCAGCCGTCCCAAGGTACTGCTGTTGTCCCAACTGTACGACATGATGCCCGCCGGCGCGCTCCACGCGACACTGCGGATGCTGCGTGAACGGGGGACGACGGTCCTGCTGTTCACCGGACGACCCGAGGCGACGGATCTCGACAGCTCATTATGGCTGGGCACGCAAACGCAGCGTCAGTTCGAGGACAAGGCGGCGCTGTCGCAGTTCCTTGCCGAGAGGGAGATTCAGCCGTGACGATCAACGCTACGCAACTGACGCACTTCCGCTCGCTTGCCGGGCTGAACCCGCCACGCGTCGTCATCGTGGTGGCCTGGCTCATTATAGTGGGGATTTTCCTAGCCGTCGCGATCCTTTTTGTACCCTGGCGGCAGACGGCGCAGGGCGGCGGCCAGGTCACGTCGCTTGATCCGAGCGACCGGCTGCAACAGGTGTCGTCGATGGTGGAGGGCCGTGTGGACCGTTTCTTCGTTCAGGACGGCCAGTTGGTGAAAGCGGGTGATCCGATCGTGAAGGTGGTCGATGTCGATCCGAATTTCCTAGAGCGTTTGGCCGCGGAAAAGGCGGAGGTGGAGGCGCAGATCGCGGCAATTGAACAGGCTCGCGCTGTTGCCTCGATCGACGTGGGTCGCACCTCGCAGCTCTTTGCGGAGGGGTTGGCCGCGCGGCGTGATTATGAGCAGACACAGATCAAGGTCGCCGATGCCAACGCCAAGCTGGCCGAAGCGCGCGCCAAGTTGAAGCAGATCGAGGTCAAACAGATGCGGCAGTCGGCGCAAGTGGTCACAGCGCCGCGTGACGGGCGTATCCAGGATCTCAATGCTGCTGCAGGTGGAGCCTTGATTTCCGCCGGCACTGTCCTCGCGACCGTCGCGCCCGAACGGATCGAGCGGGCGGTGGAACTGTTCGTTGACGGGCGGGATATCCCGCTGGTTGACAAGGGGCGTCCGGTGCGGCTGGAGTTTGAAGGCTTCCCAGCATTCCAGTTCAGCGGGTGGCCAGCTTTTGCCGTCGGCATCTATGATGGCCAGGTTCGTTCCGTGGACCCCACGCCGCGCGCCGACGGGCTGTTCCGCGTGCTGGTCGAACCGATGCCGGGCAAGCCCGCATGGCCCGCACGTCGCTTCGTGCGCCAAGGCGGCAAGGTATTGGGCTGGATCCAGGGCGACAATGTCACCGTCGGATATGAACTATGGCGCCAGCTCAACGATTTCCCATTGAACTTCGGGCAGGATCAGGTCGCTCATAAAGCACAGGATAAATCGGACAAAAGCTCGGTCGAAAAGAAAAAGAAGTGACGATGCGGACCGTGATCAGCGTCGTTTTGCTGGCGAGCGCTCCCCCGGCCTTTACGGCTGAGGCGCAGGACGCTGTGTCGAACGCTTCTGCTCCAGCGATCAGCGGCACGCTGACGTTGCAGGAGGTGCTGCAATCTTCGGCCCGTGCCGCACCCGACATCATCGCGGCGCTGGCGCGCAACCGGCAAGCGGAGGCTCGAGCGCTGACCGCGCAGGGCGCGTTCGACACGGTCTTCGCCGTCGAAGGACGCAGCCGCGTACAGGGCTATTATGACGGCACCGAAATCGCGAGCAAGGCCGAGCAGCCGCTGAGCGACAATGGCGGCTATCTCTACGGCCAGTACCGGGCGTCGCGCGGCGATTTTCCCGTCTATGAAGACAAATCCTACACGAATCGCCTAGGCGAATTGAAGGTCGGGGCGCTCTATTCGCTGCTCCGCGACCGGTTGGTCGATGCGCGACGTTCGGAATTTCGGCTGGCGAGCAACGATATCGACATCGCCCGGTTCGAGGCCAAGGCGACGGGCATCGGCGTCCAGGCGCGCGCGGTGGAAGCTTATCAGAAGTGGGTCGGCGCCGGACTGAAGCTCAAAGCCTATGAGGCACTACTTGCGCTGGCAGATGGGCGCACCAACGGCATCGAGCGTCAGGTGCAGCTTGGGGCCAAACCCGATATCCTGCTTACCGAGAACGACGTGAATCTCGTCAGGCGACAGGCTTATGTCCTAGAAGCGCGGCAGGATTTTCGCGCCGCCGCCGTCAAACTGTCGCTCTATTATCGCAACGCGGAGGGCGCGCCGATCATCGTTGATGAAACGCGGCTGCCATCCGACATTACCGCGCTGGATGGGATTAGGACGGGGGCCGCCTTCAACTTGGAGGGCCGTCCCGACTTCGCCATCATGCTGGAGGAAATCGACAAGGCGACCGTTAAGCTTGCTCTTGCCCGCAACGACATGCTGCCGCGGCTCGACGTTGGGGGGGAGATCGCCAAGGACGTCGGCCCAACGGGTCTGGGCGGGCGGAGTCGCACGCCGCTTGAGATGATCGTCGGCGTGACCTTCAAGATACCGCTGCAAAACCGCAAGGCGAAGGGCAAGCTGGCCGAAACCCAGGCGAAGATCGACGAATTGACGGTTAAGCAGCGGTTTCTAGCTGAAAAGATCCGGGCTGAAGTCACCGCGATCGGTCTCGAGGTCGAAGCAGCAAACCAGTTGGTCGTAACCTCGGGGAAAGAATGGGCGCTGGCGCAGCGCTTGGCCGCAGCCGAACGTCGCCGTTTCGAGCTGGGATCGAGTGACTTCTTCCTCGTCAATCAGCGCGAGGAAAGCGCAACTAATGCCGAGATTAAGCTCATCGAGGCGCAGGCCCGCATTGCCGCTGCGAAAGCCGAGCTCGCCGCCGCAACGGCCGATGAAGACGCGCTCGGCCTCACCCCATCGTAATACCAGATTGATCTGGCCCCCTACTCAAGGCGTCAATTCTAATGTTCAAAAGGCAGCTTTTGTCGAGAGCGGCCGTCGGGACTCATTTAACGAACAGCGTTAGTTGGTCGGCACAAGCCCCAAGCCATTCTCACCCCCGTCCTCGCCGGCAAGCGTTCTACAGATGGCCAATGTGGCCATAGGAGAATGATCATGGAGATGCCTGAAACTGAATTCGTCCCCACCAAACGCCCGGTCTGGAATGCCGGAAGGGCCGTGGGCGCAAAACGGGCTCTGAAACCTAAGCAGATCTGGGAAATCCGGTTCTACCTCAATCAACGCCGCCGCCTGCGGGATCGGGCGCTGTTCGATCTGGCGATCGACAGCAAGCTTCGGGGCTGCGACCTGGTGCAGATGAAGATAGGCGACCTTGTCAGCGGCGGGCAAATCCGAACGCGGGCAATCGTCATGCAGCAGAAAACGAGCCGACCTGTTCAGTTTGAACTGCTGCCAGATGCTCGAGCGAGCTTGCTGGCGTGGCTCGAACGCAGAGGTGGTACGGTGGACGATTATGTGTTCCCAAGCCGGGTCGATCATAATGGGCACCTGAGCACCCGCCAGTATGCTCGGCTTGTCGACGAATGGGTGACAGGGGTCGGTTTGATACGAAGCGAGTATGGCACCCATTCGCTTCGGCGGACGAAGGCATCGATAATCTATAGGGCGACCGGCAACCTGCGTGCCGTCCAAATCCTTCTCGGTCACAGCAAGATCGAGAATACGGTGCGGTATCTCGGGATCGACGTGGAGGACGCGCTTGCCCTTGCCGAAAACACCGAGATTTGAACCCTTGGCGCCCGTTTCCCGTGTGGAGCTGGACACGGGCGCTTGGGACTTACCTGCCGTTGGAAATCGGAGCAACGAACGACCGCTTTTCGCATAAGCGGACGTCTCACGTTCGTTGATGCCTTTGCTTCGAGTCGGTAGGTAAAATCCAGACTGGCCAGCATCAGCGACGCGTGCCAGCCTGGAAACAGTCGTCCTCAGAACCAGGATCGGATTCCGATCAGGAAATTCCATCCTCCTGCCTTCTCGTCCCGTGCACGCCGAAAATCTGCCGTGTCGCCAAAAGCGCGCTCATATCGGACGCCGACATAGGGCGCGAACTCGGGTACGAACTGGTAGCGCAGCCGTAGTCCCAGTTCGGCGGTGGAGAGGCCGGAGCCTATGCCAAGCTCAGGAACATCCTGCGCCGAAAAGTTGAGCTCAGCCGCAGGTTGAAGGATCAGCTTCTGGGTCAGACGCTGATCATATTCCGCCTCGATCCGCGCGGTGAAATCGCCTTTGTCCGACAGGAACAACGCCCCACCCATTTCGAACCAATAAGGGGCAAGGCCCTGGACGCCGACAACGGCGTAAGTCCGATCGGGCCCCGCGCCAAAATCCTGACGGATACCGGCCTGAAGATTCCACCACGGGTCGAGCGCACGGCTCCAGAGCGCCTGAACCTCGGCGTGTTCCGGACTCTCGCCAAAGCTGCTTTCTCCTTCGGTCTTGAACCAGAGCCGGTCGATATCGCCACCGTACCAACCCTGGGCCTCCCACGCATAACCGTCCTTGCCCTTGCCCATGACCGCTTCCAGCTGATCGATCAGGATCATACCGCTTTTGATATCGCCATGCTCCTTGCGGACGGTTTCGCGTGCCGGGGCCATTGCTTGCGCGCCGAAAATGGCATCGGCAGCGTGATCGGGACCACGCAATGCCGCCGCTGACGGCGGCGCCACCGGCGGATCGGGAATGCCGGGTTCATGCCCAGCATGAGCCCGGTGCGCGTCCGTTGCGGAAGTGGAAGGCATCTGATGACCGGCGTGTGGATCCGATGGACCGGATGGAGACTGCGGCATATCGTGCCCGGCATGGGGGTCGTCAGCTTCTTCGTCCATCTGATGCCCCGCATGCGGATCGGCCGTCACCAGCTGTTCGGCGGCGGCATGGTTATGCTGCCCCAGCGCGGGCGTTGCGGCGGCCGCGAGAAGCAGGCTGAGGAGATACTTCATGCCGCATCTCCCTCCAGCGGACGGATGGTGACGACACGGAACATTCCGGCGTGCATGTGAAGCAGCAGATGGCAGTGAAACGCCCAGTCGCCGGGTGCGTCTGCCGTCAGGTCTAAGCTGACCTTGCCGCCCGGCAACACATTGACCGTGTGCTTGCGGGGATAGCTGCCGGTATGGCCGTTCACCACCTCGAAGAAATGGCCATGCAGATGAATCGGGTGGGTCATCATCGTATCGTTGATGAGCACGACTCGTGCGCGTTCGTTACGTTCGAAGCGGATCGGCTCGACCCCTTCGCTGAATTTCTCGCCATCGAACGACCACATGAAGCGCTCCATGTTGCCGGTGAGGTGGACCTCGATCGTGCGTTGCGGCGGGCGCGTGTCAGGGTTTGGGGTGAGCGACATAAGGTCACGGTAGGTCAGCACCTTGTGCCCGACATCTTCCAGCCCGACGCCCGGATCGCCGGTACGATCGGCTGGTGACATGGCGATGGCATCCACGCCAACACCGACCTTGACGCTGTCGGGGACCAAAGACTTGTCGCGCATGTTCATGCTGCCCATCGAATGGGAGCCGCCATGACCCATCCCGGCCATTGCGCCATGGTCCATTCCAGCCATTGAACTATGATCCATGCTGCCCATGCCCATGTCCCTCATGGTGAGTGTCGGACGTGGGCGAAGCGGTGGAACGGACGCGGTCATCCCCATGCGCGGCGCGAGCGTGGCGCGCGCCATGCCGGAACGATCGATCGACTCCGCGACGAGCGTGAACGCCTTGTCCTCGGTTGGTTGGATAATGACGTCATAGGTCTCGGCATTGCCGATCTGGAATTCGTCCACGGTCACCGGACGGACATTCAGCCCATCAGCGCTGACCACGGTCATGGGCAGACCCGGAATGCGGATATTGAAGATCGTCATGGTAGCAGCATTAATGAAGCGCAGCCGCACCCGCTCGCCGGAGCGAAAGAGGCCGGTCCAGTTTTCCTGCGGCCCGTGACCATTGA
Organism: Sphingobium sp. DN12; assembly: GCF_051058005.1. Classification (NCBI taxonomy): domain Bacteria; kingdom Pseudomonadati; phylum Pseudomonadota; class Alphaproteobacteria; order Sphingomonadales; family Sphingobiaceae; genus Sphingobium; species Sphingobium sp. DN12. The sequence goes on from NZ_CP173719.1 coordinate 112,176, forward strand.
CGAGATAAGTATAGGTGGCAGCCGTCACGTCCGCGATGTCCGTGGGGTCCATCCGCATCTTTCCCCACATGGCGCGGTCGGAAGCGGACATGCTCTCCTCGGGACCACCACGCAGCATGCCGAACAGCGTCTGCCTCTGGCGGTTGAAATAGCCGCCTTCCGATTTGAGCTTGGTGACGAGCTGGTGCGGATGCAGGAAGGTCCAGTCGCTGAGCACGATCACATGCTCGCGATCATAGGCGACCGGATCGGGCTCGGCGGGATCGATCACGATCGGCCCGTAATGGCCCTGCTGCTCCTGGAGTCCGGAGTGGCTGTGATACCAGTAGGTGCCGCTTTGCAGCAGCGGAAATTCGTAAACGAAGGTAGTGTGCGGCTTGATACCAGGGAAGCTGACGCCGGGAACGCCGTCCATCTGAAATGGTACGATCAGCCCATGCCAGTGGATCGAGCTATCCTCATCCAGCGTATTTTCGACATGGAGGCGCACATTCTGCCCCTCGCGCAGCCGGATCAGCGGCGCGGGCAATACGCCGTTCATCGTGACGGCATGGCCGGTGCGGCCGCCAACCGTAAAGGGGGTGTTCGCGATTCTAAGGTGGATATTCTCGCCCGAAAGCGTGGGCATCTGCGGCGCCAGCCCCGGCGAGCCGGCCAGACCTGCCGAACCCGATTGGGCCCAGGCAGGGAACAGGCCGGAAAAGCCCAGTCCGGCGGCGCCGACCGCGCCGGCACGCAGCAGGGATCGCCGATCGATCGTCTGTGTCATGATATTGTCCTCGGCTCCATCGGGGGAGCCCGCTATGTGCTGAATGGGCCGGGAGACGGGAAAGCCGCCTCCCGGTTTGCGTTCGATCAGTGCTGACTCATGCCATGTCCGGCATGCGGATCGGCGGCAGGCGCCTCCGCCTTGCCCTCGGCCTTCATTTTCTCGCAGCAGGCCATCTTGCCATCAGCCCCCTTGTCGCAGCAGCCGCTGGACATATCGTGACCTTCATGCCCGTCATGGCCGGTCTTTTCGCCCTGGCTGGTGGGTGGGGTGCGCACATCGGCCGGTGCGGCGCTCTGGGCGAAGGCTGGCATGGCGATCATCATCGTGATCGCAGCAATTATCAACTTCATGACTAATCTCCGGAAGAAAGTGGATGAACCTCAATTCCCCGGAATCATGCGCGGCGGCGGCGTGTCTCTCTCAAGCGTGATCGCGATGAGATGTTTCTGTCCCGCAACAGAATATAAGGCCTTTGTTGGCCGATCCAACTGCTCGATGAGGGAAGGCATTGCCGGGAACGCCGCGCAGGCAACGGCGCAGTGCATGCCGGGTTCGGGTGATTTACGATGGGAGGGAGATTCACTCCCGGCGCAATGCCCCGCGACCGAAGCCATCTCCATCGCACCCTGATGCGGCATAGCCGTTGCAGTGCCGCTCGCCATCGATACGGACGAGACGAGCATGGCAAGCGCAATCAGGAGCGACGAAAGCAACTTCATCGCAATCCTGTTGGGTGGTGGGGCCTGTTGGGCGGTTGGGCCTTGGGTGACAACGATTCGAATCCTTTTCGAACCCTTCATGCACCTTGACACAATGATAAGGTAAAGTGCCTATTGACTCTGACATGGTGTCAAACTCCATCTTGCCCTGCGATAGAAGGAGACGGTTGATGGCCGAGTCGAAACATGGCGTTCATTCCGGTGTCCACAGTTGTTGTGGTGACCATGGCAAGCATTCCGCCGGACTGGTGGTCGACCCGGTTTGCGGCATGACGGTCGATCCCGAAAAAACCGCGCATCACGCGACCTATGCTGGCCACGACTATCATTTTTGCAGCCCCGGCTGCCGCGAGAAGTTCATTGCGGACCCGGAAGCGCATCTGAACAAGTCCGCCGTCGAACCCGTCGATGCGCCGCCGGGGACGATGTGGACCTGCCCGATGCATCCGGAGATCCGGCAGGACCATCCCGGCGCCTGCCCGATCTGCGGCATGGGGCTTGAGCCGGAAATGGTCAGCGCCGATACCGGACCCAGCGCCGAGCTGCTCGACATGACACGGCGTTTCTGGATTGGCCTTGCGCTGGCCCTCCCGGTCTTCATCCTCGAAATGGGCGGGCACCTTTTCCCGGCGCTGCATCATCTCGTGCCCATGAAGCTGTCGATCTGGATCCAGTTCGCGCTGGCGACGCCGGTCGTGCTGTGGGCGGGGTGGCCCTTTTTCGAGCGCGGCTGGGCTTCGCTGAAGACGCGCAATCTCAACATGTTCACGCTGATCGCGATGGGGACCGGCGTCGCATGGGCCTATAGCGTCGTCGCGACGCTGGCGCCCGGTATCTTCCCGGACGCCTTCCGCGCCGCTGACGGGACCGTCGCGGTCTATTTCGAGGCGGCCGCCGTCATTACCGTGCTGGTGCTGCTGGGGCAGGTGCTGGAACTGCGCGCGCGCGAACGCACATCGGGCGCGATCAAGGCATTGCTCAACCTTGCCCCGAAAACCGCTCGGCGCATCGCCGAGGACGGCAGCGAGGCGGAAATCCCGCTGGAGGATGTGGCGGTGGGGGACCGGCTGCGGGTGCGGCCGGGCGAAAAGGTGCCGGTTGACGGCGTGGTCGAGGAAGGGCGTTCGGCGCTCGATGAATCGATGGTCACGGGCGAATCCATGCCCGTCACCAAGTCGGATGGCGACAGCGTGATCGGCGGCACGATGAACCAGAGCGGTGCCCTGGTCATCCGCGCCGACAAGGTCGGGCGCGATACCATGCTGTCGCGCATCGTCCAGATGGTCGCCGAGGCGCAGCGCTCGCGCGCGCCGATCCAGCGCATGGCCGATCAGGTCTCGGGCTGGTTCGTGCCGGTTGTCATCGGGGTCGCTGTCCTCGCCTTCGTCATCTGGGGCGTCTGGGGACCGGAGCCGCGCTTTGCCCATGGGCTGATCGCGGCGGTATCGGTGCTGATCATCGCCTGCCCCTGCGCATTGGGGCTGGCGACGCCGATGTCGATCATGGTCGGCGTCGGGCGCGGGGCGGGGCTTGGCGTGCTGATCAAGAATGCCGAAGCGCTGGAGCATATGGAGAAGGTCGACACGCTGGTCGTCGACAAGACCGGCACGCTGACCGAAGGCAAGCCCGCCGTCACCCGGATCGTCGCGGCGGATGGCTATGCGGAAAGCGGGTTGCTGCGGATTGCCGCCGGCGTCGAGCGCGCCTCGGAGCATCCGCTGGCGCTGGCGATCGTCGATGCGGCGACGGGCCGAGGCATCGACATTCCTCCCGTCAGCGATTTCGATTCACCCACCGGCAAGGGGGCGCTGGGCACCGTCGAAGGCAAGCGGGTCACATTGGGGAATGCGCGCTTCCTGGCGGAATCGGGGATCGATACCGCGCCGCTTGTCGCCGAGGCCGATGCACTTCGCGGCGATGGCGCGACGACGATCTTCATGGGGCTGGATGATCGGGCCGTGGGGATTTTCGCCATCGCCGATCCGATCAAGCCGACGACACCCGAGGCGCTGGCCGCCCTGCGCGCCGACGGCATCAAGGTGGTGATGCTGACCGGCGATAATCGCACCACGGCTGAAGCGGTTGCGCGTCAACTCGGCATCGATGCGGTCGAGGCCGATGTGCTGCCCGACCAGAAGGCGAATGTCGTCGCGCGGCTGAAGCAGGAAGGCCGCGTCGTCGCCATGGCGGGCGATGGCGTCAATGATGCCCCGGCGCTGGCGGCGGCCGACGTCGGCATCGCGATGGGACATGGCACCGACGTTGCCATGGAAAGCGCGGGCGTGACCTTGCTCAAGGGCGATCTCAACGGCATCGTCCGGGCCCGCCAGCTCAGTGAGGCGACGATGTCGAATATCCGGCACAACCTGTTCTTCGCTTTCATCTACAACGCGGCGGGTGTGCCGATCGCGGCGGGGCTGCTCTATCCGGTCTTCGGCATCCTGCTCTCGCCGATGATCGCGGCGGCGGCGATGGCGCTGTCGTCGGTGAGCGTCGTCGCCAACGCGCTGCGCCTCAACCGGGTGAAGCTGTGAATATCGGCGCGGCCTCGCAGGCGAGCGGCGTCTCGCAGCGGATGATCCGCCATTATGAGAAGATCGGCCTGATCCCGGCGCCGCCGCGCCGGGACAGCGGCTATCGCGATTATGCCGATGCCGATGTCCACCGCCTGCGCTTCATCGCCAATGCGCGCGACCTCGGCTTTCCGATCGAGGATATTCGCGATCTCCTCGGGCTGTGGAGCAACAGCCAGCGCGCCAGCGCCGAAGTGAAGGCACTCGCCGTCGCCCGCGCGGAAGAACTCGGCCGCAAGGCAGAAGCGCTTCAGGCACTGCGCCAGACGCTGCTCGAACTGGCGGAGCGCTGCCATGGGGACGACCGCCCCGATTGCCCGATCATCGAGCGCATGTCTGGCGAGGACGACCGCGACGCCGCGGGCGTTCGATGAGGAAACCAGGACCCGGATATGGCTCGGTAGGCGGCAATGGACCGCATTGCCTGTTTACCCGCCTGCGTTGACATTGAACGCAGACGTCGGCTTTGCTGGCGAGAGCTGCCGCTCATGCGCGAGCCTGGAACGGCACGGGTTGCTCGCCTGCCGCCGGAAGGTCGTGGGACAAAACGGTCGTTCGCGAGCCGGGCCGGGAATGGCAGGTCCCCATCTAACACCTGCCATTCCTGAAGCCCTGATGATCGTTCCCGGGATGCGCGGGACTGGCCGAGAAGAGACTGGCAGGTTTGTGGCGGGCAGCCCAAGATGGTTGCCATCAGATGCGGCTGCTGGAAATCACCTCAGTCTGTCCGCAATTTGCATCGCTGCAACCGTGATTTTCTGGATCAATCAATGAAATCTGAGCCTAAATGTTGTGACGACGGACAAACATCCACATAGATCGGATTGCCAACAAGGAGCAGACGACCATCACTTGTGCGAACGTTTGCGCTGATCCAGTGTTGTGCGCCGTCGGACACCCAGTCAAACACATTTTCGCGACGATCCTGATTGACTCGAAGCTGATGTTTCTGACCATCGATAAGCAGATCGATGATGCCGGCCGATACGCCCTTAACAGAGATTACCAGCCTCACCGACGCTCCCCTGCAGGCAAACAATGTGCCGCCCATGGCGATCTTGTTGCTTTCGCTCTCCGCCCAAATATCGATCATCCGGTTGCGCGTCCCGTCAATGTCGACAAATGCCCTGCCGGATCGAATGCCGTCGATAAATCCCTGTGTCGACAGGTTGCGCATATAGATGACGGTGGTCGGCGTTCCGATGGCTCCAGGCTTATCGGCAGGAATGTCGGCATTGTGATTGTCGCTGCCACCGATCGCCGTGACGTGCTGGCCGCTGTCGAGCAGCTTGCGCCACAGGCCGAGCCCCTGCAGCGGACTTTCTGCCGATCCGGTTTCCGCCATCGTGCCGCCGTTCACCACCTCGACCGCCTGCACCGTGCCGGGGGGCAGGTCGGCGATGCGCCAGCCACAGCCCATGCAGATCTCGCCCGAGGGCGCGCCGGCATGGTTGAGCGAGACGATGCCGCCCTGCGCCTTCACCGCGTCCATCCATTTGGCCGCTTCGGCATAGGTGGATGCGAGCGTGCGGAAATCGAGAAAGTCGGTCGGGCCGAACACATTGCTATGGCCGAAGAAGGTCGTGACCTCCCGCCCCGGCAGCAGCAGCATCCTGTCGAACGCGCCCTGCAACCCGCGCAGGGCATCGAAATGCGCGGTTGTATTATGGTCGGTGAGCGCGATGAAATCGAGGCCGCGCGCTGCCGCTGCCTCGACCGTGCGATAGACCGGGCATGGTACCTTCTCGCCCTTTTGCGACAGGCATTTGCCGTCGCTGTTGCCGCTGTGCATGTGCAGATCGCCGCGATACCAGCCCGGCGCAGGGTTGAGCGGGGCGTCCTCGAACGCCGTCACCGCCGGAGCGCGATCGATGAAGATGCGGGCCTCGAACGGCGCCTGCGCGCCTTCACGGATATTTGGGACGCCAAGGATCAGGTTCCAGCGCCCGGCCGGCAACGGCCCCGGAAGATAGCCCGGCGTGGCATCCTCGGTACTCAAGGTCATATGGTCGCGCGACCCGCCGCTCCATCCGCGAAACCGCTCAGGGTCGGCAAGGCCCAGGTCGATGACCGATTTCTTGTCCTTGCCGCCATAGCTGAAACGGATGGTGACGCGCGTGACGCCCGCCGGCAGATCGAAGGGAACCTGCCGATACTGCTCATAGTCCGATCGGGTGATCGTGCCGGTGAGCGTCTGATAGGGGACCGCTTCCTTTGCCGCCTCGGCCGTGGCCGGTTCCGGCGCTCCGGCCCATGCAGGCACGGACAGCGACAGAGCAAGAGCGAAGGCGGCGAGCGATGCGATCCCCTTCCTCATGATCAGAACTTGTACATGAGGGCGGCGCGGAAGTTCCGGCCGATCAGCGGACGCGCGATGAAGGTGTTCGCGCCGGCATCGGCATTCTGCACTTCGCCCGCGCGCGGATTGCCTTCGGTCAGGCCCAGCGAGTTGGTGAGATTGTCGACATAGCCATAGAGCGACAGGCTTTCGGTCAGCTGCGCGCGGGCGCTGAGATTGATCGCGGAATAGCCCGGCAGGCGCACCGAGTTGGCCGTGTCGACGAAGCGCGGCCCCTGATATTCATAGGCGGCCTGGATGCGCAGCCGATCGTCGAGCAGGTTGACTGCGGGCACGACGCGCACGCTGACGGTCGGCACGCGGATCAGGCGGTTGCCGTCATAGTCGTTCACGCGCTGTGCCGAGTCCGTATAGACCAGCCCCTTATACTTCGGGTCCTGCAGGGTCAGCGTGGCCGACATGTCGAAGAAGCGCGCCGGACGCACCGTGCCTTCCAGTTCGACGCCGAAGGTCTGCGTATTGGCGAACAGTGCCTCGGTCCGCGACGCGCCGGTGTTGATGTCGAACCGGTAATTGGTGAAGCCGACATTGTTGTACTTGGTCCAGAAGCCGGTGGCATATACGTCGAAGAACCGGCTGTTATACTTCAGGCCAGCCTCGCCCAGGTGCATGGTCTGGGTGATCGGCGTCGCGGTCGGGCTGGTGATATAATTGCCGAGACCAGGCATGCGGTTGGCATAAGTGTAGCGCGCGAACATGCCGGCGCGATCGGTGAACTGATAGTTCGCGCCCGCCGTCGCCGTCGCATGCTTAAAGGTCCGGTCATAATTGGCGGTGAGGCCGCTGCCGGTGATGATCGACGAGGTCGAGGGCGTGCCCAGATTGACCGTCTGCTTGAGCGCCACGGATCCGCGTGCGTTCATGCTTTCCCAGCGGACGCCGCCGTCCAGCCGGAATTTCGGCGTGATCTGCCATTCGTCGGTGAGATAGAGGGCGTGCGTCGTCTGCTCGCCATGCGCGTCCTCCCACTCATAGCCATATTTGTAGATGCCGTTGGTGTCGGAGAAGCTGCGCACCACAGAGCCCGCCGCGTTGACCGCAACGAGGCTGAGCAGTCGGGCATTGTCCTGAACGTCGAGCAGCGCGGTGGAGGAATAGCGGCTGAAATACTGGTCGATCGTCGCGAAATAATAGCCGAAGGTGACGTCGTGCGTAGTCGATCCCATTTCGAAGCGATGGGCAATGCGCGTGTCGCTCATGAACTCCTTCACCGGCATTGTGATACCGCGCAGGCCGCCGTTGATGATCAGGCCGTTGCCGTTCTGGTTGGCAGTGTCGAAGACTTGGCCTCCATTGGTGTAGCGCAGCTGCAGCGCGGTCGCGCCGGGCGCCTGGGCCAGCAGGCCGGCATTGGCGGTCAGCAGGCTCGCGGCGCTCTGCAGGCTGTTGGGATACACGCCGTTGCGGCGCGTCGTCGTGTCGTTGTAGCGCGAGGTGTTGGTGATCTTCCAGCCGTCCATCGGCTCGATCTCGAAATTGGTGGTGATCTGCGTGCGCTTGATCTGCGTGCCGACGGTGTTGTCGAAATCATAGATGCTGCCATCGCCCTGACGCATCTTGATATGCGCCGTCTCCGGCCCGGCGACCGTGCCCTTGTGCCCGTCGAAACCGGGAACCGCGCGGATATCGCCATCAGGATAGGTCCGCATCGGAATGCCGGTGTAGAAGGCGACGATATCGTCCACGCGCTTCACGTCGACGCTGAACTTCGCATTCTCCCACTCGCGCGAGACGGTGGCGCGGATCTGGCCGCCCTTGTTCGCGGTGAAGCCGGGATCGCGCACACCGCCCTCCGAGCGGTAGAAGCCGCCGACCGCGACCTTCCAGTCGCCCACCGGCGCACCGATCCAGAAGTCGGCGCGATAGAGGCTGTCCGCGCCGAGCGTCACCTTGACAAGACCCTCGGCCCAGTCGCCGACCTTGCGCGGAATGAAGTTGATCGCGCCTGCGGGTGCGTTGGAATAGAAGAGCGAGGACGGGCCGCCGCGCACCACTTCGATGCGTTCGATCGTCTCGTCGATGCGGAATGCCTGGTCCGCGTTGAGATAGCCGAGCGCGGGATCATGCTGGACCGGGATGCCGTCTTCCAGAAGCTGGACCGAGCCGAAGCCGTCGACCGGTACGCCACGAGCGCGGACGTTGCCCGACGCTTCGCCGCCCGACGCCTCAACCCAGAAGCCGGGCACGGATTTCAGCGCTTCAGTAACGCTGGTCGGGGCTTGGAGGCGCAGATTTTCCTCGTTGATGTTGGTGACCGAATAGCTGGTTTCCGCCTTGGTCCGCACATCGGTGCCCGCGCGGCCGGTAACGATGATGTCGTCGATATTGCCGCCCTGCGTATCGACGGCATTGTCGGCGGGGGCCGGCTCCTGCGCCAATGCGGGCGTTGCGCCAGCGCACAATAAAGCGATGAGCGATGTGGTGATGCGCAAAGATTTCATGGTCGATGTCCCCTTCATGTCCGTTCCTGAAAGTCCCGGCGCAGGCGCAGCGGTCCCCGTTGCCGGAAGCGTGTCGCGCTGCCGGCATGGGCGAATGGCCATGCGTTGAACTGTCGGGGCGCAGACGGTGGAGGGGAGCACCGCCGCTACTCCACCCGAAAATATTTTTCCCGATGGCGGCGAATCGTCCTGCCCGGTCCAGTGTCAACCGAATGTAACAACCGCGCCCTAGGTGACGCGCTCCACCCGCCGATTCCGATGGAGCGCATCGAGAAATGTCCATGCTTCGCGACATCGACATCTGGTTTGCCGACCATGTCTTCGTCTTCCACCAGGAGCATCGCCGCTATGCGCTGAGCCTCGTGCGCCAGCAGGAGGAAGCGGAGGAACTGGTCCAGGAAGCCTATGCCCGGCTGTTCGCACTGGAAAAATGGGCGGCCATCGCCAGCCCGCACGCCTTCACCATACGCATCATCCGCAACCTGGCCATCGAGCGGTTCCGGCGCGCCGACGTGGTGCGGATCGACCAGGGCGCCGTGCTGCTGTCGCTGGAGATCGCGGATCAGGAGCCGACACCCGACGTGGTTGCGATGGATCGATCGGAACTGAACCATATCGCCCGGGTCATGCAGGACATGCCGCCCCGGATGCGTGAGGCGCTGTATCTGCGGAGAATTGAAGGACTTTCTCCGGCGCTTGTAGCGGAGAAGATGAATATTTCCGTCTCCACCGTGGAAACCCATCTGGTCAGAGCCCTCCGCCTGTTGGTAGAGCGGCGGAATCAGGCGGACAGACCGGCGAAGGCGGAGCAGGCATCTCAATGCGAGAGCAGGAACAGGTTGGAACAGGTCTGAGCGACGAGGCCATTCAATGGCTGATCGCGCTCGACTGTGGTTCCGCCGACACCGAAGCATTTGAAGCCTGGCGCAGCGCGGACCCGCGCCATGCAGCTGCCTTCGCGCAAGTTGCGGCGACGTGGCGGCGGACGACCGATCCGCGCCTGCCCGCGATGCTGGACCCAATCTCGCTGGAAGAGACAGAAGCGGAGGAAGAGATCGTGCCCGCACCCCCCGCGATGCTGTCGCGCCGCGCGGTCGCGGGCGGCGTCGCCGGGCTGCTGGCCGTGGGCGGAGCCGGAACCTTCCTCGCCTGGCCGCGCCGGGCCTATGCCGAAACGGCGGTGGGCGAGCGGCGCATCCTGCGCCTGCAGAATGGCAGTCAGGCGATGCTCAACACCGATACGCGCGTGGCGTGGCGGTTCGACGATGACAGGCGCGATTTCTGGATCGAGCGCGGGGAAGCGACCCTTCTGGTGAAGGACGCCGAAAAGCCCTTTCGCCTCTACAGCGATCCGATCGACGGGCGGCTGAGCGGCGGCAAGTTCAGCCTGCGGATCGATCCGGCGCTCGCGCGGCTGCTGGTGCTCTCGGGACAGGCGGCGACGATCACGCGCGGCACATCGGCTCAGACTGTGAATGCCGGCAGCATGCTCGCCGTCAGCAATGCCGACGTGCATGTCGAAGCGCTGTCGCCCGAAGCACTGTCGCGCGCGACGGCCTGGGAGCGGGGCGAGATCATGTTCCAGGGCATGGCGCTCGACCAGGCGATCAGCGAGTTCAACCGCTATCTCAAGGTCAAGCTGGTCGTGCAGGATCAGGGGCTGGGCGCGACACGCCTCGGCGGCACCTTCCGCACCGCCGATCCGCAATCCTTCCTCACAGCGCTGCAGGACGGCTTCGGCATCGGTCACCGCAGGGAAGGAGACAGGATGATGCTGTTCCGGACAGGCGGAAACCGGGGCGCTTTCCGCGCCTGACACGAAGCTGTCGCGTAGGAACGCCACTGGAGCGTGATGCGTCGGAGTCGCGGCCTTTTCTTTGTCATGGCGATGGTCATGGTCGCGCCCGCGCAGGCAGCGCCGCCGCCGGGTAGCCGATCCGCCACCCCGCAGCCCCGTTTCGACATTCCCGCGCAAAGCCTTGCCGATGCGCTCGACCGGTTTGCGCGTCAGGCAGGCGTGCAGATCCTCTATCCCTATGCGCGCGCCGCCGCGCTGCGCAGCCCGCTGGTGAAGGGCAGAATGCCGTCGCGGCGCGCGCTCGACCGGCTGCTGCGCGGCAGCGGCCTTGCGGTCGCGCGCTTCGGCGAAGGGATTGTCACGCTGCGGGCGGCGCAACCGGCTCCACCCGCCCGCGCCCGGCGCAGTCCGCAGCCTGCCCCCATCCCGTCGCCTGCCCCGCCGCCGGTTGCTGTTCCTGCCGAGATCGTCGTCACCGGCCGCGCGCTGCAGACGCCCGTCACCGCGACCCAGCTCAGCTATGCGCTGACCCGGATCGACCCCGAGACGCTGGCTCGCGCCGGACCGCTATCGACCGCCGACCTGTTCAAGCAGATCCCCGGTTTCTGGGTGGAAAGCACCGGCGGCGAAGCGAGCAACAATATCCGGTCGCGCGGCATCCCGACCGACGGCTATTCCTCCGTCGCGTTGCTGGAGGACGGGCTGCCGGTGCAATATGACGGCGGTCTCGGCTATCTCAACACCGACCAGATTTTCCGCAGCGACGCGACCATCGACCATATCGAAGCGGTGCGCGGCGGGCCTTCCGCCATCTTCGCCGGCAATGCGCCGGGCGGCAGCATCGATTTCCTGACCCGCAATCCGCTGCAGAAGCCGGGCGTGACGCTGGCGGCGACGGGCGGGAATTTCGGCTATGCGCGGATCGACGGCTATGCGGGGATGCGCCTGACGCCCGAACTCGGCATTGCGATCGGCGGCTTCTACCGCCGCGACGACGGCCTGCGCGATCCGGGCTATCCCGCCGACCGGGGCGGGCAGATTCGGGCCGGGGTCCAGTATGACGATGGGACGACGCGCCTGTCCTTCAACGTCAAGCATCTCGACGACCGCGTCATCCTTTACCTGCCGGTACCTTTGCAGGTGGACGGCGCCGGGCGGGTCAACGCCGTTCCCGGCTTCGATCCCCTGTACGACACGCTGGCAGGCCCCGATAATGCCAGCGTCGCGTTCAAGACGCCCTCAGGTTCTCGCCTTTTCGACCTGTCGAAGGGAACGCGCAGCCGCATCGATTTCTACACGCTGTTCGGGCGGCGGGCGCTTGGTGGAGGTGCCGCGCTGGAGGTGAAGGTGCGCCTGCGCACGGGCGACACCTCCCGCGACGGCCTGTTCCCGATCGGCCGCCCGCAATCGGGCGACAGCTATGTCTCGACCATTTGGCCCCAACTTGCGGCCGCCTTTCCCATGGCAACCAAAGTCGAGATACGCGACGCCGGGACCGGCCGCGCCTTCCTGCCCGACAGCAATGGCAACGGGCTGGTCGTGGGCGCGAACCTGCTGTCCGTCGCCTTGCCGATGCGCGAATTCATCGGCGACGCGCGCCTGACCGGGCAGGTCAGCCAGTGGGGACAGCATGATCTGGCGCTGGGCCTGACTTATGCCGACAGCCGCCTCGACTATGATCGCACGATGGGGACGGTGCTGCTCGACGTGCGGGGACAGGCGCGGCGGCTGGATGTCGTGGCGGTCGATGCGGATGGGCGGCGGGTCGGATCGCTGACTGACAACGGCTTCGTCCGCTATGGCTCGCTGTTCGACGACGTGACCCTGAAGACCGCCAATCTGGCCGTGTATGCGGCCGACGAATGGAAGCTGGGCGAGCATTGGCGCATCGACCTTGGCGGACGGTGGGAACGGACGCGGATCGGCGGCAGGATGGAACTGTCCTCGGCGGTCGATCTGGGCGATCCGACGACCCTGGCGGACGATAGCGTGCTGGCCGGCACGGGTCTTTTCCAACCTATCGATCGGCACTTCTCAGGCTTCAGCATGACGGCGGGCATCAATTTCAATCCCGATCCGGGGACCGGCCTGTTCCTGCGCGCCACCCGCATTTCCCGCCTGCCGAGCGCGTCGGAATTCTATGCCGACCCCGATCGCACGGACGAGGCCATCGTCCCGATCGTCATGGCGGAGGCCGGCCTGATCGTGCAGCGGCGCAACTGGAACTTCTCCGCCGTCCTTTTCCGGACCCATTTCAAGCGGCTGCCCTTCACCGACTATCGCTTCGATCCTGCCACCAGCATCTATGTCAGCCAGACCTCAATTGCCGACACAACCGCAACTGGCATGGAAGTTTCAGCCCATGCTCGGCTGATCGGCCCGCTCAGCATCGACATGCAGGCGACGGTGCAAGACTTACGCTATGGAGATTTTCGCTACAGCGAACTGTCGGGCGGCACGGTCGCGGTCCATGACGTGACGGGCAATCAGCTTATACGGGTGCCGCGCATCGCCCTGCGCGCAAGCCCTAGCGTCGATCTCATCTCGGGCCGCCTGCATCTCAGCGCTGATTTCACGCGTTATTCCGCGCGTTTCGCTGACATCGCGAACTCGCAGCGCCTGCCTCCCTTTTCGATGATCAATGTCGAGGTAAGCACACAGATCAGCGATCATGCGACGCTGACTTTGAATGGCACCAACCTGACCAACAGCCTTGGGCTGACCGAAGGCAATCCACGCATGGGTTCCTTTGATGCCGGGGGCATGAACGCGCGCTATTTCCTGGCTCGGCCAGAATTCGGGCGTACGGTTCGAGCGACATATCGTCTTTCTTATTGAAACATGCGCAAACTCTAGGGGGGCTCGCTGAGCGCGAGATCACGATTACGCACATGCTCCTCTCGCATATTCAGCGGGTTCCCGCGGTTAATCGAATCATCGAACGCGAGACCGGCTTTCGTCAGACTCTCACGGCAACGCCGGCCGACAGCCCGTTGCGCATGATCTGAATGTCCGCTCCTAGGCGTGGTGAAATCTCGGTTCTACGACTTGGACCGGGCGCGTAGCAGACCAGCCGTTGTCTCGCTTGAGAAAGACCGGTTTCGGTGTCAGCGGACACTCCAGCGACCTCATCTGAATGGCACGATTTGGTCGGGAGCAGACATCTGGCGATTGCCGACCACTCCCCGAAAGGCGCAGACTGTGGTCAGGATCCGCGATCGCAACGATCACATAAGCAGGAAACACTATCCACCATCTCAAGCGGCGGCCTGCTCATCCGCATCCTCGCAGCCAAGACCCGTTGCGCGCAGCAAGTAGCCCGCAGCCTCCTCTGCCCGCGCCGCCGCCGTGAGCAAGGCACGATTATCCCTGCGCAGGATCGAAAGCCAGGAACCGATATAGGCCGCATGATCGTCGAGATGGGTGGTTGGGAGACCCACATCGGCGCCAACCAGCGCTGCTGTCAGTTCAGCCACCAACTCCTCGAACGCATAGGCCTGATCGCCGAAGCGCTTGCCGAAGGATCGGGCAAGCCGGTCTGGATGACCCGTCCAATGACCGGCCTCGTGCGCGAGCGTGGCCGCCCATGCAGCACGCGTGTCGAACTGTTCGACGGGCGGCATCGTGATGAGGTCTGCGCGCAGGTTATAATAGGCGCGATCGCCTCCAGTCCGCAGCCGCGCCGGCAGGCGATCGACGAAGCGTTGTGCCCGCGCACCGAGCCGGTCGCCCGGTGGGACGAGCGATAGCGGTTCTGGATAGAAATCGGACGGCAGCGCGTCGATCTGGTCTGCATTGAAGACCGCATAGGACCGCATCACCCGGCGATGCTCATCGACCAGCTCGCCGGGGCGTTCGCTGGAATCGACCTTCTTCGAATAGGCCTTGTAGAAGATTGCAAATTGCGCCTGCTCACCGGCACGGACCTGCCCGCCAAGGGTCTGCGCCTGGCGGTAGGTCATCCAATGCCGTGACCGATAGCCGCATTGCTCGGCAGCCAGCCACAGCCAAAAGGTGTTCATGCCGCGATAGGGCTCGCCATTGGCGCGCAGCGGGCGCCCTTGCGCGGCGCATGATCGCCAGGGCCGTACCCAGGGACGCACACCGGCCTCGAGCCGGTCGATGATGGCGCACGTGATGGTCTCGGCCGGCGAGGGCCGGCCCGATGATCGAGTCATGGTGGATACTCCGCGAAAGAGCGGCGGCCAGCGCCGCCGATGAAGGACTGCGGGCGACGCAAGAGCGCCGCCCGCCATTACGCGTTGGTCTCAGGCCGCCTCGTCGAGGTCATCAGCATCGCCATCGGGAGCGATCTCCCCTGCCCCGCCGTCGCTGTCGTCTTCGTCGCTGAGGAAGGCGGAATAGCTGCGGAAGCTTTCGGGCTTCTCCACCGCGCCAAACCGCATCTCGTCGGGCAGCCAACAGAGCGCCTTTTCCCGGACTTCGGCCTCGACGATGCCCTGCCCGGAACAGAGCGCCGCGCAGGCATTGGCAAGGTCACCCTTCTTGGCGTCCTTGTAGCGGCCGCGCAGTACTGGCCCGCCGATCTCTTCAAGCGCTTCGAGCATGACGTCCTTCTTCACGCGCCCGAAAAAGTTCTGGGCATCGGGCCGCCACCATTGCGCGACATCAATGTCGAGCAGACGTCCGAGATGATCGTGGAAGCCGTTACGGCGCCCGCCATCGTCGACGTTGAGCGTCGGTTCGAGCGTCTGCGCCACGACATGGGCAAGCCAATCGGCGCGCGCCTCTTCATCCAGTTGCCGGAAGGCATCGAAACGCGACGACAGCGTGTTCCCGCCTGCCCAGCTCACATCGAGCCCCTGGCGCTGTTCGGCCAGGACGTTGCTGGCCGCGCTGCCTTCGTCGCGGAAGCCGACGATCGGGAAACTCGCGGCGGCCGCTTGCAGCGTCGAGTGGTCCCGGACATAGCCGCTGGCGAACACGGTCCGGTGCGCGATCAGGAATATCGCGAGGTCGAGCGCGAACCCCGCGTCCGAGGCGACATGGGACGCCAGGATCTGCCGCCGCTGCGTCGCGAGTTCGTCGACCAGCGTCGCGCTGAGCCGGGAGGTCGCGACCTTGCCGGACGGCGCCTCGGGTTCGCCGTCCTCTCCCGCCTGACGAATGGCGCGCTCGCTGAACATGCGGCTGTGCACCCGCGGGGTGCCGTCAGGGGCAAGATAGATGAAGGTGCCCAGCTGGTCCTTGACCGCATCGTCGACCATCGTGCGCGCCGCCTCGATCGCATCGAGTTCCCGCTCGATGTCGGCGAGCCGCACCGAAGCCGCCTCGGCCTCTGGTGTGCCGTCCTCAAGTTCGGTTTCCAGTTCACGGATGAGCGCATCGCCCTCATCGGAAAGACTGTCGACGCGATCCTGCTCGTCCTCGCTCAATTCGCGCAGCGCCGGATGATATTCGTAGAGCTGGCACTCCATGTCATAGGGCACATGGGTCGCGAGGACCGGTGTCACGAATGCCAGCTTCTGCTCGGCAGCGAGTATTTGTGCCGCTGCTTCGAGCTTCTGGGCGGCAAGCTGCTCGATGATCTCCACGTCGATCCAGCTCTCGTCCGCATCATCGCCGAACAGGTCGCGCTCGATCCGGCCGCCCGCACCGACATAGGCATCGCGGCCAACGAACCGCGCCTTCGCATCGGTCGCCTTCACCGTCCCGTTGAGGAGCGCACGGCGGACATTGTCGGGATTGTCACCATAATAGGACCGGCTCATGCTCTGGAACACACGCGCCTGGCGGTCGACATCGGGCGTGACGGCATAAGCCTGTGCGACCCCGAGCGTGATCTCGCCTGCGGCAAGCGCCGCGAAGACGACGGGAGCCAGTTCGGCAAGCCGGACCCGCTGCTCGACGAAGCGGGTCGTGACCCCGAAGCGTTTCGCCACATCCTCGCCGCTCGCCCCCCGGTCGAGGAAGTGCTTGAAGGCCGAGCATTCATCCGCCGGGTTCATCGCTACGCGATGGAAATTCTCGGCAAGGCTCGCTTCGGCCGATCCGGCATCATCCTCGAGCACCAGCACCTGAACCTCATGGTCCGCGGCAAGCCGGTTCGTCTCAATCAGGCGTTGGAGCGCCCGCAAGCGGCGGCCGCCCGCCTTGACGGTGAAGTGCCCCGCCTTTTTTAGCGGCGTGACCACGAGATTCTGCAACAGGCCATGCGCAGCGATATTCTCGGCCAGACTGTCGAGGTCGGCATCGCGATTGGATTTGCGTACATTATCCTTGGAGAGCGAGAGGTTCTTGACCTTCACGGACTGGATCATCGGTTGTCTCCTTCGAGGGTTGCGCCGACGTCGTCGGCCGGCTTGAGCCACTCAGGCCCACCCGGCCGAAGGCCCCTCCCCTCTCTTCGATCGCTTGACGCTGCCGCTGCTCAGCCTGCTATCTCGCCAAGGATCTCGACGGCGCGGCTCGGTGGGACGAAGAGCCGCGTGCGGTGTTGGATGATCTCGGTGAAGCAGCCCGCCGCCTTGAGATGAGGAAGGGCGTCGGACTTCCAGTCGAGCAATTCGAGGCGTTGGTCGCCGGCGACCAAGGCCCGCTTCAGCCGAAGCGACCCGATCGGCATGATCTCGCCCGAGGTGTGAACGTGCTCGACCCGCGCGCCTAGATCGATCGCGACATGGGCGGCGATGCCGAATGCGCTGGCGATCCGCTCCACCAGCGGCGCCGGAATAAGACGCCCGAGAAGCGACTGGCCGTCATCGCTCGTCGACCGCCAGACCTGGACATGATCGTCGGGCAGCTTTCCCCAGACCGGGAGCAGCAGGCCCGTGACCAGATAGATGATCTGCGTACGCGTCTGCGCGGCCATCGCGTCGCATTCGGCCTGCCAGGCTTCATCGAAGTTCGCGCAGTCCGCGTCGGTCCAATGGGTTTCGGCGAAGAGGTCCTGCCGGTGCCGTTCGGTGCGCGTTGGACGCACCAGCTCGTAGCGGCGCACGGTCCGCCCCTCTTCGTCCGTCAGCGAGAAGGTCGGCCGGCAAATGGCGGCCTTGCCGGAACGCGGGTTGATTAACCCACGCGCTTCCGGGTCGGCCAGAAGCCAATGCGCGCGCTCCAGGGTCAGCGGTCGATATCGTTCCTCGGTTTCGATGCGCAAGATTTCGGTTTCGGCGCCGCTCACGGGATCGCACCGGATCACCGTGCGGTCGAGGATCGAAATGCGGTCGGCCGCGATCGTTTCGACGCCAAGATCGAGGGTGCCAGCCTCGCGGGCCTTTTCCACCCGTGCTTCGATCAAGCCCAGATATTCGTCGAAGATCGCGTTCTGCAGGTCGATGCGCAGCGCCAGGATGCGGTTCAACCACCGCTGGATCGTGGGCAAGGTCTCAGTGAGTCCCCCACCCTCCCCGGCCAGGTTCAAACCGGTGAGCAACTGGAATTGATCGAAGCGCACCGATTGGAGCTTTCCCTGGAACAGCAGGCGAAACCACTGGTCGAGCGATTCCCGCGCGAAGTCGGACTCCAGATTGTCACGGGGATCGAAAAGTCCCTGTCCACCGGTCTGGCGCTGGCCGCGGGTCAGCGCGCCGAGGCTGTCGAGGCGTCTGGCAATCGTCGAGATGAACCGCCGTTCGCCTCGGCAATCGGTGGAAACGGGCCGAAACAGGGGCGGGCTGGCTTGGTGGGTGCGGTGCGTGCGGCCCAGCCCCTGGATCGCCGCGTCAGCACGCCAACCGGGCTCGAGGAGATAGTGAATGCGGCGCCTCCGATTGAGCGCGTCGAGGCTGGCATGATAGCTCCGTCCCGTGCCGCCGGCGTCGGAAAAGATCAGGATGCGCTTTTCGCCGCGCATGAAGCTGTCGGTCTCCGCGAGGTTCGTGCGCGCGCTGCGCCGTTCGATCCGCTGACGGCCCTCGGCATCGACGATGATCCGCCGGCTGCGACCCGTCACCTCGGCCACTGCCTCCGTCCCGAAATGCCCGATGATATGATCGAGCGCCGAGCCAACCACCGGCAGCGCACAGAGTTGCTCGAGGAGCTGGTCGCGCATGGCCATCGCTTCCCGGCACAGCACGGGCTGCCCAGCTTCGTCGATCATCGGTTCCGAGCGCACCGTGCCGCTATCGTCGGTATAGGTGCGCATCTGGCGCACCGGAAAGGCCGCCGTCAGATAGTCGACCAGGAATTCTTTGCAGTCGCAGTTTATGTCGAGCGTGGCGGCGGGAGGCGCAGGTTTCCTTCGGTTTTCCATGATTTCACTCCAGATAATATGAGGGTCAGGGGGAATGTTCTGGGACGGGCTAAGCCCGCCTTCGAACGTCGGTAAGCATGGTAATCAGGGCATCGGATGGTGGCTTGAAGCGCCCGGGCTTGATTGCAGGCGCGCCATGGGCCGCGAGGATTTGCAGCTTCTCCTCGGGATCGGCCCGCAGGTAGGTCTCGGTGCTCTGGATGCTGGCGTGGCCGAGCCACAATGCGACCTTGCGAATGTCCCCGGTCGCCGCGAGCGTGTGCATCGCACAGGAATGCCGCAGCACGTGCGGCGTAACCCGTTTGCCAAGGATCGACGGCTGCTTCATTGCCGCGGTCTTGACGTGCTCGGCCAAACGGAACGCAAATCCGTCGCGGGTCATGGGCTGCCCGTTGGCATTGAGGAATATCTCGGCAGCTTGCGCGTCGGGCCGTATCGCAAGCCACGCGCGCAATACGAACTGGGTCTCTTTCCAGAGCGGCAGGACCCGTTCACGCCGACCCTTGCCCATGATGTGCACGGTGGACAGGGAGCGGTCCGGGAAATCGCGCAGCTGCAGCGTTACGAGTTCCGACACCCTCAGCCCGCCAGCATAGGCCAGATGCAGCATGGCGCGATCGCGGGTGCCAAGCCGAGTGCGGGGATCGGGGGCGTCGAGCAACGCCTTGATCTCGGCCCGGTCGAGATAGTCGATCAGCGCCTTGTCGGTCCTCTTGGTCGGGATCGATCTGACGCGGAGAGCCTGATCGAGGCAGGCTGGAATCCGATACTCGATGTACCGGAAGAAGGATCGGATCGCAGCGAGCCTGCCATTACGGGTCCGCACGCAGCTGCCGCGGCCGGTCTCTATATGGTCCAGGAAGGCCATGATCATGTCGGTGCCGAGATCCTCGATCTCAAGATCGGTCGGCCGACGCTTCAGCCGATCGGCAGCGAACTGAACGAGGAGGACGAAGCAGTTGGCATAGGTCTTCACCGTGTGCGGGCTGACGGCACGTTCGCGCGGCAGATGCTCACGCAGGTATGCCGAGAGATGGGGAGCTAGCGCCGTCATGCCGCTTCTCCCCGGTAAAGCTGCTCGCTGGCGGCAGCGATGTCGCGCAGCAGCACTGGAGTGGCCTCGAGATACCAGTACGTGTTGGCGACCGACACGTGCCCCAGATAGACGCTGAGACCGGCCATGTGGTGAGCGATGGCCTCCCTGTCGGGCGGACATGACTCAAGCGAGCGGACAGCGAAGGTGTGCCGCAGATCGTGGAGTCGCATGCCCGCCGTACCGGTTGGTCCACGATATCCGAGGAGCCGGGCCAATCTGACGAACACGACGTGGGTGCGCACCTTGTGCGGTGCCCGTCCCCGGATAGTGACGAACAGGTCGTTGCCCCTGGCCGCGTGCTTCTCGCGGAGGGCGAGATAGGCTTCGAGTGCTTGGCGCGTCGATGGCTGCAAGGCAATCAGCCGCTGCTTGCCGAACTTGCCGTTGCGGACGATCAGGCCATCCTCGACCAGATCGTTGCATTGTAACGCGAGGGCCTCGGAAATCCGGAGACCTGTCGCCGCCAGCAGCCCGAACAGGTAATGGTACGTGTATGGGCTGATCGTGCCTTGGGGTGGAACGTCCAATGCAGCAGTCATGATCGCCCGCACTTGGTCCGGTTCAATGATGGTCGGCGTCGGGCGTGGCCGCTTGCCCCGGCCGAAGACGCCGGCAGGCGGAACTTCATGGCTTGAATCTTCGGCGTGAGCGAAAAGGCTGAAGTTACGTGCGGTGTCGAACCTCCGGCGGGCCACATATTGTGAGCTCGACGTGTGGCACCAGTCGTAGATGCGCCGGACCTGAGTGTGCCGATCGCCGAAACCCTCGGCGTAAGCAGCGTACTGGCGGAGCATCCGGTCCTGTTCGGAATACTTCCGACCCAGGCTGCGATGCAGAGCGACGTATCTTGAGATGTGTGTGTTCAACATGGCAGGTCTCCGGGCCAGGGCTGCGCGATCTTCATGAGCATCGGCAGATCGACCTTGGCGTAGATGGCAGTGGTCTCGGGCGTGCTGTGACGCAGGATGGTCCCTACGGACTCCAAGCCCGCGCCCGCGCGCAGCAAGTTGGTGGCAAGCGAATGCCGGAATATGTGCGACCCGGTCGGCACCCCTTCGATCCCACCGCGCTCATGTGTGCGTGCGACGATGCCTGCGATCTCCGCAGACGAGCTGAATGGCCGGAACGGAGCTTGCACGCGCAGGAACAGATGCTCTTCGACGGCCTTCGGGCGGGCTGCCGCAAGATATGTCAGAATCGCGTCGCCGACATCCTGCGGCAGTGGCAACCGGTCCGGCCTTCGGGTCTTGCCCTTGACCCGGATGTACCCGCCCCGCCAATCGATATCGTCGAGCCGCATGTCCCGGACATCGCCCGCTCGCAGTCCGAGCCTGGCGAGCAGGAGAATTATGGCTTTGTCGCGGACTTCCACCGGCCGATCAGTCGGACAGGCTGCAATGATCTTCTCGATCGTGGCCGGGTCGACGTGACGGGGTAACGCCGAAAGGCGGTAGCGTTGCACTGATGGTATCGCGTGCAACAATGCCGGTCGGCACTCGCCTTGCACGATCAAAAACCGAATGTAGCTCCTCATTATCGTGACGAGCAGCGATGCCGAACCCGGCGTCTCCTTGCTTCGTCGCTGGAACGCGCGCCTGAGAGCGGCTGCATCCCATTGTGAAGGCTCGCCGAGCATGGGCATGAGCCGCGTGATATCGGTCCGGTAACGCCGGATCGTCTCGTCGGTCGCGCCACGATGTTGCTTGAGCCATGTAAGATATGCCGCCATGTGCGGGTTATCGTCCACCATCGGTTCGACCGATGGGACGACGCCCCGACCCCGCAGAAACTCGACGAAGTGCCGAGCGCAGCGCCGCCGCCGCTTGGTGCCCGTGGCAACCAGCTTGCCCCGCTTGCGCCAGACCGGGCAACGGCAATCATGCACGGCGTACTGGTCGATGATCGTGTCGTCGACATCGGCCCACCGTCGTCGCGCAATGCGGAGCCAGGCCACGACATGCTCGGCCTCGGATCGATAGGACTGCGCCGGTCCCTCGGCGAGTTGCAGGCGATCGATCGCGTCGAAATAGTCGGCGAGGTGCCGTGGCAGATCGTCGATCCCGTCGTCGACTTCGACGTAGCCTTGATCTTCCAGGAAGCGGACGAAGCGTCTGACCCGCGCTGCAATGTCCGCCTTATATACTGGCTGCTGCGCCGAATACCGGTGGCACCGGCACCGGTGCTTCTCGAACCGCCGAACAGCCTGATCGTCGATCGTGCGGATCGCGATCCCATGCAGTTCCAGCCAATGCAGGAAATGGCGGACAGCAGCGCCAAACAGAACCGCACAGGCTGACCTCTCGTCGAGCGACAGAGAGGAGAGGAATGCGGTGAGTAGGGTGCCGTGACTGGGCGGGTCTTCGACCCGGAGCGAGGCCGCTCGAAACGGCAATGATGATCTTGTTCGCATGTAGCTTCCTTCGACTTGTTGAGGTCGAAGGAACTGTAATTATCTGGAGTGAAATCATGGAAAACCGAAGGAAACCTGCGCCTCCCGCCGCCACGCTCGACATAAACTGCGACTGCAAAGAAGCCGTCTAATGTTGAGATCCACATTACACGTATTCGCGCGGGGACAGCTCGATGTCGAGCCAGGCGCGCTCCTCAGGGGACAGGTCGGCAAGGGCACGATCGAGCATCGCTTCCGACGTCGACACGAGCTGGACCACGGCGCAGTCGCCCCGCGCGAGATCGGCGGCGATCGCCGGGATCAGCGACGGCAGCTTCATCGACAGCAGGATCTGGCCGAAGAAGCGTTGCTTGGTCGATTCGAAGATCGACAATGCCGCGGCCTTCGCGCCGCTATTGTAGGTGGCACCGCTGAAACCGTCGGTGACGCGCGTGGCGGCGAGGCGGCCTGCAGATTGTTGTGAATGATCGCCCAGGCATCGGCATAGGCATTGTATACGGCGATCTGTTCTTCGCTGAGCCGATGCTCGAGGATGTCATATTCGACGCCGGCGAAGCTGAGCGCCCGCGCGGCATAGAGGCCCTGCGCCTTGAGGTCGCGGGCGATCAACTCCATCGCTGCGATGCCGCCGCGGCGAAGCGATTCCACGAAGGCCCGCCGGTCGGCGAAGGCCGTCTGCGGTCCCCACAATCCGAGGCGTGTCGCATAAGCGAGGTTGCTGACGTCCGAGGCGCCCGTCGCCGAAGCGTAGAGAATCCGGGCGCGCGGAGCGAGATTTTGGAGGCGGACGCCGGCGATGCCCTGTTCGGATCCTTTCGTGGCGCCGAACCGGCCCTCGCCACCGGCCACCCCGGCCATCTCATGCGCCTCGTCGAAGACGATGACGCCGCTGAAATCCTCACCCATCCATTCGATCAGCTGGCGCAGCCGCGTGCCCCTGTCACCGCGGTTGGAGCGCAGGGTGGCATAGGTCAGGAAGAGGATCCCATCGCCCAGCGCGATCGGGGTGCCGAGCTTCCACTGGTTGAGATGCTGGATGTCGAGCGGCAAGCCGCCAAGCGCCGACCAGTCGCGCCGCGCGTCTTCGATCAGCGTCTCGCTCTTGGATATCCAGAGGTGGCGGCGGTTGCCGCGCAACCACTGGTCGAGGATGACGCCCGCCACCTGCCGCCCCTTGCCGGCGCCCGTGCCATCGCCAAGGAAAAAGCCCGTCCGATAGGCATTGCCGGCCTCTGCCGGCAACAGCGAAAGCCCCTCCTCGCTAGATACGAACCGGCCCGGAAGGTCACGCTCGAACGCCGCGCCAGCGTAGATCAGCGTTTCGAGCTGCGCGTCCGAGAGCAGGCCGTCGTCCAAGATCCTGGCCGGCAGCACGGGTTCATAAGCGACCGAGGGTGCGGCAATCGATCCCATTGCCTGCGATTCGACCAGCGCGCTTGGGTGCTCACGGGCATCGGCAATCAGCAGACGGCTCGGCCGATAGGGCAGGTAAATCCCTTGCGGTTCGCCCGCGGGCGCCGGCGCGTCGAGACGGTGATAGGCGACCGCGCGGATCGTGGGCAGGGTTACCGCCACACGCGAGCTTACGGGGCAGGTCCGCCGCGTAAGGCCCCGGAACAATCCGCTGGGGCGGGAGATCGGTTGCGGCGTGGGGGCGCACGGGGTCGCCATCGCATCGACGGCCGCGAGCGCAGCGCCGAACGTCGTACAGGTCTGGCGTGAGACGCAATCCCCTGCCCCGCCCTTTTCGAGGAGAATGAGCTGAACCGCTTGCCCGGTGCCGTGCTTGGTATAGGCATTGGGCGGCAGGTCGAGATGCAGCCGGAGATGTGCGCCCGCGGTGGCGTGCAGCCAATCCGCGTCCCCTGTCTCGATGCGATCGGGAAGAATGACGGCGCAGCGCCCGCCTGGTGCGAGGCGCAAGAGCGCGGAGCGCAGGTGGCGAAGCGCAGCGTGGCGGTCGCGCCCCCGTCCCTGGCTCCGCGAGAAGGGCGGGTTGATGAGCACGACGCTCGGCACCAGTTGCGGATCGAGCATGTCGTCGATCAATTCGCCGTCATGCGTGCTCAATGTGCCCTCGGGAAGGGCATGACGCAGCAAACGCGCGCGCCAGGCATCGATCTCATTGAGGAGAAGGCGAGCGCCGGCAAAATGACCGTGTACGGCCAAGAGCCCGGTCCCGGCCGAGGGCTCGAGTACGATATCGCTTGCCGTGATCGCGGCTGCCCTGGCGGCAAGGAAGCCGATCGGTGCCGGTGTCGAGAATTGCTGGAACGCGACCTGCGTTTCGCTACGCACGCTGTGCGTCGGAAGCGCCGCCGTCATGGCGATCAGCTGGGCGAGCCGCACATTCGCATCTGCCGGGAGTGTTGTGTTCTTCAGATGGAGTATCTGCGCGAGTTCGAGCACATCATAGGCGTCGCGCAATGACCATGAGCCATCCGCGCTCGAGCCACCGAAGGCGGAGGTCATCCCGGCAAGGAGGTCGTTACGTGCAACCGAACGGCCTTCGGACAGCCGGTCGGCTATGCCTTGAGCAGCGGTCCGGGCGGGATCATCGAGCGGCAGCGTGAGCGCGAGGGGTTGTGTGGCCATGGGGTATCTCCGGGTCTGACACCTGGCATCAGCGCCAGGTCATCAGCCTGAAGGCCCCCTCCCCTCTCAGGCCGCCTCGGTGGCCCGGCGGACACGCCAAGCATCATTCCAGTCCGCGTGCCGTTCCGGGAGGCGGAGCACCAGTTCGCGTCCATGGGCTGTGAGATGCGGCCGAGCTTTTTTGAGCATGGCGGCAGCGGCGGCACCGCGATCGCCATAGACGATGATACGCTTGACCCGTTCGGGGATGGCGACAAGCCCAAGGCGTTCGACCCCGCCCAGTGCCCAGGTCGGCGTTCCGAACCAGGCCATTGCTGAAAGGGCGTCCTCGATGCCTTCGGCAAGGCCAAGCTCCTCGTCGGCCGGCGCCAGACGAATGGCCGCGTCGCCGAGAAGGCCAAGGGCAATCTTCGGTTTTGGCAAGGGTTTGTGCAGGATGTCGGCGAGATCGAGGCAGGTCCGCTGGACGGCGACAACTCCCAGATCATTCTCGACCGCGGCGATCATCGCCGGAAAGTACCGGCGACGCTCACCGGCCCCGACGATGGTGCGCGGATTGTAGCGCAGACAACGCGGATAGGGAGGAGCAAGACCGCGTGCGGCAAGGTAATCGGCCGCTGGCGAGCCGGCTATGGGCTGGCTTGCCTTCCATAGCCGAAGCGCGAGAGCGCGATGGTCGGCCATCGCCTTCGGGCGCGGCATGGTGAGCGGCACCGCATCGTGAAGTTTCCGCCGGCGCAGGGCAGTCAGAACGTCGCGCGTATCGCAGCCAGCAAAGCAGTGGAACAAGATCGCCCGTTCGCCCAGGCGCACTGACAGGCTGGGGCCATGATCGTCATGAGCCGGGCAACGGCATTCGCCGCACGTCCCGCGCCACGTTCCGCCGAGGGCTTCGACAATGGCTTTGGCGCGATGGGAAGCAGCTAGGGGCATCAACTAAACCTTGCAAAGTGGTGGAGCGCCGCTGCCGGTTGCGCCCTCCCCTCTCCGCCAATTCAGCCAGGCATGCCCTTGGCTGCGAGGATACCGAATTCCTCGACGATGCGATCGGTTGTGTAATGGGTCACGCCGTCGCGTTCATAGGAGCTGTCCTTGAGCCGCCCGGCAATCCGCACCAGATCCCCGACTTGGGCTCGGTCGGCGATATGCTTGCGCTGGCCCTCGCTGAAGACGCTCACGCGGTTCCAGTGACTGTCTTCCTGCCATTCGTCATCGTCACCCTTGCGGCGGTAATTCGCGCAGACCGACAGCAGGGTGACTTTCGGTCGCGCATCGATTTCGCCGATCCGGCCGATGATCTCGAACTTGGCGAAGTTGATCATGCACCCTCCATTCGTGACGTCCTTTGGCGAGGAAGCCTATCGTGGACGGCCAACTTCGCGTATCCCTCCAGGCAGGGGGATTGAAGGTTTGCTTCAAGCGCAGCGCCAATCTCTTTCTCAAAATAAAAATATCAAAACGCCGCTGCTCGCAGCGGAAGCTTTTCCGATTCAAAACGATTCAGATTCGGGAAGCCGAAAGCCCAGCGTTTCTGCGGGCTTGAGCAAGCCTATCCTGACCGGACGGGGGATTTTGCCTGCCCTTGTGGGGGCTCATTCCTGACCGATCGGGGGATGCAACCTGACCGGTTGGGGCTTTCCTGACCGCATGGGGGCCAGGCTCTGTTGGGCGCGATTCGCTCGTCATATCGCTCGTCAGGGACGTTCTTCGCCCTCCCCGCGGCCGTTTGCGAGGGTTAGATCGCTTTGAAACGCGACTCGGCGTACTTCCTTGTGTTTTGTCGTTTCGGGTTGAAGTTCCATCCTGACCTCTTGGGGGCCGAAACCGCCGTCTATCCTGCCCTGACTTGACGCAAGAGGACAGGTCAGGCAGATTTTCTTCCACGCCGGACGAATCGGTGCAGACTTCATGGCATGGATGACGAACAAGCCCTAGACCACGCTGTAACGCCCTCCCCCGCCGGTGATGATGCTTCTCCGGGGCGGGCGATGCGGGTGGCTGCCGCCCTGCAGGCCAAGGGCGGCGACGAGTTCGCCAAGCCCGGCAGCATCGTTGAGGTCAAGTTCGTCAAAGGCCAGTCGCTGAGCCTGACCGCTTCGCGTTTGCTTGCGCTGATGATTTTGACTGCGGGCGGTGATGCCTGGGAGGACCGCCCGCACAAGATGCGAAAGGCGGATATTCGCCGCGGCCACAAGGGCAATGAGCGCATCTCGGATATGCTCGAGGAACTGCATCGCACGCTTTTTGCGGTCGATGATAAGTCCTGGCGCGGCAAGAAGGCGACGCTGCGCTTTTCTCTGATCTCATCATCGCGCGAAGAAGTGGAGGACGAGGAGGGCGCTGAGACAGGGTGGATCGAGTGGGAGTTCACGCCCGAGGC
Organism: Sphingobium sp. DN12; assembly: GCF_051058005.1. Taxonomy (NCBI): domain Bacteria; kingdom Pseudomonadati; phylum Pseudomonadota; class Alphaproteobacteria; order Sphingomonadales; family Sphingobiaceae; genus Sphingobium; species Sphingobium sp. DN12. The sequence goes on from NZ_CP173719.1 coordinate 139,534, forward strand.
TCGGAAACTGATTCAGGAATCGGAGACCTATGCGGTCCTGAACCGGCAGGCGGTGCTCGGCTTTCGGTCGACCTATGCGCTAAAGCTGTACGAGATCGGGGCATTGCGGTTGCATCGACGCCAGTCGCTATGGAAGGGCGACATGACGGCACTGCGTGCGCTGCTCGGCATCGCGCCAGACGTTTACAAGGACTTTGCGCAGCTGCGCCGCAAGGTTCTCGAAAAGGCGAAGGCCGAAATCGACCAGCTCGCTCATTTCCGTGTGGAGTGGCGGGAAATCCGTCAGGGTCGAACCGTCACCGAGATCGAATTTCGTTTTGAGCCAAAGGATGCGCCTGAGCAGATAGCGACCGTGGATGAAATTGCCCGACACTCTGCGGGGAGGAAGGCGAGGCGCGAGGACGAGGTCGAGACTGTGGCCGTCGAAGCCGTCACGCAGGCGGCGGTGGCGGCCTTGGTGTCAAAGGATAAGACTGGGGCAGGGGAGGTTACCTTCCCAAACGGCACGATCCGATTTGGGTCGGACACGCTCGCGGCCATTGGCCGTTCGGCCGGCGGTGGTTGGGACATCGACCTGATTGCCGACGCCTATCGCGCGCAGATGGGTGAGAGGCTGGCGAAGCTGAAGGGCGCCAAGCTGATCGCGTCCTGGACCGGCTTTTGCGAGAGCTTCCTGGCGCGGCGCGGGCGCCCTTGAGCCGAAATTGCACCGGTGCAATTTCAGGGTGGCTAGCCCCCAAGAGGTCAGGTTGTAGGCGTGCACGAAAGGCTGGCGACGCAATTCGAGGCAATTGGGCCGACCGGGCCTACTCACTTGCGAAAATAAGCCTTTCATTGACATAAAAGTGCAAATTGAGCTATGCCCCCTACAGTTTCGCAAGGGGGCCTCTCTTGGCTGCATCACTCGATATTGAGGGCACGCAGGATCTGCTGTCCGTCTCAACGCTTGCACAACGGACCAGCTCTGTTCTCGAGCGGCTCCGCGACTCTGCGCGTAGCGCCCGGGCGGACGAACGGCGCGAGCCCACCTTCCCGATCGGTAAAGCGGCCGAACTGGTCGGCCGGACCGCGGCGGCCATTCGCGAGGCCGAGAAGGACGGCCGCTTGCCGCCGCCTCCGCGAACCGAAAATAATCGGCGCGTCGGTTATACCCTGGCGCAGCTCAACGACATGCGGGGATTGTTCGGCACCCGGCCCTGGCGGGCTGCCACCGACCCCTGCTGCGTCATCGCGGTGCAGAACTTCAAGGGCGGGGTCGGGAAATCGACCCTGTCGGTGCATCTGGCCCAATATCTCGCGATCAAGGGCTACCGGGTGGCCCTCATTGATTGCGACAGCCAGGCGTCGGCAACGACCCTGTTCGGCTATGTTCCCGACCTCGACCTAACCGAGGAGGACACGCTCTATCCGTTCTTGCGGCATGACGACATGGAGTCGCTCGATTACGCCCTGCGCAAGACTCACTTCGACGGCCTCGAGCTTGTCCCGGCCAATCTCCGGTTGTTCCAGTCGGAATATGAAATCGCGGCGCGTATGGCGCGCGGGCAGGGGAACTTGATCGATCGCATGGCACAAGGCATTGCGAGCATAGCCGATCGGTTTGATGTCGTTGTTCTCGACCCGCCGCCGGCGCTCGGTGCGATCTCGCTTTCGGTGCTGCGTGCGGCCAATGCGCTGGTCGTGCCGGTGCCGCCGACGGTAATGGACTTCTCGTCGACTGCAGCCTTCCTCGCCATGCTCGACGAGACCATCGAGACCCTGGCTGATCGCGGCTTGGCCCCGTCGCTGCAGTTTCTGCGCTTCGTCGCCTCCAAGGTTGACGAGAACAAGTCGATGCAGAAGGAATTGCTGAACCTGATGCGGACCCTTTTCGGCCACGCGATCGTGCGCACACCGCTCAAGGATTCGGCGGAAATCGACAATGCGACGGCGCGGCTAATGACCGTCTATGAGCTTGACGGACCTGTCACCAGTTCGGCGGTGCGCAACCGCTGCCTCGCCTATCTCGACGGCGTGAACAGTGAAATCGAGGTCGACATCCGGTCGATGTGGCCCAGCCATCTGGCGCGCTTGCGCAAGGAGGGCCTCGCCTGATGCGAGCAAAATTGCACCGGTGCAATTCCGGGTAGAAGGGGTGGATGATGAGCAAGAAAAACGCCAACTTCGCGGCTGATCTGGTCGCCGGAATCGACCCGGGGGCGCAAGCCCCAGCGGCGCGGCGCCCTGGCATCGGTGCGAGCGTCCTGGCGGGTCGAGAAAGCCGACTTGCCGAATTGGCGACGGGCAGTGTCGTCTCACGCACCCATGAACTCGTTGATCCGGCACGCTGCCGGATGTGGGTCGGCCATAACCGCGAATATGCGCTGCTTAACGAGGAGCGGTGCGCCGATCTCATCGAGAGCATCAAGGCGCAGGGTAAACAGGAAATGCCCGCCATCGTTCGCCGCGTGAAGGACGACCCTGCCTTCGATTTCGAGGTGATTTGTGGCGCGCGCCGGCATTGGACGATCAGTTGGCTGCGCGCCCACAACTATCCGGATTTCCGCTTTCTCGTCGATATCCGCAGCCTTACCGACGAAGAGGCTTTCCGGCTTGCGGACCTGGAAAACCGGGCGCGCGACGACCTTAGCGATCTGGAGCGCGCGCGCGATTATCTGCGCGCGCTCGACGCCTATTATGAAGGTCGCCAGAAGGTCATGGCCGAGCGGATCAACGTCACGGAAAGCTGGCTCAGCCGCTATCTCGACCTTGCCCGACTGCCGGCAGAACTGATGGCGGCCTTTGCCATCCCACAGGATCTCAGGATCAAGCATGTCACCGCGATCAAGCCTCTCTTGAAACCGGAGGACCGGCGGCAGCGTGTGTTCGCCGAGGCGGGGCGTCTCGCTCAGGTGCAGTCCGACCGCGCAGCACCGATGCCGGTTCCCGATATCATACGCGCTCTCGCTCTGGCCGCCGATCCCCCCAAGAGGTCAGGATCCCCCAAGAAGTCAGGAAAGCCAGAAACGATCGTGTCCGAAGGGGGGAAACCATTGCTGAAAGTGGAGGCGGTGGATCGTAAGGGTCTCAAGCTCACCCTGCTTCCGCATGCCGGTGGTACGCGGGCTGAAGCGGAGGCCGCGTTGAAAGCCCTGCTCGATCAGCATTGGAGCTAGGACAATCTTCAGCGGTTCTGAGATGTGAGAGTTTTGTCTTCACATGTTGAATATGGACTGCCCAATGACTGCAGCCTTCCAGGATGACATTCGCGAGAATGAGATCATCGCGCCCCGTCGTCTGGCGGAGCGCCTGCGCTTCTCCATGGCGCATTTGGCTCGCGTTGCTCGCCTGGATCGTAAGGCCATGACTCTGTATCCCTCCGCCCCGACCGTGCAGATTAAACTGGAGGAAATAGCCCGAGTTATAACGCGAGCGGCAGAGCTCGCAGGCGAAGAAGGCAAGGCGGTTATCTGGTTCAAGCATCAACCCCTTTCTGGAGTTGGGAAAACGGCTGCGGAATTGGTTGCGAATGGCGATATCGATATCGTCATGGAAGATCTCGATCGTATGGCTGCCGGGGTCTATTCCTGACAGGCGTCACTCGATGCCGAAAGGCTAGCTTGTCCCCAGGACCTTCAGGTGAATGTCTTCTTCTCGTAGACGGTGACAATCGCCCGGCCATCCCAAACGTAGCACAGGTGCCGCTCCTGTCGGCAGTTTGCGAGTAGGCGAGGGCGGAACACCGCGGCGCACTCGCCGTCGGTGTCGCGCACGCTTTGGTATACGATGCCATCCGAACCTTGCTCACGCAGGTGTCGGCCAAGCGCCTGGCCGGCGGCATAACTGTCCGGGGCGTAGAGGGCAGGGCGTTCATCGCGCAGGCCGCGAATATCGTGGAGCATGGCGTCCAAGTCGACCGCGTAGACGCGCATGTCGAGTTCCTGCGCCGGTTCGTGGGTGTACGCCATGAAGCGGGTTCGGTGATGGCTCGTCTCGGCAACCGCAGTCTCGATGGTGTTGGAAGCATAGAACAACCCGAAACTGCCGTCACAGAATCGGCTGCCATCAAGATTGAGGTGGGTGAACGCTGCCATGATTGCCGATGTCCCGGGTCCCGATACGCGGTCCTCCGATGGGACGAGCGCAAGGTCCCCGACCTCGTCGCGAAGCCGGTCGTTGGTCATCGCCTCGATCGCATAGACCGCTTCTAAATCGGCCGGATCCGCGACGTCTTCAAACAGCGATATGGGCGGGAACCGGCTTGCGACGATCCGATAGCACGGTTGCCACCGCACTTGCGTCGTCGCAATAGCATCCATCAGCCGCGCTGCGCGTCGATATATTGGCGCACCACGTAGAGATCGGCGACATTGCCCGAGGCCATCCGCTCGATCGCCGGGCGTCCGGCGAACAGCGGCGCCTCATTGGGTTTGCGTACCCATTCGTTGGCGGTACGGGGCAGGAGCATCTTCAGCCCCTTGTAGATCCCCATGACATAGGAGATGCGCTCCAGCGCATCCTTGGGAATCGCCGCGACGGCGCCGCGCTTCCAGGTCTGGAAGGTCGAGCGGCTGTCGAGCCCGAGAAGCTTCATCTGCTCGGCTTCCTTAAGGCCCCAGGCGTCGGCAATGCGGAAAAAGGTGCGCAGCGCCGGACCGCTCAGGTCCTTGCGGCTAGGCGCTTTGGCGGGGACGCCGGAATGGGCAGCTGTGGCCATTGGCCATCTCCTTCTTTCTCTGTCTATGTATGATATCTGTACATAACGTCAAGAGGAGATCAGTTTTCATACACGCCTAATGCGCGCGAGGCCGCGTCAGGGATGGCCAGAACTGCCGGCGAGCAGCCGGTCGATCTCGCCCATCGCCGCGTCGAACTCGGTGAGCGCCGGATGGGGGAGCGCGAGAGCGTGGTCCAGGGGTGCCGACAACCGATCCCTTCGCGGCGCTTCGGCGACCAGCAGAACCTTGCCCTTGATGCTCGCGCGCCGCGCGAGGCCCGCTGTGACTAGCGCGTCGCCGATCGCATAGGTGCCGCGCCGGCTGATCCCGAACGCCGAGGTCATCTGATCGAGCCCGAGCGGCGCAAAACCAGCGAGCAGGATCCACACCTGCGGTGCCCGCGCGCTCGAGCGCAGGTGCCCCAGCTGCTCGCGCATCAGCGCCGCGCGCCGTCGCGCTTTCGCGACCAGCTCTGCAAGCCGGGTAGCGCTGGCGTGGAGAGTTCGCGCTGAGACAATGGCGCGTTCGCCAGGCCAGAGCTGCGGCTGAAGCGTTTCGGCGGTCACCGCGCCGGGGCAGGGGAGGGCAAGTTGCCACGCGCCGCACGCGGCCAGCAGCCGCCCCAGCGAGGCATCGACCGCCCAGAGCGGTGTGCGCGGGGCGGCCTGCTCGATCGCCACCGCGCGGTTCCCAAGCGAACGGATTTGCACCGCGCGCTCCAGCGGCGCGAACAGCGGATCGGCGTGCAGCAGCGCGTGAAGGCGCGCCAGACCCGCGAAGGGCAGGGGAATCTCGTCATCCGCGCCGGCCTGTTTCACCAGCGTGATCGCTCTGCCGATCGCCTCCTCCGCCAGCGCATCTTCGGCTTGCATCGGGCGGTCGGCCCCGAAGCGAGCGGCCAGAGCGATGGTCTGCGCGGCGTCGGCAAGCGGTTCCCACGGATGATGGCTGAGTTCGCCCAGCAGGGCGCGGACCACGGCATAGGCGGAGCAGGCGGTGAGGGGCGTCTCTTGGGGGCCGCGATCGAGCCCGGCGAACCAGGCGTTGAACCGGTGTTCGGCGTCAGCAAATCCCGCCTGCGCCAAGGCCGAGAGGAGCACCTCGCGCAGCAGCCCTACGCAGAACAGCCGCTTTTCGGTATCGGTGAGGCCGGTGAGGAGCCCGTCGAGGCGGCCGAGCGCGAGCGCGCATTCCGCCTGCGCCTGGCCAAGCGCCTCGGGCGGAGCGTCGGTGTCGGCGGCGAGGGGATGGAAGCGCTCCATGCCGAATGTGTAGTGAATGCCAAAATACTGCACAACTGCTCGGAGGGTCCGTAAATGAACATGTGATAATTGCAGTTATCACATGTCCATGTTTGACGCCTCTCTATAAGGTCGGCTATGAAGCGTCGCGAGAAATGAAGGGCGATCACGCGTGGAAAAGACGGTTTTCTGGTCATGGCAGAGCGATCTCGACGGGCGCGTCACTAGAGAAGTTGTCCGCTTTGCGCTCGATGCTGCGATCACGATGCTCGCGGCCGACGTCGAGGAAGCCGATCGGCCGAGCCTGACCTCCGACACGCAGGGTGTCGCCGGCACACCGGACATTGTTGCGACTATTCTCCGCAAGATCGATGAAGCCGCTGTGTTCGTCGGCGACGTGACGCCAATCGCGGTGTCCGCCAGCGGCAAGGCCTGCGCGAACCCCAACGTCCTGCTCGAGATGGGGTATGCCAACCGGGCACTGAGCGAGCACCGCGTCATCCAGGTCTGGAATACGGCGTTCGAGGGCGCGACGCTCGAGAAGCTGCCGTTCGATATGCGCGGACGGCGCGGGCCGATCGGCTTCTGTCTTCCCGTCGGCGCGGATACCGCCGAGCTGCGCCGCGTACGCGGCGAGCTGGCCAAGCAGCTGGCGGCCGCCCTGAAGCTGTCGCTGGAACAGCTCCCGGCGCCGCTCCCCGAGGCGGTGCATTGGCAGCCGCATTTTCCCGGCGACGCCGATCTCTGGTTCGATCGGGCCGAGCCGCAGATCGTTACCCACCCCAGTCATGGATCGAGCAGATACCGCTGGAAGGATCACTTCCCGGGCTACGCGCGTCTGATCCCGTCCAAATGGACGGCCAATGCGGATGCGAAGCGGTCGCTTGCGAGTAGTGAGGGGCATCCCGACCTGATGGCGGACGCCCGATCACTCGGCTTTGGTACAAGCCGGGGCGGCACTGCGATTTACTGGCCGGGCACGGAGGAGGAAGGCGTTGCGCCGACCGTTGCCGTTACCCAGTGGTTCGAGAAGACCGGCGAGTTCTGGGGCGTTGCGGGCGGATTCCTGTTCGATCGGGATAGCCGGATCACGCTCGCGACCGGATATTTCTTCCAGCACTGGCTGGATTTTCTGAAGCGCAACACGACGCTCGCGCTCGATCATGGCGGCGCGCTGCCGATCCATATGCGATTGGGGGTCAACGGTCTGGCCGGCTCGTGGTGGCCGCCTGGGACGTTCGATTTCGGTGAGGATGGTTTCGCCGCGGTTGAGCCGTCCTACCAATTTGAAGCGACATTGACCTCGGTCGAGACAGAGGTGCTGCAGCAGGTCGCCGTCGACGCCTTCAACGGGTTGGCGAGCGTCTATGGCCACGAGCCTTTCACGCTCGCCGAAATTCTAGAGATGGCGAAGCGGTAGCCATGACCGAGGATGCAGGAACACCGTTGCCTGTGCCGCCTCCGTCGGAGACGTCACTTCCGGCTGTGGCCGACGCTGTCGATCTCGCGTGGACGGTCGTGCAGATGCGCGCGGGCGAGCGCATCGTCATCAATGAGTCGCTGATCGCCGCCTACCAGGCGGCCTCCTCGCCCCACAGCCTCCGCGCGCTGAAATCAGATATCGAGGCGTTTGATGCGTGGTGCCGGCGGACGCATCGGATCGCGCTGCCGGCGACGCCCGAAGTGGTCGCCGATTATCTTGACGCGCGGGCAGGAAAGGGTAGCAAACCGGCCTCGCTCGGCCGCTACAAGGCGTCGATCGCCAAAATCCATCAGCTGCTCGATCTGAAAGATCCGACGTCGGCGTCGCTGGTGAAGCTGCGCCTGCAGGCGATCCGTCGCCGCCTCGGCACCGCGCAGAAGCAGGCGCGGCCGCTGCGCTTCAAGGGGCCGGTGCGCAATGTCGAGCGCGACGAACCCCGCGGGCTCAATGTGCGAGCGCTGCTTGAGAGCTGCGCTGAAGATCTGCCAGGCCTGCGCGATCGTGCGCTACTCTCGGCAGGGTATGACACTGGACTGCGCGCCTCCGAGCTGGTGGCGATCGAGGTCGAGCATATCGTCGAGGCGATCGATCCCGACGCGCGGCTGCTCAGCATTCCGCGCAGCAAGGGCGATCAGGAGGGGGAGGGGGCGACCGCGTTTCTGAGCCCGCGCACCGTGCGGGCCATCGCGGCGTGGCTGGAAGCCGCCGGCATCAAGGCAGGACCAGTGTTCCGCCGGGTGAATGTGCGGCGCTACAAGGCGCGGGCTGCGCTGCGCGGGCGTAAGATCGACAGCATTTCGGGCCGCGAGACGTGGGATTTGCGCAAAACACTGTCGACACCTGCCGTGCCGGCTCGGGTCGAGTATGATGTGGGGGAGGGGGCTCTCCATCCCGCCTCGGTTGGCCCGATCTACCGGTCGATGATCCAGCGGGCATTCGACCGTGCCGCGCTGGTCGATCTGACGGCGGACGATCTTGCCCGGCTGCTCAAGGGAATCAGCGCGCACTCGACGCGGGTTGGCCTCAACCAGGACCTGTTCGCGAGCGGCGAAGATCTCGCCGGGATCATGGACGCGCTACGCTGGAAGAGCCCGCGTATGCCACTCGCCTACAACCGCAATCTCGCCGCTGAGGCGGGCGCGGCTGGAAGGCTGATGGGCAAGCTGGGATGACCAGATTGCCCCCCCGTGCGGTCAAGACCGGGGGTACCGCGTACCCCTGAAATCGACTCAGCCACTTCTGACGCTCAGCGAAGTGTCTGGCTGCCACCTCGACACAAATTGCGTGCAGGCCGCTTCGCTTCGATCCTTTATTCTAATTAAACATCGTCCACGACAACACCGGAAACTAGCTGCAACAGCCTGCGCCCTTGCCTTCGATCTGGATCGGTGGACAAGGAACGGTTCCATACGAACAGAACACGCAGCAATCGCCGGGTTTGGGCCGGAGCACGGCGTTGCAGTCCGAACAATCATAGAAAAACTGGCAGGCGTTCGTTGGCATCTGCTCGGTCTTCACCGTGCCGCACTCTGGACAGGTGATCGTCGAACTTAGCTCCGGGGTGATGTCAGACATAGGCATAGCCCAGCCAGAGGAGCGCGGCACCGATCAGCAGGCCGGCAAGCGTGATGAGGCGCGTGGCGAGAGAGGTGCATAGGCCGCCCGGTGCGCAGCGGGCAGCGACGGCTTGCTGACGTATGAGAAGTGCGGCGCCTGCAACCAGGCATAATGCGCCTATCCCGAGCAGCGGCACGCGATAGGGTAGCGCGGTCATAGCGATTCCGGCGAGCCATGCCGATCCGATGCCAACCGAAGCCAGCAGCATTGGCAGGGCGCAGCACGCCGCGACGCCGAAACCGGCTGCGATCCCGCCGAGAGTGAGAGACGCGGTTCCCAATCCCTTCGGCGAACGGGGGGTGGCAGAAGGTTCAGACATGGCGACCCCTTGAGAGCTGTTGGATCTTGTCCTAGCGTCTGTAGCTACTACAGACTCAAGCGGTATTTTGAAGATGACGACATCTCGCACCACCATCCCGATTGGCGAACTGTCGCAGCGCACGGGCTGCAACATCGAGACGATCCGTTATTATGAGCGCATCAGCCTGCTTCCGGTGCCGCTGCGCCGTGGTCGATACCGCGCCTATGGACCGTCGGATGTGCGGCGCCTGTCGTTCGTGCGACGTGCGCGCGAACTGGGTTTCCCAATCGACTCGGTGCGGGCGCTGCTGGCGCTTGCCGACGGCGGCGCTGCCTCATGTGCGCAGGCGCGTGATCTGGCGAGCGAGCATCTGCGGGATGTCCGCGTGAAAATTGCCGACCTTCGCCGCATGGAGCAAGTGCTCGGCGACACCGTCGCCGCCTGCGAGGCGGACGACACCGTGAGCTGTCCCTTGCTGGAAACGCTTTGCACTTCGGAAGCGCGTTAGATCCGGAGGTTGTCGGGATTAGGTCAGGCGATCGATTGTGATGCCAGGTCGTGTGCGGCGTCGCGCTTGGCAGCCGCGGACTTGCGCTCGGAATAACGATCGACGAGCTGATCGGCGTGGCCACGGGTCAGCACGGTGAACCGGACCAGTTCCTCCATCACGTCGACGATGCGGTCATAATAGCTCGACGACTTCAACCTGCCGGCTTCGTCGAACTCCTTCCAGGCCATCGCAATGCTCGACTGGTTGGGGATCGTGAACATGCGCATCCAGCGGCCTAGCAGGCGTAGCGTGTTGACCGCGTTGAACGACTGTGAGCCGCCCGACACCTGCATGACTGCGAGCGTCCGACCCTGGGTCGGGCGCATGCCACCGAACTCCAGCGGCAGATGGTCGATCTGCGCCTTCATGATGCCGGTGATCTGGCCGTGCCGTTCCGGGCTGCACCAGACCATGCCTTCGGACCACAAGGCGTGCTGGCGCAATTCGTGGACGGCTGGATGATCGTCGCCCTTCACTTGATCGGGCAATGGCAGGTCGGAGGGATCGAATATACGCACTTCCGCACCGAAAAAGATCAGCAGCCGGGCCGCTTCCTCGACCGCGAGTCGGCTGAATGAACGCTCACGGAGCGAACCGTAGAGAAGAAGGATCCGGGGCGGATGGTCGAGCGAGCCAAGGCCGGCCGCCAGATCAGGGCGAACCACGTCGCGATCGAGCGCTGGCACATAATCGGGGTCGGCAAGGGTTCGAAGACGCGACATCAGGCAATCCGTTTGGAGAGAAGGGCCGCGCTCGCCAGGCAGAGCGTTCGAAACTCGGCCGACCGGGCGATCGCGGCGGGCGCATTGGCGCGCTCGGCGGTTTTATAGCCGTGCCGTCGGAAGAATGGTTCAGCCGTGGTGGTCAGCAGATAGAGGGCAGCGACACCGTTATCGGTTGCCGCCTGCTCGATCGCGCCGAGGATGGCAGCGCCCAAACCTGCGCCACGTCGCTCGGGCTTTACGACCAGGGATCGCAGCAGCCGGTCAGGCCCATCGCCTTCGATGCCGCCATAGCCAATGATGCCGGCGACGTCCTCGAATCGAAAGAAGCGACGATCTGGTTCGGCAAGATCGCTGGTCGGCAGGCCGGCGGCAGCAAGTTCGGCCGTCAGGTCGGATAGCGACTCTGCATTGAGCAAACTCGCGATCATTCCGGCACACGTTGCTCGTACCAGGGCCGGGTCGCCTTCACGATCTTGACGACCGACAGCATGACCGGAACCTCGACCAGGACGCCCACCACGGTCGCCAGTGCCGCGCCCGAGTTGAGCCCGAACAGACTGATCGCGGCAGCGACAGCCAGTTCGAAGAAGTTTGAGGCGCCGATCAGTGCCGCCGGCGCGGCCACGCACCAAGCGACACCGAACCGGCGGCTCAGCCAATAGGCAAGCCCGGCGTTGAAATAGACCTGAATAAGGATCGGCACCGCGATCAGCGCAATGACCAGCGGATGGGCGATGATCGCCTCCCCTTGGAAGCCGAACAGCAGGACGAGCGTCGTCAGCAGCGCGACCAGCGACACCGGGCCTAGCCGCGCCAGCAGCCGGTCAAGGGCTGACTGCCCGCCCGATGACAGCACCGCGCGGCGGATCAGTTGCGCGACGATCACCGGCACCACGATGTAGAGCAGCACCGAGATCAGCAGTGTGCCCCATGGGACAGTGATGGACGCGACGCCGAGCAGCAGGCCCACCAAGGGCGCAAAAGCGAACACCATGATGATGTCGTTCAGCGCGACTTGGCTGAGCGTATAGGTGGGGTCGCCGTCGCAGAGGTTGGACCAGACGAACACCATCGCGGTGCAGGGGGCGGCGGCCAGCAGAATCAGGCCGGCGATATAGGAGCTGACATCGGCCGCGGGCAGGAGCGGCCGAAACAGCCACCCGAGGAACAGCGTGCCGAGCAGCGCCATCGAGAAGGGCTTCACCGCCCAGTTGATGAACAGCGTCACCCCGACGCCCTTCCAGTGCTGCCTGACCGATCCGAGCGCGCCGAGATCGATCTTGAGCAGCATGGGGATGATCATGAGCCAGATCAGCACGGCGACCACGAGGTTGACCCTGGCGACCTCAGCGGATGCGATCACCGCGAACAGGCCGGGCAGCGCATAGCCGAGCGCGATGCCGACGACGATGCACAGCGCTACCCAAACGCTGAGATAGCGTTCGAATGTGCTGATCGCCGGCTTCGCCGGCGCCAACGCTTGACCAGTGGTGGCGTTCATGACGCGACCCGCTGGCCGCTGTCATCGACGACGCGCTCGCCGTCTTCCTTGGTGAATGCCCCGCGCTGTTCGCTCGGCAGCAAGTCGAGGACTTCTTCGGAAGGGCGGCAGAGCTTCACCCCGAGCGGTGAGACCACGATCGGCCGGTTGATCAGGATCGGATGCTCCATCATCGCATCGATGATCCGGTCGTCGCCGAGCGATGAATCACCCAGGCCAAGCTCCGCGAAGGGCGTCCCCTTTTCCCGCAGCAGCGCGCGCGGGCCGATCCCCATGCGTTCGATGAGGGACACCAGCATCGGCCGCGATGGCGGCGTCTTCAGATATTCGACGACATGCGGCTCGATCCCCGCATTGCGGATCATCGCCAGCGTGTTGCGCGACGTGCCGCATTCCGGGTTGTGGTAGATCACGATATCGACGGACATCAAGCGGCATCCCCCCGGCGGCTGCTCGCCCCTTCGCCATGGCCGATCTCGCGGACATGCGTGCGCAATGCCAAGGCGTCGAGCCGATCGAACGGCAGGGCGATGAAGAGTTTGATGCGGTTTTCGAGGTAACGGAGCGCAGTGACGAATGCCCGCTCGCGTTCAACCGGCGTGCCCTGGACGTGACTTGGATCCTCGATGCCGTAGTGCGCCGTCATCGGATGGCCCGGCCAGATGGGGCAGGTCTCGCCGGCGGCGTCGTCGCAGACCGTGAACACGAAATCCATGACCGGCGCGTCGGCTCCGGAAAACTCCTCCCAGCTCTTCGAGCGCAGGCCCTCGGTTGGATACTCGATCCGGTCGAGCAGCGCGATGGCGTCGGGATTGACCGCACCCTTGGGAAAGCTGCCGGCCGAAAAGGCGCGGAAGCGCCCGTCGCCGAGCTGGTTCAACGCACTTTCTGCGAGAATCGAGCGGGCCGAGTTACCGGTGCACAGGAAGAGAATATTGAAGATGCGATCGGACATGATGGGCTCCATCAGCAGCAGGGGACGAGTTCGGCGATCAGCGGTTCGCAAAGCTCCGCCTTGCCGCCGCAGCAATCCTTGACGAGGAACAGGGTAAGCGCCTTCAACTGGTCGAGATCGGCGCGATAGTTGATGATGCGGCTGCGCCGTTCCGAGCGAATGAGCCCGGCGCGCGCAAGCGTCGCGAGATGCACCGACATGGTGTTCTGGGGAACTCCCAACTGACGCGCAATTTCACCTGCGGCGAGACCGTGCGGCTCATGCCGCACCAACAGACGAAAGGCATCGAGCCTCGTTGTCTGGGCGAGCGCTCCCAGCGCCGTAATAGCTCTCTCTGATTCCATATATCCACTATGATAGATATGTAGGAAGAACACCAGGCAATTTTGATAGCCCAATCCAAGTCGATTACGGTGGTAGCGACGCGCTACATAGGGTAGGGGGGTATCCTATGGGACATTTGAATGAAGGCAATGACGAACTCCTGAAGCGGGTCCGCCGCATCGCAGGCCAAGTCGCGGCGATCGAAAAAGCGCTGACGGCCAATGCGGATTGCACGACGACGCTGCATCTCGTCGCAGCGACGCGCGGCGCCATCAATGGGCTGATGGACGAGATTATAGAAGAGCATGTCCGAGACCATGTGGCGGACCCCGACCTTACGGCCGCAGAACGTGCCGCAGGAGCTGAAGAACTGATCGCGGTGATACGCCGCTACGCGAAATAGAGCCGAGATAATGACCACTTTACGCGATATTGACGATTTCACGCACGCCCATGTGTATCTGGGGGCCGCCCACGACGACAATGCACGCCGGACGTTGTGGGTGGTGGTGCTGACGGCTGTGATGATGACCGGCGAAATATTCGCCGGGTATGTCACCGGATCGATGGCACTCCTGGCCGATGGCTTCCATATGGCGACCCATGCCGGCGCGCTGGGTGTCGCGGCGATTGCGTATGCCTATGCCAAGCAGCGTGCATCGAGCCGGCGGTTTAGCTTCGGAACCGGCAAGGTCGGCGACCTGGCGGGCTTCGCCTCGGCGTTGGTGCTTGGCCTGATCGCCTTGGGGATCGGTGTTGAATCAATCCTGCGCCTATTCGAGCCCATCAAGGTTGCGTTCGGCGAGGCGACCCTGATTGCAGTGATCGGGCTAGGCGTGAACATCCTCAGCGCATTTTTGTTGTCGGGCAGCCACCACCATCACGGTCATGACGATCATGTACACGACCATCATGCCCATGGCGGCGACAACAACCTCCGCTCTGCCTATGTGCATGTGCTCGCCGACGCCCTGACTTCCGTGCTGGCGATCGCGGCCCTGCTGGCAGGTCGCTATCTTGGTTGGGTGTGGATGGACCCTGTCATGGGTATCGTCGGAGCTGTGGTGATCGCTCGCTGGTCCTGGAGCCTGATGCGAGATACCGCTTCAGTCCTCCTTGATTCGACCGACAATCACGTTGCCGAGGAAATACAGGATCTCGTTGAGGGACCGGGCGACGTGCGTATTGCCGATCTCCATGTGTGGCGCGTCGGCCCCGAAGCCCATGCCGCCATCGTCGGTGTTGTCGGCGGTGCGGGAATCCACGCTGGTGTCATCCGTGACCGGCTCGTCCCTGTCCATGAACTGAAGCACCTGACGATCGAATGCCATTGAAGGTGCCCACGTGAAGTCCCCGTGCATAGACTTGTGCAGATTCGACGGCTCGACCGGCTGGTGTCGGGGGTGCGGCAGATCCAAACTCGAATGTCGGGCATGGAAGAAGGCGCAACCTCAACAACAACGCAAGATCGCTGCCGACCTTCCGCGCCGACTCGCGAAGTTGGCAGGACGCGCTCCGCACGAGTGAGTGGGCTCGCTGCGCTCACAGCGATCTACTGGCCTGTGAGATCAGCTCAGGAAGCCAGACGTGCAAGTATCGGACATTCGGGCCGCTCATTGCCGTGGCAAGCTTTAGCCAGGTCCAGCAATGCATCGCGCATTGCGTTAAGCGCATCTGTAGTCACTACAGACTCAAGTGCTAATCGCGACCATGACTGCATCCAAGAGGATCCCGATCGGCGAGTTCTCGCGCCGCACTGGCTGCAACATCGAAACGATCCGCTACTATGAACGGATTGGCCTGTTGCCTGTACCGGAGCGCCGGGGCCGCTACCGTGCCTATGACCGCGACGACGTGCGGCGCCTCGCGTTCGTTCGGCGAGCGCGCGAGCTTGGGTTCTCCATCGAAACGGTGCGGGCTTTGCTCACGCTCGCCGCTGGAGGGTCAGCGTCATGTGCGCAGGCGCAAGCTTTCGCGGAGGCGCACCTGCGCGATGTGCGCGCGAAGATCGCCGACCTCGAGCGCATGGCGGACGTGCTCACGGACAGCGTCGCCGCCTGCGAGGCGGGCAGCCATGCCGGTTGCCCGCTGCTCGAAACCCTCGCAGCGCTGTGATCCGGACCAGTTCCTCCATCACCTTTAGCTTCCGGTCATTGTAGTTTGACGGCTACCCGACTTTCCCTCGTCATTCAGCGGGCAGCGGATCGCGCGGAAGCAGATCCTCGGCGTGCGCTACGTTCGAGGCCGCCAGCTCGCGTCGACCGAATCGGGCGTAGAGCGTCGGCAGCACGAACAGAGTCAGCAAGGTAGCCGAGATCAGCCCGCCGATCACCACGGTCGCGAGCGGCTTCTGGACCTCCGCTCCGGCGCCGTGCCCAAGCGCCATCGGCACGAACCCCAGGGAGGCGACCAGCGCGGTCATCGCCACGGGTCGCAAGCGGAGCAATGCTCCCTCGCGGCTGGCGCGGGCACGGTCCATGCCGGCCCGCATTAGGTCCTGGATCGAGGTGACCATGACCAGGCCGTTGAGCACCGCGATGCCGGAGAGCGCAATGAACCCGACCGCCGCCGAAATCGAGAACGGCATGCCGCGCAGCATCAGCGCAGCTACGCCGCCGACCAGCGCCAGCGGTATGCTGGTGAACACGATCGCGGCGTCGCGCGCGCTGCCGAGCGCGCCGTAGAGGAGCAGCAGAATCAGCGCGAAGCAGGCGGGCACGACGAGCATCAGACGATCACGCGCCGAGGCGAGATTCTCGAACTGACCGCCCCATTCTAGCCAGATGCCTGCGGGAAGGCGCACGTCCTTCGCGATCGCCGCCTGCGCATCGGCGACCACGCCGGCGACGTCGCGGCCGCGGACATTCGCCTGGACGACCACCCGGCGCTTGCCATTCTCGCGGCTGATCTGGTTGGGTCCGTCGGCGACGCCGATGTCGGCGACGCTGGCGAGCGGCACGAACGCGCCCGAGGGCGTCGGCACCGGAGTCTGTCCGAGCGTCGCGAAATTCGCGCGCTCGGTGTCTGAGAGGCGGATCACGATCGGGAACTTCCGGTCGCCCTCGAAGATCACGCCCGCCGGGCGGCCGCCGACCGCCGCGGCGACCACGTCCTGCACGTCCTTGGCGGTCACCCCGAGTCGCGCGGCCGCATCGCGGTTGAAGGCGATGTCGAGCATCGGCAGCCCTTCGGTCTGCTCGACCTTGACGTCCTCAGCGCCTTTCGTGCGCCGCAGCACCGCAGCGATCCTGTCGGCGGTATCGTTCATCTGCGCGAAGTCGTCGCCGAACACCTTGACCGCGACATCGCTGCGCACGCCGGCGATCAGTTCGTTGAACCGCATCTGGATCGGCTGGGTGATCTCGTAACTGTGCCCGGGTACTTGCGCTAGGCGCTGCTCGATGCGCTCGACGACATCGGCCTTGGTCTCGCCCGGATCGGGCCACTCGCCACGGGGCTTGAGCATCACGAACGTATCGGTGGCATTGGGCGGCATCGGATCAGACGCGAGCTCGGCCGTGCCGGTGCGCGAGAATACGACCCGGACCTCGGGTATGCCGGACAGCGCCTTCTCGATCTGGAACTGCATTCTCTGGCTCTGGTCGACCGAGGTGCCGGGCACCCGGAACGCCTGGACCAGGACATTGCCCTCGTCGAGCTGCGGCAGGAACTCCTGGCCGAGCGTCGCATAGCCGGCGCCGGCCAGCGCCAGCGCAGCGAGCGCAACGCCGAACGTGCGCCTCGGCGCCCGCAGTGCTTGATCGAGCCCCGGCTCGTAGCGACGACGCAGCCAGCCGACGATCCGGCCTTCCTTTTCCTCGACCGGCTTGCTCAACCAGACCGCGATCGCGGCGGGCACGAATGTCAGCGACAGGACGAACGCGAACAGCAGCGCCATGATGACGGTGAGCGCCATAGGCTCGAAGGTCTTGCCCTCGACGCCCGAGAGGGTGAGCAAGGGCACATAGACGAGGATGATGATCGCTTGGCCAAAGACCGACGGGCGGATCATCTCTCGGGCGGCCTGCGCCACCAGGGCGAGGCGTTCGCCGCGATCGAGCGGCCGGCCGAGATGGTGCTGGCGCTCCGCGATGCGCCGGAGCGCATTCTCGACGATGATCACCGCGCCATCGACAATCAGCCCGAAGTCGAGCGCGCCGAGACTCATGAGGTTGGCGGAGACACCGGCCTGGAGCATGCCGAACCCGGTCAGCAGCATGGTGATCGGGATCACCGCCGCCGCGATCAGCGCCGCGCGAAAGCTGCCGAGCAGCACGAACAGCACGACGATGACGAGCAGCGCGCCCTCGGCGAGGTTGCGGGCGACCGTCGAGATGGTGGCGTTGACGAGGTCGGTGCGGTCGAGCACCGGCTCGATGACGATATCCGGCGGCAGCGACGGGCTGATCCGTTCGAGCCTTTCGGCGACCCCCGTCGAGACGGTGCGGCTGTTCTCGCCGATCCGCATCACGGCGGTGCCGGTGACCACTTCATGCCCGGCCTCGGACGCCGATCCCAGGCGGATCGCCTGGCCTAACCGCACCGCAGCAACCTGCCCGAGCAGGATCGGCGTGCCTTCGCGCGTGGCAATGACAGTGTTGGTGAGCTGTGCGGTGCTAACGATGCGCGCATCGGCGCGCACCGCCAGGCCTTCGCCGTTGCGATCGACAATGCCGCCGCCGATTGCGCTGTTGTTGGCGTCGAGCGCGGTGGCGAGTTCGCTCAGGGACAGTTTGAGCGCGGCGAGTTTCTGCACGTCGGGAACGACGAGATATTCCTTGTCGTAGCCGCCGAGCGAATCCACCCCTGCGACCCCGGCGACCGACTTGACCTGCGGCGCCACGATCCATTCCTGCACGGTGTGGAGATAGGTCGCCTTGTCGGCCTCGCTCACCAGCCGGTCGCCCTCGGGGGTGATGTAGCTGCCGTCGGGCTGGGTGCCGGGCTCGCCCGGCTTATGTTGCTCGTGCCCGCGATCCTGATAGCGGACGGTCCACATATAGATGTCGCCGAGCCCGGTCGCGATCGCGCCCATCTCGGGCGTGACTCCGTCGGGCAACCGCTCCTTGGCGTCGTTGATGCGCTCGGCGACCTGTGCTCGCGCGAAATAGATGTCGGTCGCATCCGAGAACACCGCGGTGACCTGGGCGAACCCGTTGCGGCTCAGCGACCTTGTGCTCTCCAGCCCCTTGATGCCGGCCAGCGCGGTCTCGACGGGGAAGGTGACCTGCTTCTCGATCAGCTCAGGCGACAGCGCCGGCGCGCGGACGTTGATCTGGACCTGGTTGTTGGTGACGTCGGGCACCGCGTCGATCGGGAGCCGATAGAGCGAGGCGGCGCCGATGATGGCGGCGATGGCGGTGAGCAGCAGGACGAACCAGCGGCGCTCGACCGCAAGGGTGACGATGCGTTCGATCATGGCTCAGTCCTCGTCCCCGCCTTCGCCCTTGCCGAGTTCGGCCTTGAGGACAAAGCTGTCGGCGGCGGCGATCTGCTCGCGGCCGGTCAGGCCCCAGAGGACCATGACGGAAGCACCGCTGGCCTGGCCGAGGGTGACCGGCGCGGCCCGGAATCCATCCCCTGTGCGGACGAACACGACCGGCTTGTCGCCGATCGTCTGCACCGCGGTCGACGGCACGCTGACTGCGCTTCCGCCTCCATTTTCGTTGCCGCCGCCGCCGCCGAGCAGGATCGCGGCCTGCACGCTCTCGCCGACGCGCCACTGACCGCTGCGGTTATCGATCGCCGCGATCACCGGCACCAGCCGGGTCGTGGCGTCGAGCACCGGCGAGACGAAGGTGATGCGAGCCGTGGCTTGCCGGCCCGGCGCGCTTACCTCGACGGTGGCGCCCGGCCGGACACGGCCGGCATCGGCGGCCGACAGCGACAGGGTCAGCGACACCGTGGAGAGATTGGCGACCCGGAACAGTTCGGCATCGGCCGCGACGGTCTGGCCGAGCGTGACCGAGCGCGCGATCACCTGGCCGCCGATCGGCGCGCGAATCGCGAGACGGTTGAGCGATCCGCCGCCGCCGCCCGCGGCGGACACTTGTTGACGCGCGAGCCTGAGCGCGATCTCTGCTTCGCGCGCCGCGGTGCGGGCGGCGATCAGATCCTGCTCGGCCGACACGCGCTCGTTGAACAGCCGCTGTTCGCGACGGAGGTTCGACTGGGCGAGCGCGGCGCGCGCCTGCGCCGCCTCGACCTCGGCGTTGAGTTGGGCGGCTTCGCGGCTCTCGATGACCGCGAGCGTCTCGCCGCGACCGACCGACTGGCCGAGATTGCGGGTCAGCGCGACGACGCGCCCGCCGATCGCCGCCGACACCACCTGGGTGCCCTGGGGATCGCCTTCGATCGTCCCGGGCAGCTCGATCGCGCCCCCGCCGCCGACAGTCGGGCGGACGAGCTGGATACCGGCGGTCGCGATCTGCTGCGGGCTGAGCTTGATGACGCCTTGCGAGGGCGCTTCAGCGCCTTCCTTGGCTTCGGTTTCGGCCTTTTCTTCGGAGGGCTTGGTGCCGCCACACGCGGCGAGAGTCGCGATAAGCGCCAGGGGCAGCGTCGCCCGCAAAATCGTGATCTTCATGGGCTCAGTCTTTCGTGATCGTGGGAGCGGCGCCGGTGAGGCGCTGGAGGCGGGCGCGCGCGTCGTGCCAGGCGGCGAGCGCGTCGATCGCGGCGGCGCGGGTCTCCGCCAGCGTGCGCTCGGCGTCGAGCAGGTCGAGCTGGCCGAACTTGCCCTCGCGATAGCCGATCCGCGCGATGCGTGCGGTCTCGACCGCGGCGGCCAGCGCAGGCCCGGTCGCGTTGCGCGCATCGGCCGCCGCGTTTGCCACTTCGGCCTCGGCGGCAGAGATCGCCTGTTCGGCGTCGATTCGCGCCATGCGCCGTCGCGCGTCGGCCCGGTCGCGCTCGGCGCGCGCCTGGGCGACGCCAGCGCTGCCATTGTTGAACAAAGGCAGCGGGATCGACACGCCGAATACCGCGGCGGTGTCGTTGGTCGCTTCGAGCCGGCGTGCGCCAGCGCTCAGCGTCACGTCGGGAATGCGCTGCGAGCGGGCGAGCCCGACCTGCGCATCGGCGGTCGCGACTTCGGCATCGGCCGCGGCCAGCGCGAGCGTGCCGTCGACACCGGCTCGTGCCGAGGGACCATAGCCGTCGAGCCGATCGAACCAGGCAAGGTCGAGCCCGGCCATGACGGGGCGGCCGATCAGCCGGGCCAGCGTGTCGCGGACAACCACAGCGTCGCGCTCGGCGCGGGCGGCCGCCGCCTCGGCATTGATGCGGAGCACGTCGGCGCGTTGCTGCTCGATCGGCGAGGCGCGTCCCGCGCTCACGCGGATCCTGGCGGCGCGATAGGCCTCGGCGGCGATCCCCGCCTGCTCGCGGGCGATGCCGAGTCTGCGCTCGGCGGCCACGGCGGCGACATAGGCCTGGGTGACTCGCAGCGTGACATCGGCATCGGCGATCGCGGCATCGACCCGCGCCCGCACGCCCTGTGCGTCGGCGAGGCCGATCCGCGCCGAGCGCTTGCCGCCCAGTTCGATCGGCAGTGCGAACCCCACGGTGGTCTCTGCGCTGTCGATGCCGCGATAGGCGCCGCTGCCGGCGACATTCTCGGTTTGCGCCTCGAGCGAGGGATTGGGGCGCAGGCCGGCGACGGTGCGCGCCGCGCTGCTGGCGCGCAGGTCGGCGGATGCCGCTTCTAGCGCGGGCGAGGCTTGGCGGGCGGCGGCGAGCGCTTCATCGAGCGTGAGCGACACCGTGGCCGGCGGCGCGTCCTGCGCTGCGACCTGGGTGGAGCAGAGGGCCGCGGCGAGGACGGCCGCGAAGATACGGGACATGGGAAATGATCTCCTGACGAAAGGCTGGGAGTCCGCCGTGGCCTGCAGCCGCGTGGACGATCGGCGCGTCAGGCGATCGGTGGTCTCAGGTCGCGCGCGGCGGTTATCGCGTCGGGCTCGATCGCGGGATCGATCCTCAGCGTAGTCCGGGCAATTGGGGTGATCGTTGCCGGGCCGTCGACGGCGGGCATGCTCAGATGATGATTGTGGCAGCTGCCGTGGTGATGCGGCGCCGGATTGTCCGCGTCGCCCGGAACCTCGTCGCCATCGCAAGCGACATGGTCTCCGGCCCCGGCGGACAGCTCAAGGCAGCCGACGATCTCGGCCGCGTGCGCCGCCGACACCGAGAGACCCGTCCACAAAGAGAGGACGAGCATCAGGCCGGCGATCAGGGCGAGCGATTGTCGCATCGGCTGCTCTGCTAGCCGGACGGCACGGCCAAGCAAAGCGGCGGGGCGGGATCGCCTCCCATTCTCCTGTTTCGACGCCATATTTATTCCCCCTGAAGAATTGGCTGCGCGGGCGCCGCGTGCAATAGATGCGGCGCCCGCAGCTCGGCCGCCGCCTGGCGCATGATCTGGATGCCGCCGCTGATCCCGAGCGTGGCGAGGATCGCGGCAACGGTCAGGTCGGGCCATGCCGAGCCGGTGCCGAACACGCCGAACGCGGCGGCGACCACGGCAACATTGCCGATCGCGTCATTGCGCGAGCAGATCCATACCGAGCGCATGTTCGCCTCGCCGCTGCGAAAACGGTACAGGATGAAGGCGACCGCGACATTGGCCGCCAGCGCGAGACCACCGACAATCCTCATCGTCTCGGCCTGCGGAAGCGTGCCCGCGAACGCGGCATAGCCGGTGCTGCCGATCACCCAGACCCCGAGCGCAAACAGGGTGGCGCCCTTGAGCATCGCCGCGCGCGCACGCCAGGTGAGCACCATGCCTGCAACTCCGAGGCTGATCGCGTAGTTGGCACTGTCGCCGAGGAAGTCGAGCGCGTCAGCCTTGAGTGCGGCCGAGTGGGCGGTAACGCCCGCGAAAATCTCGACGCCGAACATCGTCGCGTTGATGATCAACGCAATCCAGACCGCGCGCCGCCAGCGCGGATCGTTGGATGGGTCCGGCTTCGCGGACGCGCAGCTGTTGCAGGCCATTTCATTACCTCGAACGACTCGATGTCATGCGCTATGTGCGGCCTGTAGCAACTATAGGGTCAAGCGGGATTTCTGATGCAGATTGGTGAACTGGCACGAACGACCTCGACCAAGGTCGAGACCATTCGTTTTTATGAGAAGATCGGATTGCTTCCCGAACCCGGGCGCACCGCGGGCAACTACCGCGACTATGGGGCCGCCCATCTGGCGCGGCTCTCCTTTATCCGCCGCGCGCGCGACCTTGGTTTTACACTCGATCAGGTGCGCGAGCTTCTTGCGCTTTCCGACGATCGCAGCCGCTCGTGCGGCGCCGTCGACAGCGTCGCGCGCGCGCATCTCGCGCAGATCGATCAGAAGATCGCCGATCTCCGCGCACTTCGACGCGAGCTTGACGAAGTGATCGGCCAGTGCAGCCAAGGCGCTATTTCCGACTGCCGGATCATCGAAGCGCTGGGACCCCACGCAAGGCATTGACCCTATAGCTGCTACAGGGTGCAGAACATGCTCGCGACTCGCGGCGGAGATGACGATGAGCGACTGCGAATGTGAGGCGGACACCAAGCGGGCAGGCGCTGATCCGGCCTATCGGCGGGCGCTGTGGATCGTGGTCATCCTCAACGTCGGGTTCGGCCTGTTCGAGCTGGTTGGCGGTTTCATTGCCGGTTCGCAGGCGCTGAAAGCAGATTCGCTGGATTTCATCGGTGACGGGTCGATCACGCTCGTCGGGCTGATCGCGCTCGGTTGGACTGCGGTCGCGCGAAGCCGCGTCGCGCTCGTGCAAGGCATCTTTCTCGCGAGCCTCGGGCTCGGCGTCATCGGGTTCGCAGCGTGGCGCGCATTCCATGCGGCCCCGCCCGAAGCCGAACTGATGGGCGTGATCGGTATCGCGGCGCTCGTCGTCAACGTATCGGCCGCCTTGATCCTCGCGCGGTTCCGGGACCAGGGAGATGCGACGTCTCGCGCCATCTGGCTGTTCTCGCGCAACGACGCGCTTGCCAATATCGCCGTGATCGCCGCTGCCGCGCTGGTTGCCTGGACGGGACAGGCCTGGCCTGATCTCGTCGTTGCCGGCGTGATCGCGCTGCTGTTCCTCCATTCCGCCTATGACATAATTCGCGACGCGCGCCGCGAGCTGGCGGAACATGCAACGAGGGCACGGGCATGAATGATAGCGCCTACACGCAGCCGCTCGGGATCGGCGACACCGCGGATTACGATCGCGCAATCCGGCGCTGGACCCGCGAGATGCGTTGGCGCAGCGCCATGATCGAGCTGCTCGCGCCGCGCCCCGGCGAGACCATCATCGATGTCGGGTGCGGCACGGGCAGCTTCGCGGTCATGCTCAAGGCGGCCGCGCCTGGCGTGCGCATCATCGGCATCGATCCCGACGAAGAAGCGCTGGCGATCGCTCGCGCCAAGGGCGACGCCGCGGGTGCGGACATCCATTGGGAGCGCGGCTTCGCGCGGGACATCGGTTCCCGCTCTGCCGACGCCGTGGTGTCGAGCCTGATGTTCCACCAGGTGCCGATGGCGGAAAAGCGGGCGGGCCTCGGGGCGATGCACGCGGCACTCCGCCCTGGCGGCAGGCTCGTGATCGCCGATTATGGGCGGCAATGGGGATTGATGCGGCTGCTGTTCCGCCTGACTATCCAGCGGCTCGACGGCGTGGCCGACACCCAGCCCAATGCCGACGGCGTGCTTCCGGAACTCGTGCGCGCGACGGGGTTCGACAATGTGCGCGAAGCAGCGCGCATCCACACGGTGACGGGCACGATCGCGCTGATCGCGGCGGATCGGCCGGGCTGACGGAGCGTGGCCATGACGGACCTCAAAGCGGAGCAGAAGGAGATCAGGAAGCAGTCGGGGCTGGCCTTTCTGCTTTGTGCCGCGATCTCGGTCGCGTGCGTCCTCTTTCTGCCCAAGCTGGTCACTTTCCCGTCTGTGATCGGCGCGCGGCTTGCCTTCGCGATCCAGACGAGCTTCGTCCATTTCGCCCTCGTCCTGCTCGCCGTCCGCCTGGTCTCGAGCGGGCGCTACCGGTCCGCCGCCGACATCGGCGGCGCGGCCAAGGGGCCGCCGAGCCCCGCGCTCGCGGTCAAGGCCGCGTTCCTGCAGAACACGCTGGAGCAGGCATTCCTCGGCGTCGGCGCGCATCTGCTGCTCGCCTCGGTCGCCGGCGGCCGCTGGCTGGGGCTGCTGGTCGCATCGTCCATGCTGTTCGCGGTCGGCCGCTGGAGCTTCTACCGCTGCTATCCCGATGGCGCCGGCGCGCGCGCCTTCGGGATGGCGACGACGGCGCTCGGGTCGCTGACCTGCTACCTGGTCGCGCTCGCGATGCTCCTCGGTCGCCTATTCGGCGGGTGATCCTGACGAGCGGGCCGTGGCCGCACTGCGCCCGCTGTACCAGAAGCCGGCGACGAGCACGACGATTGTCGCGGCCTGCGCAAGCACGGTCTCGGTCGTTGGAAACAGACCCAGAAACTCGATGCGCGGTATATTGGCCAGCGGCACCACGCCGAGGATGCCTGCCTCCTGCAGCCCGGCAATGCCCTTGCCCGCGAGGACGACCGCAAGAATCGCGATCAGGATCGAGCTCCACGAGAAGAATTGGGTGATCGGCAGCCGGGCGCTGAAGCGGAGCATGATCCAGGCGATCAGAGCGAGCAGTGCGGTCGCTGCGCCGGCTCCGGCCAGCATCGCCACGCCATTCCCTTCCCCCCACAGTGCCGCATAGAACAGGATCGTCTCGAACACCTCGCGGTAGACGACCACGAACGACAGCAGGAACAGGAACCAGCCCGACTGGCGCGACAGCGCGGCGGTCACCTTCGCCTTCACATAACGCTGCCAGGCTTCCGCGTTGCTCTTGCCGTGCATCCAGATGCCAACGGTGAGCAGGATGATCGCTGCGAACAGCGAGCCGAAGCCTTCGGTGAGCTCACGCGAAGCGCCGCTCACGCTGATGAAATAGGTCGCGACGAACCAGGTGGCGACACCAGCGGCGAGCGCGGCGATCCAGCCGCCATGGACGAAACCCAGCACTTCGGGGCGCTCGGTCTTCTTGAGGAACGCGATCATCGCGACGACGATTAGCAGCGCCTCGAGCCCTTCGCGCAGCAGCACGCCGAACGCGCCAAGAAAGCTCGACGCACTGCTCGCCCGCTCGGGCGCCAGGGCGGCTTCAGCCTCGGCGAACAGGCTGGCCAGCGAGCGGTTCGCCGCTTCGACTTCGCTTGCCGGACGCCCTTGTCCGATCGCCGCGCGAAGCTTCGCCATCGCCCCCTCGATCCGCGCCATCAGGGCCGCATCGCGCGCGGCAAGCACCGGCTCGACCGGCTCGAAGCCATCGAGATAGGCGGAAAGCGCGAGATCTGCTGCGGCCTTGCGGTCGCCGGCGCGATAGGCTGCCATACTCTGGTCGAGCCGTTCGCGCGTCAAGGCAAGCGAGCCATCGACGCGCACGGTCACCGCGGCGGGATGGCGGCGCAGAAAGGCGGTAAGCGCGGCCGCTTTTTCCGGGCCGATATCGGCCGCCAGCGCGGCCGGGGTGACGCCGACCAGCGCCGCGAGATTGGGATATTTGGCGCGGAGCGCGGCATCGCCGCGCCACAACCGCTCGCCGTCACGCGCGGCGGTCTCGGGATAGGCGAATTGACCGGCGTGAAAGGCCAGCGCCCAGCGATCGGCTTCGGGCAGCGCCGCGAAACTCTGCATCGCGGTGCCGTCCAGGCCCTGGCTGATGACCTGGTAGAGGCCGAACAGGCTGCGCTGATCGGCGCGCGCCTTGTCGGTGAACGCGATCGGCGGCGGATCGAGCTTGGCTGCGTCCGGGCCGTGGCCATCGCCGCTTGCGCCATGGCAGGCGGCGCAATTCTGCGCGTAGAGCGCGGCGGCTCGCGTCAAATCCGGCGGCGAACTGGGCGCGAGCGGTACTGGATACGCCGCAAGCAGCGCTGCAGCGAGCGCTCGGGATTGTTCCGCCACCATCGCCGGCGGCGCCTTGGCGGCGATCGCATTGCGCAGCGTCCCCGACCGGCGAAGCAGATCCGCCTTGGCCGATGTTGGAGCCAGTGCCCGGACCCGAGTTTCGACCTGCCCGGCAAATTCGGACATCTCGGCATACTCGGCCGAACTTATCACTTTCCCGTTCGAGACAGCTCCCGCGTAGTCCACCCCGATATAATCGAGCAACCGCCAGCTGGTCTGCACGTCCGCATCGCTCGCCAAGGCTCGCCCTGGAAGCACGATCACGATCAGGGCGAATGCCAAGACAACAAGATTCGCTGTCGAGCACCATTTGAAGGCAAAAGCGGTGGAAGGGGCGGCAGGCAAACGGAGGTACATGTGCGAGTCTCTGCTAAGAATTATTCGCAACTTGCACCCTGTAGCAACTAGAGGGTCAAGAGGCATTGATCAGACCGCAGGGCTGGACGGGGGGGAGACGTTGACAGCTGTTCGGTGCTGGCCTCGGTGATGGGGGGCCATGATGGCGCCACGGGCTTCGGAATAGTCGGTTTCCGGGCGCAGAACCTTGACTCGGTTCAGCAACAGGCAGAAAATGTGCTGATGAGACGAGCGCATAAAATAGCGCTGATCTTAGGCGTCCTACTCGGCCTGTTCGGACAGATAGTCACAGTTGCCGCAAGCCCAATTGTGGCAACTGCATTCAGCGCAACGGCGCCAGCGGTGATGCCCATCGACTGTGCCGGGATGATGCAAGACAAAGGCGAGAAATCGCTGCCCTGTCAGCGGATGACGCTCGCTTGCGTGGCCGGCATGGGTTGTCTTCCCCTATTTGCTCTCAATAGCCGGTCGCCCCTCGCGGCGGAAATGGTGAGCACGAATCCGCTTCTCATCTCACCGTCTTATCCGGCGCTACACGGACGATCGTCCCAGCCCGAACAGCATCCACCCAACACCTTGGCCTGACAACTCGCCAGGCGAACCCTCCCAAGCGCTGGACGGCGCCGTGCGCTGCCCGCCCCTCCGGGGCCGTTTGCCCAGAGCACTTTCAGTCCAAGGAGAGGAATCATGAAGACCTTGATATTCAGCGCTACGGTGGCCGCATTCACGATGCTCGCCGCCGCCCCAGTTCCGGCATTGGCACAGGCAGATGTCGAGAAACCGGCTACCATCAAGTGTGAGTGGCAACCCCAGGCTCCTGGTCCGCGTGCACCGCTAAGTGCACGGGTCTGCAGGAAGGTCGCCGACCAACGCGAGCAGTGGACAGGCAAAGGTGGACCGGAATGCGATCCGGCCTATACCGGCAAAACCGGCCGTTATGTGTGGCGGCAGCGGCCGCAATATGGTCCGCGTGCGCCGTTGCAGGGACCGGTCCGCGTTTGGGTCGATGGGAGCGATGTCTGCTGATAGCGTGAAGTGACGGCGAGGCGCTAACTTCCCCTCGCCGTCGATCATGGATTGGCGAACATTGCCTGTTCCAAACTTGTCGGAGCTCTTCGGGAGGCTCTTTCATGGCTCCTCCCGAAGAGCTCAGCGACTGTCTATAGTATCCGGGTGGCCGTCACGTCGAACGCGACCTTGCCGCGACGGCAATGCCATCGAGCAGTGAAGGCTTGCCGTCGAACGCCATGTTCATCGCCGCCGACCGTCCGCGCCGGCTCGTGAAGCTGACGGGACGCGAATTGCAAAACTGAGAGTGCAGGCGTGTCGTTGAACATGTTCAAGATGCCAGGTGCGTCAGGATCGGACATTCCGGTCGGTTGTTGCCGTCACAGCTCTTCGCCAACCCCATCAGCGCTTCTCGCATCGCATTTAGCGCATCCGCCTTGCGGCCAAGGTCGGCCGCTCGGGCCTCTGCCAGCGCCTTGACCTCTGAACTGGCGCGTGCACGATCGGACCATAGATCAAGCAGCTTTTGGATTTCTTCGATCGGAAAGCCGAGATCGTGGGCATTGGCTATGAAGCGCAGGCGATGGACGTCGGCGTCGCTGTAATCGCGATAGCCACTATCCCGCCGCACAGCCGATGGGACCAGGCCGATCTTTTCGTAGTGGCGGATCATCCGCTGTGAGACCCCGCTCGCGCCCGACGCACCGCCTATGTTCATAGCGCCGCCCGATTAAGGCGCAGCGCGTTGGTGACCACGCTGACTGAGGACAATGCCATCGCTGCTGCAGCGATGATCGGCGAAAGCAGGATGCCGAAGATCGGATAGAGCAGCCCTGCCGCGATCGGGATCCCGGCGGCGTTGTAGATGAAGGCGAAGAACAGGTTCTGGCGGATGTTGGACATCGTCGCCTCGCTAAGCCGGCGCGCACGCACGATGCCGTTAAGGTCGCCCTTCAGCAGGGTCACGCCAGCGCTTTCGATCGCGACATCGGTGCCCGAACCCATCGCGATGCCGACATCGGCGGCGGCGAGCGCGGGCGCGTCGTTGACCCCGTCGCCAGCCATGGCGACGATGCGCCCTTCACTCTTCAATCGCGCGACCACCGCGCTTTTCCGATCCGGTAGCACTTCGGCTTCGACGTCGTCGATCCCGAGCTTTCGCCCGACCGCTTCGGCCGTGGTGCGATTGTCGCCGGTCAGCATCACGACCCGTATGCCCTCCTTGCGAAGCGCCGCGATGGCCTCGGCCGTCGTCGCCTTGATTGCATCGGCGATGGCCAGAATGCCGGCCGCCTGCTTGTCGATGCCGATGAAGATGGCGGTCGCGCCATCCTGGCGCAGTTCGTCCGCCTGGGGCTCGAGTGCGCTGTCGTCGATCCCGTTTTCTGACAGGAAACGGGCGTTGCCCAGGGTGATGCGCTTGCCATCCACCGTGCCGATCGCGCCCTTGCCGGTCGGTGAATCAAAGTCCGCGACCTCGGGAAGCACGATTCCCCTGTCCTTGGCGGCGGCGATCACGGCGAGCGCCAGCGGATGTTCGGACGCCCGCTCCACGCCGGCGGCGAGCCGCAGCAGTTCGGTCTCTTCATAGCCTGTCGCCGGAATGATGCGGGTGACCGATGGTCGCCCCTCGGTCAGCGTACCTGTCTTGTCGACGACGAGCGTGTCGATCTTCTCCATCCGCTCCAGCGCTTCGGCATTCTTGATGAGCACGCCGAGCCCCGCGCCCCGGCCGATGCCGACCATGATCGACATTGGCGTCGCAAGCCCCAAGGCGCAGGGGCACGCGATGATAAGCACGGCGACGGCGGCGATCAGGCCATGGGCCAGACGGGGTTCTGGCCCCCAGATACCCCATACACCAAAGGCAATGAGCGCGATCAACAGGACGGCGGGCACGAACCATCCCGCGACCTGGTCGGCCAGGCGTTGGATAGGTGCTCGCGAACGCTGCGCGTCAGCGACCATCTGGACAATGCGCGCCAGCATCGTGTCGCGGCCCACCTTCTCGGCGCGCATGACGAGGGCACCGCTCTGATTGATCGTTCCGCCGATGACAGTGTCGCCGAGCGCCTTCGTGACGGGCATCGACTCACCCGTCACCATCGACTCGTCGAGCGAGGATCGGCCGTCTTCGACCTTGCCATCGACCGGTACTTTTTCGCCCGGCCTGACACGGAGGAGATCGCCGACGGCTACCTGGTCGAGCGATACCTCCTCGTCATTCCCGTCGGCGCCAATGCGGCGCGCGGTCTTGGGGGCGAGGTTGAGCAGCGCCTTGATGGCGCCTGAGGTCCGCTCGCGGGCGCGCAGTTCGAGCACCTGTCCCAGCAGCACCAGCACGGTGATGACGGCGGCGGCCTCGAAATAGATAGCGACTGTGCCGTCCATCATTCGAAACGCTGCGGGGAACACCCTCGGGGCGATGGTCGCGACCACGCTATAGGCCCAGGCCACGCCCGTCCCCATCGCGATCAGCGTGAACATGTTGAGGTTGCGCGTCCGGATGGACACCCATCCCCGTTCGAAAAATGGCCAGCCCGCCCAGAGTACGACCGGGGTTGCCAGTGCAAGCTGCAACCATCCGGACATGCGGGCCGGTACAAGATTGTGCAGTGCTGGGAACAGGTGGCTGCCCATTTCCAGGACAAAGACCGGGATGGTGAGCAGCACCGCGATCCAGAAACGCCGCGACATATCCAGGAGTTCGCCGCTTGGTCCGGTGTCTGCCGTCACAAGTTCCGGCTCGAGCGCCATGCCACAGATCGGGCATGGCCCGGGATGGTCTTGACGGACCTCCGGGTGCATGGGGCAGGTCCAGATCGCGCCTGGTTGAGCGACCATCGCCTCTTTGTCACCCGCGGACAAGTAGCGCACCGGCTCGGCGACAAACTTCGTGCGGCATCCGGCGCTGCAGAAATGATATTGCTCGCCATGATGCGAGGCATGATGAGGCGTTGCGGCCGGATCGACCATCATCCCGCAAACCGGATCCTTGGCCGTCTTCGCGTCCGTGCCGCCGCCGTGCTTGGCCGCGCAGCAGCTGTGCGCACCCGAATTGCTTGCAGGAACAGGGTCAGTCACAGGCTCGTCTCCTTATCGACGAAAAGCAATCTGGGGCCTGACATCGTGTCAGGGTCAAGCCCGACGAAAATATATTTTCGCGTGGCTGACTCTGCGCTGCCGCGTCAGCCGGACAACAGATTGTGGATGGCCGTCGCGGCCTTAGCCGCCTGACCTGCCGCAACGGCAATTTGATCCAGTCCTTCAACCATGTCGCCGGCCGCGAACAGGCCGCCGACTGTCGTTTGCTGGTGCGCATCGACGACGATGCCACCTCCCCGGCTCAGGCCAGCGCCAGCCATTCGCGCCAATTCCGAGCGAGGGGCGGTTCCGAGGGCAACATAAAGGGTGTCGAATTGGAGCAATTGGCCATCGGCCAAATGGGCGTGCAGGAATTCTCCATCGATCGACAAATCTCGAACCGGCGCGCGTTCGACGGCAATACCGCCTCGAGCCAGATCTGCCGTCTCGGCTACCGACAATTGCGAACTGTCTTGCGCGAGCAAGGTCACGGTGTCGCTATAGTGGCGAACGAACAAAGCCTCGGCCGCGCCATGGTCGGAGCAGCCCAGCACGGCCACTCGCTTGCCGCGGACCTCATAGCCGTCGCAGATCGGGCAATAACGTATCAATCCCTGGGCGACGCCTCGATCATGCGTTTCCTGCCTCATTCGGGGTCGATGATTTGTGACGCCTTGGGCAAGCAATATTGACCGGGCACTGAAAGTCTTGGCATCTGTATCGACGACGAAACCTGTCCTGACCCGGTCGATGCGATCGACGAGCCCAGGGACCAATTCGGCACCGTACTGGGCGGCATGTCGATGCATACGGACAAGCAGATTTTCGCCAGAGATACCGTCTGGAAAACCGAGGAGGTTATGTGTCGTCGGGATGCGGGTCGCGCGGCCATCGCCAGCATCGATGACCAGCGTAGAACGCAGAAACCGGGCTAGATAGGTGGCTGCTGTCAGCCCTGCGGGGCCGCCGCCGATGATGACGCAGTCGTACATGCGTGCCTTTCACTGAGCTCGGTCTTCACTGGTATTACGCGGAATGAGGCTTCTTCCCTCAAACGAGTGCGCGTTCTTCGAAAAAAAGGTCGGGTCGTGAGGGGTAAACCCCGTCGCTGCGTAAAATCAGATGAAGCCCATCGCCTAGCAGGATGGACAGCCGAGGTGCCCACGGGTCGCAGCGTGGCGCGGGGGCGAGCGGATGTGGGGAAGACGGATTGGAATAAACCGATCGCGCTCCATGTCGCTCGCCCCGCAACAACCACAGGCCGCAACGTCAGGGGGCGACGAAACCATCATCGTCGGGGGAGAGATGGAGACCTACAGCCCTTTTTCGGTTTCGATGGGCCAGGCGCTTTGGGTGATAATGGTTGTCGCTGGACCCCCGCTGATAATCATGCTGGTGGTCGGGCTCATTATCTCCATGATCCAGGCTGCGACTTCGATCAACGAACAGACTGTGAGCTTCGTCCCCAAGCTCCTGGCGTTCATTTTGTTCCTCGCGCTTTACGGGGCAACCGTTGGCGATCTCCTGATCGGCTACACCCGTGACCTGCTGACGCATATTCCGGACGATATCAGATGACGCGGGTCGCTTTTCGTCCTGGGCGGCCGCGCAAAAACTGTTCGTATACGGGGCGGAGTGTTAGCGTTGGAGAAGATCGACGCGAATGGGGGAACGGGGTTTGGCGGAATTTGAATTGCTGGCGCGGCAACTGATCCAACGATGGAGGGAAGATCCGAACGCGACGTATCAGAGCTGGTTTCTATGGGACGAGCGCATCAAGAATTTTCGTTCGATACGGCGTGGTCTCGCCCAGGTGGTCGCTGAAATCGAAGCCGGAAGGTTCGGCGTCGCCTATCGCGGATCTTCGCTGGAAACGGTCGTTCATTCAGTCGCAGAACAGAGGCAGATCTTCAAAGGCGCGGACCATGCGTTTCTCTGGAAGCCCAAATTGCGGATCCCCGACATCTATGAAAACCCGGCGAACCAGCGCGCCTTTGGCCGATTGCTCGATCACTGCGCCTGTTGCGACACCGCGGAAGAGATTATCGCAGGTATCCACACGATTGATCGCCTGAACATCAAGGGGCTGGGGCCTGCGGTCGCCAATCTCCTCTATTTCCTGCATCCGACCCTCGTGCCGCCGTTCAACACCGCGATCGTCAACGGCTATAACAAGCTGACCGGCGGCAAGGTGAAGCTCGGAAGCTGGCACCATTTTCTCGCCATGCGCTCGGGTGTGCTCGACCTGAACGAGCGGTTTCGCGATCTTCTGTCAAACGATCTGGGCGCTATTGGCGGCCTCCTGTTCGATATCGGCTCTGGCCGTTATCCGGCGCCGCCCCGCGACGAGGAAGACCAGACCCTGGGATCCTGGACCGCACGCCTCGAACAAGCTCGGGCGGAAGCACAAACGCTCAACAAAGCGCTGCAGAAGCAGGGCGAGAGTGATCGAACCCATTCGGAAATCCAGGCATGGCTGCGCGATATCGGTCTGGCCCTGGGGTATGACGTCTGGATCGCATCCAATGATCGGGGGCGACTGCATGACGGTGTGCGTTTGGGGGAGGGGTGCCTCGAGAGCTTGCCGGCTTCAATTTCGACGTCGACCGGAGCGGATGCTATCCGCCTCATTGATGTTTTGTGGCTGGAGCGGGGTGGTGACCGGGTCGCGGCAGCCTTCGAAGTCGAACATTCGACTTCCATCTATTCGGGGATCGTCCGGATGCTCGATCTTGCCCTGAGCGGCAGCGACCTGCATGCCACAGCCGGATTGTTCCTTGTCGCTCCAGATGCTCGCGAAAGCGAAGTGCGCGCGCAAATCGCAAGGCCGGCGTTCAGCCGGATCGCGGACCTGGAGATCGCCTATCTCCCTTATGGTGAGCTAGAACGGAACAAGGACGCGATTTCCCGGTTTGGCTCGGGCCTTAAAGCGATCAAAGCTATTTCGCGCGCGCTTCCATGAAGGCGGATTACATCCCCGATGCAGGTGGGGCCAGCAGTCCTAACCATGCAACGAGGGCTAGAATGACAAGAGCGCATCCGGTTTCAATGGCGAGGCTGCGACGAAGTGTTCCTATCGCCGAGGATGTATTGCCCGTTTCAATGGCTGCAGCGAGGGAGGGGGTCAGGAAGAAGCGATTGGCGGCGGCCAGCGTCAGCATGACGCCGAACAGTATCAGCTTTGCCCCCAGCAGAAGGCCGTAGAGACTGGCAAAAAGGGAACCGAGCCGGGATGGTCCGATCAGGATCCAACTGTTGATGAATCCCGACAGGATAAGCAGCCCTACGACTACCGATCCGACCTTTGCAAAGCCATCCAGCGCGCGGTGAGAAAGGTGGATATGATCGATCGCCATGCGAGCTGCAGGGCGGAAAATGAGAAGGCAAAGGGCGAATAATGCGCCTACCCAAATCCCCGCCGCCCAAAGATGGGTGATGTCGGCCCCAAGATGGACCCATCCCCGCAAGCCTTCGTCGGCAGCGCCATGCCCCGTCCAGGCCAAGGTCGCCAGAGCGACAGCGGCGGTCGCTGACAGCGACCACAGGGCGAAAGCGGGACGCCGCCAACCGACGATGGAAAAATAGAGCACGAGCAGGAGGGCCGCGACCCGTACCTGCCAGACCGTCCCGATCGCAGTGCCCGATATGAGAAGATTGACCGTGGCGCGGTCTACCTGATCGAGTGGCACGCCCCCCATCGAGGCCGCCAGGACCATCATGCCCAGGATAGATAATACGATACCGGCCAGCGCGATTGTCGCCAACACCGACCGGAAACGCAGGACCGAGCCGGATGCCCGCTCAGTCCCGCGCAACGTGTAGAGGCCGAACATCGGCAACCCGAAGAGGAGCATGAGATCGAGGAAAAGTCCCAGCCTCACTGCGATCGCTATGATGTCCGGCACGGTCTTACTGGACCTTGAAGGTGTAGCTGCCCTGGATGCGATGGGTGTCAGCAGAGACGACGTGATAGTCGACCTTGTAGGTTCCAACCGGCAACGGCTTGGCAAGCGTCGCGACGAGCGTCTTGCCATCGGCGCCCACGGTGGCCTTGACGCCGTTCATCTTCATCGGCGCCATCTTCATGCCTGGCATTTCGGTCATCGTCAGGTCGAGCCCGGAAAATTGTGCGACGAGCGCTTCAGAAAAGACGAGCTGAATTCTGGTCGGGGCGGCGACCACGGCATTTGCGGCAGGGGTGGCGGCATTGAGCTTAGGGTGAGCCTGCGCAGCGGTAGCGGTGAGGATAGACGCCGCCATGGCGACGGCAAAGATTGTTTTACGAAACATCGATTTCTCCATGGGCGGCGAGACTGCCGACACATCGAATTACGCACCACGCGGCGCCACCCCTCATCAGGCGCGCAAGAATTCTGCAAATCAGAACCCCGGCGGGATTTGCGAATGAGATCTGCGCGACAGATGAGGGATCGAAGCTTGCAGTGCGTATGGACAATTGGATGGGTGTGAGAACCACCCGGATCCAAGGGACGCTGCCGCTCGGGAGGAAGCTATGGAGAATGCTAGGACGACTTGGCTGCGCAGGCACTTTCCAAGTGTAGGTTTTATCGCTGCGACAGCGCTGGTCGGCGGCGCGCTAGCGGGGATCGTCGTCTATGTGGGTGCCTATGACATCGGGGCGGATTCGCCGCACACCAAACCGGTCTATTGGCTGATCGAGCAGCTCCGAGATCGTTCCATCGCCGTGCGATCTCGTGATGTGAATGTCCCGGCCAACCTTGGGGACGTGAAGCGGCTGCAGAGCGGGGCGGGGCTCTACACCGAGATGTGCAGCGGCTGCCATCTCGGGCCAGGACTGGAAAAGTCCGAAATCAGCCAGGGACTCTATCCGAGGGCGCCGGAGCTTTCCCGCGAGGAGCAAAGATCGCCAAAGGAGCAATTCTGGATCATCAAGCATGGGGTCAAGCTGACCGCGATGCCAGCTTGGGGTAAGACCCATAGCGACGAACTGATCTGGGATATGGTGGCTTTCGTAAGGCAACTTCCGCGTATGTCACCCGCCCAATATCAGGCGGCAATAGCCAGTGCGCCCGAAGACCATGACGCGATGATGAAGGATATGCCCGGCATGACGAAGACGGCGCCATAGCGTTGCGGCTGCTCCGTCGCTGTTGCTCAGATCTGCCCGCTATGTGCGATGCTTTGACGGACAGGCTGATAGAGGGGAAAGTAAAGAACACGTCCTGGGCCGTTGCCCCGGATTGATTGAGGATTGGACTTTTCGATGGATACCGACCTGGACCGGCTGCTGAGCCGCTTACGCAACGAACCGACGCATCCGGGGCTGATTGGTCTGGAGGATGCTGTGTTCCGACGCATAGCGGCATTGCCGCAGGTTTCGACCGCGTCTCAATTCCGCCTCGGTGCGGTCGCGGCTTTCGGAGCGGTACTGCTGGGTATCGCCAGCAATGGCTTTACGCCGCGTGCCGAGGCGTCGGTCACGCTATCGCCTTTCGGGCCATCAAATCCGCTTGCCCCTTCGACGCTGCTGGTAGGTTCTCAATGAAGCCCAAATTGCTC
Source organism: Sphingobium sp. DN12 (assembly GCF_051058005.1). Classification (NCBI taxonomy): domain Bacteria; kingdom Pseudomonadati; phylum Pseudomonadota; class Alphaproteobacteria; order Sphingomonadales; family Sphingobiaceae; genus Sphingobium; species Sphingobium sp. DN12. The sequence continues at coordinate 175,902 of NZ_CP173719.1, forward strand.
CTCCTCGTCGCCATCGTCGCCTTTGCATCGGCGGTTGCGGGCGTGTTCCTGGGCCGCTACTTTTTCCCGCGGCCCAAGGCAGCCGGCGTCGAGCTCCACGATGTCTTGCACAGCAAGCTCGATCTGGATGATCGTCAGAAGGCCAAGATCGAGCTGCTAGAGCAGGGTTTCGCCGTGCGTCGGCGCGCGCTGGAGCTTGAACTGCGATCGGACAATGCGCGTCTCGCAGCCGCGATCGAGGTCGAACATGGCGAAGGGCCGCGTGTGACCGCGGCCGTCGATCAGTCGCATCAGGCAATGGGCGAACTGCAAAAGGAAACGCTCGGGCACATCTTCGCCATGCGGCAAATCCTTCGCCCCGATCAGGCCAAGACCTTCGATCAGGCGGTGGTTCATGCGCTCACCGACGATGCACGGTGAGTCTGGATCTCCAGGCGTGTTCGGACGGTGAACTAGCGGCACTGACGCTTGCCGGTCGGCAGTCGGCTTTCGCCGAGATTATGCGTCGGCACCAGACAGCGATATTTCGACTGGTGCGCGGCCTGGTCGGGAATGCCGAGGAAGCACTTGATCTCACGCAGGACTGCTTTGTATCCGCGTTCAGCCATCTGCGGAAATATGATGGTGCGCGTCCGTTGCGCGCCTGGCTATCCCGGATCGCGATTAACAAATGTCGCGATTGGCGCCGCCGCCAGAGGGTGCGGCAGCTCTTCACATTTGGCTCCGCGCCGTCGGATGATGAGATTGAGCAAGTGCCGGATGACGCACCCTCCGCACATGCCAGTGCTGAATCGAAAATAGAGGTGGAGCGACTGTCGGCGGCGATCAGCGCATTGCCTGCCACGTTGCGTGAAGTCCTGATGCTCAGGACCGTCGAAGGGCTCAGTCAATCAGAGGCCGCCAAAGCGCTTTCCGTCAGTAGCAAGGCTGTGGAGACGCGCCTGTATCGCGCGCGCGCGCGCCTCGCAGAAATACTCGCTGAGGAATGAGGGGTGCGCGCTGCTCGCGCGTAAGGATAAAGAGATACCGCGCTTAAGCGTCTTTTCAGACCCAAAGTGCTGCACGTTGAACAAGGAGATATTATGTCCCCCGGATTGAACCGCCGCGACCTTTTCCGCGGCGCTGCGCTGGCCGGCGGTGGCCTCGCATTGTCGGCATGGCTGCCGGCATGGGCTCAACCCATTTCGTCCGGGATTGCCAAGCCACTGCCAACGGTCAGCGGGAACGATATCACGCTCAAGATCGCGCATCAGATGATGATGATCGACGGCCGACAAAGCCATGCCATCGGCATCAATGGCACTGTGCCTGCGCCCCTCATCCGTCTGCGTCAGGGCCAAAACGTCCGCCTGTCGGTGATCAACGATCTCGAGGAAGACAGCTCGATCCACTGGCACGGCCTGCTTTTGCCGTTCCAGTTCGACGGCGTGCCCGGCATCAGCTTCCCCGGCATCAAGCCCAAGTCGACCTTTGTCTATGAGTTCCCCATCGTCCAGGCTGGCACCTATTGGTATCATAGCCATTCGGGGCTGCAGGAGCAGTTAGGTCATTACGGACCGATTGTCATCGACCCGGAAGGCGAGGATCCGATTCAGTCGGATCGAGAGCATGTCATCGTGCTCTCCGACCATAGCCAGATGCATCCGCACGCAATTTTCCGGAAGCTCAAGCAGGTCGGCGGTGGCTATTTCAATTATCAGCGGCAAACGCTGGCCGGTTTGCTGGCCAAGGAAGACCAACCCCTCAAGGACCGACTTGACTGGGGCAATATGCGGATGGATCCGACCGACGTGTCCGATGTCACGGGCTCGACCTATACCTATCTCGTGAATGGGCATGGCCCACGGGACAACTGGACCGCGCTTTTCAAGCCAGGTGAGCGCGTTCGCCTGCGTTTCGTCAATGCCTCCGCGATGACGACGTTCAATGTCCGGATTCCCGGTCTCAAACTTACGGTTGTTCAGGCCGACGGGCTCAATGTCAGGCCGGTCGAGGTCGACGAGTTTCAGATCGCGGTTGCCGAGACCTATGATGTCATCGTTACTCCGACCGATGATCGCGCCTACACGCTGGTCGGTGAATCCGTTGATCGTTCGGGCATGGCACGCGCCACACTGGCTCCGCGTGAAGGCATGACGGCCGAAGTTCCGCCGCTCCGCAAGCGGCCCCTTGCCGATATGAAGGACATGGGCATGGGGGACATGGATATGAGCGGCATGTCCGGCATGGACCACGCAGCAATGGGGCATGACATGTCTGCCGGCGGAGCTGCCGCGGGCGGGATGGCAGGCATGGATATGGGGGCCGGCGCGTCGATGCCAAGCATGCAAAAACCGGCGGATAGTTCCATGGCCAACATGCCCGGAATGGGCAGCGGGTCCGGTGATACAATGGGCGGCATGGCGATGGGCGGAATGGGCGGCATGAACATGCGCGACGCCAGCAAAGCGCCGCAGGTTAAGATGGGACCGGGTGTCCAGACGATCTCGCCCATGCCGATGGATCGCACGGGAGAACCGGGACAGGGTCTCGAAGACGTTGGCCACCGGGTTCTTGTCTATCGCGATCTCATGGCGGTGGAGCGCAACCCCGATGTTCGCGCGCCAGACCGCGCGATGGAAATCCACCTGACCGGGAATATGGAACGCTATATGTGGTCGTTCGATGGGGTGAAGCTCAGTGACAAGCGCGAGCCCATTCCCTTTATCGAAAACGAAAGGGTCCGCGTCACGCTCGTCAATGACACGATGATGTCGCACCCGATCCATCTTCATGGGCATTTCTTCGAGCTGGTGACCGGGCATGGCGAGTATTCGCCGCGCAAACACACCGTCAATGTCGCACCAGGAGGCAAGGTAAGTTTCGACGTCACCGCAGACGCAGTCGGCGACTGGGCGTTTCACTGCCATATGCTCTATCACATGCATGCCGGGATGATGCGCGTCGTCTCCGTCCGTCCCCGGGGAGATGCCGCATGAAGTCGCTTCTCCTTCTGATCGGCGCGGCCCCGCTCGCCTTGGCGACCCCAGTCAGCGCGCAGTCGATGCAGAATATGCCGGGCATGAACATGCCTGCTGCTCAGCCAGCGGCGAAGAAAAAGCCGGTGGCCAAGCCAGCAAGCCAGCCCAGGCGCGCCGCTGCGCCCACGGCTAAGGGCAAGCCTGCCACCCCGAAGCGCCGGGCACCGGCAGCAAAACCCAAGTCGGCGCCGCACGACATGTCGGGCATGGGGGCTATGTCCGGCATGCCTGGCATGACCATGCCCGATGGGGCGGGCGGTACGATGAAACACGACATGCCCGGCATGGACATGCAGGCGGCACCCGGCGGTCAGCCGATGCAGCACGAAATGTCGTCGATGCCCGGCATGGCGATGGATGGGCCGATGGCAGCCCATGGCGCTGGTGGCACCAGTCTCATGCCCGGCAACGCCCCTGCACCCCAACCTCCTACCGACAACTATGCCGACCGCGTCTACAAAAACGGCGAGATGGCGGCTTCGCGTACCATGCTGCATAAGGAACATGGCGGCTCATCCAGCTCGATGATCCTGTTCAATCTGGCGGAATATCAGGTCCGTAACGGCCGCGACGGCTATCGGTGGGACGGGGAGGCGTGGTTCGGCAAGGATCTCGATCGGCTGGTGGTCAAGACAGAGGGTGAGGGCGTTCTTGCTGGCAGAAGCGGCACCTACATGGAGACCGCAGAAGTTCAGGCGCTCTACAGTCGTGCACTCGACCCTTATTGGAACCTCCAGGCGGGTGTCCGTTACGATTTCAAACCCAACCCATCCCGTACTTATGCGACGATCGGTATTGAGGGGGTGGCGCCTTACTGGTTTGAGACCGAGGCTGCCCTGTTTCTGTCGAACAAAGGCGAGGTGTTGGGGCGGATCGAGGGCTATTATGATCAGCGTATCACGCAACGCCTCATTCTCCAGCCGCGCCTGGAAGTGAACCTTTCAGCACAAAATGTCCCGGAGACGCGGATTGGAGCGGGCATCACGAACGCCGAATTGGGACTGCGTTTGCGTTACGAACTGCGCCGCGAATTTGCCCCCTACATCGGCGTTTCTTACGACCGAAAGTTCGGGCGGACGGCGGACTATGCACGCTCAGACGGAGGGGACGTGAAGGCGGCCAGCTTTGTAATCGGTGTTCGGACCTGGTTCTGAGAAGCGCCAAACTCCGCTTCCACATCGGGGCTAGCCGCGTTCATCGCTGGTTAGCCCTGGTTATCGGCGTCCAGCTGCTGTTTTGGTTTGCGAGCGGTCTTGTCATGAGCCTGTTGCCGATCGAGCGAGTCCGCGGTGAACATCTCGTCGAGCGATCGTCGCCGGCGATATTGGAACAGTCGAGATCGCGCGCGCCGTTGGACCTAGTGTTGCGCGCGGCGACCAGACCCGTGCGTGAAGTCCGATATCGCGCGCTGCTCGGCCGCGAGATTGCGGAGGTCGAGTCTATCGATGGGACGATCTCACTCCACGATGCAGAAACAGGTCGTCGACTTGGTCCCGTGAACGCTGCGATGGCTCGCGCGGTGGCGATACAGGCCTACCGTGGTACGTCGGAGCCGCCGAGCGTGCGCCTGGTTGTGGCGTCGACCCCAGAATTCAAGGGCGTCCTGCCGGCCTGGCGGGTGGACTTCCCTGACCGCGAAGCGACCCGCGTCTATGTTGCCCGGAATAGTGGTCGGATCGTCGCTGTGAGAAATGGAACGTGGCGCCTGTACGATTTCTTCTGGGCGCTCCACATCATGGATTGGAAAAACCACGAAAATTTCAACACGCCGTGGTTGATGGCGTTTGCCGCAGGTGGTCTCGCATTGGCGATCGCGGGTTCGGCACTTTTGTATCTTCGGTGGCCGCGAAAGCGACGCCGCACGGGTTGAATAGTCAAGCAGGATCGGGGCGGGGGCCAAAGGAGACGACCAATGATGAAAAATGCCTATGCGAGCCTCGCCCTGCAGACCTTGGTTGGCGGCGTCATCATGTATCTGGTGATGTTCGTCATGATCGACAGCTTGGGGAGCTTCTACAACAACCTGAATATGCTCTACATGACGCTAATGATGGTGGCGCCCATGGTGGTGCTGATGGTCCTCGCGATGGGCCATATGTTCCCGTCGAAAAAGGCAAACGCGGCCCTTATATTAGGGTCAGTTGCGATATTCGCCGGATCATTTGCCCTCATCCGCACGCAAACAACGATCGGCGATACAGCATTCCTCCGATCGATGATCCCGCATCATTCGGGCGCGATCCTGATGTGCCGCGAGGCCTCCTTGAAGGATCCGGAAATCGTTCGTCTGTGCAGCGGCATCGAGGAATCTCAGCGCCGCGAAATCGATGAAATGAAGGCTATTCTAGCCCGCAAGTAGGCTTCGCGCTCCCGTTCCCGTAAATTTTGTGCCGCCTCACGAGGGAAATGGCGCGCCCATGCGTATTATCAATGCGGGGCGCTGAGGAGAGAATTGTGAAGAAAATAGTCCCCATCATCATCGCTGGACTGGTGGCCGCGCCGGCGATCGCCCAAATGCAGGGCATGGACCATAGCAAGATGGACATGCGCCAGACCATGAACCCCACGCCAGCCAATCCTTACCCGCCTGCAGAAATGGAGATGCATCAGAAGATGATGTCCGCCACGGGCAGCGATGCAACGGAGACCTGGGTGCGCAAGATGATCGAGCATCATCGCGGTGCGATTGCGATGTCACGCATCGTTTTGCGCGACACCAAGGACGCGCAGGTCCGAATGATGGCGAACAAGTCAATCACCGAGCAAACGCGAGAAGTGGGCGAGCTTCAAGGCTGGCTGAGAGCCCACAACAAGCGCCCAATAGACCTTTCCTCCCCCGCCCAGGGGCGGGGGAACCAATAAGGGATCGTATGACACTCAAATTTGCCCTCGCTGCGTTCATAGCAGCCTTCTCCGTCGCCAGCGCCGAAGCTGCCCCGATCATCATGCATCGTGACCCTGGTTGCGGTTGCTGCGAACAGTGGGCGGCCCAGGTGCGCAGACAATTTGGACAAAGCGTCAATATCGTCGACGACCAGCAACGCGGCCGCTTTCAACGCGCTCAAGGCGTGCCCGCTGCGCTGGCATCATGCCATACTGCAATTGTCGATGGCATGGTTTTCGAGGGCCACGTTCCCATTGCCGACATGAAGCGCGCGATCGCGAAGCGCCCGAAGGGCGTAAAGGGATTGGCCGTAGCGGGCATGCCGCTGGGTTCTCCGGGGATGGAAGTCCCCGGCCAAAAACCACAACCCTACTCTGTCATCGCCTTCGGATCGGCGGGTCAGACGGTATTTGCCCGACACGGCGGGTGACCATCTCGTTGATCTTTGATGCTACGAGGCGTAATAAATAACGGCTGTGAAACGCGTTTTGCAACTTCTTCTCCTTCTGGGAGCCATGGTTGGCTTGATTGGCCAAGCGGCGGCCTTTGCGTCCGCTCCGCCTGCGATGTCCGCCCCAATGGCCACGTCTGTGCAGGCCGTGGCTGGGATGTCGGAAGACTGCATGAAGATAATGGCACAGCAGCAACAACCTGCTCAGAAGCCTTGCAAGGGCATGACCCTGGAATGCATCGCGGCCATGGGCTGCGTCGTTCCGCTGGCCGTTCGTAATGACGCGCCTATGCTGGAAGCACGCGAAGCCAGTCCAGCTCTGCCCTTCTGGGCAACCATCACTGTCCTGCACGGCAGTGACCTCACTCCCGAACCGGAACCACCGACTCTCCTTGGCTGATCGACACCGGCTGCCAGGCTGACAGGATTCTTGCGTCTATCGCGCATCTGAAAATCCTGTCTGACCCGCGGCTACCACGATATTTTGCCCAAGGATTACAGTCATGAAGAACCGTGTTTTCTATGCCCTGCTGGGCATTGCGCTTGCCGCTCCCGTTGCCGCTTTCGCCGGCGAACCCAACACAAACTCGCAGTCTGGCCATTATGAATGGCGTTAATCGCCAAACTATGGCCCGCGTGCGCCATCTATGAGCCCCCGTCGCGTCTGGGTGCCCGATGCTCCGCAGATGGCGAACTGCAACTGCGACATGATGAAGATGAGCGCGGCGGACTGCATGAAGGAGATGCATAGCATGGCATCGCCTTCGTCGGCTCCCTCGGCCGGCTAGGCACAGCCTCTGGCCGTGTAAGGTCGCATAGACGGCCAGGCCAGCAGTGGCGGCGGGATTGCCCCCATCCCGCCGCCACTGACATGCCTGCCAGAGTGCGCGACGCCGGCCTGATCCTCCGATCAGGAGTTTTCCATGCGATTGTTTGTTTGTCTGCCGCTGCTCGCGGCGATCCCCGGCGTTGCATTCGCTGGTCCCCTCACTTTCGACGCTGCGCTCCAGCGCGCGCGGCAGGAAGCGCCGTCGATCAAGGCCAAGGCGCTCGCCGCCGAGGCCGCTCGTTCCGCTCGTGGCGGCGCCGGATCGCTACCTGATCCGACTCTGGCCGTTGGGCTCGACAGTTTCCCGATCTCGGGGCCATTGGCGTTTGCTCCCGGGCAGGACAATTTCACGATGGCGCGGGTGGGCGTGTCCCAGGATATTCCCAACCTCGCCAAGCGCCGTGCGCAACGCGCCCGCGCTGACAGCGATATCAAGGCTGCAGATGCCGACACCGCATTTGAGGCGCGTTCGGTTGAGGTCGGCACTGCGCTTGCCTGGATCAACCTTGCCTATGCCGAGCGCCGGCTGACCGCGCTTGATGATCTTCTAGCCCGTCTGGAGCGCGTGGTGCGGACAACGCCCAGTGCCGTCGCGTCGGGCAATGCCCGGCCTGCGCAGACTCTTGCCGGCCGACAGGCTATCGCCTCATTAGAAGATCGTCGCAGCGAACTGGTCTCAAACATAGCGCGGGCACGGGCTGCTCTGACGCGATGGACGGGTGACCCGGCGCCTGAAATTGCCGGATCTATTCCCGACTTCCCTGTCGATGGGGCCGAACTGCGCGCTGGCCTGGATCGCCTTCCCACCATGGCAATGATCGACGCCCAGTCCGGTCAGGCAATGGCCGATGTGCGTATGGCCGATGCCAACCGCCGTTCCGACTTCGGGGTGAACCTTGCCTATCAACGCCGCGACCCTCGTTTTGGAGATTATGTGTCAGCCGGTGTGACGGTCAGTCTGCCCTTCTTTACCCGCAGTCGACAGAATGCGGGCATTGCGGCGGCCCAGGAGAATGCCGGACGCATCCTGGCCGAACGCGACGCGGCCCTGCGGGCGCTGGCCGCTGATCTCGAAACCGATCTTGCGGACCATATCATGCATCATGAACAGTGGCTGCGCGCGCGGGACACATTGCTGCCACTCGCCGAGCAGCGGGTGACGTTGGAGACGGCAAGCTACGGGGCAGGTCGCGCCAATCTTGTCGATATCGCGGATGCCTATGCGGCCCTTGCCGACGTCACCCTCAACACTCTCGACCGTGAAGCCCTTGTCGCTGCTGACGGTGTTCGACTGAACCTTACGTATCGGAGCGAATCGCAATGAGCCATTTCACAATCCCTCGGGGCGGCCTTTTCGGTGCCGCGGCGCTGCTCGCGGTCGCCGCTGGCGGGGTCGGTTTCACCATCTCTGAATGGAGAGGAGGATCACCCGACGCTACGGCCGCCAAACCGCCGGCACGCAAGATCCTCTATTGGTATGACCCGATGATCCCCGCTGAGCATCATGACGGTCCAGGCCTGTCGTCGATGGGAATGCAAACAATCCCGCGCTATGCGGATGAGGTGGGGGCAAGCGCGGCACAGCCGGGAATATCGATCGACCCGTCCGCCTCCCAGGCGCTCGGGATGCGAACGGTGGCTGTGCGGCGCGGCGAATTGGCGAGCAGTCTCACCGCCACCGGCACGATCGACTTCAACCAGCGCGACGTTGCGATCGTTCAGGCGCGTGCAGGCGGCTTCGTTTCCCGTGTCTATGGCCGCGCACCTGGTGATGTGATCGGTGCAGGCGCGCCGCTTGCCGATGTTCTGGTGCCGGAATGGGGCGGCGCACAGACCGAGTTTCTGGCGGTCCGCCGCACCGGCAACGCCGCTCTGATCCAGGCCGCGCGTCAACGGCTCATGCTGCTCGGCATGCCCTCCGGCACGATCGCATCGGTCGAGCAAACCGGACGACCGCATAATGTGATCACCATCTCCACGCCCACGGGCGGCGTGATCAAGACGTTGAACGTGCGGGGCGGCATGACCTTGATGGCAGGCCAGACGCTTGCCGAGGTCAACGGGCTCGGCACGGTCTGGTTGAATGCCGCCGTGCCGGAAGCGGTCGCCGGTCCCTTGAAGCCTGGACAAGCGGTGCGAGCCGCGCTTGCAGCCTTCCCCGGCGAAACCATCTCCGGGCGCGTTTCGGCGATCCTCCCCGAGACACAGGCCGACAGCCGCACACTCACCGTTCGGATCGAGCTGCCCAATCGCGGCGGGCGACTGCGTCCCGGCATGTTTGCGACCGTCTCGTTTGGCGGGAGCGCGCAGCCGGCGTTGCTGGTGCCGTCCGAAGCCCTGATCCGCACTGGCAAGCGCACGTTGGTCATGCTCGCGCTCGACAAGGGGCGCTACCGCCCTGCCGAGGTGCAAACTGGGAGGGAAGCTGGCGATGATACGGAGATTCTGGCGGGCCTGAGCGAAGGCGAAAAGATCGTCGCTTCGGGTCAGTTCCTGATCGATTCCGAAGCAAGCCTCTCGGGCGTGGAAGCACGGCCGATCGGTGCTGACATGCCAAAGAGTCCTGCCAAACCTATGCCGACCGGCGCAGTCTATGAGACCGTCGGTACGATCGAAAAGATCACCGCCCAGTCGGTGACGCTGAGCCATCAAGCCGTGCCAGCCATTGGCTGGCCAGCGATGACGATGACGTTTCAGCTCACAGACCCGAAAGTCGCGCGCGGCTTAAAGACGGGCGACCGGGTCCGGTTCGGGTTCGATCAACCACCGAGTGGACCAACCGTGCGACGCATGGCGAAGGTAATGGGCCAGTGATCGCCCATCTCATCCGCTGGTCAGTCAGAAACCGCTTCTTCGTCATCATCGGGGTGCTGACGCTGATCGGCGTGGGCGTCTGGGCGGTGCGATCGACCGCGATCGATGCGTTGCCCGATCTCTCGGACACGCAGGTGATCATCCGCACCTCCTATCCCGGGCAGGCGCCGCAGATCGTCGAGAACCAAGTCACTTATCCGCTCACCACCACAATGCTCTCTGTGCCCGGCGCAAAGACCGTCCGCGGCTATTCCTTCTTCGGCGACAGCTTTGTCTATGTGATCTTCGAGGACGGCACCGATCTCTATTGGGCGCGCAGCCGCGTGCTCGAATATCTCAACCAGGTACAAGGCCGGCTGCCGGCCAGCGCCCGCAGCGCGCTGGGGCCGGATGCGACCGGGGTGGGCTGGGTCTATGAATATGCGCTGGTCGATCGCACTGGCCGCCACGATCTCTCGCAGCTTCGCGGGCTTCAGGACTGGTTCCTGCGCTACGAGCTGAAAACGGTAACGGGGGTCGCAGAGGTCGCCAGCATTGGCGGCATGGTGAAGCAATATCAGGTGCTGCTCGATCCGGTGAAGCTCGCCGCCTACGGCGTGACCCACGCCCAGACGGTCGATGCCATTCAGAAGGCCAATCAGGAGAGCGGCGGCTCGGTACTGGAGATGGCCGAGGCCGAATATATGGTCCGTGTCTCCGGCTATCTGAAGACGCTCGACGATTTCCGCGCCATTCCCTTAAGGACCGCAGCCGGCGGTGTGCCGGTGCGACTGGGCGACGTTGCCACGATCCAGGCCGGCCCCGAGATGCGGCGCGGGATTGCCGAACTGAACGGTGAGGGCGAGGTCGCGGGCGGCGTTGTGATCCTGCGCTCGGGCAAGAATGCGCGCGAGACAATCGCGGCGGTCAAGGACAAGCTCGCAGAGCTCAAGAAGGGCCTGCCACCCGGCGTCGATGTGGTTACGGTCTATGATCGCTCGCAGCTCATCGACCGCGCCGTTGAGAATCTGACCCACAAGCTGGTCGAGGAATTCATAGTCGTTGCGATCGTCTGCGGGCTCTTCCTTTGGCATGTCCGTTCGGCGCTCGTTGCAATTCTCACGCTTCCGCTTGGTGTGCTGGCAGCCTTCGTCGTCATGCGTTTCCAGGGGGTCAATGCCAACATCATGTCGTTGGGCGGCATCGCGATCGCCATCGGCGCGATGGTCGATGCCGCGGTCGTCATGATCGAGAATGCCCATAAGAAAATCGAGCGATGGGAGGAGGATCACCCGGACGAACATCTCGAGGGGGATACCCGATGGACCGTCATCACCGAAGCGGCAGCCGAAGTTGGGCCAGCGCTGTTCTTCAGCCTTCTGATCATCACCCTGTCGTTCATTCCGGTGTTCACGCTGGAAGGACAGGAAGGACGGCTGTTCGCACCGCTCGCTTTCACCAAGACCTATGCGATGGCGTCGGCGGCGATCCTGTCGGTGACCCTGGTGCCGGTGCTCATGGGTTTGCTGATCCGGGGCAAGATTCCGCCCGAGCAGTCCAACCCGGTCAATCGCTGGCTGACGAACATCTACCGGCCCGCGCTCGACTGGACGATGCGGCGGCCAAGGACCGTACTGCTGATCGCGGCGCTCGCTTTTGCAACAACCGCCTGGCCGCTCACCCAGCTTGGCGGCGAGTTCATGCCGAAGATGGAGGAGGGTGATCTGCTCTACATGCCCTCGGCGCTGCCGGGTCTCTCGGCGGCGAAGGCGTCGGACCTGCTCCAGCAGACCGACCGCCTGATCAAGACCGTGCCCGAGGTCGAGAGCGTGTTCGGCAAGGCCGGCCGCGCCGAGACTGCCACCGATCCTGCGCCGCTTGAGATGTTCGAGACGACGATCCAGTTCAAACCTCGCGACCAATGGCGACCGGGCATGACTCCGGACAAGCTGGTCGAGGAGCTTGATCGAACGGTAAAACTGCCCGGCCTCGCCAATGTGTGGGTGCCGCCCATTCGCAACCGGATCGACATGCTGGCGACCGGCATCAAGAGCCCGATCGGGGTCAAGGTGTCGGGTGCTGACCTCGCTGAGCTCGACCGCATCGCGCACGATGTCGAGACAGTTGCGAAAACCGTGCCTGGGGTCAGTTCGGCGCTCGCAGAGCGCTTGACGGGCGGGCGCTATGTCGATGTCGATGTCGATCGGGCCGCTGCCGCCCGATTTGGGCTCAATATTACGGACGTGCAGCGGATCGTCTCTGGCGCGATCGGCGGCGAGACGATCGGCGAGACGGTCGAGGGGCTGGCACGGTATCCGATCAGCGTCCGCTATCCGCGGGAGCTACGCGACAGTCTTGACGGAATACGGATGCTGCCGGTCCTGACCCCGTCCGGACAGCAGATCACGCTCGGCACCATTGCGCGCGTCTCGATCGCTGAGGGGCCCCCGATGCTCAAGACCGAAAACGCCCGCCCATCGACCTGGGTCTATGTCGACGTGCGCGGACGCGACCTTGCGTCGGTCGTGAGTGACCTGCAGCATGCGATCGCAAGACAGGTGACGCTCTCGCCAGGGGTTAGCGTCGCCTATTCGGGACAGTTCGAATATCTCCAGCGTGCCGTTGCCAAATTGAAGCTCGTCGTGCCGGCGACGCTGCTGATCATCTTCGTGCTGCTCTACATGATCTTCGGGCGGTTCGATGAAGCAGCTTTGATCATGGGGACGTTGCCGTTCGCGCTCACCGGCGGCATCTGGATCCTCTATCTGCTCGGCTTCAACCAGTCGGTCGCCACCGGGGTAGGTTTCATCGCGCTCGCTGGCGTCTCCGCCGAATTCGGCGTCGTGATGCTGATCTACCTGAAGAACGCCTTGGAAGAGCGCACCGATCCGGATGTCGCCGAGGTCGAGACGGCAGTGCGCGAAGGCGCACTGCTCCGCGTTCGGCCCAAGGCGATGACGGTCGCCGTGATCCTCGCTGCCCTCTTGCCGATCCTGCTGGGATCGGGCGCCGGATCCGAAGTCATGAGCCGGATCGCCGCGCCGATGATAGGCGGCATGCTGACCGCGCCGCTGTTGTCGATGTTCGTCCTGCCTGCCGCCTATCTGCTGCTTCGGCGGCCGAAGATGAAGCCCAATGACCAACACGTTTCATTATAAAGGAGAAGACCATGAACTACGGACGACTGACCTTTGCCCTCGGCCTCGCGGCACTGACCGTCGCTTGCGGGAAAAAAGCCGAACCGCCCGTTGCGGTCGAGACCAACAAGGCAGAACCCGCCGCCGCTATGAGCGGCAACATGGCAAATATGGCGATGGAGCCGTCGGCTGCCACTGCAATCAAGGTGAAGGGACACGGCACGGTCACCGCGATCGACAAGTCTGCGGGCACGATCACACTCGATCATGGCGCCATCCCCGAAGCCAAATGGCCGGCAATGACAATGGCGTTCAAGGCTGCCCCGGCGATCACAGATGCAGTGAAGGTTGGCGATAAGGTCGATTTTGACCTTATGTTGACGGGCAACGCCGGCGAGGTAACGGCGATCCAAAAGCAGCCGTAAATCCGCGCTACTACGGGCGTTCTTAAATCGTAATTAACCTTGTTCGTTCACGCTTGCACTATGAAGAAAGATAGAGCTGGGCGCGAAACGCAGGTCTTGAGCGAAACAACCGGGTGGCGGCAATCATGATTGCCACCGCGTTCGGCTGCGTCGCGTTTTTGTGCGTCATTAGCTGGCCGTTTTTCGACGACTATCGAACCGCGGTGAAAATCCAGAGCGCGGGTGCTGCCGCCTTCGCGCTCTATTTTTTGATGCTCGGCTCACCCACTGCGGCGATAGCGTGCCTCATTTCATGTTCGCAGCTCGCATTTCCGCGTCAGTGCGTGATCGCTATGTGGTGACGAGGCTTTACGGCGCTAGTCTGATTTTGATGGCTTTTCTGTCGGTTGTGACCTGGCACGGTCTCCCCTCAGCTCTGGCGTTCACGGGCAGTTCGTTGGGCAGCTTCGCACGGCTCCAAACCTCGACTACGCGGATGAAAGGCCTTTTTCTCGTAGGGGCCCCATTCTGGCTCGTCCACAATATGATGGTCGGAGCTTTGTTCGCCTTGGGCACTGATTTGGTATCCTTGGTCTCGAACCTCGCGAACCTGATGAAGTTCGTTGTCCGGAATCGAAATCCTTTGTTGTCGATCTCTGTTTGGAATACGCTGATCAGCACATCCATCCCGGCACCAACGCGTTTGAAGCGGACCGGATGACAGAGTTTCGCGCGACGATGGAATGAGGGTGGCTCCTTCCGGAAGTGAGCAAAACAGCGGATGGCGCCGCGCCGCAATTCGCGATTTCAACGAGGACGCCGAAGGCGTTCCGGATGTTGTTGATCGGGATCGATCCCGGGACCGGTCGCGCTACGCGTAGCCCCTGGCCGCCGCCTGACTTGGCTGGGGCCATGCCTAGATGCCATCAGTTCCGGTCGAGGTCGAAATGAAATTGTCAGCAGAGTGGGGCCTTTGCCAGGTCTGGTGGATTCCGGAAAGGCCGCCACAGTCTTTCGCTCCCGTTGATGATGGCGGGGCTTAGGGGTGCGGCAGGGAGCACTGGAGTAGGCTGGAAAGGCGCTTTCTCCGGAGCTGCAGGCACCGCCTGCTCCGCCTGCCCGGGTGGCATCTGTTGCGACCGAAATGGCAGCCCGCAAGGAATTGCTCGTGAGATACGAGGGAGATAGCGAAGCGTAAATTCGTCGGACGAACCTTCGACGACCTTCTTCTATCGCCAACGTAGCCGTTTTGCGCGGCCAGCTGGACGTAAAGCGCTTGTCCTCAGGGGTTAAGGCCTGGTTCCAGACTACGTTTCATAAACACGAAAGTCGTGCCCTGGATCGTTACGTACGAGTAAGCCCGGCCTTCAGACACCTTGCCCGAAAAACTTCGGCTGCGAACACTACGTATACCGAGCTTGGACCCGGGACCATAGTCCTGTGGGCGAAGAAACAAAATCTTCCCCTCGAGAAATCGAGCAGCAGTTCTCAACGCTCACTCAAGGAGTCAAGATGATGATGAAGAAGTCCATCATGGTGGCGCTGGCCGGAATCTCGATGCTCGGCGCCTCTCCGCTATTCGCGCAAGGTATCGGCCACACCTGGTTCATGCGCGGTTCGATCGTCGACACGGGCAGCAACGGCACGGTCGTCTGCATCGGAAAGGCCGATGGCGCCGAGGTCGGCCAGAAGCTCGAGGTCTATCGCGTCGTGACCCATCCGGGTCCGTCCAAAGGCGTGGCGCCGACTTATCACCGCCAGCTCATCGGCCATGTGACGATCGATCATATCTTCGATGATCACTTCGCGCACGTGTCCGTCGCCGACGGTACGCCTGCCAAGCACGACATCGTCGAGCTTCGCAAGAACTGACGAGCCGGTGGCCCGCCGGCACAAGCTGCCCGGATGCGAGACGTCGGGGCAGCGGGCTGCCGGCGGCAACGGACCGTTCGGGGTCAAAGCGAACCGCTTGACCCTGGACACAACCGGCATGATGATCGAGCGGATGACATGGGCAATTTCAAGATCGGCGAACTGGCCGCCGCTGCGGGCGTGGGCCGCGACACGATCCGCTATTATGAGCGGATGGGTTTGCTGCGCGAACCCGCGCGCACGGCAGCGGGCTACAGGCTCTACGACGCGACCGACCTCGAGCGCGTCAATTTCATCCGCTCGGCGCAGGAGCTTGGTTTCACACTCGAACAGGCCCGGCAGCTGCTGGCGCTCAGGGCGTCGGACACCGCGCATGCCCAGGCCGTGCTCGATATCACGCTTGCCAAGATCGCGGACGCCGAAGCCCGGCTCGAGCGCCTGTCGGATATCCGCGACATGCTGCGGATGCTCGCCGACGAATGCCCGGGCGAAGTGCCCGTCTCCGATTGCCCGATCCTCGCCTTCCTGACGGCGCGGCGGAAAGACCAACAGCATAACAAGAAACATCAGGCAGCGCAGGACGAACGATCATCACTAGCGAAAGGGCTTTTGTCATGAAGAAAATGCGTTTGATCGCCGTCCTCACGCCGGCGCTGCTTCTAGGCGCCTGTGTAACCACGCGGCCGACCTCGGCGCAGGTCGAGAGTTGCCGGGCGATGGAGGGCAATATGGGTCTCCAGACGCCGCATGATCATGGCGAGATGAAGGGGCAGGGGCGCAACCCGATGAACCTCTCGCACGACCGGTGCCTTCAGATCCTGCGCAGCGCGCAATGAGCCGGTCCGGGCGCCATCCCCGGCGCCCGGGACCACAGTTTTCAAGCCAAGGAGCAAGCTATGATCGACCATGCGAAAAAAGCCCTTCCGCTTGTCGGCGGAAGCCTGTTGCTGGCGCTCGCGCTTTCGGGCTGCGACCGCCAGGCCGACCAGACGGTGCCGCCCGCGGCGAACAGCGTCGCCGCCACCCCGGTCCTGACCGACAGCGGCAACGCTGCAGACGCGGCGTCGATGGACGCGATGAGCAACCAGGCCGAGATGGAGCGGCATCACCGTCAGGCGATGGACCATGACGCGATGCGCGCCGGGGCCGGCAACCAGACCGCGCCGGCACCCGATCCCGCGCCGGGCAATTCGGCGATGCCGATGAAGGATATGTAAGCGCGCTGAAAAAGGGGATGAGGATGTCCAGGCGGATCAGCCTTCGACGCTTGAGCCTCGGCTGCGCAATCGCTCTCAGCCTGTCCGCGGGCGCGGGCGCGCAGGAGGGCGAGGATCATGCCGCGCATCATGGCGCAGGCATGCCGGCCGGCGGGGGCATGTCCGCACCGGCATCGTCGGGGTCGTCGGACATGGCGAAGATGATGAACCCCATGATGGATCGCATGATCAATGGGGAAGGGGAGAATGAGCACGGCCACGAATCGCGCCGGACCGGCTTCATCTCGCAACTGCTCGCCTTTCCCGCGCTCGACGAAGCGGCAAGGCAGCGGGTCGCTGCGCAGGCTGGCGAACGGGTAAGCACGGGCCTAGCGATGATCAACGCCGCCTCGGCCGACGGCGCGCGTGCAACCACGGTCTCGGCCCGGCTCGATGCGGCGCGCCGCCTGCGCGAGGGAACCGACCTGTTCCGGTCCGGCACCGCCGCGCAGGGCGCGATCGGCGGCTTGCAGCCGCCCCGGGAGGTCGGGCTTGCCTGGCTGCGCGATCAGCTCGACATCGACCAGGCCGCGCCCGGCCATGCCGACCACTGGTTCGGCATCTCGCCCTCACACCTCCTTCTCATGCTCTTCCTGGGGCTGGTGAGCGCCACGCTGATCGCGCTGCAGATCTTCCGCCTCCGGCGGATCGGGGCGATCGCCGGCGGTGTCGCCACCGCCAAGACCTCGGAAAAGCCGGAGCCGAAGGCTGTCCCGCCCGCTGCGAAGTTCGCGCCCGCACCTGCCCCCGTTGCCGGCAGCGCCGGGCTCGCCTCGAGCAATGCGGCCGCGCCCGCGGGAGCTTCGCTGCGCAAGCCCAAAAGCTGGGCGGGGCAGCTGCGCGTGGTCCAGATCGTGCGAGAGACGCCGAGCGTGCTGACCTTCCGGCTCGCGGACCCGGCCGCCGACCGGCTGCCGTTCGACTTCCTGCCGGGCCAGTTCCTGCAGGTCGAGGTAGAGCCCGAAGCGGGCAAGACCGCGCGCCGTTCCTACACGATCGCCTCTTCGCCGACCCAGCGGGCCTATGTCGAACTGACGGTCAAGCGCGAGGAGCAGGGCGTGGTCTCGCGATACCTGCACGACAAGGTCGTCGCCGACGATCTGCTGAAGGTCAGCGGACCGTTCGGCGCCTTCACCTTCACGGGAACGGATGCCCAGAGCATCGTGCTGATCGCGGGCGGGGTCGGCATCACCCCGATGATGTCGGTGCTGCGCTATCTCACCGACACCGCGTGGAAGGGTGATATCTTCTTCTTCTACGGCGCACGGTCGACCGAGGAATTCGTGTTCCGCGACGAGCTCGAACGGCTCGAACGCCGTTTTCCCAACCTCCATGTCGTCGCCGCGATGCAGCGCGCGCCCGGCACCGTCTGGATGGGCCCCGAAGGGCCGATCACCCGCGAGATGATCCTGGCCGCGGTGCCGGAGATCGCGAGCCGGCGGATCCATATGTGCGGCCCGCCGGCGATGATGGGCGCGATGCGCGGCGTGCTGGCGGAACTCGGCGTCCCCGAAGCGCAGCTGCACACCGAGGCGTTCGGTCCGGCCTCGCTGCCGGCCGACCACGAGGATCTCGAGGTCAAGCCCGCGCCCGCGCCAGCAGCTAAGCCGGCCCCGAGCGCCGAGGTGGCACCGAGCACGGTGACCTTCTCCGTGTCGGGGGTGTCGGCGGCTTTGCCCGCGGACGAGACCGTGCTCGAGGCGGCCGAGGGCGCGGGCGTCGAGATCCCCTATGCCTGCCGTGCGGGCACATGCGGCGCCTGCGTCGTCAAGCTGCTGCAGGGCGAGGTGACGATGGAGGTCGAGTCCGGCCTCGCGCCCGCCGACAAGGCGCAGGGCTATGTGCTCGCGTGCCAGGCGAAGGGCACGGGCACGCCGCTCGTGGTCGAAGCCTGATGCGCGAACGCAGCGACATCGCCGTCGGCCTGCTGGTCGCGTTCCTGCTGCTGTTCCCGTTCGGCTACCTCGTGCATGTGTCACCGCGCTTTCCGGGCAGCCTGGCCGGCGGGATCATCGGGATCGCAGCGCTCGTGCTGATGCTGCTGACGCTTCCCTATGTCGCGGCCAAGCATATCGCCTGGGTCGACAAGGCGCTCTCCCGGCTCGTCAGCAAGCCGACCCTGCTCGCCATCCACATCTATGCCGGCGTGCTGGCGCCGATCCTGGGTCTGGTCCACGCCGCGCACAAGCTCGAAAGCCCGGTCGGACTGCTTCTGACCATCCTTCTGCTGATGACGGTCATCACCGGCTTCATCGGCCGCTACCTGCTTGCCCAGCTTGGTCGGGCGCTGCGCGGACGCAGGTCGGAACTGGCTTCGCTTCGCGCCGCCTTCCTCGAGGAGCCGGCCGCGCCGACGCAGGCCGATACCGCAGCCGCGCCGCTGTCGGGCTGGAGGCGCTATCTGTTCGTCGCCGGGGATGCGCCCGCGGGCCAGCACCCCCAGGACAAGGCGGGGATCGCCGCGGCGCTGGCCGATACCGAATTCGCGATCCGCGCCGAAGAGGCGACCAACACCCTGTTCGCGCGATGGCGGTTCCTGCACATCCTGCTGGGCTGTCTCATCTTCGCGCTGCTCGCGCTCCACGTCGGCGCGGCGATCTATTACGGGCTGCGCTGGCTATGAGCTGGCAGCGTCTTTCCTACGCCGTCTTCATCGCGGCCCTGCTGGTGATGGTCGCCGCGGTCGCGATCCGGATGCGATCGGACGCGCCGAGGGATGCCGGCCTGGTGGCGCAGCTCGTAGCGCCCGGCCCGCTCTCGAGCGCCCACCAGTCCTTCGCCGGCCAATGCACGGCCTGCCACACGCCGGGCAAGGGCGTCGAAACCCGGACCTGTCTCACCTGCCATGCGGGCACGGATTTCGGGACGAAGCAGTCGACGCAGTTCCACGCGAAAGCGACGCAGTGCACCTCCTGCCACGTCGAACATGAGGGAGAGCGCGGCATCATCCGCATGGATCACGCCGCCTTGCTCGACATGGCAAAGTGGCGGCAGCCTTTGGCGGGCATGTCGACAAACACTCGAAGCCTGACCCCCGAGACCGCGCTCAATTGCGCGAGCTGCCATGCGTTCCGCGATCCGCACCAGGGCCTGTTCGGCACCGACTGCGCGAGCTGTCACAAGACCGACAGCTGGAAGATCGCCAATTACCGCCATCCATCGGTCAATTCGACGCAGTGCGCCGAGTGCCACAAGGCGCCGCCCAGTCACTTCATGGAGCATTTCAGCATGGTCTCGCAGCGCGCAGCCGGGTCGAAGGCGCGCGTCGACCAATGCTATGCCTGTCACGCTACCGACAGCTTCAACAATATCCGCAAGCGAGGCTGGTATGATCACCATTGAGGCCGACTGGCTGAGCGCCTTCTTCCGGCTCGCGGTGATCGGCCTGGAACTGGCGGGCACGCTGACCATCCTGGTCGGCGCGGGGCTCGCAACCTTTCTGTTTGCGCGGCGGGCGAGGGCGGGCGACCGAACCGAGGCCTATAGCGCGTTCCGATCGGCGCTCGGCCGCAGCATCCTGCTCGGCCTGGAATTTCTGGTCGCCGGCGACATCGTCAAGTCGCTGGTGATCAACCCGACGCTCGACGATCTCATCGTGCTGGCCGGGCTTGTGCTGGTGCGGACCTTCCTGAGCATCTCGCTCGGGGTCGAGATCAACGGCCACTGGCCCTGGGAGGAAACGCGGATGGCGCGGGAGAAGGCGCGTGCGGCGTCGGATGGGTCGCCGGCTACGGCTGAGGCCGCCGGATGCGGCACAGCGCTCAAGCGATAGCAGATGGAAGGCGCATCATGATCGAGAGACGCGAATTGCTGATGGCGGGCGCCGGCCTTGCCGCCGCCGGAACGCTGGCTGCGCCGGCGGCGGCGCAGCAGCATCGAATGGAAGGGATGGCGATGTCGATGACGGACTGCATCGACGATTGCGTGGCGTCTCACCGCATGTGCCTGGAAACCGCCGCCTGGCTGACGAAGCAAGGCGGCGCGTCAGCCACGGCGTCGCTGATCGCCATGCTGAACGACTGTGCGGAACTGTGCCAGGCGACCGCCAACTCGATGCTGCGCGAATCCCCGCTCCATACCATCCTGTGTCGCGCCTGCGCTGACGCCTGCGAACGATGTGCGCGGGAATGCCTGAGCCACGTCGTGGACGAGCGGATGAAGCGTTGCTCGGCTACCTGCAAGGACTGCGCCGCCAGCTGTCGGATGATGGCGGACATGGCGAGCTGAGTTTCCTCGAACGCGCCCAGGCGTAGTGAGGTCAAGCAGCTCCAGCACCATTGAAGCGATCCGTCGGCTCTACAATGTGGGACCGCTGCGAAGCTGGGTCGTATGGGTGCGAAAGCGGGACTGGTTAAGGATCGGCGGTAGCGCTTCTAGACCAGCCAGGCAGCGATCGCGCCAACCACCGACTTGGTTTCGGCAACGTCGCGGACTCGCACGGTATCCAGCCCGAGATGCTTGGCCGGATAATCATTTCCGCCCGGGAAGATCGCGTCACCGAAGAAGATCATCTCGTCGAGTGCGACGCCGGTCTGCTCGGAAAGGCGCTTAAGGCCATAGGCCTTGTCTATCCCTTCGCGGGTGATGTCGATCGATGTCGCCCCGCCGATATTGATGGCAAAGCCTGGCAGCAACGGCTGGAGCAGGGCCTGCAATTTCTTGCGCTTGGCGTGATCGGGATCCCACGTGTCCTTGGCCTCGAGCGGCGCCTGCTGACCGAGCGCGGAGAATGTGATCTGGCTGCCGCGATCCTCGATCTGCTCGCCCCAGATGTTCTCGTTTGCATAGCCCGCCTGCTCGACCGCCTTGGTCAGTGCTTCGCGGATGCGCTGGCTTTCGTCGCCGGTGAACAGATCGGCATAGATACGCGTCCATTGGCCGTCGGCGTGACGATATAGCTTGGTGCCCGTGGTCGGCTGGATGATAAAATTGTCGAGCCGCGCACGGGCGGGCATGCGCGACACCACCTGTTTCTCGAATTGCGGCCAGTCGCCTCCGGAGATGATCGCTACCATCGTCACGTCGAGCAGGCGGGTAAGCAGATCCGCCATTTCATCGTCGAGCGGCTGCTTGTTGAGCGCGAGCGTTCCATCGAGGTCGAAAGCGGCCAGTCGCTTCATGATGATCCTCCCACAAGCGGCAGCAGAAATGCGTCGATGGCATCGGCGATGCCATCTTTGTCGTCGCTGGTTGAAATGTAGTGCGCTGCGCTACGGATCTCCTCAGGCGCCTTGCCCATGGCGATCGATAGGCCGGTGCGCACGAGCAAAGGGCAGGTCATTGGGCATGTGGCCGAGCGCCCGCGCCAGGGCATCGACGCCAGCTCGCTTGTTGGCATAGGGGTTGGTGACGTCCAGATAGTAGGTCCGCGACCGGGCAATCGTCGCCGACGCCAGGCTCTTGTCCTTGCGAACCAAAGTCCGTCGATGTCGGAGATGACGAGGCCCAGCATCATTGGCCGATCCTGTGCCAGAAGCGGCCATCGCGTTCGAGTAGGGCATCTGCGCCGGCCGGGCCGGCGCTGCCTGGTGCATAGGATTCAAGCCTGCCCTTGTCCTTGACCCAGTCATCGAGGATCGGCTGGACCGCGGCCCAGCCCGCCTCGATCTGCTCAGCGCGCTGGAACAATGTCTGGTCGCCGGTCATCATGTCATAGAGCAAGGTTTCGTAGCCGGTCCGGCCCGACAGCTTGAAGTGGTCGGCATAAGTGAAATCGAGCGTTGTCCCTGCGGTCTTGATCACTGGACCCGGTTTCTTGACCAGCATGTCTAAGACGATGCTTTCGTCCGGCTGCAGCTGGAAGATCAGGCGATTGGCTGGCAGGCGGTCGATCGGACAATCGCGGAATAAAGCGTAGGGCACTGCCTTGAACGTGACGACGATCTCCGTATCGCGCGCTGCCAGCGCCTTGCCGGTGCGCAGGTAGAAGGGCACGCCGGCCCAGCGCCAGGTGTCGACTTCCAGCTTCAGTGCGACATAGGTCTCGGTCCTGCTGTCGGTAGCGACATCCGGGACCTTACGATAGGCCGGCACGTTGCGGCTACCGACACGGCCCTTGCCATATTGGCCGCGCACTGCGCAGACTGCGGTGGGCTTGCGGATCGCGCGCAACACCTTGGCCTTTTCGTCGCGGATCGCGTCGGCATCGAAGCTGTTGGGCGGCTCCATCGCGATCATCGCCAGCAGCTGGAACAGATGGTTGGGGACCATGTCGCGGAGCGCGCCGGTTGCATCGTAGAAAGATCCGCGCGATCCGACCTCGACCGTCTCGGCGGCGGTGATCTGGACATGATCGATATAGCGATTGTTCCACACCGCTTCGAACCATTGGTTGGCGAAGCGCGCGACCAGGATGTTCTGGACAGTTTCCTTTCCCAGGAAGTGGTCGAGCCGGTAGATCTGGCTTTCCGGGAGCAAGGCGAGGATTCGGGCGTCAAGCGCCTTGGCCGAGGCGAGGTCGTGGCCGAACGGCTTTTCGATCGCGACGCGGCGGAACCGACTGCCCGCTTCCGCCATCAGGCCTTTGGCGGCAAGCTTTTCGACGATGGCGCCGAAGAATTGCGCTGGCGTGGCGAGGTAGAAGACCGCGCTTCGGTCGCCCAACGCCTTGGCGACATCGTCGAACACCCGGTCTGCGGTGAAATCGCCCTGGAGGTAGGCGATGCGCTTGCGCAGATCACGCCAGCAATCGCCCTCGGTCGCGAACTTATCGAGGCTGGCGCGCAACATCTCGTCATCGCCATCGCTGCGGCCGATGCCGAGGATGGTGAAGTCCTTTCCCAGCAATCCGTCGGTGCACAGATTGGTGACGGCGGGGACCAGCAGGCGGCGGGTCAGGTCCCCGGTCGCGCCGAAAATGACCAGAGTGGCGGGTGGGGCCTTCTTCATGGGAGCCTACTGCGGCATTTCGGTATGGCCGCCGAAGCCGAAGCGCATCGCCGACAGCACCTGGTCGCCGAACGTATGTTCGACGCGGCTGCGATAGCGCGCGAACAAGGCGGCCGAGAGGACGTAGGCGGGCACCGCTTCCTCCATCGCCGCCTCAATCGTCCAATGGCCTTCGCCCGAATCCGCCACGGTGCCGGTAAACTGGGCGAGCATCTGATCCTTGGCGAGCGCCGACGCGGTCAGGTCGAGCAGCCAGGAGGAGATGACCGATCCGCGGCGCCACACTTCGGCAATGTCGGTGAGGTTGAGATCGAAGCGCTCATCCTCAGGAAGCTTGTCGGATTTCTTCGACTTCAGGATGTCGAAGCCCTCGGCATAGGCCTGCATCAGACCATATTCGATGCCGTTATGGACCATCTTGACGAAGTGGCCGGCGCCAGGCGGGCCGGCATGGATGTAGCCTAGCTCGGCGCGCGCATCCTCGCCTTCCTGCTCCATCCGATTGGGCGTGGGGGGGATCGTCCCTCGGCCCGGTGCCATCGTCTTGAAGATCGGATCGAGGTAGTCGACCACCTCCGTCTCGCCGCCGATCATCATGCAATAGCCGCGTTCGAGTCCCCAGACGCCGCCCGACGTGCCGATGTCGACATAGGCGACTTGCTTCGCCACGCAGAGCTTCGCGCGGCGGATATCGTCCCTGTAGAAGCTGTTGCCGCCGTCGATGATGATGTCGCCGGGCAGGGACTTTTCGAGCAGGGCGGTGATCGTATCCTCGGTCGGAGGACCCGCCGGGAGCATCACCCAGAAGATGGCGCGCTCGGCGAGCTTGCCGCGCAGATCGTCGAGCCCGGTCGCGCCGACCGCGCCTTCCTTGACCAGATCGTCGATCAGATCCTGGTTGCGATCGAAGACGACCGCTTCATGTCCGCCGCGCACCAGGCGACGGACGATATTGCCGCCCATGCGCCCCAGTCCGATCATTGCGATACGCATCTATGCTGATCCCCTTCAATTCTGTAGCGAACGCGCCACCAATGTTTCGAGAATATTGAGATCCCCTGTGTTGAGATGAATGCGCAAGGTGCGCTGCCCGCGCGCGGCGAGCACGTCGAGATCGCCGCGCGCCTGCGCAAGCTGGACGATGCCAAAGCTCGCTTTCCACCCCGGAACGGCGAGATCCGGATCGGGCGTCCGCGTGATCTCGATGAACACCCCGCTCTTCGGCCCGCCTTTATAGGCCTGGCCGGTCGAATGGAGGAAACGCGGGCCGAAGCCGGCGACGGTCGCGACATGCTTCGCGTGAACTACTTCGCCGCGCATCCGCGCGATCGCCGCCTCATGTTCGGCGTTACGTTCGAGATAAACGAGGAAGCCGACATAGTCGCCGGGCTCGGCGCTGGCGAAATGGTCGCGCAATATCTCGACCGGATTGGTCGCGGCGAAAATGTGGTCGCCCGGTGCGGAGAAGGCCATGGCCGCGTCCTGGTGGAACGGGGTTTCGGGGGCGAGCGCGCCCGATTCCTCATATTTGTCGATCAGCTCGCGCGTCGCGATCTTGGCATCCTCGACATCGGGCTGGTCGAACGGATCGATGCCGATCACCGCACCGGCAAAAGCGGTTGCCACTTCCCAGCGGAAGAATTCCTGGCCGATACGCTCCTTCGACGGCAGCGTGATGCGTATCACCGGCTGGCCCGCTGCGACCAGGAAATGGGCCTGCTCGATGATGTCGGACGCATCGTCGCCGGCGAGCGTCAGCAGGGCGAACACGCGGTCCGCGCCATAATCCTCCACCGGCGCGGACGGCTCCAGGTCGACGGGCACGATTCCCTTGCCATGCTTGCCGGTCGATTCGGCGATGAGCTGTTCGAGCCAGGCGCCGATCGGCTCGAGGCCGGGGCTGGTCAGGATGGTGAGCTTGTCGCGGCCGGAAACCGCCGCCTCGCCCATGATCGCACCGAGGATCAGGCCGGGATTGGCGGTGTCGCCCTTGCACGCTTCGACCAGGGGCTGGGTCGCGGCGAAAAAGGCTTCGACGTCGATCCCCATCATCGCTGCCGGCACCATGCCGAATACCGACAGGACCGAATAACGCCCGCCGATCGCCGGATCGCCGAGGAAGATGGCGTGATAGCCATGCTCCTTGGCCAGCTTCTCGAGCTTCGATCCCGGATCGGTCACCGCGACGAAGCGGTCGCCATCCTTGCCGGACAATTCCCAGAAATACGCCCGGAGCAGTTCGGGCTCCATCGTCGATCCTCATTTCGCTCTATAAGGGCTTGTTGAAGCTTCTTGTCCTCGACTTCCAGGGGCCGTGCCTCGATCATCTCGGGCGTAGGGACGACATGGACGAGCAGGAGTTCCGCTTCCGAGGCCTTCGCAAGACGCACAGCTAGGGGCAGCACGCTCTCAGCCCAGCGAGAGCCGTCAAGCGGCACCACAACCCTTCTGTAGGGCGCTGCCGGAAGCGGGGCCTCTACCGGTACGAGCAGGACCGGGGCTGGCGTCTGCATGAGCACCTTGTGCACGGTTGCCCCCATGCCCGGGCGACCGGCCTCTTGCCTGCCTCGTCTTCCCAGTACGACCATGCCGTCGTCGCACTCTCGGACAAAGCGGCAAATTTCCTCCGCGGTTTGGCCTTCGGCCAGTTCGATGGAGGTTTTGGTTGGAGGTGCGCTGGTCGCGGCGGCGCATCGATCGAGGGCGCGCAGGGCTTCGCGCCGCCGGAGGTTACATTCAATCGGGTCTGGACGAGAGCGCGTCGAGCCCTCGCCGTCAAGTACTTGTAGCAGGGTAATAGGGACGTCGAGCGTTGTCGCGAGCGCACGAGCGTGTGAGTAGATCCACGCATCATGATCGGAGCAATCGATGCAGGCGACAATCCCGGACTGCGGTCGGGGGGACGCCTGCGCCAGAGCTGGAAATGCTGAAGCGGCTGACATCAAATGCTCCTCTTGCCTTGGATCTCCATCGAATTCGTGGCGGCTAGGACAGCGGGAACATCCGGCATCTCGGCCTGGCGTACCCTCCACGACTCGAACCTGCTCTGACCCTATCTGGGGGGAACGACCCGCGAAATTGTGATATATACGAATGGCGATCGGTCGGTTGACCGGGTCGCAAGAGCATCAGAACCGAAAGCCGGTCGCTTGCGACTAGTACATCGGGCGGGCCTATATGCCTCCGCCTCGGTACCCGGTTTGAGCGTCCAAACTAACATGTCGGGATAGAGTGAAGGTCACCGGGCCACCTTTTCCTCGTCCGGAAGCGAACTCGTCGCCCCCGTTACCGCTCATATGGTCGCTCGCTTGCCCTGCGCATGAGCCGATCACCGTCATCCCAAGTTCTGCGCCGCCTGCCTTGTCCTGGGCGATCTGCGATCAGATGCCGTGGCAGGCGTCCCTTCTGTCTAGCGGCAAATACGCATTACCGCCGGCAGATGGTCTGCATAGTCTGCCAAGGGCAACCAACGAAGCTCTCAGCGCAGTGAGTGTGGATCGGAAGGAAATAGTATGACGATCGCGCTTAACGGGTTATTTCGATGCCGGCTGCTCACTTTCACACGGTGGTCGTGTTCCATCTGGGCGATTTTCGCCGCGCTCACTGTGCCAACGCTACCTTCGCCGGCCAGGGTCGTTCCCGCAGGGGAAGATACCTCGACCACCAAGCTCGCGGGTGTCTGGTCATTTGATGGCCGATCCGGCTGTAAGTCGGGGATGGCCTGGGTTCTTAATCGCAACGGATCTTACAGCGAAATCCGATTGCCTGACCAGACGCCGCTTGGCGGAGGAAAGTGGTATGAACGCGGCGATACCATCTATTACTCATTGCCGCGAGTACTGACAGCGGCCGCGGGACGGCCCGACAAGCGTATGGTCATTATAGAGCGCGGCCCGCGGCGCCTGGTGGCCGTGACGAACCGCAGGGTTCGTCATGTGATGCACAAGTGTCCGGGATGATCGAATGCCTTCGATCGAGATGTGCGAAACGTTCTGGCCCAAGCCCGAAAAGGGAACAAAAACGAGAGTGGAGTTCGAAGTCATACGTCGAGCATTGCCCCCTTATTGGCATATGCGGGATTTCGATTCTTGAGTTGTTCCCACTACGTCACGGAAAACTGACCCATCATGCCTTCGTCCTCGTGCTCCAGGATATGGCAATGGAACAGGAAGGGCGCCTTTGAAGCAGGCTGGTCGAAGCGGATTAATAACTCGACCGGTTCGTCCACGACGATGGTGTCACGTGGCCCCTGATCAAGAAGATCTGGCTCCTCGCCATCGCGACTTAGCACGTCGAAGTGCACTCCATGAATGTGGAAGGGATGGGCCATTTTCTGCCCGGAGACTTTCCATATCTCGACGGCGCCAAGCTCGACCTCCTCATCGATTCGATCCATATCGAATCGCCTGTGGTTGATCGTTAGCGGCTCTTCGTCGCTATCCATCATGCCCCCCAGCCTCATGTTGAGCACCAGACGTCGCCGTGCGACGACCGTCGCCGGATTTGGCACCGCGCGGGACGCCAGGAGGAGCGGAAGCGTGGTGCTACCTCGCTTGCTCGATGCCAAGCGCGGTGAGAATGTGAGGACAGTTTCATTGCCTGCGTTGTTTTCGCTAGCCTCGTGCCGATGCATCATGCCCATGCCATGCATCCTCAGGGTGCTTTGGTCCGGAGCCGAGACCAACGAGACCGGTTTGCCATCGCTGAAGTCCACCAAGATCTCCGCCCGCTGACCGGAGGCCAGAGTGAGGGACTGCAATTCAACGGACTTTTCCAAAAGGCCGCCCTCGGTGCCGATCCAATAAAAGGCTCGTCCGTCGCTGAACGAAAGATCGTAAGTCCGGGCATTCGAACCATTTACAAGCCGCAGCCGCACTAAGCTTCTGGGAACGTCTGCTCGCGGGTTGTACGCGCCGTTTACGAGAATAACGTTGCCCCGCCTCCCGTCCAACGCCACCATCATGCCCGCCGGTAACACCAGACGGCCATCCACGAACTGCCGATCCTGGATCAATATTGGTAGATCGTCGACGCCGTAATCTGAAGGCAAACCGAGACCTTGCTCTTCCTCGTCGGTGACGAAGAGCAATCCCGCTAGGCCTGCATAGACCTGCTCCGCCGTTCGGCCGTGTGCATGGGAATGATAAAAGAGAGTGGCCGCCGGCTGACGGATCGGCAGCGTCGGACGCCAAGTCTCGCCTGGACTAATGGTCTGGTGGGGGCTGCCGTCCAGCTCTCCCGGTACGAGCAGCCCGTGCCAGTGAACCGTGGTATCAGCAGACAGATTGTTGCTGACAGTCACCGTCACGTCGTCCCCGCGATGTACCCGCAGAGTCGGGCCGAGATAGCTGCCGTTGTATCCCATGGTGGCGCTCCGCCGCCCTGGGAAGAAAGTGGTTTCCCCTTCCTGCGCCCTCAGTCCAATTCTCTGCCCATGGTCGCGTGCATCTAACAGGCGAGGAATGGGCAGCGTGCCTGCTTGGTCCGGCGTCGCAAATCTGCGCGTGCATGCCGCCCCCAGCAGGAGGCCTCCGCCCGCCAAGAGAGTTCGCCGGCTCAGAAAAGTCATTTCGAAGCCCCTCCTGAGCAATCGTGAAACTGACGCAAACGCGCTTTTCTCGATCCCGATGAGATCCACCGAGGCGAAGCGCCGCTCTT
Organism: Sphingobium sp. DN12; assembly: GCF_051058005.1. Lineage (NCBI taxonomy): Bacteria > Pseudomonadati > Pseudomonadota > Alphaproteobacteria > Sphingomonadales > Sphingobiaceae > Sphingobium > Sphingobium sp. DN12. The sequence continues at coordinate 205,094 of NZ_CP173719.1, forward strand.
CCCTTAAAGGGCGCTCGGGAGGGCAATATCCGTAATACCCGAACCGATCGCTTTTGTGCCCGCCCCCTCTGGGAAGAAAAAATTGCCCTTCTAAGCTGGTTGCGGCCCTCGCCAGTTGATCAATCATCAGCCAGGCGAGCGTTCAATCACTGCGGCACCGATCCGAGCGAGCGTCTATTCCGACAATTTAGCCTGGGCCAGTCCGAGTGGCTGGTTCGGCGGTGAGCCTTGCCACGATCGCGCCGAAGCAAAAGCGGCGTGCGATTTACGTTTCGCTGTTTGCCACTGCAGCAGGCGGCGTCGCTTTCCAGTGCTCGGGCTAGGCGGAGGCTTTGATGGCCGCCGTCTTCGGTCATCCGCGCCCAGCTTTTGCTAATAGCCGAACTAAAGCGGACATGGCAGGCTGACCGCCGGCTTCGCAAATTACGTATACTGCCGCCTCCAGGCCGACACCATCTCAACGGCAAGCTCCCTGGGGAGCGAGAATCGACCGGGCATGTGTCCGGTCGAACTGAAACTCAGACTTGAAGGAATCATATTTGCGCAAGAAAGCAGCGATTATCGCTTCGCTCGCAGCCTTTGGCGTCCTTGCCGTCGGCGCCGGGCCAGTTCTCGCCGATGGGATGCCGCCGGGCATGCCGGACCTTGAGCAGACGCTCAAGGCGAAGCCGGCGCCGGCTCGGTCCGACACGGCCCAGATGCAAGGAATGCGACACCGCGAAGTGCCGATGCACGGTGAGATGATGCAGGACCATCGGATCGCTATGCGGGAGATGGGAACCCAGGACGGAGCCTCCCGCATGTTGCGTAGGTCGCGGGGCGGTTGCTGACCCTGCACTTAAGCCAGCTCCGATCACGAGGCTGGGTGGCCAACGACCGTGGCCTGGTTCAACTGCAGCTTTGGCCCGCCGTTCTCCCACGGCGGGCCAATTGGTTTTTGCACTTCGCTGTCGGCCGCCATCAAGCGGGATCATGAATTCGCTTGACCTTGGACCATGGTCCACCCCGCACGATCCCGCGCATGCTAGTCGCGATCCAAAGCGGATTCGTAAGTTACGTATACAGACTGCGTCTCGCTAGCAGCATTGAAGCTTCGGAATTGCCGGGATCGGAACGTCGATCGGGCAACAGGACGAACACTCGGAGACCCTCAATGCGACAGACGACATTTCTAGCGGCGACCGTCAGCCTCTTCGCGACGCTAACCTTCGCCGCCGGCACCGCTCTCGCCCAGTCGACGCCCGCGCCCGCGCAGACTGCGCCGGCCCCTGCCCACCAGCAGGGCATGGATCATGGCGGGCAGCAGATGCACGATCAGATGATGAAGGATCATCAGGCCGGCGCGCAGAAGCAGCAGGGGCAACCGGCCCAGCAGGATCAACAGGGCATGTCGGGGATGGCCGGCATGTCCGGCGGGTCGCCAGCATCGAACGGCTCGGGCATGGCCGGTAAGGCGAAGAGTGGCTGCTGCAAGATGCCGATGAAGAAGGCCAAGCCGGCCGCGAAGAAGAAGACCGCCAAGCCCATGGCCGACAAGCCGATGAGCGACATGTGAAGTTTCCAGCCCCGATAAAACACCCCCCGGGGCTGAGGGCCCGCCGCCGCCCCCGCGGCGGGCCAGTTCTTTGACGATGCCCAGCGTCGTCCGTGCTCCCGGCCTTCAAAACCGGGTCCGAGCGTCTGACGTGAGAGAGGAAACAGAGATGCGAAAACATCTTGGCGTCGGTGCTGCTGTTGGCTTTCTGCTCTTTGGCAGCACGCCGCTCCTCGCACAGGGTATCGGCCATAGCTTGTTCATGCGCGGCAAGATCGTCCGTATGGATGCGGGCGGCACAGTGGCCTGCCTGGGCAAGGCCGATGGCGCGCACATCGGGCAGATACTCGAAGTCTATCACGCAACGCCGCGCCACCGCCGCCTTGTCGGTCATGTCGAAGTCGACCAGATTTTCGACGACCATTACGCTCATTTCCGCGTGAGGGACGGGACGTTTCAGAAAGGCGATTGGGTGAGCCTAAAGCGCGCCCGGGCGTAACGCCAGAATTGGAATGCCAAGCGCCGCCCTCGCCAAAAGAAGACTCGGCCGAGTAACGCCTGTCTCGGCATAATTCCGATCAGGCGTGCGCGAATAGGTTCAGGAGTCGATGAATATTCATCGGCTCCGTTGGCGTGTCCGACCCTTAAAGCCCGCGACACCGATACCAGACTACCTTCTGCGGAACTTACTTATAGGCCGCCCGGGCAAAGAGACTACTCCGTCAGGCCATCGATAGAGATGGAGTCAGGTTATGTTCGAGAAGGCGATCGGGACCATTAACGCGGCGGCCTCCTTCCGACACCGCTATGATAATTTCATCGGAGGCCGCTGGAGCGCTCCTGCGAGCGGCGAGTATTTCGCCGACAAGAGCCCGATCAATGGCGCCCAGATCGCCGAGTTCGCGCTGTCGACGCCGGAAGATGTCGAGCGCGCGCTCGATGCGGCGCACGCCGCCAAGGATCAATGGGCAAGGATCGCGCCCGCCGAGCGCGCCAGGATTCTCAATCGCGTCGCCGACCGGCTCGAGGATAATCTGGAGCTGCTGGCGCTTGCCGAGACGATCGACAATGGCAAGCCGATCCGCGAGACCCGCGCTGCCGACGTGCCGCTTGCGATCGACCATTTCCGCTACTTCGCCGGCTGCATCCGGGCGGAGGAAGGCGGCATCTCGACGATCGATGCCGACACCATCGCCTATCATTTCCGCGAGCCGCTCGGCGTCGTCGGCCAGATCATCCCGTGGAACTTCCCGCTGCTGATGGCGGCGTGGAAGATCGCCCCGGCGCTGGCGGCGGGCAACTGCACCGTCATCAAGCCCGCATCCCAGACGCCGCTCACCTTGCTGATGTTCGCCGAGCTCACCGCCGACATCCTGCCGCCCGGCGTGCTCAATGTCGTCACCGGCCCGGGACGGACCGTCGGCCAGGCGATCGCCGCCAATCCGCGCATCGCCAAGGTCTCGTTCACCGGCGAGACCGTCACCGGCAAGCAGATCATGCATGCGGCTGCCGACCATCTGATCCCCCAGACGATGGAGCTTGGCGGCAAGTCACCGAACATCTTCATGGCGGACGTGCTCGACGAGGACGATGCCTTCTTCGACAAGGCGCTCGAAGGCTTCACGCTGTTCGCGTTCAACAAGGGCGAGGTCTGCACCTGCCCGTCGCGCGCGCTGATCCATGAGTCGATCTTCGACCGCTTCATCGAGCGCGCCGTGGCGCGCGTCGCCGCGATCCGCCAGGGCAATCCGCTCGACCCCTCGGTCCAGGTCGGCGCGCAGGCGTCGGAGGACCAGCTCCACAAGATCCTGGGCTATATCGATATCGGCAAGGCCGAGGGCGCGCAGTGTCTGGTCGGTGGCGCCAGGGCGCTGCCGGGCGGTGCGCTCGACCAGGGCTATTTCGTGCAGCCGACCGTGTTCGTGGGCCAGAACCACATGCGCATCTTCCAGGAGGAGATCTTCGGCCCCGTCCTGTCGGTCACCACGTTCAAGACGGTCGAGGAGGCGATCGCACTCGCAAACGACACCGCCTACGGTCTTGGCGCGGGCGTCTGGACCCGGAGCGGCAACACCGCCTACCGGCTGGGCCGCGCGATCGAGGCCGGGCGGGTCTGGACCAACTGCTATCATCAGTACCCCGCCCATGCCGCCTTCGGCGGATACAAGGCGTCGGGCTTCGGGCGTGAAAATCACCGGATGATGCTCGACCATTATCAGCAGACCAAGAACCTGCTCGTCTCCTATGACGAGCACGCGCTCGGCCTGTTCTGACCCCTCGCTCAAAAGGAGAAACGGACATGGCGAAAACCATGAAGGCGGCGGTCGTCCGCGAATTCGGCAAGCCCCTGGTCATCGAGGAGGCGCCGATCCCGACGGTCGGCCCCGGGCAGATCCTGGTCAGGATTGCGGCAACCGGCGTGTGCCATACCGACCTGCACGCGGCAGAAGGGGACTGGCCGGTCAAGCCCAACCCGCCCTTCATTCCTGGCCATGAAGGCGTCGGGCATGTCGCCGCCGTCGGTGCCGGCGTCACCCATGTGAAGGAAGGCGACCGGGTCGGTGTGCCCTGGCTCTACACCGCCTGCGGGCACTGTGTGCATTGCCTGGGTGGCTGGGAGACGCTTTGCCACGAACAGCAGAACACCGGCTATTCGGTCAATGGCAGCTTTGCCGAATATGTCCTCGCCGATCCCAACTATGTTGGTCACCTTCCCGACAATGTCGACTTCCTCGACATTGCGCCGATCCTCTGCGCGGGCGTCACCGTCTACAAGGGACTGAAGGCCACCGAGGCCCGGCCCGGCGAGTGGGTGGTCGTCTCCGGGATTGGCGGGCTCGGCCACATGGCGGTGCAATATGCCCGAGCCATGGGTCTCAATGTGGCCGCGGTCGACATCGACGATAGCAAGCTCGACCTCGCTACACGCCTTGGCGCCACACTAACGGTCAACGCGCGCAGCGAGGACCCTTCGGCAGCGCTCAAGAAAGCCATTGGCGGCGCGCACGGGGCGCTGGTGACCGCTGTTTCGCCCAAGGCGTTCCAGCAGGCGCTCGGCATGGTCCGGCGCGGCGGCACGGTCGCGCTCAATGGCCTGCCGCCGGGCGACTTCCCGTTGTCGATCTTCGACACCGTGCTGAACGGCATTACCGTGCGCGGCTCGATCGTCGGCACGCGGCTCGATCTGCTCGAGGCACTCGCTTTTGCCGGCGAGGGCAAGGTCAAGGCCACGGTCCATGCGGACAGGCTCGAGAACATCAACGACGTCTTCTCCCGCATGCATCATGGCGACATCGAGGGCCGGATCGTCCTCGACCTCGCCTGAACCCGACTTCGCGAAAGTACAGTTCATGTCTCCCTTACATATCCGCCCGATCGCGCGGCGCCGTTTCGTCCAGGGGCTGGCGATCGGCGGCGCGGTCGCCGGTTTCGCCCCGGCGCTTCTCGCGCGATCCGCCCCAGTCTCGCCCGCTGAGCTGAGCGGGACCGAGTTCGACCTCGAGATCGCCGAGCTGCCGGTCAACTTCACCGGCAAGCGCCGTATTGCGACCGCCGTGAACGGCAGCGTGCCCGCGCCGGTCCTGCGTCTGCGCGAAGGCGACACGGTCACGCTGCGCGTGCGCAACGGCCTCAAGGAGATGTCGAGCATCCATTGGCACGGCATCATCGTGCCGGCGGAGATGGACGGCGTGCCCGGCATCAGCTTTGCCGGCATCGCGCCGGGCGAGACCTTCACCTATCGCTTCGAGGTCCGCCAGAGCGGAACCTACTGGTATCACGCTCACACGCTCGCCGAGCAGACGGGACTCTATGGAGCGATCATCGTGGAGCCGAAACAGGCGCCGACGGCGCGGGCGCCCGATCGCGACTATTGCATCGTGCTCAGCGATTGGTCGGACGAGCCGCCGCTGCAGATCTTCCTCAATCTCAAGAAGCAGAGCAGCTACTATAATTTTGCGCAGCCGACCGCCGGCGATTTCCTCAAGGATGCCGGCGCCATGGGCCTTGGCAGGGCGCTCGAGCGCCGGCGGATGTGGAACAGCTCGCGGATGAACCCGACCGACTACAGCGATGTCTCTGCCGCGACCTATACCTATCTGATGAACGGCGCGCCGCCCGCCGGCAACTGGACCGGTATCGCCGCGCCCGGCGAGCGCGTGCGCCTGCGCTTCGTCGGGGCGGGGACGGCGACGTTCTTCGACGTGCGGATCCCGGGGGTCGAGCTGACGGTCGTATCGACCGACGGGCAGCCGGTCGAACCGGTCACGGTCGAGGAATTTCGGATCGGCCCGGGCGAGACCTACGACGTCGAGTTCACCATGCCCGAGGGCGGCGCCCGCACCATCTTCGCGCAGGCTATCGATCGGAGCGGCTATGCCCGTGGTACGATCGCACCAGCCCCGGGCATGGCGGCAGCCGTGCCGCCGCTCGATGCCCGGACCTGGCTCGAGCCGGTCGACATGATGGGCGCGATGGCGACGATGGGCGCAATGGGAGGCGACGCGCATGCCGGGCACGGCATGACCGAGATGCCGGCCAGGGCACAGCACGCCCGCACCGAATATGGCGCCAATACCGACATGCGCGTCGACTATCCGCGCACCAATCTCGACGATCCGGGCGCGGGCCTGCGCGGGCGCGACTGGCGCGTGCTGACGCTGGCCGACCTGCGCACGCCGGGCGGCGATCCCGACCCGCGCGAGCCCGAGCGCGATATCGAGCTGCATCTGACGGGCAATATGGAACGGTTCATCTGGTCGCTCGACGGCCTCAAGCTCAACGATTCCCGGCCGCTCCATTTCAGGCCGAACGAGCGGCTGCGCGTCACCTTCGTCAACGACACGATGATGGCGCATCCGATGCATCTGCACGGCATGTGGAGCGATGTCGAAGGCCCGGACGGCGCCTTCCAGGTCCGCAAGCATACAGTCGTGGTCCAGCCCGCCCAACGGGTGAGCTTCCGCGTCACCGCCGACGCCTTGGGTCGATGGGCCTTTCACTGCCATCTGCTCTATCACATGGCGGCCGGCATGTTCCGGGAGGTGGTGGTCGCATGATCCGGATTTTCCCCTCGCGCGGCATCGCTCTTGGCGCTGCCCTCTTCCTGGCGCCGGCGATCACGGCTCCCGCTCTCGCGCAGGATGCCTCGCCCCCGTCGCCCGCCACCACCCCTGCCCAAACGGCCACTCCCGCTCCGCACGCCCCTTCCGCGCAAGGCTCTCAGGACCATGCGGGCATGGGCATGCCGGGCATGGATATGACCGACACGAAGGCGTCCGGTAACGGCGCCACGATGGACATGGGCTCGATGCAGGGTGGCAAGGCCCCGCCGGACGCGCGCAACTCGGACGATTATGCCGACGGCTACCGCAACTCGACGCTGCCGGGCTATGAGATGGCCGACAAGCTCTCGATCCCCAAGATACTTGTCGATGAGCTCGAGTTCACCAGCGGCAACGAGGGGCAGGGCGTGGGCTGGACCGTGCTCGTCACCAAGGGTCAGGACAATGACAAGCTCTGGCTGCGCAGCCAGGGGCTCAAGAACTCCCGCGACCAACGTCTCGATCCGGAAAGCAGCGTCGAGGCGCTGTGGTGGCACAGCAAGAACCCGTTCTGGGGCACGCTGCTCGGGGTCAGGCAGGATCTCGGCAAGGGCGCGACGACGTGGCTGGCCGCCGGCGTCGAGGGACTGGCGCCTTATTGGTTCGACGTCCAGTTCACCGGCTATGTAGGAACCGATGGGCGTCTCGCGGCGCGCGCCAAAGCCTCCTATGAGGTCCTGTTCACCAATCGGTTGATCCTTACGCCGCAGGTGGAGACCAATATCTATTCGAAGCGGTCGGGCGATCGGCAGCTCGGCAGCGGCTTCAGCAATGTTGAGCTGAGCGGACGGTTGCGCTACGAGGTGTCGCGCAAGTTCGCGCCCTATATCGGCTTCGTCTGGGAGCGCGCATTTGACGGCACGGCCGATTTCCGTCGCCTGCGCGGGGAAGGGCCTTCCGAACACAGGCTGGTGATCGGCTTGCGCGCCTGGTGGTGATCCGGGGATGGCGACTTGAGGGATCGACCGCGAACGCGCCGCGTTACAAGGCTGGATCGCAAGCCAACGGTCGCTGGCCGGCCTCTTTTTTCGTCTTGCTGCTCGCGGCGGCTGCGGCGTCGGCGGGACAGACGGCCATTCTCGCCTTCCTTCCGACACTGGTCGACCCGGCTCGTGGCGCGCTATCGTCAAGCGCTCATGATTTTCATGTCGCGAGCCTGACCGCGGTCCACCCCCTGGCTGCCTTGCTGGCGGCGCCGCTCTGGGGCTGGATCGCGGACCGGGTCGACTATCGGGCGATGTTGCGCGCAGCGCTGGTCATCCTCGCGCTGGTGACCGCGCCGATCGGCCTCGTCGGGCTGCCTGAGCTTTATGCATTGCGCCTGGTGGCGGGGATGGCGGCGGCCGCCATCATACCGCTGGGATTGCTCTGCGCGAGCTTTGCCGCAAACGGGCGCGCGGACCAGGCGCGGCGCTTCACCTGGCTGACCGCCTTCGTGTTTCTGGGCGATCTCGCCGGTCCGCTGGTGGCGGAGGTCTCGGCCGCGATCCTGCCCCGCGCTCCCCTCATGATCCTCGCTCTCGGCATCGGTGCCGTCGGGGCGGCGCTTTGCGCCGTTCGTCTGCCGCGCTGGTGTGCACCTTGCATCGATGGCGGAGACCTGCCCGCGCCGACGCTCGGCGCGACGCTGATCCTGCTTTTCGTCACGATCGTCGCGGGCGGCGGGCTGGCGGCGATGCATGTCAATCTCCTGGTGACGTGGAGCGTCATTTCGCTGAGCCGCGAAGAGATCGCCTGGATGCTCAGTCTCTGCGGATTGGGCATGCTGGCAGCACAGATCTTCCATGCGAGGCTCGATTGGCTGGTGACCATGCCGAGGCGGCTTGCGGGGCTGACGCTCGGCCTGCTGGCTGCGGCGCTCTTCCTGTTCCCTGTCGCCGCGAGCATGGCCGAACTCAGTGGGATCATCGTTGCTGCCGGCTGGAGCTCGGCAACCCTTCGATTGGTCACCAGCTTCTGGATCAGCGGTGCGGCAGCCCCTTCGGGTCTGAAGCTCGGTCTCCAGCATTCCGCCGCCAGCATCGGGCAGGCGCTCGCGCCGCTGGCGATCGCCGTCGTCGCTCCCGGGGCGCAGCACTTAGTCTTGTGGGGGATTGGTGGTCTGTCGCTGGCGCTGCTTGTGTCCTTGCCGCTCGCCTGGAGGCCGCGCGCCATCGTGAAATCTTCAGCGTGATGAGGGGTAGGGGGCATCAATGCGTATAGATCATTAGGAACCCTATCGCATGCTTCCGGGAGCCGTTCATGAAGACCCGTCTTTCTGCCGCCTTGCTGTTCCTCGCCCTGCCCGGCGCAGCGCTTGCGGCGAATGATGTCGTCGTCCACCGGGACCCGGGTTGTGGATGCTGTGAGAAGTGGGCCCAGGCGCTTCGCGCGAAGCTGGGCCGCACGGTCGTCATGCGCGACGATGCGTCGCGCGGGGCGCTTCAGCGGAGGGCCGGCATGCCGGGCACGCTGGCATCCTGCCACAGCGCGATGGTTGATGGCTATCTGATCGAGGGCCATGTCCCGGTCGCCGATATCAAGCGCCTGCTGGCAACCCGTCCCGTAGGCGTCAGAGGCATTGCGGTGGCGGGGATGCCGATCGGCTCGGAGGGCATGGAAGTGGCAGGCGCCGCCCGCCAACCCTATGCGGTGGTGTCGTTCGGCAGTTCGGGCCAGAAGGTCTTCGCGCGGCATTGATCACGCACGCCTCGGCTCTCGCTGGTGATTTCCTGTTTGAATGACTGGGACTTGCTCGCCCCCACCTGTATAGTCATTTGATGCATGCTCCCGCTCGCCCCCATAGCCGCGCATCCGCTCCCCGGACGAAAGCTGCTTCTGTGGGCGAACCCGCGGTCGACGCTGCCGGTGCGGAGAAGCAACCTCGCTATGTGGCGATCAAAGACAGCATTTTCGAGGACATCCGGGAAGGTCGCCTGAAGCCCGGCGACCAGACGCCGTCAGAGGCCGAGCTCGTCGAGACGTTCAAAGTCTCGCGCATGACCGCAAACCGGGCGTTGCGGGAACTGCAATCGGCCGGTGTCGTGGTACGGCGGGCGGGGCGGGGCAGCTTTGTCGCCGAGCCCCGGCCGATCGGGCAGCTGATCGAGATCCGCAACATCGCGGAGGAGGTGCGCGGCAGGGGCCACGCCTATCGCGCGTGCGTCATTTATAATATCGAGATACGGGCTGATGCGGAAAGGGCAGCTCTGCTGGAAGTCGGCTTGGGCACGCGCCTCTTCCATTCGCTTATCGTCCATCACGAGACCGAATTCCCAATTCAGGTCGAGGAGCGCTTTGTGCTGGCATCTGCTGCGCCACGCTACGGAGAGAGGGATTTCAGCGCCTCGACGCCGAATGAATATCTGACACGTGTTGCCCCGCTCGAGCGAGTAGAGCACCGGGTGTGCGCGGCGATGCCGGATACAGCCATGCGAACAATGCTGGGCCTCGCTGAAGGAGAACCAGTGCTAATGATGACGCGCAGAACCTGGAGTCGCGGACGTCTCGTATCGCACGCTTGGCTCACGCACCCGGGCAATCGGTTCGAGCTATCGGCGGCTTTTTCTGTTGGGACCTAGCGATCAGCCCGCGCCCAACTTGACGGCCGATTTGCGCCTGCGCCGCAACCATCGCACGTCGGCGCGACTGAAGCTCTTAAACAGCAGGTAGAAGCCCGTCCCCGACAGCCACAAAGTACCGAACGCAACGAAGACGATCAGCGGGTGATTGAAGCTGGTGCGGTTCACATAGTCCATATTGTGGAGCATCCAGAAGAAATCCCAGGTGCGCCATGTGTCGCCGCGCATGACCAGGAATCGGCCGGTGTCGGCGGAGATGTAGGCGCTGCTGTTCTCTGCGTCCGCGAAATCCAGTCGCCACATGGTGCCTTCGTGCTCGCGCGCTTCCACATTCGGTTCGGCGAGCAACGTTGCCTTGCGGATCGGTGCTTCATTCACCATCGTCGCGACGTCGCGCGCGACCTGCTCGTCGACCCGAACCGGGGCGCCGCTCGTCGCGTCGATTAGCCGCGTGCCCGTGGTGGATCGAAGCTCGTAGACGGGGCGTGTGGCAAGGGACCGCAAGGCGATGCCGAGCACGGGACCATCAAGAGCGAGCTTTGCCGGCGCAATATAGTCACCGGCAGGTAGGGCGTGCTGATGGCTGGCCTGCGCACTGTGTCCGCCGACCTTCTCCTGATCGAGCAAGGCCATCATCGAGCCGCTCAGAGCCCAAAGGAGAAACTGCACGCCCAGGATCAGGCCGACCCATTTGTGGATGCGCCGAAAAAAGAGCGGGGTGAACCGGATTTTCTTCATGCCTTCTTCTTCCTGCGCCGCGGGAACGACCAAAGCAGCAGCCAAGCCCCGGCCAGCGCCATGGCAAGGGCACTCCAGGTCGCCACGCGCAGCAGCGGATTGTTGACGTCGGAGCGATCGTCATAGTCCATGATGTGCAGCATCCACGCGAAATCGAACACGCGCCACAGCGCATGGCGGCGCGAGATCAGCTCACCGGTCTGCGGAGAGAGATACAGGGTTGGCCGGTTCCAGGCATCGAATTCGACCTGCCAATAGGGAGGCTTGCGCGCCTGCATTTCCAGTGGCGCCGTCGTCAGCAGCCGGGCTGCGACGATGTCCCCGGTGCCGCTGTAGATGCGCCGAGCGGCGGCGCGGATTTGTGCCTCGCTCAAATCGGGGATGGGCTGTCCCGAACCTGCATCGAAGAGTCTTGGACCACCCGGGGTTTGCGCGCGCCAGACGGGCTGATCCATGAACCGTTGCAGGCGGATCTCGGACGCGTCGGGAGCCGATTGAACAATCCGCGCCGGCGGGACGAAGCTCGCAAGGTCGATGGGGGCGACGACCGGTGGGCGGACCAGATCGTCGCCATGGATGATGTCGATATGGACGGCCACCATATAGAAGCCGGTCAGCGTCCAGAGCAGAACCTGGACGCCGACGATCAGGGCCAGCCACTTGTGCGTCCGGCGGATGACCAAAGGCCAGCGAATTGCCATGTGCTGCCCTTCAGAACGCGGTTCGGAAGCCGGCGTAGAAGCGCCGTCCGAGCAGATCATAGGTCATCGTGTCGGTGTTGGCATCGGTGAAGCTCTGGATATAGGGCGCCTTGCGGTCGAACAGATTATCGGCCCCGATCTGGAAACGTGTCTTCTCGTCGATCGCGAAGGCAAGCTGAAGATTGTGGTAGAAGACGTTCGGCGTGCGGTAGCCGATGTCGCCGGCCGATGCGTTGAAGTCGGTCGCCTTGCCGATCCATTGTGTCGACCAGGTCGCGCTGATGCCGTCCTTTTCCGCCGTCAGCACGCCATAACCACGCCATTTCGGATAGCCGCCATTGCCGCCCCCGATAAACCCGTCGAAATAGATCGGCGCGCCGCCGGGGAAGGGGTTTACGACATATTTGTTGAGATAGGTCATGTTGAGATCCAAGGAGATCTTCACCTCGCCCACCGCACCACTGTACACCAGACCCAGATCGAGACCATTCATCTCCTCGCGGCCGGTGTTGATGGGCTGGGCGGAGAGGTAAGTGACCTCGCCGGTCAGCGCGCTGCGCGTAAAGTCGCTGCAGAACGGGTGCGACAGGTTCTGGCTCGCATAGCAGACTGCGAGCTTGGTCGAGCCGGGAATGGCCCGGATCGCGTCCTTGATCTTGATGTCGAACCAGTCTGCCGTCAGCGACAACCCTGGGATGATGCCGCGCGGCGATATCACCGTACCAACGGTCCAGGTCGTGGAGCTTTCGGGCCGAAGGCTCTGGTTACCGCCCACTGTGGTGAGGATCGTGGTGCCGAGCTGCGTATAGTTGGCCGGCACACCGGACGCCTGACAATTGGCGATCAAGGTCACGTTGCCGCTGGAGGTGTAGCGCGAGCAGGGATCGGTCGTGGTCAGATTGCCTTCCGAGACGCCGCCGAAAAGCTCCGGCACGTTGGGAATGCGAAAGCCCGTCCCATAAGTGCCGCGCAGACGGATGCTGTCATTGACTACCCAGTCGGCACTGAGCTTGTAATTCCAGTCGCTCCCGAAGAGATTATAGTCTGAGTAGCGGACTGCGCCATCGAGCGTGAGCGCCTTGGCGAAAGCTGTGTTGGCAAGCACCGGCACCGATAGCTCGAGATAGGCTTCCTTGGCGGTGCTCGAGCCCGAAATAGGATCCTGCTGATTGACGTTCGCCACGCCGAGCACCGTCAACGGGTCGGGATCGCGCCAGCCTTTTTCGCGCCGATAGACCACGCCGGTGGCGAAGGACACCGCGCCGGCTGGAAGGGAGAAGAGATCGCCGTTGAGGTCAGCCGTGACCGTGCCGAGTTCGTTGCCTCCGCGATCGCGCGAGGTGAACAGAATATAATCCAGAACCTGAGGTGTCAGGTCTCCGAACCCAAGATAGTCACCGCAGGGGATGGCCGCGCCCGCCGTGCTGGAGCATTTGCTCCTGTCGAGCGTGTTCGCGACGCGCTCGAGATTGGCGATGTTGGTCGAGCCGTCGACGGCCGTGTTACGCCCGAAGCTGCCCGCGACTTCCCAGGCCCAGTCGTTCGCCAGCTTGCCGCGCAGCCCGAAGGTGCCTTGCCAGGTATCGGTCTCCTGGAAGAAGTGGCGCGCGCCGGGTTCGGCGAGGCGGCGCTGGGCCAGGACCAGGTTCTGGCCGGTCGGATTGGTCGGATTGCTGGCTGGTATCGAGAGATTGCGCAGCGTGCCGGGTGTCGCGATCTGATTCGACTTGCGGAACGTATAGAGGAACTCGCCGAACGCCTGGATACCGTCGGTCAGCGCATAGTCCGCGAAGAAGGCCGTGCTGACGCGCTCGACTGGGCTGACCGCATTGAGAAACGGGTTCGAGTTGAAGTTGTGCTTGGCGGGACTGTAAGGCTCGTAGAAGTTCCCGTTCCCTCCGGGTACCTGGTTGAAGTTGATCTGTTGGCCGTTGGGCAGCACCGCGCGTCCGCCGATCGTCGAGGCGCTGTTGACGCAGCTCAGCGAGCCCGGCGTCGTTTCAGCGAGCGAGCAGGGCGCACGCGAGGCCATGTTGACGGCGCTGGTCTTCTGGTAGGTGACTGCTGCCATGAACCCGCCACGATCGTTGCGAATGCCCCAAAGTAGGTCCGCGGTGAGATCGGAGCCGTCGCCGCGCTCGGTAATGCCTTGTCGGACGCTGAGACCCAGGCCTTCATAATCGGTGCGCGTGACAAGGTTGACCACGCCGGCCATGGCATCGGCCCCGTAGATAGCGGACGCGCCATCCTTGAGGACATCGGTGCGTGCCAGCGCCACGACCGGGATCATGTTGAGATCGGGTGAGGAATTGGCGCCGGTGCCGCCCGCGACGAGGCGTCGGCCGTTGAGGAGCACGAGTGTGCGCTTGATGCCGAGGCCGCGCAGATTGACCTGAGCAGTGCCATAACCGTTGTTGGTCCAGTAGGCCGATGTCTGGTTGCCCGCGAAGCCGGCATTGGCCGGCAAACGCTGCAAGGCGGTTTCGATATTGACGATGCCGGTATTTTGGATCTGCTCGGCGGTGACCACGGTGGCCGGTCCAACCCCGGCCAGATCCTGCCGACGGATTCGTGAGCCGGTAACGACGATGTCGCTGTCATCCCCCAGGACTTGTGCTTTTGGCTGCGGTGTCGGATCGGCCTGAGCGAGAGCCGGCGCGGCGTAGCCCGCGACGATGGCGGCGCTGCCGAGCAGGGCCATCCTGATGGTCATGTGCAATCCCCCTGACGTTTTAGAACAGCCACAGACAACATCAGTTGTATATACAGGTCAACAGTATTTTTCCTGTTTTTCCAATACCTTATTCTCGTGAAATTTAGATATAGATATAGCTATAATACGCACGCCAGACGTCGAACCCTCATGACTGAAGAGATATTTTTGCGAGCGCTCATTTGCAAATCTGCTGAGATAGGAGATAGAATATCATATCGTAATACAGCCTCGCACGCTTCGATTTGATGATCGGGACATTTGGCCGGCAAGAATGCGAAGCGGCATGATCACATGTTATTGGTGTCGGCGTGATATACCTAGGTATAGCGCTAGAGATGCTCCGGGAACATTAGTCCTTTGCTGAGCTTGCACGCGCCAGGGAAAGTAATACCGATGCGGACCGCATTTGATCCTCGTTTCCTGGATGTGTCGCGCCTTCTTCCGGATTGAGCCGCAGGTTCGCCTTTTGAGGCAGATGAAACGACTCCTGACGAAACGTCGTGCGACGAGTCCGGCGACCTGAGATCGTCGCGCAGCCACTGGGTCACTTGGCGATGATCCAATCCGGTTCGGCAGTGGCGGCGCAGTCCTCGAACGTCGATCGCATCCGCGGAGCCGACGGGCCGGCTTGTGCATGAGCCGCCCTGATTTTGCCGCTGGGCAGTACGGCAGGTTGCGAAAAATGCTTGCTGTGTCCCGGTCGGCGCGCGGGCGTGCAGCTCGCGCCTCGCACGATCACACGCGCAGCAGTCGCCCCACCGCCCGCATGATCGTCGCCCGGCGCGCCGCGTGCTCGGCAGCGTCGCGTGCAGCTCCGGTCATGCACCAGAGCTGGGTGAGGGCGGCGACAAGCCGGACGACATTCAGGGGCGTGAAGTCGGCGACGATCCGCCCCTCGGCCTGCGCCGCTGCGATCCCGTCCAGCTTCTCCCCGAGAAGGACCTCGCCGGCCGGGAGCATCAGAACATCCTGGCCACGCTCCAAATGATGCCAGGTCAGCAGCCTCCACAGGCGCGGGCGTTCGACCAGCAAGTCATAGGTGCGCCCCGCATAACCCTCAAGATCATTGGGATCGAAGCGATCGGCCTGCGCCGCGTCCATCACTTCCTGCGTCAGCGCGGCATCGAAGAGCGCCTCCTTGTCCCCGAAATAGGTGTAGAGCATCGGCTTGCTGATACCCGCCGCCTGCGCAATCCGGTCGATCCGCGCGCCCGCCAGCCCATGGGACGCGAACTCCTCGGTCGCTGCAGCCAGGAGCGTCTCGCGGCTCTGTGCGGCATTCCGCCGGGTTCGTTGCTTCATCACACCTCCAAGCATTGACGCATTCCAGGTTTCAAGTTACCTACCAGTTGGTAATATATGGAGTAACATATGTCCAATCACTGGTTTCTCACGGGCGCGTCCAGCGGCATCGGCCGCCATCTGGCCGAACTGATCCTGGCCGCTGGCGACGACCTTACCGCGACGGCCCGCAAGCCCGAAAGCCTCGATGATCTCGCGGCGAAATATCCGAGCCAGCTGCGCGTCGAAGCGCTCGACGTCACGGTCAAGGACGATATTGCTGCGGTCGTGGCCCGGGCGCAGGCGCGTCGACCCGTCGATATTCTGGTCAACAACGCCGGCGGCGGCGTGATCGGCGCCACCGAAGAGATGTCGGACGCCGAGGTCGAAGGCCAGATCGCGCTCAATCTCATGGCGCCCATCCACATCACCCGCGCCTTTGTCCCCGCCATGCGGCTGCGCGGGAGCGGCCGGATCATCCAGATCTCCAGCGCTAGTGGTCAGGGCTCGCTTCCGACGAGCAGTCTCTATCATGTGGCCAAATGGGGCCTGGAGGGCTTCAGCGAATGCCTCCGCCAGGAGCTTGAACCCTTCAACCTGTTCGTGACACTGATCGAGCCGGGCGGGGCGCGCACCAGCTTCAGCCACAATCTGCAATTCGCCAGCGAGATCGCCGCGTATCGCGATACGCCCGCCGGCCATATCCGCAAGATGTTCGAGACCGCCGGAAACGAGCTCTACACGCTCGACCCGCAAAAGATCGCGCAAGCGATCGTTGATGTCGCAACCAGCGACCATCCGCCGCTGCGCGTGACTCTGGGGGGTGACGCTTTCGGCGTTGTCCAGGCGGCGCTGCAATCGCGGCTCGCCTTTCTGCAGTCCCAGGAAGCGCTCGCGCGCTCGGTCGCTTTCGACAGTTGAGCTTTTCCGTCTTCCAGCTTTCGTCTCCGCGCGGTGCGACGCGCCTCACCGGGGCCCGGCAACCCTGTCGTCAGCGCCGTTATCCGATACTTAGGTATAGTCATCCGACACGATTGCAGAGGCGCCACACGGGCAATCGCTTGGTACCATCGCAAGAGAGGAAAACCCTCGCGGTCGCCAATCAAGGGTGCGCAGACCTTCGCAGTCTGCGTGCCCTTGATGTGGCAGCGCGCCGCCCAGCCACGCGCGTCATGAACGGGAGCGGCCTTCTGCGAAACCCAACGCTCCGCCGCATTTTCTATAAGCTCTCGCTCGAATTGCTGCGCGCCGCCTTCTTCTTCCTGCGATTGGGCTTGAAGAATGACGAGTGTTTGTGCGCGCGTCTCAATAGGCGAGGCACACGGCTTCCGGTCGCCGCCGCCGTTCTTTGTCACAATGGCAAACGGCTACGGCCGGCGACCCTGATCGATCCGGCGTGCGAGCACGTCGGCAAGGATGACTTCGTGTGGATCAAAATGTCCCAGCCCAGCGAAACAGAACTTGCCGACATCGCCGGGAATTACGGCCTTCACCCGCTTGCCATGGAAGGTGCCGACAACGGCCACCAGATTTCGAAGCTCGACGATCACATGCTCAGGGTTGAGAGCGCCATCACCGGCATCCGCGACATCCTGATCTCGGTGTTCGAGGCGAGTCACCTGCTCGAACAGCAGCGCCAAGGTGCGATCACCCGTTAGCTTGCCGCCCGGGCTGCGATCCTCGCGGTGCCTACCGCGATTGCCGGAATCTACGGCATGAATTTCGAGAATATGCCCGAACTGAAGACGCAATGGGGATATTTCGTCATCCTCGGCGTCATCGCTGCGGTCTGCATTGGGCTCTACATCCGGTTCAAACGTAGCCACTGGCTTTGACGGCGCAGATCGGCTTTCCACATCGCGCCGGGCTGAGGCTGCCGGGGGCCGGCCGCCATAACTCAATGCTTTCGCAGAACCTCGGCGCGGTGCCGGTCCAACGCATCGAGCAAAGCCCTGCCGATCAAAGGCTTTGCGAGAACGTGATCGAAGCCCGCCTCGGCGGCCCGCCAGGCCAGCAGCGTGTCGTGAAAGCCTGAGATCATGATGGCGCGTCCCGACCATCCGATCTCGCGAAGGTGACGCAGCATCGCGAATCCGTCGATGTCGGGCATGCGATAGTCGAGGATGACGCAGTCTGCCTCCTTCGCGCGGGGGTCGGCCAACAGCGCGTGGCCGGTCGTATATCCCCACACGGCATAGCCGCGCGATCTCAGCAGCAGCTGGAGGCCACGCCGCACGCCGGGATCGTCGTCGGAGACGAGGATGGTGTATCTGCCATCATGCTGAGTGGAACGGACCGATGGCATTGCGAGAAGCGGACACCCGTGTGACGATTGCACCATCGATCGCATATCGCGCCTCGTCCCGTCGCTACGTAGAGGTCGCAGTCACTTCGGCTTGCGGCCCATGCCCGCGGCAAAGGCGATCCGCAGGGCTTCGGACAAATTGCGGACCTCGAGCTTGGCCATCAGGCTCGCGCGATGGACCTCGACCGTTCGCGATGAACAGCCCAGGTCATAGGCGATCGTCTTATTGGGCAGGCCGTTCGCCAGCCCTTCCAGCACTTCACGCTCCCGGGGCGTCAGTGCAGCGACCCGCACGCCGGCTTCAGAGGTTTCCAGAGTGCGAAAGTCGACATCGTCGAGACGCGCGAACGCGCGGCTGACGGCGCCGAGCAGGGCGGCTTTCTCGAAGGGCTTCTCGAGAAAGTCGACCGCGCCGCCTTTCATGGCCTGCACCGCAACCGACACGTCGCCATGGCCGGTCAGGACGATGACCGGCATATTGACCCCGCGTGCTGCCATGGCGGCCTGAACCTCGAGACCGTCCATCTCGGGCATGCGCACGTCGAGGATGACGCAGCCGACGGCCGCCGACTTCGCCTCCTTGAGAAACTCCACGCCCGAGGCATAGGTCACGACGTCGTAGCCCGCGGTCTTGAGCGCAAAGCTCGCCGCCTTGCGGATGCTCTCCTCGTCGTCGACCAGATGGATGACGCGTCTATCCCCCATGTTCCTCCTCCGCCCGCGCATGGATCAAGGTAAAATGAAAGCGCGCGCCGCCGCGGTCGGGGCGCTCCATCCAGATACGGCCCCCATGCGCTTCGATGATGGTCCGGCAGATCGAAAGGCCGAGGCCCATGCCGTCGGCCTTTGTCGACTTGAACGCCGTGAAGAGCTGCTCCCGGACCTCGTCGGCGATGCCGGGGCCGGTATCCGCCACGGTCACCTCGATCAGCCCGTCAGGGCGCAACCTGGTCGCCACCTTGAGGTCGCGAACCGGACACTCCGCCATCGCCTCGATGGCATTGCGCATCAGGTTGACCAGCACCTGCTGGATCTGCACCCTGTCGACGAGGACCGGCGTCGCGGCGGGATCGACTGCAAAGAAGCTGCGGATGCCGCGCTCGCGGGCGTCGACCAGCGCGAGCTGGCTCGCCTCGGCGATGACCCGCGGCAGCTCGTGGAGGCTCTTGTCGACCTCGCCGCGGGCGACGAAATCGCGCAGGCGCCGGACGATATGGCCGGCCCGCAGCGTTTCCTGTGCCGCATCATCCATCACCGACCGTAGCGACACGAAGGGTTCGTCGTCCCGCTCGTCGAGCATGTCGCGGATCGTCTCGAGATAGAGCGCGACCGCGGCAAGCGGCTGGTTGAGCTCATGCGCGAGGGTCGAGGCCATCGTGCCCATCGCGCTCAGCCGGGAGACATGGACCAGCTCTGCCTGCAGTTCCTTGAGCCTGAGCTCATCCTGCTCCTTGGCGGTGAGATCCCGGATGAAGCCGGTGAACAACCGCTGCCCGTCTTCACCGGCCTCGCCAACCGACAGCTGCATCGGGAAGGTCGAGCCGTCGCGGCGCTGGCCGACCACGACGCGGCCGAGGCCGATGATCCGGCGCTCGCCGGTCTGGAGATAATGCGCGATATATTCGTCGTGCCGGTCGCGATCGGGCTGGGGCATCAGGCAGGAGACGTTGCGGCCGACGAGCTCGGTTTCCGAATAGCCGAACAGGCGTTGGGCGGCCGCGCTGAACGACGTGATGGCGCCGGTCTCGTCGATGATGATCATCGCATCGGGGACGGTCGCCAGGATCGACTGGAGATGCTGCTCGCGGGTCTCGATTGACGCCCGGACCGCCGCCTCGTCGGTGACATCGCGACTGATGCAGGCAAAGCCTCGATGTGTGTCGCCTTCGAACAGGGCGCTGATCGTCAGGCGCGCGAGATATTCCGCGCCGTTCTCGCAGACCCGCCACGCTTCGCGCTCCAGCGTGCCCTCGTGAAGGGCGGCCGCCAGGTCTGCGCGTGGACGACCCGCCGCAATCTCGTCGGGCGGGTAGAACAGGTCATGGGGCTGTCCCAGGACGCGATCGAGGGGCCAGCATTCGGCACGCTCGCCTTCTTCATTATAGCTCAGCACGATCCCGGCAGGATCGAGCAGCGTCAGGACATGGCCGCCAGCCTGTCGCAGGAACAGCGGCGCAAGCCGCGCTACGTCGCTGGCAATCTCGTCCGGCCCGCGCCTCGTGTCGACCATCGTCCCGGCTCACATGCCTGGCCGGGCGCACGGATCCGGGCGTAGCCCGACCGTGCCACTCAGCGCCGCGCGAGTATGGCCTTCATCTCGTCGATTTCCTGCCGCTGCGAGCGCTTGATCGCTTCGCAAAGCCGGATGACTTCCGGATCGCTGAGCTTTGCTTCCTGGCACATCAGGATCGCCCCGGAATGATGCGGGATCATCGAGCGCAGAAAGGCCGTGTCGCCGATCGTGGTCTGGGTGCGGATGAGCGCAAAGCTGCCGAAGAAGGCGACCAGCGACGCGGCGATCAGCGCGATGTTGGCGGCTTTCGACGCGAACATGTGCCGCATGGCGACGATCATCAGCACCACCATCGGCGCGACCATCATCAGCGTCATGTAGAGCATGTTGAGGTTGTTGTAGAAGCTGTCGAGCCCGTCGATCATGACGAACATCACCAGATACATGATGACGCCGCTGATGACGGTCTGAACGGCAAGGCTCCAATAGGCGCCCATCTTCCGGGTGTTCATGTGGGACGAATGGTCCATGACGTATCTCCTTCGCTCGGCGCCGGCCGACCTTGGTATGAGTGTAACGCCCCGCTCTCCTGTTCGCCCCCGCCATCAGCCGTCCTGATGCTAAAACCAGAAGCGAACGCCGGCGACGAAGCTGGTCGCATGGACGTCCTCGCCGGCAAGCCTCGACAGCCGCGCCGTGTCGCCGGCTTTGCGCAGATAAGAGACGCCGATATAGGGTGCGAACTGGCGGCTAAACTCATAGCGCAGGCGCGCGCCGAGCTCTATGTTGACCAGCCCCGAACCGATGTCGTTCTCCGGAATATCCTGCGCGGCGAAATTGACCTCGGCGCGCGGCTGCAAGATCAGGCGCTGGGTAATGCGCTGGTCGTAATAGCCCTCGACCCGGCCCAGAACATCGCCCTTGGTCGAGAGGAACAGCGCGCCTTCGACTTCGAACATGCCGGGAGCCAGGCCCTCGACGCCGACCGTCGCGTAAGTGCGGTCGGGCCCGCGGCCGAAGTCCTGGCGGATACCGCCCTGAAGATTGAAATAGGGGTCGATGGCCCGGCTATAGAGCACCTGCACCTCCGCGCTGTCGATGCCGCGGCCGAACTCGCCTTCGCCCTCGCTCTTGAGCCAGAGCCGGTTGATATCGCCGCCGTAAAAGCCTTCGCCATCCCAGCGATAGCCATCGCGACCGCTATGCGCTTGATACTCGAACAGGTTGAGCAGCACCTGCCCGAAATTGTTGCCGCCGCTGTCCTTCATCATGATGTCGCGTGAGCGCGCCATCTCGGCGCCGGGAAAATCACGATCGGCGAAGTGGTCGCTGGGGGGAGGCGGCGGGGGCGCATTGCCGGCCGGAAGCGCCGTGCCGGTCATTTGCATGCCGGGCATGGCGGTCTGGCCATGCTGCGAATGGTCCATCCCGGGCATGTCCGGCATCGCGCCGTCCTGATGCTGGGAGTGGTCCATGCCCGGCATGTCCGGCATCGCGGGAGACGCGGGTTGCGGCTGACCGGCCGCATCTCCCTGCGGCGCAGGACTGGCCTGGTGCTGCGAATGGTCCATCGCCGAGGTGGCGTCTGGCGCTGGTGTCTGAGCGCGCGGCCTGGCGGCGGCCTTGTCCTTCTTCTTCTCCTGCGCCGGCGCCACTTCGCCCGGCGGCGCCATGCCGGGCATGCCGTGCATCGAATGATCCTGGGCAAAGGCGGGCGCGGCAGCGAAAAGGGCGATCGCGCTCACCAGCGGCGTGAGGATGCGGGTCATTACGCGTCTCCCTTCGGACGGACGCTCACGACCCGCATCATCCCTGCATGCATGTGGTAGAGGAGATGACAGTGGAAGGCCCAGTCGCCGACCGCGTCGGCGGTGAAGTCCCAGGTCACCTTGCCGCCGGGCTGGACGATCACCGTATGCTTGCGCGGCGCATGATCGCCATGCCCCGTCACCAGCTCGAAAAAATGCCCGTGAATATGGATCGGATGCCCCATCATCGTGTCGTTGATGAGATTGACGCGCACCCGCTCGCCTTCGATGAAGGGGATCGGCTCGTGATGGTCCGACATTTTTTCGCCGTCGAACGACCACATGAACCGCTCCATGTTGCCGGTGAGGTGAATGTCGATGCTGCGGCTCGGCGCGCGCACGTCCGGATTGCGATCGAGCGCCATCAGGTCCCTGTAGACAAGCACCTTGTGGCCGACGTCGGCGAGGCCCTGGCCGGGCTCGCCGGTGCGGTCTACGGGCATCGGCGAGATGGTCTGGACGCTCGGGTCGCGCTTCACCTGCGGCGCGTTCGAGAAGTCGCGCATCTTCATCGAGCCCATCGCGTGCCCGTCATGATCCATGCCCGCCATCTGGCCATCGGCGCCCATCGCGCCGTGGTCCATGCCGGCCATCGATCCATGATCCATCCCCGAATGATCCATGCCTGCCATGGCGCTATTGTCCATGGTCGCCATCGCTGCCGCCGCGCCGGTCGCGAGGCGCGCGGACGCGTTCTTCTCGGCCGTCGGATCGACGCCCCGCATAGCGCCGCCCGACATGTCCATGCCTTCCATGCCCGGCATCGAGGACATGTCCATGCCCATGTCCTTCATGTCGGCGAGCGGCCGTTTGCGTAAGGGGGGAACCTCGCCGGCCATGCCGGCGCGCGGCGCGAGCGTGGCACGCGCCATGCCCGAGCGGTCGATCGCCTCGCCGACAAGGGTGTAGGCCTTGTCATCGCCTGGGCTGACAACGACGTCGTAGGTCTCGGCAACACCAATCTGGAACTCGTCGACGGTGACCGGCACCACATTCTGCCCGTCGGCCTGGACGATGGTCAGCGGCAGGCCGGGGATGCGGACGTTGAAGGTGGTCATCGCCGACGCATTGATGACCCGCAGCCGCACCCGTTCGCCCGGGGTGAAGAGCGCGGTCCAGTTGTCCATCGGACCATGGCCGTTGACGAGATAGGTGTAGGTGGATCCGGTCACATCGGAGATGTCGGCCGGGTCCATCCGCATCTGGCCCCAGTCGAGCCGGTCCTTGAGCGGCTGATCCTTGCCCGACAGGAGCCCGGCCAGGGTCTGGCGCTGGAAATTGAAATGGCCGGGGTTGACCTTGAGGCGCCGGAAGATCGCCTGCGGCGAGAGCGCGCTGTGATCGGCGAGCACGATGACATGCTCGCGGTCATAGGCGACCGGATCGGCACCGGCGGGATCGATGATGATCGGGCCGTAATGGCCTTCCTGTTCCTGCAGGCCTGAATGGCTGTGATACCAGTAGGTGCCGCTTTGCACGACGGGGAACTGGTAGAGGTAGTTCGATCCCGGCTTGATGCCCGGGAAAGACACGCCCGGCACGCCGTCCATATTGGCCGGCAGGATCAGCCCGTGCCAGTGGATCGAGCTGTCCTCCTCGAGTTGATTGACGACGTTGAGCCGCACGCGCTGGCCTTCGCGCAGCCGGATCAGCGGGGCGGGGACCGTGCCGTTGAGACCGATTGCGCGGAACTGGCGCCCGTCGATGCTCATCGACTGCCGGGCGATGGTCAGCGTGATGTCTTCGCCCGACACGGTCGGCAGCGTCGGTCGCATCCCCGGCGAGATGGTCTGCGCCCAGGCAGGCAGCCAGGCTGATAATGCGGCGCCACCACCGGCGAGGGCCGCGCCGCGAAGGAACTGGCGGCGGTCGAGGGCAGAAATCATTCGGTTTGTCTCAGCTTGCGGAAAGAGGGCGGACCTATTGGAAATACGCAGCCCACCCGCCTGCCCCTCAAACTTTCTTCAAACTTTCCGCGAGGCGCGCCCGGGCGCGGTAGAGGCGGGTCTCGACGGCCTTCTGGGAGATGCCGAGGATCTCGGCGGTTTCGGCTTCCGATTTCTCGTCGATCGTCCGCAGGATGAGCGTGTCCTTGAGCGAGGCGGGCAGGGCGGCGATCGCCGTCATCGCCTCGGCGAGTTGCTGTTCGGCATCCAGGGCGCGGTCGGCCGAGGGGGCGTCGTCGACGATATGTTCGGCTTCGCCCAGAGGAAGGGCGAAGGAAAAGAAATTGCGGACCGCACGGCGACGGCGCCAGTCGTGGCATTTGTTGATGACGATCCGCGACATCCAGACCGGGAAGGGCCGCGTCCCATCATAGCGGCTGAGCGCGGAAAAGGCGGCCACGAAGCTCGCCTGAGTGACGTCGAGCGCCTCGTCGGGGCTACCGACATGGCTGCGCACGAGACGGTGTACCCAGCCCTGATGCCGGCGGACCAGCTCGCCATAGGCCGCTTGCCGGCCCCCCAGCGCCAGAGCCGCAAGCTCCCCGTCCGAGCAGTCGGGGAGGTGGAGCGTCATTTTTTCTCGGCCGTCAGCGCTTTCACGACGGCGTCGTCGAACTTCACCGTCTGGTCGGGGCGGAGCACCGCACGCATCGCGAAGATATGCTCGAGCGTTTCCTTCTGCAGCGCGCCCATCGCCTGGTGTGACCGGTCGACGGCGGCGGAGACCTGAGGCCCATAGCCATGTTCCGACCTGATGGCCTGCGCGAGCCATGCATTGTCGGCGCGCAGTTCCGCTTCCAGGGCCTGTCGGCGGATGGCGTAGCGGGCTTCGATAGCCTCGAGCCGTGCATGTTGCGCGCTATCCAGCTTGAGATCGCGATGGAGCAGGTCGTGCAGCTCATTCTCGACAGGGGGCGCCGGCACGACATAGAGCCGGCCGATCACGACCCCCGCTACTGCCGCAACAAACGTCAGCAGCACGAGAAGGAGAAGGCCGCGGCGATCGCGCATCATTGCGCGCTCAGCAGCGTCGAAGGAGCGAGCGCGAGCCGCGCGTCGAAGGGCGATGCCGCAGCATCTGCCGAACGCACTGGCACCGCGGAACCGGCGATGCCGATGAAGAGCGCGACCGCGGCTGCGACACCGAAGGTCGTGGCGCTCAGGCGCGGCATGGCCTGGAGCCGGGCGATCTCGGCCATGACGCGGCTGTCCAGCCCGGCAAGCCGGGGATCGAGGGGGGCTTCCCGCAACCGGCTGAGCATGTCGTCGAGGTGGTCCATGATGTTTCTCCGTCTTCTCTTCTCAATACGCAGGGTGGTCTTCTAACCCTTGTCCGGGAACAAAAAGAAAATTGCGAGGGGTGCAGGTCGCGGCTGCGTATTCTCTCATGTCACTGACAGGAGAATGTCCAAATGCGCTTCTTTTCGCCGCTCGCAGCCATCGCCGCCGTCGGCCTGAGTGTTTCTGCTCCGGCCTACGCCCATCCCAAGCTCGTGTCCTCGACGCCCGCCGCCAACGCCAGCGTCCCGGCGCCGTCGCGTATCACGCTCACCTTCAGTGAAGGTCTGATGCCGAAGCTGTCGGGCGCCGAGATCGTGATGACCGGCATGCCCGGCATGCCCAACCACCGCATGGCGGTAACCGGCTTCAAGACGTCCGTCGAAGGCGACAAGACGCTCGTGCTGACGCTCGCCAAGCCGCTCATGGCGGGCAGCTATCAGGTCGCCTGGCACGTCGTCTCGACCGACACGCACCGCATCCAGGGCAATCTCGCCTTTACCGTCAAGTGACGCCATGAACGACGTGGCACTCGTCGCCGTCCGCTGGGCGCTCTACGTCGATCTCGGCCTGCTGTTCGGCCTGCCGCTGTTCGCGCTCTATGCGCCCGGCGGCGGCCGGATGGTGCAGCGGCATCTGCCGATGGCGGCAATGGTGGCCGGTCTCGCCTGTCTCGCCCTCCTGCTGTCGGCGCTGGGGTTCGCGTTGCAGGCTGCGGCGATGACCGGGCTGCCACTCGCCCAGCCTGATCTTTCCATGGTCGCAGAGCTGTTCAACGGCACTTCCATGGGAACGGCGCTGAAGGCGCGCCTCGTCGCGCTCCTCGTTCTTCTGCTCTGCATCCCCTTGTATCGCCGGCAATCCCGTCCTGCCTTCATCGCCTCCACTCTGGCGGGCGCGGTCGCGCTCGCGACCCTCGCCTGGAGCGGGCATGGCGCGGCCGGCGAAGGCGAGGCGGGCTGGCTGCAACTGCTGGCCGATCTCATCCATCTGCTCGCCGCCGGCGCCTGGGTCGGCGCGCTTGCCGCCTTCCTCGCGCTGGTACTTCCCAGGCTCGCAACCGATGATCTCGCCGCTCAAGACATGGACCGGATCACGCTCGCCGAGGAAGCCCTGCGGGGCTTCTCCCTCGTCGGCACGATCATCGTCGCCCTGCTGATCCTGACCGGGACGGTGAACGGCTGGTTCCTGGTCGGCCCGGGCAACGTCGCCTCGCTCGGGCAGTCGACCTACGGCCTGCTGCTCATCGCCAAGCTGCTGCTGTTCGCCGGCATGCTGGGCCTGGCCGCGCTCAACCGTTATCGCCTGACCCCGGCACTGGCGCAGGCGATCGAGGAAGAGGACGCGCCACGGGCGCAGGCGCTGCTGCGCGCGAGCCTCGTCGTCGAAGGCGGTCTTGCGATCGTCATTCTCGGGCTCGTCGCCTGGCTGGGGACACTATCGCCGCCCATGTCGATGTAGCTTATCGTTTCGGACGCCTCGCGTTGGGAGAAGCCAATGCAATCCTACACCCCGCCGCTCGGGACCGGATCGACGAAAGACTATGATCGCGCGATCCGCCTGTGGACGCGGGAGAAGCGGTGGCGTGCCGCCATGCTCGCCGCCCTGGCGCCCAAAGCCGGTGAGACGGTCGTCGACGTCGGCTGTGGCACCGGCAGCTTCGCGCTGATGCTCAAGCAAGCCGAGCCCAGGACGCAGGTGATCGGTCTCGATCCCGATGCCGAGGCGCTCGACATCGCGCGGCACAAGGCCGCTGCGCGGCAGGCCGATATCGACTGGCGTCAGGGATTTGCCAGGGACGTGGCCCCAGGCACCGCCGACGCTGTCGTGTCGAGTCTCGTGCTGCATCAGATGCCGGTCAGGGAGAAGGCGGCAACCCTGCGCGCCATGTTCGCCATGCTGCGCCCGGGTGGCCGCCTGGTGATCGCCGATTATGGCCGCCAGCACGGTCTCATGCGGCTCGCCTTCCGCCTGACCGTGCAGGGGCTCGATGGCATCGATGATACCCGGCCCAATGCCGACGGCGTGCTCCCCGGCCTGATCGCGGCGGCCGGCTTCAGGCATGTGGCCGAGACGTTTCGGCTTTTGACCATCACCGGCGCGATCGACCTGTTTACGGCGCATCGACCGGCGCAGGACCACGGCCTTACGGTTGCCAATGACCTTGGCTGATGGCGGCCAGGCGAACGGGCCCGCCGATTTGTCCGCTTAGGCGATTACGTATTGACCCTGACACGGTGTCAGACCCTAGATCGTCATGCGTCGAAAGGAGCAAGGCGATGAACGAGACACATGGAGCGGCGCATGGCGGCGGTTGCTGCGGCGGCCACAGCGCCGCGAAAGCGGCGACCGGCGTCAAGGACCCGGTCTGCGGCATGACCGTCGACCCGGCGACCACGGCGCATCACGCCGAGCATGGCGGTGAACGCTATCATTTCTGTAGCGCGGGCTGCCGGACCAAATTCATCGCCGATCCCGAGCGCTATCTCGGCCCGCCAGCGCCGCCGGTCGCGGCGCCCGAAGGCACGATCTGGACCTGCCCGATGCATCCAGAGATCCGGCAGGACCATCCCGGATCCTGTCCGATCTGCGGCATGGCGCTCGAGCCCGCGACCGTGACTGCCGACAGCGGCCCCAGCCATGAGCTGGTCGATTTCACACGGCGCTTCCGGGTCGGCCTGATGCTGGCCCTCCCGGTGCTGATCCTCGAGATGGGCGCGCATCTCTTTCCCGCGATCCATCGCCTCGTGCCGATGTCGATCTCGGTATGGATCCAGTTCGTGCTGGCGACACCCGTCGTGCTCTGGGCGGGCTGGCCCTTCTTCGAGCGTGGCTGGGCCTCGCTCAAGACCCGCAACCTCAACATGTTCACCCTGATCGCGATGGGGTCCGGGGTCGCCTGGATCTACAGCGTCGTCGCGACGCTCGCGCCCCAGCTGTTCCCGCCCGCCTTCCGCGGAGAGGACGGCATGGTTGCCGTCTATTTCGAGGCGGCCGCGGTGATCACTGTCCTCGTGCTGCTCGGCCAGATGCTCGAACTGCGCGCGCGCGAGCGGACCTCGGGCGCGATCAAGGCGCTGCTTAACCTTGCTCCAAAGACCGCGCGCCGGATCGGTTCCGATGGCAGTGAAGAGGAAATCAGCCTCGATCTCGTTGCGGTCGGCGACCGCCTGCGTGTGCGTCCCGGCGAGAAGGTGCCGGTCGATGGCGTGGTCGAGGACGGCCGTTCCTCGCTCGACGAGTCGATGGTCACCGGTGAGTCCATGCCCGTCACCAAGGCCAAGGCCGACACGGTGATCGGCGGCACGCTCAACCAGACCGGCGCGCTCGTTATCGTCGCCGACAAGGTTGGCCGGGACACCATGCTGGCGCGCATCGTCCAGATGGTCGCCGAGGCGCAGCGCTCGCGCGCGCCGATCCAGCGCATGGCCGATCAGGTGTCGGGCTGGTTCGTGCCCGTGGTCATCGCGGTCGCGGTGGTCGCGTTCATCGCCTGGGGCATCTGGGGCCCCGAGCCGCGCTTCGCCTACGGGCTGGTTGCGGCGGTCGCCGTGCTGATCATCGCCTGTCCCTGCGCACTGGGTCTCGCCACGCCGATGTCGATCATGGTCGGGGTTGGCCGCGGCGCCGGGCTCGGCGTCCTCATCAAGAATGCCGAAGCGCTCGAGCATATGGAAAAAGTCGACACGCTCGTCGTCGACAAGACCGGCACGCTGACCGAAGGCCGGCCTGCCGTCACCCAGATCGTGCCGGCGCCCGGCTTCGACGAAGCCGAACTGCTGCGGCTTGCCGCCTCGGTCGAGCGGGCCTCCGAGCATCCGCTCGCGCTGGCGATCGTCGAGGCCGCCAAGGATCGCGGCATCCCCACGAGCGACGTCACCGACTTCGATTCCCCCACCGGACGCGGCGCGCTCGGCACCGTCGACGGCCGCCGGATCGTGCTCGGTAATGCGCGGTTCCTCTCGGAAGAGGGCATAGCAACCGACGCGCTGGCGGAGCAGGCCGACGCCCTGCGCCGGGATGGCGCCACCGCGATCTTCATCGGCGTCGACGGCACCGTCGGCGGCGCCTTTGCAATCGCCGATCCCGTGAAGCAGACGACGCCGGAGGCCCTGGCCGCACTCAAGGCCGAAGGCATTCGCGTGGTGATGTTGACCGGCGACAACCGCACCACAGCAGAGGCGGTGGCAAGGCGGCTCGGCATTGACGATGTCGAAGCCGAGGTACTGCCCGACCAGAAGAGTGCCGTCGTCGCGCGGTTGAAGAGCGAGGGGCGCGTGGTGGCGATGGCCGGCGACGGGGTCAACGACGCCCCCGCACTGGCTGCCGCCGATGTCGGCATCGCAATGGGATCGGGCACCGACGTCGCGATCGAGAGCGCGGGCGTGACGCTGCTCAAGGGCGATCTCATGGGCATTGTGCGGGCACGGCGGCTGAGCCAGGCGACCATGTCCAACATCCGCCAGAACCTGGTCTTCGCCTTCATCTACAATGTCGCCGGGGTGCCGGTGGCGGCGGGCGCGCTCTATCCGCTGTTCGGCATCCTGCTCTCGCCGATCATCGCGGCCGCCGCCATGGCGCTCTCCTCGGTCAGCGTGGTCACCAACGCGCTGCGCCTCAACCGGAAAGCGCTGTGAACATCGGGGAGGCGTCGAAGCAAAGCGGGGTCTCGGAGCGGATGATCCGCCATTATGAGAAGATCGGCCTCATCCCGGCGCCGCCACGCCGGGGTGCGGGCTATCGCGACTATGGCGCGCGCGATCTCCATCGCCTGCGGCTCATCGCAAATGCCCGCGATCTCGGTTTCCCGATCGAGGAGATCCGCACGCTGTTGGGCCTTTGGGCAGATATTGGACGGGCAAGTTCGGAGGTGAAGACCCTCGCATTGGCTCGGGCTGAAGAGCTTCAACGCAAGGCCGAAGCCTTGACCAGTTTGCGCAACACGGGGGCGTCACATAAAACGGGCACAGATATACGCTCTCATGACTGCCATCCGAGACGCTGGCCGAGTTTACTCCTTCGCTGGCCTCGAGACCAGCGGTCGCATTGACCTTGGCGGGTGTGCCGCGGGCGCCTGATCGACGACGATTGATCATGCTCTCATCCGCGGGTTGATTACCGCACTACCCGTATCCGTCGCTGGGCCTATCCTCCGTCTAAGTTCGGGCGTCGGACGAACCTGCCCCACCGTACACCGTGGATTGCCCATCACAGTCGGGTGCCCGCGGCACGCCGGCCAAGGCTATGCAGTTGGTGCGCTGGCGCCTCCTCTCGTTAATGTCGTGGGCGGATCAGCCGGCTATCGCCGGCGACACCCGACGGGCGATGTCCCAGGCATAGCCGACCAGTTCACGCGCGATCGCGGTGGTCACCTTGGGCTGAGGCTTGCCCGTGGCCGCCAGGCGACGGTAGCGCTGGCACAGGCGAACCTGCGCTTTCCACCCGATCGCCTGGATGTCCTCGGACAAGTCGATGACCCGCTCACGGTAGCGTCGTTCCTCGCGAGCGGGCAGTCGATACGACCAGCCCGCCTCAATCAGCATGGTTCGTGCCTGCGCGTTGCCCGCGCGGGTGATCCGGCCCCGTTTGGTCCGAGCGCCGCTGGAGTGCTCGGACGGCACCAAGCCGACATACGCCATCAGTTGCTTGGGATTGTCGAAGCGGGTGAGATCGCCTACTTCAGCGACCAGCGTCGCAGCGCTGACCAGCCTGATACCGCGCAGGACCTGTAGATTGCGGACCAGCGGCGCAAAACACCATGCGTCCACCGCTTCAGTCAGCGCCGCTTCTAAGCGCCCAACCCGTGCCTGCGCCTCCAGCACCCGCTTCTGCATTTCCTCGAATGCCAGCTGTTGGTGGGGAAAATCGAACCGCTGCTCGGACAACCACCGCCAGTACATTTTCGTCCAGGCCGCCTTGCCGCCGAAACGACGATCATGACGCAACAGGAAGCTGCGCACTGTCTGCTTGGCTCCGATGGCATCATCTTGCGCGCTGCGTCGCGCGCGGATGAGATCGCGTACCGCCTCGTGCGCTTCGTCCGGTATCCAGATTGCGGTGAGTTCGCCAGCGCGTAGCAGCCGCGCCAGGGTCATCGCGTCACGCCGGTCCGTCTTTACATGGTCACCCGGGCGCCGCGGCATCATCGAGGGGGCGATGACGATGCAATTCTGTCCCAGCTTCGTAGCAGACGTTCAACGTCACGCCCGGTCCAGTCAGCCGCTTGACCAGCTTCCTGATCGCATCGTCCTCGTTGGCGACCGTGCCGACGAAACGCACCTCGCCTCCGCGTTCCCCATCGGCAACCGCGACCGCAATGGTTTCCTTATGAACGTCCAGACCAACGTATTTCACCGTCTCCGTCATGACTCGTCTCCGCTGCTGACAAATCCATCATCAGCATCTCAGATTCGAGCCTCCGAGGCTCTGGCAGTCATGGGGTCTAAGGCCTGAGGGCGTCGGAAAACACCTGATTTTCGGTGCTGACTGCCCTGCAGTGGACGTGGTCGGTCGATATTATGAGGCTAACCATCGCTCGCTGTTGGGCGACGTCGCACATTTTCTGCATATTGAATTTTGATTATCGGGAGAACCATATGAGGTGTCTTGCCACAAGCAGCGCGGTGAGCGCCGCTCTGCTTCTTTTCAATCAGTCGGCACAGGCTCAATATGCGCCCGTCGATCCAATGCCGATGGGGCAAACGGCGACCAGTACGATGGCGAATAAACTGTCTGGCGACATCGCCAACGGGAACTCGCGGTCCAATTCGGTATCGGCCCGATGTCTTGCTGATTCTGGTCCGGGACCGGAGAGGCGCGCGATGGAAGCCGAATATAAGCGCCGGTTAGCTGCAAAGGGAACCGCGAATGCGAATGCATGGCGGGCCGAACATGGTCGCCGCTATCGTGCGGCTCTCGTTGCAGCAGGGAAGTGCAAATAGTTAACCGAGTTTGCCTGCTATTCCGGTAGGCGGCAATCACATGTTTTCCGACAGGGTAGCATCGCAACCAGGCTACGCCTCGACAACCATGGTTGATTTTGCACGACAAACCCTGTCGCTTTGATCTAGTGCGCGACAACATCAATTTCAGGGTTTGTCGCACATGCTCATCGGGTACATGCGTGTCTCATCGGTCGATGACCGTCAGTCGGTTGACCTTCAACGCGATGCCCTCCTCGCCGCAGGTGTCGATGAGCGCCATCTCTATTCCGACAAGGCATCGGGCGCCCGGGATGATCGTCCCGGCCTGAAGGCTTGTGACCTGCCCCCCGAAGGATCCCTCATTCTGATGTAGAGTCTGCCCACGAGAAGGAGCAGACGCATGAGGAAGAGCCGTTTTACCGAGGCGCAGATCATCGGGATGATCAAGGAACAGGAGGCCGGACTTCCGACGGTGGAGGTTTGCCGCAAGCACGGCCTGAGCACGGCGACCTTTTACAAGCTGAAGGCGAAGTACGGTGGCATGGAGGTATCGGACGCCCACCGGTTGCGGCAGTTGGAGGACGAAAACGGCAAGCTGAAGCGGCTCCTGGCCGACAGCATGCTGGACAACGCGATCCTGAAGGACCTGCTGGGAAAAGGCTGACGACGCCGGGCCAGCGGCGCGACGTGGCGCTCGGCGTGATGCGGGACTACCAGGTCTCACAGCGTCGGGCCTGCGTGCTGATTGGCGTCGATCCCAAGACGGTCAGGCGCGAACGCCCGCCGGACCACGGAGCGATCCGCGAAGCCATGCGGGAGATCGCAGGGCAGCGCCGTCGGTTCGGCTATCGCCGGATCGGCGTCATGCTGGAGCGCAAGGGCATGAGCATGAACCACAAGAAGCTCTACCGGCTATATCGGGAAGAAGGCTTGTCTATACGCCGACGACGCGGCCGCAAGCGCGCCCGAGGC
Organism: Sphingobium sp. DN12; assembly: GCF_051058005.1. Taxonomy (NCBI): domain Bacteria; kingdom Pseudomonadati; phylum Pseudomonadota; class Alphaproteobacteria; order Sphingomonadales; family Sphingobiaceae; genus Sphingobium; species Sphingobium sp. DN12. The sequence goes on from NZ_CP173719.1 coordinate 238,191, forward strand.
AGCCGGACGCCGGTGCCGGGAGCACTTCGTCCTGGTGACCGCTGGTCGATGGACTTTGTCGCCGATACGTTTGGTGCGTCGCGCAAGTTCAGGATTCTGGCGATCAACGATGATTGCTGCCGGGAGAACCTGTGCTTGGCCGCGGACACCAGCATCTCGGGAGCTCGGGTGGCGCGCGAACTGGATGCGCTGGTTCGCCTGCACGGGAAACCTGCTTGCATTGTCAGTGACAACGTCCTGGGTCACGAAGGAAAGCGAGATTTGGTCAACAGATCTCTATGCGCCGGCATTGAGCGGCGAGGCATGCATTCTGAGCCAGATGGCTTCCACCGTCAACGGGATCGCTCCCTGCCATAGCAAACACAGGATCCAGCGGCGCCGAAGCGGCCGTGGTCCTCACCGTCCTTAGAACGAGATACGCACCCAGGTGGAAGGCCCGAACATTATCTACAGGGTCGCTTTCGCGCCCTCACGGCACTTGCAGAGAGGGGTCCTTCCACCTGGCATCCGACCGTTCAAGGAACGGTCGGTACTCTGTCCCCGTCTTGATGACGGCATGGGCAACGCGCGCCATCTTGGCGGTGAGCGCCGTCATCGCCTTGCGGCGACGATCGGCATCATCCGCGTGCCCGGCAGTGTATCGTCCGAGCTTGTCGCGGAAACTGTTGTTGCGCTGACGTGCGGCGACCTGGGCAGCCATCCAAAAGGTCCGCCGCAATCGCGCATTACCGTACTTGGACAGCATCGTGCGGCCTCGGAATGTACCGGACTGCCGGGTCGCAAGATCAAGACCGCAGAACTTCAGGAACTGACGGTGATGGCTGAAGCGGCGTAGATCGCCTGCCTCGGCGAGAATGGTCAACGCATTGATGGGCCCAATGCCGGGGATCATGCGCAGAAGCTGATAATCGCGGTTTTCGGCCAGCATGGCATGCGCCGTTCGCTCGATCTCGTCGCGCTGCCGGATCAGGTTGCGTGCTTGGGCGATCACCATGCGGAACATAGCGATCGAGACGGAATCCTCGTCGACAGGTAGCGCCACGGAGGCGCAGGCGGTCTCGTAGATATCGTTGATCAGCCGGGCTTTGGACACTTTGCGGCCGACCAAGTCCCATGCTTCGCGGGAGAAAGTCTCCTGGCCGAGCACAGTCATGCTGGCTGGAGTCGGGAATCGTTCGAGCAGAGCAAGGAACCAGTCGGATCGGCTGTTGCCAGCGAAGCGTTCAATCTCCGGGAAATAGAGCGGCAGGTAGTGGGTCAGGATGCGATGCCATGTCTGCGTCTTAGCCTTGGAGATCGCCTCGTGCGTTTTCGACATCTCCTGCAGGTCGTTGATCCCGGCGGCGAGCGGATCGACGTATCGCTGGGTGGCGCCAATCCGCAGCATGTGCAGGATCACTTGCGCATCCTTGGAATCGTTCTTGTCCCAGCCATTGTGCAGAGCCTCGCGCGTTCGAGCCAAGGCAACGGACGAGATCAAGCGCAACTCGAAGCCGGCGGACAGCAGGCGATGCGCCAGCGTGCGATGGTAGTTACCAGTAGCCTCGAAGCCGACGATGATCGGACGCCCGATGTCGCTAAGATCCGTGGCCAGGCGATCATAATCTGCCTTTGTCGCCATCACCGTCATGCGACGTCGGGGTCCGCCTTCTGGACGTTCGATCAGGACCTCCTGGCGGTGTTTGGACATATCGATGGCTACCAGCACGGCGTCGGTGGGATTAGAGCTACGCTTGGTCATGGTCGGTCTGTCTCCAAAGGGTTGAGTCGACAACTTCACTTTAGAGACCTGCGGGCCGATCATGACCGCCTTGATGAAGCCTGCGGGCGCTACGCGCCCTTGCCTTCATCAAGGCAGTGCGCCCCTTCGAGGGGCCGCTTCCCAATGTGCTATGGCACTGAATTTACGAGCCGGGCGATCCTGCAATGGGCCAGCCAGAACAAGGTCGAGTGGCATTACATCGATCCCGGTAAGCCCCAGCAGAACGGCTTCATCGAGAGCTTCAACGGCTCATTGCGCGATGAGCTGCTCAACGAGGAGCTGTTCGACAGCTTGGCTGACGCCCGCCGGAAGCTGGCCATCTGGCGCTACGACTACAACCATGTTCGCCCCCACTCATCGTTGGGAAATCGAACGCCTGCACAAGCGCGTCGGACGTTCGTGCAGGACGATAGCATCACGCCCGGCGCGCTTGTGCAGGCGAGCATACCGGAATATTCAACCGCAAGACTCTCGTTATGATCGAGGGACCGCCGGGGGGCAGGTCACTTGCCTCGAATTCCTGAAGGCCGGCGACACCTTGGTCGTTTGGAAACTCGACCGTCTCGGGCGATCATTGACCAATCTTCTGGCGATCATAACCGATCTGAAAAATCGAGGTGTGGCCTTCCGATCGCTAACGGAGCAGATGGACACAAGCACGCCCCATGGTGAATTGCTGTTTTCGCTCTTCGGCGCGCTCGCCCAATATGAACGCGCGCTCACGCGTGAGCGGGTGATGGCAGGCTTGGTCGCAGCTCGACGACGGGGCCGGCGCGGGGGCCGGCCGCCCAGCATTGACGCGGAAACGATCGAGCAGATCACGGCAGCCCTCGATGCCGGCGCAAGCAAGGCGTCGGTGTGCCGATCATTCAAGGTGCCGCGATCGACCCTCATCGGCACGCTCGATCGCATTGGCTGGACGGGACCGGTCAAGGCCTGACCCGATGCCCCGCCGCTCTGTTCTGACCGAGGCGCAACACGCCGAGTTGTTCGCCTTGCCGGAGAGCGAGCCAGATCTGGTGCGATACTGGACGCTCAGTTCCGCAGATCTGCGCGTCTTCACGAGCCGGAGGCGTCCCCACAACCGCCTCGGTTTTGCGCTGCAGCTCTGCGCCTTGCGATATCCTGGCCGATTGCTGAAACCCGGCGAATTCATCCCTGATGCTCCTCTCAGGTTCGTCGGGGATCAGCTCGGCGTCGAGCCGGACGCGCTTGCCGATTATGCCACGCGTGGTCCCACCCGGTATGAGCAACTCGATACGCTGCGCGAGGTATTCGGTTTCCGGCAATTGAGCCGTCCGATCCATGCAGAACTGCAGGCTTGGCTCTTGCCGATCGCACTGACCATGACCGGTGGAATCGATCTCGCGCGGATCCTGATGGAAGAATTCCGCCGCCGGCAGATAATCGTGCCCGGTATCACGTCCCTGGAACGCATGGTGAGCAAAGCTCTGTTAGATGCCGAGCGGAACGTGGGCAACCTGCTGACGGGAAGTCTGACTTCAGTGCAATGCGGCCTGCTGGACTCGCTGCTGCTGCAGCACAATGCAGGCCGCATCAGCATTCTTGCCTGGATCCGCCAACCACCCGGTAGACCGGGACGACGTGCCTTCGCGGAAATTCTCGAGCGATTGTCCACATTGCGGGCAATCGGCTTGGAGCCTGTCCTGCTCATCGCCTGGTTGATGCCGATCGTGACGCTGGGCCTGGCGCTGCTGCTCCTCGGGATCGTCATCGCGCTGGGCCGCACCGCCTGGCCACGCTGGTTCGCAGCGCTGGCCAATCCCGTCTCGCTGGTCGCGATCGGCATGCTGATCGCGCGCATCCTGCCCGAGCCGGCGCACACCTGGCTTGACGGCGCCGCGTTCAACCTCGGCTGGCTCGTTGTCTATGCCGTCTCGACGGCGCTGCTCCGGAATGGTGGCCGTTCGCCGGTCGCATCACGGGACGAAGCAGCATGACCGAAGCTGCGACAGCGACAGGCGACGAACAAGTGGGGGAGGAAGCATCAGGCGCTTTCAGCATGAAGCCACTGATGTTCGAGACCTTCGTCTGCTCGATGGCGATGATGTCGTTCGTGGCGCTCGCGGGCCCCATCGCGCGCGTGCTTGGCCTCGAGCCATGGCAGGTCGGCGGGGCGATGACCGCGTCGGGCATCGCCTGGATGATCATGGCGCGGTTCTGGGGCGGCCTTAGCGATCGGCGCGGCGCTCGTCGCTTGACGGCTTAATTGGATCGGGGGCGCCGCGATCAAGCGTTACCGCTCGGTTAGAGAATGGGATGACCAAATTATCGCTGCAACTTTGCCATCGCTTCCACTTCGATGGTTGTAAGCTCGTCGATTGTCAGGTCGAGCGCAGAGCGCTGCGTCTTCAAGTCGACCAACCTTTCCCGGATGCGGGCAATCAATCGCTCCATTTGCTCCTTATGCTCGGGATCGGCATCGTAGAGATCGAGAAACTCCTTGATTTCCTTGATGGAGAAGCCAAGGCGTTTGCCGCGCAAAATCAGCTGTATGCGTCCGATCTCACGCCTGGAATATGCCCGGGTACTGCCTACCCGTTGAGGGGCGATAAGCCCCTCCTTTTCGTAGAAGCGTAGCGTGCGAAGTGTCAGTCCGAGTTCCTGAGCGACATCCTGGATGCCGTACACTTGTAAATCCGCATCCTTTGCGCGGGTTCTCCCCTTGTGCGTGGGGTTGTCGCGATCCGCGTCCTTAAGCGTTTCATCGTCCTCGGCGAGGTGGAGCGAGTTCCCCATGCCATCCACTCCCTGTCCTCCAATCACGGCTACCCTACCACTCAAGCGCATAAGCCTCGTAGCTTGACAGGGGATAGAGGCTCAGGCGAGCTTTTTGTTCTCCTCCTCGATCAAATCCTTCTTCGAAAGTTTGCCGATCAACGTCTTGGGCAGGCTGTCCCGGAATGCGAAGGCCTTGGGCATCTCGATCTTGCTGAGGCGATCCTGCAAAAAGACCTTGAGTTCATCGACGGTCAGGTTCGATCCCTCGTGCAGCGCGATGAACAACTTGGGAGATTGACCTCTGTAGGCGTCAGGAATCGCGATTGCGATCGCCTCCTTTACCGCCGGGTGCTGGTAGGCCGCATCCTCGATGATCCGGGGATATACATTATATCCGCCACAGAAGATGATGTCCTTGATGCGGTCGACGAGGAAGAGATAGCCATCCTCATCAAAATAGCCGATATCGCCGGTTCGTAGCGCGCCATCGACGAAGACAGCACTGGTTTCTGCAGGGCGCTGCCAATAGCCCTTCATCACCTGAGGGCCGCGGGCGCACACTTCTCCGCGTTCTCCCTGGGGAAGAACCCGCGAGGGATTCTCCGGATCTCGGATCTCGATGATGGTGCCGGGGAAACTTGGGCCGCAGCTATTGTCCTTCACCGTCCCAAACAACGGGTTGCAGGCGATGATCGGGGCGGTTTCGGAGAGCCCATATCCTTCCACGACCCTGGCACGCGTGCGTGCCTCGAACTCCTCGCGTACCTCGAGCGGGAGCGGTGCGCCGCCGGATATACAGGCGCGCACGGCCGAGAGATCGGGTATCTCGTCGTCCGGAAGCGCGTTCAGGGCAACATAGATCGTAGGCACGCCGAAGAACTGTGTCGGCGGCTTGCGCTTCATCGTGTTGAGAACCTGCTTCATCTCAAACCGTGGCAGCAGGACGATTTCGGCGCCGATTTCGACTGAGAAGTTGAGCACCGTCGTGAGTGCGAAGACGTGAAACATGGGCAGGACGCCGAGAGTTCTCTCCTGCTGCGGGCGAAGTCCTCCCACATGCACCACCATCTGGGCGCTGTTCGCCGTGAGGTTGGCGTGGGTCAGCATTGCGCCCTTGGGCACGCCGGTTGTGCCTCCGGTATATTGAAGGACCGCGACATCATCAGGGTGACGTTCTACCGCGTCAGGTTCGGCATCATGGGCGAGAAGCGCCTTGAGCCGGACATGAAGGCCTTCGTCGAGTATCCGCGCGTGGTCTTTTCGCTTGAATAGCGCAAAGCCCAGGCCTTGCAGCCAGGGCAGCATATCCCTCATGCCGCACAACACGATCTTGTCCAGCCCGGCACGTGGCGCGACGGCTTGCACTTTCTCGTGGATTATCCGGACGTCCGGTACCGCCATCATGCGCGTTCCCGAGTCCCGGATCTGATGCTCCAGTTCGCGCTCCGTGTAGAGCGGGTTGAAGTTGACCACGATCGCACCCACGCGCAGCGCCGCGAAGTACAATATCGCGAAATAGGGGCAGTTCGGCAGGCACAGGCCGAACCGATCGCCCTTGCGCAGCCCCTGATCCTGCAATCCACGTGCTGCACGGCGAACGAGTTGCCCCACCTGCGCATAAGTCCAGGTTCGCCCGAGAAAGTCGATGGCGACGCGTTCGGGATAAAGGTTCAACGCATTGTCGAGGAGGTCGGTCAGGAGCCGTGGCGGAATTGCCGGTTCCGGTATCGACGGGAAGGCGCTGATGGCGGGCTGGGGCATGGCGATCTCCAGCATCAGAAGTGGAAACGTCCGCCGAGCGACAGCACGACGGCGTGCGCGTCCTCGAGCTTGCCGTCCATCAGGATCGGCGTCTGCACGGCCGTGCCGGCATAGGCCGCTGTCGTGCGATCAATAGTCGTATCCTTGAACGTAATATACGCTGCGCCCGCATCGAGCGTGAACCGGGAAGACACGGCATAGCTTGTGCCGGCAGCGAAATTCCAACGGTTGCTGTCAGGCACTCGAGCGTCCCGATTGCCGTTGCGCGTCGGGGTCTGGGCGTGTTGAACGCCGGCACGAACGGTCCAGGCTGGTGTGACCGCGTAATCGATGCCGCCTGCGAAGCTCCAAGTGTCCCGGTAATTTTCCGGGATTGAAACGTTGAGCGGCGCGCCGAGCCGGATAGCGTCGAATTTCGACCAACCCATGCGGGTCACCTGACCGTTGAGGGTGACCTTGGGCGACACCGCCACGCGCGCTCCGAAGATCGCCTGCCAGGGGGTCTCGAACGTGGCGTTTGCATTCACTACGCTGTTTTGCCCGGCGAGCGGACCAAGAAGACCGGTCGTCGTCACCGAACCGTCGAGATTATGCTTCACGCTCGACTTGTAGCTGGCGCCCAGTTGCATGGGGCCGGCGCGATATTGCAGCCCGGCCGACCAGCCAAGATCCCAACCATTGCCTTTCAGCTCCTGGTGGCCGTCGGCGAGAAGAGGCGATAGGTTCGGCAGATAGTTGGACAATGATGCGTCGGCATATTCGATATTAAGCGCGGCGCCGATGCTGAGATTTGGCGTAACGAGGTAGGCGATCGATGGCTGGATGTCGTATGTTCGCAGCTTGGTCTTGTCGGCGCTATACCGTGCCCAGCTGTCGGCATCATAATTGGTTGTGAAGCTATAAGGGGAGGCGACGGTCAGCCCCAAAGCGAGCCGTGATGTCAGGCCGACGGCTATCGCGCCGGAGGGTAGTACGCCATTATTGATCGGATCACGAGAGCGTTGGCTCCCGCCTACAGCCGCAGCCGACTGCCCGGGACGGACAATGAGCGTGTTGACATTGTCAACCGACCCTTTGGGAAGGATTACGCTTACGGCCTGGTGGGCATCGACTCCTTCCATGCCTGCGATCGCAGCCGGATTCCACCAGAGGGACTGTACGCCCTGGTCGGCGACCTCGCCCGAAAAGGCTCGTCCGGCACCTCTGGACGATTGTTCCTGAAGGTAAAAGGCCTGCGCGCTCGCGGCTTGCGGCGCGAGCAATCCAGCCGCCACGGCCGATGTTGCGATCCCAACTTTCCAATTTTTGCCTGCCACGCCCATCTCCCCTTTCGTGATTGTCAAATTCCTCGTGCTTATCGGAGGCGCGTCCATGTCTGCGTCTTGCACAGGGGCCAGACGATGCAGCCCTTGAGGCGCAAATGATCCCGATCGGCTAACGTGACCGTCGCGCTGTATGTACCGCCATCCTCAGCGTTGTAGATGGAACCACCCGACCAACTGCCCGACTTCCACGTAAAACCCTGCAGAATCTGCAATCCACGAAGCGGACGACCGCGCAACGCAGCGGTCTTGTTCTTTTCGTCACGTAGTTCGGGGTTGGCTTTGATCCCGTCGGAACTGATCAAGGCACCGCAGATCGATTGCCCGCAGCGGGTGATTTCCACGACGCCATGACGGCTCTCGGTTTGCCAGCGACCGACAACGGTGTCGGCGGGCAATGCAGTGCTCGAAGCCAGTAGTGTCAGAATGATCGACATTGTTCCTCTCCGCGCGCCTTCAGGCGACCGTCTGTTTCACGTCTGGAGCCAATATGCGGCAAATCAGCGTCCCATAACCATCTAGATGACGTATAGGTAAGTCAATAGCTCAATGCGTCATCAAAATGCCTATTAGGTTGTGTGCGAATTGGAGGGGTCAGGCGCTGCTGGCCCCGTCGTCAGGGTTCGGGCGTGTTCGTGTGTGACGCCGTCAAGCTATTGATCTGTGCGTGCCTTCAAGAAAGGAAAGATTGCGATAATTGCCCAGTTCCTGAATGCGCTGGATGGAACGCGACACTTCGCCGTCAGCCGCCCCGTTCGCGGCAACGACCAGGCGCCCGTAGCCGCCGGCGTGAATGCGAAAGTCGCTCCAGATCCGGACGCTATCCCCGATGATGCAGGAGACGAGATGGCCCGGATGGAAGTCGGCCCGATCGACAACCGGCTCGGCGTAGCTATCGTTCGCCACAACGACGATGTGGGTTGCGCGGATGACCAGGCCCGGCAGCGTTTCCATCCACTGCAAGGTATCACTGAAGGGGCCGACGTTGGGAGCAGACCAGAACTGCGCGTCCGCGCTGACCGAGGTTGACGTTAGCGTCGTGGTGACCGCTTCACTGTGCCTTTCCCAGGCCAGCCGCCCGTTGGCGGACCACTCCGTTTCCAGGTGGCGCAGGTTGCGATCGAGTCCAGAGGCACATCGCTGCTCCAGGATCAGCCATTCCTTCTCCCGGTCATTCTCATCGACCAGGCGAACCGTCTGAAATGCCATGGCGGGCAATTCGAGTGCAGGAAAACGGCGCAGATGCATTTCGCCGACGATCTGACGCCGGAGGGGATGCTCAGAAAATCGCATGTGTGCGCCTTCGAAAACAGGTGCAGTGGCGCTTGGGGAGAGGCGCAGCCGTCGATAAGACGGGCGCGAGCATCATCGCCGGGATGAGAGTGCGCGGTTTTTCACTGGCGAGCATCCGTACGTTCCTCGGCCAAGACCTCCGATATCAAGCCTCCCGGGAACCGGTGCATGACGATTCCCTCGACGGCGTGAGAAGGGTGCCAAAGATTTTAGTTGACGTAAACGTCATTTCACGCACCATTAGGTAATCAGATGTCCGATTCCCTGGAGAGGCTATCATCGATGCGTAATGTGGTTGTTGCGGGCTATGCCCGGTCCCCCTTTCACCTGGCAGGCAAGGGCGCGCTGGCGCGCGTCCGCCCTGACGATCTGGCCGCTCAGGTCATTCGCGGACTGATTCAGCAGACCGGCGTGAAGGCCGAAGATATCGAGGATATCGTGCTGGGCTGCGCTTTTCCTGAAGGCGAGCAGGGCTTCAACATCGCGCGCCTTATCGGTCTTCTCGCCGACCTGCCGCTCTCTGTCGGCGGCATGACCGTTAATCGCTTCTGCGGATCGTCGATGAGCTCGGTCCACATCGCTGCGGGCCAGATTCAGCTTGGCGCCGGCGAGGCCTTCATCTGCGCGGGCGTGGAGTCGATGAGCCGCGTGCCGATGATGGGGTTCAATCCGCTGCCGAACCCCGAGCTCGCGAAGAAGAGCGCCGCCTATATGGGCATGGGCGACACGGCGGAGAATGTCGCGACCAAATATCAGATCACCCGTGCCCAGCAGGAAGCCTTTGCGGTCGCCAGTCAGGACAAGGCGGCCGCGGCTATCGCGGCCGGCAAGCTCGAGGCCGAGATCGTGCCGATCACGACCAAGGCGGGCGTGGTCGACAAGGATGGCACGCCGCGTGCCGGCACGACGACGGAAACCCTCGCCGGGCTGAAGCCGGCCTTCAGCCAGGACGGCACGGTAACGGCGGGAACGTCCTCGCCGCTGACCGATGGCGCAAGCGCAATCCTGGTCACGAGCGAGGATTATGCGCGCGCGCATGGACTGCCGATCCTTGCCCGCATCAAGTCGGTTGCTGTCTCTGGCTGCCAGCCGGAGATCATGGGCATCGGACCGGTCGAGGCCTCGCGCAAGGCGCTGCAGCGGGCGGGGCTCAGTGTGGACCAGCTTGACGTTGTCGAGCTCAACGAAGCCTTTGCGAGCCAGTCACTGGCCTGCATCAGCGACCTGGGGCTTGACCAGTCGAAGGTCAATCTGGACGGCGGCGCCATCGCGATAGGCCACCCTCTGGGGGCGACCGGTGCGCGGATCGTGGGCAAGGCCGCGGCTCTGCTGAAGCGCGAAGGCGGCAGCTATGCGCTTGCCACCCAGTGCATCGGCGGCGGTCAGGGCATCGCCACCGTGCTGGAGGCGGCGGAATGAGCGAGCAGGCCATCAAGCCAGTCGGCGCCCCGCCGGAAACCATCAAAAAGGTCTGCGTGATCGGCGCAGGCGTCATGGGCGCCGGCATCGCAGCGCAGGTCGCCAATGCCGGCGTGCCGGTGCTGCTGCTCGATATCGTGCCCAAGGAGGGCGGCGATCGTGACGCCGTGGCGAAGGGTGCGGTCGCGAAGATGCTGAAGACCGATCCGGCGCCCTTCATGTCGAAGGCTGCGGCGAAGCTCGTTGAAACGGGCAATATCGACGACCATCTCGAGCGGGTGGCCGAATGCGACTGGATCGTCGAGGCGATCGTCGAACGGCTCGACATCAAGCAGGCGCTCTACGCCAAGCTCGAGCAGCTCAAGCGTCCGGGCACGGCGGTATCGTCCAATACCTCGACGATTCCGCTTGGCGATCTGGTCGAGGGGCGGGACGATCAGTTCAAACAGGACTTCCTGATCACCCATTTCTTCAATCCGCCGCGCTACATGCGGCTCATCGAAATCGTGACCGGCCCCGACACTGATACGGCTGTGGCGAGGCGCGTCTCGGATTTCGTCGATCGAAAGCTCGGCAAGCGCATCGTGCCGGCGCGGGACACGCCGGGCTTCATCGCCAATCGCATCGGTACCTACTGGCTGGCCGTCGCGATCAATGCCGCGATGGACCAGGGGCTGACGGTGGAGGAAGCCGACCAGATCGGCGGAAAGCCGATGGGCGTGCCCAAGACCGGCATTTTCGGCCTTGTCGATCTCGTTGGCGTCGACCTCATGCCGCTGCTCACGAAGAGCCTGTCCTCGACGCTGCCGGCAGGTGACGCCTATTTCGACACGGTGAGGCCGATGCCGCTCGTCGACAGGATGATCGCGGAAGGCTTTACCGGGCGGAAGGGCAAGGGCGGTTTCTACGCGTTCGACAAGGCGACGAAGACCAAGAAAGCGCTCGATCTCGCGACCGGCGAATATCGCGTATCGGTGAAGCCGGCTTCCTTGCCGGGCCGGGCCGAGAAGGACCTGGCAGCATTGGTTGCTGCGCCCGGCAAGGTCGGGGCCTATGCCTGGGAAATTCTCGGCAAGGTTCTTTCCTATGCCGCGAGTCTGGTCGGTGAAGCTGCGGACAACATCGTCGGCATCGATGACGCGATGAAGCTCGGCTACAACTGGAAGTTCGGGCCGTTCGAACTGATCGATCGCCTCGGGCCGGGCAAGCTCGCCGAACGGCTGGCGGCCGAGGGGCGGGATGTTCCCGCGATCCTCAAGGTAGCCGGAGATCGGCCATTCTACCGGGTGCAGGACGGCCGTCGGCAATATCTCGATGCCGCCGGCGACTATCATGATGTCGTGCGGCCCGAGGGCGTGCTGCTGCTGGAAGACATCAAGCTTCATAGCCAGCCGATCCTCAAAAATGGCTCGGCGGCACTCTGGGATGTCGGCGACGGCGTTGCCTGCCTTGAGTTCACCGGCAAGATGAACGCGCTCGACGGCGATGTGATGAAGCTGATCGGTCAGGCGATCCCGGTCGTGCAGGACAAGTTCAAGGCGCTCGTCGTCTATAATGAGGGCAGCAATTTCTCTGCTGGCGCCAATCTCGGCCTTGCCCTGTTCGCGCTGAACATCGCGGCATGGGGCGAGATCGAAAAGCTCGTCGCGGGCGGGCAGCAGGCCTACAAGGCGCTCAAATATGCGCCGTTCCCGGTCGTGAGCGCGCCGGCCGGCATGGCGTTGGGCGGTGGTTGCGAGATCCTGCTCAACAGTGATGCCGTGCAGGCCCATGCCGAAAGCTATGTGGGTCTGGTCGAGTGCGGCGTGGGCCTGATCCCTGGCTGGGGCGGATGCGGTGAAATGATCGATCGCTGGCGCTCCAGTCCCGGCATGCCCAAGGGGCCGATGCCGGCCGTTGCCAAGGTGTTCGAGACGGTATCGACGGCCACTGTGGCAAAGTCGGCCGCCGAGGCGAAGGAGCATGGCTTCCTGCGTCCGTCGGACGGCATCACGATGAACCGCGACCGCCTGCTGGCGGATGCCAAGGCGAAGGCACTGGAACTGGCGGACGGTTACAAACCGCCCGTGGCTCCGGAATTCCGCTTGCCTGGCGCGGGAGGCAAGTCCGCTCTTTCGATGGCTGTCGAAGGCTTCCAGGCCCGTGGCCTCGCAACCTCCTACGATGGTGTCGTGTCCGGCGCGCTCGCCGACGTCCTGACGGGCGGCGAGAAGGATCTGATCGACATCGTGACCGAAGAGGATCTGCTGGCGCTCGAGCGCAAGGCCTTCATGCAACTGGTGCGCGACCCGCGGACCCAGGCGCGCGTCGAGCAGATGCTCGTCACCGGCAAGCCGCTGCGTAACTGATTGGCGGCCGGCGGCCCGAGGGCCGACTGGTCAGGAGATATAAATATGCAAGTCTATGACGCCCCGTTGCGCGATATGCGCTTCGTGCTCAACGAACTCCATGCCGATGACGGCTTCGGGGACATTCCCGCGCTGGCGGAGTTCACGCCGGATCTGACCGATGCCATCCTCGAGGAGGCGGCGCGCTTCTGTCGCGACGTGCTCTTGCCGATCAATCGGTCGGGCGACGAGGAAGGATGCCATCTGGAAAACGGCGTTGTGCGGACGCCGGCGGGGTTCGCGCAAGCCTATAAGCAATTCGCCGAAGGTGGCTGGACCGCGCTCGCATCCGATCCAGAATGGGGTGGGCAAGGGCTGCCGGAAGCGGTCAACAAGCTGGTCGAAGAGATGATCTGCTCGTCCAACCTTTCCTTCGGCCTCTATCCGGGCCTCACCCATGGTGCGACCACTGCGATCGAGGGCCATGGGAGCGACGCGCTCAAGCAGGCCTACCTGCCCAAGATGGTAAGCGGTCAATGGTCCGGCACGATGTGCCTGACCGAGCCTCATTGCGGTACCGATCTCGGGCTCCTGCGCAGCCGCGCGGTCCCGCAGGGCGATGGCAGCTACAAGGTCACCGGCTCCAAGATCTTCATCTCCGCCGGTGAGCATGACCTGACCGAGAATATCATCCATCTCGTGCTCGCCCGCCTGCCCGACGCCCCCAAGGGCGTAAAGGGCATCAGCCTGTTCCTCGTTCCCAAATATCTTCCCAAGGAGGACGGCACTCCCGGTCAATCGAACGGCGTCGCCTGCGCCGCGATCGAGCACAAGATGGGTCTCAAGGCGTCGGCGACCTGCCAGATGAACTTCGACGATTCGACCGGTTGGCTGGTCGGCGAGCCGGGCAAGGGCATGGCCGCCATGTTCACGATGATGAACACTGAGCGCGTCTCTGTCGGCATTCAGGGCCTCGGTGTCGGTGAAGCCGCGTATCAGGCGGCCGCCTGGTATGCGAAGGACCGTATTCAGGGCCGGGCGCTCTCGGGCCCCAAATATCCCGAACAGGCTGCCGATCCGATCATCGTCCATCCCGATGTTCGCCGCATGTTGATGACGATGCGGGCCTATAATGAGGGGTGCCGGGCGCTCTCGGCCTGGGTCTCGCGCGCGCTGGACGCGGAAAAACATTCTCCCGAACCCGAAGTGCGCCAGCGTGCGAGTGACTTCATCGCGCTCATGACCCCCGTCGTCAAAGCGCTCTTCACCGACCTTGCGTTCGACAGTGCGAACCTCGCTGTCCAATGCTATGGCGGCCACGGCTACATCCGCGAAAGCGGCGTCGAGCAATATGCCCGTGATGCCCGGATCACCATGATCTATGAGGGGACGAACGGCGTTCAGGCGCTCGATCTCGTCGGCCGCAAGCTCGGCGCCCATATGGGCCGCTATCTGCGCAGCTTCTTCCATCCGGTGTCGGCTTTCATCGAGGAAAACAACGTCGACGGACCGATGAAGCCGATGGTCGAGGCGCTCGCCAAGGCGTTCGGGGCGCTGCAGCTTTCGACGGCCACGGTCGCGCAGCGGGCACTCAAGGATCCCGAAGAGGCGGGCGCGGCGTCGGCGGACTATCTGCGTCTGATGGGCCTGGTGGCCATGGGCTATTGCTTTGCCAAGGCGACCAAGATTGCAGGCTTGCAGCTCTTCTTCGGCAGCGAGGACAAGCGCTTCTACGATGCCAAGATCAAGACGGCGACGTTCTTCTTCGAGCGCATCCTGCCGCAGGCGACGGCCAGCTTCCTGGCGATCAAGGCGGGCAAGAAGTCGCTGATGGCGCTGGAAGACGACGTGTTTTGACGCTTCCGGCAAGCCTCGAAAAGCGGCTGGCCATTCCAGCCATCGTTGCGCCGATGTTCCTTGTGTCGGGACCGGACCTTGTCGTCAGTTGCTGCGAGGCGGGACTGCTTGGCACGTTCCCGGCGCTCAATCAGCGGACCAGCGAAGGTTTCGGTGAATGGCTGGATGAAATCGAGGAGCGGCTGGCTCCCATGCCGGGAGCGGCGCCCTTCGGCGTCAACCTCATCGTCCATAAGAGCAATCCGAGGCTCGACGCCGATCTGGAACTGATCGTTCGGCACCATGTGCCATTGGTCATCACCTCGCTCGGCGCCGTCGCGGATCTTGTCCAGGTGGTTCAGGGCTATGGCGGGCTGGTCTTTCACGACGTGACGAACGTGCGTCATGCGGAAAAGGCGCTCGAAGCTGGCGTCGACGGTCTGATCGCGGTCGCTGCCGGCGCGGGGGGACATGCCGGCACGATGAGCCCGTTCGCACTGGTTGACGAGATACGGCGCTTCTTCCAGGGGCCGCTGGCGCTTTCCGGCGCCATCACGCGCGGCCACCAGATCGCGGCCGCGCAGATGATGGGGGCCGATCTTGCCTATATCGGATCCCACTTCATCGCGTCGGAAGAGAGTCTCGCCTCGCCGGCACAGAAAGACATGGTGATCGGGGCCGGACCAGCGGATATCGTCTATACGGACCGGGTCACCGGCGTCGGGGCCAATTTTCTCCGGCCCTCGCTGGAAGCCGCGACTCTCCCTGAGCCACATGGCGCGCTTTCGGTTTCGGAGGAGGCCAAGGCCTGGAAGACGATCTGGTCGGCAGGCCACGGTGTCGGCGCTACCACTGCCGTCCAACCGGCCCGATCCATCTGTGAGAGACTCATTGCCGAATATCAGGCGGCATTACAATCAGAGTAGGATTGATCCATGAAGGTGCTTGTGCCCGTCAAGCGGGTTATCGATTATAATGTGAAACCGCGCGTGAAGGCGGATGGGACGGGCGTCGATTTGGCGAACGTGAAAATGTCGATGAACCCGTTCGACGAGATCGCCGTCGAAGAGGCTATCCGCCTCAAGGAAAAGGGAGTCGCGACCGAAATCGTGGTGGTGTCGATCGGCGTCGCCAAGGCGCAGGAAACGCTGCGCACCGCGCTCGCCATGGGGGCCGACCGCGCGATCCTCGTCCAGACTGACGATGAGGTCGAGCCGCTCGCCGTCGCCAAGATCCTGAAGGCCATCGCCACCGAGGAGGCTCCGGGCCTGGTGATCCTCGGCAAGCAGGCCATCGACGATGATGCCAATCAGACCGGCCAGATGCTGGCAGCCCTTCTCGGTTGGGGGCAGGGCACATTCGCCAGCAAGGTCGAAGTATCGGGCGAGACTGTCGCGGTGACCCGTGAGGTGGATGGCGGTCTGGAGACCGTAAGCCTCAAACTGCCGGCGATCGTGACGACCGATCTGCGTCTCAACGAACCGCGCTATGCGAGCCTGCCCAATATCATGAAGGCCAAATCCAAGCCGCTGGCGACGAAGACGCCGGCCGATCTCGGTGTTGAGACCGCCTCGCGCCTCAAGACGCTCAAGGTGACCGAACCCCCCAAGCGCTCGGCGGGCATCAAGGTGGCCGACGTCGATGAATTGGTCGCCAGGCTCAAGGAAATGGCGATTTGATAAACTTTCAAACGCGCCGAACTTGCCGAACCTCTCCCATGCAAGTGACGGCGCACCCCGCTTCATCCTGTGCGCACAGAGATGAAGCGGGGGCGGATTTCTCGGAGAATAAGTTATGAATACGCTCGTCTGGGTTGAACATGACAATGCGTCGGTCAAGGATGCGACGCTATCGGCCGTCACCGCCGCTGCCAAACTTGGTGAGGTCCATCTGCTGGTTGCCGGTGCGGGCATCGGCGGCGTGGCCGAGGCTGCTGCGAAGGTCGCGGGTGTCGCCAAAGTCGTAACGTTCGACGATGCGGCGTTCAAACACGCTTTGCCCGAGAATGTCGCGCCGGCCGTCGCGGACCTGATGCGCGGCTATGACGCGTTCGTGGCGCCTTCCACTTCGAATGGCAAGAACATCGCGCCGCGCGTGGCGGCCTTGCTTGATGTGATGCAGGTCAGCGACATCCTGTCGGTGGAAAGCGCTGACACGTTCACGCGTCCCATCTACGCGGGAAATGCGATCGCGACGGTCCAGTCGTCTGATGCAAAGAAGGTTATCACGGTGCGTGGCACAGCCTTCGAGAAGGCGGCCCGCGAGGGTGGCTCGGCCAGTATCGAGGCTGCGACGGGCACGGATGCGGGACTTTCCAGCTTCGTGGGTGCCGAGATCGCCCAGTCCGAGCGCCCGGAACTCACCTCGGCCAAAATCATCGTCTCGGGCGGGCGAGCGCTGGGCTCGGCCGGGCAGTTTCATGGCGTGATCGATCCGCTGGCCGACAAGCTGGGCGCGGGTGTGGGCGCAAGCCGCGCGGCGGTCGATGCTGGCTATGCGCCCAACGATTTTCAGGTCGGCCAGACCGGCAAGATCGTGGCGCCGGAAGTCTATGTCGCCGTCGGCATATCGGGTGCGATTCAGCACCTTGCTGGCATGAAGGATAGCAAGACCATCATCGCGATCAACAAGGATGAGGACGCGCCCATCTTCCAGGTCGCCGATATCGGCCTGGTCGGCGACCTCTTCAAGATCGTTCCTGAACTGACCGAAAAGCTTTGAGGTAAGCGATGACCGGTCTGGAAGAGATCGAACAGTTCATGGCGGCCGGCACCCGGCCGCCCATGATGGACCTGTTCGACATCGATCTGCTTGAGGCGGAGGAGGGGAAGGTCGTCTTTGTCGCGACGCCCACCTCGCAGACCTACAATTTCATGGGCATCGCCCATGGTGGCTATGCCGCGACGCTGCTGGATTCGGCCTGCGGCATCGCGGCGAACTCCGCGGCCCAAGTGCCCATCAACTGCGTCACGCTCGAACTCAAGGTCGCCTATCATGCGCCCTTGACCGACAGGGTCGGGATGGTCCGTGCAATCGGCCAGGTGGTGTCGATGGGCAAGAGGGTGGCGCATACCGAGGCGCGTCTGATCGACATGGCCGGCAAACTCTATGCCTCCGCGACATCGACCTTGCTGCTCGTCGATCGGGCGGCCTGAACAGGAAAGAAGATATGGAAGTCGTTATCCCGCACGGCCTTGGTAAAATCGAAGCGAAGAGCAGGATCGAGGCCGGCCTGCCCAAGCTGGCAGCGCATATCCCGGGAGGCGGTTCGCTCAGTTCCGAGTGGGTATCGGACTACGCACTACACTTGGTCATCGGGGCGATGGGGCAGAATATCCCGGTGCAACTCGACATTGAGGATAGCGAGATTCGCGGCGACGTCAGCGTACCGCTGTTCCTCAAAATGATGTCAGGACAGATTTCGGATTTTGTGAAAACGAGCGCCGAGAAAATGCTCAGCAAGGCATGATGAATTTACTGGCCGCAGGACAATATCGTTGCTCTGCGATGATTGAGTTTACGAGAATCTGCCCTGTTTCCTAGCCGATAGTGTCCGCGCGAGGGCTTTGTGATGGAAGAAATCGCTCCCCGAGTTTTCAGGATCATTAGCCGTCAGCTCGGCGTCTATCCGGATCAGATTGCCCTTGCTTCGTCTTTCTACGATGACATCGGCGTGGATAGTCTCGATGTGCTGGAAGTTGTGATGGCGCTTGAAGACGAATTCGGACTCACTATCCCGGATGAAGCCGCCGGTGAGGTCAAAACAGTAGAGGATGCGGTCAAGCTGGTCGAAGCATGGATAGCCAAGTGAGATAAAACCCACGATCCTCTGAAACCGCAATTCACGACGACAATGAAATCTAGATAGCTCTTTGGTCGCCTGACGTATCACTTCCATGATCAAGGCTACCGTGATCGCGCATAGCCGCCATATGCTTTGCGCCAGAAACGGGATTTCATCTATCGCTTTGCCCACTCGATGACGGAATGGTGTTTCCGAAAAGAATATAGCGAACCATGTTATCTAATGACGAATCGCTGTCTTCTCACATTTGACGAACTGGCTGGTAACGTCGGAGCGGGAAGATGCATGAAAGAGGTAGATCATGCGATACCGTTCATTAGGCCTGGCTACAGTCTTGATTGTCACGAGCACCGCTTGGGCGCAGACGCCGTCGGATAACCAACATGCGCTGATCGGACCGCCCCAACTCCACGCCCTTCCCGTCACCGCTCCGACGCTCGTCGAGGCCTATGGTCCTGATCCTCTGCAGATCGGTGAACTGCGCTTGCCTGCAGGTCCTGGCCCGTTTCCCGTCGTCATGGTCATTCACGGTGGCTGCTGGACCAAAGGCTATGAGACACTGGCAGGCACGGCGCCGTTGGCGAGCGCCTTGACGGACAAGGGCGTGGCGACATGGAATATAGAGTATCGACAGGTTGGTGACACCCGCGGCGGGTGGCCTGGGACCTTCCAGGATTGGGGAGCGGCGCTCGATCACTTGAGGGTGCTGGCACGAACCCAGCCTCTGGACCTGAAGCATGTGGTGACGGTGGGACATTCGGCCGGCGCCCACGCTGCCCTGTGGCTGGCGGCCCGTCCCAGATTGCCTGCCGACAGCGAGGTCCGCGGCGCTGATCCACTGAAGGTTTCCGCCGCGGTCGCCATCGACGGCCCAGGCGACCTGCGAACCCTGTACGGGTTCGACAAGGAGATTTGCGGCCGCCCGATCTTCGTCAACCTGTTCGGGGGCGCTCCTGACGCACAGGCGGGCCGCTACCGTCAGGCAAATCCGATCGAATGGCTGCCTCTGGCCGTGCCTCAATTCATGGTCGCTTCCGTCGTGCTGGAGCCTTCAGCCGCGCAAGCCTATGCAGCAGCCGCACAGTCGGCCGGCGATAAGGCGACGGTGATCACCCTGGAGAATGCGGGCCACTTCAACATGCTTTCGCCTGCGGACCCCACCTGGGCGCCGGTAGAGGCCGCGATCCTCGCGGCGGCGAAAGCAGAGCAATAGTCGAGGCAGCCTCCGGTTTATCCCCATCTCAGTGATCTCTATCTGATGAAGCCCTGCAGAGGTCCGCTTCGAACACCTCCCCCTGGGTTGCGCCAAGGTCGCGTCGGCCGGGGCGAGAGGGTTGCACTTGGGGTGCCCCTGACGATCTCGTTCCATTGAGGCGTCAGTCAGGCTTGAGAGGCTGAAGGTCCGGCGCGGAAATCTTCGTGAAGCGCCACCAGGCCAGGCCTCCGTAGACCAGAATGAGGATGGCGAGGTTGAGCACCTCCCGCGTCTGCTCGGCAAGGCTCGCGCCCATCTGATTGAGCCCGACCATGAGATGAATGCCCGCGGTGGTTGGCAGGAGGCGCGCGAGGAGCGCCAGCCAGGCCGGCGTCGCCTCCGCCGGCCAGGAGAGACCCGCGAGGAAGAAGATGGCGAGCGACGTGCCCATCCACAGTTGCAGGGGTCGTTCCCGTGTCCGGAAGAGGCTGGCCAGCGCAAGCGCCGCCGCCACAGTCGCGCCCACGAACAAACTGCCGCCCACGATCAAGGCGCCAGGAGAGCCGGCGGCGCGGGGATAGTCCTGAAACCAGAACACAAAACCCGCATAATAGGCCACGTCGGCCCAGCCGATCACGAAGAAGGCCAGGGCAATTCCGATAAGGGTGCGCGAGGGCAGACGAAAGCGTCCCAGTGTCTCGCGCAGGGTGGCGGCGAGCATCGTCAGGCCCATCAGCAGGGTCTGGTGAATGATGAGGAAGCCGACCCCGGGGAACACCGTGCTGCCATAGCCTTCGCGCGTGTTGAACAGCGGGCGCTGAACGAGCGACAGGGCAGGGCGGGCGGGTGCGCCCTGCGCCATGGCCTGATCGCTCGCCGCCTCGCCGGCGATCGTGGTGACCGCCAGGCCGATGCCTGACAGCGCCGTGCTGCTGCGCAGCAGATAGGCGCCGTTGCCGTAGAGCGCGACCGTGCCCTGGGCGCCGTTCAGAATATGTCGCTCGAACCCCTCGGGGATGATGACCACGGCCCCTGCGCCGGTCGTCTCGAGCCAGAGCCGGGCGGCTCCTGGAGAGGCCGGGCGCGCGGCAAGATCGGCCTGCTGGAGCGCTGCGATCCGGCGCACGAGACTGCGGCTTGCGCCGCTGTCGTCGAGATCGACGACGGCCACCGGAATGCGGACCGCGACCTCCCCGGAATAGGCTGAAGGGTAGAAGAAGGAATAGAGGATCGTCGACACGACGATCAGCATGAAGGCGGAGCGGTCGGAGAGAACGGCGCGGAAGGTAGCGAGGAAGGCGGGGCCGATCATCGTCGTCCCCAGACCTCCGGGCTCATCCGCGCCGAGACATAGCGCGGCAGCCCGGCGCCCGAGCCGACGACGAGAAAGGCAAACAGCGCCAGGATCGATCCAAGAGATGCGAGCACGGGTGCGCCGATCATCCATTGCTCCGCGACCAGCCGCGCGAAGCGGGTAAAAGGCAGCAGCGCGCTCCATAGCCGGGCGAAGGCGGAGGCCGACTCGATCGGGAAGATCGCCCCGGCGAAGGCGAAGGAAGCGCCCGCATAGAGGGCGGTCATCGACAGCGCCTGCCCCATGGAAAGGGTGGCCCCGACGATGAACAAGGCCATGCCCGCATAGGCGAGATAGAGGGCGAGATAGCCGCCCATCAGCATCGCCACGCTCCCTTGCACGGGCCAGCCCCGGTAGACCGCGAGATAGCCGGTCGCAAGCGCCCCCCAGAGCAGGAAGATGAGGATATAGGGCGCGATCTTGCCGGCGACGGCGGCGACCGCCTCGCCTCGAGGCCCTGCAAGCCATGCTCCGATGGTCCCGTCCCGCAGCTCGCGACCGAGCGCGCTCACGACCGCGATCATGAACAGCAGGTGCAGGAGTGCGGGGTGGATCAGGGCGACGAGTTGCAGCTCGTAACTGGCCTGCGGGTTGTAGAGGATCCGGCTCTGCACGCTCACCGGCTGCGGCCGCACACGCGCGGGACCGGCGATCGCGGCGCTTTGCTCCCCGGCCAAGGCCTTTGCGTGGGCCTGGACCACGGTGCCGACTTCACGCAACACCGAACCCGAGGGCGTGGAATAGCTCGCATTGTAGAAGAGGAGGATCTTGCCGGTCTCGCCGCGCAGCACGGTGCGCTCGAGATCACGCGGGATCAGGACCACGGCATAGGCGGCGTTGGAGCGGACCAGATGCTCGGCCTGTGCCATGTCCGGTGGCCGCGCCGCGACCTTGAGCCCGGGTGACGCCTCCAGCTTGCGGGTGAGGTCGCGCGCGACGCCGCCGCCGTCCTCGTCGACCACGACGATCGGCAGGTTCCGCATGACGCCTGCCGACAACTGGACCGCGAGGATCGCCAGCAGCAGCAGAGGCAGCCAGGTGACCAGCGCCAGATCCCAGACGCTGCCGCGCAGGAAGGCGGTTTCGCGCCGGGCGCTATCGACGAAGGCCCGGATCATTGCGGCCAGTCGAACAGGACCGTCATGCCGGGGCGCAGCCCATCGACCCGCGACACGGGCGACAGGCGCACGTCAAAGCTCTTCACGTCAAAGCCGCTCGACTGGCGGGTCGCGCGCCATGTCGCGAAATCGCCGGCGGGCGCGATGTAGAAGACCCGAAACTGGGCGCAACGATCGCCGAGCGCAGGTATGCGGCCGGTCAGGACCCGTCCCCGGCGGATCGCACTGAACTGATCTTCTCTCAGGGTGAGCGTCACCCAGGGATGATCGATGTCGGTCAGGACGAAGACGGGAAATCCCTGCGGCACGAGTTCGCCCGACTGCGCCAGCCTGCGTCCGATCTCACCGTCCGACGGCGCGAACACCCGGGTTTCCTTCTCGGCCGCCTCGACTTCGGCCAGGGCGCCGCGCGCCTGGCGCACCTGTCCGCTCGCGGCCTGCCGATCCTGTCGCCGCGCCCCGGCCAGCGCCAGATCATATTGCGCGCGCGCCGCTCGGGCCGCTTCATTGGAGGCCAGGGCGTTTGCGCGGCTCTCGTCGCGTTTCTGCCCCGCCAGCACACCCTGTTCAAAGAGGCGCTCGGTGCGCTGATAGGTGGTCTGGGCGAGGTCCGCCGCCGCCTGCGCGCGTCGCCACTGGGCCTCGGCAGCCCGGATATCCTCCGGCCGTGCGCCTTCATCGGCCTTGTCCGCATTCGCCTGCGCGGCGGCGAGCGCGCCGCCGGCCTGTTCGGAGCGGGCTTCGACCTCGGGACTGTCGAGCGTATAGAGCAGCTGTCCCGTCTTCACCGGCTGGCCTTCCTCGACATGAAAGGCCGTGATCCGAGCCGAGACCTTGCTCGTGATCCGCAGTTCGCGGGCCTCGACCATGCCCTGGAGCTGATCGGGAACCGGGCGATAGGCCAGCCAGAGACCGAGGCCGAGAATGACCACGACGAGGAAAGCAATGAGCGGCAGCAACTTGCGCTTCCGCCCGGTCGGAACCGGCGGAGCCGTCTCGTCCGGGGTGACCAGGGTTTCCGATGTGGCGGTCATGGCGTGACCCTTTCACCCTGGTCGATATAGTCCGGCAATGTGGCGATCTGACCGCTGACGTGGAGAAGCTGGGCGAGCGCGACAACGAAATCATATCCGGCCTGGGCGCGCTGGATCCGGGAGCGGGCAAGACCGAGCTGCGCATCGATCACGTCGAGCGAGGTTGTCTGCTGCTCCTGATAGCCGAGGGTCTGGACCCGCAGATTCTCCTGCGCCGCAGTGATGGCCGTGTCGGTCAGCTCAAACCGCCGTCGCGCGGCTTCCGCATCGTTCCAGGACCGCGTGACGCCGATTTCGATCTGGGTGCGGGCTTCGCGCAGGCCCGCATTGGCTTGCGTCACCGTTTCCCGCGCGGCCTGCACCGCTTGCGAGCGGCCCACACCGGAGAAGAGCGTGTAGCGCAGCCCCACGCCCATCGACCAGTCGGGATCCGTCAACAGCGTGTCGCGCCGATCGAAATTATACTGGGCGAAGCCATAGATCGTAGGCCGGAGCTTGGCGCGCTGAAGGGCCACCCCCGCTTCAGCCTGGTCTTCCAGCGCGCCGAGCCGATCCAGTTGGGGATGGGCGCGCAGGGCCGCGTCCACATAGGTGTCGAGCGAACGGAGCGGCTGACGGATGACGAAGATCGGGGAGACGGGATCGACGCCGGACGGCGCCCGCAGCGCGCCGGCAAGCGCTACCTGCGCACTCGCGAGATCGGCCTGCGCCTTTTCCAGTTCGCGCGCGGCGTCGTCGCGCGCTACCTGCGCCTGGAGGCGTTGGGCCCGGCTTATGAACCCTTCCTGTTCGAGCTTGAGGGCGTCCGCGACATGCCGCTCTAATCCCGCAAGCGCATCACGGCGAACATCGCGCACGCGCTCGAGCAACTGCTGGCCGAAATAGAGCTGGGTCATCTGCAACAGACCGTTGTCGATGACGATCTGGCGTTCGGCGCGCGACTGTCCCAGTTGCGCCGCGGCGCCCGCCTGGGCGGCGGGAATCTGGCCGCCGGAATAGAGCGGCAGCGTCGCCGTCACGATCGGCCGGGTGCTGGTGCGCTCGATCTCGAAGCGCAGGGGGTCAGAGATGGAATAATCCTGGGCCACGTCCGCCAGCGGGCCGAGCGGCAGATAGAGGGTTTTCTGATAGCGGATCATCTGTCCTTCGAACTCGACGGTCGGACGCCGCAACGTGCTCGTGGAGCCTTTCTGGGCCTCCTTGCTGCGCACATCGGCGTCGGCGCCCTGGATCGCGTCCGACCGCTCGAGCAGCCTCGCCTGGGCGCTTCGATAATCGAGATCAAGCCTGTCGATCGTTTGCGCCTGCGCGCCCTGACAGACCGCAGTCGCCAGCGCGGCAACCAGCATCGAACATCGCAAGGTCATGAAGAACGTCTCCTGCTCCCGCACGGTAACGTTGACATCCAACCGACTCAATACATATTTGTATCGAAATGCTCCCGCCCGTGATCCCGTGAGCCGCCGCCCGGCACGAACGCGCCCGACCCGGGCGCAGACCCGGGAGCGCATCCTGGATGGCGCTCTCGAGGCCTTCGCCGAACGTGGCTTCCATGGCTCCACCCAGGAAGATATTTGCGAGCGCGTCGGTCTGAGCCGGGGGGCCTATAATTCCAGCTTCCGATCCAAGGACGAATTGTTCTTCGCCCTCTATGACCGGGTGATCGAGCGCTTGCAGTCGAGGCTGGAGGAGGCGACCGCTTGCGCCCTGTCCATGCCCGGCTCGACGGCCGACAATTTCCTCAAGGCCTTTATCGCCAGCTATCCGTTCGATCGGGACTGGTATCTGCTCCAGGCCGAGTTCGGCCTCTATGCCCTACGCCATCCTGCCATGGCGAGCCACTATGCCGAACGGCAAGGACGGATCCTCGCCATCATCGAGGGCGCGCTCGCCGACATCCTTCGCGAGGACTCCCGCATCGTTGCCCGGGGCCTCCCGCGCATCGCGCGACTGATCCTGGCTGTCCACGAGGGAAGCATGTTCCAGGGCCTGCTCGAACCGCACGAGGTCGCAAGCGGAGAGCTTCTGGACTTTCTCGTGGATCTCATGCTGGCGAGGGCGGCAACGAGAGTCGACTAAGAATGGATTGCTGATCTTGCCTTGCGGGAGGCCGCGCAACAGCATGCCTGCCTCTATTTGTGACGTGGGAGATCGTTTAGTGAAGGAGACCGCGCTGTATCGCCGTGGCGACGGCCTGGGTGCGCCTGTTGACAGCGAGACACTTGAAGATCGCGCGAAAATGCCATTTTACGCCATCTTCGCCGATACCCAATATGTTGGCGATCTCCGCGCTCGTAAGACCATCC
The DNA here is from genome assembly GCF_051058005.1 of Sphingobium sp. DN12. Taxonomy (NCBI): domain Bacteria; kingdom Pseudomonadati; phylum Pseudomonadota; class Alphaproteobacteria; order Sphingomonadales; family Sphingobiaceae; genus Sphingobium; species Sphingobium sp. DN12. Next base: position 263,465 of record NZ_CP173719.1, read on the forward strand.
CGCGCCAGGCCGAGGATATGGAGTTGGCGGCGAGACAGGTCGGATCCTTCGGTATGTTGTGAACTCGGCAAGTGATGTTGTGCTGCGGACCGATCAAACCTCGCCTTTACGGCCCATCCCGCGTGAATATGCTCCAGGATATTCCGGAACTCCCGCGCTGTTTCCTTCAGTCCTGTGCTGTCGCGAATTTCCGAGGCCTCTTCCGCTGACCGTATGGAAAGTTGCAGCGCCTCTTTACGTAGATGCAGCACCGAACGCAGCATGAGGGTTTTGAGTATGATATGTTGCCATCCTGCCCTGCGGATGCGGGCCAGGATACGGTCCGTCAATTGGCGCGCGAGGTGATCCTTCCCGTCGGCAAGCGCCCGCGTCGCAGACAGAAGCATGCACTCGACGTCCGCAATGGCGAGGTGAGCCGAAGTGATGGCGTCGTTCCTGGGAATATTGGGGATGGTGACCGATCGACCCGACGCGATTTCATGTTCCGCAGTCAGGATATCGGCCATGAGTTGCAGTCGCGGCATGTGGTCGCGTACGGCTTTCACGTCCAGTTCGGTCAGGATTTTTTCGCAGAGGTCCGCATCTCCGGCCAGACGAGCGGCCCGTAATATGGCCCGTGCCGTATGAATGCGGACGTCGACGATCTGGTCGCAGAAAAGCAACGGCCATTCCAGTTCTGCCAGAGGCACGCCGCTTTCGGCCAGCACAGCGAGGCGCAATGTTTTCAGCGTCTGCTCGGCGACCGGGGAGACCATATCCGTCAGATGCGCGTCGATCCTATTTCGTGCGGGAATGATCTGCCCCTGCGTCAGCAGGAGCAGCACTTCGGCAATCTTTGCCCAGTCGCGGGCAAAGCCCTGATCGGCCAGGGCACAGGCTTGATCCAGTAGGGGACGTAGTGCCGCGAACTCGGCCGCGTTCGACTGGCTCGCCACGATGCTCGCGAGGCAGGCCAGGGCGGAGGCCTTCATCATCGGATTTTCCCGGGCGTGCAGCTCGAGCCATTGCCGGCAGAGCATTTCCGCCCGGACGACATCGTCCCTCAGCGCCGCTGTCGTCGCACCGAGCAGCGTCAGCAATTCCTCATGCGCATCCGTGCGTGACAGCAACTTCAAAAGGTGCGTCGCCCCTGCATGCTGCTGCTGCTGGAAGGAAAGGGCCCATATCTTTCCCAGGCCAGCCATGGGATTGGTCAGCAACGCTGTGTCGGGCACGCCCTCGAGCCAATGGGCCAACTCATCGATACGGCCTTGTCGCAGGGCGACATCCATGACGATCTCACCGCCCAGCCCCCGCGCCCAGGCCGGATCGCCGGCCCGCAGCGAAAGCGCTATCGTTTGCGCTGGCCGGCCGGCGCGCCAGTGATGAAAAGCCGCACGTTTTAGAAGATGGCTTGGAGAGGAACGAAGCTGCGACTGTCCGCTCAAGGCAAGATGGTGTCGCAGCGCCGGATTGAGCGCAAACATTCCGTCACTGTCCGGCCTCAATAGGAGGCATTCGCGTTGCGCACGTGCGATCCATTGCGCGCCGTCGTGGACGCGCAGGGCAAAATCGTGGCTTTCGGCATCGAGGGGAGCGATTAATGCCGCCTTTTTCAGCCATGTGCGCAGAGCGGGCGATAAGGGCGCCAACACCATCTGATCGAGATAACAGATGATCTCGGGCCATAAGCATCCGGTAGGATACACGGCCCGCGATGCGGCACAATGCGGGCCAACCCTGTGTGTCCGATATGATCCGGTCGAGGGCTGAAGGGACCCGGATCAATTCCTTCAGATCCTGGGCGCGGCAGGCCAGGGCATCGGGGCCGACTTCCTGCCAGTCAGCGTTGAGGACGCCAAATCCCCAGGGGGCGGAGGTTGCAAGGACCGCTCGCCAATCATCGGGAAGAGCATCCATCATGTCTCTTGTCAGCGTTTCGAGATGCGGCGCTTCCTGAACATCATCGAGGCAAATAATCCCGGGCCTGTCCTGATGCCATATCCATTGGAGAATGGACTCGATGTCCGCGGCGGTTCCGGCCTGAAAGGCGAGGCGACGCAGGGTGCCCTTCTTTGTGTCGTCGCTTGCAAGACTTGCCCAAAGCGCCGGGCGACCAGTGTCCGCCGCCTCCTTCCAACCGGCCGCGAGCGTCGCCGATTTGCCGTAGCCGCAAGGTGCGCGCAGCAGGCTGACGCGCGCGGTCAATTCCACACGGCGAAGTGCCGTTTCCGCCAGTCGCGAAAGCAGCGTTGGAGTCCATTCGGTTCCCAGGCCCATGTCGGGTCGATACTACATGTTCGTGTAGTTCCCTATTGCTTTTGCGCTCGTAAGACTCGCGCGAAGGTCATGTTTTCGACGAGAATGAAATGATTGAAGAGAGCCATTCGATTTCGCAGGAACCCTGTGATGGCCGCCCGGTGGAAATGCTCTTCACCGCGCAAAAGGCAATGTCGGACGAGCGCCGGATGCGCTTTGGCCTTGCTGAAAGACGCGCTGCGCTGGCGCGCCTCGCGGCTGCCATACGAAAGTTCGAAGGGGAGATCGTCCAGGCCATGGCGATCGACTTCGGCAAGCCGGAGGCCGAAGTGTTTCTGACGGAAATTCTTCCGGTCATGCAGGAAATCCGCCACAGCCGTCGTAATCTGCGCCGATGGATGCGGCCAGTCCATGTCGGACCGACATTGATCGGTTTCGGCACGGCCGGACGGATCGTGCCGCAGCCACGCGGCGTGTGCCTTATCATCGCGCCCTGGAATTACCCATTCAATCTCTGCCTGGGGCCGCTTGTCTCCTGCCTTGCTGCCGGCAACAGCGCTATCCTGAAGCCTTCGGAGATGACACCTGCTACCTCGGGCGTCATCGCGCGGCTGATCGCCGACACATTTCCGCCAGACTTGGTTACCGTCGCCCTCGGCGGGAAGGAGATGTCTCAGGCCCTGCTCGCGCTGCCCTTCGATCATATCTTCTTCACCGGCAGCCCCGAGGTCGGGAAAGTCGTAATGCAGGCAGCCTCCCGCCACCTGACCTCCGTTACGCTGGAACTGGGTGGCAAGTCGCCCACGATCGTGGGACCGGATGCCGACATAGAGACGGCCGCCAGTTGGATCGCCTTCGGCAAATTCTCCAATGCCGGTCAAACCTGCATCGCGCCCGATCATGTGTTCGTCCACGCTTCGATCCGCGACCGGTTCGTGGAAGCGCTGCGCCGCCGGATCGCCGCCGCTTATGGTTCGGGCATGACGAGCCCCTATCTCGCAAGGATCGTCAATGATCGCCATGCGGACAGACTGGGGGACCTGATTGCGGATGCCCTGGCCACGGGCGGGCGGATCATTGTCGGCGGCGAAAGGCAGGGAAGGGCGCTGGCGCCCACAGTGCTGGAAGCGATCGCTCCCGAGGCGGCGATCGACCATGAGGAGATATTCGGTCCCGTCCTGCCGGTCCTGACCTATGATGACATTGAAACCGTGATCGGTCGGATCAACGCAAGACCCAAGCCGCTGGCGCTTTATGTGTTCGATCGTGACCGGGCGAGAGTGGATCATATCCTGGCGGCCACGACTTCCGGCAGTGCAGGCGTCAACCTTACCATCGTCCAATACGTCCACGATCATCTGCCGTTCGGCGGTGTGAACAATTCCGGGATCGGGGCGGCACATGGCCATCACGGGTTCCGGACTTTCAGTCATGAGCGCGCCGTTCTCCAGAACCGCTTCTCCGCTCTGCCTCTCGTCTTTCCTCCCTATTCGGGCCGGGCAGCGCGTCTGATCCGACTTGCCAAACGCTTTCTGGGGTAAATCCATGTACGACTATATCACGATAACCGATAGCCTAACTATCTAAATTAACGTGGCTTTTCCTGCCTTCTGGCGGTCGCCAGCATCTCACGGCGAAGTATGGCGTTCATGCGGGCTTGGTAGCCCTTACCCTGCGATTTGAGCCAGGCGAGCACATCAGCATCAAGGCGTGCCGTCACCTGCTGCTTGATGGGCTTATAGAAGCGCCCACGCTGCCCGTTCCGCCAGAAATCCTCTGTCAGCGCCGGAGAGTCGCTATAGTCGATCCCGCTATCCGGCATCGCCTGCAGGGCATCCAGTTCGGCCTGTTGCGCTTCGGTCAACGGCGGCAGATTGTCCGGATCGAGTTGGAAACGGACGGTATCAGCGTCTTTCTTCTTCATAACGTCGCCTTTCCGTTCGATCGGCCTTTCGAGCCGAAATGATATGAATGATCTCCACATACTCGCCGTCATCGTCTTGCTCGACGACAGTGTGGGCCACGAGGAGGAGCAGATGCCCTTCCACGAGGCCCAAGGTTTGCCATCGTCGCTCGCCACCTTCGATCCGATCCTGATCGCTCAGCGCGAAAGGATCTGTGAACGCACGAGTAGCGATCGCAAAGCTGACGCCGTGCTTCTTCAGATTGCTCTCGGCTTTGGCCGGATGCCAGGAGAAGCGCATGGATGGCATTACGGAAATATAATTATGTTTTTGTCGTTACGCAAGGCGCGGCGGTTTGAGCCATCCGGCCCGCGCGAGCGTATCTGCGAGGGTCGATCGGGGCACGTTGAACGTGCGGCTGATCGACGACTTGCTAGCGCCACCGGCAAGGGCGGCGGTGATTTGATCGAGCTTTTCCGCATCGATCGTTCGCGGGCGGCCACCGTAGCGCCCGCGCCGTCTGGCGGCCGCAAGGCCTGCCATGATGCGCTCGCGCGTCAATGCCCGTTCATACTGGGCCAGCGCGCCGAACAGCGAAAACAGCAGCTCGCCATGCGGCGTTCCCGTGTCCATCTGCTCGGTCAATGACCGGAATGACACGTCACGCTCCCTGAGATCGGTCAGGATCGACAGCAAATGCGGCAGGGAGCGGCCGAGCCGATCCAGTTTCCACACGACCAGCGTATCGCCGGCTGCGAGATATTCGAGGCAGGCCCGCAGGCTCGCCCGGTCCTCGCGAGCGCCGGATGCCTTGTCGGAATAGAGATGCCGGCTATCGACGCCGGCTGCGATCAGCGCATCGCGCTGAAGATCGACCGATTGCCGGTCATCTGTGGAAGAGACGCGCATGTAGCCTATAAGCATGTCGGAAAACCCCTGATAGCTTGTTGTGGGACAGTCCTCCTTTCCGGCAGAGTTTATCGGACGCTACGGATTTTGGGCGTGCGTAGATTGCTGGAATTTCCGGGGGGATGCCTGCTAGCGGCGGAATGTGTCGTCGGGCGCATCAGGCGGGGCGCTTATCGTGTGATTTCCATTAGGTTAATCTGTTCGTGCAGCCGCTGCCGCAGCGGACCGTCTTCTGGCCGCGACGATCAATAACGGATTATCCGCCTGCTTACGCTGACCAAGTCGCATGCCCGTCGCCGAATTGATCCCGTGGCGGCTGCACACATCGCTGTCGCCATGCCCGTTTCCTGCTCCGCGCCTCTTCAATTTATCGTAGAAGCTTTTGATGTGTCTTATTAAAATCCTTGGCTTGCCGCTCTCGGTCAGACGATGATTGGACGGATTTCAGTTCACTTTCGTCCATATCTGCGATTTGCACATGATCCGCCCTGTCAGGCACCCCTTTCCCTCCATCCGCCGATCGTCGAGCGTGGTGATTGTTCCAGAGAAGGTTTGGCCGATGTCGGGTACAAAAACACTGCCGCGCCACACGCCCTTCTTTTCAGGAACAAAATCGCGAAACAGGATCAGACCTACCAGATCGTTTGTCCCGCCGCGCCGCGCATCCGCCTTGGCTTTGTCACTTGCCCAGACCACGACCCCGCACATTCTGCTTCCGCACGGCTGGGCTCGCACATGTACGCTGTCCTGCGGATTCTTCCACACTCCGAAAGAAGCGCGCTGTGCCTCGACGGACGCAGATGCTGCAAGTAGCAGCATGGCTGCCAATACGAAACTGAACCTCATCGCCATTCTTCCTCAAGGCCGGATCATCATTTGCGCGACATTTTCCGCGATCGCCATGGTAGGCGCGTTAGTGTTGCCCGACACGATCGACGGCAGGATCGATGCATCGACCACGCGCAAACCGTCAATGCCACGTACACGGGCTGCCGGATCGACCACGGATGCCGAGTCACTGCCCATGCGGCATGTTCCTACCGGATGATAGATTGTTTCAGCGCGCGCGCGGATGTCGTCGATCAGAGCCTCGTCGGTCTGGACCGCGGGTCCCGGTCGCACCTCCTCGCGCAAGTGACGGGCGAGCGCCGGCGCATGAAGGAGCTTGCGGGCTAGCTTCGCGCCATTCAGCAAGACGCCCACATCATCGGGATGACTGAGATAATTGCCCTCTATGCGCGGATGAGCCGTGGGATCGGCGATCTTGAGCCCGATCCTGCCGCGGCTCTTCGGTAGAAGGTCGCAGACATGCACGGTCATTCCGTAGCCGAAGGCTGTCTTGCGGCCAAGGTCACGCAGGATCGCCGGCAGGAAATGGAATTGAAGATTGGGCCGCTCCCGGCCGGCGTCGGATTTGAGGAAAGCGCCGCCCTCCGAGGCATTTGACGTCAATTCGCCTTCATGATGAAGGAAATAGCTCCATGCGCCGCGTATCGCACGAGGCAGGAAACTGGGCGCCACCCCAAATCCTTCGCGATCGGCCGTGGTTGCCACAGCCGTATAGTCGAGGTGATCGGCGAGATTGGCTCCGACTTCGGGCGCATCCAGAACGATCTCTATGCCATGCTGCCTGAGTTCGCTCGCCGAGCCGACGCCCGACAGCATCAGAATCTGCGGCGAATTGACCGCGCCAGCCGAAAGGATCACCTCTCCACCGGGGCGCAGCAGCAGGTCCCGGCCGCCGACGCGGACCCCGATGGCGCGACGGTCCTTGAACAGTATCCGTTCGACGAGGCCGTTCGTTTCGATGGCGAGATTCTTGCGCGAGCGAGCCGGATCGAGAAACGCTCGCGCCGTGCTGAACCGTTGCCCGTCTTTCTGGGTCACCTGATAGACACCAAAGCCTTCCTGGCTCACGCCATTGAAGTCGGGATTTCGCGGGTAGTGCAGTTCCACCCCAGCTTCGACGAAGTCTTCCGTAAGTGGGTTCACTCGCCCAAGATTGGAGACGCAAAGTGGCCCGGCATTGCCATGATGCTCGTCGTGGATAGCCTGATTGTTTTCGAGCGCGATAAAAAGCTCGCGCATGCGCGGCCAGTCCCAGTCAGCTCCGGCGGCCGCCCCCCAGCCCTCATAGTCCGCCCGATCGCCGCGAATGTAGACCATTGCATTGATCGAGCTGCTGCCACCCAGCGTCTTGCCGCGCGGCCAATAGAGCCGCCGGTTGTTAAGGTGAGGCTCGACTTCGGTCTCACAGTTCCAGTTCACCCATCCCGTGCGGGCAATGACGCCGACGCCAAGCGGCATGTGAATGAAGGGATTGCGATCGCGCGGCCCCGCCTCGATGAGGCAGACAGCTTTATCCGAATCAGCAGAAAGGCGGTTGGCCATGACGCAGCCGGCCGAGCCGCCGCCAATGATGTGGTTTCCGTCAGCGCCGAACCGTAACATCTAGCTACTCCTCTTCTATCCCCATCGCTTTCAAGTCCAATCCCAATTCCTTTAAACTGGGCAGGGGAGGAGGATCGAAGGCTACCAGTGCATCGATAAAGTCATGAAAGCTGTCGTATACGGGGGTTATCGCCCTAGAAGGCAGAGCTTCATCGTGCAGCCATACGGATATCTTTCCATCAATTCTGTCAATTAACAGCATATTACCCAGACCGATTTCCGCAAAAACCACAGATGTTTTTGGAATCTGCATGGATAATTGTTCGTTTATGCGAATTATTCCTAAGCTTCCGTCAGCAGGGCCATATATAACTGAAACGCCAATTCTTCCTGAATCTTCGGAATAGGCGCATTTTTCCGCAGGAAATTCAACATCCTTATTGAAAACTATCGCTGATCCGAATTCAATAAATAAATCACGAAGCTCAGAGGGCAGCAATATCCTTAATGAACTCTCTATCTGGTCTAATTCGATCAAAGAATCTCCCGGCATGTGGAGTGATTCTGCATCGAATGATGGATCAAACTGAAAGGTCATATATTTTCTGCCTTACATCATTAGGGCGTCGCTATCGTGTCCGTTCCGCACCGCGCCTCAATCACGCCACCTGATTGGTATAGCCGTTAGCGGAGGGGCACGACAATCAGGTCAATCTTGGCGCGTCGATGCTTTGATTGGTGCTGCGCTCCATCTACGATTGAATATCCGCCATCCGACTAAGCCCGCGACAACGCCCAGCAGGCCGCCCACGAGATAGGCGGTTGGCGCATCATTCGGCACAAAAAAGAAGCCGCCAGCAACATAGCCGCCGATTACGGCGGTGCGTGTCACCGCACCATAGATCGCGGCGACCTTGCCATGATCGGCGGGCGGGCATTCCGACTGGAACAAGGTTCGGACAGCGACGTTGTGGATGCTGTTTGCGCCGCCGCCTAGGATGAAGGCGACGGCAACGATTGCCAGCCCGATCGGCGCAAGGCCGATCCACAGCATGGTCGCGCCCATGACAGCGGCCGTGCCGAACGCCGCCAGTCCGACCCTATGGCCAATAACCCTTTCGGCCAGCCCAGCGCCGATCAACATCCCAACCGCCCATAGTGCCGTCAGCATTCCAAACGCGGTCGGCCCGCTCCCAGCGTCACCATCACGAGAAACACGAAAGCAACGTCGGCTATGGCGGTCGCAAACACTTCGAGGCTGAGCGCACCCGTAACCACCATCAACCGTCGATTGCGGAGCAGCGGCAGGTAGTCCGCGAACAGGGTCTCTTCCTCCTGATCGTCCCGTTGTGGCTTGCGGCGAAGCCTGCTCGCCATCACGACGAGGGCCAAAAGGGCATAACTGGCGGCATCGGCTAAAAGCGCATTGCGCGATCCGATCCATCCCACCAGTACGCCCCCAGCGACTGGACCAGCGAGCATTCCAAGGCTGCGAACCATTTCCATAAGGGAATTGGCGAGTGCGAGGTCATTCCAAGCCGCTCGCCAGCACTGGAATCAACGCGAATGTTGCGGCGCTGCTGATCGTGAACAGCACGCTCAACAGCGCGGCCCCGGCGAGCGTGAACATGGGATAATAGGCGATAAATGCTATCACGCCCGCTTGCAGAACTGACACCATGACCAGAATGCGGGCCGCCTCCCGGCGGTCGATCAAGCGGCCCGCCCAGGGTGCGGCGATCAGACCGGGTAGCAGCTCCGCGGTCAGCAGCGTCGGCACCGCATAGCCGGATGCGTTCTCGGCAGTGCGGAACATCAACGTCAGCAACGTGATTTCATCGCCGGTCGTCGAAATCGTAAGCGCCACAAGGACCAACCATCCCCAGCCTTGCCGAAACTCAACTCCCACTCACTTAACCTTCCGCACAGCCCCGCACTTTCCGGGTCACTCTGCACACTTCAAATCTCAACCGACAATCAGGTGAATAGCTTTAGCGTTGTTCTGCCAACCACTTAAGCGCCGATAGGCTTGGCATGAACAGATATTCGCCTCCCTTCATGACATTGAAGGTCTGCACACCGTCGATGCGCTTGCGCGCAGGCGCCTGCGGGATCGTGAACCGGCCGTCCTCCTCATGCAGACCAACGATTGGATCGCGCTCCTCGCCGAGGTCGACGAAATTGCCGCGGTTGATCCATTCCTGCTGCATGAACTCGATCGTGTCGTAAGCGCGCGCGCTTATGAAGATGAAGAACAGGCCGCGATCGCCTTTGGCATCGTCTTTCGGCGCCACATCCTCGGAATAAACCGGCCCGAAGGTCGAGGAACGGCGGATGATGCGGTGAATGTTGACGTCGGTGAGCAGTGTCAGCTCGGAATCGCGGGGATTGAGCCGGCGCATATGACAGCCGAGCGGCACGACGCGGCCTTTGGGGTCGTCCTTGAAATTGAAGTCGTTGTTGCGCTGCGGATCGGCGCCGAGGTCCGGGTCGTCATGATCCGGCGACAACGTCAGTGGAGCGCCTGACCGCCAGCGACCGAACATCTTGGCGGCAAGACGTTCGCGGTCCTCCGCCGTCTCGCCATGGGCCTTGAGGAAGGCGTTGAAGCAGCCGACCCGGCTGTTGTACTTGCGCAGGACGACGAAGGTGCCGTTCTTTCCCAGCGCCGCAGGTTCAGGCATGCCGAGCGGCTGGCCGTTCTCGCTCTCGTATCCAAGGATGAACTCGCCCGCCTTGATCGCGCGTTCCTCGCCGGGCAGCGGATCGACGCCGCTGCCTTCGACGGCGGGCTGGGAGATCGAATCCCGGAAGCCGAACGGGTTTTTCGCGCCGTCCGGCGCGCCGAAGCGATGCTCGCCGATCAAGGTGACGCCGCTGCTCTGGTCGAGTTCGGTTCGCGCGGTCGCCAGCGCCTTGTCGAGCGCAGCATCGTCGACCGCGTAGATGGTCAGCGCGAGATGGCAGTTGCCCGGCTTGAACACGTCCTCCCAGTTTTCCGGCGCGTTGGGTCCGAAGTCGCGGAGCTGCTCCGAGCGCGCCGCCATGCCCTGCTGAAAGGGGAGCGGGAATGTCTTGAGCTGCGCTTCAGGAACGCCGAGCGCCTTCAGTCCCTCGAAGCTGAGTGCAGCGCCTATCCAGAAATCGAGATCCTCGTTCCAGTTGTCGGCGGATGCGATATGGGGCGCGAGCCGGCCCAGCAAAGCGCGCGCGCCCTCGGCCTCGTCGAAATGGAGCATCGCATGGATGCCGACATAGGGCTCCGGCCGGCTTCGCAGGATCAGCGCCTGGATATCGTGCAGGTCGAGCGTAACGCTGTCCCTCGAGAAGCGCTCTTTCAGCTTTTGAAGGATCGTCATCGCTCAGCCCACCTTGTCCAGGAATTCGTTGACGGCATGTTCCATCCGCTGAAGCCGACGCACGTCGACGACCGTGACCTGCGGGTTGGCGACGAACCATCCGGCGGCGGTGATCTGATGTTCGGCGATGAAATCCTTGACCTTCGGGCTCGCGATGCCCGGCCAGCCTTCGACCGAGGCGAAGAGCAAATCCATCAGGTCAGGGATCTTGGTGGCGAAGTCGTTGATATAGGTGTCCCAGTCGCCGTCATAGGCGGTGGCGAACAGGATGCGGGTGTCGTTGTCGAAGAAGACGAACCGCATGTTGTGCAGGGTGCCGACCTTCTGCGCCCCGTCGAAATTGCCGTTCACGAGTCCGAAGATGCGTTTCAGCCGGTCCGCGCCGCCCGGCTTGAGGTTGGCGATGGCGGTGAGCTCGGAGACATTGCCGGACTGCGCGCCGACGCGACCGGCCGAGCCGGCCGTGCCCTTGAGGTCGGGATTGTGCTTCGTCACCATCTGCTCGAGCGCGAGCTTGGCGAGCTGCGGCGCGTCGCCGGCCACTTCCTCGATCCGCCGCCGGATGGCCTGAAGGCGGGTTTCGTCGATCTGCGGGTTTTCTTCGGTCTCGGCCATGACTGGCCTCCTTTCGTGATTGCGTGTGTCGATCGGTGCGTCAGTCCGGGATGGCGTCAATGTTTGTCGGCTCGACACGCGGCTGCGCGTTCATCTCATGGCGGTAGCGGGTGGATCGCTCATAGGCGGCGATGCGCACCCGCATGATCGATCCGAGCGGCTGGTGCTCGCGGATACCGTGCCAGGGATTGAACGACAGCACGTCATCGCCATAGACCCGCCGCGCCGGCGAATAGGCGTCCTGCGGCGGGATGCGCAGCGTGGCGATCGGCTGGTGTGGCGACAGCTCTTCGGGCCAGAGCACCGCCGCGTCCTCGACAGGCATCTTGTCGAGATCAGCGCAAAGTTGGGCGCGCAGTTGATACTCAGCACCCTGGTCGCGGAAATGCTCGACAACCAGATCGCGCATCGTAGAATCCTCCACTGTGCCGACGTCCTTGCCGGTGAGCGCGCGGACATTGTCGGAAAGCGGCGCGGCGCTGATCTTGGCGATGTGATCGCCAAAGCGGATCGCCGCCATCGAGTGATAGGTCTCGCCGAGCAGATGGTCGTTGTCGCGCGCGAGCCCGCGCAGCGTCGCGCCGGGCTCGACGCCGAACGCTTCGACCGCGGCTTCCACGCCACGCGCCACCCCGGCCATGGCGCGTTGGAGGAAGGCGGGGTTCTGCGCATTCTTCTCCAGAAGGCCAATGAGCTGGCGATATTTACCGATCGTGCCGAAGCTCAAGGTCGGGATGTTGACGAGCAGGAAATCCTGATTGCGGCCCTGGTCGTCGGGCAGAAGCCGCTCTCCCTCCACGCCGATGACCTTGATCGCCATGCCGCGTGGGGCGGGGATGGTGTCCGAGTGGATATCTCCGGGCGCTGATGAGAGGCGGATCACCACGGAATAGGTGGCCGGGCGAGCGAAAAGCCCCTGGCGCAGATGCTCCGGCAGTTCCGGGACGACGAGTTCGCCCTTCAGGAACCCGTGGCTCTTGGCATGGGCGTCGCGCACCGCATGCCGATGGCGCTCGAACGCCTTGCGGTTGGTGCTCGCCATGATTTCGAGGATTTCGGCGGTGAGCCGCTCCTCGTCTTCGCCGAGCACTTCGACGCTGGTGGAGTAGGGGATATAGGTCTCAGCCAAGGGCGATCCTTCGAACCGGATTTTCGTTGCATTCGAGATATCAGGTGATATCTGGTTTTACGGTGAACGCCGACATGGGTAAAAGGTTTCCATGCCGTGCTGAATTGGAGGTCGATCGCTCATGCGCCTCACGCGAAAGGAAACGCAGCGCCAGACGCGGGATAAGCTGCTCGCCGCAGCACATTCGTCCATTGTGGAAGAAGGGGTGGCGGCCATGTCGATCCGCAACATCTGTAGTGCAGCGGGTCATTCGCAGGGGGCCTTCTATTCGAATTTTGCAAGCAAGGACGATCTGCTGGTCGAGATTCTGCAGGCTCATATCCAGGACGAGGTCGTGCTTCTGCGCGATCTGGTCGCCCACTGCTCCGGCGATGATATCGAGGCGACTCTGCAAGTGCTTGCGGCGCGGCTGGCTAAGCTGGCTGACGAACAGCATTGGTCGCTGCTTTCGATCGAATTGCAGCTTCATGCGCGGCGGGACCCCGCGTTCGCTGAACGGCATCGCGAAGGAAAGGCCGCCTGCCACCATTTGTTCGGAGAACTTGTGGCGGATCTGACGCGGCGCTTTGCGCTTCGGCCTGCCTTGCCGCCGCTGCAGACCGGGATCGGCCTCTATGCACTGTGGATGGGACTGGCGGTCCAGGGCGATGTCGAAGGCGCTATTCCCCGAGAGCAAATGCTTGTCGGCTTCTTTCGCGCGATGGCAGGCCTCGATGCGCCATCCACCCGGTCATGAGCCTTCCTGGCGAAGGACGCCGCAGGATCGGCTGCGATGCTTCAGGCGTGCCCTTGGCTGGAAAAGTGGACGAACGTCGGCGCTTCCATATCCGTTTCCAGGCAACCGAAGAAGACATCGATGAACTCGGCCATGTCAACAATGCGGTCTGGGTGACCTGGATTCAGGATGTGTCGGTGGCGCACTGGCTGACAGCCGCGCGTCCGAGGGATGCCGACACCTATGTTGCTATGGTGCTCAGGCACGAGGTCGATTACCGCGGCAATATCCGGGCGGGCGAAGAGACCTTTGCCATAACCTGGGTCGAAGGGAAGCCGCGCGGAGCGAGATACGCCCGGTGCGTCGAGTTCAAAGACAGTAACGGTCAGACGCTCGTCGCGGCCCTGTCGCAATGGGTGCTCATCGAGAAAGCTACCGGCAAGCTGGTTCGCGTGCCCGCCGAAGTCGCTGCGCCGTTTCTCTATGAAACCCGACGCAAGGAAGAGAATGAATGAGCGACATCCTGAAAGTGACGGTGCTAGGCACCGGTGTCCTCGGCAGCCAGATCGCCTTCCAGGCCGCCTATAGTGGCTTTGACGTTACCGCTTATGAGATCAGCGACGAAGCACTCGACCAGGCGAGGCATCGGTTCGAAACGCTTGTAGAAACCTACGTGAAAGAGGTGACGGGTGCGGCTGACGGCAAGGCAGCCGAAGCTTCGAGACGCATCACGCTCACCGCCGATCTTGGGGCTGCGGTTGCGAATGCCGATCTGGTCATCGAAGCGGTTCCGGAAGTGCTCGAGATCAAGCAGGCGCTCTACGAGAAACTGGCGGGGCTCGCGCCTGACAGAACGATCTTCGCCACCAATAGCTCGACTTTGCTGCCGAGCGACCTCAAAGCCTTCACCGGCCGCCCGGACCGTTTCCTGGCGCTGCACTTCGCCAACAGCATCTGGAAGTTCAACACTGCCGAGGTGATGGGTACGGACGACACCGATCCGGCCGTGTTCGATACCCTGATCGCCTTCTCCTCCGCGATCGGCATGGTGCCGATCCCGGTGCGCAAGGAAAAAGCGGGCTACGTCCTCAACTCCCTGCTGGTGCAGTTCCTGAACGCGGCCACCGATCTGGCTGCCGGCGGCTATGCCGAGCCGGAAGATGTCGACAAGGTCTGGCGGATCGCCACCGGCGCGCCGATGGGGCCGTTCCAGATCTACGACATCATCGGATTGAACACCCCCTACAACATCCTGTCGCACGGTGATGAGCACGCACAGTCGCTCGCCGCGTGGCTGAAGGAAAACTACATCGACAAGGGCAAGCTCGGCATCGCGTCGGGCGAAGGCTTCTACAGCTACAAGCCCGCCGACTGATCCCAACAAGAAAAACAGGAGTTTGCC
>NZ_CP173720.1:0-47701 GCF_051058005.1 Sphingobium sp. DN12
GTGGGGATCTACAGCGTGGAACTTTATCTTCAGGTCCGTTTGGCTTGCGCGGATGGCATGAGCCAACGGGCGGCGGCGAAGCGTTTCAATGTGTCGCGCGATACGGTGCGCAAGATGCTGTCGTTTTCATCGCCACCGGGTTACCGGCGTCAGTCTGTACCGCAGCGCCCGAAGCTGGACGGGTTTGTAGCGATCATCGATGGATGGCTTGAAGGTGACCGCGGCGTCCCGCGCAAACAGCGGCATACGGCGAAGCGGGTATTCGACCGCTTGCGCACCGAGCATGGTTTCACCGGCGGCTATACGATCATCAAGGATTACATCCGGGAGCGCGAGCAGCGCAGCCGGGAGATGTTCGTGCCGCTGGCGCACCCGGCGGGAGATGCGCAGGCCGATTTCGGGGAAGCGCTGGTGGAGATCGGCGGGGTGGAGCAAAAGGCCTACTTCTTCGCGCTCGATCTACCGCACAGTGATGCCTGCTATGTGCGGGCCTATCCGGCGGCAGTGGCGGAAGCCTGGGTGGACGGACACGTTCATGCCTTTGCGTTCTTCGGCGCGGTGCCGCGCTCGATCGTCTACGACAACGATCGCTGTCTTGTGGCGAAGATCCTGCCAGACGGCACGCGCAAGCGTGCCACGCTGTTCAGCGCTTTCCTGTCGCATTACGTGATCCGCGACCGCTATGCCCGCCCGGGCAAGGGGAACGAGAAAGGCAATGTGGAAGGGCTGGTTGGTTACTGCCGCCGCAATTTCATGGTGCCGATCCCGAAGTTCCCGACCTGGGAGGCCTTCAACCTGTGGCTGGAGGAGCAATGCCGCAAGCGCCAGCAGGACAAGGTGCGCGGGGAGAGCGAGACGATCGGTGAGCGCTTGCAACGCGATCTCGCGGCCATGCAGCCTCTACCCGCTACACCCTTCGAGGCCTGCGATCAGGCGGGCGGGCGGGTCTCCTCGCAATCCCTGGTGCGCTACAAGACCAATGATTATTCGGTTCCGGTGGCCTGGGGCCATCAGGAGGTCTGGATCAGGGCCTATGTCGATGAGGTGGTGATCGGCTGCCGCAGCGAAGTCATCGCCCGTCATCCTCGTTGTTATGCCCGCGAGGAGGTTATCTTCGACCCGCTCCATTATCTCCCGCTGATCGAGCAGAAGATCAACGCATTCGACCAGGCTGCCCCTTTGCAGGGCTGGGATTTGCCCGAAGCGTTCACGACACTGCAGCGGTTGATGGAAGGCCGCATGCACAAGCATGGCAGGCGTGAATATGTACAGGTGCTGCGCCTGCTGGAAACGTTCACCGTCGCCGATCTCCAGGCGGCGGTGGAACAGGCCATTGATCTTGGCGCCATCGGCTTCGATGCCGTCAAGCACCTCGTCCTGTGCCGGGTCGAACGCGTACCGCCCAGGCTGGACCTGGACGTCTATCCCTTCCTGCCACGCACCACGGTCGAGAAGACTTTTGCCAGAGCCTATCTGAGCCTGCTCTCCGACCAGCAGGAGGCCGCATGAGCGATCAGGCCCCGGAGATCCTTCTCGCTCACAATCTCAAGGCGCTCAAGCTGCCTACGTGCCTGCGAGAGCATCACAAGCTCGCCCGGCAATGTGCCGCCGAAGGCGTCGATCATATCCGCTTCCTCGCCCGTCTCGTCGAGATGGAGATGATCGACAGGGAGCGTCGTATGGTCGAGCGGCGCATCAAGGCCGCGCGCTTCCCCGCCGTCAAAAGCCTCGACAGCTTCGACTTCGCCGTCATCCCCAGGCTCAACAAGATGCAGGTGCTCGAGATGGCGCGCTGCGAGTGGATCGAGCGGCGTGAGAACGCCATCGCTCTGGGACCATCGGGCACCGGAAAGACGCACGTAGCTTTGGGGCTCGGACTGGCAGCATGCCAGAAAGGGCTGTCGGTGGGCTTCACCACTGCGGCGGCGCTGGTCAGCGAAATGATGGAGGCGCGCGACGAGCGGCGTCTCCTGCGCTTCCAGAAGCAGATGGTCGGATACAAACTGCTCATCATCGACGAACTGGGCTTCGTACCGCTCTCCAAGACCGGCGCCGAACTGTTGTTCGAGCTGATCTCCCAGCGCTACGAACGCGGCTCCACCTTGATCACCAGCAACCTACCCTTCGACGAGTGGACCGAAACCTTCGGATCCGAGCGTCTCACCGGCGCGCTCCTTGACCGCCTGACCCATCACGTCAGCATCCTCGAGATGAACGGCGAAAGCTATCGCCTCGCTCACAGCCGGGCCCGCAAGGCTAAAATCAGACCCTGAAAAGCAAGCCAATGCGGGGGGAGTGGCCCTCGGGCTACGCCCTCACGCCACTCCCCCCGGGCATGTAACACGATGGCCTGGTTTTACGCCGCCCCATGGCCGACTTTTGCTCCGCCGTTGACATCATCGCGACCACCGACACGCGCCAGCCCGACAGCCGGTTGAGTGTATCGAGCAGGTCCTGGGTCGAACGCCCCCAGCGACTGAGTTCGGTAACGAGGATCGCATCGATATGGCGTGCCTGCGCCAGCTTCATCACCTCAGCCCGCGCCGAACGGTTTGCCTTCATGCCCGACGCGGTTTCGCGGAAGACCTCGACCACTTCATAGCCGCCACGCTCGGCAAAGCCGGCCAGGTCGCGGAGCTGCCGTTCGCACGACTGGTCGGCTGTCGAAACGGGCATGTCGGATTTCTTTGACGCCCGCGATCTGAAGGTCACCATCTCCGGCAATCCGAGCCCGCACCTGATCTATCACTTCGCGCTGGTCTATTCCGGGTGGGAGCATGCCGAGGTCGTGCTGGGAGGAGAAAGCTTCACGGCGCTGGCCTGCGGCCTTCAGAATGCGCTGTGGCAGCTTGGCGGCGTGCCGCACGAGCATCGCACCGATAGCCTCTCCGCGGCGTTCGCCAACCTGGAGCAAGATGCCCAGGAAGATCTGCGGACCCGCTATGCCGCCCTGTGCGCCGATTACCAGATGGAGCCCACCCGCAACAATCGCGGGGTCGCCCATGAGAATGGGTCCATAGAAAGCCGTCATGGTCACCTTAAGGATCGGCTCGATCAGGCACTCCAGTTGCGCGGGACACGTGACTTCGCCTCCATCGAGGACTGGCGCACGTTCCTCGCCCAGATCGTGGGCCGCCACAATGCCCGGCGGCGCGATGCCTTGCGCATCGAAGCTGAGCACCTGCGCCCGTTACCTTCACGCCGCAGCTGCGATTATGATGAAGCTACGGTGCTCGTCACCTCATCGGGCGGCTTCGTGCTGCGCAAGGTCTTCTACACCGTGCCTTCCCGGCTCATCGGCCATAGCCTGCGAGCCAGGATCTTCGATGACCGGATCGACCTTTATCTGGCCGGGCAGCCCATCGAGACCCTGCCACGCGGGAGGGCGCCCGATCGCGGACGGGGCGGTCATGACCACGTAGTCAATTATCGGCACGTGATCCACAGCCTGCGTACCAAGCCCCACGCGCTGGCAAACCTTGTCTATCGCGACAAGCTCTTCCCTCGCAGCGAATATCGCCGCTGCTGGGATGCTCTGGAGGGTGCGCTTCCCAAAGCCGCCGCATGCCGCAGCATGGTGGGGCTGCTGTGGCTTGCGCATGACCAGGCCTGCGAGGCTGAGCTCGCCGCGACCCTGACCGGCATACTCGATGGCCAGGGTTTACCCGATCTGAGGGATCTGCAGGAGCGCTTCCAACGCCCCGGCAAAGAGCCGGCCGATGTGGTCGTCGATATTCCCCAGCCTGACACATACGACGATCTGCTCACCGCCAGGGAGATGGCCGCATGAGCATCACTGTCGACACCGCCCAGCTGCCCATGTTGCTTGGCACGCTGCGTCTGCCCACCATTGCCCGTCTCTGGCCGGACTTCTGTTCACGAGCGGACAAGGAGGGGTGGCCGGCTTCGCGCCTGCTGGCAGCCTTGGCCGAACTGGAACTCGCCGAACGCGAACAACGCCGGATCCAGCGCCATCTTACAGAAGCACGGCTGCCTCCCGGCAAGACCCTGGATGCCTTCGACTTCAGCCTCGTTCCCACCTTGAGCAAGGCCCAGGTCATGGCTCTGACCCAAGGAGATGCCTGGCTCAAGGCGGGCCACAATCTTCTGGCATTTGGTCCGCCCGGTGCCGGCAAGAGCCACGCCGCAGCCGCCATCGGCAACGAGCTCGTCGCGCGCGGATACCGGGTCTTCTTCACCCGAACCACCGATCTCGTCCAGCGTTTGCAGGCCGCACGTCAGTCCCTGACCTTGACCCAGGAGATCGCCAGGCTCGACCGCTTCGACCTGCTCATCCTCGATGACCTGTCCTACGTCCGCAAGGACCAGGCAGAGACCAGCGTCCTGTTCGAACTCATCTCTGCCAGATACGAAAGGCGCTCCATCATGATCACCGCCAACCAACCATTCAGCGGTTGGGATTCCATTTTTTTGGATAAGGCAATGACTGTCGCTGCCATCGACAGGCTCGTTCACCACGCCACTATCCTGGAAATGAACGTCGAGAGCTATCGCAGGCGATCCGCCCTGGCCTCAGCGACATCGCTCCGCGACAGTGCTCCTGATCCAGCGACATCGCCCAGCGACATCGAAACCATGCCAGCGACATCGCTGCGCGACAACGCCTCTTGATCCAGGCCAACCTCGTGTGACACTATCCCCAACGTCACCGCTGACACATCACCATCAATGTCGCTGACCAGTCACCGACGATGTCGCGCTACACGCATCCACGCTTTCGCCATGGCGGATTGCCAGATCGCGCCAGAACGCCGTTTCAGCGAACATTTCCTCGCGCAGCGCCTCTTCGATAGCGGTCTGACCGCTGGCGACGGCCTCGTTCTCCAGTTCCTGCAAAAGTGCCATCACCATACGGCCGGTGCTCAACCGATCCTGCAACAGCGACGTGAACACGTGATCAAGCTCGGCCCACCTCGGGGCACCCTCTTCCTGTAAAGCGGCCTGCGACTGCCGCCAGCGGCTAGATACCGCGATAGCCTTGAACGCGATCTGCGCGATGAGCCGCTCGCGATTGCCGATGTGGTAATTGATTGCCGACGGGCTCATTCCTGTCTTTCGCGCCAGACTTCGTGCGCTGAGCGCTGCCAGACCGCTCTCTTCGGCAAGGTCATACGCGGCCGTGCCCCATGTTTGCAACAGAGCCTCCTCACGCAAGACAAAGGCTCGGTTCTTGCAGGTTCTTACCGCGCCGCTGCGGTGATCGCAGCGTCGATGGCCGGGCGGGCTCCCGCCACCGAGGGAGAAACGGGCCGCGTCGGGGTTAAAGGGTTGCATCGTGTCGAGCTGCCTGCACGCGGCGCGTCCGCTGCTCTCTATCCCTCGCCAAACCTCGAAGCACGAGCGCTATCTCACCGCCTCGCACCCCTGCCGCGCAGCGGCTTCGTGCGGTGGGTCATTACCGCCACCGTCCACCCAAGCTGGATATTGTAAGCAATGCGCAAGCGTAACAGCCCGCCACCAGCAACCACCCATACATGAAGTTGCCGGTCGAACTGAGCGGAATGCTCATCGCGAGCGGCCCAGATGCGAACCCCAGATACATGCCGGTGGCGATCGTGGCAGAGGTTGCGCCTGCTCGAGATGGAGGAGCCTCGCGGATGGCGCCGGCCATGATGATAACGTTGCTGCCGATGGCGGTTGCGCCGTGGAGCACGACGCCTACCCAGAGCAGAGCATGGACTGCGAGGATCTGCGCTAGCACTAGGCACGCTACGCCGCCAAACGCCACGGCCGCTAGGCGCAAGAGCAGTGTCGCAGCATCGCCGCCGCGTTCCATCACCTGGCCCCAGAATATGCGTGCGGACAGGCCCACGGTCCCGGCCAGCGCCACCGTCAGCCCGGCCATCACCTCACTGAAGCCAAGAGCCTCATGCGCGAAAAGGGGAAGGTAGACGTTGGTGGCTTGCAAGCCTGCACCCGAGAACATCGCATAACCGGCAAAACGCAGGACCAGTCCGTCGGGCGCGGAGGGCAAGAACGAGGGCTGGTCGTCACTGCGACGGGGAGGCGTCGTCGGGCCCTCGGGCGCGGCATGACGTCCCAAATACGAGCTTGACCATAGCAGCAACAAAAGCAGCGCAACGGCGAGCACCATGACGCTCACGCGCCAACCCGCCAGCGCTGCGGCCACCGGCACGATGAGCCCGGCGAGGGCTTGGCTGCATTGCACGCCTGATTGCTTGATCCCCATCCACCGTGCGCGCAGCCGTTTCGTCACGCGCGTGGCGATCACCCGGTTGGTCAGCGGATTGGACAAGGCATGGGCCGGACCGCTGATGATCGCCGCCGCCAAGGCCCACCACAGGTCGCGAGCCGCTGCGAGGATCAGGAACGACAAGGCAGCAAAGGCGAAGACGGTCGCGAGTTGCACGCGCACTGAGAGCCGGTCGCTTGCCCCGGCGAGCAACCGCGAGAACACGGTGGCGCTGACGAAGCTTGCCGTGGCGAAGAGTCCGAACTGCGCCGGATCGATCCGCAATTCGGAGGTTAGAAGCGGCCCAAGAACGGTCGCAGTGTAACTCACCATCGGCCCTGCCGCCATGATGAGCACGAGCACGATCAGGAGGCGTGGCTGTGCCGTACCATTGGCTGGCAAGCGCTGCTCCTCCGCCGCGTCCGATCCGTCTGACAATTCCGTTCTCACCCGGCCTGTTCTCACCCGCGGATGGCCGACGCGACGGCTTCCAGCCTGGGGAGATAGACACGCTTCATCTCGTCGAGGGTCACCCGGGATGCAGAGGTGCTGAGGCTACACGCGGCGATGATGTCTCCCGCCACGTTGTGGATCGGGACCGCCATGGACCGCATGCCCAGTTCCAGTTCCTCGTCGCTGAAGCTAACACCTTCCATCGAGGCCTGCCCGATGAGAGCCTTCAGCGCCGCCAGGTCGGTCACGCCCTTGGGAGTGCGCGCGACCGGCTTGATCCGGCCGAGATACTGGTCGACCTCCATGGGCTCTAGGCCCGACAGAAGGACGCGGCCGGTAGCGCTGCAATACGCCGGGATGCGCGCACCGAGCCGCACACCCGTGGACACGATCCGGTGCGCCTCCGCGCGCGCGATGAACAGCGACGCATCATTGTCGAGCACAGCAACCGATATCGGTTCGTTGAGCTCCTCGCACAATTGCTCGATCAGCGGCTGCGCCCGTTCGGCCAGGCCGGTGGCGTAGGCAGCAACGCCGCCTAGGCGGCGAAGGCGTGCGCGCGGGGCGAAATACTTTCCGTCGAACTCGACATAGCCCAGCCCCTCCAGCGTCAGCAGACAGCGACGTGCGGCGGCACGGGTCAGACCCGCGCCATTGGCCGCGTCCGAAACCGTGAGGCGGGGCCGTTCCAATCCGAACAGTTCGATAATCGCGAGCCCTTTCGCAAACCCTCCCATGATCTCGACCCGAGCACCGCCCCCGTCCGCACTTGACATCGTCGCTATCCCTCGTAAATGTAGTTCGAATAACGCACAGTATGTTCGGATAACGAACGATAGTCAAGAGAGGTCTGCATGGCCGTTGTTGAAAAAGAACTCGGGATGGCCTCGTTGAACGGCCCGGCCCAGTGGGCTCCCGATCAGCTGACACGGATCCCGTATTGGCTATTTCAGCGCGAGGATGTGTACGCGCGGGAGCAGCAGCGCATCTTCAAGGGCGACAGCTGGAGCTATTTGTGCCTTGAGGCCGAGGTCCCCGAGATCGGCGATTTCGTCGCGACCCGCGTCGGCGACCAGCCCGTGCTGGTTACGCGCGGGCACGACGACCAGATCTACGCTTTCGAGAACCGGTGTGCGCACCGCGGCGCGTTGCTGGCGCTGGTGGATCGCGGCAACGCGAAGGATTTCACCTGCGTCTACCACGCGTGGACTTACAGCCTGGAAGGCGACCTGACCGGGGTGGCCTTCGAAGGCGGGGTGAGTGGCGTCGGCGGGATGCCGGAAAGCTTCTGCAAGACCGCGCACAGCCCCCGCAAGCTTCGCGTGACCAACCTTCACGGCCTGATCTTCGGCAGCTTCTCCAACGACGTGCCCGCGATCGAAGAGTACCTGGGCGAGGAGGTGCTGACCCGGATCGAGCGCGTGCTGGGCGGGCGCAAGCCAGTGGTGATCGGCCGCTTTACTCAGATGCTGCCCAACAACTGGAAGCTCTATTTTGAGAATGTGAAGGACAGCTATCACGCGTCCATCCTCCACCTGTTCTTCACTACCTTCGAGCTCAACCGCCTTTCCCAGAAGGGCGGCATCATCGTAAGCCCGGACGGCGGTAACCACGTGAGCTACTCCGCGATCGACCCTGATGCCGAACGCGATCAGCACTATGCCGATCAGAACCTGCGGTCCGAGAGCGCATACCAGCTGAAGGACCCATCGCTGCTGGAAGGCTTCGATGACTTCGGCGATGGGGTGACGCTGCAGATTCTGTCGGTGTTCCCCGGCTTCGTGCTCCAGCAGATCCAGAACTCGCTTGCGGTGCGGCAGATCCTGCCAACTGGCACCAATCGAACCGAGCTGAACTGGACGTACCTGGGCTTCGATACCGATACGCCCGAGCAGCGGCGAGTGCGGCTGAAGCAGGCGAACCTGATCGGTCCGGCCGGCTTCGTCTCGATGGAGGACGGCTGCGTTGGCGGCTTCGTGCAGCGCGGTATCGCTGGCGCGCAGGAGGCGGCGTCGGTGATGGAGATGGGTGGTCACGACGCCCTGTCGAGCGCGAGCCGCGTCACCGAAGCGTCGATCCGCGGCTTTTGGAAGGCCTACCGCCGGGAGATGGCGCTTTGACCGAGATCGATAGCCTGTTCCGCCGGGTCGGTAGCTTTCATGCCCGCTACGCGCGCGTGATCGACGATGAGGGCGCACAGGGCTGGCCCGAGCTGTTCGCGCCAGAGTGCCTTTATGTTGTGACTACGGCAGCCAACCACCGCGCGGGCATGGAAGCGGGGCTCATATACGCCGACTCTCGCGGCATGCTCGAGGATCGCATCACCGCGCTCAACGAAGCCAACATCTACGAGCAGCACGTCTATCGTCACCTGATCGGCCAGCCGTCGATCAGCGTGGAGGCCGACGGGGCGATAACGAGCGAAGCCAGCTTCCTTGTCGCGCGCATCATGCGCACCGGCGAAACGGAGGTGTTTGCGACCGGCCGTTACCTTGACCGTTTTGTCGAGTGCGGTACCGACCTGCTGCTGCGAGAACGCATCGTGGTTTGCGACAGCAATCGCATCGACACGCTGCTGGCGCTGCCGCTGTGAACGACGGCGCGGTCCGTCGGATCGGGGTGACACTCGGCGATCCCAACGGCATCGGTCCCGAGATCGCCGTCAAGGCGGCACTCGCGGAAGCCGACGCACGGCTCCTTCTCATCGGTGACCCGAAGGTGGTGCAGCACTATGCCGCAGGACGGGCAGTGCGCGAGGTCGATCCCGCTTCGCCTCCGCCGGCCGAGCCTGGCGTCATCGATCTTGTGCCGGTCCGATCGCTGCCAGGCGATGCATTTGCGCCCGGGCGCTGCGACGCGGCATCGGGACGCGCGATGGTCGCCTACACGGAGCGCGCAGTCACGATGGCGCACGCTGGGCAGATCGATGCGATCGTCGGCGGACCGCACCACGAAGGCGCTGTGCACGCCGCGGGTGTTCCCTTCTCGGGCTATCCTTCGCTCATCGCGCGGCTGAGCGGTGCCCAAAGCGACGCAGTGTTCCTGATGCTGGTGGGTGGCGGGCTGCGGATCGTCCACGCGACGCTGCACGAGCGACTGGCGGACGCGCTGGAGCGGCTGGATACAGGGCTGGTAGTCGCGGCGGCCCAAGCTGCTGATGGTGCCTTGCGGCGGCTCGGCATCTTGCAACCGCGTATCGGCCTGTTCGGGATCAACCCGCACGCGAGCGAGGACGGGCTATTCGGAGACGACGATGCCCGAGTAACCATCCCTGCCGCCGCGGCGCTGCGCCGCTACGGGCTCGACGTGGTCGGGCCGACCGGCGCTGACCTCATCCTGGCGCGGGACGACTGTGACGCTTTCGTCGCGGCCTACCATGACCAGGGCCATATCCCCATCAAACTCCTGGCCGGACGCGAGGCCACCGCGTTGACGATCGGCGCGGACCTGATCTTCGCCAGCGTGGGTCATGGCAGCGCCCCCGATATCGCCGGGCGCGACATTGCGGACCCCTCAGCGATGCTGCGGGCGGTCAAGCTGATCGCCACTACGGGGCACCCGGCCGAGCATGCCCGCCCCACCGTTACCGGAGCCATGACTTGACCGACTACATCCACGTCGAAGGGCGGGACATCGCGATCCCGTTTGAGGATGGGCAGACGATCCTCGATGCCGCCGAAAAGGCTGGATACGCTCTTCCATATTCCTGCCGAAAAGGCGTCTGCTCGAGCTGCAAGGGCGGGCTCGTCTCGGGCGAGCTGATCATGGGTCGCCAATCCAGCCTGTCCGGCCGCCATGAGGACGTGCTCTACTGCATGGCCCATCCGCGCGGCACGGTCGAAATCGCGCCCAAGTGGATCGAAGCGCGGGAGGCTCCGGCGCGGCGGCGCTTCACCGCACGCGTACATCGCATCGATCGACCGGCGCCGGACGTCGCTATCGTGCACCTGCGGCTGCCGATCGGCCGGCGCATGCCGTTTCGCGCGGGGCAGTACGCCAAGGTGTTCCTGGAAGACGGCGAAAGCCGCAACTATTCGCTCGCCAATCCTCCCCACGACAATGACGTGGCGACCCTGCACGTGCGGCGCGTACCCGGCGGACGCTTCTCGGACCAAAGGCTGGCGTTGCTCGAACGGGGAAGTGAGCTCGATATCGAGCTGCCGTACGGCCTGTTCTCCATGAGCGCGCAGGAAGGCACGCCCGCCGTGATACTCGCTACGGGCACCGGCTTCTCTTCCATACGGTCCATGGTGGAAGACCTCGTGCGGCGGCGTCAGCGACGAGCGGTTCATCTGTTCTGGGGCGGCCGGACCATCGGCGACCTCTATGCGCTGGAGGAGGTGCGCCGTTGGGCAGAGCGGCACGCTTGGTTCGAGTTCACGCCCGTGCTGTCGCGCCCCGACGCCGGATGGGGAGGCGCGACGGGCCACGTCCATCGCGCCGCCTTGGCGCGCTATCCCGACCTTCGCGAGTACGAGGTCTACGCCTGCGGCAATCCGGGCATGATCGACGATGCGCGCGCGTTGCTGACCGGGTCGGCGGGGCTCGCGGAGGACAACTTCTACGCCGATCCCTTCGTGCCGGCGGGGGAGCCGGTGCCTCTGCCCTGAGCACGCCTCGTCCCGATGACGCCAAAATAAGAACACAAGGAGAGAGATAATGACGGCCCAAGCATCACCGTCGATCGCCACACTGATCGACGACAGACCGATGCGCCCGTCTCAGTGGATGACCGTGCTCATGTGCGGCCTGGTCATGTTCCTGGACGGGTTCGACACCCAGGCAATCAGCTATATGGCGCCGCATATCGCAGAGGAATGGGATCTGCCCCGCGCGATGCTGGGGCCGATCTTCTCGGCCGCGCTGGTAGGCCTGATGGTCGGCTACCTCTTCTTCTCACCCTTGTCGGATCGGTTCGGCCACAAGCGGATGGTGGTTTGGAGTACCGCCGCGTTCGCAGCATCGACCCTGCTGTGTCTGATCGCCGGCAACGTGACCACGCTGGTCCTCTTGCGGTTCCTGACCGGTGTGGGCCTAGGCGCAGCAACACCGAGCGCGGTGGCCCTCACCAGCGAATACAGCCCCAAGCGCTGGCGCGCCTCGTTCGTTCTCGCGATCTACTGCGGCTTTTCGCTCGGCTTCGTCGCTGCGGGGCTGGCGGCTGGCTGGTTGATCCCGGCGCACGGCTGGCGCTCGCTGTTTTGGATCGGCGCCATCTTGCCGCTTGCGCTCGTCCCAATCCTCTTCCTCTTCCTTCCCGAAGCAATCACGACGCTGACGCGACCCGGGGCCGACCGGGATGTGGCGCTCGCGCAGTTCCGGCGCCTTGATCCCGCTTTTCGACCCGAAGATCTTCCGCACGCGCCGGTGGGCGAAACAGGCGCGCGGCCGCGCGCGCCGCTGCGGATCATTCTTGCGTCCAACCTGCGGTTTGGCACGCTGCTGTTGTGGCTGGTGTTCGTCATCAACCTGGGCACGTTCTACGCGATGCAGAGCTGGATGCCGACGATCCTCACCGATCTGGGTTATCCGACTGGCACCGTCGTTGCTACCACCACGATTTTCACCGTCGGCGGGATCGTCGCCGCGCTGATCGTGGGGCCGCTGATGGACAGGGTAAGTCCATATTTGGCGCTGGCGGGACTATACGCCGCCGGCTTCGTATGTGTGGGTGCGATCGGGTTGCTGCTGGGGTCGGGCGCCGCGGCCTTGCTGGCCACCAGCTTCCTTGCCGGCATTTGCGTCAGCGGCGGGCAGAAGAGCGTGATCGCCCTTGCAGCGGTGTTCTACGATGCGCAAGTCCGCTCCACCGGCGTCGGCTGGGCACTGGGGATCGGTCGCGTCGGCGGTATCGGCGGCCCGCTGATCGTCGGGACGGCATTGGGCGCCGGCCTCTCTCCGCAAGGCGTGTTCTACATGTTGGCCGTGCCCATGCTGGTAATGGTTGCCGCCATGCTGATGTTGAGTGCGAACGCGCGGCGGGTACGCGCCGATGCGTCCCGCGCCGCGCAGGAGGCGCCGCATGGCTAAGCACGTCTCCGCCGTCATCGCCTTTTCGCTGCTATCCAGTGGCACGGCTTACGCACAGGACGAGAGAGCTGGGCAGGGCGCCCTCATCGTCGACCAGCCCGCCGCTCCCGTCACAGATGCACCCACCTCGAAAACCGTGGCACCGGTCCCTGCCGCGGGACCGGTGCAGCCCTCCGCGCCGACCAACCCCACCGAGCTCAATCGCTTTCCGCCTGAGGAAACTGGCTTCGGGGCAAAGGCGGGGCCGCGCTACTCGGTGTCGCGATGGAACGAGGATTGGTCGTTTTTGCGTGACCCGGGCAAGCGGCGCGACACCTTCGATCCAGTGAAATACATTCCTCTGAACGGGGAGGGCGACGCGTACCTGACCTTGAGCGGCCTCTCTCGCCTGCGCTACGAGACGTACAGCAATCGTGGGCTGCGCGAGACACCCGAGCAGGACAACCTGCTCCTGCGCACCATCGTCGGCGCCGACTTGCATCTGGGCAAATCCGTGCGGCTCTATGGCGAGTTGGCGAGCGGACAGCAGAGCGGCTCGTCGGCCGTCAACACCAATCAGCGTAACGACCTGATCGTGCAGCAATTGTTCGCCCAAGTGAGTGGCGAGATCGCCGGGCTGGACGCTGGCCTCATCGTAGGCCGGCAGCACTTCCTTGACGGCCCGATCCAGTTCGTGTCGACGCGGGAAAACACCAATATTCAAATCACATGGCAGGGCGTGCGCGCCTATGCCAGAGGCAAGCGCGCACGCGCCGACGTGTTCTCCTTCCGATCGGTCGAGCTCGGCGGCGGCGCGTTCGACGACCCCACCGGGGATCGCCGCTTTCGCGGCGCGCTAGCGAGCTTCGTCGTCTCGCCGGAGGCCGCCAAGAAGCCGCTGCTCGTGGATCCTTTCCTATTCTCCTCGCGCGAGACACGGACATGGGGCGGCCGGACCGGGCGGGAGCATCGCGACTTCTACGGCGTGCGCGTACACGGTGGGCTCGGAGCGGCATCGATCGACTGGACCGCGGCATACCAGAGCGGAGACTTTGCCGGGCGGCCGCTGCGTGCCTGGTCAGTTTTTACCGATCAATCTCTTGGCCTTGGAAGCGACGGGTGGAAGCCCAGGATTGGCTTCCACGCCGACGCGAGCTCGGGCGGCGGGGCATTTGGTACGGGAACATTGCGCAATGCAGACACGCTGTTCGGGGTGCTTCCGTATCTCAGCGACGGATTGTCTTTCGGCTTCATCAACCTCGTCGACGTGTCGCCGACCTTGAACTTCGCCCCCGCAAAGGGCGTGACGGTCCGGAGCGAATTCAACTTCCTGTGGCGCACCAATTCGTCCGACGCGGTCTACATGGGCACGAAGGTGCCTTACGCCGGGACCGAGCGTGTCACCGGAAGCAGCGTCGGCCAGCAAGCGAGATTGCGCGTCGCGTGGGTTCTGAACCCGCATGTCACGCTTGCCGGCACGTTCGAGCACGTGTTCGCCGGCGACGTGTTAAGGCGCGCAGGATACAAGGACAGCACGTTTACCGCGAGCCAGATCACGTTCAAGTTCTAAGCGTGCGCAGGTGAGGTAGCCTGCGCCACTTGATACGACAGCTGCCGGCATTGCCAGGTGAAGACCACCATCTGAATGAGCGTCTGAAGTCGGGGAGCGCCATGGACAAGCTGAACGTCCATTTGTGGGTCGAGATGGCCGAGTCAGATCTCCGTACGTTCCGAAAGCTCGAGGGCGTCTTCGACATCGACGCCAAGGTAGCGCACGGTGCTCTCGATCTTAGCGTGCCCGAGCAGGATCTGGACGGCGCGCAGATTACCTGTCGCCTTGTAGATGATCGATGCTTTGGTGCGGCGGAGCAAGTGGGTACCATAATCCTCCGCTTGTAAGCCGATGCCGACGACCCACTCCCGAACCAAGCGGGCATACTGCCTCGTGCTCATGTGGGTCATGTAGTCATTTCGGCTCGGAAAGACGAAGTCGTTCAGCGTGCCGCCTCGACGTTCGAGCCAAGCGAGAATCGTCTTGCGAGCAGGCTCAACCAATTCGAACTGCACGGGGCGCTTCGTCTTTTGCTGCACCACGACGGCACGATCTCGGATGCGCCCACCAGCAACGATGTCGCCTATACGAACCTTCACCACGTCACATCCGCGTAGTTTGCTATCGATAGCGAAGTCGAACAGCGCTCGATCCCGGAGCCGTCGATGCTGATCGAGCCAGAAGCGGATGGCCCACACCTGCTGCGCTTTGAGCGCACGCTTTGCACCGATCACGCGACCTTCGTTCCAGGGGCGGAGTTCTTGGAAGGCGGGATCGATCGAAGAGTGACCCATCGCTCACGTCCATGATGTCGAGTCGGGCAAAGACGTTAAGGAGGCTGGGGTAAAAACGCGGTTCAGCAGTGTGGTTGCCGCGCCTTTCACATCATCTATGAATGAACGAGGGACTATGACTGAGGCGAATTGGAATGGCGGTCGAGGGCATCCTCTGGGTAACCTCACGTTCTCCACTTCAATGCAAATGCCGCAGCTTGTCGGGGTTCCGTACGATGTAAATCGCGACGATCCTACCGTCTTTGATGTCCAGCGCGGTTGTCTGGAGCTCGCCGTCCGCTTCGCGGGTGATGAAGCCGGGCACCCCGTTGATCGTGGTAGTGCGCACCAGCTGAGAGCCGTACTTGCGGAACAGCACCGCGAGGCCCTTGTGCAAGCGCAGAACCTGCCTAAGCCCAGTGACTGCTGTGACCGCCGCAGCGCGCTTGCCGCCGCCGTCTGATTGGAGGCTTACGTCGGCGGCTAACATTGCGCCCAGCGCGGTCATGTCGCCGCTTCGCGAGGCGGCGAAGAACGCCTGGGCAATCTCCTGGCCGCGCTGCTTCTCTACCGCGTAGCGCGGGCGTCCGGCTCGCACGTGGGCACGACCGCGCGCGGCGAGCTGGCGGCAAGCGGCGGCGTCGCGCGCGATCGTAGCAGCCACTTCTTCAAAACCGAGGCCGAACACGTCGTGCAGCAGGAATGCGGCGCGCTCGAGCGGGGACAGGCGCTCCAGCGCGAGCATCAGTGGCAGCGTGACGTCCTCTCCTTCCTCATCTTCGACCACCGGCTCGGGTAGCCAGGGGCCCACGTAAGTCTCGCGCCGATGCTGCGCAGACTTGAGCTGGTCGAGGCACAATCGTGTCACCGTGCGGCGCAGGAAGGCCTCGGGTTCGAGCACCAGCGCCCGGTCGGCACGCATCCAGCGGATAAAGGCCTCCTGCATCACGTCCTCGGCGTCGCTCACCGAGCCGAGCATGCGGTAAGCAACGCGCAGCAGGCGAGGGCGCTAGGGGCCGAAGCTGGCTGCAGCGTCCTCCACCGCCGGGAAGAGGTGAACGCTCCCGCCTGCCGCCAGCATTAGGCCGCAGCCTGGAGCTTGCGGGTGGCGTCCGTCTCGAGCCACATGCGGAAGCCGACGGCGATGCGGTTCCAGGCACCGATCACGTTGATGACGAGCGTGAGCTTCACTTGCTCCTCCTGCGTGAATTGCGCCTCCAGCGCTTCGTAGGCTGTCAAACGGCGTTCAAAAGGGACCCCCGATCGGCGTCGCCTCAAGGTTTTTGCGCCAGACAACGATTTTCCGGACATAATGCGAACATTTGCGTCAGGTGGCGGCGCGGAGATACTGGTATAGCGTTTCACGGCTGATACCCAGTTCGCGGGCGATGGCTGCCTTGCGCTCACCGGCGGCGGCGCGGCGATGCAACTCAGCGATCATTTCGTCGGACAGGGACCGTTTTCGTCCGCGATAAGCGCCACGTTGCTTGGCGACAGCGATGCCTTCGCGTTGTCGTTCTCGGATCAAAGCGCGCTCGAATTCGGCGAACGCGCCCATGACTGAAAGCATCAGGTTGGCCATGGGAGAATCTTCGCCGGTGAATGCCAGGCTTTCCTTCACGAACTCAATCCGGACACCTCGATTGGTGAGCGATTGGACGAGCCTGCGCAGGTCGTCGAGATTGCGTGCGAGGCGGTCCATGCTGTGCACGACCACGGTATCGCCCTCACGGATGAAAGACAGCATGGCTTCAAGCTGGGGCCTGTTGACGTCTTTGCCCGAGGCCTTGTCGGTAAAAACCCGGTCGAGCGTAACACTGTCCAGCTGGCGATCGATATTTTGATCGAATGCACTGACCCTGACGTAACCGATCCTTTGACCCTTCATCGTCGCCACCAGCCAATTCTGTCAGTTTGAAATCTATGACATGACGCAACAGGCGTCAACTAATTCTGATCGCCACCCTATCCTGACATAAATCGCAACATCCCCTGACGTCCGGTTAGGCTATACTCCAAGCTGACATCAGAAAATCAAATCCCTCAAAGATGGCGTCAATTTGTTGAGTAGCGCCGAGAATTGACCCGGGATTATCACTGAGAACTGACCCGGGCGGGTGTGGGTTATGTGCTGCCCATGGCGGGCAAGGTCAAGGTTTGGCTTTATCCCTTTCTGGCTTTTGGGGTGGCGGAGCTGGCCCTGAAGCGGAAGCTGTCATTGCCGGTTTCCAGGATGTGGCAGTGGTGAGTAAGGCGATCGAGCAGGGCCGTCGTCATCTTGGCATCGCCGAAGATACTGGCCCATTCGCTGAAGCTCAGGTTGGTGGTGATCACCACGCTGGTGCGCTCATAGAGCTTGCTGAGCAGATGGAACAACAGCGCGCCGCCTGACGGACTGAAGGGCAGATAGCCCAGTTCATCGAGGATGATGAGGTCGAGCTTGAGCAGGCGTTCGGCCAGTTGGCCAGCCTTGTTGGCCGCCTTTTCCTGTTCCAGCGCGTTGACCAGATCGACGGTGGCGAAGAAGCGCACTTTTCTGCGGTGATGCTCGACAGCCTGGACGCCAAGGGCGGTGGCGATGTGGCTTTTGCCAGTGCCAGGCCCGCCAATCAGCACAACATTGTCGGCGCTGTCCATGAAGTCACCACGGTGGAGCTGACGCACCAGAGCTTCGTTGATCTCGCTGGCGGCAAAGTCGAAGCCGGCCAGATCCTTGTAGGCCGGGAAGCGGGCGGCCTTGATCTGATAGGCGATCGAGCGGACCTCGCGCTCGGCCATCTCTGCCTTGAGCACCTGGGCCAGGATCGGCACAGCCGCTTCGAAAGCTGGTGCGCCCTGTTCGATCAAATCGCCCACGGCCTGAGCCATGCCGTACATCTTGAGGCCGCGCAGCATCACGACGACGGCGGCACTGGCGGGGTCATGACGCCCAGATCTCAACATGCGCGCATCTCCCTGAGCTTGTCGTAGATCTCGACATTGGCCCTGGGCTCCTTGTCGAGGCGCAAGGCTTGTGGGGCATCGATGGGTGGGGCCGGTGGCGCCTTGCCGTCGATCAGGCGATGTAGGATATTGAGAACATGGACCTTGGTCGGCACACCATCATCCAGGGCCAGTTCGACGGCGGATAAAACAGCCTGTTCGTCATGGTGCAGGACAAGGGAGAGGATCTCGACCATCTCCTTGTCACCGCCAGGCCGCTTGAGCAGCCCGGCCTGCAATTGCCGGAAGGCTTGGGGCATCTCCAGGAACGGCGCACCGTTGCGCAGGGCGCCCGGCTTGCGCTGGACAACAGCCAGATAATGCCGCCAGTCATAGATCGTGCGCCCCGGTTTCTGGTGAGACCGGTCAATGATCCGCCCGTGTTCGCACAGGACTTGCCCTTCCGCCACCACGACAAGCCGTTCAGGGTACACGCGCAGGCTGACCGGCCGGTTGGCGAAGGAGGCTGGCACGCTGTAGCGGTTGCGCTCGAAGGCGATCAGGCAGGTGGGCGACACGCGCTTGGTCTGTTCAACAAAACCATCGAAGGGGCGCCCCATAGGCATCAGGCTGGCCACCTCTTGCGCGTGCACATCCGCGATGGTGCCGGGTAGCGCGCCGTGCTGGATTTCTGCCCATTGCGCGACGCATTGCTCTTCAAGCCAGGCATTGAGGGCGGCGAGGTCCGGGAAGCTGGGCATGGGTTGCCACAGGCGGTGGCGGGCATCCTGAACGTTCTTCTCGACTTGCCCCTTCTCCCAGCCCGATGCTGGATTGCAGAAGTCCGTCTCGAACAGATAATGGCTGGCCAGCGCAGCAAAGCGCGCGTTGACTTGGCGCGCCTTGCCGCGACCGATCTTGTCGACCGCGGTCTTCATATTGTCGAAGATCCCACGCTGGGGAACGCCGCCCAGCACCCGGAAGGCCTGCGTCAGGGCGTCGAACAGCATCTCATGCGTCTGTAGCAGATAGGCCCGAACGATATAGGCTCGACTGTGCGACAGCTTGGTATGGGCCACCTGCAGCTTGACTTGTCTACCGCCCAGGACGGCATAATCCTCGCTCCAGTCGAACTGGAAGGCTTCGCCAGGCTGGAAGACCAGCGGCACGAAGGTCCCGCGCCCGCTGGTCTGCTGCTCATACTGGCGTTCACGCTTCCAATCGCGGGCAAAGGCCGCCACGCGAGTATACGAGCCGTCATACCCGAGTGCGACGAGATCGGCATAAAGCTGCTTGGCAGTGCGCTTCTGTTTGCGCGACTTGCCCGATTCCACCCTAAGCCAACCCGTCAGCTTCTCGGCAAATGGGTCCAATTTGCTCGGCCGGTCTGGCACCTTGAACACCGGCTCCACCGCGTCGGCACGAAGATATTTGCGGATCGTGTTGCGCGACAAGCCGGTGCGCCGCTTGATCTCGCGAATGGGAATGCCTTGGCGAAAGTGCCAGCGGCGGATCACACTGAGTAGGTCCATGTCGATCACTCCAATGCCTCCCGACTGTCAGCCGGGGGCGAGGAAAGCATGGGTCAATTCTCAGTGATAATTTCTGCCCCTCCCGGGTCAATTCTCGGCGCTACTCAACACTTCGGATCATTGCCCAGTTCGGCAATCACTTCGCGGGCCACGCCCGTTGTTTCAGCGCGGCCCGACAGCACGGCCAGTTCATCGTCCATGCCAATGAGATCCAGGCCGACCACAACGGAGTCATGGCCCTGCTTCACGAGGAATTTGCGGCTTTCCGGCGACAGCTCTTCGCGCACCAGCTTAAATTCCGCCTCCGAGAGCGAGAAGCCTTCGATGTAATCCCGGCGCTGGCCGAACGGATTGGGCAGGAAGATTTTCGTCGCGACCTGCTCCAAGATCGAATGGCTGATCGTGGACCGCAGCGCGTCCGCAGGCGACTGTGTTGCAAAGACGAGGAACGCATTGCGCTTGCGGTATGTCTTGAGGCCATCCTGCGCGAATGCCGTGAACGCCGGATCGGCCAGCGCCTTCCAAAATTCGTCAATCGCAATAACCATGCGCTCGCCTGTCAGGAGCGCGTCTATCCGCTCGAACAGGTAGAGCATGACCGGCGTGCGGATTTCCGCGTTTTCGAGGAAGTCGGTCATATCGAAGCCCACGAAACGGGCTTCGAGAGACATGGAATCTTCCTCATTATCGAAAACCCAGCCAAGGTTCCCCTCGGAGGTCCACTTGACTAGGCGCGCGCCGACGCCGCCCGAGTCCGACATGCCGAGCATGGTCCGCAGCGCCGACAGCGAGCGTTGCTCGCGTGGCAGCTTCATCACGGCTTCGATGCCATCGTCGATCAGGTGCGATTCCTGCACCGTGATCGGCGCCCCCTCTTGCTTCACCAGCTGGCGGATGAAGCGACCGAGGAACGCGCGATGGGAAGCCGTATTGTCGAGCGCCTTGAGCGGAGCGAAGCCCGTAGGTTCCCCGTTGCGCAGCGCGAGATAGGTGCCGCCGCTGGCTCGGACAAAAATTTCCGCGCCTTGATCCTTGTCGATGAAGATATGGCGCGCGTTGAACTTTTCGAGCTGCGCCATCAGGAAGTTGACCAGCACCGTCTTACCGCCGCCCGATGGACCAATGACCATCGAATGGCCCAGGTCTGCCGAATGGAAATTGAAGTAATAGGGGCTGCGAGCGCTTGTCTTGAGCAAGGCGACCGCAGGCCCCCAATGATTGCCGTCCTCGTGCCCTGCAGGGAACGTATGGAAGGGCGAGAACGCCGAGAAATTATATGACGTGATCGGCGCGGGGCGCGCCCTCCACGCGAAGTTGCCGACCAGCTGCGACCAATAGGCAGCTTCCAGCGCCGCGCTTTCGCGGGCGGCGACCATGCCCGTATCGGCCAGCGCCGCGCGCGCGATCGACATGTTATCGCGCAGCTTCTTCAAATCTTCCGCGAACACCGTCAGCGTGAAATGATGGTCCCCCAGCACAAAGCGGTTCGATTGCAAATCGTCGGCCGCGTCGATCAGCTCATCCATCTGGCTGATCGCCTTGTCACCGGCGTTCGCCATTTGGGTCTGGCGAAGCCGAAACCGTTCTGTTGCCGCTGTGCGCGACAGGAACGTGAACGACTGCGTTATGGCGAGGCTGAAATCGACCGAAAGCAGCGATTCAAACTGGCGCGGCGTTGTCGATGACGGATACTCGCGAATGCCGAAAATGCCGCCGAACATCGAATGATCGGCGTCGCGGACCTCAAATGTCTCAGCGCCGATGATGGCGCGGCTCGCATAGAGCGCCGAGCCGAGACGGCCACGGACCAGAGGACAGCGCCGATAGCGCCCGGTCATCACCTGGTTCAATATTTCCAGCGGTTCGGAGAACAGGAGACCCCGGTGCTCATAGATGCCGACACGGCGCGGACGAACGCGCAGCAGTAGCTTTTCCAGATCGCGCACCTTGTCTTCCAGCAGCTCTAGAGCTTCCGCGATATTGGCGTTCTTGTCCTCCTGCTTCTTGCGCAGGAAATCCATCAGCTTGTCGGTCGCGTTTGCTGTTGGGCGGATCACGACCGTCATGAAGAAGCGGTTGCGGAACATGCGTTCGGCCGTCATCCGCTCATAGTATTTTTGATCGAGCTTCGCGGCGAAATGCGAGCGGAACGTGCCGCCTGGATAGTCGCGCACGCGCATCCGCAACATGTGCGTCCAGATCGAAAGCCGCTCGTCATGAATATTGCGCCAGACCCCGTTGAGGCGCGTGTGCCAATCGTTCAGATCGCGCACGTCCGAAGTCTCGAAGGGCCGTCCATCCAGTTCGAGCATGAGCATCAGATCGCCGTTATCGAGGGCGACCACATGCTCATTGACATGCCGCGAATACGGCAAGAATTTCTCGGGCATTTCCTCCCGCTTGGCCTTGTCAAAAGGCACCTTCTCCGCGAGCGCGCTCTTACCGAACACCACGACCAAATCCCTTTCGCTTGATTCCGTAGAGCGGCAGCGGCGTGTAGCTCGACCCACCCCAAAAGACGCGGTTCCGGTTCGCCGCTTTGGTCCGGCCCCACAGGAAGATCAGCCGGAATGCGTTCACGTCATGCCGAACGATAAGCCGCGCCATCGCATAAAGCGCGACGGCGGCCGCGCCGCCGTAGAGAGGATTGCCCGAACCAACCAACGTGATTGCGCCCGCCATGATGATGAGCGCGCCCGCCTCAATGGGAACACCCGCCCACAAAGCGGGGCGGGTGACGGCCAAGAACAGCGGGTCTTTTGTCATTTCTTCCTGACCGTCCATCCCCGATCACCCCGTAATCGTGTCGACGATCCAAGGCGCGGAGAACACGATCACCACGCCAACTACGACCGTGACGAGCATCTGCACCGACGCGCGGCCCAGGAACCACAGAAGGCCGACGACGATGATCGCGATGATCGCCAGCGTGCGGAGCAAACCGTTGCTCAGCAGGCCGAGAATATTGTCGGCCAGGCCTTCAAAGTTTGCCTGCGCAAAAGCCGGCTCCGCTACGAGCAGGCTTGCCAGCAGCGACAGGGGCAGCGCGCGCGCCATGAGCGGCGAGGGCTTGAGACGCGCGAGCAGCGCATCGAGCCGGGATTCAGCCTTGATCTTCCAGATACGAAACATTCGACAACTCCTATCTTCGCCTTACGAACCAATCCGCGCGTGTTGGGCGCGGCCGAAAACATCCCACGCAGGCGGTGGAGGCGGTGGAGCCGCCTCCATGTTCTCCGCTGCGATTTCCGCCAGCTCCACCGGCACACGACCGGCGCCAGTGTCGCTCACGGCGGCGCTGGCGGGCTGATCGCCTACGATGACAGTCGGGATTGCGGTCGCAGGCCGACCGCTGACGCGGCGACCTGCGTTCTCCACGCGGGCGACATAGCCGTTGCGGAAACCTCTCGATTGAGAGCCTGTGTTATACATGCTGAGTGCGACCCGAAGGGCCTCTTGCGGGGTGCGCCCCGTCTTGGCCGAACGGAAATTGGACAGGAGCACCCGCCCTGCCGCTTCGACATTGGCGCACTGCTTGAAAACAGTGTCCCACGTCAGGCCGAGCCAGCCCATGTTGCGTGAATTGATTTGGCCGAGGCCGAGATCCACGCTGTAGCCGCGAGCCACATAGGAGCGCGCGGTTGCGATGGCCTCAGCCTCATTACGCGGACGGCGCGGCTGACTGGCCACGCCGTTGACGTTGATCGCAAACACATAGTTCGAAGATTCCGCATCCACGATCGCGGCGATCGTATGCGGTGCTACTGCTGGGGCGCATTGCGCCGCCAGCGAAAGAACGGCTCCGGTTTCGAGGAACACGTTCCCGCTCCCGGTCAGTTGCGCGGCTGATAGTAGGTCTGTTGCCGCCCGTCAGTCCAAGTGACCGTCAAGCGACCAGGCCTCCCATCATCCGGCTTCTTGTATTTTGTCTTGGCGATACCCCCGCCCGTGCATGTCGGGAAGCTGCCGCCGAGAGCCAGCACCCGCCACAGTTTCGTTATCGGTGGAACACAGGCTGGATATTGCGTCGGACCACCCGGGTTGGAGATGCACAGAACAACCTCACATGCCCAAGTATTATCCGACGCTACAGCGGGGGTCGATTGCACCGCAGCCCCCACCAAGGCGGCCGCGAGCGCGAAATTAAAAGCTTTCATCGCTTTCTCCCTCGTCATCGAGATTTATGCACATATCACGATGAGGGGGAAAGGGAAGCCTAAAACGCCAATTTGTTGCTGCATTGTTTGTCGGGGACCAATCGGATATGGTCATCCTCATATCCGTAATCGAGCACGACATGCCGCACGGCACTTGACAGTCGCTTGTATGTTTTAAGCGTCGGTTGCTCGAATAGGCAGACATTCAGCCACTTATCGCCATGCCACGATACTTTAACGTTGATGATCCATTCACTCGACGGCAACTGCGCAATCTCGACCGCTTGGATCATTCCCCCAGCGGGGCGGCGGGTGGTTAGTTCGCGTTCCAGGATCGGATCATACTGCCAATCGTCGCTATGCGGCATCGTGATTTATTCCCTTTTACCGATAAGGATATGTCTATCCTCGCTTTGACGGCGAGGGCAACCCGGCTTGTCCTCTCTTGCCGTGCAACCACATTACAGCCATTAAGCGTGTCAACACGCTTATTCCGGCACCACATCAACCTCTTGTGTTTTAGACCTATGGCTCGCCCGAAAAGACAGGAAGACCCCCTTCTCCCGGTTCCCTTGCCCCGGCGTCGGCCGAGCCGCGCGAACACGCGCAATCTCGCAGCGTCGGTGAAACCCGAGCTGGCGGCAGAGATCAAAAACCTTGCTGAGCGCGAACAAACGTCCGTTGCCGCCCTGGTCGAAGAGGCGACGATTAATCTCTTGAAAGCACGCGGGATCGAATATCCCGACTATCTGCGCCACTACCGCAAGTTGGCGTGACGAGCGCGTTATAAGCGTGCGCGCACGCTTATTCTTGCCAACCCCTTAAACTTGAGCCAGTTATGACGCGCTGATTCCGCCTTGGAGTCGGCGATTCATCTGTTGCGTGCGGGGTGGCTCCCCGAGGCGACAGGACAACAAAAAACCCTCGCTTGGCTGAGCGAGGGCTGTTTGTGCCACCGAAGTGAGCGCTTCTAACTTGGCTCTCTTTATCGGTGGTGCTGCGGCGAAAGTCAATCTCGAAAGCGTGCTTTCGGGAGCGATGGTGCTTGGCCTCGCGGGACCGACGAAGGGAGGTCCGCATGACCACTTCCATAGGCGCCGTGCTGCGTAGCACCGGCCTCGCCACGATCGACCGCGCCTTGCTTGCGCGTGCCGAAAAACCGCGCGTCAAAGTCTGGGCCGGCAGCATCGCCGTAGGCCACGAAAAGCGGGCCAAGGCTTACACACCGATCCGCAATGCTCGCCAGATGCGCGAGATGATCGAAGCCGCAAAGCTCTACGAGCGGCAAACGCTCGCGCAGCGGCGGACAACCACACCGCGCATTCGCAACGGAGCTATCGGACAGGCCGGCATCCAGATCATCGAGTTCCTGGCCCGCGTCATCGACTATAGCACTGGCGCGCTGTTCCCCAGTCTTCACACGATCATGGATGGAACCGGCCTCAGCAAGAATTGCGTCGTTCAGGCGCTTTCGCGTCTCAAAGACGCGCGAATTATCGACTGGTTCAGGCGCTACGAGCCGGTTCCCGACCACGAAGCGCAAGGCGCTGGCCCGCGCATCAAGCAGGCCACGAACGCCTATCGCTTCCTCTTCCCCGCCTTCCTCTCGAAAATCTTCGCTGCTCGCCGCCGTCGCGGCGTCGCGGCCGATCCAGCCCCCGCTTGCGAACAATATCGCCAGATCGAGGCGGCGCGCGACATGGAGCGCATGAGGGATCAGCTGCCCCTATGGGAGCTAACCCGCGAAGAGCGGGACAAGCGCGAGCTGGCGGACATTCTCGCCAGCCTGGGCCAAGCGATTGAGGCGAAAGAACGTGAGTCATCCGCAAGTGAAGATAACCGGCGGAGATATTTATATTGAATGGCCCTAGTCGGGCCATGCGCGATATTGGCATGTATCCCGACCGTTTGCCCGCCATCGTGAAATGTGTATAAATCCCAATGTCGGGATACCGTTGACGAAAGAAGTTCGATGCAGATGGACGTCGAAGCACGCGCACGTCAGATCGTAGCGGATATGGGCGGCCACTGGCGCGGCTCATATGGCATGGTTTGCTGTCCAGCCCACAACGACCGCAATCCGTCGCTCCAAGTCACCCCCGGCAAGAAGGCCGTCCTATTCAAATGTTGGGCCGGTTGCAGTCAGGAAGCCGTCTGGTCCGCGCTCAACAGCCGCAAAATCAATCGCCACACGAGCGGTGAAACGGTCGATCGCGCGCCCGAACCCTCGCGCCGGAAGCTCGCCCTCCAACTATGGGATTCCGCCGCGCCGATCGCAGGCACCGCGGCTGAACGCTATCTGCGTTCGCGCGCAATCGACCCGACCGGCCTCAAGCTCCGCTTCGCTCCGCGCTGCATCGTTGGTCCGCCCGACGCCCGCGAAGAGCATCCTGCCCTTCTCGTGCCGTTCGAGGCCGACGAAGGCATAATCGCCGTGCAGCGGATCTTGCTCGATCCAGCAACCGGCGAGAAACGCTACCATGCGGCGCTGCGCGAGGCGAAATTGACGCTCGGCCTGGTCCGACACGCCGCCATGCGGATCGGCGGCCAGCCAACCGGCGATGTTCTGCGCCTCGCGGAAGGCTTCGAGGAAGCCGTTTCCGTCACCCAGCTTAGTGACGGGAAATTCAAGGTGTGGGGCGCTGGCGGCATTCGCCGCTATGGCCTGATCGCGATCCCCGAACGCATCCGCAAAATCGTCATCTACTCGCAACACGGCCAGGAAGCCGCACAGGCCATAGAGGACGCGCGCGACCACCTCACTGCCAACGACCGCGAACTGAAAATCATCCTCCCGCCAGCCCCGGCGCCGATGGACTGGAACGACATTCTTCAGGAGAGAGCCAGGTGCTGATCCGAGGTTTCAAAAAATGGCCGCGAAATCAGCAAATCGCGTTGCCCATTCTCTCTGTTTTCGCGTTCGGCGCGCTGTTCAATCAGATGCAGGCGAGGAATAGCGAGCCGGTTTCAATCCATGTCGAGAACCCGCGCATTATCGACGGCGATACGCTCGAAACGCTCGATAAAAAGCGGGTGCGGTTGTCGGGAATTGATGCGCCGGATGAGGACGGCAAGGGCAATGTGCCCAAGATCGCAGCGCAGCTCTATTTGGAAGAGCTGGTGAAGCAAAATGGCGGCATGGATTGCACGAGCGATTTTCAGGACGAAAAGTTGACGATCGAGCCGATATGCAACACGCGGCGGACGAGCTGGGGCGGGTCTAACCTGTCGTGCCGGTTTCGGTCGAATGGGGCATCTGTTTCGGCAACGATGGTACGCCATGGATATGCCGTTGATTACAGGCAACATTCAGGGCTGGCCTATGCCCGTTTCATGAAAGACGCTGCCGATGAGCGACGAGGCCTTTGGGGTGTCGATTACGAGGCGATGAGGAATCTGGCGATCGAGAGGGGCCAGCTGCCGAACAAGTGCAAATGATCGGAGCCGGGAACCTGCCCTATTCCACCACACGGCTGCGCCGCGCGGCTCCACGGAGCCAGCAAAGCCGTCTCCGCCCATTCGGGTGACGGTCAGGGCTATAAGGGAAGATCAGCATGAATGATGCGACGCGAACGACGATGCAGGCCGCGCCCAGGCACAGTGCATCGCCGCGCATCGAGGCAATCGCGGCATGGCTGATCGCCGCGCTCATTCTCGCAGGCGGCGGGATCGTCGCACGCCTGATTGTCGATTATCCGCAGTTCCTGCCGAACAGCTATATCGGCTTCCTGATCTACCGGGCCGGTCCCGCCGCCACCTTGCTATGGGCCTGCGCCGGCGCGACCATCACCGTCAGTGCAGCGCCGAGGCGTCCCGTTCTCCTGATCGCTCTGGTTGGCTCGATCGCATTGTCGCAAAGCCCCCACGCCGCCGCTGGTTCTCCTTCTTAAAGCGACCGCAATAGTTTGAGCGGCCCAGGGCCGCGCTCCGTCAGTGGTGGCAGCTGCCACCGGGGGAACACCAAGGGCACCCGCCCTTTCGTTCCCGAAGCATAATCGACAGGACCGGGTTGCCCGACAAGTTCGGCCAGTTCCGGCGCGCTCGCGCGCGCCGGGGCCTCCCTAGTCGCGCCGCCCGCACCACTCCCATCGATTTTGCTCCCCCCTCCCCATCCCGCGCTTCGCCAGC
Organism: Sphingobium sp. DN12; assembly: GCF_051058005.1. Taxonomy (NCBI): domain Bacteria; kingdom Pseudomonadati; phylum Pseudomonadota; class Alphaproteobacteria; order Sphingomonadales; family Sphingobiaceae; genus Sphingobium; species Sphingobium sp. DN12. The sequence goes on from NZ_CP173720.1 coordinate 27,741, forward strand.
GGGTCAGAGCCGCAGGCCGCAGGCAGCGGCTTCGCCTAAAGGAGTGAAAAATGACCATCCAGACCATCCAACTGAACAAGCTGGCGCTTTCCGACCTCAACGTGCGGAAGGTGAAGCCCAAGGAAATCGAAGCCCTCGCCGCCGACATTCAGGCGCGGGGCGTGCTGCAAAACCTGATCGGCTATGATGAAGACGGCAAAATCAGGATTTGCGCCGGAGGGCGGCGCTATCGGGCCTTGAAGCTGTTGCAGAAGGCAAAGGCCATCCCCGGCACTTTCGAGGTTCCCGTTGAAATCCGCAGCAAGGACGAGGCGCTGGAAATCTCGCTTGCCGAGAACGCGCAGCGCGAGGACATGCACCCCGCCGATGCCATCGCAGCCTATCGGGCGATCATCGACAGCGGCAAGGACGTTGACGATGTTGCAGCATCGTTCGGCGTCTCCCCGGCCTATGTCCGCCGCGTGTTGAAGCTGGCGGCGCTGCACCCGACCATTCTCAAAGCCTTCCAGAAAGACGAAATCGGCATGGGCGCGGCGCAGGCTTTCGCGCTGACCGACGATCAGGACCGCCAGCTTGAGGTTTTCAAGCGCACCGGCGACAACGCCCACCAAATCCGCGCCATGCTCACCCAGGAGAAGGTTGCCGATACCGACAAGCATTTTCGCATTGTAGGCGAGGAAGCCTATTGCGCCGCAGGCGGCACCTTCACCACCGATCTTTTCGGAGAACGTCGCTATTGCGATGATGCGGGCCTTGTCATGGACCTTGTGCAAGATCGGCTCGACGCCATCGCCAAGGCGGCGCGCGAAGATGGCTGGCGCGATGCAGAAGGGCAGCTCTACCGGCCTGATTCCTACTGGATGCGCGGCCATCTGGAACCCGCTGGCGAGCGCGATCCGACCGAGGAAGAAACCGCGCAGCTGGTCGAGATCGAGGCGGCAATCGCCAAGCGGGAAAGCGAGGTGGACGAGGACGATCACGACTATGACGACGAGTTGCGCGCCCTGACCCGCAAACAGGACGCTATCGTATCGGCTTGCCGCGTTTTCACCGCCGAGCAGAAGGCCGAGCACTCGCTTATCGTCTTCATCGGCCATGACGGTATCGAACAGGTCGCGTTCACCCGCACCGCCAAGGGCACCGCCGCCGATGGCCCCAAGCCTCCTCGCCCCGACTACTCGCAGAAAGTCATGGATCAGCTGGGCGGCATCCGCACGATGGCGGTTCGGGAAGCCCTTGCCAGCGACCCGGAGCTGGCGCTGGACGTGCTCTTAACGGGCCTCTTGGGGCAGGTTCGCGGCAACGCTTATTCGTGGCAACAAGCCGCCGAAATCACCGCCGAGAAGAACCGCTTCCATGTTGACGATGCGGTCATGGGCCATTCCACGATTGCCGACATTGACGAGATCGCAAGGGCCGATCTTGACCGCTTGGCCGAAACACCCACGCTGGACGACATGCGCCAGATGGACAGCGAAGCGAAATTGCGGCTGCTGGCCTACTGCGTTGCCTCGCAGATCACGAGCCTTTCGTTCCACAGCGACCGCGACCGCCAGCTGGCGCAGATCGTCGGAGCCGCGCAGATCAACATGGCCGACAAGTGGGAACCTAATCAGGTATTCTATGACCAGCTTAGCAAGGCCACGCTCTTGAAGCTGCTGGCCGAAGGTTGCGGCAACGACGCTGTAGAGAATTGCCAGACCATGAAGCGCTCTGACCTTGCCGTGACGGTCAACGAGCGCCTTGCGGGGCGGCGCATCCTGCCCCCCGCCCTTCGACCCTCTGCCTTGCCCGATGCCGCCGATAGCGAAAGCCAAGCGGCATGACGGCACGGGGAGCGCGCTTCACTCCCGCGCTCCCCGCAAACTTGGGGGCGGTGGCAGCTGCCACCGCCCGGCCTTTGCGATTAGCGAATGCGCCTGTTGAGGAAGAAAATCCCGATGGGTGCGACGAACAGCACAAAATCATGCAAGCCGCCGCCAAAATGAGCGGCCAGGGCCGCGCGCTTCGTAGTCTGTCAGCTGCCACATAGGATCGAGCGGCCCAGGGCCGCGCTCCGTCAGTGGTGGCAGCTGCCACCGGGGGAACACCAAGGGCACCCGCCCTTTCGTTCCCGAAGCATAATCGACAGGACCGGGTTGCCCGACAAGTTCGGCCAGTTCCGGCGCGCTCGCGCGCGCCGGGGCCTCCCTAGTCGCGCCGCCCGCACCACTCCCATCGATTTTGCTCCCCCCTCCCCATCCCGCGCTTCGCCAGCGGGTCAGAGCCGCAGGCCGCAGGCAGCGGCTTCGCCTAAAGGAGTGAGGAAAATGGCTAAGGAAACGAACCGGATCGACATTTATCAGGCCGTCACCGACGACATTCTTGCGATGCTCGAAGCGGGCACCAAGCCTTGGGTGAAGCCGTGGAGCGGTGGGCCGACCATTCCGCTCCGGCACAATGGGGTCGCCTATCGTGGGATCAACGTCCTCAGCCTTTGGGCCAGCGCCATGCGTCAGGGCTTCGCCTCCCCCTATTGGCTGACCTTCAAACAGGCATTGGAGCTTGGCGGCAATGTCCGGAAGGGCAGCAAGGGGACCACCGTTGTCTATGCTAACAAGCTTGTCGTGAAGGACTCCGAGACGGACGACGAGCGCGCCATTCCGTTTCTGAAACGATACACGGTTTTCAATGCCGATCAGGTCGAGGGACTGGACGGCAAATATCCCGCGCCCGCCCCGATCATTACCAATCCCGAAACCCGCGACGTTGAGCTTGAAGTGATGTTCTCTCGCATCGACGCAACCGTTCGCATCGGCGGATCGCAAGCCTATTACCACACCCGCGACGACTATATCCAAATGCCTGCTTTTGAAGCGTTCCATTCCGCCGACGACTACTATGCCACGCTTGCGCACGAGGCCGTGCATCATGCAGGGCATGAAAGCCGCCTCAACCGGAAAACCCTGATTTCAACGAGCCGCGCCGACTATGCGAGGGACGAGCTCGTAGCCGAGCTGGGCGCATCCTTCATCGGCGCGATTGTCGGTTTCAAGGTCGAGGAACGCGAAGACCATGCCGCGTATATCGAGCACTGGTTGACCGCGCTCCGCAACGACAAGCGCGCGATTTTCGAGGCTGCCCGTGAGGCTCAGAACGCCGCCGACTACCTGTTGGCGATGATGACCGACCAAGCGGATTGAATGACCCGCCCTGCTAAATGCACGAGACGCCGCGCAAGCGCGGCGTCCCATTTCAGGAAAGTGAAATATGGGGGCTACTCAATGTGGTTTATATACAAATCCCGACATGTTAACTATGGGCGGGAGCAGGTCGTTTTTAGGTGCAAAATGGAAAATATCATCGACACCTACAGGAATCGCATCAAGGCGATGGGGTATGAGCCGCGTCGGCAGGAAGAGATTCCTGACGTGATGGCAGCTTATTGCGAAGCAATCGCAAATTGCAAGATTGAAGGACTTGAATTGGTTTCGGATGACCACTCTTTTTGTTTGCTGTTGGTCGAAACCCAAATTCCCGTCGATGTGGCGATTGGTCTGGCGCAGGACTACAACCGTGATGTTCTGTCCCGCCAGAAACTCGCTGCATGACAGGTGAGCGACCCTTACACCTGGCGTAACAGCGACGTTCTTCGGAACAAGCTGGGAATCCGCGACGATAATATCCTCAAGGAGCGAGAAGCTTTCTTCTCGGTTGTCCGACATGGCGAGCTGGTTGTGCAGCGCGCCGCGCCGGCGACGAACGCGCGCGAGTATCGCGAACTGCACAATCATCTGTTTCAGGACGTATATGATTGGGCGGGGCGCTTTCGGACTGTGGACATAAGCAAACCCGGCAGCACTTTTGCCCGAGCGCACTTCATTGCCCGCAGCATGGAGCACGAATTTAAGCAGCTGCCCGACCTCCAAACCCTCAAGTCGATGGATCGTGATCGCTTTGCGGATACCATGGGGCGGCATATTTCCGAATTAAATGCCGTTCATCCGTTCCGTGAGGGCAATGGTCGCACCATGCGGCTGCACTTGCAGCTACATTCCCTTGCGGCCGAGAAATTCGTCTCGATCCAGGCAATGGGGCCGAAGGACTGGATGGAGGCGAGCCGCGACAGCTTCCATACTGGAAATCACGCCTCCCTCGCCAAAGTCATCCGTGATGCCATGCCCCTCGAACAGAACCGCGTCGAGCCAGCGCGTGGGCCAGCGGGCATCGCGTTTCCACCCTCGATGGAATCTCTCATGCCAGTTGGCGAACGACGCGCAATGAGTATCGAGCAGGCCAAGGATCAAATCAGCCGTTACCTACCTACTGCGCAAACCGTTGCGTCGCGGCAGCATGAGCAGCTTAATCGGATCGCGGAAACGTCCGCTGACATGCGCCAGCTGGCCGCGCGTTCAGCGCAGGAGCTTGCCTTTTTCCGCGATCCCAAAGGGCCGATGCACCACCTTCAGCTGATTGAGCAACGCCGCTATCATCAGATCGAAGTCAATTGGTCCGAGGGTATGGACCCGCTGCAAAGAGTCCGCGCCATCAGCGCGGGCGCCGCAGATTTCCTTTCGAAAATGACCGACCGCGACATTCAGGCCGCCGATCGCGCGCTACGTCTGCAAGTCATGCCTCCCGGCGTCAGTCAGGTTGATCTACGCCTTGCCGCGCAATTCGAGAAAAACTCGCCTGAGCAGAACCGCGCCGATGCCAGGTTCGCGCAATTCCAGCTCGCCATTGATAAGCGCGTCGCGACAGCTACCGAGCGCGGCGCATCGAAGGAACAGCTGGCGCAGATCGTCGAAAGCGCAAAGGCCCATGTCGCCGCAACATTGCGCGAAGGCAAATCACCGACGCCGACCGCCGAGAAATCAAAGGACCGCGAGCGCTGAAAATGAGCGGCCAGGGCCGCGCGCTTCGTAGTCTGTCAGCTGCCACATAGGATCGAGCGGCCCAGGGCCGCGCTCCGTCAGTGGTGGCAGCTGCCACCGGGGGAACACCAAGGGCACCCGCCCTTTCGTTCCCGAAGCATAATCGACAGGACCGGGTTGCCCGACAAGTTCGGCCAGTTCCGGCGCGCTCGCGCGCGCCGGGGCCTCCCTAGTCGCGCCGCCCGCACCACTCCCATCGATTTTGCTCCCCCCTCCCCATCCCGCGCTTCGCCAGCGGGTCAGAGCCGCAGGCCGCAGGCAGCGGCTTCGCCTAAAGGAGTGAGGAAAATGGAAGCGACAACTGACCAGATCGCCACCGTTGCGGCGCTGAACGACATTGCGCGGCGAACGATGGGCGTGACTTGTCGCACCGTGATTACGCAAGGCATCGCGGCGCTGGACGAGAATACGCAGTCCGACATTCTCAAGATGATCGAGGGCTTTGAGGATTTCACACCCGACAACGATCCTCACGGCGAGCATGACGCCGGTTTCCTTTATCGCGATGTGATCGGCCAATGGCATACCCGCTGGACTGACGACAGCACGCGCCCAGCCCTCTCGGTCATGTGGAAGTTCGACTATTACGACCGCGATCTTGAATTTGGCAGCGCCGAACCATGGAATCCCGATGCCACAACCCGCGTGCTCACCATTCTCCTAACCAGCGAATATTGAGGGAGGCCACCATGACCAAATCGCCCCCCGTGATCGAGCTTAGCTGGCGTGATGAGAATTACGGTTCCGTCTGCGCTGTCGCCGCCTTCCGCAACTATGCGGGCACACTGGATTGGAGCGACCGCACCCACCAGCGGTTTCGCGGATGCCTGAAACGCGCAGGCTTCGCCTTCCACGATGGCCGGTGCAGCTACATCGCCACCAGCGGCACCCGCGAGGATCGGCAGCGCGCCCTTTGTGACGAGCTGGCCCGCGCAGGCTTCCAGATCGACAGCGGCGACGTGAGGGCAGAGGCATGAACCGCGAACGCCGCAAGCAGATCGCCGCCGCCCGCGTGCTGATCGACAAGGGCAAGGCCCTGTTGGATGAGGCGCGCGACATGCTCGAAACCGTCAAGGATGACGAGCAGGCCGCCCGCGAAAATCTGCCACCCAGTCTTGAGGACAGCGAACGCGCGCAGGCGATGGACGCCGCAGTTTCCGAACTGGAAAGCGCGATTTCAGCCCTTGAAGACTTCGACGCCGACGAGATCGGCACGCAACTCGACACCGCCAGCGAATAGGAAGGATTGACCATGCAACCCATGCGCCACCTAGATCGAGACACGCGCCGCGCCCGCCTTCTGGCGGCGCGCACGCGCCCCGTCGGCGGCATCAACCGGCGCGGCATCTTCACCGGCCATTGGGACGGTGGCGATGTTGTGCGCCAGTTTCGCGGCGATAACGGATCGTGGATCGGCCTTGCCGCCTACAAGGCGAAGGAAGAGCCGGAGCCGCAGCCATGAAAATCAGCAACACGGCGAGCGCCGTTCGCGTCACCCTCTCCCCCACCGAGATCAGCGATTTGCAATTTGTGATCGAGGCGGCCGAGCGCGCGGGGCATTATATGCCCGCGCGCGTCCTCAACATCATGGCGGCGCTGACGCGCAGCGCCGACGATGTTCGGATGAAACAGGCCATGAAGCGGGCGGAAAAAGATCGCGTGACGCGGATCGAGCAGGACCGACGCGCGCGCGAACGCCAATTCATGCTAGGCGACCGATACAGCGTCATGGCGAGCCGCGCCGACTACGCCGATGCGTCTTCTGATCCGGACGCGCGCCAATGGGTTGACCTGGTGTTTCATGAAATCATGCAGAGGCCGCTTCCCGATCAATACGAACTCCGGCGCGACGTGTGGCGTGTCCACGTTGTCCAACTGGACGGCGGCACGCTCGGCGCTGTTGTAGGCGGCGATTGCACTCAAACCGCCGACCCCGCCGAAATTACTTCCGTAGCGGAACAGCTGATCGCCCGCTTCGAGGCCAGAGCTTGACGCGCGTGGAGCGGTGGCAGCTGCCACCGCTCCAGAGAGATCTAGAATCTGGCGATGAGAGGCAGCAGCGCCGCCGCTTGGCTTCCCAGGACCGGCACCCAATAATTCGCGGCGCGGTAATCAGGGCCGTGATCGACCGCCATCACCCCAAAGACATATCCGATCATTGGCAGCGTCCACAGCAGACGCCCGCCCAGGTCCACGCCCATCAGCACCAGCGCAACGCCAAGCACAGCCCAAAGCGGAATCAGTCGTTCCATGATTTCGCGATGACGGATTATTCGCCATGCACTTTCCCGGTCATCGGCGCTAACCTGCGATACGAGGCCCATAGCTTCCCCTTTTCATCAACGGTCGCCGGCGATCATCCAACGGCTTCACGAAAATGTGAAGCGCGTTTCGCGCGCATTCTCGCCAATCCGTTGTATAGCCCCCATCGAGCGAGGGCGAGGGACTGTGACAGCGGCCCTTCGCAAATCCTCTCGCTCAAAGGAGGTGATGTGATTTGACAGCATATGAAGCAGCTCAATTGACGATCGCAGCCGTCGCGCTCGTGATCGCAATTGTGAAGCTGGGGAAGTCCGATAAGGGCTGATCTAGCGGGGCGGGTGGTCTGACAGGGCCGCCCGCCCTAAATGTTTGAACCCGCCGTGTGACAGCACGGCGGGTTCAGGTAGGTGCGTGAAATGAATCAGCACACGAAGCATTGCCTATATAGCCCTTTTCCCTTGCCAATCCAATAACCGACGCGCGCGCGAGGTGTTCCCCGTCTGTTCCCTTTGGCGCATAAGCGCCCAATGGCCGCGAACTACAACCGCCCCAAGCCCATTGATCCTATCTGGTATCGGCAAGGCTGCTATCTGCGCATCTATTGCGCTTGCGGTCGCCGCGTTGTCGCCCCGCTGGGCGACTTCGCCCGCTCGCGCCGCATTTCTTTCGATACCCGCATTTACGAGCTGATCGCGCGGCTTCGGTGCAGCCAGTGCCGCCGCAAGCCTTATGCGGACGTGTCGCGCAACCGCTCGGGCAATTAAAATGACGGAGGATCCGATTGCTCGGATGCTTCCGGCGCTATCCGTTGGGCATGTCGCCGGCGACATGCCGCAGCGTCCTCTAGGTCACCGCTATGCTATGACCTGGCGGGCGCTTTTCCCTAGATTGAGGCGGCAATGCCGCCGCGTCCGCTGTTCGACTTTGGGGCCTGTTCCTGCCCCCTGCCGCAAGGGCTGGACCGTCTCGGCCGCTGTGCGGCCTCGCTTGGCGATCAGGCGGGTTTCCCCGCCCTTCCTTCGCTACGCTCCGTGCAGGACGGGTGATCCCCCTCCCCCCTGATCGGCCCTGATTTGCGGCATTCCCCGGCCCTGCTCGCCGCTGGGCAGAAGTCGATGACCCGTCATCGCCTTCGGCTCCATTCTAGGCAGGGAAAACAGCACATGACCGACATTCCGTTGGCAACGATTCTTCGGATCAACGCCGCCCGCACCATTCCGCTCGCTCGCTATGAGGAAGAGGGCAATTTTGACCGCTTCGGCTACATCAAAGACCTTGCCGAAAATCATGGCGCTGACCTTCCCGCCGTCATCGAGATTGCCGACCTACTAGGACCGGATGAAGATTTTGACGGCCTTGTGACCACCATCGAGGACGCCGCCGAGGGCTTCGGCTTTGGTGCTCTTATCCTCGGGGGGGCGTGAGCATGGGCCAGGAGCTTATGACGCCCGCGCAGATTGCGGATATTTGCGACGGCCGAGACAAGGCCATAGCCCTTTGGCTCGGCCTCTATGACACCTACCATGCAACCCGCGACGAGGCGGCGCGCCTGACCCTTGGCGGCCCACTATCGCTGTCATGTGGCCGCGACTGGACCGAGGACACGTTGACTCGCGCTTTCAGCTGCCACCGCCTGTCCTGGCGCAGATTGAGGCGGCAAGCCGCCGCGCTGATTTGTCGCGTTTGGGGCCTGTTCCTGCCCCCTGCCGCAAGGGCTAGACCGTCTCCGCCGCTGCGCGGCTCCGCTTGGCGATCAGGCGGGTTTCCCCGCCCTTCCTTCGCTGCGCTCCGTGCAGGGCGGGTGATCCCCCTCCCCCCTGATCGGCCCCGTTTGCGGCATTCCCCGGCCCAGCGTCGCCCGCTTTCGGCAGAAGTCGATGACCCGTCATCGCCTTCGGCTCAATTAGGAAGGGAAAGCCCATGAAAATCCGTATCTACCGCCAGACCGAGCAGGACTTTGACCGAATCGAGATCGAGGGCGCGACCTTTGAAACCATCGTCAGCCGGGCAGCGGTCGAGGGGCTTCAATGCAGCGGTTACAACAGCAATCCGAGCCAGCGGCTTGAGTTGCAGGGCGCACCGAAATTCAAGGGCGTTTGCGGTCCTATGTGGGATGGCGATGCGATCCGCTACGAGTGCAGCGCCACCTATGCGGAGTTGAGCGCATGAGCGCCGCCGCCGCGATACGCGCCGCGTTGCTTCGCAGCTTTTCCGCGCCGTCGCCCTGCCAGCAGGAACGCGGGGCCGAGCATTGGCCGATCAATCTTCACGGACCTTGCGCCGAGGATAAGGCATGGTCCTTCATCATCGGGATCGAGGATGGTTGGTTTTCCTATGATCGTTCCGGGCATCTGCAATGGTCCCCCATGGGCCGCGACCGTTACGCGGCAGGCGATAGCGCCAGCTTCACCGAGGCGAGCGGCCAGACCGCTTTCGCCTTTTGAGGGGATCGAGCATGGCCCGCCATTGCATCCGCGAACCTCGCTACGTTCCCCCGGTGCAGCGCATCGGGGAGCAACCCGACTTGTTCGGTGGACCGACCCTTAGCCACGTTGCCGAGCGCCAAGGACCGCCGAAAGGATGGCAGCGCCAATTGCAGAAATGGGGCCGCTGCACCGTCATTGCCGATCTTGAGGCAGCGCCGCCGTCTGTCATCGACCCTCCCCCGTCCCCGTCTCCGGTTTTCCTTGTCGCTTGCGTTGCTGCGAAGCTGGACCGCCCCGCCCCGGCGCGCGATCTTTACGCATCGCCATGGTTCCAGAAGGCCCGTGCCTATGTCGAACGACAGGGCGGCGCATGGTTCATCCTGTCAGCAAAGCATGGCCTGATCGCCCCGGAAACCGTCATCGCGCGCTATGACGAAACGCTAGGCGCGATGAAGGCAGGCGCGCGCCGCCTTTGGGGCGCGCGCGTGATCGAAGCAATGGCCGAGCAGATCGACGCCGCCGCGCCGCTGATCGTTCTCGCAGGCCGCAACTATCGCGATCCCCTTTGGCCGCAGATCGAACGGCGCGCATCGGTTCCGATGGAGGGGCTTGGAATCGGTCAGCAGCTCGCTTGGTTAAGCGACAACTGAAAGCGAGAATTGTCGCGGTCCATGCGCAACTTCGCGCGATGCGCTTCGAGGGGGCATCTGTTTGTCGCGCCGCCCTTTCAATCTATCCAACGCCATTTGGCGTTGTGAGTTTGAGGATTATAGGCCCATCAACGGCCCAAGCCCCCCGGTAGGGCCGCCCACTCTCGGCAAGCGCAAATGGCGTAGTTTGCGCTTGCCGGGAGACCAGTTGCCCTCTCTATATGGCAAGGTGACTGCCCCCACACCGACAGCGCCCTTGTGGACCCAAGATCAGGCCATTGCCTATGAGGCAGCCCTTGAGGCCATCAACGATGTTATCGCCGGTTACAGCGAGCAGATCGCGCTTGAGCATGGTCGCGTTGTGCCGAACACGGCGCGGATCGCTTGGCTCGAAATGCGGACGGATCAGGCATCGGCCACCGGCCATGCGCTCAATGTGATGGATGATGAGAATGTCCGACAAACGCTGCTGGAATACAGCGCGATCGTTCGGGCGCGAGACGGCGCAGGGTGAAGGTCCGCCCGATGGGCGGGCGTTAGTTCGTTAAATCCCCCCGTCAGTGTCTTCCTAGCATGAGGGCTGCACCAGGCCGCATCAAGGATCGGCGGTTCCCCCAATTTGCTGCGCAAATCGGCTCCCCCACCGCCCGCTAGCGCGGCCGCTTCGCGGTCCCTGACCCGACCCGGCGCTGCCCTCCCCTTGGCCTCGCCAATTCCGGCAACAAGGAGGTTGTTATGTCTCATCGTCTGTTCGCTCAGCTGGCTTTCGAGCGTGCGCTTGGAAATGCTGCGATCGAGGCGCTGGCGACCGCGTTGAACGATAAGGATCATTTCGACGCGGAAAGCATGTGGCCGAAAGACCCGATGTTTATCGGCAAGACGAGTGCTGACATCGAGGCGGTTGCGGCCGAGCTGGGCCAGATCATCGAGGACCGTATCAAGGACGTGCTCGACGGCCCCGGCATCCGCAACATCGAGCGCGGCGAATGCGTCTATCCGCAAGTCGTCGCGGTCGTGCTGGCGGCCAAGGCGAAGCGCGGCCAATCCGGCTGACGCCGGAGGGGCGGGCTTAGCCCGCCCCTTTTCGCCCGCTGGGCGAAACCGATGATCTCGGTGCCATGCAGAGCGCGGGACGGGGCATCGAACCCCGCCCCGCGCAATCTCTTCTCTCTGTGTGTCGTGGCATTTTGGCATGGGTGCGCGCCAGCTTTCAAGGATCGGCGGTTCCCCCAATTTGCTGCGCAAATCGGCTCCCCCACCGCCCGCTACCGCGGCCGCTTCGCGGTCCCTGACAGCCGGCGCCGGTGCCCATGCCGGGTGTCTCCCGTCACCAACGAGAAGGAGAACCGGATGCACATCAAATTGTTTAGAGCACTGAAAGCGGCTAATCTGTCCGACGACGCCGCAGCGGAAGTTGTAGAGGCTATTGAGGAGTATATCGCCGTGAAGGTTCAGGAGGCGAACAAGGGAATCGAAAGCAAGCTGACGGCACAAACTTGGGTCATCGGCAGCGTCGGTTTCGTCCTCGCAGTCATCGGCCTCGCGCCCGCTTTCATCAAACTGTTCCAGTAAGACAAAGGGAGGCTTCGGCCTCCCTTTTTTTGCCGAACCGACTGATTGTCAGGAGACGCAAATTGACCGACTTCGCACAAGCACGGCTCGATATGTTCGAGAGCGGTTTATTCGGCCAGGGCAATGCTTTCTGGCGCTGGATCGCCACGGACGAGGCGCGGCCCTATCTGGCCGCTTTCGCCGCCGATCGCGCGCCACCCAGCGGAAGCGAGTTTTTCGCGGCCGATCTTACCGCCGAGGATCTACTTGATTCCGATCACCTGGCCGAGCTTGCCCAGAAGATCGAAGCGGCTCACGGCTAGCGCCGTGCGCGCCGGGGCTATTTGCGAGCAGATGTGCGCTGTTGCTCCGCCACGTCGCGGATCATAGCTGCCCAGCATCCCAAGATCATGCCCTCTTCATTATCGACTTCGCTTGTGGCGACCGCATAGATACCCAGCAAGTTTGCAACCTCGCTCGCCTCGACAATGCCTTGACGCGCAAGCAGCGTGGCAAACATCGAGAGTGCTCCCCCCATTGCCCGCACCAGCGGCGCATCTTGTAGCAGTCGGTCAAATTCGCGGGGCGGGTTACTGGACATAGATTGTTCCGATCAAATAAAGCGACTGCCTTTCAGGACTTGTCGCGGGAAGTGCTATCCGCTGCCAATAATTCGACAGCCGATAATCCGAAAGCATCGGCAAGGCTCTCCAAGGTAGCAAGCGTTGGATTACCATGTCCGCGCACCATGTATGAAATATGTGACGCCGCAACGCCCGAGCGTTCGGACAACTCCCCTTGAGTTATGCCTAGTTTCTTTAGTTCGCGAGCGATGTTGGCCCCGAGCTGGGCCATCAACGGCGATGTTCGTTTCAGGTATATGGTTGGCATCGTGTTCGCGTCCTTCTGGCTAGGCGCAGAATGTCGGCACGGGCAGCATGGCGCAATAGGGTTGCTCTAGAAGCTATTTGCGCCATGGCTTTCGCGCCTAGCGCAGATGGTATAGATTGTGCGCCATGTTCGTGCTGGAACATGGGATAATGAACATGCAGTCACCGATCGCGCTGTTTAATGCGAAGCTTGCCAAGACGGCGAACCATAGCGCAACGGCTTCGGCTGATAGCCTCGGCGGCAGCGCGATCGAGCGGATCAACGATCCTCACATTATGGACAAACTGCTAGCAACTCTCGAACCGCGAGAAGAGCAAATTGTGCGCCTAAGGATTGGTGGTCCCGAGGGGGAAGCGCAAACGCAGCGAACAGTGGCAAGTGTGGTGGGGCTTTCGCCTGGTTCGATCGGACAGATCGAAGCAAAGGCCTACAGACGGATGCGATGGGTGATGAACAATCTCGGCACGGACGCGGCCGTGCTCGATGCGCTCATTGCGAAGCGAAATGCTGATAGGGCGCGGGAAGAGGAAGTTGCCGCTAGCGCGGCCGAAGCAGCGGCCAGAGAGCAGGACCAAAAAAGGATTGATGCTCGACACCGCGATGAAAGGCGGCGCGCGAAAGCTCGAAAGCGAGCGTGGGAGCGCCAGCTACGCAAGGCGGAGGAACAGCACCAGGCCTTGAATGATGAGGCGGCTTATCTTGCGCAGCGCATAATCGCGCTAGAAGGACGGAACCGGGTCATTCGCATGTTTCTCCCCCGCAATTCTGAGCTTGAGCGATTGCGCGCAAGAGCGCGCCAGTGCGGAATTGAAATCGCACAAGCGGACGCAGGCATTGCCAAGCTTCGCTCATCGCCGCCCGAGGGGCCTGACCTTGCTGACTGAGAACGTTCCTTCCCCTGCCCCACAGATTGCCCGCGTCTATCTGCGCGTCAGCACCGACGCGCAGGATTTGCGTCGCCAAGACGCGATCGTGGGCGAAGCAAAGGCCGCAGGCTACTATGTCGCGGCGGTCTATCGAGAGAAGGCATCGGGTGCCCGCGCCGACCGCCCCGAGCTTTTGCGAATGATTGCCGATCTTCAACCCGGCGAAGTAGTGATCGCGGAGAAGATCGACCGGATAAGTCGTCTCCCCTTGACCGAGGCTGAGCAGCTGGTTGAGACAATTCGTGCGCGAGGCGCGCGACTTGCCATTCCCGGCGTCGTGGACCTGTCCGACCTCGCGGCCGATGCCGATGGCATCGCCCGCATCGTGCTCGAATCTGTTCAGGCGATGCTCTTGAAGATCGCCTTACAGATGGCCCACGACGATTACACCGATCGCCGCGAGCGACAGCGCCAGGGTATCGCCTTGGCAAAAGCCGCAGGTCGCAGCGGAGGGCGCAAAGGCGATCGGGCAACGCACGCCCGCATTGTGGCATTGCGCGAGGCGGGCAAGAGCATTGCCAAAACGGCAGAGCTGGCCGATTGCGACCGCAGCACAGTCAAGCGAGTATGGGCGGCGCATCGCGCCGCCCAGGTGCAAGAACCCAGCCCTCAGCGAAATCACCGTGAGCGGAAACGCTGATTGCCCTTTCTGTTCGGCTTCGCGCCGGTGGCAGCTGCCACCGGCAGTCCCCTGCCCGCGTCAACGGACTGCCAGCCAGGGAAAGAGCGGCGGAGCCGCGACAGGGTTTTCCAATCGCCCCCATGCCGATCGAGCGCAGCGACCTATGGGCGCCAATGGCCGGTGGCAGCTGCCACCACCGCCAGTCCAAATTGCTGCATCTACTCGGGCGGTTTCCTTTGGGCGTTGCTGTCTGACGGATACGAACTGCGCATCGCCACTAATGCGGGCAAGCAGAAAACCGGCCTTCGGCCTTGGGTTTCCGCAAGCGGACCCTCCCATTTTCAGCTTGCCCGCGTGGCTCAGCTCCGCCGCAAAAAATCCGTCAGCAACGCTTATCCAAAGGAGACTACCATGCAGAACATCGCTGAATTTCGGATCATCGGCCGCGTTGGCAGTGTCGATACGACCGATAAAGTCACCCACGTTTCCGTCGCCGCGAACTACAACCGCAAGGATGGCGATGAATGGAAGACCGATACGCACTGGAACCGTGTGACGTTCTTCCGCCAGCTGGCAGAGCGCGCCGCTGATCTGGGCAAGGGCGACCTCGTTCACATCACCGGACGGGTCCGCCAGAACAGCTACGAGAGCAATGGCGAAACCCGCTACTCGGTGGACCTGATCGCTGAGGGGCTGGGCATCCTGACGAGGGGCGGGGCTGATTAAGCCCCCTCCCTTTCCCCATAAGACGGGCGGCCTAGCGGCCGCCCTTTTTTGTGGACAATGCCTCTCATAGACCCTAACGATAATAGGGTTTAATTTTGCGAGGCATTTGTGGCGGCCAAACTGTTCAATCGTGTAGCGAGCTTGCGCATCGCTGCCGGACTTACGCAATCCGAGCTGGCGGCGAGGATTCACGTCTCACCTGAAACAGTCGCCGCCATCGAGAACGGCAGGCAGGACGCCACTTTGATAACGGCGCTCCGAATGTCCCACGCACTGCGAACTCAAGTGCCGAACATCTTTAGGGAGCAGCCTTTCCCTAAGCTGATCGGCTCCGATCGAGGCGAGAGCCGCACAGCTTAGGAGGTCACTATGCGCCGTCAGATCGTCAGCAAACTCCGGCGTGCAGCAAGCGCGCTACGGACGGCTATGCTTTTGGCGTGGCTTATCCTGCTGATCGCAGCTGGCGCGCTCATGCTGATCGTGGCTCTTATTGTCGCCACGCTGGCCCACGCTGCCTTTGGCTGGTGGGGCGTGGCCGTGGTCGCAGCTTTCGTGCTGGCGGCTATCTTCGGCAAAGATCCACCGACCGAACCAACCAGCCCGCGTCGCAAGCGCAAGGGCCTTCACCTGAATGACGATCCGAACCCATGGTATATGCAGTCGCAGTATCGCTTCGGATCGGGAAATAGCGCCGCCCATAACCGCTGGCACAAGTAGCCCGTGGCGCAGCCATTGAAGGGATTCTCAATGCGAACAATCGTAGTGACTAATGAGCGCGGTGGCATCGGCAAGACCACGCTTACCTGTCATATCGCGTGGCATCTGGCCGAGCAGGGCAAGCGTGTCGTGGTCCTTGACCTGGACAAGCAATGCCACAGTGCCGGAATGCTGAAAGCCGAGTTCGAGCAGATCGGGCCGGTTCAGTCGATACTCGACTTCGCCCCCGTCGAGGAACCTCCGGCGCTGGCTTGCTTCAAGAACACGAGGCAAGTGGTCGAACTGACGACTGACGGCCCGCAGCAGGGCCAGCACATCGCCGCCTATGTTCGCGCCATTCGTGCCGGCCTTGCCAAGCACTACGACTATTGCGTGATCGACACGGCCCCGGCTTGGGATGGCCGCAACCTTATGGCGCTGATCGCATCCGATTATGTCGCGGTGCCTTTAGACCCCGACAAAACCGCACGGCAATCGCTCAACGAGATTTCGCAAAGCATCAGCCTTGCCAATAAGGTTCGGGGGGAGGGCAACGAAACCCGCTTCGGGATCGTGTTCAATCGTGTGCAGACGACGAGTGAAGTGTCTAAAATGCTCATGGAGCGGATCGGGCAGGCGCTACCCGCCAATGTTGTCCCGCATACCATCCCGCACCGCGAGCATATGCGCGAGGCGGCCCTTCTCGAAATTCCCGTGTGGCGACTTGCCAAGGATACGCGCCGCAGCGCGCCGGTCCTGCGCGAAGTCGTCTCCTACATTGTCGATCAAGCTGAGAGGGAAGCCGCATGAGCAAGGCAGCTGTCAAACCGGCGAAGAAGAGCTTTGCCGACTTCGATATGGACGCGATGGATTTTTCGGCCGTCCCCGCGAATACCGAGTTCAAGGCAGCTGGGCGGTTTCAGCGCCTTCCGCTCGCTGACATTGATCCAGACCCCGCGCAGGTTCGCCGGGAGTTCGACCAGGCCGAGATTGATGCACTGGCCGCGACCATCAAGGACCGCGGCTTGCTGCAACCCATCGTCGTCGCGCCAACATCGAACGGCCGCTACATCATCCGATACGGCGAGCGGCGCTACCGCGCGTGCCGCCAGCTTGGTTTCGACCAGATCGACACCGTTCTGGATCAGGCCGACGCCGAACGCGATATTGGCCTCGACCAGTTTCTTGAGAACGAACAACGCCAAGCCCTAAGTCTGGCCGAGCGCGTCAGTTTCATCGCGAGCCGCGTCAGTGACACGCTTTCGACAAAGGATCTAGCCGCGCGCATCGCCAAG
The DNA here is from genome assembly GCF_051058005.1 of Sphingobium sp. DN12. NCBI lineage: Bacteria > Pseudomonadati > Pseudomonadota > Alphaproteobacteria > Sphingomonadales > Sphingobiaceae > Sphingobium > Sphingobium sp. DN12. The sequence continues at coordinate 44,699 of NZ_CP173720.1, forward strand.
CCGCATTCGGAAGTGAAGCGCCTCTACTCGCTGCGCACCTTGCCCGAGGACATTCTTGCCGCGTTGAAGAATTGTTCTCCGCGCGCCGCCGTCGCCATCAAACACGCGATCGAGCTGGACGAGGAGGCCACGCGCAATTTCGTGGTCACGAATGAAAATCCGACAGCCGCCGCCTGCGAGCAGTTTCTTGCCACGCTCCAAGGCGGTCCCGATGAAGAGAGCGCTCAGGCCGGCGCCGCTAAACCGAATGACGATTCAGCGCTGCCCCAAGAATCGCGCGCGCCGGTGGCAGCTGCCACCAGTGCAGCAGATGAGCGTCGGGAGCGGCCCGAACTGGATGCCGGCGACGACGAGCGGGAAGGGGAGGGCGCTGCGCTTGCCGAGCGTTCCGATCACAAGCCGCGCACCCCCCGTCAGCCGAAAGAGGCCAACGACGCACCGGCCATCATCATTCAGGGCCGTCGCGGGATTGTTCTCAGCGGCCAGGTCACGGTTCGGTTCGACGGCGAGGCTGCGCCCCAAACCTTCGACTTCTGATAGCTTTTACCGTCCACGTTCACTCAGCATTGAGGCGGCGTGGAATTTTGAAGCGGTGGCAGTTGCCACCGCTTTTTGTTTGTGGGGTAGGTATCTACTTTATGGCAGGATAAGCCTTGCGGCGGCTAATGTTAACCGATACGCTCAATCCTATCGGATCGCGCTTCACGGTTGGGAGATACCTACCCCACATGGAAAAGACGCTGGGCTTCAAGATCGAGGCGGCCAAGCTCGCAAAGATCGACGCGCTCGCGCAGACGAGGGGAGGGCGCGGCCCCTTCATGCGTCAGCTGGTTGACGCGGTGCTCAGGCAGTCCGGGGCGGCCATCGAGGCCGCGCCTGTTGCCGACCGCGAGGCCGCTGGCGAGCACCGCCTTTATCTTCGGCCCACCGAAACCGAACTGGCCGTGATCCGCCATCGCGCAAAGGAGCGCCGCATGACCCCGGCGACCTGGGCGATGGCTCTTGTGCGGCGACACATCGGCATTGCCGCGCCTGTCGATCGCGAGTTGCGCGAAGAGCTGTTGAATTGCCGTCAGGCGTTACAGCGCATTGGCCGCAACGTGAATCAGATCGCCCGAGCGGCGAACAAGATGGCGCTGGCGGACAATGCAGCGGAGATCGCCGGCGAGCTGCATAAGGTCAACGACCTGCGCGCGGCGATCGGCGCGGCCGTCGAAGGTATCGGTGCAGCCACGAAGGCCGATCTTGTCTATTGGGAGGTGCCCGGTGAGCGACTTTGACAGCAGCTTTGAGGCGGGCCAGCTCGCCGCGCTGTTCAAACCAAAGCTGACCAGCGACCCGAACAGGCGCGGCGCCGACATGTTGCTGCGCTCGCTTAGTTCGAGGCGAGCAGGCCAGGGCGGGAGCACCCGGGCGCGGCTTGCTCGCATTGTCAGCCGTGCTCCGGAGGTCATGGTCAAGGTTACGGGCAGGCCGAAGGGCAAGAACCACGCGGCTGCGCATTTCGACTATATCGGCCGAAAAGGCGATGTGCCGCTTGAAACGCGCGATGGCGACATTCTGACTGACAAGGAAGATCGGGCGGCGCTGGCGCGCGATTGGGGCGATCCTGTCTATTGGCGTGACAATTCTACCGTAGCCGCCGTGAGCATGGTTTTTTCGATGCCGGCAGGCACAGACCCCGACAAGGTTCTTTCAGCGGTGCGCGAAGTCGCGCGGAGCGAGATCGGGCATGAGTGGGATTACGTCCTGGCGCTGCATACGGACACACCACGGCCTCACGTGCATGTGACGGTTGCAGCGCGCGGTGACACGGGGAAACGCTTCAACCCGCGACCTCAAACGCTGCATCATTACCGGGAGCGCTTTGCCGAGGAATTGCGGGCGAGGGGGGTTACTGCCGAGGCAACGCCTCGCGCAGCGCGCGGTGTCGGCCGAGCTGGTCAAAGCATGGCCCTGAATCGGATGCGGCAGCGCTACATGGCCGGCACCGCACCTGCACCGTTTGCCAATCAGAAGATCACTGCGGCCGCGCGAGACCAGCTGGCGGGGCGGTCCACCGCTCCGGATTTCGTGGTGCGCGGGCGGCAGGCATGGACTGAGACGCAACACCGCTATCTAGCCGCCGCCAAGCGCCTTGAGGCAAGCAGCGATCCAGCTGACCGCCAGCTTGCCGACCAGGTGCGGCAATTTGTGGGGGCAGGGCGAACGCCTACAATTCATGAGCGATCGGTAGCCGCGATGGAGCGGAAGCGGCAGAGCGAACGATCTAGGAACCGCGATCGTTCGCGGGAAGGGCCAGGACGATAGTTACTGGCCGTGCTTGGTCCAGCCAACGCTGTTTGCGCGTTCCAAAGCGACCAAGGCGTCTGATACCGCCTTCTGCGCGACTAGAAGATAACCTTCGGCAATACTGGGCCATGTTAACTCATCGAACGGATTTGTGACGTTGCCGTTGAAATAATCGAGAGCTTCATGGGCGCGTGCAGCCGCCTCGATTACCTTGGCGGTTTGTTTCTTTGCCCTGTCAGATTTCTTCATCGTGCCTCATGAGGCCATAGCCCATCAAGAGATCGCAAGCGGTGGCAGCTGCCACCGCTCTACCTTCCGTCAGTTTTGAGCCCGCCACGATCTACGGACAGCTGGGGTATCATCGGATACTTTAAGGCTTCACGCTCCCGCGCCCGACCTTCATCTATCCCGTATGATGCGCCAATCATCAAACCTACGAAGAACACGGGGATCATGAGCAGGAGCATCGAGCCGAAGCGTGCTCTACGGCGAGAGCTTTGGATCGCGAGCGCATCACGTTGCAGCTTGAGGGCTGTTATGATCGTCTCGGTAGCAAGGGTGATTTCATGGGCGTCGTCGCCCACATTTGTAAGCAATTGCTCAACGTGAGAACGGCGGAGCAATATTCGGCCACGCTAGTGGCGGGATAGTCCCGCTGCGGGCGGCGTAAAAGTCGTCCACCTTGAAGCCTTTCTGCCAAGTCAGGGAGGT